>CAVOXB010000011.1:0-818210 GCA_963700305.1 uncultured delta proteobacterium
GTCGCAACCCCCTGTTCCGGACCTGGAGCCGAGTTGACCACTTCGATGTCACCGCGGATCTTTATATCCAACGGATTCCTCCGCTCGCCAATTTGTCGGGCATCCAGTCTCGCCGAGTTCGCATCGATGTTAATCTGCGGGGATGGCCAATCGGCATCCTCTATGGCATCCAGAATCCTGCCGTTCCGAACGTCGAGATCGAGGTGATTCCGCGCAACGATAGTATCGACCAGCACATCCCTAGCGGCGTTCTGCCGCAGATAAACGTTGTTGCCGGAAACATTCCCTATCGTCTCCACGTTCAAGTTGATAGGCTTTCCTTCAGCTCCGATATTTCCACCCGCCTAAGGGTCAGATCGCTGACATTCAACATCGAGTTGTTATCGTTGATCGATCTACCCGCCTTAAATACCGCCGTGCCGGTCGTCACCTGACCCATCGCGATCCCACCGTCTACATCCACCTGAACACCGCCGGCATCGAGAGTATCGAAGGTGAAATCTCCGCCTCCATTGAGGATGAAGTCATTCCCAACATCGATGGTGTCAATAGAGGTATCACCCCCAATATCGAGATTTGCGCTTTCCTATTAGCCGTTAGACTATCGACATCAAGACTTCCAGCCTTGATGAGAAGGTCCCCTTCGGATTCGATGATATCCGATCCGGTCACCCCACCGTCTACATCCACCTGAACACCGCCGGCATCGAGGGTATCGAAGGTGAAATCTCCGCCTCCATTGAGGATAAAGTCATTCCCAACCTTGATGGTGTCGATAGAGGTATCCCCGCCAATTTCCAGATTAGCGTCGCCGATTAATCTCAAGCGTATCCAGCGTATCGATCGCAGCCATCCACGTTGATTTTCGCGATTCTGACGGCGGAAACCTTGTTCCCCGACAAATCACCTCCGACCACCAAATCCAAATACCCGTGGGAGCTGATACCATCCAGCTTGCCGATGTTCAGCAAAGGAATACCCTGTGCGCATTGTGGCACGCCATTGCCGCTGATATCGGGGAAATTTACAAGTCCCGCCTTCACGTTGTTCGCTTCCCGCAAATATAATTCCCGTAATCTGTTATTGTCGCCAGCGTATCCGCATCTACGTCGAACCGATCGGCGCTGGTTCCAATATCCTGAGAAGCGCTCAGCCCAATATTCGGAGCTGTGGCTTTGCCGGCTCCGGTAATAGAGCCGCATGAGCACTCAGGATCAGTGTATTGCCGGCGGTTAGAATTCCATCAATAACCATTTGACCGGCCCCCATCGCCAAGTTTCCCGATCCGGAGGATATGGTTCCCGCCATTTCAAGATTGTCACATGCATTCGTCACAATCGAACCGAGGCCCATGGTCTTGATCACTCCAATGGAGGACTGATAGATATTGAATCCAGCCACATAGATACTACCGTCAACTGACTCCACCGTTCCCAAGCGCTGGGTCACGTCGCCGACCTGTGCCGTCATGGTCCGCCCATAGAGCAATCGCGCCATTCCCGACCGTCTTGACATCCGCATTCAGATCGATGTTATTGTCCGCCAAGACGCAGATGTTGCTGGCGGCACTGATCGTATTGGACACCGTAATAGTCCCGTCCGGCTATGAGTTGAATGGAGCCGTCGGTGGCATTAAGCCCCTTCAGCAGTCGTTCGTTAGAGTTGTTAATGTCGAGTCCGCATATACGCGGTTTACCTTTACCGGGCCCACCTCCCCCACAATCATCCCATTAGTACTCTTGATGTAGATGTCATGACCAGACTGAGGCGGCAATGATACCGCCAACGCGTGAAATGCGTTAAAATCGATCCATTCACCTTCAATAGCGTCGCCGATGCCGTAATATTGTTGCCATCGCCTACAATATCGCCGCTCGCCATCACCGCGACCATGCCGGTACCGGCGTTCAACTGCCCCAACGTCACATCCTGACCTGCCTCATATCGGATATTTCCATTCGCTGTCCGTGATACCGTTCCCGTCGCCATCGTCACAGAACCCGCGAATGCTTCCACATCAATCGAGCCGCTGCCGTTCGACACCGCGATATCCGCGTTCTGCGCCACCGAATTCGCCGCCAGCACGCTGATATTCCCGTTCGCGCTGGTCACATCCGCATTCAGCGCTACGTCGCCCGATTTCGCATCCAACAGCAGGTTTGTCCCCGCGTTTACCTGCTGGTTCACCGTCAGCGTTCCCGAGTTGACCGTCAGTTTGAGATGTCCGCCCACCGCCGCTCCGCTCAACGCTTGGTCCGTCATCGTTGTCGTCGTCGAGTCCGCATTCACCCGGTCCACCGTTACCGGGCCAACCGTCCCCACTGTCAACTCCTTCGAGTTGTCCACGTAGGCATTCCCACCTGCCTGCATGGCCAGCGTATTCACCGTCGTCTCCAGCCGGTCCGCGCCCGTCGCAATCGACCTGCCGGCCACCAACTGCAGCCCGTTCGCCGTCACGTTGTTCACGGCGCCATTCGCGTCCGTAATATTCCCAGCTACAGCCTCCACCCGCACATTGCCGTTGGACGCGTTCAACCGGCTCAGCGCCACGTCCTGACCCGCCTTGTACCGGATATCCCCGTCCACGGTCTGCGATCCCGTCCCGTCGGCCATCGTCACGGAACCCGCTGTCCCTTCCACATCAATCGAGCCGCCGCCGCTCAATACCGCGATGTTTGCGTTCTGCGCCACCGAATTCGCCGCCAGCACGCTGATACTCCCATCCGCGCTGGTCACATCCGCATTCAGCGTTACGTCGCCCGATTTCGCATCCAACAGCAGGTTCGTCCCCGCGCACCACATGGTTCGGCCGTCAGCGACCCTCCTGCCGTCACCGTGATCAGACCGTTGCCCGCCTGCACATTCGCCAGCGTGATCCGTCCGTCTCTGTCACATCGATATCGCGCCGCTGCTATTCGTCGCCTCCAGCGTTGCCACCTCGTGTCCAGCGTTATCGCGTCACCCGCATCGCGCCGTCAACTTATTGCCGGTGATCTTGCCAGCCAGCATGACCCAGCGATCGCACCGCTCGGGCTTCCAGCGTCACATCGCCCTGCTCTCGCGTTCGACCGTGCCCGCCATGAATATCCCATTCGCCGTCAGGCTGATGTTGTTATCACGCGCTATTCCGTCAGCGATATCACGTTCGCGGCCGTGATCGCGCCTCCTGCCGTCAACCGTAATCAGACCGTTGCCCGCCTGCACGTTCTCCAGCGTGATCCCGTCCGTCTCCGTCACACGGATCGCGCCGACGTGCATTCGTCGCCTCCAGCGTTGCCACCTCTGTATTCAGCGTTATCGCGTCACGCGCATGCGCCGTTAACTTATTGCCACTGATCTTGCCGGACGATATCCGTGATCGCACCGGCTCCCGCTTCCAGCGTCACATCGCCCTGGCTCCCGGCGTTGATCGTCCCCGCCATGATCCCATTCCCCGTCAGGCTGATGTCGTTCTCCGCACTGTTCGACAGCGACACCACGTTCGAGGCCGTGATCGCGCCTCCTGCCGTCACCGTAATCAGACCGTTGCCCGCCTGCACGTTCGCCAGCGTGATCCCGTCCGTCTCCGTCACATCGATCGCGCCGTTGCTATTCGTCGCCTCCAGCGTTGCCACCTCTGTGTCCAAAGTCATCGCGTCACGCGCATGCGCCGTCAACTTATTGCCAGTGATCTTGCCGGAGCAGATCCGTGATCGCACCGGCTCCCGCTTCCAGCGTCACATCGCCCTGGCTCCCGGCGTTGATCGTCCCCGCCATGATCCCATTCCCCGTCAGGCGGATGTCGTTCTCCGCATTGTCCGTCAGCGACACCACGTTCGAGGCCGTGATCGCGCCTCCCGCCGTCACCGTAATCAGACCGTTGCCCGCCTGCACGTTCTCCAGCGTGATCCCGTCCGTCTCTGTCACACGGATCGCGCCGACTGCGATTCGTCGCCACCAGCGTTGCCACCTCGTATTCAACGTCATCGCGTCACGCGCATGCGCGGTTAACTTATTGCCAGTGATCTTGCCGGAGATATCCGTGATCGCACCGGCTCCCGCTTCCAGCGTCACATCGCCCTGGCTCCCGGCGTTGATCGTCCCCGCCATGATCCCATTCCCCGTCAGGCGGATGTCGTTCTCCGCACTGTTCGACAGCGACACCACGTTCGAGGCCGTGATCGCGCCTCCTGCCGTCACCGTAATCGGACCGTTGCCCGCCTGCACGTTCGCCAGCGTGATCCCGTCCGTCTCCGTCACATGGATCGCGCCGATTGCTATTCGTCGCCTCCAGCGTTGCCACCGTCGTGTCCAAAGTCATCGCGTCACGCGCATGCGCCGTCAACTTATTGCCGGTGATCTTGCCGGCAGATATCCGTGATCGCACCGGCTCCCGCTTCCAGCGTCACATCGCCCTGGCTCCCGGCGTTGATCGTCCCCGCCATGATCCCATTCCCCGTCAGGCGGATGTCGTTCTCCGCGCTCGTCTCGACAGCGACACCACGTTCGAGGCCGTGATCGCGCCTCCTGCCATCACGCTAATCAGACCGTTGCCCGCCTGCACCTTCTCCAGCGTGATCCCGTCCGTCTCCGTCACATTGATCTCACCGAAAGCATTTGTCGCCTCCAGCGTTGTCACCGACGTGTACATCTGTATCGCGCCCCCCGCATGCGCCGTCAACTTATTTCCACTGATCATGCCCGACAGATGCGTGATCGCACCGGCTCCCGCTGCCAACGTCACATTGCCCTGGCTCCCAGCGTCGATCATCCCCCCCGCCTCCAACATGATCCCATTCCCCGTCAGGCGGATGTCGTTTATTCTTCGACTCTACATCCAATACCGTGATCGCGCCGCCTGCCGTCACCGTAATCGGACCATTGCCCGCCTGCACGTTCTCCAGCGTGATCCCGTCCGTCTCCGTTACACGGATCGCGCCGACGGCGTTCGTCGCCTCCAGCGTTGCCACCGTCGTGTCCAAATCCATCGCGTCACGCGCATGCGCCGTCAACTTATTGCCGGTGATCTTGCCGGAGATATCCGTGATCGCACCGGCTCCCGCTTCCAGCGTCACATCGCCCTGGCTCCCGGCGTTCGATCGTCCCCGCCATGATCCCATTCCCCGTCAGGCGGATGTCGTTCTCCGCGCTGCTCGTCAGCGACACCACATTCGCAGCCGTGATCGCGCCTCCTGCCGTCACCCTAATCAGACCGTTGCCCGCCTGCACGTTCTCCAGCGTGATCCCGTCCGTCTCCGTCACACGAATCGCGCCGACGGCGATTCGTCGCCTCCAGCGTTGCCACCGTCGTGTCCAACATCCATCGCGTCACGCGCATGCGCCGTTAACTTACTGCCGTGATCTTCCGGAGATGTCCGTGGTCACACCGGCTCCCCTCCAAAGAAATGTTACCATTGTCCGCATTGATATCGGCGCCTAATCCGATATTACCGGTGTGCTGCATATTGATTCCGCCGCCTGCAGTAATTCGGGCACTATTTGGAAATCAACACCATAGCTTTCGAATACCACCCCAAGCCTCGAAGATTGATACGGCCCATTCACCTCCACATTACCAGAACCATTTCATCGTAGTCGCCATGGAAGGTCAGGTTCAAAGAACCGCCGCTACTAATTTGTGATCGTACCGTTGAACAAGATGCGTTTGCGGCGTTGAGCGTAAGACTTCTGTTGGAATTGCCGTCATAGTTCAGATTGGCGCCAGCCAGCCAGGTTATATTACCTAGTTGGCCGGTAGCGCTCAGTCCCAGTAGAGATTTGGACGTCACCTTCCCAATGCATCATGGATCAAGCCAACACCGAGAACGGCATTCGAACCCGTGGCATCGAATGGATCAGAGGCTCAATGTTGACAGGTTCGTCACCGCTTCTAATCACTATATCATAGGGGTCGATGAGCCAGGTGCCGCCTTGTCCATGAGAGGCTGAAACATCGGGCGCCGCGCCAATTCGAAAACTCTCTTTTCCGCTGGTCTCGACAAACCCGCCGTCGCCGGACTGCGAACCACCTTTGGCTTCGATGCGAGCGCCTGTGGCGATGGTGGCGGCATGTTCGCCGACGATGAGGATTTGGCCTCCGTCGCCGTTCAATCCGGCGTTGGCTGTCGTGACACTATCGGCGCTCAGGACAACGACATCGGAAGCGTGAAGATCGATCTTGCCGCCGTCCCCCACCAACCCGTCGGCGTCGATCGTCCCGAACTGACCTACCTGTTTACCTTGCGCCAGAACCGTTCCGCCGACATCGCCCGACACATTGATGACGCCTTCATTAATAATCGTCCCCAGCTCCCAGACCTCCGATGCGCCTTGCTCCGCCTGACTCATGGCATTCGCCAATTCGGCGTCGGCGTCCGACGAACTGTTTGTGCCCGATGATGATGTGTCAGCCAAACCGGTTGGGTCGCTTGCCATGCTATCGGCCAGCTGATTGGATGACACAACCTCGCCATCGATCGTCACTCTGATTTCGCCGTCCAATGCCTTATCGATGACGACCGACTGTCCCGCCGCCAGAACCACGCCTCCACCGGCGCATTGATGGTTCCCCTATTCTCAACCGTCCCGCCGATCAGATAGACAAAGCCGCCATTCAGCGTTCCTTCATTGACCACGGAGCCGGCGCCGCCGGAGAACCTGAGGTTGCCGGCCAGGAAGTCGCTATCGCTCAAATTCAAGGCGGAGGCCACCAGAGCGCCCACATCCACCTGGGCGGACGGCGTGAACAGGATGCCGTTCGGATTGATCAGAAAGACTCGTCCATTGGCCGAAAGTTCCCCGGCGATGGCGCTGCTTCCGGGGCCTGTAACGCGGTTCAGAATCGCCGCACTCGCATTCGGTTGGGCGAATCGCACGCCCTCTCCGCTATCGATATCAAAGCCATTATAGTTCACAATGGCCCGGTCCGTTCCCTGGTTGACTGTCATTTGGTTGCCGTTACGCTCAAACGTAACATCGCCATTGACGACCGTCTCGCCCTGAGGCAGGGCCAAGGCCGGCAGCACCTGAAACAACACGACCAGATAGGTCGCGGCCCAGATCAGCGTACGCCCAAGAAACGTTTCTTTGAAGAAGATCCGATATTTCTTCATGATTAACCTCGCCTTTCCTAAAACTGCACTTGCGCGCTCATGTGATAACGTCCACTCGACTTAATGTCTTCATCCGAGGTCGTCACTTTGTCGCGACCTGAAATCGGAAAGCCCCAATCGAACCGAAACTGACTGTACTTGGTCAACGCCAGCCGAAACCCGGCGCCCGCGCCGACAATGGTATATCGCTCAACCGGGCCAAGAGTGTCTTTGATTTTGACGAGGCCGGCATCCACAAAGGTGACAAACTGGAGACGATCCATTGTCTTGCCTTCATTCAACGCCGTTTCTCGATCCACTTTCGTCTTGTAGGGCGAACCCAGGAAGGTGCTCATGAGAGGCGTGCGGACTTCCACCGTTCCCGAGAGTCCGTCATCGCCTTGCACGATACGTTCAGGAAAACCGCGGACACTGTCCATGCCGCCGATCGATTTTTGTTCGGCGGGCACAAGCGAACCACTGGCAAGCTGCGCGTCCGCCTTGGCAAACAACAGCCATCCCAAGGCCCCTCTCCGCTCGCCCGACAACGGTTGAATGCGAGCGAGCTGCAAACGCTCAATGTAAAAGTCGCCGTCCGCATTCATCCGCAGAGTGCGAATCTCTTCTTCATCGGATGCCCCCAGGAATCCCGCCCGATGAGCAATGGTCTGAAGCGTGAGGAAATTTCGACCGCCGATGAAATCCGGTTGGGCGGTGGAATAACTAAACGCCAGCGAGAGCGGCGCCATGATGACTTTACGAGGTTCCAACTCCAAATCCTCTTGCCCCGGATCCGACCAGAATCAATTGATCCTCCATGGAGCGATAGGTCAAGCCGAGCGACGCGCTGAGCAGATGCTTCTCGGTCGTAATCAACCGATAAGATTGCTGGATTCCCGTAAACCAGCCTTTTCCCTTGACATCGATCCCCTCCACCACATCTTCCGCATCCAAGTCCGAATAGCCGCCATACACGGTGAACGCCCCGCCGTTCCGCCAGTGGTTCGGCAGATAGTAGCTGGCCGCGAAGGACTTCAGATCGCTGAGATTGGGGGAAAGCGGTCCGAGGTTCAGACTCAACACATCGTCATGCTTGGTCAGATTGAGATGCTGAATCGCCGCCGACGGACGCCAATCTCCCGTGGCTTTCGTGCCGGAATTTGCAACGGACAACGCGCCATGGATGGGCGGTTTGTCTTTCACCGTAAAATCCATATCCACAAAACGCTGGGTTAATCCCGCCGTTCGAACTCTCCGCACCTTGAGCTCGGTGTCCATGGTGACGTCGGGAAGGGCATTGATATTGTAGACCGACGAATAAAAGGGTCGGTAGTCAAAGGTATCGCCTTCTTTGAGCGCGGCCAACCGACGGCGAAGCTGCTCTTCGCTGTAGTATTTTCCCTTGAAGGGCTTCTTTTGGACCGCCGTTGTCGCTTGACCCGTGGATACGGTGGAGGGCGCGGCATAGAACGTCATCTTCCCGATGCGTCCTTTATCCGCCTGCAAGATCAACACACCTTTGGTGTAGTCCGCCGGCGGAGTCCAGAGACTGGCAAGATAGTACCCCGCGTCAATCAGCGCTTTATTGGACTTCCGGACAAGCGCCTGGATTTCGCTGTCGGTCAGGATCTGCCCCTCGGTCCGCTTTTTGATCTCTTCATACAATCCGGTAGCCTTCAGGAAATCGACATCGCCGCGAACTTCAAGTTTGGATATCTTATACCCATCCTTCTTGACTTGAGACGATCCCGACTCCACCTGGTTGGTCCGCGTCTTGTCCTCTTCCAGTTTAATCATCGGCTTGACCGGTTTCGGAGTTACAGGGGGTTTCCGAATCTCTTTTTCAAGATCCTTCATTTCCTGCCCAACCTCGCTCATCACGTTCCGTGTTTGAACCGATTTCCCGCCCGATGGAGAGGCCGCCATGGCGCCACAACCGATACCCATGACCATGACGCCGACGAGAAAGCCCCATCCATAACGAAGCATCCGATCAGCCCGAGCTATGCGATCACTCATGAGACCTCCTGCCTTCTTTTTCCTTCAAGAACTTCATTTAGTGGGAACCACCCCGCTTGCCTTGGGGGCTTCAACCCCTTCGGGCAACTTGACCAATTCGTACAGTGTCTTTGTCGTCGGATCGTACTGATAGTTGCGATCCTTCACGATGGCATACGCGTCGGCCAACTGCCGATCATACTCCGCAATCTCCATCTGTTTTTCACGGTACATCAACTGAAGGCTCGCCATCTCCTCCATCGAAACTCTCCTGGCTGTGGCCAGCCGCACAAACGTCTGGGCCGTCGAAGCGTCTTTGAACTTCATGTGAAGTTGAGTCTTCGCGCTATCGCTTCCGGACGCCGGCTTCACGATCTCCGTGATGGCCATGGCGTCGGCGTCGTACTGATAGTTCCCGTCGGGCTTGACCGCAAACTGCTCCTGAAGCGACGCCGCGAATTGTTGCTGCTGATTATTCTTCTCCTGGTACAATTTTCCGATCACTCGCATATCCTCGAACACCGCCTGTTTCTTCGCCGCGATATTCAGAAAATTTTCTTCCGTCGCCTTTTCCTTGAAACGCAGATGCGCCCGCCGTTGAACTCCGTTCACCAACTCAGATTCAACAAGATCGGCCGCCGCTGACGCAACCCCTTCCGCCCTGTTCGTCGTCAATGCCGCCACGTTGGTAACCGCGGGAGTCGCCGGAATCCGGACGACATTCTTCGCCACCGATCTCGGAACAACGACCGTCAGCGAATTCGTGGGCGAGACAACGCCGACCACCGTGTTCGATGAAACCGGAATGCTCACGGTATTCGACGAGGCGACCATCGAACTTCCTTTACGAGCGTTCTCCTGTGAGGTCACGCTTGGTTTCGTCTTGCCAGGATAATCTTGGTAACGATAGCTCTGTGGGGGGTGGGACGCACATCCGGCAAGAAATAAAACGCCAACTCCGGCAACCAATGATCGCATTTTACATCTCCCTTCGGAGCCTATACATAACACGATCGAATCAATGCATGCAATGTTATTTTAAAGATTTCACGAATGCCAAAATCTCTTTTATATCGTTTTTGTATTGCCTCGCTAAGCGATGGCAACTAAGTTGAAGCGCATCAGGCAGGGCTACCTGCAAGAAGGGGCAAACGGCGGTAAGCCATTCCCTTTGACGTTGCGCGTGGACCGATAATTGTGGAGGGCGCCGAGATGCGAAGTATCATTCGATCCCAAGGATGTATGTTATTCATGGCGTCGCTTTGTCTTTGTATTTCGGGGTGCATAACCCCCGGTATCATGACCAAACGCGAGGCCGTGGCCATTGTCGATCACGCGATGAGTCAGGTTGGGTTTAACAAACGGGATGTAGGGCGCGATTCCACATTTTCGATATCCGTTGAACGCTTTAAATACCGCGCCACCGAATACGAAGTGGCCATTGACACAACGCATGAACAGGATCAGGTGGACAAGGTTTATCGAAGAGGGCGAAAAAAAGGCGACCGAACCATCGATATTCCCTGGAACGCCGTTACCCGTGTCATCGTCAAATCCACTCCCCGCCTGTATGCCGACTCAAGCAGTCAAGCCGTCGAGTTTTTCTACGTAACCCGGGATTCCATAGGCAACCTGGTCGAAGAATCCTTCGTGATCGGTGAACTGCCGCCGACTACTCCATCGGGTCGCGATGCGGTATCCGACCTGGTGCTCGCCATCAAGGTTTTAGCCGGTATTGAGCCGGCCGCCCGCGACGATTACGCTCATCGCGGCGTCTACGATTACGAAACCTATCCCGCTTGGCAAAACAATACCGAGCAGGGAGTGGCGCCTGCATCGGACGTATCCACCCAGCCCAGAGCCGCATCTTCAGGAGTAACGAATGAAGTCCGCCAGACCCAGCGATTGGATTCCCCTCGCGCCTCGTCGGATGACTCCGAGCTGGAATTGAAAAAGCTTCGCGATTTATACGACCGGGGGTTGATCACGGACGATGTCTATAAAGAGCGCCAACTCCAGATTCTCAGGAGCCGATAGTTCGACCGGGCGGCAGGGGTTTGTGGATCACCTCTTTAAAAATCTTTGGATTGCGGGCAAAGCCCGCGTGGGGGGAAGATGAAAAAACCCATGGAATTCGGCTTTTCTTTTGGCGAAAACCGTTCCGACCCTCAGCGACAGGAACGCACTCGGTTTCGAATACTGGTGCTGGGAGATTTCAGCGGACGAAAGCGCGGCGACTCGCTCAATTCATCGAACGACCGGCCCTTGATCGAAGTCGCCTGTAATACGCTCGATGCGGCCATCGCAAAAGTGAACACGAAAATCGAGTTGGCGTTGCCGGGAACAAACGACGAGGCATTCACGCTCCGGTTTGAGTCCCTGGACGATTTTCATCCCGATCGTTTACTAACCCGCGTGCCTCAGCTTCAGACACTCAAAGACCTCCGCAATCAACTGACTGAACCCTGCCACGTTTGAGTCGGCGGCGGCCGTCGTCCGAAGTTGGAGCCAGGCATCCCCTCCTCCGTCGGCATCGTCGGCCACCGGCGAACCGGCTTCCGTGAAGGAATCCCATGCCGAAAGCACCGATGACGTGTTGACGCGCCTCCTCGGCCGGCCACGCTCAGGAGCCGCCGACACCGGCGCGCCATCCGCCAAGCCGGGCAACGTCGATGCCTTTATCCGCCGGATCGTCGCGACAACCCCGGCTATCCAGGCCCACCCCGAGCGCGCTCAACTGGTCGCGGCGGTTGACGCCGAACTGACCGGAAAGATGCGGCAAATCCTTCATCATCCAGTGTTTCAAGCCATCGAGGCAAACTGGCGTGGACTCGACTTCCTGCTTCGGAATATAGAGACGGACGAGGATATGGAAGTCTGGCTCTGGGATATCTCCAAGGAAGAACTGGGCATGGATTTGGGAAGCGCGAAGTCGCCGGAGACAAGTGGCTTCTACCGGAAATGTATCGGGCATGCCCCGGACTCCACCGCCGAATCGCCGTGGGCCGCGCTCGTCGGACTCTATAATCTCACCCCCTCTCAAGGGGATATCGACATGCTCCGAGGGTTGGCTTTTCTGGCTGACAAGACGGATGCCTCTTTTCTGGCCGCAGCCGACTACGAGACCTGGAATACCTCGTTCATCGCAGGAACACAGGATACCCATCTCACGATCATGTGGAATCAGTTGCGCCGGGCCCCTGAGGCGGCGCGCATCGGATTACTCGTCCCCCGCTTTCTCTTGCGACTTCCGTATGGGCAAGACACCGATCCCGTCGATGAATTCACGTTCGAGGAATGGGGCGGCGACGAGACCCGGCGCCCTTACCTTTGGGGCAACCCGGCACTGGTTGCAGCCTGCCTTCTCGGACAATCGTTTAATCAATCCGGATGGGACTTCGCGGCCGGTGAAATGAACGAATTGGAGGGGCTCCCAGCCCATGTCTACCGAGAGGACGGAGAATCCAGGATGACGCCCTGCGCCGAAGTGTGGCTGAGCGATGCTGAAGCGGAGGAATGGACCGCCCAGGGGTTCATTCCGCTTCGATCCATTCGGGGACGGGACGCCGTGCGCATCGACAGTTTTCAGTCGTTGCATCTGCCGCCGTTGTCCTTGTACTGAAACTTGGCTGCGAAGTGGGCGGCGCCTAACGTCATCCTCCCGGCAGAAACGATGCTGCGAATCATGGCGTTGAAGTCGGGGCATTGACCACGGCGGGAGTGGCGTTGGATGAACCGCCGCCGATCATCTGGGCGGCGAACTTGATTCCCATCGCATTCATCTCGCGCTGTTGGGCCGCGAATGTCTGAAACTGCCTCATCTGCGATGAGCTGAGGATTCTTGACGCTGTTGCGATGTACTGCGATTGAATAGAGTCCATGTGCGTCAGTATCTGACTTATGTTTGTCTCGGTGAACTGCGATGGATCGGGCGGCGTGTCCTGTCGGTAAATCGCTTGAACATCGGGTGAGTTCGTGCGGACCTGGTACATGGCGTTGACCAGATCGTATTCCTGCTGGTCGGTCAATGGTTCGCCCGATGAAGCCATGGAGTTCTTGAACATCTCGACCTGTATACGTTCCGGTTGTGTTGCCTCGTACTGTTTGAAGGCGTCGTAGTCATCCGAGCCGAGTAACTGTTCGATTCTCTTGTCGTACAATTCATTCACAGTCTGCAGTTCCCTGGCTTTCTGCTTGCGTTCCTCCGGCGTCGCATTGCCGCTCATGAAAGCCATGCTGCTCTCCATCAGCGCCATCTGGCGATCCATCAGAATTTCCTTCAGCGCGTCGATGGTCGCTTCCGGCTTGTCGAAGAACTTGAACAGCCGGTCGTATTGCATCGCAAGTTGTATCTTCGATTGTTCGCGGACCATTTGCTTCATCACGGGATTCGTCATCATGGTGCTGACGTTCGCGAAGAAGTCGGCTATGGTGGGCTCGCGCTTGTTCCCGGCAACGGCAGCCGGTGTTGCCGGTTTAGGCGGCGCGGCGACGGCAGGTGTTGCCGCAAACTCCGCACGTTTCGTTTCCACCGCGACCTCCCGGTGTGGAATGGGAGTTGGCGCAGGAACATGTTGCGCGGTTTTTCCGACAGCGGATTTTTCCGTGATGGCTTGCTTCAATTCCGCGATTTGTCTTCGTTGAAGACCGACAACTGCCAGTACGGCGACCCCTATGATCCATACGGCCAACGACAATTTTTTCATTCTTGTCTCCCCTCTCCGAATCCGCGCAGAACCCATGAACCCTGTAGACAAGGACAAAACCTACCGTCGATTGTTCCTGCATTCTTCGCGCTTTTTATCCCCCTCTTCCATCTCACGCAAGTCATTAAATTGAATTTCTTTTTGCGGACCGTATCGTTTAGTCTGTCTGCGCGATGGCGTCTGCCAAGAACAATCAACAGGACTTGAGCGTCAGCGAGGCATTGGCCTTGGCTGTACAGTTGCATCGTAGCGGACAACTTTCGCAAGCCGAGACGATCTACCGGCGGATTCTTGCGATTTGCCCCGATCACCCCGATGCTTTGCACTTTCTGGGCGTGCTTCTGCATCAACAGAAAAAGAGCGCGGAGGCCATCGAATGGATCGGCAAGGCCATTGCTCTCGCGCCGGATCAGCCTGACTTCTATAACAATCTGGGGAATGTGTTCAAAGAGCAGGGTCGGCTCGCGGAAGCGGCTTCCGCCTACCGCAAGGTCATCGCGCTGCAGCCGAACAGCGCGGCCGCGTACAACAACCTCGGGACCATCTTGAAGGACCAGGAAGACCTTGACGGCGCCCTTGCGGCCTACCGGAAAGCGATTGAGCTCCAACCGGACCACATTGGGGCGCTGTTAAATCTCGGAAGCGCGCTCGCCATGCGGGAAAAGTTGGGTGAGGCCATCGCCGCCTACGAGAAGGTGATTGACCTGAACCCCACTCATGCGGAGGCCTACTACCGGCTCGGTCATATCTACTGGGACCAGGGCAAGTTTGATGAAGCGGCGGCCGTGTTCCGGAAAACTACGGATCTTGATCCGAACCATCCGGATGCCTACTTCGTTCTCGGCAACCTGTTCCATGAGCATACCCGGTACGAGGAGGCCGTCGAGGCCTACCGAAAAAGCATCGCGATCAATCCGCGAATCCCCCAAGCCTATCGTAATCTGGGCCTTACCCTCAACGTTCTGGGCAGAACCGATGAGGCCGCGGTCGTGTGGGAGCAGTGGTTGAAGGCCGAGCCCGACAACCCTATTCCGCGGTACATGCTGGCAGCGGCAACGGGTCGGAATGTGCCCCCCAGGGCCGCGGATGACTTCATCCAAAAGACGTTCGACAGCTTTGCCCGAACTTTCGACAAGCAATTGAAGCGCCTCTCGTATCATGCGCCCGATTTGATCGCGGAGGCTATCGCGAAAGAACTGGGACCGTCAACGCGTGAACTGGAAGTCTTGGACGCGGGGTGCGGGACCGGCCTTTGCGGACCGTTGCTCCGCCCCTATGCACGGCGCCTGACGGGGGTCGATCTGTCGGCTGGAATGATCGAGAAAGCGCGGGAACGCGGCGGCTATGACCAGTTGGTCACGGCTGAGCTGACGGACTTCATGATCCATTCCGTAGGCGCGTACGACCTTATCGCCTCGGCCGACACGCTTGTCTACTTTGGGGACCTGAACCCCATATTTCAAGCGGCCGCGAAGACGTTGCGATCCGGCGGGCGCTTCGTCTTTACATTGGAGAAAGCGCCTGATGCCGGCGGTGGAAGCGGGTTCGTTCTTCACCTGTTCGGACGCTACTGTCACGAGGAGAGCTACGTTCAAACCTGCCTGTCTGAAGCCGGTTTCACGGTCCGCTCCATGTCCCCGGTCATTCTGCGCCTGGAAGCCGGCAAGCCGGTAGACGGCATCCTGGTGGTTGCTCAAAGAGGAAGTTAACCCTGTCAGGGGCGCAGCAACTAGGCCACAAGGACCGCTGAGCGAGCGAGGCTGGTCAGATTCGCTTCCAGTTCGTCGGCAAGATATTTGAGGGCTTCCTGAATGTCATGGATCGGTTGTCCCTCATGACAAACGACGACGGAACCGGATTTCACAAATTCGCTCAAATCGTTAAGCAGCGCCGCCCGATCATATGTTCCATCAAGGAGCAGCACCAACTGTCGGCCCAGCTTGTCGTCAATCTTCATGGCGGTATGGCGCAAAGTCGGCACAACATTGCCCTCCTTGAGTTGCAGGCGCGCCAGCGCGCTGGCTGTCGGTCGCTCGCTGACTTCGGTCACAAAACTTGGCGCATGAGCGTGGAGTTCGACAAAGCCGGCGGTGTAGGCCTGCAGGAGCGCCTCCGCCAATTCCCGGGCATCGTCTACATCCCCCGCGATCGGTTCCCCCGTATCGTGCGCCAGTTGACTCCGCACAAAACCGAGCAGTTCATGGAAGCGCACGTGCCGGGGCCAGACGGCGCCGAGGTGAACGAAAGCTGTTTTGACAACGGGATGGCCAGTCTCGATTTCGGCGCCCTTGGGCCCAAGAAATAGGACAGCGAGGCGAGATCCGGCGTCCGGATTGGGAGATGCCGGGCGGACGTCGCCGGCGACATACAGATCCTGAACACGCGAGGCTTCCCATGTACGATCGAGGTTCACCTCCTTGCGACAGAGAAGCGTCTGCCGGAATGCCCGACACCTGAGAAAATCCGAATACTGCTCTCGGGCGATCACATCCCCGCTGTCCAGTTCGCGCAGCGTTGCGGCGACATGAGGCGCGTAATCCTCCGGCTGCAAGTCAATGACATCGGCTTCGGACAAATATTGCAGACTGTGGCGGGCCGCGTGCTCCGCGAACTCATGGAAATACACAGGGTGGTTCACCGAGCTCAGGTCGTCGTGAAAAAAAGCGGCATCGGTATACTTGACAACTCGTTCCAGTTCCTGTTTGAGCATCGGCGGGAGGTCAGGGACAGCTTGGCAAAACTGTTCAAGTGCCAACCGGATCGCATTGAGCGGCTATTGGCAACAGCGCCGGTGACGATCAAGAGCGGTGTCAGCATGGACGCTGCTTTCAAATACCAGAAGGCCATCCAAGACGCGGGTGCTGAATGCATAGTCAAGTCTGGCGATGAATGAAATCGCATTTGCAAATTGGTGGTTTGAGGTCGGGGACGTCTCAAGTAACAAGAGTATTATCTCAGAAACAATTGTATGGCTTGAATGGTGTGGTCATCAAATCGACCTTTCAGACCGCGGATGTCGTCGCACATGGACTTCAGCAGGGGACATTTGTAAGAGGTAACATTTTCATAAAATCTCGATTGGCGATTGGGCGAGGGACGCCATCCGGATTTGCTCATTGTGACAAGATAATGATTTAGCGCCATGTGGATCTGGTCCGGTCTGGGACCGCCCATTTCTTTAAGTGCCAGGTAGTCTTGCTGCCTCATGACTACTGTCACCACTTCGGATCTCGGGCTGCTTGCCTACATCTTTCAGATCGGGCACAGTTTTCACTTGAGCAGGAACCTTTTGATCCATGCAATGCCTCTATGATTGAACCATTTTGGACATACAACATAACGAGCAAAATTGCTTTTACAATTGCCAAAATTCTTGTCCAATTTACTGGAATTTTACCCGTCACCCCGGATCGTAGTCCGGGGCAGGCTTTGATCCGGGGTCCAGATTCTGGATTCCTTCCTTCGCAGGAATGACGAGGAAACGGACTTTCTTTTTGGCAATTGCTATAAACACCACAAAGAAGCGTGTCAAGCGGACCTAAAGACTATTTTCGGCAGAGTCAGAATGTTTATGCACATTTCCAACTGAGTCACTCGACAACGATAACCCAGTTTCTAAAACATTTTTTTAGAATGTCATGAAAAGCAGGTTAGAATGCCGAAAATAAATACGCAGCGCGCAACTCGGGCGATCACACGGAGTTTCTATATAAATGTTCGAAAGGTCGTCGTCGGAAAAGAAGCCAGGATTTCCTGAAAGACTTACTACAAAATTAGCAATAACTTCTAATAAATGGCTCTCAACCTGTCAGCGGCCGACAGACCAGAGGTTCAACCAAATCGAAATGCCCTTACACATCTCATGGTCGATGCGCGCGGCTACTTGCCGGAGATGGCGCTCCTGTAAAGCGCCAGGCCAATGGTAAAGTCAGCAATAACAATCAAAATGTCCGGGAATGTGGATTCCAGAAGCCACGCAAAGGGCTGCTGAAAAAAGCTGACTTTAATCCAGCCTTCTAAAGACGAGACGATGGAAACGTCCGTCATCATGATTATTCCCAAGAAATTCAGAAAACTATTCACCAACAATGCCCAGACGGCTGTGCTCCTGGAGAGGAACAGAATAGTCACCACTATTATGTCCACGCCGGAGAAGAAACTTGCCCAAAAATGGCTTAGAAACTGTGAAGGAGGATGCACCTTGTAATGCAGCATAAACGAAGCCACAGCCAGCCCCACCAGTGCTATCAATAATTGGATGCGTTGCTCTTTCATGCCATCCTCCTAAGCGAATCGGACTGACCAGCCCAAAAAAAATATCAGAACCACAGCAATTGCATGAACGACAAACCAACCTGTTTTCGGATACATTATCTTTTGCAGCATAATTGTCACCCTCCCAGGAATGTCGACGCCAATCGTCCGGCTGTGTATACCAACGAAAACCCTATAAAATGAACCATCCACCATCTAACAGTAAGAAAACGCCATTTCGTGTGCATCTCCCCGCCTCCGACTCGCTCCTGATACCGTTTCTAATAATCTTCGACTGTCAATAAGTTAATTCACTAGACATCTTTGGTCGTGTTGAGTTCCCGCTACTGTAATTCTTGTCCGAATGAACTAACATAGAAATGCAACAGTACGCGGAAATCGGATACGGGCATAAAATAGAACGTTTGCGTTCAGGCTTGTGGGGCGTTGAAGATTTATGGGGTCATGTTATTACTTATGAAGGATGATCTACCGGTTTATGCCTGAGTTGTTCACCTTTTGTTGCCGGGAGAGGTCTTTTCATCCTAACGAATTACAGGCATGACCGACATGTTTTCGGAATTCGGCTTGCTAAAAGACCTTTGCAAAGAAGAGCAATTGAATCTACAATCTCTGTCCACAAAAACGAGATCACCGGGGGCGAGCGGTATCAATCCATGTTGCTGTTTTCGGTAGCTTTATCGTTTCATCGGGCAAGTGTGGTCTCCCGAAGCAGGGGCCCCTCGACGCACTATTGTCCATTTACCTGAATTTCGACGAATTGCTGTAGTTTCGCTATGCCTAATCGGAAATCGAAGATATTTAAGGAGTTCACATGACAAACAACAAAAAACTCTTGGATTTTGTGAAAAAAACAGCCGAAATGTGCCGGCCGGATGACGTTTACTGGTGCAACGGTTCTGATGAAGAGTATCAACTGATGGTGCGGCTGATGATCCACGCGGGAACCGCAATCCCGATGAATTCGGCGAAGCGTCCTAACAGCATATACGTTCGCTCAAGCCCCGCGGATGTTGCACGAGTCGAGGACAGAACATTTATCTGTTCAAAGCACGAAAAAGATGCAGGCCCGACAAACAATTGGGCGGATCCCGGCGAAATGAAAGCCAAATTGACCAACCTATTCACAGGCGCAATGAGGGGCCGCACAATGTACGTGATACCGTACAGCATGGGTCCTACGGGTTCACCAATTGCGGGTATCGGGGTGGAATTGACCGACTCGCCGTACGTGGTCGCGAACATGCACATAATGACCCGCGTCAGGAAAAAGGTCATCGAGGTGTTGGGTGACACCGGCGACTTCGTGAAAGGCCTCCATTCTGTGGGTGCGCCGCTGCTCGATGCTACCGATTCTGATTCACCGTGGCCCTGCAACTCGGATCACAAATACATATGCCATTTCCCTGACACCCGTGAAATATGGTCTTTTGGTTCGGGATACGGCGGAAACGCTCTGCTGGGTAAGAAGTGCCATGCGTTGAGGATCGCTTCAGTCCAGGCTCGAGACGAAGGTTGGATGGCCGAACATATGCTGATTCTCAAGTTGACCAACCCCGAGGGGCAGTCGCGATACATAACCGGTGCATTTCCTTCGGCTTGTGGAAAGACTAACCTGGCCATGCTCATCCCCACAATACCGGGCTGGAAAGTGGAAACCGTGGGCGACGATATCGCCTGGATGAAATTCGGCTCCGATGGTCGGCTGTACGCGATAAACCCGGAAGCAGGTTTTTCGGGGTTGCCCCGGGGACCAGCATGAAATCAAATGCCAATGCGTTGCTTGCCGCTGAACGAAACTCAATATTCACCAATTGCGCCATCACGCCTGATGGCGATGTGTGGTGGGAAGGAATGAGCGACGAAGCCCCTCCCAACCTGACCGATTGGTTGAGACGGCCGTGGGAGCCCAAATCCGGGAGACCTGCAGCGCATCCTAACGCGAGGTTCACAACTCCTGCGAGACAATGCCCCGTGGTTGCGCCCGAATGGGAGGACCCCAAAGGAGTGCCCATTGATGCGATATTATTTGGAGGACGCAGAGGCACGGTTATTCCTCTCGTGACTGAGGCTTACAATTGGACTCATGGGACTTTTCTCGGGTCGATCGTGAGCAGCGAGACCACATTCGCGGCTGCAGGCAAAGTGGGACAACTCCGTCGAGATCCCATGGCAATGCTTCCGTTTTGCGGATATCACATGGGTGACTACTTTGCCCATTGGCTGAAGATCGGAGCGGCCACGGACCCATCCAAGCTGCCGAAGGTCTATTACGTAAACTGGTTCAGGCGCGATGCTGGAGGCGAGTTCCTCTGGCCGGGATATGGAGAAAATAGCCGAGTACTGAAATGGGTTTTCGAGCGTGCGAATGGCACCGCCGACGCTGTTGACACTCCCATTGGAAGACTCCCCGCTCCGGGTTCTTTGGACGTGTCCGGGCTGGATCTAGCCCCTGAAACGGTTGAAAGGTTGCTTGAGATGGATATGGAAGGCTGGACCCGCGAGGTTCCTCTTATCAAGCAACACTTTGAGACATTCGGTGATCGATTGCCCAAAGAGCTGCGCGAGGAGATCAATCGCCTGGAGGAGAGGCTGCTGAAATTCAAATGCAGCACTTTGTGAGCTGTGCATTTACTTATCTGCGGCAAAAAGCTTCCTCCCTCAAGGACAAAGGTGAAGAAGCTACGCGATTCTCCCTTTGGTAAAGAGAGGCGAGGATTTTTCCAAGAGGGGAAAGACTCCCCTCTCCCAATAGGGCTTCTTAATTGCCACCCGTACGAGAGGGTTGCTCTTGTGTCAGAAGAAGGTATTTTGCATCTGAGGTGATCTCAACCAGGCCGAAGATGACTGGAGAAATCCCATGAATCAAGAGCGTCCGACTATTCCCGGTGACTACATCAAAGACTTTTGCCAAAAGCACCACATTACGAAGCTGTCCATCTTCGGATCGTATTTACGCGACGATTTCGGACCCGAGAGCGACATAGACTTCTTGGTGGAGTTTGATCCGGAAAACATCCCCGGCCTGCTGGAGATTGCGGGTATGGAAATTGAGCTCTCTAAAACGCTGGGTAGAAAGGTGGATTTGCGGACCGCTCAGGATCTCAGTCGATATTTTCGTGACGAGGTTGTGGCTCAGGCAGAGGTACAATATGCAGAGGGATGACCTCATCCGGATACGCCACATGTTGGATGCAGGACAAAAGGCAGTCTCGTTTGTAACCGGCAAGAGTCGCGAAGATCTCGATGGCGATCCCATGTTGGCCTTCGCTTTGATGAAAGCCTTTGAGATAATCGGAGAAGCTGCTTCGAAAGTTTCTCGCTCTTCACAAGAGCGCCTCAAGGAGATACCTTGGCCGGAGATCGTTGGTATACGAAATCGGCTTATTCACACGTACGTCGACATCAGTTTAGATATTTTGTGGCATACGGTGACGAGCAACCTGCCGCCGCTAATTCAAGCCCTGGAGAGAATCATCTCTTCTGAAACCCACGATTAATCGGGGTTGCACAATCACTATTCCTCATCCAAGACTCTTCGAACTGTTTGGAGGAACTGGGTTACATCATAAGGTTTGTACAGAAAAGCCCCTGGCTCCGAGCCTAGATGCGTATTCCTGAGTGCCGCCGGACGAATAACCGCTGCATATGACAGTTTTTACTGCTGGATTAAATTTTGTGAGTTCCGCAAGACATTGTTTGCCGCCTAATCCGGGCATGATGAGATCCAAAATGACTAAAGAAATCTCTTTGGATTCTCGGTGATATATATCCAGCGCTTCCTGCCCGTCCCTTGCAGTCAGCACCTTGTACCCGACTTTGCGAAGAACTCTTGTACCTAAGTCTATTACGTGATCTTCGTCATCTACTAGGAGGATCGTCTCTGTGCCCCCGGGAATGTCATCGGACCGTGATGATTTCATCGATTCCAATTGAGATTCGATGGACGGAAAATAGATATTGAATGTGGTGCCGCTACCTGTTTCGCTAGTACATGTGATATAGCCGTCATGCTGTTTTACTATGCCATAAACCATGGCCAATCCCAGACCTGTGCCTTTTCCTGGCCCTTTGGTAGTATAAAAGGGTTCGAAAATGTGCTGCACTATATCTTCATCCATCCCGGCCCCAGAATCCGACACCGAAACTAGGGAGTAATATCCAGGTCTTGCTCCAAGATTCGACCTGCAAAACTGATCATCCAGAACAACGTTTTTTGTTTCAATTTTCAGCTTTCCGCCGTCAGGCATTGCATCCTTTGCGTTCAGCGCAATGTTCATTAGAATCTGTTCTATTTGGGTAGGATCGGCGCTCACGACGCCCAATTTTTTTTCCAGGATGAGTTCAATCTTGATCATTTTGGGAATCGTGCGCTCCAGTAGTTTCCTCACCTGCTCGATTTGTTGATTCAGACTGAGAGGCCGTTGCTTGCTCTCGGTTTTTCTACTAAAAGTGAGCAGTCTCTGCACCAGCTCTGCCCCGCGGCGAGCTGACGAATGGATTCTGAGCAAGTCTTGATAATCCTGATCTTCTGCACTCCTTTCCGCAAGCAGCAGCTCCGAATAGCCTGAAACCACAGTTAGCAAGTTATTGAAATCATGAGCGATACCCCCAGCCAGGGTTCCTACGGCCTCCATTTTCTGGGCCTGTATGAGCTGCGATCTAAGTGACCTGGCCTCGCTCACATCCACTAGAAAGGCCAATGAGGCTGATTGCTGATGGTATTGAATTTCAGTTCCCCAGGCTTCCACATCGAAAGGTTGGCCATCTTTCTTGATGCCCACTCCCTGATAATGGTGTCCTATGCTGTTGCCTGCCTTTCTATCCGCGAGTCTTGATCTGATTTTGAGCCGGTCTTCCGCCGACCATGAGGATTCCGCTGTGCTGCCAAGAATTTCTTCACCGGATTCATAGCCGAACATTCGGACAAAAGCCGGATTCACAAATACATAGCGTCCGTCGACGGCGATCCTGATACCTACAGGAGCTGATTCTATGAGAAGCCGGACTCTCTCTTCACTCTGTTCCAGGGATTCCAGAGCCTGCCGGTTCATGAACGCTATGGAGGCCAGTTCCGCGAATGCTTCAGCTAGGACGCCATCATTGGAGTTGAACCCCTCGGGCCTGTTTGCAAATCCGAGCAGACCGACTGTTTCACCCTTGATCACCAATGGAGCACATAATATGTTATCCAGTCTCCGGATCTCTTCAGGAAATAGTTTTGCCGATTCGCTCTGCGAAAAATTGTTATCAAAGACAACCTTGCCCGATTCGCATGTTTGGGCGAAAATTCCTTCAATCGGAACACCTGATTGGACATCGTCTTTGAACTCAAGCCCTTCCTTGTCAAAAAGCAGAAATTCACGTTGACTGCCATCACCGCTCACCAGCACCACGAATCCTGACGTAGCCCCTATCAAATCTCTGCCGGCGAAATACAGATCCCTCAAGGATTTCTGAAAATCTCGATTTTCCAGAAGAGCCTTTGTGCCTTTCAGAAGTGCTTGAGTTTGGGCATGGGACCTTTTCAGATGTCTAATTACTTCATTAAATGCCTTTTCTGATCGTTTACGTTCTGTTATGTCGAACGCGTAATGCATGTATAGATCCGGCTCAACTGGAACCCAGTGGGCATCCCACACGACCCCCAAAGCTTCCTGTTCGAGATGTTGAGCTTCGCCGGATTCCCACGCTAACGGAGCCAAACACCACGGGCAGGCCGCGGGATTTTTCCCCCAAGTCTCGAAGCAAGTCTTGCCTATTTGAGCGCCAGCTTTGGCCGCAGTACGGTTAAGAGCCACTATTTCGCGGGAGTGTGGCCGCAAAAGTAAGGCAACACAGGGGAGTGCATCGAGAAGGATCTGGCTCAAATGAGTCTTTTCCACAGGAGTCTCTTCTTCAGCGGATAAGCTCGACATATTATAGGTATCCAATAGGGCAGATAACTCTTTTTCATAGCATATCTTAAGCGAAGAAGCTCAATTTTTTTCTGAGCCTTGAAGAAAAACATTTCTTGGGAAGCATTTAGCTTTTCCGAAGATAGACGATTTCGGGACCGCTCACGGAACGTGCTTCAGCATGTAAACGTAGGCTCGCTCGTCTGAAATAGTCTCCGCAACTCTTATCAAGGGTACGAGTGTGGTGCCGGGAATCGCGCAAGGAATCTCATCCCTTAACACTAAAATTACATCTTGG
The DNA here is from genome assembly GCA_963700305.1 of uncultured delta proteobacterium. Classification (GTDB taxonomy): domain Bacteria; phylum Desulfobacterota; class Desulfomonilia; order Desulfomonilales; family Desulfomonilaceae; genus Desulfomonile. Next base: position 24,245 of record CAVOXB010000011.1, read on the forward strand.
TTGCTGGTTTGCGCTATAGATTTAGCCTGTCGAATCAATGCCGGACAATCCGGTCTTGATAATTGCCTGTCGAATATGACGAACGTGCCGGCCCGACTTCTGTCTGCATAATACACCTCTTTGTTCAAGTAAGCCCCTACAGTACTCATGTAAGGCCCGTCGCCCACCACTGGCATTCTTTCGAAACCCTGGTTCTTGATGAATTCCGCAACCGCTTGGCCTGCGGAGAACGGATGTCGCAAATCCATGTAAAACGCGAATGCTCCGGAAATGAAGTGCAGGCACAGGAGGACAGTTAGAAACAGATCTCGGTTCCTTTGGGCCGATGAGACGCGGGATTCGATCGGATCCAGATTCACGGGATCCTTGTGACAGTGGGCAAGCCAGAAGCACATCACCAGTACGATGAACAAATGCCCATGATGTCTCAGACTTCCGAAATAAACCAGATAAGTGAAAAGCAGAATGCCGACGGTGCTAGATGCGTAAAGGAATAGTATAATCGGGGTTCTATACAAGCATACTACGCAACAAACTGCGAGAACCAACGATATCACCGGCATGAGCACTTCTCCCAGTGGAAAAGCGGCGAGAACGTTGGAGTTCCAGAAATCCGTGAAATTCATATCCGGGAGCGGTATGTAGCTCGTGTAAATCGTTGAGATAGTCGCCATGAAATGTCTATAATGGAAGAAAAAATGCCACGGCATTGCAAAACATGAATTTTGATGCGGAACCATCTGCTCCACTGCCACAGCCAGCCCAATCACAAATATTATTAATCCTGTAACGGCTCCAGTTTTAGAAGACTTTTCTGTTCCGTCCCTTTCTCGCAGACAAAAGTCCAAAACCACGGCCGCACAAAAAGAGACGGCTATAATTGTCCCATAAATATTGGAATTCGCCAGCAAAGCCAGCAAAAAACCTATCAGGGGATATGTTCTTCGGCGATGCGGATAAAGTGCACATAATACAAATATAAGTCAGAACACCTATAGCATAGTGCCTGCTTATTATAGAATACTCGTAAAGAGGGAAATACCCAAAAGCGAAAAGTACCTTCTGAAGTTTGGAGAATGGCGCAAACGCGATAAAAACGTAAACAGACACCGCGGCAATTACCAAATGAAAAAATTGAAAGCTAAGGAGACTGGATGTCAACTTCGATAAAAAATGCAGCATTATGTACCACAGTGCAGGGTGTCCCTCAAATTTTATGCTCTGCAATACGGCCCCGAGATCCGGGCCATTTTTGGCAATGAGCCACGCCTGTAACTCGTCTCTCCACATTTCGTGACTGAAAATCCCGACACATCCCAGAATAAGGAAAGCGCCAAGGACCAGGAAAGGAAATATACCTTGAGGTGATTTCTTTTGTGAGTCGGACAAGCCGTTCTCCGTTATCTCGAATATACGGAAAGATAACCGAAGAAGGAAAAAATGAGAACCGATTCCGAAAATCAAACGAGGCTTATGCTGTATAGGAGATACCAAACTTACTTGATGCCAAACATTAGAGTTTGCGCTAGTCTCAGGGCATGGCTAGACTAGCACGAGTTGTACGCCCGGGAGCTCCTCACCGAATTAGGTTGCGTAGCGCTTTCATAACAGCCATTTGCGTATTTGTGTTGACCTGTTCTTCGATTGCTTGGCCTTCAACGGATGGAAATGGAACAACGCGATTGGATGCTGCGAGGAAGCTGGATGCCAATGCGCTGTCAAAAAGCGACAAACATCTAGCAATAGAGAAGTACAAAGAAGCTTTGCACCTTTTCCAAAATGCTTCGGACAACAGGGGGATTTTTGCGGCCGCAAACAATATCGGAATCCTCTTCGCGCAGCTTGGAGACTACAAGACAGCGCTTGCTTATTTCGAGACTGCTCGTCGCGCGCTTGATGCTACAAGTCCACCTCCGTTGGAGGAAAAATTCAAAATTCTTCATAATATGGCGGTATTTTACCGAAAGTTGGGCTTTTACACTCGATCATTAAACGATCTGGAAAAGGCGCTTGAACTAGCCAATGATCTGAAAAATGCATCTTTTTTGCGGCAAGTCCATTACAGCATCGGCCAAACATATTTTGAAACCGGCAGGTACGGTGCCGCTTTGGACAGCTATCGGAAGGCCCTGGAGTTGGCTGCAACCTCGGGCGACAAGCAAGGAATTGCGAGTGCTCATTTCGGCATCGCTCAGGTTTATTCCACATGGGGTGAATATCGAGAATCGGAAAGAGAATATGCCAAGGCCTTGTCGCTGTGCAGCGAGCTCGGCCGTGAAGCCAAAACGTGTGAAGCAGCCGTTTACAATGACCTGGGCCTTCTTTGGGAAGGGTTCGGCCGGTACGACATAGCATTCGATTATTTTGAGAAATCTTTGACAATTGCACGTGAAACTGGTGCCCCAACGGGCACAGCTATGTTGAATCTCGCCCGAGTCCAACAGTTTGAAGAAAAATACGAAAACGCGCTGACCAACTACATGGAAGCTCTCAAAGAATTTGACAGGGACGGGAATTGGCCGGACTCAACCCATGTGGCAAAGCTCATCAGTTATCTATATCTTGATATGTGCGAAGCTGGAGGTGTCTGTCAGATGGATAAGGCAGAGGCATTCGCAAAGGCTTCGGGCGTTTGGGTGGCATTGGGCCGGTTTGAACTCGTGAAACAGAATTACGGTGCGGCCCAAGACTACTATGAAAAGGCGTTGAGCCATTCTGAACAAAGAGATGACTCTGATGGGTTGTTCCTCTGCTGTACAGCTTTGGGCAGCATTCACGAAGAGCTTGGGGCGTTGGATAAAGCTGGGTCGGTACTATTCGAAAGCTATTGAACATCTGGAAGAAATGAGAGCTGCCCTTAGTCCATCCCAAAGAATGAACTTCTTCCATGTGAAGGTGGGTGGGTTCCTGAGAATCGCTCCATACAAGGGCCTTGCAAGGGTTCACATGAAAGCGGGTCGCCACGAAAAGGCGTTTGCAGCGTCCGAGTACACCAAGGCCCGCGTGTTCGCGGAAGAGTTGTCCAGTCGCTTGAAGCCGGGCGCTTTGGGCATTCCAAATGAAATACTCGCATCGGATTCAGACCTGAACGAGCGCTTGAGCGCTTTGCTCAAACAGAAACAGACACAACTTATGGCGGAAAATATTGAGGCCCTTGCGCAAATCAAAGCTGAAATTGATATGACGCGAAAAGAATTGTCCGAGCACATCACAATGCTGAGGAATCGCTTCCCCGCTTACGCCGCGGTTCGATATCCATTGCCCATGGGTCTGAAAGACACACTGGTTGAGGAAGGGGAATGGACTATTTCGTACGATGTGTCGCAATCGGGAGTCATTGTTTACCTTGCTCGAGGCAAAAAGATTATCTTGTGCCGTTTTGAACCTATCTCGGGGAGAAAGCTTGAAGGGCTGGTGAAAAAATTCAGAGAACCCTTGGAAATAGGACCCAAGGACGATCTGAAGCAGAAACTGGAGGCCTTCGATTTTAGCTCGGGCAAACTATTGTCCGATAGATTGCTCCGGGATATCTTAACAGCCCTTCCTGCAGGCAGTCCTGTGTTGATAGTTCCTGACGGGCCGCTCGGCGTAGTACCTTTCGAGATGCTCACTTTGTACGATTCAGGGAGCATTTCGCGCGATTCCACGTTCCCGCAGATTACGGGGGCAGAGTTTTTCGGAGACAGGAACCCAATTCGGTATTGCCAATCTGTCACAGCTCTTTCTTTGGCTAGAATTCAAAAAAGTTCGAGGACTTATGGAGACTCCCTTCTGGTTATGGCTGATCCTGTTTTTGGCTCTACGGATGACCGCCTGGGAAATGCTCCCATACCACAGGCCGAACTCCCACTGATGGCCGGCCAATTGATATACTCAAAAGTTTATTTGCCAAGATTAGAGCTCACTGGTCGGCTCGCCAAAACACTCGCCGCATTGTACCCCGACAAATCCAGCGTGTACACCGGGTTGGAAGCCAGCAAAACCGCTTTACTGGAGAAAATCGCACCCGTTTTGGGGAAATTCGGCAAGGTTGTGTTTGCTACGCACGGATTTTTCGGGAGAGATTTCCCGGGTTCCCCGGATCCCGTGCTTGTTCTATCCTTGGTCCCGCAAGGAATTGATGGCCTTCTGTCTATGAATGACATCATGGGCTTGCACATGAATGCGGACATCGTGGCTCTCACGGCCTGCAATACCGGGCTGGGCAGGAATGTATCAGGGGAAGGCACCATGGCCGTAGGGCGTGCATTCCAGTGTGCGGGGGCCCGCAGTGTGTTGATGACTTTGTGGTCTGTAGCAGAATCCTCGTCCGTCGACTTGACAAGTGCATTTTTTCAACAAATTAAAGATGGAAAAAGCAAGCTGAGCGCGCTGCAAGTAGCAAGGGATCGCGTCCGAAACGCTGGATTCGATCATCCATTCTTCTGGGCAGGATTCGTTCTCGTGGGCGAGTCTGACTGATGCTGCGATTGGATTGAGCCGGTCCGAAAGCTTTGTTTTTAAGGCTGTGCCGCTCTGTCTGAAAAGCCTCAGGGCAGGACAAGACAACAAGTTTGAAGACTGAGAATTATCGGCAGGTGCCACATTTTGCTTTACACTTTCAATTAAGTGGATACAAAATCAGGTTCTCACACTCATAACAAACAGGGGGACCCATTGGAAATCTTGTTGGTGGAAGACAATCCTGTTGACATCCTAGCTATAAGACACGGACTGCAGGAAAACCATATCAGCTGCAAACTCAACGTTGTGGAAGATGGGGAAGAGGCAATCGATTTCTTATACAGGAGAAACAAGTACGAAACTGTCCTGACTCCTGATCTTATCCTTCTGGATTTGAATCTTCCCAAGAGAAGCGGCAGGGAAGTTCTTGCCGAAGTAAAGGAAAACCCGGACCTTTCGCACATTCCAGTGATCGTTCTTACGACTTCTGAAGCCGACAAAGACATTGTCACAAGTTACGAGCTACATGCCAACTGCTTCATCACAAAGCCCGTCGGACTGAACCAATTCACTGAATTGATAAAATTTATCGAACGCTTTTGGTTGAAAGTGGCCAAGTTGCCCGCCAATGAATCCTAGTCGTCAGGTTGACACTTTCAGGGCCTCATCCACAATGTGCGGACCGCTCGCGAAGGGAAATGCTGAAGCACAACGGTGAGTAGAGCCGGAAGTGTGACCAGCGTCAACGGGACGGCGGACAACATCCCGGCAACCATTGCCCAGCCCAAGAATTCCATGGAATAGTGCCGAGAAGTTATCATGGCCACGAAGCCTGCCATTATAGTCAAAGATGTCAGCACCGCACGCGGGGTGACCCTTCCCATGGTTTTTCCCACAGTGCTCCCTTCTTCATGGAGACTGCCCATAACTACGTGAATTCCATTGTGGATGCTGAAACCGAACACGAGCGGAGCAACGCAGACTATAGAAAACGGCAGCCCCATGCCTGCCAGCCCCATTACGCCTAATGTAACGCAAAAAGAACCGATCATGGGGATCAGGCACAGACTTACGCCCACGGGATTCGGGAAAATCATGAAGAAAATCAAAACCAGAGATATGAAGGCGTACAGACCCCAGCCGGATGAGTTCTGAAACTAGAGAAGACAGAACCGCCTGCATTGTTTGACGGGTCCCAGAAATCTTCACGTCTACCGGAAGGCTTTTCACAGCGTTGAGAATCTTTTGATCCGCTTCCCTTAAAGCCTCGGGATCGGTGATGGTATCTGAGTACCTGATCTGCGTCAGGAAGCGGATCTTCCCTTTTATTTTGGCCATGTACCAGGATCGTTCCAAGCCCGCAGTCCCATCCTCATCATTCGAGCTCATCACGTCCAGACCGGAGAGTATTTTGCCGGTTGACTCAAAAGATTCTTGCGCTATTTCAGAGGCTTTTCCGGAGAATTCGGTGAATTTCAACCGCTCCTCGAATATTTGCTTGAGATCGTGCCACGATGCGGCTACTGGTTTCAGAGCTTTGATATTGGCGTTACGAATGGAATCCGGAGCAGTAAGGTAGGAAATAGAGTCAAACGAAGCGATCTCTCGGTCCTTGGCCATGAGCCCTTGAATGACGTCATCCAAGCTCCTTTGTGCAAGCAAGCCGGTCTGAACATCGTCCACATCAAAACTTAACAGCGTGGGCTGAGAGAAGTTGGAATGAAACTTTCTCGAGATTTTCTGGGAAACAGCCATGGAGTCCATTCCGCGGGCGAGAAATACGCGGAAAAGGTCTTTCTCGTAAGATACATTCGCGGCGAACACCATGCTTATTCCTACCAGGGCAAGGGATACGATGATGATAACCCCTGGCCTCTTGCCAAACATTTCTGCCAGAAATCTGAAGGATGCCTGCAATTTCGGGTAATACTCTCTTTTGCGGGCTGAGAGTAACTTCATCATCGCTGGAACCAGAAACAAAGTAGAAATTATTGTCATCACCAGACCAGCGGCACCGAAGTAGCCGAATTGTACCAATGCAGGCTGGTTGGAAAGGCATAAACAAAGGAACGCTATTATGCCTGTCAACGCTCCCAGCATCACAGGAGGACCCGTCTGTTCGTATGCAGTGATTATCGCCGACTCTGGCGAACCTTGGACATCAAATTCTTCTCTGAACCGGCCCCAGAGATGCACTCCGTATTCGGCTCCAAGACCCAATAGCACTCCTGTGGCCCCCATAACCACGGGATTCACTTCGTCATAGGCCAAATACAGAAGTCCGTAATTCGGGCCTATTCCGGCAAGCAACGGGATCATGAGTATGGTCGAAGACAGGATACTTCTGTAGATCGCCAGAAAAATCGCAGCAACCAGTCCGAAGGAAATGAGGAGCAGCGAGGAAGTCTCACGATCAAAAATTACGTCCGACTCGTACTGAAATACAGTTTTGCCGGTCAGATACCAACTCAAATCACCTGTGTTCCCCACTATTCTTGTGGTCTTATTCAAATCCGCCAGTTTTTCAGGCACCACCTTCTGAAACCTGTCCACCAGTTCCTTTGCTTTGGCTATTTCAGAGCTTGAAAATTCCGGCGTTACTTGAATCAGATACAAAGTGCTGTCCGGGCTGGCAATCAACAGAAAAAGGTCTCCCAAGCTTATCGAGCCGATTCGCCGCTCCATGGAATGGGATACGAATTGACCCAATTCCAGCGGGTCCTCTAGCAGTTTTCTCTGGACGTAGGGATTTTCCGCCATAAACAGGCGATTGCGAGTTCGTCTCAACGCATCGCTAATCCCTTGGGGACTAAATATCTTTTGTATTTCGTCGCGTTCTCTTTTATCCATCCCTAAAAGAAAATGCTTGAAGAGCATTTCCACTTGTTTGGAATCATCAGGGTCCAAGAGCCTGTAACGCACGCGACGCACGCCGGGGATCTCAGCAATGGCTTCTCCGAGGCTTCGAATGAATGGAAGGCGATCCTCGCCGGGAGGTTCCGGGAATTCCAGAACCACAATTAAGGAATCCTGCTCGCCGAAAAACTCTGTATTTTCTCTGGTGAGGTTTATGACGGGATTGCTTTCACCCACGCCGGCCAACAAGTTCGTGCTCACTACAATAAATGGAATTGTGGCGAATCCGGCCGCGGAAATCAAAACGAAGGCCGCTATGACCGCACGAGGGTTATTTATCGAAAAAAACGCGATTCTCCGTAGCAAGAAAAGCAGTAATTTCATGTTGGCTAGTTTACCACACCCATATCACTTTGTGCGCCCGCGAGCCTTCAATTTGTGAAAAACCCCGGCTGGCACGGGAAGACAATATCAGCTGTCAACATACAGTAAGTGCCAAAAGTCTTGTCCGAATCAAAATCCCCCCGGGCACCATGGGCGTTAAAATAAGGCCGTCTGGGGTCTCTATAGTGGCGGCCGGCGTCTCTGCCGGCCAGATGGTGGCTTTAATCCGCTCGCCACCGAGGAAGTCTTTCAGTTGCACAGGTGCAGTTTTCGTGCGAATTGGGGTGCTCCTTTGCCCTCAATGGCCGGCAGAGACGCCGGCCGCTACTAATACTATGTTTCGCCATGTGGCTGCATTCTCAAGGCTGTTAACACCATCGTCTCGACAGCGTTGTTTCTAGCCCCTCTGGGAGTTAGGGGAATTTTTCAATTAACATCTGCGCGGAGTTCCAGACATCTATTTTGGCAGTGATTACAATATTTTCAATAACATAACCTGCATCTACATCCAGTCGCGCTTGGAGCTGCCTTGCTCGGAATCTTCTCGATCAATTCGACCTGGTTCGTACTTTTTGAACGGTCCCTGAACAATTGTGTCCGTGGTGGAAATTCCAATAGTGCCCGGAGGCAATACAACCGAATATTCGTAATCACCCCTCACGAAAACCACTTGAGGGCCCGATCTTGCCGCCCTAAAAGTTGAGGACAGCTCTAACAGCTTATCGGACGTAAGTTGCCCAACACCATTGTATTCGATGATTACGTCTCCTTTGGCCATGCCCGCTTTCTTGGCTGCCGACTTGGGGCTGAAGTCCAGAACATACACCCCTTTGACAGGAGTCGGATTCTGAGTTTTGCTAGCGGCTAATGACCTTTCTGTTTTGCTTCCGGAAGAAGCCTGCCGTACGCGTTCCTTTTGTTTCGCCACAATTTCAGCCACTGAACGTTGGTCCACGCCCGGAACCCATGTTTTGGTGAGGAAATCATTGGCAAAGTGAAACTCTCGCACCGGATTTCCCTGTTCGATCACCACTCTGAAGCCACTGTTGTAGAGCGCCAAGTCCGGCCATGCCTTGCCTCGAAATGCACAGCGCAGCCTGACCGGGCCGGAAGTCCAGTCTCCTCCCTTCATGACCCTGAACTCGCCCTGGACAGGGCCTTCGGGATCTATTTCTGGCGCGTATCCGTAATAGCCATCAGAATAGTAGTCCCGAACCCACTGCAAAACGTTCCCCGCCATATCATAAAGGCCGAACCCGTTTGCAGGAAATTTGCCCACAGGTGAAACGTTCTTGTACCCACTGTCCTCGTCGGAATCCTTCCAGAGAAAGGGCTTGCTTCTATCCGCATAATTGGCCTTTCTTCCGTCTGGAGGAGCATCGCCCCACGGAAAACGCGGGGCGGGCAACCCACCTCTAGCCGCGTACTCCCATTGAGCCTCAGTAGGCAATCTGTATAGGAGCTTCTCCTTGGCCGTTAGCCAGTCTACGAATGCCTCGGCGTCGTTATAAGTGATCATCGTTACAGGTTGATCATCGGTTACGGACCAGCCAGGATTCTTCCATGATAATCCTCGCTTCAACTCGAAATGCAGAGAATCCAAGTTGTAAGCCAGTCCACCATCTTCTTCCGCGTCGGTAACATAACCTGTTTCGTCCACAAATTGTCGAAATTGCCGGACCGTCACTGGTGTGGACGATATCAGAAATGGCCTGGACATGCGCACCTTGCGAAGTGGCGTCTCGTTCTCCAGGTTAATCGGCTGTCCCGGAGCCAATGTGTTGATCGCCCATGCAACATCCGCGTCGGAGCTTCCCATGACGAAAGAACCGGCAGGAATGCGCACCATGATCATTCCTACGGAATTTACAAAAGCATCTTTGTCTTTCTTTTCAGTCCTATCGATAAGAGCTTCCAGGAGAGTTTTCACGAAAAATGTGGGCTCCACAGAAAGGTTTCCCTTCGAGCGACCGGAATCAGACTCCTCAATCAGTTTTTGGGCTTCTGATCGTTTTCCTTTCTCCGCAAAAGATTTCACCCGCTCGACGAGTCTAACTAATTCTTCGGTTGTTGGAGAAATGTCCGGTTTTGAGTGGAGCTCTCGGTATTCTTGCGAGCTCAATGCTGCAGCGACTCGGAATCCACACACGTCCGCCGCCAAATGCGGATCAATGCCTGAGCGAAACGCATTTCTGGCTATTCCTGCCCCAAAAGCCCAGTTGCCTCCTCTGACCACGATTTCTTTCCCTGTTTTCGGGCCAGCGGGATCTCCGGGAATGCTTGACTTGACCTGCTCATAGATTTTCGAATCATAATAGTCGTAGCAGAAATGCCACAGGTTGCCTACCATGTCGTGCAGGCCTAATCCGTTGGGTTCGTAGCTTCCAACTGGTGAGACATTCGCATAGCCGTCGTCCACCGTCCGGTCGCCCCACGGCATAGGGGCTCTCCAGTCTGCCATATTGAGCTTCTTGCCATCAGGGTAGTCGTTGCCCCAAGGAAATCGTTCACCTTCTTTTCCGGCCCTGGCCGCATATTCCCACTGGGCTTCGGTGGGCAAGTGATATTTGCGGTTTTCCTTTCTGGACAACCATTCGCAAAAAGCCTCCGCATCAGCGTGCGAAACCATCGTCACCGGTTGGTCAAGCCAGACCTCAAATCCCGGACTTTTCCACGAAGCACCGCTTTTCTTGACCCAATGTTTCTTCCCGCCATCGTAAACCCAACCCCAATCCTGCTTTTCGGCTTCAGTGCGGTATCCTGTCTCATCTACGAATGTCTTAAACTGCCCCACAGTAACGTGATACTTGCCCAAGAGATAAGGAAGGGTAATTTGGACTGAGTGCGAGGGGGTCTCCTGCTTAACAGCGTTCTCAGTGGTGTTCCATTCAGTTTGGATCCGGCGCAATTCGGATTCCGAACTACCCATCGAGAAAGTGCCCGGCGCAATCGCTCGCAGCCGTATGCCTATTGAATTAACGGCTTCGCCTGGGGTCATCGTCCGGTTGCGGAGATCTCCACTCATGGATCGAATATGCTGGAGAGTCTCTTGAAATGCCGATACATTCTCGGAATAGCCAAGCCGGCGAGCCATTTCCACAGCCCTCTGTAGAGGATAAATAGCCAGCTCCAATTCCTGCCGTTCAATGCGTTTTTGCGCGAGGTTCCAGTTGAGTTCCAGCGAGGGAGACATCTCGTCTGTAGGAGCGACTCGGCTGCCTTGGTAGCGCAATCTCCAATCCGCTGTTGTCCTGCGTTTCGGACTATCCTGCTTGCGCGCAAACACTTCGAGGTACCCTGAGATTGCACCGTACAGTTTTTCCGAACCGGACGCAGACGCGCGCGTGCCCTCATTTATGGACGTTCCCTGCGCCTCTATCTGAGCGCACAGACTGGGAAACAAAGAGACAATCGTGAGCAGCAGCAAACAGCCCGCTTTCAAAGGAAGCACCATGCCGGATTTCCTCATCAAATAGAGTTCCTTAACACCACAGGAAATATTCAAACCTGGACATGATTACTTGGGTTCCATTTTTTCCTTCACTCCGCCCTCTTGAGCAGGCGTCTGAGTCGCGGCAGTCGAAGTAGAGGTGCTGGGCGTCGGGTCTGGTTTGGAATCAGGAATGTCTTCTCCATCCATTGTTTTCTTGAAGGTTCTGATTCCTTTTCCGAGGCCGCTCATGATTTCGGGAATCCGCTTGGCCCCGAATAACAAGACCACAATGATCAGAATTATTATCAGCTCTTGCATACCAAACATGACGGGACTTCTCCTTGCGGGTCTATTGTCAGAAGACCTTGCATGATTTTATAAGAATTGCCAAGAGTTTCGAACTTGCAGACAGTGACATTCCAAAAAAGAGATCATGTTTGGCCAAAATTTGCCCGTCGTGAGCCGAGCAATTAAGAAGGCATGTTACTCTTTACTTACATGGGGAACAAGAACGCTCTGAACGGTGTACGCTGTCATTGAGAGCGAAGCTAAGCAATCTCAAAAACGAAACGACGGAGATTGCTTCGTCGCTTCACTCCTCGCAATGACTGACTCTAGGTTATGTCCTTGTCCCGCTCGTCGGTGAACGGCTATGACGGCTCTTCATTGGGTGATATCAAATTTGCCGTTCATTCCAGAGTACTAATGTAGATGCGGAGATCAATTTCCTATCAACGTTCGGGATTTCGTTCTCGGGAATCAGCGCTCAAATCCTGGCAGAGCAGCACTTGAGAAAAGTCCGGCTCCTCTCCTGACATTCTACTGGCGAAGGCGACTCTTCTGCAATCAGGACACGTGTTCTCGAAGGACTCATACGCTGGAACCTCAAGGCTTTTTGCAACGTGTTTTACAAATACTTTCGGCAAGAAATAAACGCCGCACCCTTTACAAGCCTGCATTTTGATCCTATTGATAATAGTTCCGCACATTAATAGATGTCGTTCATCGCCTCGGTCTTCCAATTGCAGGGCGCCTGTTGGGCAGATATTTACGCAGGCTCCGCATCCAATGCATTTGGGGAGGCCATGTACGTAATCTTTTAGAACAAGAGAGCTTTCTCCGGCATGATGGAATCTGATCGCTGATACTCCCAGCTTGTCTCTGCACACTTCAACGCATTTTCCGCATCGTTCGCAAATGTCGCATCGCATGCATCTCTTGGCCTCTAGTTTAGCAGCGATTTCATCAAGCCCCAATTCAACCTGATCAAAAGTGTGCAGTCTTCGATCGAGATCTATGAGAGGGATCTCCTGGCGCTGGATGAAGGATTTCTCGTGGTAATCCATAGTCATAGGAGGGACCATATCTCTAGGTCTCGGCAAGACATCCTGAGGGAAGGCTTCAGCTCGCAGATATGCATGAATAGCGCTGGCAGCTCTTTTCCCCCCCCCTATGGCCTGCACCACTGTTGCCGGGCCGGTGACTGCATCTCCGCCTGCAAAAACATCAGAGATATTTGTCTGCTGACGACCGGGCCTGACTTGTATAGTCCCTTTCCTTGTAAGTTCCAAATCGCCTAATCCAGGAAAGTCATACACGTTGGGTCCTTGCCCTATTGCCGAAATAATTGCCCCTACCGGCATCTTGTATTCCGATCCTTCGACAGGCACAGGTCTGCGACGTCCACTTTCGTCAGGCTCACCAAGAGAGGCCATTTTACATTCCAGGAAGTCGACTTTGCCGTAGCTTCCGAGAATCCTGGCTGGAATTGTAAGCTGATGAACGTGAATACCCTCCTCGGCCATCTGAATAATTTCCTCGAAATGGGCAGGCATTTCCGAACGTGTTCTTCTGTAAACAATACTGACTGATTGGGACCCGAGTCTCACGCAGGTGCGGGCAGCGTCCACGGCCGCGTTGCCTCCCCCTACTATGGCCACTTTGTCGGCGGGTTTGATTTTCAAACCAAAGGATACGTCTTTGAGAAATTTCAACGCGCTTAGGACTTGAGGATAGTCGTTCTCTCCTTCTATTTTCAGCTTGTAGCCCTGCCAGGACCCTATGCCCAGGAAGAAAGCCTTGTATCCGTCTTTCCGGAGCTGATCCAGGGTCAAGTCAGCTCCCACAGGTGTGTTCACAACGATTTCCACTCCCATGGCTTTGATTGAGTCTATCTCTCTGCGAACTACATGTCTTGGAAGCCGAAACTCCGGAATACCAGCGATCATCAATCCGCCCGGTTCCGGCATACTCTCGAACACCGTGACCTTATAGCCTTCCCATGCAAGAAAATACGCGGCGGTCAGTCCAGCGGGTCCTGAGCCTATGATGGCTATCTTTTCGTCGTAGGAGTTCGCAGGTTCGGGTATTTTGTAGCCTATTCCCTTCTCCATGACCATTTTGGCAGCCAGACCTTTAAGGTCTTTTATACACAAGGCTTTGTCCAAGTATCTGCGCTGACACCATGACTCACACGGGTTAGGACAAACCAGCCCGCAAACCCATGGAAACGGATTGTCCTTCCTAATGAGCTCTATTGCCTCATCGTATCTTCCTTGGCCGATCAAGCCAATATAGGATGGAATGTCTATCCCTGCGGGGCAATTCAACTGACATGGCGCAGACGACTCTCTTTTTTAGTCCGTCTGTTCCGTAAACTATATAATCCTTTTCCGCCGCTGGTCCTGGAGGAAACATAGGAAGTGTGGCCATCATGTGCTCCTGAGTGAACGAATTGGTATCCGGAGAATATGTATATTCTACTTTGTCTCCGCGCTTGACGTAATCCCGGGAGAACTCCAGGTTCTTCATACTGGAGAGGCGCGACCTCAAAATATCGCTGTTCTTCGATCCGATGACCTTCAATGACCAAGGGTGATGCTGACCGGAAGGCAAAATAATACGAGCGACTGCCCGCTCTGCGCTTCAAGTCCTGGATCTATAAAATGACAGATTTTATGCATTCATGTCAATGCCCATCCAGAGACAGGGAATTGTATTTTGCCAAAGTACCCGCGCTCTCAGAAGAATTTTTTCAACAGAACGCGTGGCATTGCAGGAAAGTCAACTCAACAACGATTCTTATCTCACAAAAATGGAGATTTTTCCAGAAACGGACGCAATTGGCAGGCCACAGCCTTGTTCAGTATTGTGTCGAACGAAGATTCTGTGATAAAGTCCGTTTCAATAAAAAAGCGGGTGAGATCATGGGCTCGTGCAGAATTGCAGTTGTTGTTTTATTTGCGGTGGCGATTTCAATCGGGTCTTACGAAGTTGCCTCTGCTGAGCAGGTGTGGACCAAATGCCATATAACGTGCCGGTGCCTACAGGACAACACTGTAGGGAATTTCCTGTTCAATATTCCCTTGGACAGAACACCTGACACCGGCTTCAGCGCTGATGCTGCATGCAATTCCTATGCGCACAGGACATGCGCTGATGGATGTAACGGCACAAAATTTTCCTACACCTACCAGGTGACCAGCCCCTAATTCCCGAGGACCTCTGGTTCCGCAGCAAGAACAATATTGCGTTAAACAGAACGGCAGGAGGTCCTTTGCATTCCAAAAAGTGATACGGTCTCGAAGGAGAACTCTGTCGAGGCCTTACGTCCCCGAGTCAAATAAAAATTTCGGCAATGTCTGTAAGTTCAAGCATGGCTCCTTCAGGTCCCGAAGAGACAAGACGGAAACGATATAGTAATATGTGCTACAATTAGAGAAGGGGAGCATTTGCGGCTCGACACTCGACAAGCTCTAAATCTTAATTTTGAAGATTCAATGCTGCCATTCAAACGTATTATTCCTTCATTTACATTGATCTGCAGCTTCTGTGTCGAGGAGTGGAATTATGAACGTGTTATTGGTCTACCCCAAAAGCCCTCGGAAACTCAGCATCGGCCACGAAGACAGAATCATAAGACTTGCCTCAAAGGGGGCCTACAGTCCGCCCCTGGGATTGTTGACGGTGGCTGCTCTGCTACCGCAAGACTGGAATCTCAGATTGGTCGATTTGACCTTTCAAACGATCACAAAAGAAGACTGGAACTGGTGTGAAGCAGTCTTCACCACTGGCACGCTCCCTCAGTTTACCAAAATCATTGAAGTAATTCGCGAGAGCAAGAAAAGAGGCAAAATAGTTGCCGTAGGCGGGGCGGCGGCATTTCATTTCCCCGAAGAATTTCTGAAAGCGCACTCTGATTTTGTGGTGATCGGAGAAGGCGAGGTAGCCATTGGCGTCCTGATTGAGAAGATTGAAAACAGACAATTCGGTAGCATAATAGAAAGTGCCGGCCACGCTGAACTCTCTAACTCGCCGGTCCCTAGATTCGATCTCCTGGATATAAAAGCATACGTTGATATGTCCATTCAGACATCCAGAGGATGCCCGTTCCATTGTGAATTTTGTGATGCCACCCTCATTTTCGGCAAAGAAGTGAGGACCAAAGATCCCGCTCAGGTATTGAAGGAATTGCAGAAACTCTATGATCTCGGCTGGCGACGGGAAATATACATTGTGGATGACAATTTTATTGGAAATCCGGGCAAGGCCAAGCGCCTACTGGAGGCCATGATTCAATGGATGGACGATCATGGCGGGCCATTTGAGTTCTTCACTCATGCCTCAATAAATCTTTCTCGATTTCCAGTGTTGATGGACATGATGGTTCGTGCAGGATTTGTCTCTGTATACATTGGAATAGAATCCACGGACAAGGAAGCTCTTAAGATCGCACGAAAACTTCAGAATTCAGCCACAGATCTGGATGAAGCATGCAGACGAATCAATGAAGCAGGACTCCAAATTGTTGCAGGGACAATGATAGGAATGGACGGAGAATCAGCCGGCAGAGATCGAAGTCTCATTGAATTCGTGGATCGAAACAATATACCCGTGGTTGAAATCTCTCTGGTGTACGCTTATCCAGGCACAGCACTGTGGCGAAGGCTCAAACAAGAGCAACGTCTCCTTTATTCTGATGTCGATGATCTCCTGCAAAGCAACAACTTGCTGATGAATTTTGTGCCCACGCGTCCCGCTGACGATATAGAAGCTGAATTTCTCAATATAATGGCCGCATTGTACGATAGCTATGCATTCCTGGACAGAGCTTTCAATCACTTTATCGCAATGCGACCGTCTCCTGTCCGTAGCAATCCGAAAATGTTGGAATTAGGTGAAATGAAAATTCTCGTGATCACCCTTATTCGGTGGGGACTGTTGAGGAACACGAGAACCAAATTCTGGCGTCTGCTCGTGAAAGCTTGTATAAGAATGGATATGAGACGCCTCTTTTTGTTTATTCGTTCCTGCATCGCTCTGGAACATTACATTGATCTTCAGAGAGAATTGAGACAAATGCTCGTGTCTTCACGCCGCGCTTAAGGGGGAATATTAATGAAAATACCTAAGATTCTATTCAGTGCCCTGCTCTTGGTTGTCGTTTCAAGCCAGGCCTGCCTTTCTGAAACCGGGTCTGGCCGCAAATGTGAGGAATCTTGTCGGCCGTCGCCCGAGGTGAAGAGCTCTTTGGCACGATACAATGTGACAGCGCCCCTTGATAAGCTTACGAACAAGACAGTTCCTCTCTTGCGTCAAACTGAAAAAGTTATAGCTGCTACAACGACCAATACCATTTCCATGGATAGAATTGTGCATTTGAATATAGAGTCGAGCGATCATACCATCCCTGTTGCCGTGTACATTCCCCGGAAAAAAGATCCCTCTCCAGATAACAAAATGCCTGTCATGATATTCATACACGGAGGCGGATGGACACTTACAAACACGGCATTCTATGATCCTGTCATTCGCAAACTGGCTGACGCTGTTCAAGCTGTCGTAGTGTCTCCGGATTACAGACTCGCTCCGGAAGACCCTTTCCCTGCCGCGGTGGATGATTGCTTTGCTACTCTCCAGTGGGTAGCACGAAATGTTTCGGAATTCGGTGCAGACCCTTCGAAAATAATTCTCAGTGGTGATAGCGGAGGCGGCAATCTGGCGACAGTGACTGCATTGCGAGCCAAAGAGCAAGGCGGTCCCCAAATCAGTTTTCAAGCCTTGTTTTATCCTTCAGTCAATATTGCCGATATCGACACACGTTCAGCGAAATGCTTCGGTCGAAAATTTTTGCTTACTACCAAGGCACTTAAATCATTCAGGTCCTTCTATTTGCCGAAAGAGGATGACTGGAAAAATCCTTTTGCGTCCCCGCTTCAAGCTCAAGACTTGAAGGGAATGCCTCCGGCTCTAGTAATTACAGCAGGATGTGATCCTCTGTTGGACGAAGGGTCAGCCTACGCCCAAAAACTCTCTGAAGCCGGGACAAAAGTCATCTATCACATGGAACCGAATATATTTCACGGTTACCTCAATTCTCTCAATAGGGATCCTCTCATATCGCCGATTGCGGAAAAGACGCTTGATAATGCTGCCCAGGTGATCCGAGAAAATCTGTGAATCGAAGCGTACGTATCAGCTATTCGATGAAAAGCGAGAAGGACTGTAATTTTATCATCAAGTTACGGCCGTTCTAGAAGCTACGCTTGGCATTTCCAGTCCGTAGAGCTATATTCGACCTCCTGATTTGCATTTATTCTTTTTCGGAGGATGGATGATTGTCACGATCGTTGACTGCCGAAGAGCTTGTCATGTCATTCCGTTTCGAAGAAGAAGCGGCCTTCCTGGGAGCCCAAAGGATAGCGGGCATAGACGAGGCTGGTAGAGGTCCGCTGGCAGGACCTGTGGTTGCTGCCGCTGTGATCATGCGAGTCTCGGATCCCATTGCCGAAATAAATGATTCCAAGCTCTTGAGTGCAAAAGTGAGAGAAGCTTTGTTCGACCAGATCCGGGAAAAGGCCGTTGCGGTTGGCATTAGCGCCGTCTCATCCGAAGTGATCGACGAAATCAACATTTACCAGGCAACCCGCGTTGCAATGCGAAACGCTGCCATGGAAATTAGTCCTCTGCCTGATTATTTACTCATAGACGGCCCATTATCACTCGAATTAGAGATCAGGCAGAAGCCCATAATAAAAGGTGACAGATTATGCTTCTCAGTGGCAGCGGCAGCAATAATTGCAAAAGTCACCAGAGACCGACTAATGTTGGAATTTCACGAGCAATATCCTCAGTACGGATTTGATCGCCATAAAGGATACGCCACTAAGGATCACCGGGATGCATTACTGAAATACGGGCCTTGTCCCATTCACAGAAAATTCTTCAAGGGAGTAAAGGAACCTGAGTTTCCGCTGTTCAATATATGATTGATTGTCTTTAGTGGCGCTAAACCCTTGTCTGTTCGACATGGATTGACTGACAAACAGCGCTGAGGAATTGCTCATGGGATTCCGTAACCTACCTGAAACGACTCGAAAAATTTGCGCCCGAATACTGGTCGTCGCGGCATTGTTGTCGATTTTTGTTACGATAGCTTACTTGCTAAATTTCATGGCCTTGGATGCACCGACCTATTATGATTCCAGTCGAATCATGGATAATCGTCACATTTTTACGAACCAAGGAGTTCATGGAGTAGTAAAGATTTTTCTTCAGCGTCCTGTGGCCATGATAACTTTTTATGTTAATTACTTGATTCATGATCTTAATCCGTATTACTTCCGGTTGACAAACATTTTGCTATTGGCGGTAACAGGCCTGCTCGTTGCAGTCATTTTGGAGTTGTTACTCAGCATTGAATGCAGACGAGATATGATGACCGACAATGAGAGGCATGCCATTTCAATCACGATAGCGACCCTCTTTGTTGCTCATCCTCTTAACACTTATGCGACCATCTATATATGGCAGCGAATGGCTTTGTTAGCTACCCTCTTCACTTACGCAGGCCTTGCGGTATATTTGGCAACAAGGTTGGAGATCTGGAATAATGCTAGAATAGGTTACACGATCCGTGTTTTGTTATTTCTTTGCGAACTACTTAGCAAGGAAAATGCGATTATTTTGCCCCTTATTTTAATATTGGCGGAAATTACTTTTTTCCATCCGAGTTGGAGGCACACGGTTCTTAGCTGTTTCGTTTTTGGGATGATTACCGTTGGCTTTACAATCGCCATGTCGTGGTTGGAACGGGCTCACGGCACCTCGCAGATAAAGGACGGCATCGTGGGAACGCTTCAGCAATACTACCTGGAGGCTGACAGAAGCCTTCTTTAGGTCCTTCTTACTCAAACCAGGGTCTTTTTCATCTACCTCTACGCCATCTTCTTTCCCACCTTAGACAATACGCAACTCATTAGACATTTTTCTGTGTCCATTTCTCTCACTAACCCTTTCTCCACTTTTCTTGCAGTTGCAGGACTCCTCACGTATTTGGCCGCGTCCATTATTTCGGTCGTTGCAAGACCTTTAGCGGGATTCGGTTTGCTCTTTTTCGCGATAGCATCGATCCCTGAACCTCTGCTTGTACCTCAATACTCGTACTTTGGTTATAGAGCAGTACTCCCCTTGCTGGGAATAGGGCTGGGCCTTGCTGACGCCATGTCATGGTTTATATCTCGAAAACGATTCATTACATCCTTTAATTACCGTCTGCTCTACGTTGGAGTGGGGTTTGTCGCGGTTCTGTTCTTTATGGCCAGGACAGGGATAGAGATGGCCGAAGTATGGAAGGATCCAGTCCGTTTTTGGTCCAGAGTTGCCGAATCCATTCCTGAAACAGGCGAAAGACTCGAGGCGAAACTTGCCTTTGAAGTGTATTATAGTCTTGGCCAGGCTCTGCAGTTTGCCGGCAGAAACGATGAGGCCGTTCTTTATTATTCTAAGGCGCCGCTAACTGTCCCCGATGGACGAAACGTTTATGGCGCGTTAGGGTCTGCCTTTCTTAAAGTAGGCGACACAGAGAAAGCTGAAACGTTTCTCAAACAATCTCTTGCAGTAAGTCCAAACGACTCGACAACGCTCGGCAACATGGAACACCTGAGAATTAAGCAGGGAAGAATTGACGAAGCTCAAACGTATTTTGAAAAGGCTGTCGAGCATACGCCCTTTAGCGCCCGGGCACACTACAATCTGGGGATCCACTTCTTGAACTGTCAGAGACTGAATGAGGCTGGTGAGCATCTGGCGAAAGCAATTCGTTTGAACCCCACTTTTGGAGAGGCTTACGGTGAGCTCGGAGCAGTGCACGCCATGTTGGGAAATTTGATAGATGCGATTCCGAATTTCAGAAAGGCCCTGCAGATAAGCCCTTCTGACGAGATCACAAGAGGCTATTTAGAAACGGCTCTGATTCAATTGCGTGATGAAAAGGGAAATAGTCGCCCACCAGCATCTGAGGAGCAGTTGGGCCGCAAAAACTTTAAGTGACGGCGAACACACCGTGCAATACGACATCAAACAAAGATGAGCATCCTCGCCGGAACTCTATCGATTTTTCACTGCTCCGACCTGAATTGCTCAAAGGGTTCCATACGCACGTCCGGGGATTCGTAAAGGCCCCTCACTCGGAATGTAGTAGTCAGTAATTTGCCGTTCTTGGTGATCAGGTTGCCTAGCAAGCCGGACACAATAGTATCGAACCCCACCAAAGGCGAAACGTCCACCTTGAAATCAACTCTGTGCTGATCGCTGAAATACATTCCGGACGCGTCTATGCGAGTTGCATCAGACATGAGCTGCAGATTTTTGACCGTCCATTTACTGTCGAAAACTTCCATTTCCCAGTTCATTCGCTGGTACGGCAATCCTTGAGATATTAGATCCGGGAAGCGTCCTCTGAGGAGAGAGCCAAGATTTAACACAGATGATATCTTGGATAGAACCTCAAATCTGTGAATTGTGCCCTCTTTAAGCCTCACTTCCATTGTACCGGTTTTTTGAATTCCGTTGTTTTCCCGCTTTGGGCTGAGCTTCCACTCCATTTTGCCTGCTAAAAGCATTGCGCCTTCGATCCACAATCTGTTCCCGTCTGCGGGCATCGCCCTCTCAATTCTTAGCTGATCTCCCTGGTATTCCACTTTGAACGGAACCTGAGCATTGTCTCGAAGATCGAAAAGAGCCGTCCCCCTCATCAGGCCATCGGCAAAATGCATGCCCCAGCTCGTAGCCTTCACAAAGCCTCCGGCAGCCTCAAAAGAAGCCCGAAAATCCGAAAAAACCCTGGTCGCTGTTTTGCCCTTGGCGATTTTCAGAGAGCCTGCGCCTCTGCTTCGGGCCAAGAACCTTACGAATCGATTGTTCTTCAGCCATTCACCCCAGGTCGTAGGGCTCACGTATCCTGGAGGAGATGTGAAGTCTGTGGTGTCCAGGAATGAGCTTTCAAAGTTCATATCCACTTTCGGGTTATCCAAGTCACTGATCGCCACAGTGCCGGAAATGAAGGAACTGCCTATTCTAGCTTTTTCTATTGTGACATTGAGCGATTTCCCCTTACGGCGAAGGCTTCCGGTTAGTCCTTCAGTGCGTTTATAGAAGAAAGGAAGATGCATAGAAACGTGACTCATGAGTATGTTCGATTCTATTGCAATCTCCCCCCGGGACCTGTCCTGGCCTCCTCGTATTATCAGGTCGCCTTCAATTCTTCCGCCGGGTTGTATTTCCAGAGACGGGTCGGCTACTGGGACTAGGGCTGCAGTCGGAATCCCTTTCGGAGGGAGGTTTACAAAAACGGCGAAAGCACCGTGTTCGTCTACATTGGCCTTGGCCGAGATCCGGATATTGTCCAGAATCAAGTATGCGTCTTCAACTGTCACCCTATCGGAATTGATAGATCCAGTGGCTTCCACCGTACAGGGTGTTCCGATGTTTTTTCTCAAGTACTTGCCGATCACGAGCGAATTCGATTTTAGGTCTGTGCCAACAGAGAACTCTATTGCGTTCTTGCCTTTGACTAAAATAGTCGCCGGAATATTTCCGGATATGCTCAAATCGCTCTGAAAAAGGCCAAGCTTCCTGAAATCCGATGGCAAAAGCTTCAAGTCCCCGGAGACATTCATCCCATCAGGGGAAAAAGACCCGCTTACTTCTGCGGGACTGTCGCCAATCATGCCCTTTATCCCTGAAAAACTCACACCAGTGCTCCTGAATCTCAGCGAACCGTTGATTTTCTTCAACGGAAGCGCTAGTCCGGCAACTCGACACTGGAATTCCTCGAGATCCAAACGTCCTTTCAAGCTGGGGTTTTTCAGGCTGCCCTTAATATCC
Organism: uncultured delta proteobacterium; assembly: GCA_963700305.1. GTDB lineage: Bacteria > Desulfobacterota > Desulfomonilia > Desulfomonilales > Desulfomonilaceae > Desulfomonile. The sequence goes on from CAVOXB010000011.1 coordinate 46,527, forward strand.
AGGGTGATTGACAACCCGCCACGAAAATCCGAGATCTTTGAAAGCCAGGGTGAAATATTGGCTGCAACAGGCCCGTATTCCAGAAGCGGCCTTAAATCCTGTGCCTGCGCGTTCATCGAGATAAACAAATCGGATTTGGGTGAACCCGAGAGGTCCCCCACGAATCCGTTAAGGACGATGGGAGACGTGCCTAACGTGAGGCTAATTCCCTTGAATAATAATTCGTCATTGCTGATGCGAATTCGTCCCGTCGCGTTCGTCACAGGCAAACCGAACCCGGGGATAAAGCCTGAGATCCGGTCAGCGTAGGCATCCAGCAAAAGAGCGGTCCCAGCACTCTGCAGATTCGTGAGATCCGAAACCTTTCCTGTCCAGGCACCGCCCAAAATCCTGAGATGACCCGAAAGACCTGCTTCAAGCAGCCGATCTCGGTCTTCCTCTTTGAGGAGCTTCTGGGGAATAAACGGGAACAGTTTCTGTAAATCCAGGTCCGCTTTTTTCACAGACACGCTTACTCCGGGTTGTTCAGAAGAAAGATTGCTGATCTTTACTTCCACACCGAAGCTCATACCAGGCACTGACAGATCGGGCAGATCGATAGTAAGCGTGTCCGCTTGTCGCCGTGCCATAAATTTTGCTGATGCTTTGGTTACAGGCGCTGGATTTGCAAATAATTTTCCCGGCAGTAGAATCCCGTTGGATAAAATCAGCTCTCCATTTGCGGTAAATTGGCGGTCACTTCCATCAAGCTGTAGTGACGCGTTCACCAACCCTTCGGCTACGGGAATATCTATCTTTAAGTTCGCGAGGAATCCTATCAGGATGGAAACGGGACAATCCGTGATCTTAGCATCCACTCTGCCTTTCCATTCGCCGTCGAACACGGGAGTCGCGTCCACTTGACCCCGTATGTCGAATGCCCCCGTTTTGTTAAAAGAAACTGCTTTGCCGGATAGTTGAAAATCCTTTGCACCTCGCGGAGTGAGGTCTTCGACCGTAAATTGGATATCCGAGAAAGAAGTCTTGTTTGTCCCGTCTTCCCCGCCTGGAACGCCAAAAACAACGCGGCCGTCACGTATCTCCAGATGTTTTACCACCGGATATATCTTTGGGGCCGGCGGCGGCGTCATTTTTTCATGCTCGCCAAATGGGGTCGGCCTCGGTATGATCACTGTAGGATTGGAAATTGTGATGTAGTCGAAATAGAGAGTGCCCTTGAGAAGAGGCATCAAAGAGACCCGTAACTCAACCTTCGGGATCGAGAGCTCCGGTTTGTGGCTTGGATCATCCCGAACTTCTAAACTTGAAACTGAGATCCGCGCTGAATCCAGCGTGAGCCACTCAAGCTCTGCAGATGAAAAAGAAATCTTCTTGCCCGTGGAAGACTCGATTCCCTCCGCTATTATGGAAACGACCTGTTTACCCTCCAGTCCGAAACGCACAAATAGGAAAATCGCTGCGGCGACCATGAATACAACGGCCAAGAACAAAAGTATTGCCGTTATGACCCGACGAAGCCACTTCGATCCAGGGGCTGTGATCTGATTTTTATTTTCCATTGGATTCGGAACTGAAATCCGGCCGCAATTGGCTTGCGGCCGGTTTGGACTTCCTCGGATCGTTTCTTTATTGACGGGAATACTGAAAGGTATTCTGTCTGAAAAAAGAATGAATCAGATTTATGCTCGGGTCTCTCTTCTAAGTTTGGATATTTTTTTCCTCAGGACAGTCAGCCGAAGTTTAGACGCGCCTTGTTCACGTTCTTCGTCCCGCTTTTGTCTCAATTCCAATATCTTGGCCTTCAAGGCTCTCACGCCCCCGTTTTTCTTCTTTTCCGGCTCCGCAATCCCTTTGGCTTTTCTGACCTCTGTGAGCAATTCTTCTTTGTTCATTCCATGGGCACCCTGGACTTCACCGCTTTTGAGGGCTTCTTCACGAAGTTCTTTGATAGTCCAATTTTCCAGTGGTTTTTCTTTTTTTTCTTTTTGTTCCTTTTTCTTTCCCGCCATTTTTGCTCCTGCTCAAGATAATTTTATAAGAGAATTATCACTAAAATCTGCCTTAAGTTCAACCGTTTTTTCCAGAGCGTCTATTCAGCTATCGAAAAGTGTTTCTCTTCACGGATACCGTCCTCTGGGGAAATAGCGGTAAGCTGCCATTGCGAGGGTGACACTGCGACGCAAACTCTATCAGGCCTAAACCCCGCTGTGAAAAGCTTCATTGTGCTAATTGTACAAAATGCCAAAATTATTGTCCAATTTATGGGAATTGCGTCTGGCGCCACGGACTTGATCCCATGGGCGTCAAAATATCGCCGTCTGGGCTCTCTATAGTGGCGGCCGGCGTCCCTGCCGGCCAGATGGTGGCCTTCATCCGCTCGCCACTGAGGAAGTCTCCGCTACACAGCTGAAGTTTTTGTGCGAATTCGGGTGCTCCTTTACCCACGATGGCCGGCAGGGACGCCGGCCGCTACTAATACTGTGTTTCGCCATGTCGCTGCGCTCGCAATTGACGTGCGCGGGGAAAACCTTTTGCCCGAGTTTTTTTGTTGAGCCACAGCCAGTTCTTACCAAGCATCAGGATCCGTCGATTCTGGACAGCATTTTTATGTCGAATCCTTCTTTTCGATTTCGTATGTCATAGTAAAAAATCACCAGGCAAACAGCTCCAAACATCTGCCCAAAAATGCTGCCCAGATTACTGAAAACCTGAGTCAAAACAGTCTTTGACAGCTGCGACAAAGGGAACAACAGTGTCAATAAGGAGGCCGGCATCTGGAAAAGCATTGAAATAGTCACACTTATCAACATGAACAGAATGAGCAAAATGGCCAACCTGAACCAATAGGATCGCGGCCATGGGCCATTCGCCTTGCCTGAAAGCAGTTTCCAGCTTCTCTTAAGAGCGCCGGAATACGCTATGTCTTCTATGATTATTACTTTATCGAACAGCAACAGCTTGACCATCACATAAATCAATGCACAAAACAGAGGAATCCAAGTTATTGCAGAAAACCAACCGGAAGGTGTAATCAATGCGAACAGATAGAAGAATCCTACGCCCGCGACAACGGTCATGAATATGACCCCAAGGATTACCAGGGTAAGAAGCATGGACGTAAGGACGAATTTTCCAAGTCTATCGAACACAAAACTATAGGATTCTTTTATATTGATCTGTTTCCCAAGGTAAGTTGAAGACACGGCGTGTATCATCGCTCCCTGAGCAAGGTAAAACAGGCATACAAATGAAACAATAGCGCTGGGGATTAGTAAGACACCTGCAATCACAAGCATCGTAATTGACATTTGGGATATACTCTGCACAGTCAAACCAATTATACCCACAATAATAGTCAACACAATTGCGATTATTGCGGTCAAGAGCCACGGAATCGCGGAAATCGCCAACAGTTTCCAAAAATTATTCCTGCAGATCTGAAAAGTTTTGTCCAGAATGCCCCCCAGAGTAAGGGGCTCAAGAGATACGTCCTCGGGTCCTTCTTCAGGCTCTTCGCTGAAAGGGGGGGGTGATCCTGATGCAGCGGCGGCGTAAGTTTGCAGGGGTTCCACTTTGGGTGGCTCTTCCGGAACCGCAACGAATTGGGAGGTAGACATGACCTGAGTCTCGGAGAGCAGCGCTGTCCCCGGGAGAATTTGAGTCTCTGCTACATCCGCGATGGCCGGCATATCAAACGGCGGAAAGACTTCTACCACACAATTCAGCTTAGTTAAGTATCTAACCAACCGGCCGGCAGTCTTTCTGGACGCTTTCCGAGTCATAGTCCACGGGAGCGACTCCAGCTTCTTGAGCGTTTTTCCGGCATCGAAATTTTTTACAACACGCTCGATTCCTTCAGCCACTTTGATCTTATCCGTTCCAGGTTTCAACCCGGTAATAATCACCGTGTAAAGAGTTTCAGAATTCTCCTGAGACATGTATTTTCCTTCCCGTGGCTCATGTGTTTTCGTTTATCCGACGTGTCAACGGTTCAAAGAATTCTCGTGCGTTCCCTATAAAGGGTTTCCATTATTTCCAGGAACTTCTCCGGATTCATTTCAATCTTTTCACGCTGTGCTCCAGCCATTATTCGTTCAGAGATTTTTGATGCCAATCGCATTCTGTGTTCCGGGTCCAATTCTTTTCTGCGGGACAGGAATTTCGACATAATCTGGTAGTCTTCCGGTGTCATGCTGGCCGCCACTGACCTCAATTCCGGGGCCTTAGGATGCCCGGGTGCGGTAATCTCAGGAACCGACGGGCTCATGGCTTCACGTTCTGAAATTACGATTGTTCCAGCTGCAAGGTCCCCCAATCTACGGTTTTGCGAATCCAGGAACATCACGATAAGCCCCAGCGGATAGACTTCGCCCAGTATATCTACAAACCTCAAAATATTTCTCACCGCCGAGTCAAAAAAGGAGATAGGCCGCCCATCCTTGCGGATCACACGAATGTCCTGTGATCGCTTTCCGGGGGTGGAACCACTCCAAAAATACTCGAATATCACGAAATATCCAATCATTATTATGCCATAAAAAAGAAGGCCTATTGCGATGAGCCATTGCCAGAGTCCTTTTTTGGCCTGCGCTAGGAATTCGACAAACTGAGCCGTTTGTCCGGTGAAGAAAAGCAGCATGCTTACAAAAAAAATTATCCCGAGGACAGCTCCAATTTGGATGAATTTGTCTATAAGAAACGCGATGAAACGTGCGCCGATTCCCGCGAGCTGAAATTGAAGCTCCAAATGCTCCGGTGTCTCTACAGTTATAGTTTTCACGTTTTTTTTCACAGCCGATCCTTGGCGTGATATGATCGGTGAGGAGCTGGCTGCCTAGGAATCGCTCGCAACGCTAGATATCCAGGGGAGCGAAATTGAATATAAACGAGTTCGTAAAGGAACGCAAAGCTGAATGGGAGAAACTGAACAAAATAGCTGCAAAATTGCAGCCTGGTGCACGACGTAATATTAGCCGTGAAGAGTTGTGGGAACTGGGGAAGCTATATGCAGCAGCGGTCTCGGACCTTTCCCTGCTGAGGTCCTCGGAATTCGGGCGGGATGAAAGAAATGACGTGGTGGCATATCTAAACAGCCTTGTGATTCGGGTTCACGGGATGATCTACAGAAAGCCGCCTTTCAACTGGCTCTCCATCGGCGAGTTTATTGGCCGTGAATTTCCTGCAGCTTTTCGCCGGAACCTTTCTTACGTGCTGCTTTCAACAGGTGCATTCGTTCTATTGGGTTTTGTGGGATTTCTGCTGGGAATTCAAAAGCCTGGATTTATCGAGCTACTGGTCCCTGAACGCATAATTGGCACTGTGGAGAAAGGCCAAGTATGGTTCGACAGCCTTTACACTGTGGCGCCTACGGCTTCCAGCAGACTCATGACCCACAATATTTCAGTTACCTTTTTCATGGCTGCGTCAGGAATTACTTTCGGAATCGGTACGGTATATTTGTTGAGTCTGAATGGACTACTCATCGGCGCTGTCGCTGCTTTGTGTTTCGAACATGATCTATCACTGAAATTTTGGTCTTTTGTGTTGCCACATGGAAGTCTCGAACTAACAGCCGTGTTTATAGCAGGCGCCTCGGGCTTGATTCTCGGACACGCGTTGCTCAATCCCGGCCCATACAGGAGAGCGGAATTTCTGGCCATCAGAGGCAAAGAAGCGGCCAGGTTGGCCTTAGGATGCGTGCCTCTGTTGATTCTGGCCGGAGTAATTGAAGGATTCTTTTCGCCTTCTCCCTTGCCCGCGTGGTTCAAACTGGTCTTCGCTGCCATTACGTTCGTCTCGCTCATGGGATTCCTTTTTTTCGCTGGCAGCGCCGCATCCATGGGTGACATCGATCAGAACGACCTTTGGCAATACGAGGGTGATCATAAAGTTGGACGCTAGTATGGAAACAAAATGTGAATTTTCTCAACTTACTATTCCCAATGATAACGTTTATATTCAGGTGGCTATTGGGTATGCAGATGAAATAGCAAGACAATTTGGATTTCAAGATAAAGACAGAGAAGACATATGCATCGCATTAAGCGAAGCGGTGAAAAATATCATAGAGAAGGGTTTTGAGCCTTATGAAAGGACCTCTCTGGATATTTCATGCGAGCGAGTTCCTTTGGGCCTAAGGATAGTGATTCGGGACATGGGAATGCCCCTTGACTCTACTCAAACTTCAAAACAGCTGTTGAGCTCTGAGATGACAAGTCTCATGGACGTGATCTCTGTCAATAATCTGGGAAGGGGCGGCAAAGAGACAGTTCTCGTCAAATATCTAAGAAATCAAGACATAAAAGAATCTTTTGAGGCATGTAATCTCGAACCTTATTCCCAAGCTCGACCTGAAACGGCTCGGGTTTCCGGGCCTATTCGTTTTACCGTACGGCAAATGAAGCCGGAAGAAGCAATAGAGGTTTCCCGGGCCGTGTACAGGGCGTACGGTTACTCGTACGCTGTCCCGCATGTGTACTATCCGGAAAGAATCATTGAGATCAACAAAAGTGGCCAAATGTATTCTGCTGTTGCAGTTACCGAGGACGGTGATCTTGCCGGCCACTGCGCAATGTTCAAGTGGGACCCCGCTGATCGAATAGCTGAATTGGGCTTGGGTGTGGTGAAGCCGGAATACAGGTCGCACGGAATATTCAACCTGTTGACCGCCCATTTGATTGATAAGGCTCGATTGGAAAACCTCATGGGTGTTTTCGGTCAAGCGGTTACTAATCATACGTATTCGCAGCAAGTTGGCCACAAATGCGGATTAAGGGATTGCGCGATCGCCCTAGCGGTAGTTCCTGAAACAGAGTCTTTCAGAGGAATTACGGAGCGACTTTTCCAGAGAGAAAGCCTGGTTGTGCATTTTCTATATCTCAACAAACCGGCATCTTTGAGGATTTTTCCGCCTGATCGTCATAACAAAATGATAAGAAGGCTGTACAATGATTTGGAAATGGAACCGGAAATCACGCTAGACACGAAAACAACCTTTGATCAAGGTGAATTCGTGATCAGGACTCAAACGGGAGGACCCAAAGGGTTCGTCCGAATTGAAGTGGAACGGTACGGAGAACGAGTAGTCTCCGAAGTGAAAGCAACCCTAAAGGATCTATGCTTCAAACGGTTCGATGTAATCCATTTGGTACTGGATCTTTGTGACCCAGCAACTTCGATTTATGTGGAACTTTTTGAAAGGCTGGGATTCTTTTTCGCTGGGATTCTTCCCGGTGGCTGCGCTGGTGATGCCTTGATTTTACAATATTTGAACAATGTTTCGCTGGACTATGAGCAAATCAACGTGGACTCGCTACTCGGCAGAGCGTTGTTGACATATATCAAAGAGCTGGACCCAAACCTGAGGCTTTAGTCTGGAATCCGAAAAATAGCCTGCAGATTTAAAGGAAAGTATTCCCAGAGAGGAAATGTACCGTGGCAAATCCAGTGCTTCTGCTGATCGATATTCAGAATGATTATTTCCCTGGCGGCAAAATGGAAGTCGAAGGCAGTATACAAGCAAGCGTGTGTGCGAAGGAATTGCTGACAATTTTCAGGAAAAAGAACCTCCCTGTAATTCATATCCAGCACTTTTCCGTCCGTCATGGAGCTACATTCTTAGTGCCAGGCACCAGAGGTGCGGACATTCACGAGAATGTAGCCCCAAAAGAGGGTGAACCGATTATTCAGAAGAATTATCCCAACAGTTTCAGAAACACGCCGCTGTTGGACTATCTACGTGGCCTGGGCGTGAGAAGATTGTTGATCGCTGGAATGATGACGCACATGTGCGTGGACGCGACCATCAGGGCTGCCTTTGATCATGGTTTTGAATGCACCCTTGTAGGCGATGCTTGTGCAACAAAGAGGCTCTGTTTCGGCGACAAGTCGATTCCCGCGGATCACGTACACGCTGCTTTTTTGGCTGCATTGCACGGAATTTATGCAACTGTTGTCAGCACGGAGGATTTTGTGTCCTCGCTGAGCGAGACTTAATGTCTGGGTTGTTGGGTTTCTCAGTCAGTCAATGACGTCACGCGTATGCGTCACTGAATTTGGTATTTTCTTACCGTGTAGCCCCTTTTCGGCCCCACAGAAATAAATTGTAATGACTTGTGTTTTGTAGACACAGAATTTTTTCAGGGAGCGGGAGCCACGATCTTTTGGCATCAGTATTCTTCGACCAATGTGCACTTATACGAAACAGTTATTAATATAATAATGTTGGATGTTGTGTCTTGGGAAGATTTGCTCGGACCTGCAGCATATCTCATTTGCCGTCTGCCGGCAGCGATGTCAACAGGTGTAGATTCGCGTTATAGGGTGAGACAAAATTTCTGCCCGATAGCGCAAAGAATGATGCGTAGCGGCAGGCCTCCGCGCCCGCCGTGGGTCGGCAGGGACGCCGACCCACGGCGAAGTCTCTGGGATTCGACCATCGGATAAACGTCATAAATTTTGGCAATCCCTATAAGATGTGTGAACTTTCAAGAATAGAGAGGGCATTATTCATGGAAGAACTCGATTTGGTTTTGGAAGAGAAGAACGTGCTTCTACAACAGATGATACAGATGAAAACTTTGGAAGAGAGCCTTGAAACACGTAGTTGGATGAACCCTCGACAGCTCGAAGAGCTCGAACTGAACATACATGCCGGAGAACAAAGGCTCTGGGAATTAGACAAAATCCTGGAGGACATGTCGCGTCATAAAGATACCCCGGACGACTGACTCAACAATAGAAAAACAAGTTTCGGCCGCAGACAAAAGAGGATGAGTGCGGATGAGGAAGGTCTCTGAAGCAGCGCTGATATTCTTTCATTCGCGGCTGAAGAAGGATTTTCAGCTTAAGGCTTATAATACATTAACTCCCTGCCGTGAGGGGCGGTATCATTAATAATTTTGGACACTTCACTATCAGTCATAGGATTAAAGGATGCAGCGAACTGCACATTTTCTTTGAGCTGACCGATTGTATCGCATCCCACAACAGCTGTACTTATGCGCTGTGACAACGCGAATCTGAAGAAGGGTTGCATTGAGGAATACCAGGGAAGCTGCTTAGCGAAGCCCCGGAAATAAATCTTCATCCCTATTATTCCCATGCCTTTTTCATTGGCGGTCGGAAGCACCTGCTCTATAAAACTGTCGTACGAGGGTTCCGCAGGATTAATCGGAAGAAGTACTGTATCGAAATCAAACATTTCCATGCATTTTATAAGTTGAAGCGGATCCTGGTGCCCAGTGACTCCGATAAACCTGACAAGGCCCTTCTGTTTGGCTTCCACAAATGCTTCCAAAGCGCCATCAGGGCCAAAGATCTCGTCCACATCTTCATCAGTTCGCACATCGTGAACCTGCCATAAATCCAGGTAGTCGGTTTCCATGTTTTTCAGCGTTTGTTCCAGATGTTGTAGTGCGCCATCCTTGGATCTGGAATGTGACTTACTGGTAAGAAATATATCTTTTCGTCTTTCTTTAAGCGCTTTTCCATAATATGCTTCGCTGCCCGAATAGGCCCTTGCCGACTCGAAATAATTTATTCCAGAATCCAGAGCAGCTCTAATTAATTCGTACGATTGTTTATCAAAGCCGTAAGTCCTCAGTATTCCCTCGCCCCCAAGGCCGAGAATAGTGACATCCACTCCTGTTTTGCCCAGCCTTCTCTTTGGAATTTCCATAACCGGCTCCTAATCTAATCCTGACAACATTTCACTCCATTACGCCGATACACCAGCAAACAACTGGTAATCCTGTATATCACTCCTGTGGTATTGTCCAGCGATGATAATATTTTTCAGTTGTTCGTTCATTTACCCTCATTATACTATAATATGAATGGGTATTTTCGAAATAATTTCAATAAATCGATCTACGCTTTTCTTTCATTTTCGCAAAATCGGCAGAGCAAATTCTGAATTTCCAGAAGTTCGTGGCAAGCGGTGCGGCGTCGATTTCGAATAGCATACTCATTGCCAAATGGTTTCCATGTGGGTTTTCCACTCTCGCAATGACGCCAAGGCTCGCTCCACCACGACTGTTTTCTTGAGCTTCTTTGGGACCTTATTTGGGGGGGGATCAATGATTCCGAAGTTTACGTTCATTGGCTCGAATTTCTTCTTAGCCGAAAGATCTCTGGTGTGTTTCAGCAACGCGCCTACTGCTGTGGCCGACGGAGGCGGCAAAGGAGTAATGCCTTTGGATAAAAAAGCAGCCATAATCCCTACTGCAAGACCGGAAGCAGTGGATTCCAGGTAGCCCTCGACCCCGGTGATTTGACCCGCAAAAAACATTTGAGGACGTGCTCTGGCCCTGGAATGAAGGTCCAACAGTCTGGGCGAATCCAGGTACGTATTTCTATGGATGGATCCGAGTCGCACAAAATCTGCCTTCTCCAATCCTGGAATCATACGAAACACACGGTCTTGCTCCGGATGCGTCATCTTCGTCTGGAATCCCACGAGATTGTACAGACTGCATTCCTTGTTTTCAGCCCGTAATTGCACCACGGCATACGGTTGCTCACCGGTTGCAGGATCCTTGAGCCCAACCGGCTTCATGGGTCCAAACGCCAGTGTATCGGGTCCTCGCGAGGCCAGCACTTCTATTGGAAGACACCCTTCAAAATGAGGTATTTTCTCGAACGGGTACGGATCGACCTTGGCAGCAGCTACAATCGCCGCAACAAAATCTCTGTACAATTGCTCATCCATAGCGGAGTTCAAGTAATCACCCTCGCCATCACCATAGCGCGAAGCCCTGAAGAGCTTGATCATATCCAGCGATTCAGCTGTTACGATTGGCGCGATGGCATCATAAAAAGAAAGCCCCTCACCTCCAAGCAACCCTGCTATATCTGCTGTTAAGGCATCCGACGTCAAAGGACCAGTTGCAATTATCATCAGATCATCTGTTTCATCCGTGATCTTCTTTAATTCATGTCTTTCCAATGAAATCAGTCTATTACTGGCAATTCTATCAGTGATGTACTTGGAAAAAAGTTCACGATCCACTGCCAGTGCTTTTCCAGCTGGAACCCTGTTAAGGTCCGCGGCTTCCATGATAAGCGAATCCAGAATGCGCAATTCTTCTTTTAGCAGACCCGATGCAGACCCAAACTCGCCGGATCGAAAAGAATTGGAACATACCAGTTCGCCCAAATTCTCGGAGCTGTGCGCCGGAGAAAATTTCACCGGCTTCATTTCAATCAAGCGAACCGGCACTTTCCTTTTGGCCAATTGCCATGCCGCCTCGCACCCTGCCAGCCCGCCGCCTATTACAGTAATACCCATGATTCGTTCCTGGTCGATTGCTAAAACCGGCAATCGTTATTTTCCTGGACTTTTCCAGCAATAATAACTCGGGGAGCACAATAGTCAAAGCCCCCCGGACTTCAAAACCACGAGAGACTCGAAGTCTTTGTGCGGGAATTTCGTTTGATTTCGGCGGCATCGGGCAAGGATCTAGTCGGCGTACACGCTGATCCATGCCGTGTAATTACAGATATTTACCCAAGCAACCTACGTACACATGAATGAGATTATCGTTTTTTTTTATAACAACCGATTATTAAAGTAATATTTTTATTGACAAGCTTTTGGAAATGGGTAATTGAACAAAAACAGATAGTTTGAACTGGAGGAAGGGTATGTTGAGAAGTTATCCCTTTACTTACCGGTTTTTTCTTAAATTTCCCTTTACAGATTCCTCGGATTAGCTCGCGAGCAAAATGACGCTTGTCGTTCTTGTCTCGAACCAGGGATGACAGAAACGCTATAGCTTGCGGCCGTATTCGAAACACAGCGCGTACTCTTTCACTCGGAACACCTACGGTGAGCAGAAGTGGCTATTGAGCCTGTCCTCCCAGACGAAGCTTGCCGGATCAGGCTGTTTTGGGGTGAGAATTGTCGAATGATGGGGGGATCAAATCTCTCCTAAAGTGGATTCGTACGCGCGGACTTCATGGATCACTTGAAAAAACTTTCAGTCCATTTCGCGTCCTGTAGTGATTCTTTTACTTAAAAAATCTGTTTAATTGATAGAAAGCATACTTTTTATAATAAACTACTTTAATATTTTGTGTCAATGATTAATAATTGTTTCGTTAAGCCTGTAAAAATAAGTTTATTCTAGAAAAAAAACCAAACATCCCGTTTATCTTCATATTTTTTTCTTGACACTAAGTCGCAAAAAATATTTAAGCATTGCCAGTTAGTTCGAGCTGGGAGGAAGGGATCAATGAGAAGTTGCTCCTTTACGCTACTGGTATGCTTAGTTTTTTTCATCATGTGTGTCGGCATTGTAAACGCCGAATCTCATGACTTCATTAACGTAAACATCATCAACCCTTACAATACATCGGACGCCCCTGTTTTTAGATCAGGCCCCACGAAACGCGCACCGGTGCAATTCAAGCAGGCGTCGGCTCCATATTTTGGTCCGCGATATGCGCCTCCACCGATGCCTGGTCCTATTACTAAATGTAAAGGACCGGTTTGTGCGCCGCAGCCTGTGTGTGGGCCTGTGAATACATGTTGTATTTTACCTAGACGTTGGCCTGGGCAATTGGAATTGGGCACTCAGGTATTTTTTGCTCAAGTGCGAGGTACTTTTCACTTCCCTGCGGTCGTGGCCGGCATCCCTGCATCTGATGTATCTTTTTATGATGTGGGCATCAAACCGACCGCCACCTTGCTGGAGTATTCGGCAAAATACCAGATCGATCCGCGATGGGCCGTGTATTACTCAATAATGCCCATCCAGTTAGACGGCAGCCGCACTCTCGAAAGATCCTTTTGGTACAGGATCTTTCTTTTACCCTGCGGGCACCCGCGTCAACACCAAATGGACCTTCACTTATCAAAGAGTGGGGCTGATGTATCAGCCCGTTGTAACTTGCGATGCTGCTGTATCCTTATTCGCGGGCTGGACATTCAACGATCAAAGGCTGCAGCTTCAGAGTGAAATTTGCGCTGGTCAGGCGTGCAGATTGGACCGGACCAGGAACATGGTGAACACTGGCGCTGAGTTTCAGAGATGCCTCCGCACTTTGCCAAATGGCGCCACTTTGGCTTGTGACAATAAGGCGGAGGTGATTTGGTTGGACGGTACTATCGGTGTGGATGTTCAGGCAGGTATGCGTTTTAGCGTTCCACTGGGTGCAGGTCGATGGGGTTATGCGAAAGGTGGTTATCGTTTTCTGAATTTTAATGAAAGTCGTGATGATCTGAAACTTGACTCCTCTTTTGAAGGCGGTTTTGTGGAAGGCGGCGTGATCTTCTAACACCGGCAAGTTTTTTGTGAATGGCGCCGGAACTGAATGTCCATCAGATGGGGCTTTGATACCTGCCTTGATTGAATGTCCACTCTCAAGGGCAATACAGGAGCAAAGCTATCCTCCTCCGGCGCCATTCTTTCTTTACACCAACCCCCAAAAAACGAAAAGCCCGAAAACGGCTGAAAACAGCCGCCCCTTTCAGGGCTTTTCATTAAGACGAAAGGGTATGTTGAGAAGTACGTCCCTAGTATCACATTTCTTGCGCATGGCAAACTATTTTTCTTTGAATAAACCTTTTTTCGATCGCCTGACATCTTTTTCTTGATTCAGACCAGTCCGTCGTCTTTGAATTGACCATGTTTCCAGAAGCCTTCTTGACATTGCAGAAACACATCAGTACAGAATACGAAATCTTAAAAAATACCAAATCTAGGCAATTTACAAACAAATTCAAATGTGATATTTTTGACAGATCCGGTCTTTATCGCTCATTGATCGGAAAATCAAAATAGGAGGCTTCAGGGATGATCGTAACTGACGAAACTCGGCGTCCCCTATCATCGGGTCAGAAACCCGCAGGCGGCTGGACGACTCTGCATTCATGGATATTTCTGGCTATCTTTGCCCTGGGGCTATTTGTTATAGCAGTGCAAAACAGATATCACTATCTGAGCCCGGTAGGTTTGGGAAAGGCTTACAGGATTGACAAAATCTTCGGCGGAATACAAGAATTTGAGCCGGCTCAAGGTTGGATAAAGGCTGAACTTAGAGCCATTTCACAGCCCCAGGCCCTATCCATGGCTGATCCGCTAGGTTCCCCTCCCATGCCAATGCACATGCCTGGTGGCATTCCACCAGGGGCAATGCATCCGGGAGCTATCGCTCCCGGTACAGTACAGTCCAGAGCCAAGTATGAACATCCCACAAGTGAGCAAAGAAGGCATCATTCCGCCTAAAGAAGCTAAAGTCCCCAACGCCGGTGTTCAGCAACCAAAGGAGATGACCGCTGACGAAAAATTCAGCGCATTCAAGAAAGTGTTTCCTAATTTCGGTAAGGATGAATTTATGCTGGCTAATGATGACCTATATCCTGACTGGAAAAAAAGTATTGCTCCAAACGGGAGCTGGAATGACTTCTTAAATACTTACGGGCAATTCATACAATGGTGGAATGACGCCGGTTCTCCGCCCGAGCCTGGGCTGAAGCTTTGGAAAGATTTTGTGTCTTCAGTGAAAAAGCACTAGTCTTTTGGATTATCATTCAGTCACGGGGCGAGAGTGCCTTTCCGAACATGTCGTTGCAACCGGAGCGAAGCAATCTCCTCATGGCGACCGAGATTGCTTCGTCCCACCGCTCCCTGCAATGACAATCTTTCTCGCTTACAGCAATCCTAAATTATTTGTCAGTGTTCTTGGAATGGCAGCGTCACCACGGACTTGATCTCGTGGGCGTTAGAATAAGACCGTCTGTGGTCTCTATAGTGGCGGCCGGCGTCCCTCTGCCGGCCAGATGGTGGTCTTCATACGCTCGCCATTGAGGAAGCTTTCCGGGTTATTCACTTCGGAAGGCCAAATGGACATCCTTTTTGGGAACTGCACCAAGAGTGTTTGTTTACTGGACTCAGAAGTCTTCCCTCTTTGTTCCTGCATTTCAAGACAATTCTATAATTAATAATCAAGATTGACTACGTTCAGGGCATTTTTCTCAATGAACTCTCTCCTGGGTTCGACCTGATCTCCCATTAGCGTGGAAAAAATCTCGTTGGCCTTTACCGCGTCTTCGATAGTCACTTGCAACAACTTGCGGTTTTCAGGGTTCATAGTGGTATCCCACAACTGCTCGGCATTCATTTCACCTAGACCTTTATATCTTTGAATAGCAAGTTTCTTGCGGCCATTTTCAACTATTGTTTCAACCAGATTGGAGAAAGACGGCACTTCGAGTCTGCTATCATCGATCTGAAGTATAAAAGGAGGCTCTCCTACCGATTTGACCCGTCGATTTATGGATACTATTTCTTCGAACGAAGGCGATTCGGTCATGTCAAAGTCTATTTTCGTTTTTTTCGTCATTCCGTTGCGTGTAGATTGAACGTCTATGTCGTACTTGGATTCTTCTTCATCCTTGTCTATCTTCATGATGACCGGCTTGAGCTCAGGGTGTATCTTTTCCAACCTAGCCCTTACCTTCTGCACCAAATCCTCTACTTCGCTTTGTTCTCCAAGGGATTCGGCTGTGAGGCCTTCCCTTATGAAGGCTTTCAAAATTATGCGTTCCATGTTCTTGCGTTCGTACATATCAAGGATTTTTTCCATCCTCATGAGATTCTTAATAGCATTAACAAGAACAAGGCCTTCCATAAATTCTTCAGGCTCTTTTTCTATTCTCACGTTTTCAAGGCCGTGATTCAGGATCACGTCTTCAAGAGTACTTTCGTCTTTTACATAAAATTCGTTCTTACCTCTTTTCACCTTGAATAGAGGCGGTTGAGCAAAATACAAATAGCCTCTGTTGATCACTTCCGACATCCATCTAAAGAAAAAAGTAAGCAAAAGGGTCCGTATATGGGCCCCATCCACGTCCGCATCGGTCATGATGACTATCTTGTGATAACGAATTTTGGCAACGTCAAAGTCTTCTTCACCTATTCCGGTTCCCAGGGCGGTAATTAGGACTCGTATTTCCTGGCTCTGGATTATTTTATCGAATCTCGCCTTTTCCACATTGAGTATTTTGCCTTTCAGCGGCAACACTGCTTGGATTGCGCGATCTCTGCCTTGTTTAGCTGAACCGCCCGCTGATTCTCCCTCTACTATAAAAAGCTCGGTTTGCGCTGGGTCTTTTTCCTGGCAGTCCGCAAGCTTTCCAGGTAGTGCCGAGACTTCTAAAGCGCTTTTGCGGCGAGTGAGCTCCCGTGCTTTCCTTGCTGCTTCACGGGCCCTACTGGCTTCCATGGCCTTCTGCACTATCCATTTGGCTGCCTGGGGATTTTCTTCCAGATATTCCGAAAGCTTTTCATTTACCAGCTGTTCCACGATGCCCCGAATGTCCATGTTTCCCAGCTTTGACTTGGTCTGGCTGTCAAATTGGGGGTTCAATATCCGCACGCTCAATACTGCGGTCAATCCCTCGCGAAGGTCTTCCCCGCTCACATTCAGCTGTATTTTGCCATTCTTCAGCAGTCCTTTGGAACTGGCATATTGATTCATCGTCCTGGTCAGCGCAGCTCTGAAACCGGACAGGTGGGTCCCGCCTTCAAAGGTGTTTATATTGTTGCAGTAAGTGAATACTGTCTCTGAATAGCCGTCATTGTACTGGATGGCGCACTCTACTAAATTGTTATCTTTTTCCCCCATTATGTATATGGGTCTTCCGTCCATGGTTTTCTTGGCACGATTCAAATGCTCCACAAAAGAAACTATTCCACCCTCGGTACTCGAAAACAACCTGAGGTTTCTGGGATCGTTCGTCCTCAAATGTTATTTTCAGTCCT
This sequence comes from uncultured delta proteobacterium, assembly GCA_963700305.1. Classification (GTDB taxonomy): domain Bacteria; phylum Desulfobacterota; class Desulfomonilia; order Desulfomonilales; family Desulfomonilaceae; genus Desulfomonile. The sequence continues at coordinate 63,296 of CAVOXB010000011.1, forward strand.
TTGTTGAGAAAAGCCAATTCCCTGAGTCTTGCAGCTATCACATCGTAGCTGCATTCCAGATTGCCGAATATCAGAGAGTCTGCCTTGAACGTGATCTTGGTGCCGTTTCTTTTAGTGGTACCAACCACTTCCAGCTCGCTATCTTTTTTGCCTCTTCGGTAGGTTTGTCGGAAAACCTGGCCATTGCGCCTGATTTCTAGTTTGAGGAGTTCAGATAGGGCATTGACCACTGAAACGCCCACTCCGTGTAGTCCGCCGGACACTTTATATGTTTTGCTGTCGAATTTTCCTCCGGCGTGCAGCATCGTCATGACCACTTCAGCCGCAGGGATTTTTTCCGTGGGATGCATTTCTGTGGGTATGCCTCGGCCATCGTCCTCTATAGTGACCGATGAATCAAGATGCACTATCACGTTGATGAAGTGGCAATACCCTGCCAAAGCTTCATCAACGGCATTGTCGACCACTTCCCAGACAAGCTGATGAAGCCCTTCGATACTAGTATTGCCTATGTACATTCCCGGGGTGTTTCTAACTGCTTCCAGACCCTCCAGGACTCTTATCTGTTCGGCGCCATAATTTTCAAATTGCTGTTGTTCTTCCACAGCTTGTTCCTCTCCAGATCCATCTGAATAGTTGCTGATAAGTCAAAGTTATTAGAATAGTGTCAAAATCAGGATTATTTTTTCGGCTCACTGAATTGATTGCGTTTTCAGCCTAAAATTTTAAATGTTTTCCACGGATGGGATCATTTTCTCATCGGCATCACCAGGTTAAAATACTCTTTCGAAGGCTCCGGGCGAATAAGTATAGGAGCTCCCTCCTGGAGAAATTGAAGGGTTACGGTATCCGAATCGATGACTCCCAGCGCTTCGATCAAATAAGCTACATTGACTATCACAAGGAGTTCATCAGAATCATAGTCAGCTTCTACAGAATCTTTGGCAGTCCCTAGATCCGGGTGGGATGCTGTCACCTCGATCTTGTTCGGGCGCACCAAAAGATTGATTCCCTTATTTCGCTCCGCAGTGAGAACGGCCACTCGCCTTAGAGCCTGCAATAGCTTGATTCGGTTCGTCTTGACTATCTTTTCTCCTTCTGCGGGAAGCACCTTTCTGTAATCCGGATAGTCTCCGTCAATGAGCCTCAGAGTCATCAAGAACTTATCTGTCTTCACAACCATGTTCTTGGGTTCAAATCCGACCAGGACGTATTCCTTCACGTTTTCCAAAAGTCTCTTGAGTTCTACCAGGCTTTTCTTAGGGATCAGAATTTTGGATTCCACCGGCAAAGAGACATCAGCGTCCATCAGGGCAAGCCTATGACCATCCGTCGCCACCAAGCGAGTCTTGTTCTCATTCTGTTCAAACAAGACTCCATTGAGATTGAACCTGGCATCGTCATTGGAAGAGGCAAACAGCGTCTTGTCTATCATGTATACAAGTTCTTCGCTCTTGACCGCGGCTGTTTCCATCTCCTCTACAGAAGGCCATGCCGGATATTCAGAACCATCCATACCGGCTAGTTCAAACTCGCTTTCTCCGGAAACTATCTTAATCCTACGATTTTCCTGCAATTCCAACGTGAGTTGACCGGTAGGCAATTCCCTGATTATTTCATATATTTTCTTGGCCGGAATCGTCACCAATCCTTCTTCCTTTATATTACAATTATATATCATTTGAAGGCCAACTTCCAGGTCCGTGGCTGTAATGACCAGCTTTGAATCCGAAGCGTTCAGCAGAATATGGGACAAGATTGGCAGTGTTGATCTCTTTTCAGTTATGGGTACGGTCTTAGATAACCCCTCGAAAAACAAATCTCTTTCAATATCAAAAAACATGTAAGTCTCCTTCTAAGCCCTGATCTTACTAAGGCTCGATTCAAAACGCCATAAGCTGAAAATGGAAAAGAATTTTTCCGAACTTGCTATGGATTTTGTTCTTAGTTCTTTTCTTATTAGATTATAAAAATTAAAAAATATAATAGAGATAATAGTGCCTGTGAAATAGTGAAAAAGTCGATCAAGCTGGTTCCTAATCGGCTTTCCTTCTGTGGAATCATCGTGGATGAAATAGCGCGAAGAAAGTGAATGAAAATCAGGATCCCGATAATCAACCGTTCTTGAACAGGTTTTCCACAAAGAATTAGACATCCTTTTCACTGACGAAGATCCTTTTTCAAACCCTCGATGAAACTCTTGAGAGAATGATCTTGTGCCATTTTTTTCTCAATTTTTCTTGTTGCATAAATAACAGTGGAATGATCCTTGCCACCAAATGCGGCCCCGATCTCGGGATAAGAAAACTCCGTAATTTCTCTGGCAAGATACATTCCCACTTGCCGTGGTTGAGCGTAAAGCTTGTGCTTTTTCTTGGACTTGATATCAGCCGGTTTCACGTTGTAAGCCTTTGATACCAAGGAAATAATGTCGTCCACAGTGATTTTCTTCTTGGGACGATGCAGTATTTCCCTCAAAGCTGATTGGGCAAGGCTTCTGGTCAAAGGCAAACCCTGAAGAGTGCTCATAGCCACAACCCGGACCAGGTACCCTACCAATTCCCTAACGTTGGATTCCACCTGGTCGGCGAGGAAATATGCCACTTCATCAGGGATCTCCATTTGATCTTCTGACGCTTTACGTTTTAGGATTGCCACTTTAGTCTCAAGATCCGGCACTCCCATATCTGCGACAAGCCCCCAACCGAATCGTGATTGCAGTCTATCTTCTAGTTCCGGTATTTCTTTAGGAAACCGGTCAGAAGTTATAACAATCTGTTTCCCGGCCTCGTAAATGCTATTAAATGTATGAAAAAACTCCTCCTGAGTGCGCTCTTTTCCAGCTATGAATTGAATATCATCAATGAGAAGAAGGTCAACGTTTCTGTACTTGGCCCTAAAATCGGGCATTCTGTCGAAACGCAGGGCGTTGATCATTTCATTGGTGAACTCTTCAGATGTGCTGAAAGATATTTTTTTGTTTTTGTCCTTTTTTACCACCTCATAGCCTATGGCAGTCATGAGGTGAGTTTTCCCAAGTCCTACGCCTCCGTAAATGAATAACGGGTTGTAGCTCTTGCCTAGATTATCAGTTACGGACATGGCGGCAGCACGAGCGAATTGATTGCAGTTGCCCACCACAAAGCTTTCAAAGGTGTACCTGGGATTGAGATTTCTTTGTAGTGCGAATTCATCGGTAATACTAATGGATTCCGGGAAGGAACAGGCTTCTTGACTGCAATCCTGTCTTCGAGCTTCTTTAGGCGCGAATTCGTCACGACTCTTGAAAGCCATTTCATATTTTATTCCAGTTGCTTCACACACAGCATCACTTAGCAGATTTAAGTAATGGTCCCTTATCCACAAAATAAAAAAATTATTCGGGACAGACAAGACCAACCGATTATCACAAATGTCTTCGCAAATAATCGGCTCGAACCATGTCATCATGGTGCGCTGGTTGACCTTAGTCCGCAGCAACTCCTTACAGCGTGGCCAGATAGTGTTCATGTCGCTTTTTAAAAACAATAGTATTTTTGATAAGATATCAATTAAAGAGTAACACGGCGATTCCTATATTTCAAGAGAAATCTTCAGAATAGCCCATTGCGTCCAGCAGCCGGTCAAGTTCTTCCTGGGAATGGAAATGCAGTTCAAGCCTGCCTGAACCAGAACTATTTTTTCGTATCGACACTTTTGCCGAAAAATGACGAGACAGATTTGTCTCCAATGATTGAAGGTTCGAGTCTTTTGACAGAGGGTTCTTTTGGGCTCCATTTTGCTTGGTCTTATAATTTTGGACTATCCGTTCGAGTTCCCTTACAGACAGCTTTCTCTTGATTATTCGTTGTGACAGGTTGAGTTGTGTTGGTAGGTGTTCCACGGACAGCAGAGTTCTGGCATGACCCATGGACAGTCGATCTTCCCGCACTTCTTGTTTGATAGGATCAGGTAGCCTTAGCAACCTTAAGTGATTAGTAATATTAGTTCTGTCCTTTCCTATTCGTTGAGCCAATACTTCATGCGTGTATGAGAATTTCTTTATCAGCGTATCATAAGCCTCTGCAGTATCCAGAGGATTGAGGTTTTCTCTCTGAAGATTTTCTATAAGAGCTATCTCCAGGGATTCCGAATCGGACATAATCCTGACAATAGCCGGAATTTCCGAAAATCCCGCCATTCTAGCAGCCCGCCAACGTCTTTCTCCTGCCACGATCTCGTAAAGGCCGTCAGCAGCCGGTCTGACTATTAGTGGTTGAATAACACCTTTTTCTCTTATTGAGAGGCTCAAGTCCGCAAGTGACTCCTCAACGAAAAGACGCCTGGGTTGATATGGACTTGGAATCAGGCGATCTATAGGAAGCTGATTTATGTCACGCTCTGGAAGTTTGCCGTCGAGGAATCCATCGATAGGGATCAGCGCATCAAGACCCTGTCCCAACGCTGTACGTTGTTTCTTTGGCGTTTCCGTCACCTTCAGCATCCATAATCTCCTTTGAAAGCGCGAGATAGCTGACTGCACCTCTTGATGTGATATCGTAGAGCACAACCGGTTTTCCGAAACTCGGTGATTCTGACAACCTTACATTTCGTGGGATTATTGTGTCAAAAACCTGGGCCAAAAGATTCTTTTTCACATCTTCTACAACTTGATGGCTCAGATTGTTCCTTGGGTCAAACATTGTCAGGAGAAAGCCCTCAATTTTAAGGGAAGGGTTGAAATTAGTCCTCACTCGCCGAATGGTATTCAGTAGATTGCCGACGCCCTCAAGGGCATAGTACTCGCATTGAATGGGAATCAAAACCGTATCGGCAGCCACAAGAGCGTTCAAGGTCAGAAAACCAAGTGACGGTGGACAATCTATAAAAATGTAATCGTATAAATTCCTGAGCCCCTCAATTGCGACAAGGAGCATCTTTTCACGAGATGGAAGGCCGACAAATTCGACCTCTGCACCGATTAGGTCTTGGGAAGACGGTATTATCTCGAGGAAAGCCAGGGGGGTGGATTTTGTGACCCGGGTATGATCTTCTCTGCACAAAAGAAGCTCATATACAGAGGGTTCACCTTTGACGACACGAATACCCAGACCGCTGGATGCGTTGGCTTGAGGGTCGAGGTCTATCAACAGAGTGCGCTTCTCAGATAGGGCCAGACATGATGCGAGGTTCACGGCCGTGGTAGTCTTGCCCACCCCACCTTTCTGATTGCATACGCAGATCACGCGTCCCATTTTCTGTAACCCACAACATATAGTGCTTTTATACTATGGGGGACCGTAATATCACAAAAGTCCCAGAGAACCAAGCACGCGAAATGGTTTTTCACCAAAAAGTTTGTGGGAAGCCGCCTTTTTTCGATTTGGAATTATAAGGGGCTCAAATTGCCGACAGGCATTTAATCATGGGAGCAAGTGAGGTCCTCAGATATATGTCACTGTGACTAAAGTGACGCAATCTCCCTTTACTCCAAAGAAATTGCATTGTTGCCCCGCCCCATCACAAGCAACACAAAAATGAGTCGGTAAATGGATACAGCTTTCCTTGAAAACACGAACGCTCTAATTTTACACGTTTTATATATAGAACGTTCTTAAATATAAGGCTTAACAAAAGCCAAATTAACCACTAATTAAAAACGGTTAATCAATTTTCCTATAAAGAGTAATTATTCTGAAATGCGAAGAAAAAGGCAGATTTCCTTCCCAATGTTTAACATAATGAAAATGCTTGAGATTGAAATCTTCTTTAAGTGATGCAGGCCCGGCCATGCGTACGAGCAAACCGCGCGGTCTGACCACAACATGTAAGCTGTCCAGTAATTCGGAGTTTGACGAGAAAGCCCTAGAGATCAGTGCGTCAAAACTGGACGGATCAGGATTTTTTACCAAGTTCTTGAAAGGCGTATTCAAAAAACTGATGCCGTGCAGGTCGAGCGTTTTTGCGACATATTTCAGAAACACTATCTTTTTGGGATCGCGATCAAGAAGCGTAAGTTGAAAAGAGTCTTCAGCAGTCTTTATGTACCAAGCCGGGAAAACCTGCACCTGTCCCGATATCCAGAATGTTTAAAGCCAAATCTCTTGGAAGGTACTTTGAAAACTGTCAGTGAATCCAAGAAATGGAGTATCGCAATTTGCTGAGGTTTCTTGAGAGCCGAGAGGTTAATTTTGCTGCCCCATTCCAAGAGCATGTCCAAATGACAGGCCATTTTGGAAGTCACGCCAGGAGCCAAATTTATGCCGAGAATCTGGCAACCCTCTTCGATGATGCTGGACGGGTCACGCATTATTGGGAAGGGTTGAATCATCGATCCATTTAAGATATTCTGGAAGTCCGTCGGATATTTCTATGGCAACTATCTCTGGAAGCTCATAAGGATGCATTTCTTTGACATTGGTTTTTAGCTTGTCAAATAGATCGCGACGTGTTTTCATGATCAGGAGTCGTTCAACCTCATCATACACACGTCCCTGCCATCTATAAATGGAACGAATCTGGGGTATTATGTTCACACACGCGACTAATTTTTTTTCAACGAGGGTACGCGCTATTAGAGCCGCTTTTTCGATATCATCTATCGTAACAAGGCATATTATATGAGGATTCATGTTTACTCCATATAGTGCTTTTTTGTTGACAAGCCACTATACCTTGTATATTCTCCCCCCCGTTCGAGGAGTAGGGAGCTTCCCCGAAACCGACGAGTGACCAACTGGGATTCTATCTTTTTTCCGTAATGACTTCAAGGTCCGTCAGCTACAATGCAATTTTGAGAAACTGGTTTATCAAGCGTTTTCGCACTAATAGCCGGGGGGCTTATAATATACTTGATTCAGTGATTATTTTGGAATTGGCGGTATTTTTGTAGAAAGGGAGCCGGTAAAAAATGTTAATGTTTAAGATCGGAGACGTTGTCGTTTATCCGATTCACGGGGTGGCGCGAATAACCGATATAAGAACAGAAAAAATCGGTAATTCCGACCAGCTTTGTTACATCTTGGAAACAGAAATAAAGACCGCCAATGAACGGCCGGTAATTAAATTACCAATTGATAAAGTGGAATCAAATCGCGTACGTAAAATTGTGGAGGAATGCGAAGTAGCACAAGTCATAGAGATTTTACAGAAAAGAGCCTTGAAGACCGATTCGCAGACGTGGAACAGGAGACATCGCGAATATCAGGAAAAAATGCGGACCGGCAGCATCTTTCAAGCGGCTGAAGTATTTCGCGATTTGAGTTTACTCAAAGAAACCAAGGATCTGTCCCACGGTGAACGCAGACTGTTTGATCAAGCGAGAAATCTGCTCATTAAAGAACTTTCCATTGCTAAAAGAACCGATGAGGGTGAAATAGAAAGAACCATAAGTACCATCTTCAAGAAGTCGAATTCACCCAATGATATTAATGAAGCCTGATAATCTTTCACTTCTGCTTTCTTAAATTTGAAAGGACTTCTTCTTAAATGCCCAGCAAATCCTTCTCCGCTGTGCTCTTGATTATATGTACAGGGCTCAGCGGATTAATCGGGCATTTATGGGTCGGGGATTACCCAAGCGGAGCAGTGTTTGCCATCGCGGGCTTCTTGCTGGGAGCCATCCTTTTGCGATTACTGCGCCTCTGGCTGAAACTGGACGCTTTTCGAATCATAGGAGGCGTGCTGGGGCTCTTGGCTGGAGCGCTTGCGTCTGCAATGCTAAGCTGGGGCTATCAGCGGAGCATCGCTCGCCCTGAAATAGAAGCTTTACTATATACCTTACTTACAGCGATTCTCTGCCTCCTTGGATTGCAGCTGGGCTCGAATAAAGCGAGAGAACTCAAGAAAAAAGCTGACCCAGTTTCTGAAGCTGTGCGAAAAACCATCGGAATACTGGACACATCCGTGATCATTGACGGAAGGATAGCCGATGTTTGCGAAACAGGGTTCGTTTCAGGGGATCTGGTCATTCCTCAGTTCGTGCTGAAGGAACTCCAGATGATAGCGGATTCTTCTGAATCCACGAAAAGAACCAGAGGACGCAGGGGCCTGGATATTCTAAACAAAATGCAGAAACTTTCGTACGTGAAAATAATAATTGACGATACAGATTACCCGTCTGTCAAAGAAGTAGATCAGAAGCTCATCTCAATGGCGAAAGAGACAGGACATGCCATATTGACCAACGACTTCAATCTTAACAAAGTTGCTGAGGTTCATTCCATACAGGTGCTAAACATTAATCAGCTTGCAAATTCCCTGAAACCAGTGGTGTTGCCCGGTGAGACCATGAAGGTTCAGGTCATTAAGGAAGGGAAGGAACACGGCCAGGGAATAGCATACTTGGATGACGGTACTATGGTGGTTGTGGACAATGGTCGTCGTTACATGGGAAGGAACGTCGATGTCACAGTAACTAGCGTTCTTCAGACAACTGCCGGCAGGATGATTTTCGCAGTAATGAAGGTCTAGGTAGGAAGGGCGGGAGCAGCGGTACGGTCAGTAATCGGGTTTAGTTCAACTAGGCGTGGCGACCAGCATTAAGGCTTTCGGTTCCCACGTCGTTTTTTTTGGAATCGGTCGCAAGACCTTCCGCGGATCGGGTCAAGAATCGCCTAGACAGCGAGGCAGAAACCTCCACGGGCCACGTAAGGGAATCTTGAAAACTAATTAAGATGTTTTGGGGAGGAATCCGGGGAAACCGAAACAAAAACGGTCTCCCCGCAACTCTTCAGAGGGCTACAAAGTTGCACTGCAGCTCTTAAATGGTGGGGCGAGGAAGAAGTCCGGCCTTTTGGGCTATTTCTCCGACCTTTTCTTCCCACTCGATTGCCATAATGTGGACTCCGGCGATGCCCTTCATTTCCCGTAGCTGCTGTATAGTCTCAACAGCAATTATAATACCTTCTTCCGCCTGTTTTTCCTTGGGTGTGTCCTTCATCCTTTTGAGGAGTTCTTCCGGCACATCCATTCCAGGCACGTTGTTGGCCATATATCGGGCCATGCCGAAAGACTTGAAAGGTGTCACTCCACCGAGGATGAAGACCTTCTCATGAAGTCCCCGATCCACAACTCCTTTCATCCATTCCCCGAATTTTGTCAAATTGAAGATACACTGCGTTTGGATGAATTCCACGCCAGCAGCCACTTTTTTGGCAAGCCTGGGAACACGGATCTCGAACGGATCTGCAAAGGGGTTTTCTGCCGCACCAATAAACAGCTTGGGAACACCTTTTATTTCATCGCCTCCCAGGAACTTGCCTTCGTCCCGCATGTTTCGGACCGTATGGATCAGCTGTATGGAGTCGAGATCAAAAACGTTCTTCGCAGCAGGATGATCACCGAACTTCTGATGATCGCCTGAGAGGCAAAGCATGTTCTTGACGCCGAGCGCTGCGCCGCCGAGCACATCGCTCTGTATCGCAATACGGTTTCTGTCGCGGCAAACCATCTGCATGACGGGTTCAAGGCCTTCCTGCATCATGATCACAGCGGAAGAGATTGAAGACATTCTCACGACGGAGGTCTGATTGTCCGTTATATTGAAAGCGTCCGCATTATTCTTCAGCAAGCCGCATTTTTTTCGGATGACTTCCGGATCAGCGCCTCGAGGAGGGCCGCATTCGCCGGTCACTGCAAACTGGCCGGACCTGAGTATCTTTTCGAGTCTGCTGTCTGTTTTACACTCGACGCTCATCGTTGAAAGTCCTCCCTGATCATCTTACGGGGACCGCCGTCCCTGTTGGTTCTCCAGTCATTGGCGGGCATGATGTCTTCGTAGCGATCCATCTGTCCGAGGGATTTCAGCCGATCAATAATGAGTTGCCATGCGCAATCCACGTCAGGATCGATTTCACACTTGCCTTTGTTGGAGCCGCCGCATGGACCGTTCAGAAGGCTCTTGGAACATCTGGCTATGGGACAAATGCCGCCGGTGTAGTAAAGTTTGCACTCTCCACAGGTCTGACAGCGTTCCACGTAATAGCCTTCCTTTTTGGAGCCGCCGACGAACGTGGTATTCAAAGCTGGATAAATGGGTTTTTCGGTATATTTTTCAGCCATAAACTGAACACCTGCGCCACAAGCCATTGAGATCACGGCATCCACTTCAGGAACGATGCTCTCGACTTGATCGACATATTCCGGATCGCATTGTCTTTCTACGGTCTTTTCAATTATCTCTATCGGGTTACCCGCTTTGTCTCGAGCCATTCTGAGTTGGCTGGAAAGAACGCGCACCTCATCGTGACCGCCGGTGAGACAGACTGTGACACAGCCGCCACACCCCAAGACCATGATTTTGTTTAGCCCTTCCGCCATGCGCATGATTTCATCGAAGGGTTTTCGTTCGCCTATGACCATTTTACGCCTCCAAAGGGACTTTACTGTGGTTTAAGCCGCTTTATCAGTTTTGTTTCGGTTTTTCTTATTGAGAGGGCTCGGGCCCAAATTCTTAATACGTTCGGTGAATTCACGAGCAACTTCAGCGAATCTCGGGCCCATGGCGGCGCTCATGTTAAACATTTCGAGTCGTTCAGGTTCGAGTCCCACTTCTTGAATGAGTTTTTTCGTATAATTCACCCTGGGTTTTGCCACCAGGTTTCCGTGAATGAAATGGCAATCACCTTCAAGGCATCCGGCTACGTATACTCCATCCGCGCCTTTTTCGAAGGCTCGGAGGAGGAAAACCGGGGTGATTTTCCCCGTGCAAGGCAGGCGAATGACGCGAATATTCGTCGGATATTCAAGTCTCATGCTTCCGGCGAGGTCTGCTGCACCGTAAGCGCAATAATGACAACAGAATGCAACGATAGTAGGCTCAAAGTCTGCCATTGGTTCGGTCTCCTGGGTCTATTCATCTTGTGGAAATACGATGGGTGAGCAACAAATCTAAACCAATGAGAGAAAAAAATCAAGAAGTCAAAATCTTCCGGCGACCATTTAATATTCTACCACACAAAACTAAAGTTTCAATAGGGCAAACCCTACTACGGTTCTTTTTTATTCGCCACCCATAATATTGGTCATTCCTTAGTTCGCAAATGTGGGAAGTTAATTGCTACTCGTGAACGGGGAAGGACTTAATTAATCGAAACAGTCCCTTGCCGATACACTCTTTTCTTTCCCCATGACTGAATGATTACCGGAAGAAGTGACCATTCCGTTATCAGGGGAAAATCCGGCCGCCCTCGATCTGCCAGCGACGGACGTTCTTGCCCGTCATTCCGGCGAAGGCCGGAATCCAGTCTGGACACCGGCCTTCGCCGGGGTGACGATCACGCCTGTGGCGGGACGCGACGATTCTTCTTACGTCACTACATTGACTCGCACCGTTTCTCCCCCTCGTAACTGAAGGGTTACGGAAGAATTCTTTTTGTCTTGACTGAAAGAATCTTCACTGTTACCCTGATATGTGGTTAGTTAAAGTGGATGGGTATCCCGAAAGGGATTCAAGGGAAAACGGTGAAAATCCGTTGCGGACCCGCCGCTGTGACCGGGGACGAAAGCCGTGAAACCACTGTCAATTATTGATGGGAAGGACGGCGAGTAGGAGGAACCGGGAGCCAGAAGACCTGCCCATTGCGTAACCGGGTGTCATGCTCTTCGCGGATCGAGAGCCTGGCAACAGGGATGAAAAACGGCATCCTCGGGTTAGTACCCGGGGATTTTTTTTGCCCCTGACCATTGTTGCCCTCCGTGAATCGCGACTCCTGTACAGCCGGTCTTCGCCAGTCTTAAGATTCTAGCCGCACTTTTTCTAACAAGCCCAAAGGAATCCAATGGCTCGTATTGTCCTCATTACAGGCGGAAGTAGAAGCGGAAAGAGCGATTATGCATTAAGGACCGCCGAAGCTCAGACAGGCAAACGAATTTTCTTGGCCACGTGTCCAGTTACAGACGAAGAAATCGCTCGACGAATCCAAAAACACAGGGAACAGAGGAGCAACTCTAATTGGGAAACCATTGAAGAACCTGTGAGAATTGCCGAGATTCTGCGGAACACTCGGGAGTGTGACGTGTTTCTCTTGGATTGCCTTACGCTTTGGGTAAGCAATCTCATGTATCAGGCTTCTCAGAATGGGCAGGAGCTTACAGAAGATGAAATCGCCACCGAAACTGAAGACTTACTCACGGCCTGCGCGGAATTGAATGGTACGGTGATGTTCGTCACCAATGAGGTAGGTTCGGCAATAGTACCTGAGAACCCACTAGCAAGACGCTACAGGGATCTTGTCGGACGATGCAATCAAATAGTGGCCAGCGAAGCCGATGTGGTGACAATGGTTATCTGCGGGCTTCCGTTGAATCTTAAGGAAAGGAAAAATAGATGAGCCTTCTGGAAAAGACAATCGCTCGAATAAAGCCGGCTGACGAAGGCGCTAAGGTGCAAGCAAAGCAAAGGTTGGATCAGTTGACAATGCCTTACTGGGCATTGGGTAGGCTGATGGATCTGGCAATCGATCTCGCAGGGATTACCGGATCAATCAAGCCTGTTGTCGACAAACGGGTTGTGGTTACTATGGCGGGGGATCACGGAATCACTGCAGAAGGTGTCAGCCTGTATCCCAAAGAAGTAACCGTTCAAATGGTTTATAATTTCTTGCAGGGTGGAGCGGGAATAAACGCTATGGCGCGAGTGGTCAAGGCCGACGTCATAGTAGTAGATATGGGAGTGGCCGGAGAAATTTCGGGTGTTTCGGGTAATCCTAATTTTCTTTCCAGAAAGATCGCGCCGGGTACGCGAAATATGGCAAAAGGCCCGGCAATGACGCGCGATGAGGCTGCCAAAGCGGTGCAAGCCGGCGTTGAGGTGGGTTTGGAGCTTTGTTTTAACTACAATCTTTTCGGGACAGGAGATATGGGAATAGGGAATACCACTCCCAGCAGCGCGATTGTCTCGGCAATTACGGGCACCCCACCGAAACAGGTGACGGGTAGAGGGACCGGCTTGGATGATGAGCAATTCAAAAGCAAAGTGTCAGTCATCGAACGAATTCTAGAGCTGAACAAACCTGATCCAAAAGATCCATGGGACGTTTTGTCAAAGGTGGGCGGCTTTGAAATCGCGGGCATAGCCGGTCTGATTCTGGGGGCTGCTTCCATGCGCAAGCCTGTATTGATCGACGGTTTCATCTCGACCGCAGGAGCGCTCATTGCTCATGGATTGTGTCCTGCAGCGGCGGATTATATGATTGCCGCACACCGCAGCGTGGAACAGGGCCACAGGATTGCCCTTGAACATTTGAAAAAGCAGCCCCTTTTGGATCTGGATATGAGGCTGGGCGAAGGGACCGGAGCAGCATTGGCCATGTCTCTTGTTGAGGCTGCAGTGCGCATTCTCACCGAAGTGGCCACCTTCGAGGAGGCGTCGGTGTCTACCGCCGATAAATGACGTTTAGTGTAGGGAAGGCGGGCGTTCATAGTGTGCAGAAAGTCTTGTGCGAATTAAGATTCCCCCTCTGGTTCTTTGAAACAAAGGGTGAAAAGGCCTCAGAATAAAGGTGGACAGATTCGTAGGCCATTGACGTGTGGAATGACATGTCGTGTAGAGAAAATGTATTAGTAGCGGCCGGCGTCCCTGCCTGTCCCATAGAGGCAGGAAGCATCCAGGTTCACATGAGGACTTCGATACAGGCAGCGTGAAGCCGAAACAGCCTCCTCAAAAGCAAATGGGTGTAGCCGATTTGGCCGGCAGGGCCGCCGGCCGCCACTGGAGAGACCCTGATCCACCCTCATTCTTGCGCCTATACGGCAGAGAGAACTAACATGTCAGTCCCTAAACACGGCGGAAATCTTACTCATCTATCGAGGACATCGGGAATAGCTCGAGACAAAATCATTGATTTTTCTGCCAATATCAATCCCTTAGGACTTCCTGAATGGTTTCGGCCGCTTGTGAGTTCTGCGCTGGAATCGGTGGCGCACTATCCTGACCCTGAAAACGCAGGCCTCATATCTGCCGTTTCCAAACGCTATGGGATTACTTCGGATGAGGCAATAGTTGGGAATGGATCCACCGAGATCCTGCATCTGTTGACCCGAGTGGTGAAAGTCAATCGAGCCATAATTCCGGTGCCCGCTTATTCTGATTATGCGCAAGCTGCAGCCAATGCAGGTCTCGAAATACTCAAATTCAGGTTGCAGGAATCCGACGATTTTATTCTGAACTTCAAGAGCCTTGAATCTGCGTTACATGGAAACGAGATAGTCTTTCTGTGTAATCCCAATAATCCAACAGGCAATTTGCTCGATCCCGCAGAGATCAGGCGTCTGGCAATGGCCAATCCTTCCAGCACCTTCGTAATAGACGAGGCTTTTGGCGACTTTGTGGAGAATTATAAGAGTCTCACGAAAGATCGGCCAAAAAACGTAGTGGTACTTCTGTCTCTCACCAAAATTTTCGCGATTCCAGGTCTAAGACTTGGCGCGGCGGTTGCTGATCCCTCAATTGTTGAAGCTGTAAGAGAGCTCCAGCCTTCATGGTCAGTAAATACAATTGCTCACGCTGTGGGTGAGGCCGCTCTGAATGACTCTGAGTATGTGAAGCTGAGTCGGGATTTTGTTGCTCTGCGTCGTTCGGAACTTCAGGGCCAGCTCGAATCGTTGCCCGGCTTGAAAAACTATCGCGCGGCAGCGAATTTCTTGTTTTTGCGCATTGATCGAAATGATCTGGATGCATCGGAGTTGGCCAGACGGACCCTTGAAGACGGAATTGCAATCAGGGTCTGCGCGAATTTCGATGGCCTTGACGGTAGATTTTTCAGGGTCGCTGTAAGAACAGCCGAAGAGAACGAACAATTGGTGGAGGCCCTGAAAAAGGCCCTGGGTTTGAGCCGCAAACCGCGTAAACCGCGTAAGAAACCTGCTCTAATGTTCCAGGGAACCAGTTCCAACGTGGGCAAGAGCGTTCTGACAGCTGCAATGTGCAGAATATTCCTTCAGGACGGTTACAGAGTCGCTCCCTTCAAATCCCAGAATATGTCTCTTAATTCGTTTGTTACCCGTAACGGCGGAGAAATGGGGCGAGCCCAAGTGGTCCAGGCGCAGGCGAGCAGGCTGGAACCCGATGTTCGCATGAATCCGATACTTCTCAAACCCAATACGGATACCGGCAGTCAGGTAATAGTGAGCGGTAAGCCGGTGGGCAACATGGACGTAATGGAGTATGTCAATTACAAGCCTGTCGCTTTCAAAGCTGCCAAGGAATCATACGACTCGCTTTCAGCAGAATTCGACGTCATCGTTCTCGAAGGAGCGGGCAGTCCGGGAGAAGTCAACCTCAAACACCACGACATCGTAAATATGCAAATGGCTAAATATTCCGACGCGCCGGTTATTCTGGTCGGGGACATTGATCGCGGAGGGGTATTTGCCTCGTTTGTTGGTACGATGGAGGTGCTTGCTGAGTGGGAGCGAGCCCTTGTGGCTGGATTCCTGGTAAACAAGTTCCGCGGAAAAGAAGACCTTCTTCAAGATGCGATGGACTACACGCTCAAGCATACCAGGCGGCCAGTGTTGGGAATTGTGCCTTATTTACATAACCTTGGCTTACCTGAAGAAGACTCGGTGACATTCAAGACAGGGATATTCCCTCATTCCTCGCCTTCGGATGACTTTGTCGAAATAGCTGTAATCGATCTGCCGCACATATCTAATTTTACAGATTTTGACGCGTTCCGAATCGAACCCGATGTGAGCTTGAAAGTAATCAGAAAAGCAAATGAGCTCAATCAGCCGGATGCCGTGATCCTTCCGGGAAGCAAAAATGTCATAGGCGATCTGCAGTATTTAAAAGACAACGGAATCGCAGCAAAAATAAGAGAACTTATTGCAAGCAGAACAGAAGTGATCGGCATTTGCGGTGGATTTCAAATGATAGGCTCCGGTATTGCTGATCCTCATTATTTGGAATCCGACGGAAAAACCATTACCGGTCTGGGTTTTCTGGACATCACTACTGTGCTTGCCTTGGAAAAAACACTCACTCGCACTGTAGGCGTGCACTTGGAATCCGGCCTTAGTGTTCATGGATATGAGATCCACCACGGTCAGAGTGAATGCCGCGGCACAGAGCCTTTCGTCAGGCAAGAAAACGGTTTGCTCGAAGGAGCAAAATCGACCCACGGCAATGTTTGGGGCACTTATCTGCACGGAATTTTCGATGCCGATGAATTCCGGCGTTGGTTCATCGACAGACTTCGGTCCAGAAAAGGTCTTGAGCCTAAAAGAAGCGTCTGCGCGGCTTACGATCTGGAGCCTGCGCTGGAACGCTTGGCTGAAACAGTACACCAGAAGCGTCAAGATGGAAGAGTTTTACCGATTGATGGGACTTTAATGAGACTTGAATATCAAATTCTCATTGCGGTCGCGTTGGATTTTTTCACCGGCGATCCCAGAACGATTCCGCATCCGGTACAAGCGATCGCACGTCTAGCCATGTGGCTTGAAGAGGCTGTCCGGAGCGCGATCAGAAACGTAAGACTTGCGGGCGTTGTGGTCGCCTTTTCGGTGATTGCATTCACCGGCCTGATCACCTGGGGAATTATCCGGGTATCTTATGAATTGAGTCCATTTGTTGGTGACGTGATCTCTATGCTCTTCTTGTGTTTCGGCATCGCAGCTCGTGGCATGATCCAGCACAGTGAAAAGGTATATTCAGCATTGGCCGCGGGCTCACTCGAAGAGGCCAGACACAACGTATCCATGATTTGCGGCCGGGATACGGATACACTCGACGAAACGGGCGTAATCAAGGCCACAGTGGAGAGCGTGGCCGAAAACATGGTGGACGCTGTCACTGCGCCGCTGTTCTATGCAGTAATTGGCGGGCCCGTAGGAATAATGGTTTACAAAGCCATAAATACGCTGGATTCCACTTTTGGATATAAGAACGAAAAATATCTGGAGTTCGGTTGGGCGTCTGCAAAGCTGGATGATGCGGCAAATATCATTCCTGCGAGGCTCACCGGTCTGCTGGTACCTTTGGCAGCAATAATTCTTCGACAAAAATGCCTGCAGTCCCTTTTGATTTTCATAAGAGACCGAAAGAAACACCCGAGCCCCAATGCAGGACATACCGAGGCTGCCGTTGCAGGCGCCCTTGGAATACAGCTCGGCGGGTTGAGCTACTATGGTGGTAAGCCATCGAATAAACCCACTTTGGGTGATCCGATCCTCCCGGTCGAATCGAATCAAATACTTGCAGCCAACAGGTTGCTATGGGTGACATCAGGCCTGGCTCTGGCGATTTTCATGACGGCGAGGCTGATCGTGCTCGGTCATATTGTTTGAACGTCGAGAGCGTAGAGGAACTATTGTGGAGATAATGTGAGCGCATCCTGCCCCAGAATTGTAATAGCAGGCGTCAGCAGCGGCGTAGGAAAAACGTCGGTGACCCTGGCAGTTGTGAGCGCTCTCAGAAAAAGGGGCCTTAGGGTGCAAACCTTCAAAGTTGGGCCCGATTATTTGGACCCAACGTATCTCAGCATTGCATCCGGGCAGCCTTGTTATAACCTCGATGGCTGGATGGCCGGCACTGATTACATGGCCAGGCTCTTCGAGGAAAAATCAGCTCATGCGGATATTTCTGTAATTGAAGGGGTAATGGGATTCTTCGATGGTAGCGATCCTGTGGGCCCGGAGGGAAGCACCGCAGAGACTGCGCGCTTGTTGGATGCGCCTGTAATTCTTGTCGTGAATGTTCACGGGATGGCCAGAAGCGTAGCGGCGCTTGTCAAAGGCTACTCTGAATTCGATCCTCGAGTCCACGTGGCGGGCATAATAGCCAACCAGTGCGGGTCCGAGCGTCATGGTTCATGGCTGGCTGAGTCTTTGAGGGCTAACGCGCTTCCACCTGCAGTCGCTGCAATTCCACGAGGAGCCTTTCCGGAGCTTCCGAGCCGCCATTTGGGTCTTGTTACCGCGGATTCCCGAAACTTGACGGAAGGCGTTCTTGAGGCACTTGCCGGAGCTCTGGAGCGGTACGGTTGTCTTGACGACATCTTACGGATGGCGGGAGTGGATTCGGGCACAGGCGGGAATTTCTCGGGCGCTCAAAAATCGCGGGTCAGCTCGCCAATGCAGAAAAAGGATCGTTCGGCCGCACTCAGGTTGGGAGTAGCTTTTGACGAGGCCTTCCATTTCTACTACCCTGATAATCTGGAGGCTCTAGAGGCGGTGGGTTTCGAGCTGGTCTGTTTTTCACCTTTGATTCACCAACGACTCCCCGAGAATTTGGATGCAGTGTACATAGGAGGCGGATACCCGGAGGCGCACGCAGAGATCCTCGCGGCAAACCGCACAATGCTGGATTCGATAAGGCTATTCGGCCAGAGCGGCAAACCGCTCTATGCCGAATGTGGCGGGCTAATGTATTTGGCAGAGGGAATTGAATTGCTCGACGGAGTCAGATACGAAATGGTGGGTCTGATTCCTCAGTGGACTCGAATGCTGGCCAGACGCAGGTCTCTCGGCTATGTTGAAGTCTCTTTTTCTAAAGACTCTCTGTTCGGACAAGCTGGCCAACAGCTGAGGGGTCACGAATTTCACTATTCCGAATTGGTAGGTGATCCCGCTCCTTCGAATGGTAAGTGGAAACATGTCTATGAGTTGAAACGCCGCCGAAATGACGAGGTCGCGGCAGAAGGATTTCAACGTGGAAACATTCTAGCAAGTTACGTACATGCGCACTTTGCCTCTCGACCTGAAGCAGTGACGCGCTTTGCCTCTATTGCTGCCGGAGAGAAGACTCATGAATGAAAAGAACCTAGGAACACGTCCTCTGATCCATGATCTATTGGACAACCCAATGACCGGCGAGGCCATTGAAAGCCGATCTTTCGAGATCATCGATGAGGAAGCGAGCCGAGACGGATTTACGGTCGAGCAGTGGCCGGTGGTCAGGCGAATTCTTCACACTACGGCTGATTTTAACCTTTGCCGGGACGTGCGATTCTCCAGCTCTGCAATTCAAGCTGGGATTTCAGCCTTGAGAAACGGCAGCAGAATTTTCGCGGATTCAAATATGATACGGTCGGGTTTGTCAGTCGCGAGGCTCAGGAAAGTACAACCAGAATACGGACCGGAGCACATAGTTTGCCACGTGGCTGATGAGGACGTGGTTCAACAAGGCTCAGAAAACGGGTCTTCCAAGGTCCTTGTTCGCAGTGCGCAAAGCTCGTGAATTCCTCGACGGAGGCATTGCCGTCTTTGGGAATGCTCCAGTTGCACTGCTGGAGTTAAACAGGCTGATCATGGAAGAAGGCATAAGTCCTGCGTTGGTTATAGCAATGCCGGTCGGGTTCGTTCACGTGACGGAGAGCAAAGAAGAGCTTATGTCGCTGCGAGCCCCTTATATAGCGATAGCGGGCAGACGAGGAGGAAGTCCCCTCGCTGTTGCCACTCTTCACGCTCTGTGTTCATTGGCCGTTGAAAGTGGTTCATAGTTCAACAATAAAACGTTATCGCATGCAACGGCCGAGACTTCTGTAGAAAAGAGGTAAGGAATTGAGCTCTGAAAAAACGGCAATCATCCTTCTGGGACACGGCAGTCGAGTGCCGGCAGCAGGAAAACACATGGAAAAAGTGGCCGAAGGGCTGAAGCAAAAATACGGATATCACATTGTGGAAGTCTGCTACATGTCCAGGCTCGGGCCGCATTTTCCCGAAATTTTCGAGAAATGCGTAGAAAAAGGGGCAACATCAGTAATGGTTATCCCATACTTTCTCCATGACGGATTGCATCTCGTTTTGGATATTCCCGAAATGATGCAGGAAAAGGCCAATCTTTACCCGCATATAAAGGTGGTTCTCGGGAAAAATCTGGGCTTTGACGAAGTGCTGATAGATCTGGTTGAACGCAGGATAGCGGATTCCGCTGAATGCAGCGACGTGAAGGAATTGACTCTGCCGTCCAGGAAAAAATACCCGGTTCCTCCGGGTCAGCATGAATTTGTCCCGATGGACCCAGAGGAAGCAGAGATGTACTTCAATAGACGCGGCCATCATTAGGAAGGCGAGAAACATGAGTATGAAGTTCTGGAGAGCGGAGTGGGGCGCGAACTCCAGATAATGTTGTCGCGGTCAATGAATCTGATTATCAATAAAAATACCCTCTTACCCCCCTTTAAAAAAAAGGGGGATAGAAGGAGCAGATTTCTTTTCCCCCCTTTCATAAAGAGAGGCTGGCGGGATAGGCGTCAAAATAACGCAGCGGAGATGATCACGGCACACGATCCAGGAATTACTGTAGTAGAGGGAAATACCTTATTAGTAGGGGCCGGCGTCCCTGCCGGCCCTATAGTGGTAAAGGCGCATCTGGATTCACAAAAGATTGACCCCCAATGGAGAATGGGTGATTCAACCATTGGGCCGGCAGGGACGCCGGCCCCCACTTCAACGCTGGCTAATCTTCATAAGCGTGAGGATTCCGGCAGGGCCCTTTTCCAAAAAGATCCTTCCCGCAGGCTCTTCCCTGCTATTGCAACAGCAGCAGGGCTCACGGTGCTCGTCTCCGGACCAGCACATGCTATGCACATTGCAGAAGGTATTTTACCGGTACAGTGGGCGCTGTTTTGGTTTGCGTTGTCTGTTCCATTTGTCATTGTAGGGCTCAGGAATCTTAACGCTCGCAGCCATAACGAGCCTCATCTGAAAGCCATGGTTGGATTGGTCGGCGCTGCTGTTTTCATTATTTCGTGTATGCCGATCCCAGTGCCCACCGCGGGGACGTGCTCACATCCCTGCGGTACCGGAATGGCGGCAATTCTGATAGGTCCGACATTAACAGTCTTGGTAGCCAGTGTGGCATTGACTCTGCAAGCGCTTTTTCTAGCGCATGGCGGACTGACTACTCTAGGGGCCGATATTTTTTCGATGGGCGTAGCTGGCGCTTTTACCGGGTACGGGGTGTTTTTTCTATTGCGGAAACTTGGCCTCTCCTGGTTTGTGGCGGCTTTTGCAGCCGGCTTGATTTCAGATTGGGCTACTTATGGTGTGACGTCCTTGGCGTTGGCTGCAGCTTTGCACACAGATGGGTCGTTCTCTACAATGTTTTTGAGCATCCTTCTTGCCTTCGTACCCACGCAGGTTCCTCTAGGTATTCTTGAAGGCTTCATTTGCGCCGGCGCCTACAGTTTTATTCATACCCGGAGGCCCGAATATCTCGGCTTGTTAGCCAAAGGGGGCGCAAGATGAAAAAAGTCCTCATCCCCATATCAATACTACTGGTGCTGGGAATAATACTGGGGTCCGTGGCCTTGAATAAGGAAGCCCAATGGTCTGGAGTGGACGAGACGGTCGTGAAGAAATTTGCCGAAGAGGCAGGACGTCCTCCTGTGGAATCATTTATTCGAGGAGATGCGTTGCTCTTCTTTTTCCTCGTGGCAGGAGCGATCGGCGGCTTCATAGCAGGGTATTATTTTCGTGAACTTTTTCCTCCTGAGAGAAGCGTGAGGGATCCATCCAATGTTTGAGATCTTCTCTGACATATTCGCATGCAGGGACAATGTTTTCACCAGGATGGACCCGCGGGTCAAACTGATGACGGCCATCACTTTGATTATTGGGGTCGTGTTTTCGAGCAAGGTTTTCTTCCCATTGACCGTGCTGGTTTTTTGTTTATCGGCAATGTTCGTGGTGGGAATGCCCGCCAGATTGGTGCTGTTAAGAATCGCCGGACCTTTGGGCATAGTGGCAGTTCTGGTGGTATTGCAGGCATTTCTCTCGGGGTCTACTCCGCTGTTTGCAGTGAATCTAATTCATTGGAAGCTAACCGCCACGGACGAGGGCCTGAGACGGGGTATTGTACTCGGCTCCAGAGTGCTTGGAGCTGTCAGTGTGATGTTGTTATTAAGCTCTGTCACGCCCGCGTACAAAATCTTCAATGCTTTGAGATGGTTCCGTGTCCCTGAGGGGTGGGTGGAGATTGCCTTGCTGGTTTATAGGTATACATTTTCACTCCTGGATCAGACTTCCGATGTGATGTTGGCCCAGAGCACTCGACTCGGTTATTCCAGCATGAGAAAGTCTCTCAGTTCCGTAGGCGTGCTTGCCGGTACAGTCATAACACGATCCATGGATCAGGCCATGCGAACCTACGAAGCCATGACTCTGCGCGGGTATCAGGGCAGCATGCCTTTCGGGCCGCTCCCGGGACTGAAGACAACGGATCTCAGAACCTCGCGATCGTGCTTCCGGTCATATTGACGGTTTTCGTGCTTATGGAACGGTGCACCGGATGAAATCCACTCTTGCTGTGAATGCCTCTGGAATTTGTTTCACATATCAGGAAGGGACTCGCGCTCTTGATCAGGTGGATTTTCGGGCAAGCACCGGCGAATTCGTGGCCATGCTGGCTTCCAACGGATCTGGCAAGACAACTTTGATCAAGGTTCTGATCGGGCTCCTGAAGCCGGAAAAAGGCCGGGTGGAAATCAATGGCCTGGAAATTGGCGGCATCTCCAGAAAGGAGCTTTATCAGCAGTTGGGACTGGTTTTGCAGAATCCCATAGACCAGCTTTTTGCAGCTACAGTCGAGGAAGACGTAGCATATGGGCCTCGAAATCTTGGCCTGGACGAGCTTGAAGTGGAGCGCCGCGTCACTGAGGCGCTGGAATGTGTGGCAGCGTCGGATCTGCGTTGTAGGGCAATTCACCATTTGAGTTTTGGCGAGCAGAAACGGGTCTCAATGGCCGGTGTGCTCGCCATGAAGCCGTCCACACTCATTCTTGACGAACCCACAGCAGGCCTGGATCCGGCAGGTGAAGCACTCATGATGAGGCTACTGAATCGTCTGAATCGTGAACAGGGAATAACAGTAATTCTTGCGACCCATTCAGTAGATCTTCTGCCTCTATTTGCAGACCGAATATATGTATTGCAGCGAGGAAAGGTGCTGAAACAGGGGCCTTCGGAAGAAATATTCTGTGATTATGAGATGATAACAAACGCGTGTCTGAGGCTGCCGTACATTGCGACACTGCTCCACAAATTGAAACAACATGACGGCGTCCCCATAAATGGGCTTCCTCTGACCATTGGCGAGGCACGTATGCGGCTGTTGGAGCTTATTCCTGAAGACGTCATAGTCAAACCGCCGGAGGTTGGAAATTGACAAACTCCGGTCGTACGGGATTTACCACGGGGACTTGCGCGGCTGTTGCAGCAAAAGCCGCTGCATTGCTACTTAGCGGCCGTGAGGTTTCCCGGAAATATTGATGTTGCATTGCCGGACGACACTCGGGTAACGCTGTCGCTTGTTGAAATGAGCTGCAACGGGGAACGAGCCCGAGCTGCGGTAAAGAAATTTTCAGGCGATGATCCCGACGTGACTGACGGCTGTCTCGTAGTCGCGAAGGTTTCTTGGTGCGAAGGAGATGAGGTAGTCTTGGCGGCAGGTGAGGGCGTTGGAACAGTAACCAAACCCGGTCTAGCTCTACCCCCCGGCGAGCCTGCTATAAACCCTGTTCCCAGGCGTATGATCACACAAGCAGTGCGAGAAGTCACGGACAAGGGCGTGCGGGTCGTGATTTCCATACCTGGTGGCAAAGAGCTTGCGGAAAAGACCTTCAATCCAAGACTAGGCATTGAGGGCGGTCTTTCCATTCTCGGGACTTCGGGAATTGTCAGACCCTTCAGCACCGCCGCTCTAAAGGATTCTTTGAAGCTCTCGTTGAGTGTGGCTCAAGCATGCAATGTTCGAGATCCTATCTTCGTGCCTGGCCGCATCGGTGAGAAAGCCGCTCGCAGGCATTTTAGGACGATTCAGGAGCAATTGATCGAGGTGAGCAACGAATGGGGCTTCATACTCAATGAGACTTTGGTGTATGATTTCCATAGACTGTTGGTGCTGGGACACCCAGGCAAGCTGGCAAAGCTCCCTTTGGGACAGTGGGACACGCATTCCTCAAGGTCGATCAGCGCCGCGCCTGCGGTAAGCGAGTTGGCTTTTGAACTGCTAGGAATAGTCCCAGCGGAATCCAGGACTGTTGAGGCAATATTTACTTCCCTGGATCCCGACAATCGGCGTAAATTGGCGGACGAGTGCGCCGCAAGAATCGGTGCCGCAGTTTCCAGCCGCTTGGAAGCACGTTTTCCTGTGGCTGTGGTCCTCGTGGACCTGCGAGGTGACATTCTGGGAGAGTACGGAGATGTTTCCGCATGGGAACGCAAGCCGAGCGCATAGCAATAGTAGGATGCGGGCCAGGATCTCCGGATTACTTGACCCCAGCCGCTCACAACGCGGTCCAACGGACGGACGTCCTGGTAGGAGCGAAACGTCTACTTGAATTGTTTCCCGATTCGCCAGCGGAAAGGATAGAAGTCAACAGCGGTATTGAGGAAACGATTCAGCGTATGGATGCGGTTGAAACGGATAAACGTATGGCGGTGCTGGTGACAGGAGACCCGGGGATTTTCAGTCTGGGTAAACGGGTAATAGCCAAATTCGGTCGAGAGAATTGCCGAGTGATTCCAGGGGTCAGCTCGGTGCACGCAGCGTTTGCCGCCATTGGCCTGGATTGGGCGGACGCGAGGATCATCAGCGCACACAAAAATGATCCGGATGCTGTCCCTCCAATCGCAGACTGGGATAAAATAGCGATTCTCGGAGGTCGGGAGACTTCGCTGCAATGGATTGCCGGACACCTGCCCTCCGATGCGGCCGACAACCGAAAAATATTCGTTTGTGAAAACCTCACATTGGACGATGAACGAATCACTGAAATCAAACCAAAGGACTTGGCTGGCTTGAACGCCGCGTCCAGAACAGTGGTCCTCATAGTGAAAAAAAGTCTAATATTATGAAAACAGGAACTCTTTACGGCATAGGCGTTGGTCCGGGCGATCCGGATCTGTTAACGGTTAAAGCTGCGAACCTCCTTGCGGAATCCAAGCACGTTTTTGTTCCCAAGGCTCGCATGGGCTCGGAAAGCCTGGCTCTCACCATAGCTCGCAAGCACATCAATCCTGAAGCTGAAATCCGCGAGGTGCTCTTCCCGATGACCACGGATCGGGACGAACTGGAGGCCCACTGGGAAGACTCGGCCCGTATCATAGGAGAAGTGCTCGAAACCGGCGAAGACCTGTGCTTTTTGACAATCGGGGACGCTTTCCTTTATTCCACTTACATTTACATGCTGAAGGCGCTCAGGCGCAGGATTCCGGATATTCAGGTAGTGACCATTCCTGGAATTACCGCTTTCAGCGCTGCTGCAGCACTTGCGGAGTTTCCCGTCGGCCAAGCCAAGGAGCCGGTCACAATAGTCCCAACGGCGGATGATCTCGAAGAAGTGCGCCAGGCAATGTCCAAAGGCGGGACGGTAATTCTGATGAAGATCGGCAAGAGGCTCGGCGGTATTCTGGACATACTTGAGAATGCTGGCGCCATTGGCAGAAGCGTTTTTGTCTCTCACGCGGGAATGGACAATCAGCGGATCGAAACCGATCTCTCTAAATTGAGGGGCGAAGAGGCAGACATCGGATACATGTCCATCATTCTCGTTCGCATAAAGTCGGAGAAAGCCCAATGAAGGTCTATTTCGTGGGCGCGGGCCCCGGAGATCCCGAACTGTTGACGGTCAAAGCCCAGCGCCTTTTGAAAGACTGCAGGATTTGTATTTACGCAGGCTCCCTGGTGAGTCCTCAGGTATTGTCGCTGCTTCCAGGGGTCGCTGAAGCTCATGATTCCGCGAGCCTGGACCTGGAACAGATCACAGCCCTCTTCGCATACGCTCAGGCAAGGAATGTGGATGTGGTGCGCCTTCACACAGGCGACCCTTCGATTTATGGCGCCATTGGCGAGCAAATGAACGAACTGGACAAGCTCGGCATTGAATACGAGGTTGTGCCTGGAGTGAGCTCCTTCCAGGCTGCCGCGGCCGCGCTGAAAACAGAGCTGACAGCGCCCGAGATTGCCCAGACGATCATTCTAACCCGTACCTGCCGGACGCACTCCAATGCCGTCAGAGCAGGACCTTGATACATTGGCTCGAACTCATGCGACACTGTGTATTTTCTTGTCCGCACATGGACTCAAGGAAGTTGCCCGAACACTTGCAAATCATTACGGCGAAAACTGCCCGGCTGCGGTGGTCTATAAGGCCAGTTGGCCAGATGAGGTAATTGTGCGGGGGACCTTGGCCGATATAGCTGGAAAAGTAAGCAGCGCGGGAATAAGAAAAACAGCCATGATAATAGTCAGTCGGGCATTGGCGAGAAATATTCCGGGTTCGAAGCTTTACGATCCCGCTTTCTCCCACGAGTATCGGGCCGGCAAACAATCATGAGCCTCGCTGTAATAGCTTTATCAGCCGAAGGAGCGAACCTTGCTTCTATGCTGGCTGACAAACTTCCAGCCACTGACATCTTCGTTCACGAAAAAGTGGAAGGAGGCTGGAGCGCTCAAAGATTCGTCAGCGTAGTGGATCTAACCAGCCGGATTTTTAATGAATACAGCGGGTTGATTTATATAATGCCGTGTGGAGTAGTGGTGAGATCTATTGCTCCGTGCTTGCAACATAAAACCCAGGACCCGGCGGTTGTGGTTATCGACGTAATGGCACGTTGGGCTGTAAGCCTGTTGAGCGGCCACGAAGGAGGCGCCAATGATTTGGCTGTCTCCGTGGGCAATATACTATCCGCGGAGCCGATCATCTCTACGACCACTGAAGCTGTCAAGACGCTAATAGTAGGAATCGGCTGCAGACGCGGCACCGAGTCCCATAAGATATCCGCAGCGGTTCGTTCGACTATTGACGAGGCGAACCTGAGCTTGGATCAGGTCAGGTTGCTCAGTTCCGCGGATATCAAGAACGATGAAGCAGGTTTGATATCAGCGGCGCAGGAATTGGGAATTCCGCTGCGGTTCATTTCCTCTGATGAAATTAGAAATGCGGCGGCAGATTTCAAGCATTCAGACTTTGTTGAAGATCGGGTAAACCTGCCTGCAGTGGCTGAACCATGCGCTCTGCTCGCAGGAAGGAGGACGAAATTAATAATTCGGAAAAAAACATACAACGGGATAACCGTGGCAGTGGCACAGGAAAGCTCTTTGTAGTGGGAATCGGGCCCGGTGGTCCGCTGGATCGGACCCATCGGGCGGAAAAGGCCATAGCTGAAAGCGGGATAGTCGTCGGGTACAAACGCTACCTGGATCTGATCGCGGATCTCACCAACGGCAAAGAACTGATCTCTTCGGGCATGACCAAGGAGACGGATCGTTGCTTGGCAGCAGTTCGCAAGGCGGATGCAGGCCATACGGTGGCGCTTGTTTCGTCGGGCGATTCCGGGATTTACGGAATGGCCGGACTGGCTGTAGAGCTTGCGAACCGTGAAGGGAAAAGCTTTCCCATAGAAATTGTCCCCGGAATCACTGCCGCGGGAGCTGTTGCCGCCCGCCTGGGAGCGCCTTTGATGCTGGATTTCGCCTGCATCAGTTTGAGCGATCTTTTGGTCCCATGGGACACAATTCGGCTGAGATTGGAAGCCGTGGCTGCGGCTGATCTTGTGACAGCGCTCTACAATCCAAGAAGCAAGAAGCGTACAGGCCAGTTGGAGGAAGCCGCTGAAATATTCCGAAGATATAGAGACAGCTCAACCCCTGTAGGCATTGGAACAGCAGTAGGAACCAATGACGAGAGAGTCGTCATATCCAATCTTGGAAGCTTCTTAGATCTTGAAATCAATATGAGAAGCATTGTGGTGATCGGAAACAAGTCCTCGAAATTGATTGACGGCTGGTTTATTACTCCACGCGGTTACAAGATATGATTCTCCTGATCGGAGGAACCGGCGAAACCGCATTCCTTGCGGAAGCTCTTCTTTTAGCTGGCTTTCGAGTCCTGGTTTCCACTGCTACGGATATGCCTCTGGGTCTGGTCAATCATCCTGATTTATCGAGGCGTTGGGGTGAATTGGATCGCGAAAGACTACTAAGGCTGATCAACGAGCACGGAATACGAGTGATCGTAGACGCATCGCATCCTTACGCATCGCTGATAAAAGCCCATGCAAGGCTGGCTGCAGATGAGGCCGGGATTCCTTATTTGCGGTGGAGCCGGCCGGAAATTCTTTCTGACTCGGACAATATTATCTGGGCGGATGATCACGAAGCAGCGGCACGAGCCGCTTTTTCATTCGGCCAACCGGTGCTTCTTACAACCGGCTCCAGGAATCTGGGACCCTATGCGAAAGAATCCCACTGCACCGGAATAAAGCTTGTTGCGAGAGTCCTGGACCATCCCGATTCCTTGGACGCATGCACAGAAGCAGGTCTTCCCCAGAAGGACGTCATCACCGGAAAAGGCCCTTTTTCTGTGGAAGAAAACCTCCATGCCATAAGAAAATTCGGTATTCGAGTTCTTGTTACGAAAGACAGCGGAGCCATCGGAGGCGTGCCCGAGAAGCTAGAAGCAGCTAGGCAGGATAATTGCCGCGTAATCGTAGTGAAGCGACCCGAATACCTCCCCGAGAATGCTTTTTGCGATGTGGATGAATTGATAAGGGCCTGCAGTGTACACGATCAAGCACTTAATATAAGGACTTATTTTGTTTGAAGATGAGCCGGCATGGAGGCCGGCACCCACGAATTATTCTTTCCTCGATCGAACATTAATTTTGGCGACCAATATAATTCCAGTTCGCTTTTTTACGGTATGACAATAAATTGCAGTCAGATTAGGAACTCTGAGATACGGAAAATTCGAGCTTCTGGTATTTGAAAAATCGAATTATTGGTCGAAATCATAGATAATCACAACTTCAATCTGGCGACGTGAACGTCAGATGATCAAAAAGTAATTCCGTTGTTGGCCTGGAATTTCAAGGCTAATCACTCCCGCCTCCTCCGTCCCCCCCTCCATCCGAACCCGAGTCGCACCCGCCGCCGGAATCGTATCCACTGGAGCTATCATCAACAACAGAGTCGCTTCCTGCAGATTCCTCTGACCCTGAGGGTACTATCGGAAATGCTTTGCGAAATATCTGAAGCACTCTGTGAAATCCTCTCGGAGATGCTGGATGCAGTCTCTGATATCCAGCCCAGAATTCCAGTGATAATGCCTTCAGAACCGGTCTCGGAAGCCGCTTCTGATACATCTTCGGAGTCATCGTCCCCATCATCGTCCTCGTAATCTGAAGATGACCTTGAAGCGTAGAGAGTGTGGTCATCCCGATATCCGGCCTTCTGCTCCTGTTCGCCCTCTTTCCTGAACTTGCTGACAACCAATCCACAGGCCGGACACTCCTCGAATTCCTCAGCCTGAGAATAACCGCAGGCAGGACATTTCCAGATTCCGTAGAAGACGCTGTTTTCTTTGGTCATTATGATTCTCTCCTGAAAAAGACGGTTGTTCAGCCCACGCATAAAACTATGAACGAAGCAGGATCATCTTTGATTATTAAATTACTAGGGAATATCCATAATACAGACATTGATATGAAATTCGCAATATTTTTGCATCTAAGGACAATGCTGTGGGGAGACTAGAAGAAACAATCCCGGGAAATGGCTCCCGGGATTGAGTGAAACATAGACTGGTCCACACTCAAAGAGTCAAGCTGCCTTTTTCATTTTCACATATTCGCAGGAGCGATTCACCTCATCTTTGAATGTTTCATAGTCTATCTGCATTCCATTCAGGTAAGCGCTCCATCCTGCGTTGGATTTGGCGTAATGTACAGCATCTTCAATTTCCGCATCCGTGGCGCCGTTCAATTGTGCCAGGGCATTATGATAAAACACGCAGTAACGGCATTTTGTCACCGCGGAAATCCCAAGTCCTATCAACTCACTGTATTTGTTGGGAATGGCGCCTTCTTCGAACTGGACCTGCTTGAACAGCTTCCATTCCAGCTCCAGTGAGGCGTCAGGAATTTCTTTGAAAAAACTCGGGACCAGCCCAAACATCTCTTCAATTTCCCTGAATACTTCGTCCCTGTTCACAATAATCACTCCTAATTTTTCTGTCAGCGACTTCAACAGCGGCAAACAGATTCATCACGGGTCCTGGACCATCGGTCTCGCCGGTGTCTGACTGCCTAATATAGTAATGATGCGATCATCAGGAAGTGTGATTCAATCTTGCGCGGACTACGCGGAAAGTGAGGTAGACTCAATTTGGTAAGATAGGCGCCCTGGTGAGCGAGCTAAACGATGATCCTTTGCACTGAAGCGTTCAGATTATTTTGCAAAGCCTAGTTTTTAGATTCAACGTTAGACACGGATCTGGTATCATTGATTAATGAAGACCTCTTCCTAAACACGCGACCCTCAACATCCGCGGACTGAAACGCCAAGGCAAAATCAAGCAGGGAAACGTCCTTCTCAAATCGGGCCTCGACATTGATTTTCGGTTAGAAGACATTATCCACAGGCAATTTCTGATCCACTGACTTAATGATCTAAACTAAGCACAAAAGGAGAAAACAATGTCAGAAAAAGGATCCTACGACCGACATAAATTCTTGTCTGAAGCACAAGAAGCAGAAGCTCAAAGGCTGACCAAACTGGAAGAGTGGAACAAAAAAAACGAAGCCTGGATTAAAGAGAATGGGCCACTTCCGTTTCAGACGCCCCAATTGATTTTTGATGGCAAGTAAACCTTTGAGGCACACTTTCGGCTAGCACGGTCATGAACATAGCTCACAGGCTTCCCGGCTTTTGTGATGCCATCGCTGCCGGGAAATAAGGGGCCGGAGGTTTGACTGCCTATCGGAATGTCCTTGCCTCAATTACATCACGGGGATCACCCATTCAATCACTCACACTCAGAGAAACCCATTGACCCATGTTGTCATTGCAATCCCCAATAGCGAAACGATGAAATTGCTTCGCTGACCTCCACTCGAAACACCTCATCCAAGCATTGACTGAGTGACTATTAGAGGTTCTTGTTGGGTGTTTTCGGCTGTGGCAAAGTAATACATATAATTAATAGGGGGAAGCCGAAAAGAGAAAGACTATTATCTGGGCTCTATTGCTAATGGCTCTGCCTCTGACTATCGCTGCAGCTCAAAACAGCGGTGGAAATCACAGTCGCTACAAAAGAAAGGTTCCACGCCGGGGGTTCTGAGACAGTTTCTTCCAGCCTGCCATCACAAAAGCTATTTTCCATGGATAACTTAATGATTACCTGCTTCTCGTGGAAATTCTCGTCGAAAATGACAGGTGCCTCGCCGTCTCTGTGAAAGTGAATAATCATCTGCGCAAAGCGGTAAGATGCTAAACTGAAACACTTGACTAAATCAAACGATTGAATTAATAATCTGCAACCAGAAAATCGTGAAGGTTAATACATGCAGCTCGAACGAATTCGGGAACGCGCAAGAAAAGGTCATGCCGCAGAAGAAACGAAGAAAAGACTCATTGAGGCCGCTGTGGAACTGTTCGGCCGCTACAGTTTCGATGGGGTGACCGCGTAACCTCGTGGATCGCGCGAACGTAAACTTAGCTTCGATTCAATATTATTTTGGCAGCAAAGAGGGTCTGTACCTTGCTGTTGCGCGACACATTGTCGAACGGGTGAGATCATGGATTTCCCCTCAGATCTCCAGGACTGACCGAATTCTCACCAGTGAAAATCCCGACAAAGAAGCCTGTTTCAGGCTTTTGTGCGAGCTCCTCGATAGGATCCTGACTCACGCTCTTGGCGATCCGGAATCCAAGAGATGGATGGGCATATTTCTGCGTGAGCAAATCGAACCGACGGGGGCTTTCGATATTTTGTATGACGGTATCATGGAACCGATCCATCATTGCCTTTGCAGATTGACAGCACGAATACTCGATTTGCCCGAACATGACACGGAGACAAAGGTCCGATCCTATGCCGTCGCATCGCCGGTATTAATGTTTCACATCTGCCGAGCGGAGATCGTTCGGACTCTTAATTGGGATGAATACGGCATGGATGAGATCGAGTCGATTAGACGAGTTGTGCTCGGGCATTCACGTGCAGTGTTTGAAATGCCTCGAAGCTTACTGGAGGCTCATTTTGCGGCCGACACAAAGCAAGCATAGTGTCAATCAGACGCATTCATTCGTTTACGAGTAAAAAAAGGGCATGAGCAAGAGAATGTCATTGCGAGGAGTGAAACGACGAAGCAATCTCCATCGTTTGGATTTTGTAGATTGCTGCACCCGACTCGCTACAGGTACATTTGCCGAGAGTCGCTGTCCTCCACGTAAATGAACGTCCACTGACGGATTGTCTTCGTCATGGCGTCAAACTCCGGACGGTCGAAAAACTTGCCGAGCCGAACGGAAAAACAATATCTGAATGATTGGAACGGACTGGAAATGCACATGAACCGCATGTCATCTAATTTGTTGCTCGTCGCAGTCATCTCGTTGCCGGTGTTCCTCTGTGGTTGCGGAGGCCCTCCACCGCCTCCTGCTCCTCCTCCACCAGAGATAACGCAGTGTTCCCCTGTTCAGCGGCAGGTAACCAAATACCTTGAGTATACGGGAACCACTGCGGCTGTCGAGTCGGTAGAAATCCGGGCGAGAGTCGGTGGTTATTTGCAGAGCATGCATTTTCAACCAAGGTCGAGAGTCAAGGCTGGTGATGTGCTTTTCGTCATTGATCCGAGACCATACCGCGCCAGAGTAGATCAGGCGAAGGCCGCAGTGGAATCCAAAAAGGCAGCCCTTCGCATAAGAGAGATCGAACTCGAAAAATATATGCCACTCGCAACAAAGGAGGTCATCGCCGGCCTCAAGCTGGATGACGTCAGATCCAATCGCGACATGGCGAAAGCCGAATTGGAACAGAGTATAGCCAATCTTGAAACAGCCAAATTGGATCTGGAGTATGCTCACGTGACTTCACCCATCGACGGCAGGGTAAGCCGAAATATGGTTGATGTCGGCAATCTTGTGTCGGCTACTGAGAATAGTCTGCTTGCAAACGTGGTCCGTGACGACAATCTATATGTTTACTTCAACATGAGTGAAATGGATTTGCTGAAGCTTACTCGAAATGCGATCCACAAAAATGGCGATGCCACTCCTCAGGACCAATATGCACCGGCATACATGGGGCTTGCCGACGAGACCGGCTATCCACGCACGGGCACCCTGGATTACACGGATATCAAAGTCGATCCTGCAACAGGCACCATCCAGGTGAGGGCCATATTTGCAAATCCCGACGGCCTGCTTTTCCCGGGAATGTTTGCACGAATCAGGATTCCCCTGGAAACACGAACCGCTGTACTGGTTCCAGACTCTGCCGTTTTAACCGACCAGGGCGGAAAGTATGTTCTTATCTGTAATGCTGAGAATATCGTTGAATTGCGTAGGGTTCGCACGGGTGAAAGAATCGACGACATGCGGACAATCGATGACGGGCTTCTCCTTAAGGACCAGGTAATCACCAATGGAACGCAAAAGGCCCGTCCAGGGGCGGAGGTTACTCCGATTCGAGCTGATGGCCAAGCAGCAGCACCTCCTCCCGGATCCCAGGTCCCTGCGAAGAACTGACAAAGGCAATCAATCATGTTAAGCCGTTTTTTTATAAATAGGCCGATTTTTGCGTCGGTGATTTCCATATTGATCGTCGTTGGCGGAGGCGTGGGGTTGTTCACCCTGCCTGTAGCTCAGTACCCTGAGATTACTCCACCGGTAGTCCAAGTATCAGCAATTTATCCCGGAGCAAACCCTCAGGTGCTCGCCGATACGGTGGCTTCACCCATAGAGCAGGAAGTCAATGGCGTGGAAAACATGCTCTACATGGGTAGCACGTGTACGAGCGACGGTTCGTACAATTTGCGCATTACTTTCGATTTGGGCACCAACGCTGATACAGCTGCAATCCTGGTCCAGAATCGAGTTTCACGCGCCATGCCGCGGCTTCCAGAGGCAGTGCAGCGACAGGGTGTAAATACAAAAAAGACTTCCACGAGTTTTGTCGGGGTTTTCAGTCTGTATTCGCCGGATGGTCGATACGACGATTTGTACCTGGCAAATTACGCAAACATAAGCATCAAGGACAGCATCGCACGTCTCAAGGGAGTCGGTGATATATTCATCTTCCCGAGCAAAGACTACAGCATGCGAATCTGGCTTGATCCAAACCGGCTAGAACACAACAGCATTACCACCAGTGATGTAGTTGATGCCCTCAAACAGCAGAACGTACAGGTTGCGGCAGGACAGATCGGCCAACAACCGGCCAGCCCTGGACAACACTTTCAGCTTACTGTGGACACACTCGGCCGTCTTAAGGATGTCGAACAATTTGAAGACATCATTGTGAAAGCAACTGAAGGCGGCCGAATCACAAAAATTAAAGACATTGCCCGGGTGGAACTCGGAGGCAAAACGTACGACACGATGTCGTTCCTGAAGGGATCGCCTTCTGCGGCTATCGTGGTATTTCAGTCTCCTGGGGCGAATGCCCTTGATGTGGCCGACTCGGTCAAATCCACTATGAACGAGCTTAAACGAAGCTTTCCGCAAGGACTCGACTACACGCCCGTTTACGATGCCTCTGCATTCGTGCGAGCTTCCATTCACGAAGTGGTTTTCACCCTCATGGCGGCATTTGTGCTCGTTTTCCTGGTCGTGTATCTGTTTCTCCAGGATTGGCGTGCCACTTTGATACCGGCAATCACAATTCCGGTTTCTCTTATTGGTATCTTAGGGGTCATGGCGCTCATGGGGTTCTCCATCAACATGATCACCCTATTCGGCATGGTTTTGGCCATAGGCATTGTGGTCGATGACGCTATCGTGGTGGTGGAAAATGTCGAAAGGAATATGCGGCAGCATGGCCTAAGACCCCGAGAAGCGACAATAAGGGCTATGGGCCAGATTACCGGTGCAGTAGTCGGCATCACTCTCGTGCTCATGGCGGTATTCGTACCTGCAGCTTTTTTACCGGGTATCACGGGCCAGCTATATCGACAATTTTCATTGACCATTGCCTTCACAACACTTTTCAGCGCAATCAACGCGCTTACATTGAGTCCGGCCCTGTGTGCTTTGCTGCTCCGTCCACACGTTGGTCAGCGAAACATTTTCTTTAGAAAGTTCAATCGAGGATTCGAGCGGCTAACGCAAACTTATTCTCGAATCGTGAGGCTTTGCGTGAGACGCCTGGCGCTTACCAGTGGGGTATTTCTCGTCCTAGCTGCAATCACGTATGCCGGGTTCGTGCGAATACCCACCGGGTTTCTCCCGAGTGAAGATAACGGCCTGATACTGGTAAACGCTCAACTGCCCGACGGGGCTTCACTGGGGCGCACGAAAGACGTTATGGATCAGGTCTGCGAAATACTCAAGACCACGGCCGGGGTCCACACCTTCACGTTAGTGCCAGGATGGTCGCTCATAGACGGAAATGCGTCAAATGTGGGAGGCGGCTTTATTGAGCTTTCCCCTTGGGACGAACGGCTCCCTGCCGGTCGAACACTCCAGGTTATTTTGGGCGAGCTTTTCGGCAGATTCTCCAGAATCCAAGAGGCAATCATCTTTCCGTTCACTCTTCCTCCAATTCACGGCGTTGGATCTGCCAGCGGATTTGAAATGCAGGTTCAAGACCGGAGCAGTCAAGGCCTCGTCAGCCTGGAACAAGCTGCCAACGGAGTTGGGATGGCCGCAAGAGCCAAACCTGAAATCAGGCAGGTGATGGCGACTTTCCGATCACAGATCCCGACGTTGTATGCTGATGTGGACAGAGTCAAGGGGCTGCAATTGAGGATCCCGCTCCAATCCGTATTTGACACCATGCAGACGTATCTCGGTTCTACGTATGTAAATGATTTCAATAAATTCGGGCGAACGTGGCAGTTGCTTGTTCAGGCAGACACCGCATTCAGGATGAGTCCGCAAGACATTGGCAAGCTTCAGGTTAGGACCCGCGACGGCAAGATGGTCCCGCTGGACACCATTGTCCAGGTGAAGGAATCATTGGGCCCACAACGAGTCGAGCGCTACAATATGTATCCCTCCGCGAAGGTGCTTGGGGAGGGAAGCCCAGGCGTGAGCTCCGGCCGAGCCCTTCAGATCATGGAGCAAATTACCAAAGAAAAACTCCCCCATGGGATGGGATTCGAATGGACCGGCATGGCATACCAGGAAAAGAAGGTAAGCGGACAGATGGCCCTTGTTTCTAAGCCTGGCGGTGCTGGTAGTTGTGCTGATTCTTGCTGCCCAATACGAGAGCTGGATTGATCCGATCGCAGTAATTTTGGTGGTGCCTCTTGCAGTGCTTGGCGCTGTTATTGCGATCATGGTGAGACACCAGGACAACAACCTGTACACCCAGGTGGGGTTGGTGCTTCTGGTGGGGCTCGCGGCCAAGAACGCGATCCTTATCGTAGAGTTTGCCCGACGGCGCCTCGCTCAAGGCAAGACCCCTGTTGAAGCGGCGGTGGAAGGTTCAACCATTCGGTTGCGGCCGATCCTCATGACGTCTTTTGCTTTCGTCTTCGGTGTATTGCCTCTGGCCATAGCCACCGGAGCAGGAGCCGCGAGCCGTCAGGCCCTTGGAACAGCAGTGGTGGGAGGCATGCTCGGTGTTACCTTTCTGGGGATCTTTTTCACGCCGGCATTGTGGGTTTTGCTTCAGAAATTACGACGGACGCCAGTCAAGAGTGCCGAGGTCGTATCAGCGGATGTTTCATAGGTATGCGGGTAATCATTTAGTCACGGGCGGGATGTGCTCACTTCAGGCAAAAGCTGTTTGTCCCGGATAACTGAATGATTATGGTATCTGTCCGTCCACTAACACGACTTCAACGATAAAGATAATTGATACTGTCACGCATCAGGAGAAAGGCAAAAGCCAGCAGCAAAACTCCAAGAACGCGCATAACATATACGTAGGCCTTGCCGGTAAGTAATTGCTTCGATCTTGCTGCCATGACGGCCAGAAGCATTTTCCCGCCAACAAGGCACGAGTAAAAACACACGAGGAACCCGACTGCAACAAGAGGGCTTCGTGACCACGCTTCCACCACATTCGGTGCGCCAATGGTAAGCCAAAACAAGTAAGGGTGAGGACTGAAAAAATTTACCAGAGTTCCTTTGCCTAGTGATCGCGGTTGGACGTTCTTGATGTCCACATCAATTTGCTTTGCCTTGAAACTCGAATAAGCCAGATATGCTACAAACAAAGCCCCGACAAAGGAAATCACCCCCAAGATTGTTTGAAAATTCTGCAATCGAGTCAGAGCGAAAATAGACAGAAGGATTATGGGCATGTCAGAAATGAATGGAGCCAAAGCGACTTTCAGTCCTTCTCTTGCTCCGTATTGCAGAGCCTGAGAAATGACGAGGGCTGTAAGTGGCCCAGGCGAGAAGCCAGCAGACAACCCCAATACGATCCCTGATATCAAAAAAATGTCCGTTTCAGTCTTCCTTTACTCTACTTTTTGCGGTTTTGAGGGCTTGTTTGGTCTCATTTGCCGGATTTCTGACGCATGACTGTGACAGTCTCGCCGCCAACGCCCCAATTGTCGGTATCAACTTCATCGATCACGACAAATGTTGCTTGCGGCGGCTTATTGAGCACATCGAAAAGAAGCTGTGTGACTCCCCGGATAAGCTCCGCTTTTTGCTCCGCTGTTACTCCCTCCCTGGTGACTTTAATATTTACGTACGGCATTGGTCCTCCTTGATGTTGTCGATGAGCCAGATTGAAACAGTGTTTCGAGCATCCTGTGAGGCACAGCCCAGTCAATACTACTATATCTCGCGAAAGTCGCCTTCAACCTCCAGGAATACGTCGACAAGTTCAGGATCGAATTGGCTGCCTTTGGCCGCCAGTATTCGTTTGCAGGCCTCTTCATGAGAGCAAGGCTCACCATGAGGAGATCCTGAAACCATGCGGGCGTATGCATCCGCAACAGCCAATATGCGCGCTGCAAGCGGTATTTCCTCTCCTCGTAAACCGAAAGGATAGCCTGAGCCGTCCCAGCGTTCGTGGTGGTAGTAGGCTATGTCCTTTCCGACAGAAAAAAAGCTCCCATCGCCAAGCTTAGTGGCGGCCTCCTCCAGAGACCGACCCCCAAACACTGGATGCTGTCTGAGCGTCTCCTGATCCGTCCATTCCTCCCCTTGCAGGGCAGAATCAGGGAGGGCAGCCTTCCCAATATCGTGCAGCACACATGACCTGACGAGGTCGTCAATGAATTCAGGCGTTAATATTTTCTTGAAAGCAGGCCGGGAGGCTGCCGTCTCGCTCAGAATCCGGCAGAGCTTCTGAATTTGATTGATATTCGCGGAAGCACCATTGGCTCTGATTTCTGCCATTTTGGCCAGTGTAAGTATCGTTACATCCAGTGTCTCTCTTAAGTGCTGCAGGTTCTGGTCTGATCCTCCGTAGGCAGTTTGTCTTGCCAGCCGTTCCTGATCCAGTTTGAAGCGTAGAAGACTGCAATATTCAAGGGCTCTTGAGACAGCCGAAATAAAAGGCCCTTTATCAATCGGCTTTTCAACAATATCGTAAATCCTGTTCTCGAATGACTCCGGCGCGAAGTCGCGAGCTGAATCCACCATTGCGATCACAGGAATTGACTCATCGGCTTGTCGCAATGAGATGAAAAGCTCCTCGTGGCTGCTCTTTCCGGATTTGAAATCAACTAATGCAAGTTGTGGCCGGATGTGACGGAATAAGTTCAAATCCGCATCTGCGCAAGCAATAACGATGATTTCCCTCAGTTCCAGGAGATTGCGCACAGATGACAAAAGGTCTGGATCCTCAGAAATAGCTATGACCCTGGGCCGTTCTTCGGCCGCTCCGGAAGTTCCGGAATTAGCTTCAGTCTCTTCCTGGGGCGAAACCAGATCTACGATTACACTGGTGGAATTCTCCGAAGTCCTTGCATCAATTTCCGATTTTTTTACTATTCCGGCCGAAACCAGTTTTTTTAACAGACTCTGTAAACCTCTGGCCGACAGCCCATATTTCTTCATCAAAGCGGCATCGTCAAGACCGGCTCTCACATCTTCTGCAGCGTGGTTTGCCTCAATTACGGATTTTTTCATTTTCTCGCCCATGTAACTACCAAAATAAGAATTCTAGATCAAAAACTGCGAAGTGAAAACCCCTTATGTGACAAATCGCATAATCCCGTCGTCTGACAGACGAGTTCGCCATGAGAGTTCGTGGCACGGTTGGAGTCAACAACTTTGAATGTAGAATGAGGCAAGCGCCTTTAATTCTCAGAAGCCAAATGTGATGGATCCTTCAACTATTGGCAAATCGATTGTATACGGCCTTGGCCTTGTGGCTTTGGGATCGATCATATGGCTCGGCGGAAAGGCAGGGCTGCCTTTAGGCAATCTTCCCGGAGATATACGCGTTGACAGGCCTGGTTTTTCATTCCAGTTTCCTCTTGCAACCAGCATAATCTTGAGCGTGGTTATTACCCTGCTGTTTAACATTATAATATGGATTTTTCGCCGGTAGACTTCTTGCGTCACCAACTATGCGGGGTTTTTCAGCGCCTTATTGAGAGACTCGAAAAGGAACAGTTCGCAGTAATCACATAGATAATTAAGTTTATCGTCCAGCTCCTTAAGGTTGTTGGAAGCCCGCATGACGCATCTTCCTGTGTGACAATGAGGCAAGTCGAAAGTGTGACCGATTTCGTGAAGAGCTACCTTGACCACCCTATCCAGAAAGTGTTCCCTGGAAACCGGGTCCTCGGTCGGGCCCTGATGAAGGCGATGGTATGACATTACTGCGCTGGGGCCGTTCATATACGCTTCGCCAAAAACATAAGTCAGGATTGGATTGCAGAGATCTTTACCGGTGATTCCGAGCACCTTGAGGCTCTTATGCGAGTGGTTTTCGCTAAGGAACCGGATTATCGCCATTGCATTATACTGCTTCCTGGCTTCCATGAATGCTTGCTGAGGCAACGGTTCCTGTTGGAGAAGGTCTACCGGGATCCTCAGAATGCCCTGCAAACTGTCCGCCACAATACGCAGGATATCCTGGCCTACTGCGCCCAAGGGTAAAACCGACAGAATACCTTTTTTCTCGTCTGCGGGTTGAATTTTCCGTTTTGTCACTTTGCCGGGCTCATCGTGTCCGAGTTCTTGGAATGCGGCTGTTGAAGCCCGTATTTTCGAATCTTTTTGTGAAGTGTGGTACGGTCAACCTCCAGAACTTTTGCAGCTCGGCTGACATTCCAGGCTAAGTCCTCCAGAAACACTTCGAATGTGAGCGGCTTCCGCATCCTGTAATGATTTGGAGACTACACTAAGCGGCACGCATGGTTCTCCCGGGCGTAGATAAGCGAACGCTTCCGCTGTGA
This sequence comes from uncultured delta proteobacterium, assembly GCA_963700305.1. Lineage (GTDB taxonomy): Bacteria > Desulfobacterota > Desulfomonilia > Desulfomonilales > Desulfomonilaceae > Desulfomonile. Next base: position 103,544 of record CAVOXB010000011.1, read on the forward strand.
TGATTCTCTTTTTGGAGGTCACTACTGCTCTTTCGACCACGTTTTCAAGCTCGCGGACGTTGCCCGGCCACGGATATTCCTCCAGTATTTCCATGGCCGGTTCATCCACTGAATCGACGTTGCGGTTGGTTTCCAGTGCGAATCGTTTGATGAAATGTCTGGCCAATATGGGAATGTCTTCTTTTCTCTCTCTCAACGGCGGCACTCTCAACGTTATGACGTTGATACGATAGAAAAAATCTTGTCTGAAGCTGCCGTCCGTGATTTTTTTGTGGAGGTCTTGATGGGTAGCGCTGATAAGCCTGAAATCAGCCCTGAGAGGCTCAACAGACCCCACTCGATAGAATTTTCTGTCCTGGATCACTCTGAGCAAATCTACCTGCATTTTTGGGGTTATTTCCCCCACCTCATCCAGGAACAGGGTCCCGCCCTCGGCCACATCGATCAAGCCTCTCTTGGGTCGAATCGCTCCGGTGAAGGACCCTTTCTCGTAGCCGAAAATCTCGCTTTCAATAAGCGATTCAGGAATCGCTCCACAGTTTATTGGGACGAAAGGGCCTCCCATCCGTTTGCTGTTCGCGTGTATTGCCCGTGCTACTAGTTCTTTCCCCGTGCCGGTCTCTCCCAAAATCAGGATAGATGACTCACTGGCTGCCACCTCTTGAATTGTCTCGAACAATTCAGCCATAGAGGGCGATGACCCGATGATTCCATCGAGGCCTCCGCGATATCTCGTGACTTCGGTTCGGAGGTATTGAGTCTCCTCAACAAGTCTCCTGTGTTCCAACAGCTTGGCCACGAGTAGGCCAAGTCCCTCGGGATCGAATGGTTTCACGAGAAAATCGTTAGCGCCTAACCGTAAGGCCTCCACCGCATGATCCACCGTCCCGTACGCGGTTATTATTACAACCAAAGTTGTGGGGAACAGCTCTTTGACTCTTTGCAGCAGACCGAAGCCTCCCATTCCGGGCATTTTTATGTCCACGAACATCACGTCGTAGAAACTCTGTTCCATAAGTTTCAAGGCCTCTTCCCCGGATTCGGCCTTGCTCACAGCTGACCCCTCCTGTTCCAGCCAGGCGGACAGGGATTCTCTGACGATCAATTCGTCATCGACCACCATGAATCTGTGTTTTCGGCTCATGATGAATCGGTTCCTCCGTTTCAAGAGCAGTGAGGTTCGGGACTTTGGTGCAATTCTTGCCTGTATACCGGCAAGGTGATCACGAACGTGGCACCCTGTTCGTGGTCTTTTTGTAACTCTATGGTTCCGCCGTGCTGAGTTATGATCCCATATACCACGCTTAATCCTAGCCCTGTGCCTTTGCCAAATTCTTTGGAAGTGACAAAAGGTTCGAAAATGCTTGCCTGTAAATCTCTGGGAATGCCCGTCCCCGTGTCGCTGATCCTTATTTGCATGTGATCCGAATACTGCTGCAGCGACGCGTGCACCGTGATTTCGCCACCGCTGGGCATAGCTTCTACTGAATTGAGGACAAGGTTCAACAGGACCTGCTTGATTTGATTTCTGTCGCACCAGATAGGCAAGAGGTTTTCGGCCAACTCCCTCCGGAAAGTAATTCCTTGCAGTTCCAAACGATTTCCAATCAGCAACAAGACTTCTTCGAGGAGCGAAGACAGATCCACAGGAAATTTCTCGAGAGTGCCCAATCTCGCAAACGAAAGCAGACTGCGCAGGATATCACCGCATCTGGAAGACTCTACAGCGATCAGATCCAAATACACTCGAAACTTTTCCATTTGTTCCGGAGATAGCTCTCCCGAATCCAAGGTTGCTTTCATCAATTTGGAAAAGGTGAGGATTCCCTGTATGGGATTGTTTATGTCGTGAACCGCCGCGGCCGCAAGTTTTCCAAGGGCCACCATTTTGTCGTGATGAAGAATATGCGAGAAATCATGCTTCATGGTCCGTGCCTGCCGATCCAAAACAGGCTCGAAACCTCTGGTTACGTCCTTCCACACCATGAGAACGCATTTCTTGCCACGCTCGTCTTCTCCCAGCGGATACGCGCTCACTGTGAAGTAACGTCTCCTCTCGTCATCCTTCTTTTCTTCTCTGACCACGTGCGTGGATCGGGCAGTCAACAACACTTGAGAAGCAGGGCAGCCGACATCTTCGCACGGCTCAATTCTGCGATGTATGACCCAATGGCACGCTCTTCCGATGCAACCTTTCTTGGACATCTTGGTCCTGCTGAGAATGGCATTGTTGATGTCCAGCACTCTAAAATCCTCGTCAATTACAAGAATGCTTACTCCGGAACCGGCCATCAGGACTTCCTTGACCAATTCCACTGAGCGGAGTTTATTCTGAGCTGTACCGAGCTGTCCAGAGACCTTTTTCAGCGCCTGAAAGGCTTCCATCGCGAAAGGGTCCATGATGCGGGTATGGGAAGGCAGAATGCGCAGGAGGCGTTTGTGAAGCTGTCTATCATTTGATGTGAGGACCACCACATCGGGGGGGTGCTCACGAATAATTTTCTCGTAGTCATGGTAAACGGGTAAATCGAAATCCTTGTTGTCTAAAACTTCTTTGGGAGTCTTTTTCTTGCCCGGCCGCACCACGCACGCCATATTCAGGTTGATTCCTAATGGTGTGAGCGAGTCGAGGAGATCAGCAATGGCACGCGTGTCCAGAGTGTCGCCTATTATCAGCGCTTTCAGGGACTCTTTCGCTGATTGTTTCGCCGGGCGCTTCTTCGGTTTTGTGGGGGATTTCATTTTCTCATTTTCCCGCCCGTTGATTACTTGCTGATTCTAACAGAAAAACCCGTTGCTACAAAGAAGCATAATTCTGCAAACGAAGATTGTGCGCGACGCTGCTGACTTTATAAAAGATCGGAATTGTTCACTTGGCAAAAAAAGCCACTGTCATTGCGAGGGCGTAAGCCCGTGGCAATCTCCCAACAGGCTGGAATAGATTGCTTCGTCGTTTTACTCCTCGCAATGACACTGGTCTCACACCCCGATTCTTTGGCAACGGCACAATTCCATAAAAAACATGGCTGAACACGGATCAAATGGATGAATAAACAGTCATCTCTTACAAAGGCTGTAAGACCAATGTGTCTTGAAGCCAGCAACAACCATAGATATGAGAAGGAAAAAACATGAAAGCAATCAGGGTTCATGAATTCGGTGGGCCGGAAGTCATGCGGCTGGAAGATATCCCAGATCTCAAGCCAGGCGCAGGACAATTATTGGTGAGGGTGAAAGCCGCGGGGGTAAACCCGGTCGATGCCTATATCCGATCAGGCCAATATGGCAAGCTGCTTCCCTTACCGGTACACTCCCGGAACCGATGCAGCCGGCATTGTGGAATCAATAGGCGAAGAGGTCCCTTGTCTTGCGGTCGGTGACAGAGTCTATATTGCTGGCACTCAGACCGGAGCGTACGCGGAAATGGCGCTCTGCTCGAAGTCAGAGGCGCACATATTGCCAGAAGGCGTTTCTTATTCCCAGGGAGCAGCAATAGGCATTCCGTACGGTGTGGCATATCGCGCTCTGTTCAATCGAGCCGCGGCAAAGGCCGGTGAAATAGTTCTTGTACACGGAGCTACCGGCGGGGTGGGATTGGCGGCAGTTCAATTGGCCAAAAACGCAGGGATGATCGTCATAGGAACGGGAGGCACGGAAGAAGGCCGAGAATTGGCCCTGAAACAAGGGGCGCATCACGTGATCGACCACCACGCGGCTGATCATATCAACCAAATTATGGATGTGACCGAGGGTCGCGGTGTGGACGTAGCACTTGAGATGCTTGCCAACGTTAATCTTGGCAACGATTTGAAATTGCTCAGCCGCGGCGGCCGCGTAGTGGTTATAGGAAGCCGTGGGACAGTCGAGATTGATCCGCGTGATGTAATGTCCCGAGATGCAGCAATCCTCGGAGTCTTGATGTTCAACGCTTCGGATAGGGAACTCGCGACCATTCATGCCGCCTTGGGTGCAGGACTGAAAAACGGGACGGTACGGCCGTTTATAGGCTCGGAAATTCCCCTTGCAGAAGCAGCACGAGCGCACATAAAGGTCATGGAGGCTGGCACATATGGAAAAGTAATTTTAGCAATTTGAGGAGAATTCCGACGGTTTTGACTACTTCACTTTCTCTGATTCCTTGCTTTTCGCAGTGAAGGAGAGCACAAACAGCATTGCACACAGAATTAGATATGCCTGGCTGAACTCATACGGAATCTGGCGCTGAAAGCCGGTCAGCAACCAGGGGAGATACACATTGGCATCAATCGATGAAGAATGCACGATTCCGAAGAAAGTCAGAATAGCCAGCACCAGCAGATACGCCGAACAGATCCTCAGCCGGCGGTCGATCATTTCCGCGAGGAAAGCACCCCAAAGCATTCCAGTTAATATGAAGCCGTTACCAAGAGCTATTGTCACGAGAATTTCCGGGAGACCGTGGCCGGCTTTGCTGACAAGATCCTGTAAATTGCTTACCGAGACTATATCCGGCCTCTGGTACTGGATGGACAAAAGACGAGCCACTGTAGGCAATATCGCGAACACCACTGCAGTGGCGTGGCGAGCGGGACAATGCACAAAAGCTTGTGAGGTAATCTCAAGAGCGATAAACACCAGAATTGGTGCAAACACGGCCCTGGGTATAAGCTCTACGATGAAAGACACATAACCCAACATTCCACCCAGTCCGATGAAAATCCCGGTCAACAGGGTGTACCCGGCTCGAGCCCCCATGCGCTTGTAAGCCGGATGCCCGATATAAGGACAAGACTGCGCCACCCCTCCGCATGTCCCAGCGATGAGAGTAGAAAAAGCCTCTGTAAGAAGAATCTGACGGGTTTGATAGTCATCTCCTGCTACCCTGGCGCTTTCGGTGACGTTAATTCCACCCACTATGGTGAGAATCGCAAAGGGAATCGCAATGGGCAGGTATTTGAGCGCAGGAATTATTCCATCTACAAAACCCAGAGTAGGCGCGGGCAGACCGGTGTGAAATTCTAGAATCGGAGCCGCATACGCTGCGGGACCGCCGAATCCAGCCAAATAATAAAAATGATACAGGGCGGTTCCTGCAACGATAGCTGTAAAGACGCCCGGAATATTTCTCGGGAGATTGATCCCCGCAACCAGGGTGTAAAGTATAATCCCAAGCGAAAGCATTCCCACTATAGGCATTCCAAAAACATCCACCAGGGGAATGAACCCGATAAGGGCCAATCCTACGCCGGCGATAGATCCGAGCAGACCGGCTCTTGGGACCACTCTCTGTATCCATGAGCCGCAAAAAGACATTACTACCTTCAGGATGCCTATCATCACCATGGTGGCCATTCCGATGTACCAGGCCATGAGAGCAGCATTTTCCGCTGTTTGTCCGTCCTGTTTGAGGGCAACAAACGCCGGACCAAGAACAGTAAGCGCGATTCCTATCGTGGAGGGGGTGTCGAGGCCCAGAGGCATAGCCGTAACATCATGTCTCCCGGTCTTCTTTGCGAGCCTGAAAGCCATCCAGGTATATATGAGGTCTCCGATTAGGACGCCAAAAGTGGTGCCTGGAAACATCCGCGTGTATATGATTTCAGCAGGAAAATTGAACCCGATGATCAGGGTCCCTGCGAGAAAAGAGAGATTGGCCAAGTTGTCGAACATCAGGCCGAAGAAGCCATTGATGTCCCCCATACCCATCCATTTATACCTACCGGGTTCGTTGTTCATCGTCTCGCTCCCGCTGGCAGGGCAAATTTTCGCTCGCTAAAGAATTCTGCGTGACTGGAAAACAACCTTGCTTTCCCGCGGCCTTTCGCTTCATGCAAACTGAGCCCCGAGAAATCTTTGGGCAAAAAGGAATCTGCCATAGACGCTCGGGATTGACAAGAAAAGCCATCGCACTTGACAGGAAGAAACGGCAAGAGGAGGACCGGGCATCAACTGGGCCCCAGCGTCTGGCATTCCAATCAAAGAATACAACTGCCAATCTGGAGTACCCGAACCAGGGTATCCACTCGCACATTCCGAGGCGAGCGTCTCCACCCATCACCAAATGGTTACGATCCGCAGAAGAAATATCTTGATTTTTATAATTAATATAAATAAGATATAACAGTTTCTTAAAGTAAAAAGACCCGGAGCTTATGGTCATCCTTCAAATGTCTCATAAAAATAATATTTTATTAATAGTGACTTTAAGTATTGTCACTTGGTCAATCCTCGGACAAGGAACCGTCCAGGCCTATGATCCATTTTCATCGTTGATACCACAAGTCCCATGGCTTCGAGACCCCATTGAAGCGGATTACCCCGGTGCTACAATTCCGGCATATCCATTTCTCCATACTCCTCGTCTTGCGGCTGAACTAAAGGTAACCCCTATTTTCTATAGTCTGGTTGACTCCAAGTTTCTCGCACCCCAGGAGGGGCTTGTTCTGGACTTCGTGAAGGACCTGGGATATGAGGACCAGGCAACATTGATAGAGTTTTCGGGTCGGATTCAGTTCAATCGCCTTTCGCTCAGTGGCTATTATGATGCTTACTTACGGACACTGAGGGGAGGAGGCCCAGGAGGTTATTTTTCCTGGCCTGCATTTCGTTTTGGGGTGGGTTTGGACCTCATTCAAAGACGCAACATCAAGTTTGGCGTGGAAATGGACATGAACTGGCAACGTCCAAATTTTAGTCTCGCCGGTCCAATTTTTGGAACGTTTCATATAGAGGGACCTCGGCCGGTGACATTCGGTGTCTATGGCTGGTACAACCCCGAAGGCATTCCAGTCATCTCACCGGTATTTGAAGTGAGGTATCGCTGGCCTCTAAGGACCGGGACTAAGGTGTACGAGTTTGAAGTGGCCGCGGGTTTCAAATTGCCGCGGACCGTCCTTGGCGAGTCCGCCTTGAGAGGCGGATGGCGTCGCACCCAGATCGAGTTTGGCGCTGAGGGGCGAACCGTAGATGTCACCCTATCAGGTGCGTTCGGGGAATACGTATTCTATTATTAGTGTTGAGCTTGGACAAACGCACCGAAGTTCCTACTCCCGCAGAAACAAGTTGACAAGCCTTTCTTGACAAAAAAGACACTTGTTTACACGAAACCTTCGCACAAATCGGTTGGTTATCGAATTTTGGGGTGACGATGAGTTTCTCGGTCTCTTCAAAAGAGACGCGCTTAACACGAACCTGCGTTACGAGTTAGAAAAGAAACTCATAGCGCAATCTTCACAGCCCTTCTCTCATGAGGCTTTTCTTATTTGTCTATTTAGAAACCGTCCGCCTGGATATAAATCCTGTGAGCATCAGGATGCGGGTTTACAGGACCATTCGGGCCAACGTATGGAGGAGGCAGCTTGGGCATAACTTTTGGGACGGGGCCGCGATCCAGACCAAACTGATTGGCAATTGCATCGAAAGTGTATCTCAAAATCCCAAAAGCATGAGACGCCGCCGGATAATACAGGCCTAGAATCAGAATCGCTATCAAAATTTTTGTTTTCATTGCTCAGATCCCGTTGGGCATGATGCACAAATGGATACAATTTTTTCCGATCCCTGTCAACAGAAATATAGGGTTGGTAAGGTTTAACAGTTACATTCAAATATTTATAATTGCAAATAAATTATCTGACTGCTAGGGCTTCTGCCCACAGTCACTTCAAGAATCCGCTTATGATTATTCAATTCTCCCGATTTGGCGCAAGAATAGTATAATGCATTGCTCAAAGACTGTAATGTACGGAGGTCCGACTCCTAGCTGCGGGGCTGGCGGTGTTTTTCATCGTCCGCAACTGCGCAAGAATGTAGAAAAGTCGTTCTCTCATACTTCAGTCAAATGGGCGCGATTGGAGAGATTATGGAATTTTTCTTATTCACACTGAAAAAAATAATAAGCCTGTTTTTCTATCCCCTCCAGTTGGCCAGCGTGCTCTGGCTCGCAGGTATAATCACATGGTTTCTAAGGCCTCGCAGCAAGAAAGGTCTTGTTCTAATACTAGTCTCGGGAATCTGGCTGCTGCTCATGTCGCTTCCGTTGACTTCATCCCTTTTATTCAAGCCTCTAGAGACAATGGCAGGCCCATACGCAAGTCCCGAAGATCTTTCACAGAAGGGGGTGGAGTACATTGTTGTACTGGGAGGAGACATCAGGACGGGAGATTTGACGCCCGCCGATCGAGCTGCATGCAGTTCACTGGTGCGCATAATGGAAGGTATTCGTCTTTGGAAAGGGATGCAGGAGAGCCGACTGGTGGTCTCCGGCGGCAGCGAATCATCGAACATGCTTACGACAGCAGAAGCAATGGCCGCTGTGGCGGAGAGTCTCGGTGTTCCAAAGGCAGCAATAGTGTTGGAAGAACTTTCTCTGGATACTGAAGAAGAGGCCAAGCTCTTGAAACCGCTTCTCGAAAAATCCAGGTTTGCTCTCGTGACTAGCGCATCTCATATGAATCGGGCCTTGATGCATTTCAGGCGCGTCGGGTTGGACCCTATTCCCGCGCCTTCGGATTTTCACCTGAAGAAATTCAAACATGGCCTTAGATCTGTACTTCCTGGACTGGAAAGTCTGCGCATGTCTCAGATGGCAACACACGAATATCTCGGGACTCTGTTCCTAATTGTCAAACAGCGAGGAATTGGCGTAATTCAGCCCTTTTTTCGCTAGTTTAACGGTGATGATGTTCGAGAGGAATCAGTGCCTGATTCAGAATCCTCCGACGGCCGGTATTCCTGTACCAGTTCCTGGAGTATTTTTCGAACTTCTTGTTCGCTCACGCCTGCGTAGACTCGCTCCAGTGCGAGCTCGATTTGGGCGATTATTTCACGGGGCGGCCTTCCGTTGCTATTGAATATTTTTATGTTGGTGTGAGTAGTCTCCAAACTGCTTTCATAAGGAGCCAAGAGTTCCTCAGTAAGCTTTTCTCCCGGTCTGAGGCCAACGTCCTGAATGGGAATCTCGTCTGGATTTTTTCCCACGAGCTGAAGCAAATGTTGAATGAGATCGACTATCTTGATTGGTTCTCCCATCTCCAAAACCATTATCTGCCCGGAATCCCCCAGTGCTGTGGCCTGCAAGACTAAAGTGACCGCTTCAGGAATCGTCATGAAATACCGTCGCATCTCCGGGTGAGTCACAGTGATTGGGCCGCCTCGCGCTATCTGATCCATAAAAATGGGAACGACACTACCTTCTGAGGCAAGAACATTCCCGAATCGCACAGAAAGAAACCTAGTTCGGCTGAGTGCTCCTAGTGCCTGACAATAGATTTCGCATGCCCTTTTCGACACGCCCATCACGCTCACGGGATTCACTGCTTTGTCTGTGGAAATCAGGAGAAAACTCGAGACCTGGAACTTATCGCATGCCCGAGCTAAAACCTGAAGGCCTCCCACATTATTTTTGAAGCATTCAGCAGGGTTGAGCTCCTGCATAGGGACATGTTTGTGAGCAGCGGCATGAAAAACCAGAGCGGGCCGGTACTTGTCCAGAATTTCTTCCACTCTGAGCCGGTCTCTGACGTCGCAGAGAACAGGAATAACGGGAATATTAGAGACCATCTCTGTAAGTTGTCTGTCAATGTGAAACAAATTGTTTTCCGTGCGTTCCATAAGAATCAGCAGCTTCGGGTCTCGTTTGAGGATCTGGCGGCAAAGCTCGGAACCGATGCTTCCACCGGCGCCCGTAACCATAACAGTCTTCCCGGAAACAAGATTTCGAAGTTGTTCCGTATCGATATTGATTTCTTCGCGGCCAAGGAGGTCAGAAATATCGATATCTCTCAATTGAGTAAGCTTTGCCGAGCCGTGAATGATCTCGTTTAGTCCGGGCAATGTCTTTACAACAATATTCAAGTCTTTAAGAAGATTGTGTAACCGCTTCATCTGAGCCTTGTTGGCCGAAGGGATGGCTACTATGGCCATATCAATTTGATTATCCTGGGCATAAAACGGGACCTGCTCGACACCTCCGATTACCTTTATTCCATGGATGGTCAACCCCTGCTTCTTGGGATCGTCGTCGAACAGTGCACGAATCCGGAACCGCAAGCCTGTATCGCGAGCGATTTCACGTATGAGCATTTCGCCTGCATCGCCTGCTCCGACAACTATAGCCTGTGCCATATTGCCTGCTTCCTGCCGCAACATGAGCCGGAGCTTCTCCCGAAGCACACGCAAGCTGACCCTTGCCCCTCCAACCAGCACTATGCTCAGGAAAAGATCTATGAGCACCACTCCTCGAGGTATCCATATATCGTCGTCCCAATAACCCACCAAGAAAAGGAAAGTGCTACACACCAAACAATGCAAAAAAAGGGTTGGAACATCACTAATTCCCACGTAACGCCAGTTTGTGTTGTGACCTCTGAGAAGGTAGAAAACGACGACTTTTAGGAAGGATACGTAGGGAAGCAGAAAAAATCGCTGTTGACCAAATGGTCTAGGTACTTGAAAGTCAAAGCGGAATTCGTAGGAAAGCCAAAAGCCGACGGCAGACAACAAAAAAACTGCAGCAAACAAGCAGTGGTTAAAGCGGATATACTGACCCAAGGTGTTGACCGCAATTTCACCTTGTTTGAGAATCCATTTCAGTTGACTAGATGGCTTCATAAGAGTTCAACTCTCCAAGAACTGCACCTGTGTTCTACAAGACTCAAGCAGCTTCTGCCGGTTCGACGAATTCCAGTCCATTACGTAAAGAATTTACGATGATTCGATAGGGAATCCAATTAGGCGATTCCTCTGGACGATTTAGCCAATTTCCGGCAGACTCTCCGGAAAGGCGCACAAAGGTGAAAGACTCTTAGTGCGAATCTTGCGTCGGGGATTTTCTTTCGGATTGTCATGAGTTAGATTATGACTCCATGAATTCGCAAAATCAAGGGCTACTCACCGGCGATTCGAGGCAAGTCATTGGACAGAGAAATTTCTTCAGCGGGTCCGGGTCCAAACGGGCCGATTGATCAAATACGGTATCTGATCCGGGATTATCTGTGCGGGAGAACACAAGGGCCGGGCCGGCTGAGAAATTGGGATCAAATCCACTTCACTGCGATGAAATTGCACGGAGTGGCGCCCTGGATTTATGCATTCGTGGCCAACCGGCCAGAATTGGAAACTTCTGGCCCACTCCTCGCCAAACTGAGGAGAGAATACTACAAATCCGTTGTGGAGAGCATCCGCCATGAGGCTTGTGTTCGACGCCTTTCAGCGTCATTCGTGCGTCATCGGATTCCTATGATAATGCTCAAAGGCACCTATCTGGGGACATTGGTCTATCGAGTCCTGCGCTGCGTCCAATGTGCGATGTGGACGTTCTGGTCAAAGAAGAAGATCTAGGCCAGGTGCAAGAGTTGCTGAAGGAACTCAACTTTTCGATTGCCATGAATGTGCCTCAAGAATTCAAGCCGCAATTATATCCTTCGCATGCATACGTAAGGCCTGGGCCTTCGCCCGAAATCTTGGATCTGCACTCTCAATTGTGGGCGATGGATCATTACTGTTTGCAATCTGAAACAGTATGGCAAAACTCTGTGGGGGCAGAGGTATTCGGATGTCCAACCAGGGTCTTGAGCGCAGAAATGAATTTCGTTCACATTGCGGTTCACCTCTTAAGCCATCCACCTTTGCTCAGGGATCGGTTGGATTTGATGATGATCCTCACCCAAATAAAGCCCGATTGGACCACAATTCTGGAATTGGCCAGAACTCTGGGAGTGGTCCGGCCACTATATTGGGTTATGCTTGAATTGGTCAGGGATTGGGCATGCTCCGCGCCCCCTGAAATAATTGACTCATTAAGGTCGTATCGACCTGCGGTGATAGAAGACCTGGTTATTAAGAGCAGGTTTAGATATTTTTGGAGAGTCTTCTCACGGGTAATGAGCGAAAAAGGAGCCCGCGAAAAATTTCAATTCTTACGGCTGAGATTGTTTCCTTCGGCTGAATACAGGGAAGCCGTGTTGGGTACGAGAGACCCTATTCGCTATATTCATTCAAAATTACGCTATTTTCTCGGTCTGTACAAGAGAACTTGAATCGCTTAGTCCTGACGGTTGGTTCGACGGATGTGACTGACACTCAGTGCATATGTTGTTGGCACTCTTGACATAGTGCCTCATGTCTGATGGAATTGAAACGTGACGAATTGATAGACTTGGCCTTGGTTTCAGCTCACTTAGAGTGGTGTCGAGTTCTAGACAAATTCCGTATGGAAATGTGAACAAATGATGTTTCCAGAGGCAAAATTTTAGAAAAGACCTATGTAAGTTTCCCAAAACAGGAAGCCAGTGAAAGAACAAAATAAACCAATTGCGAATCCCGAGCTGGTGCTCAGAGAAGAATTCGACGACTGGGCTGTCCTTTTCGACCCGGACACGGGTATCTGGATTCGGCATGAATCCAGTAGGTGTCTCCATTTGGAAACTGTTGGACGGGGATCACACTGAGGCGGAAATTACCCTGGCCCTGACTCGGACTTACGAAGACGTGCCTGAAGACGCAGATTCGCACGTAAAGGAGTTCATTGAGGATCTTGTGAAGCGAGGTTTCGCAGGGTATGAGTTGCGGTCCGACATGCGAAAGTAGAGATTCGAGCCATTATTGTTCGATTTGGAAACAGGCCCGAGGGAAGGCGGACTTTGCCGGAGGAAGGTCATCCGAAAGGCTGCAACAACGCTCTCCTAAACGGAGCAGTGCGCCCGCATGGCCTGAAAAGGCCAAAAGAGGGTTCAAAGACCCTATTCATGAGATGATCTTTCCGGAAGAACTAAGGCTGGAACGTCGGAAATCTCTGCAAAGCTCAATTCCGCCCGTTTTGCAGAAGTCTCGGTATAGAAGTTTTCGAAAAGTTGTGCCGGATTAGCTACTCGTCCTCGTTCGCAAGGACAATTGTGGGCGATGTTATGCTTTTTATGGCGAATCGGTGTTACTCGTCGCCACAAATGAGCCTCCTCGTTATGGAAGGCTGCGTCAACGGTTGTCTGGATCGATACCTTTTACAATCCAGTCGACGGCCACTCCCTCGCAATTAGGCACTAAACTTGCGTCGATTTGGCGCGTGGTCTCAGAAATGCCCACTTCCTTGGCCAATCTCTGGAATTGCATGGCGGTGATAGAATCGTCCACGATTTGTGCCGATCTCCCCAAGCCTGCTTGCTTTGCCTTCACCATGTTGAGCTTCATTAGTTCGACGCGCCTCAGGAGGAAGCGGATTCATGCCCCGCATATCGTGAATGACACAGAAGCCTTTTCCCAGTTTCTTAACCGCCTGGCCCACCTCTTGAGCCCAACGCCGGAACTCATCTTTCTCCATGAAGCCTTTGAAAACAAACTTGACCCCGTATCTGTCAGATGCACCTAGTCGCGCCCTGGAAAGCTTTGTCACCTGAGAAATCTCTTTTCACCATTCCTGCGGGAGCAGATGCCAGACAGAGCCCGTTCTTGTCCAGCAACATAATGGCTTCGTACGCTCCAGAAGCCTGCAGCCACTCTTCCAGAACTACATTTGGCTCAACTAGTGGCTGAGGGCCGGAGAGCGCTTCTCTGAAGCGTTCACACGTCTTGGACCACGCAAGCATGTCGGTGACTCTGGCATCCATATAAATATTCAGAAGATTGGCTGACGCTTCAGCAATGCATCTAAGCTGCTTCATAGCCGGCTTCTCGGAGTCATTGAGGTTCGCATCGGATGTGCTCTGGGCGAAAGCGGTAGTCACGGACAATAAAATAACGACCATGCTCATAAAGAAAGGGAAAACCGTGCGTCTCGCACTTTGTTGCCGGGTCATTACAATATTCACCTTCCGTGATTCTTGGATTCTAAACCCTCTCTTTGAATTCCTCACCGAGCAGTCCCTCAGGCCTGAGCAGTAGCACGAGAATAATCACTATAAAGGCTAGCGAATTCTTGAAAGCAATGGAAACATACCCACCGGTTAGCGCTTCCGCCACACCGAGGATAAGCCCGCCAACAATTGCGCCGGGAAGGCTGTTTAATCCGCCGAGAATAGCTGCGGCGAACCCCTTGAGGAAAGGCTCAAGCATGAAGAAGGGATCTAGCAGCAGCGCAGGGGCTAGAAACAATCCTGCGACCACTCCGAGGGCAGCAGCGAGGCCCCACGAAATAGCAAGAATTCGCCGCGTAGGAATGCCTAAAGTCTGAGCAGCAGGCAGGTTTTCGGAGGTGGCCCTCATTGCCAGTCCCAGCCTTGTCTTCTGAACGAGAAGGTAGAATAGTAAGCAACTGAGGAGGCTTGCAGCCAAAGTGCCTAAGCTCAACTGGCTGAGGCTGACCACGCCAAGTTTGTAGACAACATACTCGGATAGCGGAAACGGAAACGACTGCGGTTCGGTCCCACCGAAATACTGCACAGCTCCCTGCAGAATAAGACCTAATCCCAGAGTCAATATTATTTGGCCTAGTTGTGTAGCTTCCCGGCGCTGTGCTGGAACAAGAATACAAAAATAGAAAGCCATGGCGATTAACGCGCCGAATACAAGCGCAGCAATAGCGGATAAGGTAAAGGAATAATTGGAGCTCAATAGAAAAAAGGCAAAGAATGTTCCGGCAGTGGTCACATCACCATGAGCAAAGTTCAGAATGCGATTGGAACGATAAATCATTACCAACCCGATTGCGACCAATGAATAGAGGCTTCCGATGGACAGGCCCGAGACTATGTATTGCAGGAAATTATCCATATTGAGCTTCCTTGATTCTCTCGTTTCCAGGGTTGGGCAGGTTTTCGAGCCTGCCAGTCCAATAAATCCGATAATGACAGGCTGGAAGGCCTGCCCCACAAAGCTATCCATCTCGGACAAATGAATATTATAGGAGTTGCCAAAAATAATGTCCGTTTCCTCGTCATTCCTGCGAAGGCAGGAATCCAGAATCTGGACCCCGGATCAAAGCCTGCCCCGGACCGCGATCCGGGGTCCGGGGTGACGGGTACAATTCCCTTAAACTGGACGAGAATTTTGGCAATTGGTATAATTTTCCTTGAGCCGGCTCCGGACTGCTGCTGCCGCGGTTCTATCTAAACGGCCAGTTGCGAAAATAAAGCCTCGACTTCATCAATCTACCTGATAGTCCCATAGGTTCGAAAATAAGAATGATCAGAATAGTTGCCCCGAAAATCACGGGCACCAACTCCTTGTAGGAGCTTAAAAGCTGCGGCACGAGAATCACGAAAGCCGCCCCCATTATCGAACCTTCTATTGAGGCGAGTCCTCCGATTATGACCGCCACGAACAGAGTGATGGTTTCCAGAAAAGTGAACATGTTCGGTTCGAGGTGGCCTATCAACATCGAATACAGCCCACCCTGCACACCGGTGTAAAATGAGCTTATGGCAAACGAAAGCAATTTATATCGCGTCAGGTTTACACCTATCACCTCCGCTGCTATGTCGTTGTCGCGGACTGCGATGAACGCCCGCCCCATATAAGACGAAACGATGTTGTAAGAAACCAGCGTAAACAAAAGTGCAATTATGAAGTTGAAATAGAAATTGAATGTTATCTTTGACATTCCAAAGATCGGTGAAAGTTTCGGGATGGCCAGGCCCATTCGGCCTCCTGAAAGCAACTCCGAATTTGCGAATATCTGATAAACGGCTATGCCGAATCCCATCGTGGCTATGGCGAGATACGGCCCTTTCAAACGTAATGACGGGAACCCCACAATCAAACCGAAAATGCCCGCTATTAACCCGGCGCCGGCCAAAGCCAGAGGCCAGGGAATGTCTATCCGAATCAAATGTCCGAAGGTATAGGCCCCAATAGCAAGAAAACCTGCTTGCCCGAACGAAATCTGACCAGTATAGCCGATCAGAATGTTTTGACCCTGAACACCGACAGCATATACGCAGATTATGGTCGCGATGTAAGTGAGGTGCTCCGGTGCATAAAATGGGAGCAGGAGCAACGCCAGCACCACTCCACCTACCCAAACGCGGGTCCACGGTTTACGAATCAGTTGCAGCTCTTCGCGATAACTTTGAATCAGATCCATATCTTAAGTCTCATTTTCCATAAAGGGAATTTATAAGATCTGCATAACGCTTTTCCAGGAAGCGTCTTTTTACCTTTTTGGTGGGCGTTACGTCACCGTCTTCCTCGTAGAAACGTCTGGGAAGTAGGGCGAATTTCTTTATGCCTTCGACGCTGGAGAGCGTCTTGTTGACCTTTGAAACTTCAGATTCCATCAACTTGAATATTTCCGGATTCTTGGTGAGGTCAGCAAAAGTGGTGAAAGGAATACGGTTGTCCTGTGCGTATTTGGTGACGTTGTCCTCGTCGATCAGGATCAGGGCAACAAGGTATTTTCTGGCGTCTCCGATGACCACGGCGTCCTGGATATATGGGCAGAACTTCAGTTTATTTTCTATGAACGCAGGAGTGATGTTTTTACCGCCCGCGGTTATAATAATGTCCTTCTTTCGGTCCAGGATCTTCAGGAAGCCGTCTTCTATTACGCCGACATCTCCGGTATGCAGCCAGCCGTTCTTAATTGTCTCGGCAGTAAGGAGGGGATCTTTAAAATAACCTTTGAACACTCCTGGGCCTTTGACAAGGACCTCTCCGTCATCTGCTATCTTCACTTCCATGTCAGGGATAGGTTCACCCACGTAACCCCATCTGGGGCGCTCCAGTCGTTGCAGAGCAATGACTCCCGTGCTTTCGGTCTGGCCATAGCCTTCTCGCAGCGGTATTCCAATGGCGTTGAAAAACTCGAATAAGTCCGGCGAAGCCGGCGCTGCCGCACAAATTGCCCATCGGATCCGCTCAAAACCGAGTTGCCTCTTCAAATGACACAGCACCAACCAATAAAGCGGCCAATAGGCCAGAGCCCAGCGGAATCGTTCACCCGTTTTCGGCTTTGTTCGCACGTACTTGAGCCCCACGCCGATGCTTATCTTGTATAAGGTCTTCTTCAACACAGTAGAATCGGACATGCGAATCTCTACCATGGAAGCAAATTTTTCCCAGATTCGGGGAACGCTCGCGAAAACGGTTGGAGAGACTTCCCGCAGGTTTTGCGGCAAGGTATCGATACTCTCCACGAAATTTACCGTCCCGCCCGCCCATATGGCCTGAAAAAGCGAAATCAAGTTTTCATAGATGTGTGCGAGCGGAAGATAAGAGACCATCTCATCGGTATCGTATGCCTCATTGGCTGCTAGGAAGGATTCGGTGATGCTCAGAATGTTCTTATGGCTGATCATAGCCCCCTTTGGAGGGCCGGTGGTCCCGGACGTATAAATGATCATGGCTGTATCGTCGTCTTTGATCAAAGAGCGGCGGCGATCGACCAGATCCGGATCGTCCTTGAGTTGTTGGCGGCCAAGTTCGAGGAATTCTTCAAAAAGAGATATTTTTTCGTGAGAAAATCCCCACAAACCTTTGGTGTCCCATACGACCACCCGGGCTAAGGACAGTCTCGGCAGGATCTGCAATACTTTATCGACCTGCTCCTCATTTTCCGCAAACAGGATTCTGGCTTCAGAATGACCGATGACATACGCTACTTGTTCCGCAGCTGAAGTCGGATACACTCCGCATGTTGCCCCGCCAATAGACATCGTGGCCAGATGGCAAATGGGCCATTCCGGTCTGTTGTCCCCAAGTATTGCCACACGGTCGCCCGGTTGAATCCCAAGGGACACAAGACCTGCTGCCGTTATTTTGACCAGCTCCCCGTATTCCGTCCACGAAATTTGTTTCCATATGCCGTACTCCTTGTGGCGGAGCGCTGTCACGTCTTTTCTTTTTTCTACCTGATTGAAAAACAGTTGCGGGAAATTAACCGCCATTCCCGGCATTACCATCTCCTTCTCTTCTTGTAGAGGCGCCAGCCTTTTGGGGAGGCTGCCGCTTCGCCGCCCAGTCCCAGATAAAGTTCCTGGACGTCTTCGTTTTCTGTAAGCTCTTTTGCGGTGCCTTCCAAAACTATTCTGCCGCTTTCCATTATGTATCCGTAATGCGCGATCCCTAGAGCGAGCCGAGCATTTTGTTCCACCAGAAGAATGGTGGTCCCAGCTTTACTTATTTTCAGTAGGGCATCGTAAACAGTGCGCGCCATGAGCGGTGCCAGACCAAGGGAAGGTTCATCTACCATGAGAAGTTTCGGCCTGCGCAAAAGGGCCCTGGCAATGGCGAGCATCTGCTGCTCTCCGCCTGAAAGCGTTTCTGCCTGCTGTTTGGCCCTACCCTTCAAAATTGGAAAAAGGCTTAACACTTCTTCCATATCAGTGCTGACTTCTTTGTCGTGGCGGCCCCAACAGCCCAGTTCCAGGTTCTCTGCCACTGTAAGCTCACGGAATAGCCCCCGGTCCTCGGGAACGTATACTATCCCTAGAGAAGCTATACGCTCTGGCGCAAGTCTCTGGATTTTTTTCCCACCGAATTCAATCGCGCCTTTTTTCGGCTGGTCCTTGAGCAGACCTGCAATAGTCTTGAGCAGGGTGGTTTTTCCTGCGCCATTTGGACCCAGTACAGCGAAGATCTCTCTTTCCTTGACCTCCAAGGAGAGGCCATGAAGGGCATAGATTCGATCGAAATAGAGAGTCTCGATACTGGTGATTTTCAGAAGTGACTTTGGTTGATCCTCCGGCATGCAATCAGTTCCTTTTCTGCTCGGATTCATCGCCCAAGTATGCCCGAATGACATTGGGATCACGCTGAACTGCTTCAGGAGTGCCCTGAGCGATTTCCAGCCCGGAATCGAAAGCCACCATACGGTCAGCTAACCTAGAGGCAATCCTCAAGTCGTGCTCCACGAGCAGTATTGTGGTCTTGAATCTGCCGCGGATTTCGGTAATCCGGTATGCAGATTCTTCTTTTTCTTCGGAAGTAAGGCCGGCAATGGGTTCGTCCAGCAAAAGCAGTTGCGGCTCAAGAGCGAGCGCCCTGCCAAGCTCTACTCTTTTCTGAACCCCATAAGGACAGTCAGCCACCCTGGCTTGTCTATAAGCCTGTAGATCCAGGAAATCGATTATTTCCTCTACAAAAGCGCGGTGCCTGATCTCTTCGGTCCTAATCCTGAAGAGTGCATGAAATGGATTTTTTCGATATTTCACATGCCTGCCCAAAAGCAGGTTATCCAATACGTTCATGTGCATGAACAGTCGCAAATTCTGAAAAGTGCGAGCGATGCCCTTTGCAGCTATTGTGTCGGGTGATAAGCCCAGGATGCTTTCCCCTCCGAAAGCTATTTGTCCATTCGTTGGACGATATACCCCTGAAATACAGTTGAAGAGGGTGGTTTTCCCGGAGCCGTTCGGCCCAATGACGGTGAGTATTTCTCCCTGTTCAACGTGGAAGTCTACTCCGGCAAGGGCACGAATGCCGCCGAAACTCATAAAAAGCTTGTTTACTTGAAGCAGGCTCATGGTTTTCCGGTTGTGAAAGTCATTTTTGAATAAAGGCTCTTCACCAGTAGGGGCCGGCGTCCCTGGCGGCCCAATGCTGTTGAATTAAGCAGTTAGCCTATGAAGCGAAAAACTGCCTGTCGTCATTCCGTCGGAAGACGGAATCCAGGTTCCTTGATGCAGCGAACCGCCGAAACTGGACCCCGACTCTCGTCGGGCTGACGATCACGCCTGCGGCGTGACCAGGGGAATTAACTCTTTGTGGAGCAGGCTTCCAGCCTACTATTGTTGGCCTTGAGAGAGGCAGGCTAGAAAGCCTGCCCCACAAAGGCTTCTGCAGAAAATTTCCCTCAAACCATTCCTCAGACAGTCTTGTCACTAAAATCGAGGTTTAAAAATAGTGAACTCTTCCAGAGGGATGTGTTTGCCGTCAGTGGCCCTCCCCATACGGGAAGCATTCACTCCGTGCCGCCGATCGGGCGTGTATGTTACCGGAGCGCCGATATCTTCGGGCTTCCAATCCTTAATCTTTTCCATGCCTTTTATGAGGCTTGCAGGAGTGAGGTCTTTTCCCGCATGTTTCAGCCCCTCCACAAAATGCATCATGGATACCGCGCCAAAAAGTGCCAAATATTCTTTACCTGCGATACTAGGATCATATTTCTTGAGGATATCCGCCACCTTGGTTGCGCTTGGTTCTGATCCCGGAACGCCAGAGTTTCCGGGCAAAGCTATGTATGTGCCTTCCCAAACCTCACCCGCGACTTTGTACATGATTGGGTCACCGAGAGTAAAAGTGGCCAAAACTTTGGGCTTGTATGCGAGCTTCGCGATCTCCTTCAGGATGAGCGCTCCCTGAGTGGGAGTTGTGTAAACGAGTAGCGTGTCCGCGCCTGATTCTTTCAGCTTGAGTGCATGGGTGCCGAGAGCCCTCTCCGTCACCTCA
The DNA here is from genome assembly GCA_963700305.1 of uncultured delta proteobacterium. GTDB lineage: Bacteria > Desulfobacterota > Desulfomonilia > Desulfomonilales > Desulfomonilaceae > Desulfomonile. The sequence goes on from CAVOXB010000011.1 coordinate 123,842, forward strand.
TAAGGGACCGCTCCCACGAGTTCCCCTTTGCCCGGCATGGCTTCCAGGGCCTTTTTCACTCCGGAAAGCGCCATCTTCCCGTAATCATCATTCTGGTAGAACAAAGCGATCTTCTTGGAATCGAGCTTTTTGGCGGCATAGTTAGTGAGATATTCGGCTTCGTCTTCATAATCCGGGTACACGATAAAAACGTATTCTCTTTTTTCCTTGGGCATTGCGGCCCAAATGCGCACGTCCCCGTAAGCGGTGATTAGAGGTATTTTGTTTTCCTGGAAGAAGTCCTTTGATGCATTGAGAATGGCAGTCCCCAGAAGCCCACAAACAGCGAATGCCTGCCCTTTCATTTCTTGCAGGTTCGCCAGAGCTCGCGTCGGATTGTAAGCGTCATCTTTCAAGATGACCTTAATTTTTCTGCCATTAACTCCACCCTGCTCATTTACGTGGTCGGCCCAGGCCTTCATGCCATGTCCGGTGACTCCCCACAGGGCGGCAGGTCCGGACAAAGGCGTGGTCACCCCTACAACCACTTCGGTGTCAGTGACACCCGCCACATCGGCTGCTATGGCTGCGACAGGATACGACAAAATAAGGGCGAGAAACGATTAATAAAACTCTGAAACGCATATGAACCCCCTTTCGCTTTCTAAGCGGCGCTGAGACGGACCCAATCAGCGAGAGATTTTTTCGGAGGACTTCCTCCGCGACAATCGTGTTTCAGGAATCCGGAACGGTGCCAGTTAGACCTACTTGTATGTTGAGAGGGCGGGCGGCTTTCGCCCGCCGTGGTGATACAGAAAAAAAGAGAGACGTATATGATCAGGTCCAAAGTTTACTGCAGAGTTTGGTGACAATGCACTTTATAATCAATACATGATCAAAAGACTAAGTCAACCTAAAATTCGTCTTGCTAGGTCAGCATTCAGCATCCCACGGAGATGAGATGCTTCGGGGATATGTCTTTGCTGTAAGCTCAGCGAAGCATTCTCATTGCTTATTGGAGCACATCAGGGAGGTTGCTTCGAGCAACGAAGGGTTCCTCTGTCTTTCAGTATGACCGGCATCTTGCCGGTTCACGTCAATGACCGGCAAGATGCCGGTCATACTGATATGCATATAGGCCGTCCACAAGATGTATTGCGCGGCTCGTCAGAGTATTAGCTTGGAAATGATTTCTTTCATAATTTCAGAGGTTCCTCCCCCGATGGAGAGAATTCTACTGTCCCTGTACAATCGTTCAACGAGGCATTCTCGCATGTACCCGTAACCACCATGAATTTGGACTGCTGAGTGGCACACCCGGTCGCAAATATCCGCTGAAAATATTTTGGCCATCGATACTTGTTTAATCATGTCTCTTCCGGCCTGAACCCCTGCTGCAACACGGTAGGTAAATTCGCGGCTCACCTCTACGAGAGTCGCCATGTCCACAAGTTTATGCCTTGTAACCTGAAAACCCATTATGGGCCTGCCGAAAGCTTCGCGCACGTCAGCGTATTTTATTGATTCCTCCAAAGCCAGTTGGGCTGTGGTGTTTGCCATCAAAGCCAGATAAAGCCGTTCTTTCTGAAAATTGCTCATGATCCCGTAGAAACCCGCGCCCTCCTGGCCCAAAAGGTTTCTTGCAGGCACTCGCACTTCGTCCAGAGAGAGTTCCGCCGTGTCTGATGCCCACCAGCCCATTTTTTTCAGCTTGTTGGATACAGAGAACCCTGGGCTGTCCGCTTCCACCACCAGAAGGCTGACGCCCTTATGGCCAGGATCGCCGGTCCTCACGGCCATAGTGACAAAATCCGCCCTGGAGCCCGACGTTATCATGGTCTTCGATCCACTGACCACATAATGATGGCCGTCTCGAACAGCGCGCGTCCGGATGTTGGCAACGTCTGAACCGCCCCCGGGTTTCTGTTATTCCGAGGGCGGCAATTTTCTCTCCTCGTAGAACGGGAGGAATGAAGCGCTCTTTCTGCTCCTGCGAGCCCAGAGCCAGAATAGGCGGCAATGCAATGCTATGGGACATCAGGCCTGCAGCGAGTCCGCCGGAACCGGATCGCGTCAATTCCTCGGTGACTACCACCTCGTGGAAAATGTCTGATTGGAAGCCGCTCCACTCTTCGGGATAGCAAACTCCCAGGAGCCCGATTCCCGCGGCTTTGCGGAAAAGTTCTTTCGGGAATTCACCCGCTTCTTCCCATTCGTCCACGAACGGTTTTATTTCTCGCTCGACGAACCTGGCAACCGTTTTCCTCAGGATATCGTGGCTTTCACCAAAGTAGTCCCAAGCAGGTCTCATAATTCATTCCTCTCCAGAGGATTTGTACAAATTGCCAAAATTCTCGTCTCGTTTGCGGGAATGGAAACCCGTCACCCCGGACTCGATCCGGGGCCCAGATTCTGGATTCCTGCCTTCGCAGGAATGACGAGGAATCGGAATATCCTTGGCAGGTAAAACTATGCCAACGGGAAGAAAGTGGGGATCCGTTGAGCAGCCATAATGTCGCCTGAAACTTTCAGTTTTCCACTCATGAAAGCGGTCATTCCGTTGAGTGTGCCGTTGCACATGGCCACCCAATCAACATCAGCCATGGTGAGAGTAGTATTAGGGCTGTCGTGAACGCCCTTGGACACCTGGCAAGCGCCGTCCTTTATAGCCACGTACCACTCACCGGCTTCCGAGCCGGTAATGTTGAATTGGAAAACCATATTCACGCCGCCGGCAGCAGCTGCATTGAACACCACAGGCATTTTCTCAAAAACCTCGTTCACTGAAGTAAGCGCCATCTTCTTTTTCCTTTCTTACACATTTTTTTTGGAAAGTATTTCTTCCTGCTTTGGCGGAGGTATAACCAGTGCTTCTCCTGTAGCCACTGTCTCGCCCCGCTGGTTGGTCCACAAAAGTTTCATCCTGACCCGCCGTTTTTCCTCAAGTTTTTCAAGCACCTCCGCTGTAGCGGTCACGGTATCGCCGAAAAAAGTCGGAGCCTTGAAGCGGGCCGTCACTTCCAGAGCGATGGTCCCGAGCCCGGGAAGCTTCATACCGAGCACTGGAGCAATCAGGCTCTGAGGCAGCGCCCCATGAGCGATGCGTTTACCAAACGGGGTGAGTTTAGCAAACTCCTCATTCACATGTAATGGATTAAAGTCACCGCTAATTCCTGCGAACAGGTAAACGTCAGTCTCAGTAATCGTCTTGGAAAAGGATGCCTTCATTCCTATTTCCAGGTCATCGTAACTCAAACCGAGTTGAAATTGCATTTTGTTTTTGTCTCCACAGGCACAAACAAGATATTTTTCATCTATTTACAAGATTCAGCCTTCTTCTGCACTCTTCCACTGTCGCCACTTTCCGGCCTTGGTCTTTTATCATGCGAGCAGCCTTTTCCACCAGTTCACCGTTGGATTTTGCCATAACGTCAGCCTGTAAATAAAAGTTGTCCTCCAAACCCACTCGAATGTTGCCGCCGAGAGCTATGGCAGCGGCTACCATCCGCCACTGGTCAAGACTTATACCGATTACTTCCCAGTCGCTGTCAGGTTTGAGCAGATCCACCATAGCAATAAGATTCGACACAGTCGGAGGTATGCCCCCCAACACTCCCATTATCAAGCTGTACTGATACGGAGGCTGAAGAAGGCCCATGTCGATCAGGGGAAAAGAATTCCCTATATGCCCGATGTCAAAGCATTCCATTTCGGGTTTGGCCTGAACCTCATTCATGGCCTGCACGATCTGCACTATCTCGGAGAATGGGTTGGAGAATACGAACTCGAAGACAAATCGTTTTTTGCCGGGATTGTATTTAGCATAATTCATGGAGCCCATGTTCAAAGCGCCGATTGCGGGCTTGATCGCTTTGATGGGAGCGGTTTTCTGCTGTGTGGTGACGTTGATGGCCCCGGTCGAGAAATTGATAATTATGGGGCAAGCGTCAGTGACAGCGTCATAAATGTCCTTATAATCCTGGACTTCATAGCTCGGGAGCCCTTCTCGGGTCCGGGCATGTATGTGGGCCACTGAAGCCCCCGCTTCAAACGCTCTCTTGGCCTCAGCCGCATATTCCTCAGGCGTATAAGGTATCGCCGGGCATTGCTCACGATTGGCCACCACCCCAGACAATGCACAAGTTATCATGCAGGGCCGCTCGAAATTCCGATTGTCTTTAATCCACATGGAAGGCATGTTCCAAAAGCCTCCTTTAAGTCATTATCGACCTTTCCATTGCGGTTGTCTTTTCTGAACGAAGGCCATCATGCCTTCCAGAGCGTCTTCCGTGCTTGCAACCGCCTCCAGTTGCTCGCAAAGGTAATCCAACGCGTTCTCCAAAGTCATGTTCTCAGCATTTGCCAGAGCTTGTCTTCCCATCTTCACTGCAAGTGGAGCTTTTGCAGCTACGGCTGAGATGGCGTCGTTTACCACACGATCAAGTTCATCCGAAGGCACTGAGCGAGTTATCAGGCCCATTTGCTCAGCTTCCGCGGCTGAAAGCATCCTACCCGTGTAAATCATCTCAAGAGCTTTCTTGCGGCTCGCGTTCCGGAAGATCAAGGCCCCGATCATCATTGGAAAAAGCCCAACATTGAGCTCCGGGGTCCCGAATTTTGCCTCCTCCTTGGCGTATACAAGGTCGCAGGAAAGCATGAATCCCATTCCACCAGCCAAGCAATGGCCATTGACGCGAGCTACCATAGGCTTGGGAAAGGTGGCCATTTTCTTGAGCAGCTCCGCGTATTTTCTTGCCCCTGCCACGTGACCTTCCGCCCCCGCGGCAGACTTGAGATCAGCGCCTGAGCAAAAGGTCTTGTCTCCAACCGCTGTCAAGCAGACTGCTCTAACATTGTCATTGGTCGCGGCTCTGTTCAGATAGTCGAAAAAAAGATCTATGATTTCCATGCTCAGGGAGTTGCGTTTGGTCTCCCTGTTAATGGTAATCCACGCGGCTTTGTCTCTGATTTCGTACAGGAGTTCAGTATCAGACATTTTGATCGGACTCCGTTCTTGGCTCGATTTCAACCAGTATGTCGCCTGGACTCACCTGAGCGCCTGCGATTGTATTGACGGCTTTGACAGTGCCGCCATACGGCGCTGTAAGGGTTATTTCCATTTTCATTGCGGAGACAACTACACAGCCTTGACCTTTTTCGATTTCCTGACCCGGTTCCACCAGGACCCTCACCACTGAGGCAGGAGTTGGCGGCGTTACCTCAGCTGGAATTTCCTCAGGGCCTCTGACTCTGCGCCGCGGGGCAAGGTCAGCATCCTGAACGAATCTTACTCGACCATCGACCCAGATCCATGCGCCATCAGGAGTGCGCGACACAAATAGATTGGTTGCAATGCCTTCAAGTGACACATGAAGCTGATTCGGCCCCACTTGTCGGACCGTAAAATCCTTCTGCTGACCGTCAAGGATCAGACTGATTTCTCCCGCATCCGCGGCAGGAGTTGCTTCCACAGGGTAGATCTGATCGCCGATTTTGATGTTGTATTGCATGATCTTGCTAGCTCTCTGTGGCTGCATATAAAGTTTTTGGAGAAGGGTGTGGGGAGGACTTTTTTACAAAAAGGTCTTCCCCGCAATTTCTTCTCTTTTCCTCATCGTCCGAGACCCCAGGCGCCGAGGCGATGCCACGGAGAGACTGGTCCGTGGCTGCGAGTGTTGTTCGAGTCGACCTGCTGACTAGGCGGTCTGGTGATCTGGTCAGCTACAAAGCCGATTACTGCAAGCTCGTCCCCAGTGTTGTCGGGTTTCCAATCCGGGAAATTTTCGTCGATGAAGCAGATATGAGTATCCCCGGCTTGGAAAGCTTTGGTTGACAGCACGTCAATTAGAAACTCGATGGGGGTCTTCACGCCCAGTATCACGCATTCTTTGAGTGCACGAATCATGCGAGCAATAGCGGCTTTCCGACCTTCGCCCCACACGACAAGCTTGCCCAGGATCGGGTCATAATGGACTGGAACTGCGAATCCGCTATAGATGCCGTGATCATAACGGACACCCGGACCTTCGGGCGATGCAGCGTACAGTATTTTGCCTGGAGCAGGCATGAAACCGCGTTCCGGATCTTCCGCGTAAATCCGGCATTCAATAGCATGCCCCCGGCGAGTGAGATCAGCCTGGCTGAAAGGCAACGGAAGTCCTGCTGCTACTTCGATCTGCCTGCGCACAAGATCCACGCCGGTAAGCATTTCAGTTATGGGATGCTCCACCTGAAGGCGGGTGTTGACCTCCAGAAAATAAAAACAACCTGATCCATCAAGCAAAAACTCAACGGTTCCTGCATTGACGTACCCGGCAGCTTGAGCCGCAGCCACCGCGGCCGCGCCCATTTCTTCGCGGAGGTCTTCGCTAACCCCAACAGAGGGGGTTTCTTCAATAATCTTTTGATGGCGACGCTGAATCGAGCACTCGCGTTCGAACAGATGAACCACGTTCCCGTGATTATCAGCCAATATTTGAAATTCCACGTGCCTTGGCCGGTCGAGGAGCTTCTCCAGGTAGATGGTTCCATCACCGAATGCTGAGAGCGCTTCGCTAGAGGCCAATTGAGCGGCTTCGGGCAGGGCTTCGCGATTTTCCACTATTCGCATTCCCTTCCCACCGCCGCCCGCGGCAGCCTTGACGATCACTGGGTAACCCAATTCGTCTGCAAACTCTGCAAGCAGTTCCGGGTCGGCTTCTCCTGCAATCATGCCCGGAATCACCGGCACTCCGCTTTGACTCATGAGCCGTCGAGCGGTCGTCTTGTTGCCGAGCCGTTCCATGCACACGGCAGGAGGCCCAATAAACACGAGCCCCGCGGCCGATACACGCTCGGCAAAGCTGGGATTTTCAGCCAGAAACCCGTAACCCGGATGAATCGCTTCCGCGTCCGTCCGATGCGCGGCTTCGATCAGCTTGTCCATATTGAGGTAGCTGGATGCAGGATCAGGCTCTCCAAGGCAAACTGATTCATCAGCGTTCAGAACGTGGAGCGATTCTCGATCCACATTGGAGTACACGGCGACGGTTTTTATTCCCATCTCACGGGCTGTGCGCATAATGCGGACTGCGATCTCTCCCCGATTTGCAATGAGTATTTTCGAGAACATCCCAAAACCTTACATGCGGAAAGTACCGTGACCTTGCTCCCTGTCAGCAAGGGGAGCATTCAGGGAAACCGAGATGGCTAGGCCGAGAACGTCTCGCGTCATTGACGGGTCAAGAATTCCGTCGTCCCAAAGATTGGCCGTGCTGTAATACGCATTGCCTTCGTTCAAGGCCGATTGAATAATGGGCTTTTTGATTCCCTCAACGATTTCGGGTGGCAAAGGAGGTTGGCCTTCACGGGCAAGCTGATCGTTCTTCACTGAGACCAAAACGTCCGCGGCCTGCTCGCCACCCATGACGCCGATCTGGGAATTCGGCCACATCCAAAGAAATCTCGGAGAATAAGCTCGACCGCACATCCCATAATTGCCTGCCCCAAAGGAAGCGCCTATGACAACGGTAAACTTCGGAACCGTAGCTGTAGACACGGCATGAACCATCTTGTGTCCGTCTTTTGTTATGCCTCTGCGCTCATACTCTTTGCCTATGATGTACCCGCTGATATTCTGCAGAAACACCAAAGGAATCCCTTGCCGATCACAGAGAGAAATGAACTGAGTCGCCTTAAGAGCGCTGTCCGAAAAGAGAACCCCGTTGTTGCCCAGTATTCCCACCTGATAGCCGTGAATGTAGCCCCACCCACACACCAAAGTCGGGCCGTACAAGGATTTGAACTCCAGGAATTCCGAGCCGTCCACGATGCGAGCTATGACCTCACGGACGTCATAAGGCGTGGAGATGCTTTTGGGGACGATACCGTAGATTTCGAGGGGGTCATACAAAGGATCTATTGGCGGACGAGTAGGGACGTAGGACTTCTGATTTTCTGGCACCAGGGTCATAATGTCTCGGAGAATCTGCAAAGCGTGTTCATCGTTATCTGCAAAGTAATCGGATACCCCTGAAATCTGGCAATGAACTCTAGCTCCGCCCAGATCTTCTGCAGTAACCTCTTCACCAGTCGCAGCCTTCACGAGGGGGGGGCCGCCAAGGAAAATCGCGCCGGTGCCGGTCACATGCGCCACGTGATCCGACATGGCTGGAATGTAAGCCCCTCCGGCTGTGCAAAGGCCCATTACCGCCGTTATCTGAGGGATGTTCATCTTGGACATTATCGCCTGGTTGTAGAAAATTCGGCCCCCATCATCCACATCCGGGAAGATTTCAGATTGAAGCGGCAGGTACGCTCCGCCAGAATCAACGAGCATGACCATGGGCAATCTGTTTTCCATTGAGATGGTCTGGCATCTGAGGGTTTTCTTAACCCCCAATGGGTAAACCGTGCCTCCCTTGATCATTGGGTCGTTGGCATGAACCAGGCACTCTCTGCCATGAATCAGACCTATTCCCGCGCGACTTCCGGCCCCGTGAACCTTGCGGTCGTACATGTCTTTCGCCGCGAGGGGAGCAATCTCAAGCCACGGAGTGTTTCGGTCCAGCAGTAGATCCAACCGATTCTGAACAGGAAGTTTTCCTAATTCTTCATTACGCTGAATAGCTTTTGGGGAGCGTTCTTCCCGAGCCTTGGTCAGCTCCGCCTTAAGTTCGGCCACCATTTTCAGCATGGCCTCTTGATTTGCCTTATAATCGTGGCTACTTGTGTCTATCCGACTTTCAATAACTTCCATAAGCTACACCTGATGGCGTTTCAAGAGTTCATCCGCAACAGACATGCGGGCAAGTTCACTGGTCGTTCCAGCAAGAGCAGCGTACTCTGGAATCTCGATACGCCCGTTCCACAGGATTGCCGCTGATGTAGCCGGTTCCAGCCAAGATCTGCATAGCCATGGACGCGACCCGCTCCGAGGCTTCCGCGCTGAATACTTTGGCGCAGTGCAGCAGCGAGGCTGTTTCATTGTCCGCCACCGAACACATCCATGCCGCGCGATAGCAGAGAAGCTGTGCTGTCTGAACAAGAGTGAGCATTTCAGCAATCTTGAATCTGATCTCCTGTCTGGAGAAAATGGGCTTTCCAGCGCGATGATGTGAATCAGCGTACTTCTTGGACTCAACCAGGGTTCGCTGCATGAGCCCGACAGAAGCTACAGCAAGAAGCATGTCCTGCGTTCTATGGAGAAATTCTATACAAGCCGAATCTTCCAAAGGTCCAATGACTCGTTCTCTGGCCACTCGGGCTTCTCGAAGCTCCAGCGAAGCCACAGTCAGACCGTTGTAACCCAGGGTCTCCAATCTGGGACCCACGATAACCCCCGGATCATCCGGCAGCACCAGAAAGAAAGCCGGCTTGCCATCCAGAGAGGCTGCTACCGCGATGCAATCCGCAATGGGAGCGTTTGTCACGAAGGGCTTTTCCCCTGACACAATGAAGTGCTCGCCATCCCGCCATGCTATCGTAGAAAAACTCCCGTCCGAATCCGGCTGCTCGTTCTCAGATACAGCCACCGCTGCTATGAGATGGTCTTCCTTCAGACGTTGAAGCCAAACCGAGAACTGTCGATCTGACCCGAAGCCTGCCAATAAACCGCCGAATAGTCTCGCAGCAGTTTCCACAGCAAGAAAAAGAGACCCAGAGATTCTGGCGATTTCCTCCTGGGCAGCAACAAGCTTAAGCATTTCCGAAGCACGAGCAGGGCCAAGGCAGAGATTCAAGTATCCGACTTCGCCGAGTTTTCTCAGGAAGTCTCCGGTGATACTCTTCAGGTCGTCGAGGTCCGCTCGTTCCATAGCTTGGGCTTCCAAAGCAATGTCGCTGGTGAAAATACCGGCAACACGCTTTTTCAACTCGTTTTCTTCCGCGGTGAAATCAAAATTCATGCTGCTATTTCTCCAAGTTCAAACGAGCATGGTTACTGTCCAGTCATTTGGGACGGCTTAATCGGATCGCCGATCTCACATCAGCCGGGAAATGATCACCTTCTGAATATCCGAAGTCCCGCCGCCAATTGGAGCTAGACGGCTGTCCCTGAACACGCGTTCAATGTCGTATTCGTGGCAATAGCCGTAACCTCCGTGCAGAAGCATAGCGTCATTAATTGGCCCCAAAGACCAATCACCAACGAAGAGCTTTGCGATTGCGGCCTCAAGGTGGTTTAACGGCCGCCCTTGATCCTTGCACCATGCGATGCGATAAACCAGCGACCTGGCTGCCTCCAGGAATATTTTCAGGTCTGCGATCTTGTGTCTGACCGCCTGAAAATAGGCTATTGGCCTGCCGAACTGATGCCTTTCCTGTGCGTACCGACAACAGCGCTGAATCAGAAACGAAATAGACCCGAGGAACGGTGCCAGCAGGGTGCTCCTGTCCCACTCCACAGTCTGCATTGCCATCATGAAGCCGTTGCCTTCGTAACCAAGCATGTTTTCAAGCGGAATTTCACAATCCTGAAAAACAAGCTCGGAAGTCGGAGAGGTGCGTACACCCATTTTGTGAAGGCTACGACTCACCGAAAAACCAGGAGTGCCTTTTTCTACAATAAAAGCCGAAATTCCGGCATGTCCAGCGGAAGGATCGGTCTTCGAGTATATGACGGCTACGTCCGCAATTGCTCCGTTGGTGATGAACATCTTGCTGCCGTTCAATACCCAGGAGTTAGCCTTTTTTTCCGCTCTGGTCCTGAGCGATGCCACGTCCGAGCCTGCACCCGGTTCAGTGAGTCCCATGCATCCGATCCATTCGCCGGATGCGAGCCTTGGGATATATTTGCGTTTCTGGATTTCCGTCCCGTGACTGAAGATGGTGTCCGCGCAAAGATAAGTGTGCGCCCCGTAACTTAGAGTCAAGCCTCCGTCCACTCCGGCTTCTCCAAGCGCTTCAGCCGCGAGCACCGATGTGATCACATCTGCTCCGCCGCCGCCAAACTCTTCAGGGAAGTGAAGCCCCAGGATGCCGAACTCACCGAGTTTCTTCCAGGATTGGAAGTCGAACTGACTTTTGAGATCATGTTCTTGAACGCGACCTACGATCTCCCGACGAGCAAATTTCAGGACCTGCTCCTTGAACATAATCTGTTCGTCGGTCAGGGCGAAATCCATTCTTGCCTCCTGATACCCGGAGCGGTCACGGCCTGGGCCGGGCTCCGTTGAAGAAGACTTCCAAAATTGCGTTGGCAATCCGCTGCTTCTGCCCGCGTCCTTTGAGGGGCTGATTTTCAAGGACCATTGTGGAGAGAAAGGTTTCCAGAGCGCCCAAAAAAATGTAAGTAAGATACCTGGCTTTTATGTCTGATCTCAAAACACGGCCGGACTGAGCCTCTGTCATAATTTTTGCGGTTCGAGACATAAAAATTTTGAACCACTCCAACTTGTCGGGAGTCAAATTTGAGGAAGAGCGGGAGATTTCGGTGATGAAAATGTGGACCATGTCCGATCGTTTTTCATACACATCCAAAAAATAATGGACTATATCCGCAAGTTTTTCTTCAGGTGAAACTGATTTATGTTCAGACAGATCCATCATATTGAGCAGGCTTTCCCACCAGGTCCTCTGTATTGCCTCGAACAAATCGGCCTTGCTCTTGAAATAGTGGTAAACGAGGCCATAGGAAATGCCCGCTGTCTGAGCAATATCAGTGATCCGAGCCTGGTGAAAACCTTTGCTGCGGATCACTTTGCAGGCCGCGTCGAAGATGATGGCTTCTTTTTCCTTTTTGTTGTCGTTGGATGTATTCGCTTCTCCCATAAGCATTTTTTAACAATGGTTGATTGATCTGTCAATCAATTTGTTTGTCCTCTTTTCCCCCCTCACCATAATTATAAGTTTCGCATGCTGTCACCTCGGTGAAAGCCGGATCCAGGAGATACCCATAACCTGGATTCCGCCCTTCGCCGAAATGGCGATGAAGGGTTCTGCATCATGGACAGGCGGTATAAACTTACACAATTAAGATACTTTCTTCGGCTAAATCGTGGTTCGCTGTCACACCGCGATTCTTCGAACCTCTGACATGAGAACCATCCGCTAGTCGCTATTTCTGTTCGTCTCTTATGCCGCAGGCAACCCCGCAGAAAGTATCTTTGGAGTCCCCATGCGTTCTCATGCAGTCATTGAAGCAATAAGAAGGCTCTATTTTTCGATCGCGGCCGATGTTGGCTTGAGCCCGCAACTCCGTTCCTCGCTCAACCTGTTTCCGAGAAGTCATCAACAATAGAAACGCTATTGCGGATATTATAAATATCGCCAGCTGAAATAGTGTCGGCTCGCCCATTATAACCTCCTGAACTCCGCGAGATGCGATTCGCTTTTGCTCATTAGATGCCTGTAATGAGAGAGGGGGTTCATCAATTAATCCTGTGACGGAATGATTACATAAGAAGAGGCCATGAGCGAGTATCCAGCGGGGGCGCAAGGAATCGTTGCGGTGGAACGGGACGGATGGTGTATCAAGAGCCACAATAGTGTATAATCATTTTTTCGATTTCACCAGATTCCAGAGATCTTCGATCATCCTGATAATACATGCTAAAAATACCTAACCATATAGAATCGAGCACTGATCCTTTACGTCTGCTCCCCGACGGAATCAGACAATCCGTAAGAGAAAAAGGAATGCTGCGTGAATACAGCGCAGGAGACCTTATGATGGCTCCCGGTGACAACGGCGACCTGATCCGGTTCCTCATGTCCGGCGAGGCCAGTGTCATGCTCCGGGACGGCGATGATCAGGCTCTGACAGTCGAAAGTCTTCAGCCGGGCGATATTTTTGGAGAAATCAGCTTCCTTACGGGCAACCCGACTCCTCTAAATTCAGAGTTGGTTGCAGATGAGCCCTGCAGCGTCCTTGAGGTTTCGGCACAAGAATTCGAGAAAATCCTCAAGGAAAATCCGGAATTTACGATTTCCCTCGTGAAGAATCTCGCTCGAAAAATCATGCGCCTGGATCGCATGGTTTATAAAAGCAAACAAAAGAAACGAGCGCTTCAGTCTTTGATTAGCCGGGAAGAACATATTTTCCCGGATTACATTATTGGAGATTACGTCCGCAGTCACCTTGCCGCAAGAGTGGAATCCTTGGCTCACTCCGAAGGTCCGGTGCTCATAATCGGTGAAACCGGAGTCGGCAAAGAGGTTCTGGCTCACGCAATTTTCAGAATGAGCCACCACTATAAGGCGGTATTCCTTTTGCTGGACCTGCTGCGGACGCGGTATGAGCAGACATTCCATCATTCGCGTCCCAACGGCACAGAAGACGAAAAAGACCCCTCAGCAGACCAGATGAGGACCTTTTTCGGCACCGAGGATTACTCAGACAACGGAGGGGCCAAGGTGCAGCCGGGGTACGTGGAGCTCACCGAGGACGGCACGCTCTTGGTCCGTGGCATCGAACAACTTACAGCGGAGGTCCAAGATCAGTTGCTCGAAGCCATGTGCGGTGAAGGCTCGTACGTGCGCTACGGCGGGAAGGACCCGCATCTGGCGAGGGTAAGACTCATAGCCACCACTGAACTGAATCCTTCGGAAATTACCCGAAAAAAGCACCCCTTGCTTCACTCGCTCATGCAGCGGTCCATAGCGATACCGCCACTGAGAAAGCGCCGAAGGGAAATACCCGGGCTCGTGCAGCATTACATCAGCCAATATTGCCAGGAATTCCGAAAAGAAATCGTAGAAATACCCAAAGAGACTCTGAAAACGCTGGTCACTTATTCATGGCCGGGCAATGACATCGAGCTTTCCACCACGCTCAAACGCGCTGTGCTGGTTTCAGAGGGCGGCGTACGAAGGCCCCAGGACATTTATTTCGATCTGAAGCGAGTTGAAGGCGCTGGCAAGTTCAATCTTCTCAGATTTCAGAGCGTGCGGCAGGCCATGGCAAGTCCTCTTTTTCCCGCGGTGTTTCAAAGCGCAGTGACGCCGTTCTTTTTCATACTGTTGGTACTGCTGTTCCTGGGCCCGCAAGACCCTTTGAAGAACCCAGCCGCTCTATTCAGCTGGGCCGTGGGTTGGCCGGTGTTGATTGCGGGCGCGTTCATATGGTCCAGGTTCTGGTGCTCGCTTTGCCCTATCGGCACTCTGAGCAAACTGGCCAAAAAGATCATAAGCCTGGAACGGCCCTTTCCAACAGCGCTGAAGAATCGCAGTGATCTGTTGATAGCTGGGGCTGTGCTGGGAATTGTATGGTTCGAGACGGCCACAGGAATCAGAGATTCCCCGCTGAATGTCGGGTTGCTGCTCTTGACCATGTTGGCATCTGCAATAACGGTCGCTGTCATTTACGAACGGCAATCGTGGTGTCGCTATTTGTGCGGGCTTGGGGGAATGATCAGCGTTTTGTCCAAGGCTTCTTTCGTGGAGTTGCGGGCTGATCGCAATGTCTGCATTTCTCAATGCTCGTCAAATGAATGTTATCTTGGTACTGCCGAACGGGAGGGGTGCCCATTCGGGCAAGTGGCCCCGAAGCTCCACAGCAACAGGTTCTGTAAGCTCTGCGGTATTTGCGTGAAAAATTGCCCTCACGGCGCAGTAAACCTCAATCTCCGAGTTCCAGGGAAGGAAATCTGGGAGATTCGCCACACCAACGCTGGAACCGCATTTCTGATCATAGGAATGATAGGCGGCCTTCTCAGCGAGATGTCTGTGAAAATGCCTTTGTACGGTCAATTGACAGCCTATCTTCCACTTCCTGAAATCCTTCGTTTCACAGTGATCTTCTTTATAGTGCTCTTGACTGCGAACTTGATGTTTGCGGTTGCAACGGCATTTTCGCGCCGGATTTTCGACGAGAGTTTTCAGGAGAATTATTCTCGATATGGGTTGGCCTTGCTTCCTATAGCCCTGACCGGGTTCATGTCGTATCATTTGTATTATCTAATCAATCTTGGAGTGCAGCTTCCAATACTGGTCAGTAAGAATTTCGATTTTGCAATTTTTCGTACACTCATCATCACCGTTCCACCTTCTTTGACACACTTCTTCCAACAGTTACTGATTTGGATAGGCTTCGCATGGAGCGTCATGATTATCTACAAGCTCGGCCGCGCAAGTCATGACAAATTTAGCGTGGCAGTTTACGGGATCATTCCTCATGCTGGTTCGGCCCTGGTTCTGACATTATGCTTGCTTGAATCAGTAAAGTTTTACTTTTATGGTAATTAAAAGCGTCCCATTTATAAATTCCATCAGCGTTGTGAAAGGGAATAGATGTCATCGGGCTGGTTCGTTTGGATTGGTATCGTTTTTAGCTCAATTGTTGTGGCGGAGTTGATTCGGCTGAACATCCTTTTGTACCTGACTTTCAAGAAGGAGCTGAAGTTCCCGAATCCCGTACATCGCAAATCCAGCGCCCTATATCCAAGCGTCACGGTAATAGTTCCCGCGAAAGATGAACAGAATCACATCAGGCAGACTGCGAAGTCTATTTTGGACTCAGATTACCCCAACCTGAAGCTGGTTCTGGTGAATGATCGCAGCAACGACAGGACCCTGGAGATTATGGAAGGTGTGGCCCAAGAGGATTCCAGGGTTCAGGTGATGTCCATCACCGAGCTACCGTCAGGTTGGACCGGAAAAACAAATGCTATGTTTCAGGCGGCCGAGGTGACTTCCTCGGATATTCTGCTTTTTACTGATGCGGATGCGATTTTGGAAAAGGACGTGATTTCGAGTTCCGTGGATTTTCTTGTGGATCGTGACATGGACATGTTGAGCCTTTTACCCGGATTTTTGAAAAGGGGATTTCTCGAAAACCGCGGTGCATCTCCATTTAGGTCTGGGGCTTTCGTCATTCTATCCCTTGACCGAGGTCAATGAGGGAACTCAGGAAGCCGCGCTGGCTTCAGGTTGTTTCATAATGATTCGCAGAGAAGCGTACTACTCAGTGGGCACATGGGAAATAGTAAGGTACCAGGTTACCGAAGACATAGCTCTTAGCAAGGCGATCAAACGAAAAGGACTCAGATTGAATGTCTTGAGGGGGAAGACCATGGTCCGCACAAAAGCGTTTGACAGCCTCGGGGAATTGGCCGGGTTTTGGAAGCGCACCTTCTATGGCGGCCTGGAAAAAAACGTTCCCAAAGCGATTAAACTATGCCTGAATTATATGACCCTGATCGTTTTGTTTGGGATATTTGTTTCATCTGCGGCCATGCTGGCACGCTGCACTCTCGATTCCACTCATGTTGCTTTATTTTTGATTTCCGGAGTTGGAATGGCTACAGTGATGATATCTTATGGTATAGTAGTGAAAAAGGAGCAAGGCAGCGCCTGGTATGGCATTTCAGCCCCCCTGGGCCTGATTCTGAGCGCGTGGATTGCTCTAAGCACATTTCTATTGGTATTAACTGATAAAGGAATTCGGTGGCGGGGCTCTGTGTATAAATAGCATGCTCCCCTGGAGGATCGAAGACCTCGTTCGCTCCACGGGATCGGGGAGAAAAGCGTTGACCATTTTCTGGATTTCCTGCTATGATCCCGATTCGCTTGCACGAGTCCTCGCGCGAAAGGAGACGGCTAGATGAACTTGACGAGGATTAATTCTTTTTCACGAATCCTCTTGCTGATTACCGTTTTTATAGTCCCCGCGGTGTGTCATGGTGAGGAGTTCAAAGTCTTCACGAGCGAGGAATACGGCTTTTCGATGAAGTATCCCGCTACCTGGGTCAAGACGGAGCCTAGAGGCAATTACTATGTTGTATTCCAGGCTCCCGATCTAGTGGACAATTTCAGGAACCGCGTTCATGTTGCGGCGCATAAACCCGTCAAAGATCCGCTTGAGGTCTTCCTGAAGGAATTGAGAAACGGCATTACTGACCTGCAGAAGCAAAGTACCGATAAACAGCAAGTGCGTATTCTGGATGAAGGTGAGTTCAAAAGCGAAGTTCCTGGAGCTTATTATTTCTTCATTCAAGCATATGACAATAAACTTAAGATTTGGATGGATATAGTTATAGTTTTCTACAAACAGGATCAGACATTACTCAGGATATCGTGTCTAGCTCCGTCTCAGAGTATGGAAAAATTCCAGCCCATATTCAATGAGGTGCTGGTCAGTGTAAAGTTCTCTTCCCATGAAGCTTCGGGCACTGTTCCCAGCCAGCAGCGTCCTCCGGAAATGATTCAGCCGCCGGCGCCGCCAGCTATGCAGCCGGTTCCGCTTCCGCCTCCAAGGCAGCCTGTTCAGCCGAGTGTGATTCCGGAGAGCGCTCCCGAGCAACCAAGGCGGCCATCTCCGGAAACAAGGTTTGAGCAACCAACTCAGCCGGCGCCTGCTCCAGTTCCTCGTCCGGGACCTCGCGGTCCTTTACGTGAACCGGAGGGGCCATCCACCGGAATAGTAAACTAATTTATTTTGGTTTAACATAATAAGGAATTGGGGTCCGAGGTCAGGCGGGATGACATTGCGCCGCGCTATACAACTATTCGAGTCCCATGATGGATTCAGCCAATTCAAGAAGACTCTCTCGGGTCCGCCTCCGCTACCCGTTGACTCGAGATTTCTGCGGGATCGGGCACTGATACTGGCTGAGAAATTTGAACCTAAAGGCGACAAGAACGAGTTGAATTGGGCCCTGTCGGAGTTTTCCGTTGCTGTAGACAGTAAGAATTTTCAGCAGATTTCTGCCATGTTGGCGTTCATTGCCAAGACTCTGTTCAGAGACGTCTCCAAGCCTATTTCCCAAAACACCCGGCGAAAGATACTCGAATTCGACGGACCGCGTTATTTCTTCGTTGGACACACGTCTTGTACTTCGATTATGTTTTAGCCAGCCAATTGATGGATCGTATCGGGATTCCACAGCCGGTTGCCCATGCCACTGGTAGCCTGACCAACGGATGGGTGTCCAACTGGCTCAATGGTTTTCGGACCCTGGTTATCCCCAAAAGCATGTCTCCGGTTCAGCATCGTGCATACGCTTGGTTTTCAGCCGCCTTGGCTGAAGGCGGCGAGACTCAGGCGCTTTTCGCGAGAACCAGCAGATATACTGTACGATCGCGGGACGGTATTCTCAGGGAACCTTATGTTCCCCACGGGGTCCTGGCCGGGGTAAAGGCCACAGGCAAGGCGATGATTGTGCCGGTTTCAGTTTCGTACGAAGCTGTACCCGAGGATGCATATCTGACTTATTCTCCGTTTTTTCCTTTGCTCTCTATGTTCCCTCGCAGATGGTCGATCTTGCTTCCGGTCCTGCTCGGTCTTGGAAATTCGAACAAGATCTTCAGAGGATTGGAAGGAGTTTTCGGGGATGTCAGCGTGGATGTTGGCGAACCCTTCGAGCTGGCCAACGACAATTCGCTGAATTTACAGCGGATATCCCATAGAGCCATAGAAGAAATAGCTAGAAACAAAATGATTCATCCGACCCAACTGGTGGCCAGGTCCATGCAAGGGGCCGAATGGATAGATATTAGGACCCTTAGACAAGAAGTAGAAAAGGAAATTGAGGATATCACGGGTTTTTTCAGGACCCGATATCGGAAAGAACCGCCATTTCATCCCATTATCACTTCGGATTTACCCACAGCCATTAATCGTGGGCTCAAGCTGCTCACCAGGCGCAGGGCTGTAAACAGATCCGTATTTCGCAGGGCTTATGGCGCGGGAAAGTCCTCATTACTGAGATTTTACGCATATCATGCTGATCGCAGGATTTATCCTCTCAGCGGCCGTAATACTTTGACAGTCGTAAACGCGGGAGTTTGGGGTTACACCCTTGCCCTTCACATTGGACTGAATTTGCTCAAGAAAGAGGAGCTGTCTGAGACTTCTCTAATTCTTTACGATTCCCGAGAAGATCTCATTGAAAAGCTCACTATGGAGGGGCGGCATCCCTGGCATTTCAAAGAAATTGCCCTTCCGAGATCTGTGAGACCCGAAGCGGATTTGCTCGCCGCGGTTGGGGATACATCTCTGATATTGCTTGTGACTCCCAGCAAGTATTTTCATTCCACCCTGATCAAGGTACTGGAGGTTGCTCCGGATGGAAGCGATCTCGTGATTGCTACCAAGGGATTTATTCCGGAAACAGGCCTGCTTCCTTGTCAGACCGCTCGCCAGGAAATGGAACGGATGGGAAAACGGATGAGGATTTCTGTCCTTTCAGGAGCGAATCTAGCCCACGAAATAGTGCAGGGGGGCGCGGGTGTGACTCAGATTGCGTGTGAGCATTACGAGACATTCGATAGGCTCAGACCACTTCTTGAGACTTCCAAGTTCAGGGTAGTGTATTCGGGCGATGTGATTGGAACGACCATTTCAGCTGCTTTGAAGAATGTCTATGCTATCGGCTTCGGCTTGCTGGAGGGTTCGAAAAGGGCACCAGAGAATTTCTTGGCAACCTACGCCACCCTGGTCACCGCCGAGATTCGTAATTTCGGTGTTCTCCTGGGCGCAGCTATGGAGACTTTCGATGCCGAAAGCCAGGTATGGATGGCAGATCTGCTGGCAACCTGCCGTGGGGGCCGTTCAGCCCAATTCGGTCGCGATTTGGCAGCAATGGACGAAAAGGCGGGCAAGACTAGACCCGCGCGACTGCTGCTGGAACAATACCGCAAGAAGAAGATTGCAATTGAAGGATTTGAAGCGTCGCGCTATGGCAACAGAATTGCGTCTCAAAGGGGTTTTCATCCACCCATTCTGGGCGAGATCTATGCCATTCTCCATGGAGGCAAACAGATCGACATGGACGGATTCATAGAAAAATGTCTCGACGCATTAAGCCACAAGATAGGCTATCCAGAGCCTTCCAGTATTCGACCCCGATCACACAGATTCTGAAAAGAGCCGAATGATCGGCAAATCACAACATGAGCGCACTGAACAGTAACCATCAGTTAGAGATAGGATGAGCTTATCGCGGCGGACGATTTGATCAAACCGTGGGACAGGCTTTTCAAGCTGCCGTTATCGGCATTCTAGGTCAGGCAGGCTGGAAAGCCCGCCCCGCAAAAGCCATCCGTTCCAGGATAACTGAATGATTCGCTCCACTAAAAGGCGGGGAGCCATGAAAGAGTCCTCTGCAGAGTTGTCCATTTGTGTGAAGGATCTTAAAGCGGGCGACAGCATCCTTCAATACTTCAGGCTGTACTCAAAAGAAATTCGGAAAACCAGAGCTGGGCAGGAGTATATGGACGTGGTCTTAAGCGATGCTACAGGCTCCATAGCGGGCAAAATCTGGTCCGATGTAATGCGCAAATGGGGCCAAGATTTCGCTTCGGGTGACTACGTCAAAGTGGAAGGGCGAGTCGAAAACTACAGAGAAAAAAATCAGATAGTCATAGAAAAAATACGAAAAGTGGATTCTTCAGAAATTCCTGATGCCGACGCACTGGTCAAGAAATCAGAGCAGGACCCCGAAGTCCTCATGGAGGAACTCAGGCAGATTGCGGGAACCTTACAGCCTCCCGAGCTGTCGCAATTGGTGCTACAATTGCTGGCTCGTCATGAAGACGATCTGATGACAATGCCGGCGGCCCAGATGGTACATCACGCGTACAAAAGCGGATTGATAGAGCACATAATGGCCGTGACTCTCAAGGTGATGGCTATTCTCCCTCTAGAACAAAAAATCAACAGTGGCATTGCCATCGCGGGCGCAATCCTTCATGATATAGGGAAAGTGCGCGAACTCAATCCCGAAGGAGCAGGAAGAAACAGCCGAGGGTCGGCTTATCGGGCACGTTATTCTGGGAGTGAACCTCTTGAGGGAAGCAGCGGCCGAGATCGGCGTCCTGGGCAAACCTTGGCTGGTTGAACTGGAACATATATTACTCTCTCACCACGGAGAGACTCAATTTGGCGCGCCGGTCAAACCCTTCACGAGAGAGGCGGTTCTGGTGCACTTTACTGATAATCTTGACGCAAAACTCAAGATAATGGCGGAAGCTCTCGAATCTGCGGAGGCAGACGGCTTCGCACCATATAACAAATGGCTGGAGGGGAAAGCTTTCTTAGGAAGCGCATGCCTTCCCCAGGAGGAAAATGACGATGGAAGTTGAAGAAAGATTAGCTCAAATCCGAGAACGATCCTCTGAACTTAGAGGTTATCTTTGACCTGGATACAAAAATATCCCGCCTGAATGAGCTTGAAAAAAATCAGGAAAACACCGAATTCTGGAACAATCCCGACACCGCTCGTGCTCTACTGAAGGAACAGAAGCAGATTTCCAATCTTGTGGAGAGATTCCTTGGGTTGGACAAAGATCTGGACGAGACATCTGTGCTCCTTGAACTCGCGCTGGAGGAAGATGATCGCTCCGTACTCGAGGAAGTGGAAGACAAGCTGACTTCCCTCGAAGAAAACATTCGCCGGCTGGAGATACAACGTCTGTTTTCGCGTCCGGAAGATTCGGGATACTCCATAGTGGAAATACACGCCGGCGCAGGCGGCACGGAAGCTCAAGATTGGGCTGAAATGATCTTGAGGATGTATCTGAGGTGGGCAGAGCGCGAGGGATTCAAATCCGAAATCCTGGATATGCTACCCGGCGAAGAAGCAGGAGTCAAAAGCGTTACCTTTTCGGTGGAAGGTGAATACGCTTACGGAAGACTCAAAGCGGAGATCGGAATACACAGGCTTGTAAGGATTTCTCCTTTTGACGCGAACTCGCGAAGACACACGTCTTTTGCCGCTGTGTTCGTCTATCCCTCCGCTGACGATGACGTGGACATTCAGATAAACGAAGCTGACCTGAAGGTTGACACGTACCGGGCATCCGGTGCGGGCGGCCAGCATGTCAACAAAACGGATTCCGCCGTACGTATAACGCATCTGCCTACTGGCATCGTTGTCCAGTGTCAAAACGAGCGTTCGCAGCACAAGAACCGTGCCATGGCCTTGAAAATACTGAAATCAAGGCTCTATGATCTGGAAATCCAGAAGAAGCAAGAAGAAAAAGAGAGTCTTCACAAATCCAAGAAGGAGATTGCCTGGGGTTCGCAAATCAGGTCTTATGTGCTGCAACCATATCAGATGGTTAAAGATCACAGGACAAACTGTGAAATAGGAAACGTGAACGCGGTACTCGATGGAGACATAAACCGGCTGATTCAGGAATACCTGCTGATGAATGCCAGTGAAGCATAATGACAAGCCTGCTCATAGATTCCGGCCTTCACCTCCAAGTGGGGATTCAGCCCCTCGCAAGGGCCTAGCCATGTCATTCTGAGGAGTGAAGTAGCAGTCTTTTAGCTACATAGCAGTTGCCAAAATTAATGTCCGATTGCGCAAAGAATAATACGTAGCGGCGGGCCTCCGTGCCCGCCGTGGGTCAGCCGACTCCTACGACGTCTTTGGGATTCGACCATCGGATAAACGTCATAATTTTTGGCAACCCCTATAGTAGGACCGGCATCCTGCCGGTCAGGGACCGCCGAGCCGGAGGTCCTACCATTCCCAAGAAGATTGCTTCGGGCCACGCCCTTGCAACGACAATCTTCCAGACTTCAGCGTAGTATAGCCGGCATGGCCTTTGAGAATCGTTGACGACGACAGCTGAGGTCTTGAGCACGCCATCGCTGCATGAGGGATCACAAATCCTTAACGGGTAAATTCAAAAACAAAAAGGAATCAGACAATCAGTTGGTATTCCCCAATTGCCTGATCCCTTTTGCTCGATGGAAAATGCTGCGCTAGTTTCCGACTTGTGTACCGCCCACAGTGACCCCGCCACCACCACCGATGACGTTACCTTGAACGTTTTGACCGCCACCGCCGCCACCGCCAGTGACTTGAGTCCCACCTGAGGTGACTCCACCACCGCCGCCGGAAATGACGTTACCTTGAACGTTTTGACCGCCGCCACCGCCACCGCCAGTGACTTGAGTCCCACCTGAGGTGACTCCACCACCGCCGCCGGAAATGACGTTACCTTGAACGTTTTGGCCGCCACCACCACCGCCGCCAGTGACTTGAGTCCCACCTGAGGTGACCCCACCACCGCCGCCGGAAATGACATTACCTTGAACGTTTTGACCGCCACCGCCGCCACCGCCGGTGACTTGAGTCCCACCTGAGGTGACCCCACCACCGCCGCCGGAAATGACGTTACCTTGAACGTTTTGACCGCCACCGCCGCCACCGCCGGTGACTTGAGTCCCACCTGAGGTGACCCCACCACCGCCGCCGGAAATGACGTTACCTTGAACGTTTTGACCGCCACCGCCGCCACCGCCGGTGACTTGAGTTCCGCCTGAGGTGACTCCACCACCGCCGCCGGAAATGACATTACCTTGAACGTTTTGACCGCCACGACCCCCGCCGGTGACTTGAGTCCCACCTGAGGTGACTCCACCACCGCCGCCGGAAATGACGTTACCTTGAACGTTTTGACCGCCACGACGCCGGCCGGTGGCTTGAGTTCCGCCTGAGGTGACCCCACCGCCACCACCGGAAATGACATTGCCTTGAACGTTTTGACCGCCACGACCCCCGCCCGAGGCCTGCGTGCCACCCGAAGTGATGCCACCGCTCGGCTGGCTGCTGCTGCCACTACGATGGCGTCCTTTCTCTATCAGGCTCTCCTCTTCTTCGGGGTTGGACTGATCTTCTTCAGGGCTCGACTGAGCCACCAGATAGGGCCCGTCGCCTACAAAAGATTTGGCTCCAACAGGCGCCGCCACCGCTATCAGGAAGAGAAACGCCAACGAACCCACGAGAGCCAACATCGATAATTTGATCTTACCCATAATTCACAATCTCCCTTCGCAATTGTTGACAAGACGTTATATCTTGCCGTGTTTGGAATCCGAGGAGCATCACCATTTTGTAGCTATGCTGCGTCGCAATAATTAATAACGCTCTTCTTCCGGATTCATGGACATCTCGAAACTGCTTTACTTAAGCAAAAGCTTTTTTCCACGCCAATTTTTAGGTCATCTGAGCCAGGTGATTAAATAGCCCCCGAACATCAACAAAACACGCGGGATACTTATTTACGCATTCGCTGCACTTTTGAGTGTACCCATATTTCGCCATTCTTACCTGCTCTTGCCCCAAATAATGGTCATCGTGCAGCGAAAGGCAAGAGCAGTGAAGATAATTTTCGATTCTATCCATGATATCTGCAGCGCAAAGAATGCAATGGTCATGCCAATTGCCATCGATCAGGCACCAAAATGATTATAAAACACGAAGATTTCCAATCTATTTCCTACAACAAAGGCTTCCGGAACTGCGCCAAATTTAGGTACAGAGCAAACCAACAATTCAGGCAAAAAAACTTGACAAAAAAAGTGATAAATTAGTCTCGAAAGATTATGATCATAAAGAAGGGTTTTTTATACCCAGGCGCAGAAGATTCGCGGGATTAATTTCGCAAATTCGGCCCATCAATTTTGCCCGACCCTGCGCTTATTTTAGTAAGCCCCGATTATTTAATTAGAATCTTAGTCGAGTAAACTCTAGCGTACCAGCCATGCTGTGTATGACAATCAGGCACTTTCTGACAGAGATTCGATCAAGTTTGAATTACTCAAAGATACAGCATTCAAAAGGCCTGCTCTCACAACAATCTTTCTTCGTGAACTAGCGCCTCAGTACACCACCAGAGCGGCTGTAGGCCTTGAACTTGTGATCCGAATGCTCCCCGCCATCATAGAAGTGTCTACGATGGCGGGGCCAGTACAAATAGGTGCTATAGTAGCTGTACAAAGGATAGCCCCAAACGTCACGGTCTCCACGGTATAACTCGGGATCGGGGCTCGCTGATCCTGAAGGATACCGGCCGGTAACCCGTGAAGCTGTGAAGGAAGGTCTTGGAGGCCTGGGCTCTGAACTTATTTGAGAGCCGTGAATCCATCCCTGTCCGTCCAGTCCAGCCCAATAATTGTAACTCCAGAATCCCGACAGTCGAAGTTTTTCACCCATTCCCGCACATCCTATCACCTGATGCGCAATGGATGGCCCCATCCGTATCCGAAGACAGTTCTCCGGTCTATCTACCGATGTTACAGTGGCCTCTTCGCCGATTGCCTTCAAATTTGCGAGACTTACCCACCCATGGTATTGTCCGGCATCGACCTTTATCCAACCTGCTCTATACGCGGAGGGTCCTTTGAGCATGGTCCCGAGCGCTAGGTATGCAACAGTCTGAGCGGAAGGCGACGGTTCTGACCGGATAATCAGACCCTTGGGGTCATCCGCTTTAGCCACAGAGGCGAAAATCGTGCCCCTGATCTCACCAATCAAGGTTGCGCCGCCCTGCCCGAACTGAGGAGCGGGATTCGACTGTTTTGCTCTCGTTTGGCCTACGGCCGGTGCAATAATCAGCAGTAGCGATGTCGCAATAACCAGTATTGATAGAAATGTCGCAGGCAAGAATGATGAGGTTTTCATAGGTTGTGCTCCAATTTATTTCAGATAAATGTTACGAATCACAATCCCAATTCCAGCAATTTCAACTCCCTGAAAAGCTAAAGTTTTGAATTATTTATTCCAACGTTGGTCATTTTCCCTTTTCATGTCAAATTAGATCATCTCATGTCAATTCGCTTTCGAGGAAGCAGTTCGGTTCAAGGTGGGACAGGCATCTTGCCTGCCATTTCTGGACAGGCGGGACGCCTGTCCCACGCGAGGTACGCCCTACAAGAAATTTGATGACAAAATGGTATGACGGATCGCCGGGCTATGGATTTGTTGAAAATGTGCAATTTGGTGATATCGCGCACGTGGCGACTATGGATTTTTGTGTTCCTTCAACTCCTGGGCTGCCTCCTCGTCTATCAGCCAGATCAATTCTCCGTGTTTAGGCCTGATCATTTGCGCGGGAAATTCCTGAGGTTTGTAAGGTCCCTCCAATACTTCTTTGAGCGCTCGTGACTTCTGCGCACCCTGAACCAGAAACACGATTTCCGCAGCTTCAACGAGTACGGGAACGGTCAGAGATATACGGTACTCGTTCTTCTCCTCAAGAAAGATTCTTTTAGCCCAATGTTGTTCCTCGTCCAAAATGGAGTTTTTGGGAAAGAGAGAAGCTGTATGGCCATCCCCGCCCAATCCGAGCAGAACCAGATCGAAACGCGGCGGCCCATCGTGGAAGAACTCCCGCAGGAGCGCTTCGTATGCTTCAGCTGCTTCCCTAGGCGGCTGATCAGTTGGTATTGGGTGAATCTGGCCTTTTGGGATCGGCACATGGTTGAGCAGCGCTTCCATTGCCATGCGCGCATTGTTGCGAGGATCGTCTTTCGGCACACAGCGTTCGTCACCCCAGAAGACGTGCGTCTTGTTCCAAGAGACCAAGTCGCGATAAGGTGGCTGTGACAAAAGCTGATAAGCTCGAACAGGAGTTTCTCCTCCTGAAAGCACTACTGCAAATCTCCCCGCGGATTTCAGGCTTTTTAGAGCAACTTGAGTGAAAACTCCAGCGGCCGCTCTGCTAAGAACGTCCGCTCCAGCGTGCACCCGGATTACTCCTCTGGTATTTGCAGCCATTTTGGGGCTCTTTTTGAGGCTCATTCCCATTTGGTATGGAAAGAGCCCTCTTCGTCCGTGCGTTGATAAGTGTGCGCACCGAAATAGTCTCGCTGCGCTTGAATCAGATTGGCTGGAAGACGATCGCTTCGGAATCCGTCAAAGTACCGACATGCACGCCATCATTCCGGGAACAGGTATTCCCCATGACACCGCCGATAGGATTATTTTCCTTAAATCACTTTGCCGCTCTACTATGACCTTGGACAGCTCAGTATCCAGCATGAGGTTAGGCAGGTCCGGTTGATCCTTGAAAGCTAGCCGTACGTCGTTCAACACCTTAGCCCGAATGATGCATCCGCCTCGCCACACTCGAACGATTTCCTCAAGTCGCAAATCATAAAGATAAGCCTGAGCCGCGGCTTTCAATAATGCCATGCCTTGAGCGAAGGTAATAATCATGCAAGCGTACAGTGCGTTGCCAAGCATTGCGACAAAGACCCTTTTATCCCCGTCAAAGGTGGGGGAAGCCCCGCAAAGCAATTGTGCGGCTTCTTCTCTTTGCTCCTTGTATGCGGACAAGTCTCGAAATGACACAGCGATGTCTATGGTGGGAATCGGCACATGCAGGTCCATTGCATCTTGAGAAACCCATTTGCCGGTGCCCTTCTGTGCCGCTTTGTCCAGTATTTTGTCTATGAGGCTCGCGCCGGTTTTGTCATCGGTTCGGCGAAAAATCTCGGACGTGATTTCCACAAGGAATGACTGCAGTTCCCCTCGGTTCCACTTGAGGAAAATATCAGCAATTTCATTATTGTTGAGTTCCAGGCCCTTTTTCATAAGGTCATACGCCTCGGATATCAGTTGCATCAGCCCGTACTCTATGCCGTTATGCACCATTTTTACGTAATGCCCTGCGGACCCGGAACCCAGGTAAGCGACGCACGGTTCACCGTCCGCGTGGGCAGCCACGGCTTCAAGAATAGGCCTCACTTTGTCATAAGCATCTCTGTCACCGCCAGGCATGATGCTCGGGCCGAATCTGGCCCCTTTTTCGCCCCCCGAGATCCCCACACCCATGAACTGAATGCCTTTTTTAGCAAGGCCTTTCATTCGAGAATCAGTGTCTTTAAAATGAGAGTTTCCGGCGTCTATTATTAATTCGTCTCGCTCTAGAAGAGGCTCAAGTTCGGAAATAACTTCGTCCACAGGCGAACCGGCAGGAACCATGAGCACGATTATTCGTGGCTGTTGGAGGGCATTTACCAGTTCTACCAGGGACTTTGCCCCTAAGACTCTCTTTCCGTTTGCCTCTCGTTCCAGCAGCTGCGTTTTTTCCGGATGCCTGTTGTATCCCGCGACAGAAAAACCATGATCCAGGATGTTCAATGCCAAATTGCGTCCCATGACCCCAAGACCAACTATCCCAATATCATACTTTGAGGCGCCCATTGAAAGTTCCCTCTATTTCAGATTCATTCGAGCAGTAAGACTGGGGCCAAAAATCTCACAAAAGATGCGAACCTCAAGATAGCCCTGACGGTCGTTCCACCGAGTCTACAGGTGTCTTTTTCTGCTCCGCAGGCTGCGAATACGCTTCCAGTCGCTTTTCCTCGAGTGCTGCCATTAGACGATCGAAAGGCTGGCTGAATTTTTGGATACCTTCTTCTTCGAGCTGACGAGTAATTGCTTTGATGTCGATTTCCACTTCCGGCAATAGCTGCATGACTTCTCGAGCGTTTTCCACATCATCTTCCAAGCGGAGCGCCGGATCTCCATGATCTCGGTAGGCGTTGAGGGTTTCCAGGGGCAGCGTATTTACTGTGTCGGGTCCTATCAGTGCTTCAACGTATTTCACGTCGCTGAATGTCGGGTTCTTCGTGCTTGTGCTGGCCCAGAGTACTCGCTGAGTCCGCGCCCCTTTCTCTGAAAGCTTTCGAAAACGCTCAGTAGAGAAAACCTTTTTGTAAATCTGATAAGCAATCTTTGCACTGGCAATAGCAGTCTCACCGTGCAATCGGCCTGCAATTTCCGCTTTGGTTCCTCCTTGCTCTATTATTCTGTCAAGAAGGGGGTCTACAAGCAGATCTATGCGGCTAAGAAAAAAGCTCGCCACTGAAGCCACAGTGCCAATGTCCGCCCCTGCTGCGCCGCGCTGTTCCAGGCCGCTTAGGTACGCTTCAGCCACCTCAGAATAACGATCCAGATCGAAAAGAAGCGTGACGTTGATGTTTATTCCTTCACCTATGAGTTGGTGGATCGCTGGCAGTCCTTCCTTGGTGGCAGGCACTTTGATAAAAATATTGGGACGGTCCACGGCTGCCCACAACAACCGAGCTTCTTCGATAGTTCCCTGAGTATCCCGAGCGAGACCGGGAGACACTTCCAGACTTACAAAGCCGTCCCGGCCATTTGTTTCAGAAAAAACAGTCAGAAAATCATCTGCAGCGTGCTGTACGTCCTCAACGGCAAGGGTCTGATAGATTTCAACGCTGGTTTTTCCTTCAAGGGACAAAGACCGTATTGCAGCCAGATAGTCACTGCTGTCAACTATGGCTTTCTCGAAAATAGCCGGATTCGAGGTTATTCCCCTGAGGCCATCCTCAGTGATGAGCCGCTTAAGTTCCCCAGAGGTCAGTATGCTTCTGCGAATATAGTCCAACCATATACTTTGACCAAATTTCTGCAATTGCAGTAGAGGGTTTTTATTCATCAGCATTCCTTTCTCGTTCAAGCATCGCCACTTTGGCCAGGCGTCGTCTGTGGCGTTCCGCTCCGGTGAATTTGGCATGCAGAAATGCTTGAATCAGTTCCCAAGCAATTGAAGAACCAACAACCCGGCCCCCGAGACAAATTATGTTCATGTCGTCGTCCTCCACCCCCTGATGGGCGGAAAAAACATCGTGAATCAAAGCGGCCCTCACGCCAGGTATTTTATTTGCGGCTATACACGCGCCAACTCCACTGCCGCAAACCGCTATTCCCCGTTCGACCTGCCCGTTTGCAACGGCCCGCGCGAGCGGAATGACTAAATCCGGATAATCGTCGTCGTCGATCAAAGAGTGCGCTCCGTAATCCACCACAGCGTACCTGTTGGATTTCAGAACAGCCACGAGTTCTTCTTTTAGGGCAAAACCTCCATGATCAGCGGCTATTCCTACCTTCTGCATGTCGCTATTTCCTTTGCATCAGCATTTCAAGCGCGCGCCTGTATATATTGTCTGCATTAAACCCGTAATGATCCATTACAAGGTTTCCCGGGGCCGATGCTCCAAAGCGGTCTACTCCTATTACTTCGACACCTGAGCCTATATAGGGCTTCCATCCGAGCGACACACCAGCTTCCACTGCAAGAATCGGAATCCCAGGAGGGAAAATTCGGCTTTGATAATCCTGGGGTTGCTCGCGAAAAAGGCTCCAGCTCGGGAAACTAACGACCCGCACGGGAATCTCATCAGCGAGCAGCTTTTGTCCTGCTTCCAGAGTCGGGTGAACCTCGGATCCTGTGGCCACGAGAATGATTGCCGCACCAGGCGAATCAACCAAAATATATCCGCCAAAGGTGACGCCACTTCTGATTTGCGGATATACGTCGGGGTCAAGTATTGGTAATTTTTGGCGAGTCAGGATCAGTGCTACGGGGTTTTTCCGTTCAACAGCGATCTTCCACCCTGCTACGGTCTCGTTTGCGTCTGCGGGTCTGATCACAGTCATGTTGGGCACAGAACGAAGTCCCAGAAGTTGTTCAACTGGCTGATGAGTCGGCCCGTCTTCGCCCAAACCTATACTGTCGTGCGTGAAAACGTAGATTACGTGTAGTTCACTTAGGGCTGCGACACGCATGGGAGGACGCATGTAGTCGCTGAAAATCAGAAAAGTCGCTCCATACGGAATCAATCCTCGGTGAAGGCTTATTCCATTGAGAATGGCCCCCATAGAATGCTCTCTCACACCGAAACGCATGTTCCTGCCTTCCGGAGAGTCCCATTCGAAATCCTCGGCTCCCTCAATAAGCGTGCTTGTGCTTGGCGCCAGATCGGCCGACCCTCCAATCAATTCGGGCAACTTCTTGGCTATTGCGTTCAGTGCCTTTCCCGAGGCCGCTCGTGTTGCCAGCGGGCCTTGCGAAGGCTCAAAGGCCGGTAAGTCTCGGTCCCAATCCGGCGGCAATTCCTGCTGCATAACCCTTTGGAATTCCGCTGCCAGGTCCGGAAATTTTTCCGAATACTTCTTGAACAGCGATCCCCATTTCGCTTGAAGCTCTTCTCCGCGGCCGATTGTCTCATGAAAATGTTCGCGAACCTCGTCCGGAATGAAAAAAGTCGGTTCCAAAGGCCATCCCAGGTTTCTGTTTGGTCAGGCGAACTTCTTCTTCGCCCAGAGGTTCGCCGTGTGCGGCCGCTGTATCCTGCTTGTGAGGGCTGCCGTAACCGATATGAGAATGCACATCTATGAATGACGGTCGGTCCTTTTCCTCGCGGGCTTCTTCTATGGCGTCTTGTAGAGCATGCAGATCATTGCCGTCGGAGACTTCAAGCGTGTGCCAGTTAAACGCGTCAAAACGTCCCCGACTAAATTCCGTGAAAGCCAGCTCAGTCGAACCCTCGATACTGATTTTATTGTTAGCGTACTGGACAATCAGTTTTCCCAAACGTAAGTGGCCGGCCAGAGATGCTGCCTCGGAAGAGATGCCTTCCATCAGATCGCCATCACTGGCCTCTACATAGGTGTAATGGTCCACAATCTTGAAGCCAGGCCGGTTGAATCGAGCGGCAAGTGCCCTTTCGGCAATCGCCATGCCTACTGAATTGGCAAATCCCTGACCCAACGGACCCGTAGTAGCTTCAACTCCGGGCGTCTTGCGGTATTCCGGATGTCCCGGTGTCATGCTTCCCCATTGGCGAAAACGTTCTAACTCATCCAGTGGCAGATCAAATCCTGTAACGTGAAGCAATGCATAGAGCAAAGCGCACCCGTGACCAGCAGACAAGACATACCGATCGCGATTCGGCCAAAGAGGGTCTTTGGGATTGAACCTCAGGAACCTGTCCCACAGCACGTAAGCCATGGGAGCCGATCCCAGTGGTGAGCCAGGATGCCCGGACTTTGCCTTCTCTACAGCATCTACGGCAAGAAAACGAAGCGTGTTGATGCAGAGCTCATCTAATCTCTTCCTATCCAAGATGGAAGCCCCCTTTCTCCTGCTACGTCCTTAGGTACTCGATGGCGCAAATACGATTCCTTATCTTGTCGGAGGAGATTGCTTCGCTTTGCTCGCAATGACAGATTCCGAGAATGTCATTGCGAGGCGCAGAGCGACGAAGCAATCTCCAACGGTCAAAATACGTGTCCGAACTTAGGAAACGCAGTAATTAGTAGGACCGGCATCTTGCCGGTCCTAATGCTGTATTTTGACAATTTCCGGCCCCCAACTGCCTGCTTCGTACTGCACAAGACGTTTGCCCCTATCCCCGCAGGTTTCGCATTCTTCCAAAATAGGATCTATGAATGCCCAACAAAGTTCGACCGCGTCCTCTCTCCAGAATAGCATTTGATCGCCCTGCATACAGTCGAGGAGCGCCTTCTCGTATTCATTGAAAATCGGGCCGCTGTAATTTTCTTTGTAATTGAAATCCATGGCCACTGAGCGCAGTCTCACGCTAGCTCCAGGAGTCTTTGTTTGAAAAGTCAGATTAATCTTTTCATCAGGGTGAATCCCGAGTCTCAGCAAATTCGGGTTTATCGTTTCTCCAAGCACGCCTTGAAAAGGTGAGTGAGGCACTGATTTAAAATTTATGAGGATCTCCGTCATCTTCCGGGCAAGCCTCTTTCCAGACGTGAGGTAAAACGGCACGCCCTGCCAGCGCCAATTGTCCACGAACACCGTCATCATGCCGAAGGTCGGAGTGAGCGAATCGGCGCTGACACCCGGCTCTTCACGATAACCAGGGACTTGTTTGCCGTCGATTTGTCCGGGACCATACTGCCCCAGAACTAGGCTCCCGGTCGGATCCATCCTGGAAAGCGGCCGAAGTGAGCGGAATACCTTTACATACTCGTCTCGCACCTGATGAGAATTGAATCCCGATGGCGGTTCCATAGCAATGACAGCGAGCAACTGCATCATATGATTCTGAAACATATCCCGAAGTACTCCCGCTTGTTCATAATAAGCGGATCGTTTTTCAATACCGATGGACTCGGCGGCATTGATATGAACATGGTCTATGAACATTCGATTCCATATTGGTTCAAAAATCGAGTTTGCGAAGCGGAAAATTAAGACGTTCTGAACGGTCTCCTTGGCCAGATAATGATCGATCCGAAATATCTGGTCCTCGCGAAAATACTTGTGGATGCTTCGATTCAGCTCGACTGCCGATTTCAAGTCCTTTCCGAATGGTTTTTCAACAACGGTCCTTCTCCAGCCTGATCCGCTTCCATTCTCCCGAGATAACCCCACTTCACCGAGCATTTCTGCAACTTCCTCATAAGCTGAAGGAGGCATGGCCAGATAAAAGATGCTGTTTCCCTGAGTGTTGTACTGCGCGTCCAGATCTTTCAACCTCTCGGAGAGTTTTTGAAAGCTTTCCTTAGAGCCGAAATCGACTCTCTGGTAGTGAAGGTGACTTGCAAATGCATCAAGCTTTGACTTGTCGGTAAGCGACAATTTTTGCTTGATATCCTCTCTGAACCGGTCGTCGGTCATCTCCGAACGGGCTGACCCCAATATTACAAAGGATTCCGGAAACGCCCCCTGCAAAAAGAGATTGTATAGGGCAGGAGCAAGCTTACGATGCGTCAAATCGCCAGTCGCGCCAAAAACCACTATGGAGCATGGGTCCACTTTGCTCACTGCAACCTGGGATTGAGGGGCCGCCTGCATTCCCGTGGTTTTGCCTCTTACAACCGCATCGACGTAAGTCTCTATGCTTTCTGGCTCGATTGGCATTAGTCACCTTCTCCATACCTGCGTCCTCTACATCGGCAAGCAGACTCCACAGAAAGAACTCTTACTACAATTGACCGAGAAGATACTTCTTGCCCCTATTATAAGCTGTATAAGATGCTATTAGGTGGCATACCCACCCGAGCGTCCCCCCGGTTCCTATCCAGAGGCCAGGGGTGATTATTAACCAGAATATGCCTCGAAGGAAATCGCCATTATATAATTGGCCTATTCCGGGAATAAACACGCTTAAGACGGCTGCAGTCCCTGCTTGGGTCATCGACACGTACCTCTTTCAAATAATGAGCACCACTTTTTCATGGGCAAGCCTCACTAATATCAATATTCATGACCATTTTCAGAGAGTCTGGTTCCCTTAAATCGGATTCCGGCTTTGTTGAGTTCAGTTGTAAGCGGTTATACCAGCAGTTCCAAAATTAATGTCCGTTTCCTTGTCATCCCTGCGAAGGCAGGAACACAGAATCTGGGCCCCGGATAAAGTCCGGGGTGAGGTCGCCATTGCCGTAAATCGGACAAGAACCTCGGCAGTTTGTATATACTAGCTCCCCCTGGCCAAAACGCCCCAACGAACCATGAAAACCGCTGTCGTCACGCCGAATGACAGGTTGAGCGAATCGAAGCAATTTTCGTGAAAATGAAGTTCCAAATAGGATTTTTAGAGGATGGGATTGCGATTAAGAGGAGTCTGCTTTTATGAGGTTCCATAAATAAGGGACGCCATTGAAGCGTCCCTTACTGATTTGTGTTCGAGAAAATACCTATTTTTCGTAAAAAGCGAAGAAGTCTTTTGCGTAGCCCTGATCGTACCGTTTCATAGTGTACTGCAGCTGTTCAGGGGAAAGCCTGTCTCTCCTAACGATCTTGTCAGCCTCATTGCGGAAATAGAAATTGCACACAATGTTGTGAATATTGGCGTCACCGTGAATTGCTCTTTTGCAACCTGCCAGCGCCAGTGCCTTGGCTAAGTCCTTGGTGCTGACATGATGGCCCATTGCAAACACCAGATTTCCGTCATCCCGAATGCCAAATGCCGTTCGGTTTGCCAAGAACCAGTACTTGTTGCCCATCGTGCTTCGGCCAGTGTTATCGATAAGAAAGCCGCCTAGTCCGACCTCTGAATCCTCCACTTTGCCGTGTTTAATCACTTGCTCCACGACATTACCGTCTTTCAGTATCAGGTGGCGTAATTGTCGGGCGTCTTTGACCACAGACAGCGGAATCTCATTCGTCCACTCCAGAATGTCCACGGAATCATCGTTGTACACTACCAATGTCGCCATCCCTGGTACCATGGGATAAACTACCTGACCCCTGAAAATTGCGCCTGCGCCACGCGCATGCTGCTGCATCCACATGGCATTGGTAATTGCCACTATTTTACTGAGATTTTCCATCTCTCTGGTTTGCGATATCTGATAGACCCCCGGCTCGGTCTGACCGATGAAAAAGCGAGGCTTAAGACGATTCATATCGAATAGGGACATATACACGATGGAATTGGGAAACTCCACGCTTGGCCTATACACTGTCTTGTAAATGAGAGGCGCGCCGTCCGTGCCCTGGGGCATGTCTTCGGAAACCCAAACACCCTCGTTTTCAATTTTGGGGGATGTGTAAAGTGGAGGTATCTGAGGCGGTTTAGGAAAAAGAGGATCCGTGTAACCGTTCGACCCCTCATCTTGGCGTTGAAGATTCTGCTCTAATTGAGGCGCGGCAGCTTCAAGCCGTTCTGGAACATCCTGAGAATCGCCAGGTTCGGAAACCGAGGCAGCGAATTCCTTCTGAACCCCAACTTGGCCGTAATCCTCAGGCAGTCGCGTAAGAAGATCTTCCAGCCAGGTTAGCAACGACTTGTCTTTTAAAGGGTCCGCGCTCAGTTCGCGATCATCAACGTACGAGCTGATCCTTGCATGCCTCGACACCGGCCCCTGAAAATCCTGCGCAACGGCGGATACGGAAAAAATAAGGATTAGAATGCCTAAAACAACGACGTGTCTCCAAATCCCAACCGACATTTTTCACCACACCCACAAGATTAAAAAATTTGGATTCGCTCTATTCGACGCGAATTCCATTTCAGCCAATCGGCCTAAAGGCCCAGCCTCAAACCTCAAACACAACCCCATCAAAAGGCTGCAACTGACTAATAATCCAACCAAATTATGTTTTAGAGACGGTAATTATAACAAAGAATGGGTCGGAACACAACCTTTCTCTTCAATATCGGGCTTCGAGAATAACTCCAGATAAAATTATGTCAAGATTTATGTTAAGATTTACCGGGAAGATCAAGGAAGCAGGCTAAAAACGTCTTTGGGCCCAAAATCCAGTAATAAGAAAATCTTTTGCTCTAATCTCATTGTGTCCTGTTTCATGACCTGTAATCGTTCGACAGCATAAGGCGTCTTGCCGTAAGTCTCCTGAAGATACTTGAATCGATCTTCAAGAGTCACTAGTTCGTCATGCACCACGCGCTTGTCCGAGTAGAAGAGCACATGCTCCTCGGCAACGGGAGCCTCAGGGCCTGTCCTTAATACAACATGCTGCACCACTATTCGGGCGACCACTTCGTAGCCTTCACTGATTAGTATTTGTTCACCCCGTATATCATGATATTTTTCGCCGTCACGTATGCAAGGGTACTTTCCAATATCATGTAGAAGACATGAAGCCCTTATTAAATCCATGTCAACTGAATGGCTTCTCCTGAGCAGTCCCTCTCCCAAAAGCCTGCCAACTTCCCAAACTTTCTTGGAATGAAGAATTATGTGGTGAGGAGTCTCATATTTTTCGAGTAGAGCATAGCACTCTTCCTCTCCGGGTATTTCCATGTCGTCTCCGGTCCTTAATCAATGTGTGGCCCGGGATTGGGCTGATGTCGCCCAAGTATATCAACTAATAGCTGTGAGGAAAAGCCTGCAATGGTTGAGGAAGGAGCTTTAGAAAACGATTATTCACCAGAACGGTATGGAAGGTCCTGAAGTGCGAACCTGACCCACTCTTCTTCTCGAAGAGTGGGTCTCCCGCCAGCCCCGGAGGCGTTTCCGGGTTAGAAGATCACACCAAGTTCTGCGTAAGGCCCATGCTGCACGATAAACCAATCCGCGTTTTCGCTTTCACCGACTTGCACGTTCGTGTAACGATAACCGGCGCCGACGTAAGCCTTGAACATGCTGGGACCGCCGTACGATTGACCGCCGAGTTCGGGGAAGATCCGCACGTCACCGTCAAGTGTGAACCCGCCAGCCTTTCCGGGGACCCAGTTGTACAGCCCTTTGAATCTCAAGAAGACCTGGTTTATGGGCGAGAACTCCCCGATTCCGCCGACAGATGCAATTCCCCACACCTTGGTTCGTTTTAGGCTGTTCGATAAACCCTGGGGATCGGTGTAGTCTACCTTGACGTCTGATATCAGGACTTCTCCGCCCAGTATTCCAGCTGCTCTGAAATTGCAGCCCGTGACGAAATAATATTCCGCTTCCTGCCTGATGAGATACGGAGTGTACTTCCAGTTGGTGGTGGACCCCTGAGGTATGTCTACCCCGTCAAATCTGAACCTTGAGGGCAATATACCCCATCCGCCGTCCTGACGAGGAATCCTGAATGTGTAGGTGAGAGCGAAGCAGGGCGCAAAGCGAAGGGCCCCATAGACCTCGCCGGTAAGGTAGCTTGGCGAGAAGTTCAGGTCTCTGACGAAATCGAGGTCCGCACGGTTATCAGAGTACTTGATTTTCATCTCGTTATTCAGGTAGATCAACCTGCCGCCCAATTCCCATGTGTTGTTGCAATATTGCGTCGGGCCGCACGGTGAGGGAGCACAGCCGGCCTGCGGACCGAACCCCGGCGGTGGACACGGAGCTCCTTCTCCCATCGGCATACCCATTGGCGGACCCATCGGCGGGCCCATAGGAGGTCCTGCCGGCGGACCCATGGGAGGTCCCATAGGTGAAAGCTGCGGAGGCGCTTGCCAGCACATCCCTAAGTTGACCAAAGAAAGGACTAGAATAGAAGCAATCCCTAAAGCTAAGGTGAGTTTGCGTAACTGTTTCATAATTAGCCTTGTAACCTCCTGGGGCAGACTGTGGCTGAAGGATATCACAACTATCTTCGACAAGTCAACCAAAATTATCGAAATCGTCTTATTAAAAGTAATTAACTCTTGAATTTAATTGAAACTATATTGAGTTTAACTGTTAATAACTGTGGTGGCCATTATTATTGCTATTGCAACCTTATGCATCGTGTTGTGACGATAACAGATGGATTTAACATAATGTTTAGTGAAGTAACGGTTGTAGCGTTGTGGTGCGGCCTCAAGAGGGGATCTGAGGCCGGGATTGAAATTTGGCTTTAGCTGATGTATATTTGCAAGAAGCCTAGCGGAATGGCGCTAGAGTCATTCTGAGATTGACAATAGGCCGGTAAGTCTCAACCGGCTAACCCCTCCTTGATTTCACTGAGTTGGGGACATATTTAACGGGAATTATTCAGGGATGCTGCGAAACACGTAAACGATATTATGATCAGGTGGTGCCCCAAGGAAAGACGTGGAAGCGAATACGATCCTGTCATTTTCTTGGAGACTCCTGAGCAGGCGCGGAAGTTGATCAGACATCTGCAACAACAACTTCAAAAAGCCAAACAGGACCGAAACAAGGAACTGTTGGAGGAGCTCCAGCATATCCTGGCCAGAGTAGAGAGCCTGTCCAAAAGGTTCTTCCGATGGGAGCAGACTATGTCCCGGTCTCTGGAGGCCGAGGATTTAAGGGAAATAAAGAAACTTCCTCTCGGTTTTTAGATACCTGAACGGTCACGCGGGGAAGCCGGAAAACTGTGGCGGCGATAATCACCGGCCAAGCTCCGGTATTTTTTTGGGGAGGATAATTATGGATTTTGAAAATATGAGCCGAGAAGATCTCATTCAGCAAATTCAGGAAATGAATGATTACCTCGACAATGTCGTAGTGTTGTGGGGTGGCAAGAGGGAATATTGGGAGACCTTCAAGGAAATAGCCGAAAATTCAAGCAACGAATATTCTGAAGGAGAAAAGAGCAACGCTAGGACTATTTTGGACAGTCCTGGCGCATTTGATGAATTTGTGGATCTCGTTAGGGACTCTTTCGAACGCGGGGGCATCAATTACGTGCTTGCAGAGAAGATATCCGCTATAATGGAAGAAGTGGCCTCGCGATATAAGAAATGATCAGCCGCACATGCTTGGGCTAGAGAGTTATCTAATACTTAACGATCTCAATTTGTACTGGCATTTTTAAAGAAGCTAGTTTAAGATATTGCGAGAACACATCATTTTGATTACAACAGGTATCGTCCTGAAAGGAGATGATGTTGGTGGACATGAGATGCAGTTTACGTCGTAAATCCTTTACCATCGTTATGTTTTTCGGTCTTTCCGTTTTCTTTGGTTCCGGATTGGCGTTTTCGCAAGGTGGCGACTGCTCTGCGGCCAGGACCCGATGGGAAGGAGTGTTTCAGGACCTCAGGACTAAATTGCAGGATTTCCAGGCCATTCAACAGACTCATGTGGAAAAAATAGCTCAAAGACCCCTGATTGACAGATCGGAAAACAAGTCAATTGCAAGACAAGTGTCCGAGGCGCTCCAGCTAAAGGAAGACTTGTTGAATGCAAAACGCAAGGAATGTGGAAATCTAATCAATCTGGAAGGTCAGGCTTTCAACGAATTCCAGGATTGCGCTCAAGGCACTAAAGACAAAGACTTCAAGAATATTGCAAAGAAGAGACAAGCGATTATAGATAAGGGCCAGATATCCATTTCGGAAGTTCAAGAAGTGGAAGGCAAGGACACGATCATACCTTATAATGATGCGATGCAGGATCAGGATCCCTATGCCCGCAGCGTAAATAATTATTGGCAGAATTATCAGCAAATGTACAAGCGGTGGTGGGGACATTGAGAGGCGCCAGCCCCGGATTTCACATCTGGAGGCTTGCTGGCATCATGGCATAAGTAATCGTTCATTACCGTTAATTGCTTGACAGCGCGAAAATTAGCCGTTAGTATGAAATGTTATTGGAAGCGATTCTCGTGGGTGTTTGCTTTGGTCCCCAGATCTGCAAGGCACCAACGGAAATGTGCTTCAGGAATGCGGGCCCATAGCTCAGCTGGTAGAGCTCCCGGCTCATAACCGGTCGGTCCCTGGTTCGAATCCAGGTGGGCCCACCATTTTGAGAGAGCGGTCATGAAACCACCCCTTGTAGCAAAAATGACAGCGAATGTTCTTCACGGGGAGCGATATCAAGCTCCCCGTGATTTTTTTCGAATGGGTTGGCGTTCCTGGCCGGATTATAAAGAATTGCCATGTGTCATCATATCCTTACACCTGGCTGGAGCGGAGATACCCGTGAGGGGGATTACTCTTTCGGAAGTGCTTAGAATTGCGGATCTGCTCTTTCCATTTTCCGGAGCGGAACCCTGGGACAACTGCGGGATTCAGATCGGTGACCCGAGCGATCAGATTGAGGCCATAGCATTCAGCCTTGATGCAATCCCCGAGACCGTGGTATTTGCCGCAGACAACTCATGCGGCCTCTTGATCAGTCATCATCCAGCCATTCTGGAACCAATCCTTAGCATCACCCCCGATTCTCTCAGTGGAAAGACATTGTTGCAGGCTGCGCGTAGACGTGTGGATGTTCTCAGCTTACACACCAACCTGGACAGTGCTCAGGGGGGACTAAATGATCGCCTGGCGAAGGTCATCGGCTTGGAAGAGATTGTTGTTCCTTCGCCTGCGGGGTGCGCGAGATTCGGGCGGCTGGCAGAGGCGCGCCGAATTTCCGAGATAGCAAAAAAGCTGGCGGAAGATCTTAGCCTTAGCGGAATCAGGATCATAGCCAGAGAAGACCGGCCCGTTGAGAAGATCTTTTGTGTTACCGGAAGCGGCATGGGTTATCTGAAAGAGGCCTTGGCGTACAATGCCGACCTGATGATCACCGGAGACGTCAGGTATCATGATGCTAGAGAAGCCCTGGAATGGGGGATTCCAGTCATTGATGCAGGCCATTATGGCCTGGAAAAAATGGCTGTAAACCTACTTTCTTCAGCATTTCGGGAGCACTTCGCAAAACTGGGCGTTCAAGTGACCTGCTTACCTTGCGACTTGGAAAAGGACCCATTTCAAATATACATTCCCTCAGGAGGATCCTAAGTTAGAGAACAACTACGGCTTCTTGAAAGACTTCAGGAAATCGATTGTCAAATAGATCACCACGAAAATGAAATGTCCCGGTTTCCTCTGGAAATTCAGGAGATAGCGAGAAGTCTGGTGGTGCTCCGAAGAGAAGCATCCGAGGCACGGGACAAAATCGCCGCCCTTGAAAAACAGTACCACAGGAAAGAGCTGGATCTGGCAACAGAACAGGAGAAAATCAAGAAGTCAGAGAGGCGACTTCTCAGCATAAAAAACCAGAAAGAATACAACGCTCTTTCCAGAGAGGTAAAGCTGGGCAAGAAAGTGGCTGGTGAAATTGAGGACTCGATCCTTACCCTCATGGCTGAAATCGAAAGTCTGAAAAAGACTTTGGATAAGAAAGAGAATGAATATCAAGAGTCCGAACAAAGCCTTCTTGCTAAAAAAGACCAATCTGAAGCTGTGACAAAAGAAGCAAAGAGTGCTTTGGTCGGTCTAAACACGGAGAAGGAAGGAATTGCGAGCTCTCTGGATAGGGATTTCCTGAAAAGATACCAGATCGTAAAAAAAGCCCGAGGAACTGCCCTCGCGGAGTTGCAGAACGGTTCTTGCACCGGATGCCATATTGCAATACCGCCGCAGCTCAACATACGTCTTTTGAAGCAGGAAGAAATGATCACGTGCCCCAATTGCAATCGAATATTATACGTGAAACCAGAGAATATTCCTGTACTGAACAAGCTGGATTCGTAGACTGACAAAGGACGGGGCTACGGAAAGGCTTTCCCGCTAGAGGTCTATCTTTTGAGGGCCCTGAGCAGATGCTCCGGATTCGTGAAGGCGGCCCCTCCTGCACCGCTCAATACAAGTCTTTGACTTACTGATAGACGACAGTTGACGATACGCCTCCTAATCTGAGACTATCTATTGAGGGGTTGGTTTATAACACTCGTGCCTCGCAATCGCATCCCCTTTCAATGGAATTTGCACAGAGGATGAATATGGCTGCAAAAAAAATTGTCTATTCGAAAGAGTTGCTCTTGGGGATAGTGTCCGATGATATAAACCGGATACTGCAAATAGAACATTCTGATCCTCACAGCGTGCTTGGGGCACATCCTGCTAGTCTGGAAGGGCTGGAAGGATCCATAATCAGAGAATTTCATCCCGATGCTTCCGCGGCGGAGATCATTATGGATGAAGAGCGTATGGCGATGAAGGCCTCTGATGAAGCCCAAGGTCTGTTCCGGTGCTTTGTCCAGGGAATAAGACCTCCCTTTAATTACCGGGTTCTTTTTCGATTTCCAGACGCCGCGGAGCATGAGGTAGATACCCGTACAGATTCATGCCGACTCTCGGCGAACAGGATGTCTACTATTTGTCTGAGGGTAAGCACTACAATCTTTATGAAAAACTCGGCGCTCACGTGAGGGAAGTTGACGGAGTAAAGGGGGTTTCGTTTGCGGTCTGGGCTCCCAATGCCAAGCGTGTGAGTGTTATAGGCGATTTCAACAACTGGGACGGGCGATTGCGTCCCATGAGAGTCATGGGAGCATCCGGAGTATGGGAATTATTTATACCCGGCATGGATCAGGGTATGCTTTATAAGTATGAGATAAAGACGCCAGAAGGTGATCTTAGAGTAAAGACAGATCCTTATGCATTTCTCATGCAACTGCGCCCGGGGACCGCAAGCGTAGTGTGGAACGTGGACCGCTATGAATGGAACGATCAAAACTGGATGGAAGAACGCGAGGCAAAGGACTTGGTCGCGAGTCCCATGAACGTCTACGAGGCTCATTTGGGATCCTGGCTGAAGTTTCCTGAAGAGGGCAATCGATGGGCGACATATAGAGAAATAGCGCCTATTCTTGCCGATCATATGAAGCAATACGGTTTTACCCACATTGAATTAATGCCGATCATGGAACATCCGTTTGATGCATCCTGGGGCTACCAGGTGACCGGCTATTTTGCACCCACAAGTCGCTTTGGAACGCCGGATGATTTTAAATTTCTTGTGGATTTTCTGCATCAAAAAGGCCTCGGTATAATTCTGGATTGGGTGCCCGCGCATTTTCCTCGTGATGATTTCAGCCTGCGGCTTTTTGATGGGACAGCCCTGTACGAACATGCAGATCCACGTCAGGGAGAGCACAGGGACTGGGGAACGCTGATTTTCAACTACGGCCGGAATGAAGTCCGCAATTTCCTTGTGGGTAACGCTCTGTTTTGGCTAGATAAATATCACATTGACGGTTTGAGGGTGGATGCTGTGGCTTCCATGATCTACCTGGATTACAGCAGGGAAGAAGGTGAATGGATCCCGAACGAATTTGGAGGAAACGAGAACCTCCCGGCGATTGAATTCATTAAAGAGTTCAATGCGATGGTGTACGGGCGTTTCCCCGGGTGCTTCACCGTGGCCGAGGAATCGACTGCATGGACAGGGGTGACCACGCCGACTTATCTTGGCGGCCTTGGGTTCGGATTCAAATGGGACATGGGCTGGATGCACGACACGCTTGAATACTTTTCCAAAGCACCTGTCCACCGGAGTTTTCATCACAACGATCTGACCTTTTCCATGATGTACGTGTACAGTGAAAACTTTATTTTGCCCTTATCGCACGATGAAGTTGTTTACGGAAAGGGATCGCTGCTTCGTAAAATGCCCGGCGATGACTGGCAGAAATTCGCCAATCTTCGTTTGCTTTTTGGATATATGTACACCCACACCGGAAAAAAACTCCTCATGGCCGGCTCTGAATTTGGAACGTGGGACGAATGGCACCACGAGTTTACAATTGAGAGCCGTCTTCTTCAATATCCTGTACATGAAGGCATATCCAGGTTCCTGTCTGATCTCGGCAGGTTGGACAATGAAGATTCCGCACTTTGGAAATGGGACGGAAGGCATGATGGCTTCACCTGGATAGACTGCAATGATTACATTAGCAGTGTTCTCCTTACATAAGGCGAGGCCCGGACGGCTACCTTGTCTGTGTTTCGAATTTCACGCCAGTAGTAAGGGAAGGCTACAAGCTGGGAGTTCCTGAACCTGGCGAATACCGAGAGATCATTAATTCCGATTCAAGATTCTATGGCGGAAGCGACCTGGGAAATGCCGGGCTGATCGTAGCGCAAGCCGG
Source organism: uncultured delta proteobacterium (assembly GCA_963700305.1). Taxonomy (GTDB): domain Bacteria; phylum Desulfobacterota; class Desulfomonilia; order Desulfomonilales; family Desulfomonilaceae; genus Desulfomonile. The sequence continues at coordinate 167,525 of CAVOXB010000011.1, forward strand.
CGCTCAACACACTTACGATCAATATCTGAGCCTTACCCTGCCGCCTCTCGCGGTGCTTGATCCTCAAGAAAGCGTGAAGAAACTCTGGCGATGCCCACTAAGGCAACGGCATCATAGGCGCTAATTTTGGTTCCGAGCTCTTTCGTTCCGTAGGGACGTGAAGAGAATAGCCCGGCGATTCATCCCCGGGGAAAGCGACCAAAACGTGTCCTTGGTCCTGGGACGATAGATCGGTAAGTTTTTCCTGTTTTGAATCAGCCGTCCCTCTGGAACTAAAAAACTTCATGATTTTATCTATTAACCGGCGATAAATCACCGGCCTATTATCCGCTGTTCCTCCGGAACAGAAGACAAGATGGGCCCTGAGTCAGTGCCCACGAGGCATTGCACAGACTCAGGATGCGCTGACCAAATGGGACAGGAGCCGTTTATTCCTCGAGCTATGCAGTCTTCGCTACGCGGCTGCCACACAGAAACTTTCCCTTAGCCGCACTATCAAACCCAGAACTCTGGATATTTCCTATTTCTGGAGAGGTTATTGAACAGAAGAGCGATCACCAGCATGATGACAGCGCCGGCAGCCACAGGATAAGCAGCGTCCAAGAATCCCAGTGAGTGGATCTTCTCATCACCTACCACGGCTATAAGCGCTGTTGCACCGGCAGGAGGATGCAGAGTCCTTGTCGTATGCATCACCGCCAAAGCCAGAGCCACTGCCATTGAAGCGGCTAACCATAGGTGAGGACTAAGTATTTTATACGCCGCCACCCCGATCAATGCAGCAAAGATATGGCCACAGATAAAGTTTCGCGGTTGAGCCAGAGGGCTTTTGATTACGCCATAAATTAAAACCGCGGATGCTCCAAACGGTCCGAACATGAGAATATTTCCTGGGGACTCGAGAACGCTGTAATTGATACACCCCACAGCAGATAACCCCAGGAACGCACCGGCGAATGACCACAAAATTTCGGAGGAGGCCGCCCGTGGCGGGCTTTTGGCAGTCCCCTTCATTTTTGAAAAATAAGTCATTGCGCCTCCCGAATAATTTGTGCTCGTATGATGTCCGCACGCGATATAATCCCTACCAGATGTCCCGCTGAATCTACCACTGGTAAACGGTTGATCTTCTTTTCGACCATGATCGCGGCAACTTCTCCTGCAGAAGTCTCAAGACTCACTGTCATTGCGGGAGAATTCATGATGTCTATGGCGCGTTTCCCCTGAACAGCGCGCGCCAAGCAATCCTCGCATGCAAGACACGTATATATGACATCCATAAAGGTCTTGGGTCCACCTCCGCCCATGACTGACAAAAAGTCTTTTTCTGAAATGACCCCTATTGGTTTGCCATGCGAGTCGACCACCGGGACACCCGCTATCCGTCGGGAAGCCATCATTTTAGCCACTTCTGTCAGGGGAGTCTCCTCTACCACTGAAACCACATCTGAAGTCATTATTTCTCGAGCTTTCACTTTGCGGGTGAGCCTGTAAATGGCCTGCTGGTAGGCTCTTAGATAGACTTCCTTGAAATCGGAGGTAGTTATGTCGATATAGCCCGGAATCTCTTTCATTGCTTCATACACGTCGTCGTCGGAGATTTCCACGGGCATGCATGCTGTGATTTCCTTGTCGTTCATGTGAACCTCTCGGAGAAGTTTCTGCCTCTTTTTATTTAGTAACTCTTCGGAATTTATTAGGTCAAGAGTACATGAGAGAGGGCACCGAATTTCTATAAGCTTCCGAGCCTAAATTAAAGCGCATATGTAGATTCCTATCTGAACATCTTGTCAATTCGATCTTTTTTTAGTATAATAAAACCTCACCGCTCTAATAAAAACGGGGTATGATTTATGAGATTTTTGTTATCTGGAAAGTTGTTCAGATACGTTATATCGCTTTTTATTTTCGTCGGTTTTTGTTTTAGCAACGGAATTTCGCTGGGCAACAATTCTTTTGATGTCCGCAAGGACACTTTCGCCATCTCGAATGCACCTGGTTATTGCTTCGCGATTGCTGCATTTTCCAGATGGTACTTCCTTAATCGTCAGGGAGACACTTGCCTGCGCCAAGTCGCAGATAAAAAAACCCAGCAACAAATAGCGAAAGATCTACAATTTTATTACAGCAAAAATCTTGTCAGCATTCAGGCCGATTATTGCAACAAGTACCACGGCAAACAGACTGAATCCTTCAAGCGCTTCGTGGCAGGACTTGTTACTGGGGAGCCGCGAATAGTTTTGCTTATGAACAAAGGCCCTCGCGGACCGGTCCTTCACGCAGTTCTCGCCTACGAATGGTTACCGGAGCCCAATAAGCTCAAGATTTACGACCCAAATTATCTGAATCAGGAACGAGCGCTGGACCTAAAAAAGGGAGCATATACTTCACTGGATATCACTTATAACGCGATCTGTTTTCCTGAAGTGCTTAACGATCATCAAGAATTGGTAAAGAAAATGCAAAATCTGTACGCGCAGCATGTGGAATCCAAATTAGCGTGGGAGGGAGTATCCTGGAGGAAAGCAGCTGCAACTCCCGCCGATGGTGCCCTAAAACGCGAAGGATACACCCGCGGTCCCACCAAATAGTCCAAAGAACCACTCGTTATTCAGGGGCTGATTGTCTTCTTGATGTTGCACGAAACGGCTGAAGCCGGCAACATTCAGGGTCACATCAGGATGCACCTCCCAGCGCGCTTCTAGCCTGAGCATTGCTAGGAACCCATTTGTGATGAGATGGCCCCCCTCTATTTCGGCGACCAGTTCAGCGCCCAAAGGAAGCAGGTAACGGCCCTCAAACCCCAGAACCGGGTATATCGCGTCCAGGCTGCGGTTGTTGGATATGGTCCCTGTTTCCTCCTCCGGTTTGCCGTTCAGGGTGGCAGAATATCGAACATAATGCGCGCCAAGTCTCGGCGCGATCCACCAAGACGACATGTCCCAGAGCTTGTACCCGTAGTCCAATCTGAGCCAGTTGAAATCCAGCTTCGTTTCAATGGTCGAATCTGCTGCATATGTGCGATTGTGAAAACGAAAGGTGCGAGGAATCTTCTTCACACCTGAAGGTGAATAAAGCAGATAATCAAAATTTACGAGATGATTCTCCAGGATTGCTCCTCTAAAGGAAATACCTGTAGCGTCTCCCTGATCTACCCCGAGCTCGGAGGCCACGTCTATTTTTGTGCCCGAGTCCGGACGGCCCCCGGCAGGGATGAGCATTTCTCCCCAATGCCAGATATAGCCGGAATCCATACCCAGCTGGAACCGGCCGTCAGGTGTTAGTCTGAAAGTTTCTTGAGCGCGAGTCGGCCCTGCGCAGATCCCCACGGCCAAAAACAAGCAAAATGAAACTTTGAAAAAAAATCTGCCCAAACTCATGGGATTTCTCCTCCCCGGAGAATCTTCAGGCAGGACGGTTTATATACTTTTAAGGATTAGTGGGCAACAAAGAAAAGCTTCAGCTAGCGGATAGAATAAAAGGTAGATCATCTGTGAGATGATCTACCTTGCGAATGATGGTGCCAAACCGACAAGTGGTATCCCTGTTTTTTGGGGAAACGCAACGATGTTCTTGAATCTCTCAGAGATGGACCAAGGGTTGGGAGGCCCTTTTCAGGCGGCAACGTCGTCCTCTATCGGCCAGCGACCCTGATTCAACCACCGTACCAGAGAAGCGTCAATGGCATCCTCGAAAACGTCGCAACGGGCAGCTATTTCCTTAAAGGAAAGGCCCTCCTTGAGCATCTGGTGAATGTTCTCGGGCGTCATTCGCACTCTGGAGCCTTCCATCTTTAGCATAAGTCACTCCTTTTAACCTGATAACCATTTATGATCCCTTTCTTTGCTGAAGGTTCCCTTTTTGATCGAAAAAAAAAGATGCGTCAAAAAAATCAGCTTCAAGCGTGAAAGAGACAATGGTTGGCGTTAGTCTCGCTGCAATCACACCATTCGGCGTGATTGCCGGACCCCCTGTGCGTATGAGTGAGCCGGTTTGAAAATCTTTGGAAGATGCGCCGGTTGCGAAAGGAAAGCTCCCGCTCCCCCTTCCAAGAATTTTCAGCACACGACTGAAAACCTTCGGTGAACAGCCTCAATAACAGAGCATGAGGGGTGAATTCCCAGCCTCGTTTCGAGTGAACTTCCGAGGTTTTTGCGTCCGCCGGAGGCCGCGTCCCACAGCAATCTCGTATAAACAAACAATTTTAGAATAGAAGATGATTTGAAGTCAAGACAAATTTTACGACTCGGGTAAGCGTTAAGTTACGGGCGGGATGTGCTCACTCCAGGCAATTCCAGAAAATTGCGGGGCAGGCTTTGCACCTGCCACCATTAACTTTTCAGGACAAGGCAGGCCAGAAAGCCTGCCCCACAAAAGCTGCACTGTTATTGTTTCAGGTGCACGCTTTCATGCACCGCAGATATCGGCGCTTCGGTAAATACTGTCTGATCCATATCTGGAAACACAATATGGAGGACTTCATCCATATGGTCCACAGGTATTATCTTCAGGCCTTTGCGGATGCGCCCAGGGATTTCTCTCAGGTCCTTCTCGTTTTCCTTGGGAATAATCACTCGCTCGACCAAACCCCTCTTGGCTGCGAGCAACTTTTCCTTGAGTCCGCCGATTGGCAAGACCCGGCCGCGCAAGGTGATCTCTCCGGTCATGGCCAAATCGTGGGGAAACGGCTTTTTGGTCAGGGCCGAGATGATGGCCGATGTCATTGTGATTCCCGCAGACGGACCATCCTTAGGGGTTGCTCCTTCTGGTACGTGGATGTGTATGTCCACTTTATTGTAGAACTCGGTCTTCAGACCGAGACCCCACGCCCTTGATCTGACGTAGCTCATTGCAGCCTGCGCGGATTCCTGCATTACCTCGCCGAGTTTTCCAGTGACAGTCAGCTTTCCAGAACCAGGCATAGTGGCCACTTCCACGATGAGAAGTTCCCCGCCTACTTCGGTCCAAGCCAGACCTGTGGCAATCCCTACCTTCTCCTGTTCTTCTCTCGTGCCGTACCTAAACTTGGAAATACCAAGGAATTTACCTACTTGGTTATATTCAATTGTTACCAGGCCGTCGCCTTTACCTCCGACCACTTCTCTCGCCATCTTCCGGCACACTTTGGAAATCTGGCGTTCCAGATTTCGCACCCCGGCCTCTCTTGTGTATCGGCGGATAATCTTCAGGATGGCCTTCCTGCTGAACCCGATCTGTTTGTCGCTAAGGCCGTTGGATTCCATCTGCTTCCGAACCAGGAATTTTTCGGCGATACGAAGCTTTTCCAGCTCAGTGTAACCCGCGAGGCGGATGATCTCCATTCTGTCCTGGAGTGGCGCAGGAATGCCGTGCAGGGTATTGGCAGTGGTTATAAACATTACCTGAGACAAATCATAGTCTACATCCAGGTAATGATCGTTGAACGTGTGATTTTGCTCGGGATCCAGCACTTCGAGGAGGGCCGCGGATGGATCACCGCGGAAATCCATGCTCATTTTGTCCACTTCATCCAGCAACATCACCGGATTGACTGTCTGGACCTTCTTCATGCTCTGGATGATTTTCCCAGGCAGGGCTCCTATGTACGTTTCTTCTATGGCCTCTTATTTCCGCCTCATCTCGGACTCCACCAAGAGAGATGCGTACGAATTCCCTACCGGTGGCCCTCGCCACTGACCTCGCTAGAGAAGTCTTGCCAACGCCAGGAGGACCTACAAGGCAGAGAATCGGCCCTTTTGTTTTTGCAACCAATTGTTGAACAGCCAGGTACTCAATGATTCGTTCCTTCACTTCCTTAAGGCCGTAATGGTCCTCATCGAGGACTCTTTGGGCCTCTTCTATATTGAGTTCCGATTCTGACTTGGTGGCCCAGGGGAGCACAAGGAACCAATCGACGTAATTCCTTACGACTGTCGCTTCCGCGGACATGGGAGACATCATCTTCAGTTTTCGGATCTCCTTGCGTACCTTTGTGTCCGCGTCTGGCGGCAAGTTCTTTTTGGACAACTGTTCTTCGAGTTCCGCAATTTCATTCTTGAAATCGTCCTTCTCACCCATCTCCTTCTGAATGGCCCTCATTTGCTCGCTGAGGTAATATTCCTTCTGGCTTTTTTCCATCTGCTTCTTGACTCGATCGCGGATCTTTTTTTCTATTTCCGCGATTTCGATCTCGCTCTGCATGAGTTCCAGCAGTCGCTCGATTCGGGCAGTAAGTGATGGAAGTTCCAGCAGATGTTGTTTTTCCTCTATCTTGAGGGTAAGCTGTCCGGCTATGGTGTCAGCCAACCGCGCTGCGTTAGTTATTCCTCTCACGGATGACACGAATTCCTGAGGTATTTTTTTGTTGTGAGCCAGATAGCTCTCGAAGACTCCCTTGAGACCGCGTACCAAGGCTTGAATTTCAATTTCTTTCTCGGGCAATTCATCCTCAAGAATTTCCACTTCAACCCTGAAGAAACGCTCGTTTTCCATGAATTTCTTGATGGAGCCTCTGCGTCGTCCTTCCACAAACACTTTGATGGTATTGTCGGGGAGCTTGAGCATTTGAATAATCTGGCCTACGGTGCCAATTTCGAAAATATCTTCTTCTTGCGGATTTGTTTGTTGGGCATTTTTTTGAGATGCCAGGAAAATCAACTTATCCGACTTCATAGCCATTTCTAGAGCCTTGATGGACCGATCCCTTCCTACAAACAAGGGAACTACCATGTGCGGGAACACAACTATGTCCCTCAAAGGCAGGAGAGGCAATAACACCGGATTTGCTGAGGGAGCGTCCTCCTTCTTTGCAAAAAACATTGGACTTTCCTCACGTAATGATCTGGGGAGACGAGTCCCTTAGCATTTGCACACTGAACTCGTCTCGGTAGTTCTTCCATTGGTGAGCCCGGATTTCCGGACGCGGTGAAGAGAAAAACACGGGGTCAGGAAGCGGACTCAGCTTCTTTCTCAAATACGAGAATGCACTGTTCGTGGTTATAAATGACTTCTTCGTTGACTATAACCTCCTGGAGATTCTTGAACTCCGGAAGTTCGTACATGATATCCAGCATGGATTCTTCCAGGATGGAGCGCAACCCCCTCGCCCCGGTCTTTCGCTGCAGCGCTTCATAAGCCACTGCACGCAAGGCCTCATCCGTGAATCTCAGCTTCACATGTTCAAATCCGAAAAGCTTCTTGTACTGCTTCACCAGAGCGTTTTTCGGCTCAAGCAGTATCCGAATGAGGGCTTCTTCATCCAGCTCGTGCAGAGTGGCTGCAACCGGAAGTCTGCCAACGAATTCTGGAATTAGCCCGTAATGAATAAGATCCTCTGGTTGCACACTCTCAAGGATGTTGGACAATTCGGCGCTCTGAGGTCCGCCGATCTGGGCATTGAATCCCATGGATTTCATATTGATCCTGTGGTGGATGACCTTGTCCAATCCGACGAAAGCTCCGCCGCAAATAAACAATATGTTGGTCGTATCTACCTGAAGGAACTCCTGCTGAGGATGCTTTCGTCCCCCTTTTGGCGGAACATTAGCCATCGTGCCCTCGACGATCTTGAGCAGGGCTTGTTGCACGCCTTCTCCGGATACGTCACGGGTGATGCTGGGGTTCTCAGTCTTGCGGGATATTTTATCGATTTCGTCTATATATACTATTCCGCGGCATGCACGGGAGATATCGTAGTCCGCGTTCTGAAGAAGCATGAGAATAATATTTTCAACGTCTTCGCCTACGTATCCTGCTTCGGTCAGGGTTGTGGCATCCGCAATTGCAAAAGGAACGTTCAGGATCCGTGCCAGAGTCTGAGCCAACAGAGTCTTACCCGATCCGGTGGGTCCGATTAAGAGAATATTGCTCTTCTGAAGTTCCACACCGTCCAGATCTGGTTTGGAATCAATCCTCTTGTAATGATTGTGAACTGCCACAGACAAAATCTTCTTTGCCTTGTCCTGTCCGATGACGTATTCGTCCAGAGCTCGTTTTATTTCCGCAGGATTTGGCACTTTTGAGCGTGCACGGCCCAACTCTTCTTTCTCATATTCTTCGGCAATAATTTCGTTACAGAGTTCAATGCATTCGTCACAGATGTACACGGTGGGCCCGGCTATGAGCTTGCGCACCTCATCCTGACTCTTGCCGCAGAATGAACAATAAAGAGACGAAAAATTACCTTTTCTGCCCGCCATGAATTCCTCCTCGGCCCTGGGTCTTCGCAGGCAACCGCTGAATTACTTGAACCCGTCTAAGGCTTTGCCTCACCGAATTCTTATTTGGTGTCCCCCGTGGGTAACTCCCTGCGGGAGATCACGTGATCTATGATTCCATATTCCTGGGCCTCTGTGCCACCCATGAAGTAGTCTCTTTCAGTATCGGATTCGATCCTTTCAAGAGGCTGACCTGTGTGCCGAACCAGGATATGGTTGAGTTCACTGCGCATGCGGAGGATTTCTCTCGCATGGATTTCTATGTCCGTCGCTTGGCCTTGAAATCCCCCCATGGGCTGATGGATAAGAATCCTCGAATGAGGTAGTGCATATCTTTTGTCCGGGGTTCCCGCAGCCAGGAGCAGCGCCCCCATGCTGGCGGCTTGACCGATGCAAATGGTCTGAACATCAGGCTTTATGTATTGCATCGTGTCATATATAGCGAGTCCGGAAGTCACTACCCCACCAGGGGAGTTTATGTAAAAATTTATGTCCTTATCAGGCTCTTCACTCTCCAGAAAAAGAAGCTGAGCAATGATCAAATTGGCCACATAGTCGTCTACGGTAGTTCCCAGAAAGATTATTCTCTCCTTGAGAAGCCGCGAATAAATATCGTATGATCTCTCGCCACGACTGGTTTGTTCAACTACGATGGGTACAAGCATTGTTCCTACTCTTCCTCTTTTTCTTTCTGAGCCTCTTGTGCCTCCGGCGGATTCTCTTCAGTTATTTCCGCATTGTCTTGAATGAATTTAAACACTTTTTCCTGAAGGAGCGAGGCCCGAAGTTCTTCGGTCATCTTGTTCGCCTCGAGCTGGTCCTTCAGATAGTCAGCGGACATCCCCATTTGTTCCGCTCGCTCTGCAATTCCGGCCTGCAGTTCTTCATCCGAGATTTCGATGCTTTCCTTTTCCGCTATGGATTTTAGCAGTAAACCCGACCTAACAACTCTTTCAGCTGATGGCCGAACCTGGTTGCGTTGGGCTTCCGAAGGCGCTGGTAATTTTCTAGGATCCAAGCCGTGAGCCACCAGGTTTTGAATCGTTTGATTCAACAGATTGTCTATCTGGCCCTCGACCATTGCTGTAGGCACTTCAAAAGACTGAGCTTCCAAGAGAGAATCGATTATCTGTTCTTGCATTTCTTTCTTGGACCGGTTTTCGGTCATCTGCTCCAGATCTTTTCTGATTTCTTCCTTGAGCGCTGCTATTGTCTCGAATTCGCCAAGATCTTTTGCGAAGTCATCATCCAACTCCGGGAGGATTCTTTCTTTGGCTTCCTTGATCGTGATCTCAAAGGAGACTGATTTGCCTGCCAAATTTTTTCTCGGAAAATCGTCGGACAGATCCAGGGTAAAGCTTTTTGTTTCTTCTACATTAGCCCCTTCAAGGTTCTTGTCAAAATCCGGCAAATAAAAATTGCGTCCCATCTCCAAGTGATAATCGGTCACCGTGAGAGCGGGTATAGACTCGCCGTTCGAATCGGCCTTTATGTCCACAACAACATGGTCACCCTCGGCTATACCTCTGGTTGCGGCGATAGGCGAAAGCCTGGCATTCCGTTCTCTGAGACTCTGAATTCGCTCGTCAACCTGCTTTTCGTCTACTTCGCGAATATATTTCTTGAGCGTTAGCCCTTTGTAACCTTCCACGTCAAGCGGCGGAGGAACCTCGATTTCAGCCGTGTACTTGAATGGCTTTCCCGCTTCGATTGTCTCCGGATCGATGCTGAGCACTGATACAGGAACAATTTTGTTTTCGTCCAGTCCTGGCTGAAGAGTCTCCTCAATAATTTTTCGAGCGGTGTCTGCCTGAACTTTGTCCTTGAAATAGCTGCGGATAATATTCAGAGGCACCTTACCCTTGCGGAAACCCTTAATCTGGACTGTTTTCTTCAGATCACGGTACTCTGTGTCGAGCATACTTTGCACTTGCTCTTCGGGCACCTCGACTGTGACCTTTTTCTTGACTTCGCTGATGTTTTCAATCTGAATGTTCGTCATCTGCCCTCTTTCACTCATTCGGGATAGAGGCGGCCGAGCCAAATCTATCTATCCCCTTAATTAAATTGAATCGATACGGCCCAACAAAAAAGCCATTCCGCCGAATCCAGTGCCCGTATTATACGGCAATCGCCCCCAAAAGGGAAGCCAACCTAAACGCAAAGCGCTTACACTTCCTATATTTGTTGAACAGGCCTGCTGATTTCTGTTATAGAAGCAACCCGACATGACCTAGTTGTAGTATAATGCCCCGAGTGCAAGTCGTCCAGACTACCGAGAAGGGGATTGTAGTTTTTGGAGACGATTCCGGATTCCCTTTTGTGTGCTCATCGGCGTTTCCGGTGTTTCATGAGACCAGGCAAAATCTGGTCTTATGAATGTCATCAATCTTTGAAACTCAATGCGCATGGTTCGAACATGAATGAGCTGCGTGCGGCTAAATCTTCAATTCAAGACGAAAATGGCCTGATCAGCGTTGTAGTGCCTTTGTATAAAGAAGAGAGCAACGTGAGGCCTCTGATCGCACGGCTTTCAGAGGTTTTCCGACGACTGGACCATCCCTGGGAAGTCGTATTTGCCTTGGATCCAAGCCCGGATCGCACTCGCGAGGTGATAAAGGAACTCATAGCCGAAGGCCATCCCATAAGGCTGCTCACTTTTTCACGCAGGATCGGCAAGCCGCTGTCGCTGCTGGCAGGCCTGGATCACGTGACGGGTGACGCATGCATAGTCATCGATGCGGACTTGCAAGACCCGCCGGAAGTCATTCCAAAGATGGTTGAGAAGTGGAAAGAGGGTTTTCAGGTGGTAATAGCTCAACGAAGCTCCAGGAAGGGCGAAAATTACCTTTACCTGAAAGCGGCTCAGACCTTTTACCGCATTCTTGAAAAGATTTCCGAGGTCCCGGTTCCCAAAGACACAGGCGATTTCCGGCTCCTGGATGCGAGAGTCCTGGCTGAGATCCGCAGGTTTCGGGAGCGGCACGGTTTTTTGCGAGGAATGACAGCAGCTGCGGGTTTTCGGACTGCAATCATTCCTTATGAAAGGGACTCCAGACATTCCGGTAGAACGCAGATTTCCGTGTTAGGCGCCATAAATATTGCTCTTGACGGCATAGTGCCTTTCTCAAGAGTCCCTGTGAGAATGCTTTTGGCAATCGGTGTGGGGCTTGTGATCGCGGGGATGGTCGCAGGTGGCCTGTGGTTGGTTTCCGGAGCAATCTGGGGCTTCTCAAATTTTTGGCCCGTAATTTTGCTCCTTCTTTTCATGATCTGTCTGTCGGGAATAATGCTCTCAGGAATGGGAATTCTCGGCGAATACCTGGTAAGGACTTACGAAGAAACCAGACACCGACCTTTATACATCGTCGATACAATTCACGAAGCCTTGAGCCTTCCGAGAAAGCTGGATAATCCTCAATCAACGAAAGATAATTCATGAAAATTTTGGTGACCGGAGGAGCAGGATTTATCGGCAGCCACTTGGTCGATGAACTGATCAGGAGCGATCATCATGTGGTGGTTTACGATGATTTCTCTACCGGGTTCAAACGTCATCTTGAACAAAGCATGAATTCCGGTCGTGCGGAAATTGTGCAGGCTGATATTCTCGATGGTGAGCGCTTGGCCAGAGCAATGGACGGAACTACCACAGTGTTCCATCTGGCGGCTAATGCAGACGTTCGGGGCGGTAAGGCTGACCGCAAGATAGACTTAAAACAGAACATCATAGGAACCCATAAGGTAATGGAGGCAATGGTCAAGAGCGGCGCCAAAAACATTGTGTTTACCAGCTCGGCTACAGTCTACGGAGAACCCGATTGCTTCCCGACGCCAGAGGATTACGCACCGCTTCAAACATCACTTTACGGGGCTTCTAAGTTGGCTGCAGAAGCCATGATACAGGCGTACTCAGAATATTTCGGAATCACGAGCCATATATTCAGATTTGTTTCCTGGATTGGCGAACGTTACTCACACGGCGTGGTTTTCGATTTCATAAATAAGCTTCGCTCAAACCCCGAGCAATTGGAAATCTTGGGCGACGGCAACCAGAAGAAATCTTATCTCCATGTGGAAGACGGCGTACCGAGGAATTTTTGAAGCAATTGACGGATTGAGAGACCTCAAGAACGTCGTGAATCTGGGGCACGTGGAATATATGAAAGTTACCGATCTTGCTGAAATTGTGTGCGAAGAAATGGGTCTGAAACACGTTTCGTTCAGGTATACAGGCGGCACTCGCGGCTGGGTCGGCGACAGCCCTTTCGTACACCTGGACATCTCAAAAATAAGAAGCGTAGGGTTCGCTCCAAGAGTAACAATAGAAGAGGGCATCCGACGTACTGCTCGTTACCTTCTGGGAAATCCTTGGCTGCTGAACGCTCGGGTGCTGAGCGCGTGAGTCGACATAGCTATTTGGTATCCCGTTAATTAGAAAGGGGCACTCCGAAGGCTTTTTGGCCATCTAGGAAACGTTTTGCGAATCATCGACCGCTATGTAACAACTGAATTTCTGAAGATTTTCACCCTCTGCGTTTTTGGCTTTGTGCTCGTGTCTCTCCTTGTCGAGATGACGGATAAGATCAAATTATACTTTGAGCACAATCCGTCCGGATGGGTCATGGCAAAGTACTTTTTGGTAAAGCTTCCCGGGTATCTGTTTTTCACCGTTCCTTTGGCCATTCTTATGGGGGGAATGCTGTCGCTTCTAATCATGGCCCGGAATTCTGAAATAATAGCTATGCAGGCCAACGGCATAGATGCCCTGAGTATTGCCCGCCCGGTGGTAATAATAGGATTAGTGTCTTCACTGATCATGTTTGTCATGAATGAAACTGTCATTCCGTGGTCGAACGCTTACAGCGAGTACATTCAGAATATAGAGATCGCTCGCAAATCCGACGCCACTCTCTTCAAACAAGACCAGATATGGATGCGTTCAGCGGATTCAGTGACAGTGGTGAAAAAATTTGAAAAATCCAACAATACCCTGGAACGCATAAATCAGGTTCGTTGGGACGGAAACTACAATTTCACCGAGAGAGTCTATGCGGATAAAGCGAAGTGGTGGAAAGACCACTGGGTATTTTATGGCGTGAACCGAACTCTCCGCACGGCTGACGGAAAATTTGAAGTGCAGTGCATTCCCGCTATGACCGGAATGCTGACGAAACATCCCGAGGACTTCGAGAGAGTTGAAAAAATTGCCAAGGAAATGAATCTCACCCAGCTCGGAGAATACATTGACAAGCTGATAGAAGAAGGACAATCCCCCACTCGTTACCTGGTGGATTGGCATGACAAAATTGCATTTCCGCTCGTGTGCCTTATAATGGCGGCATTAAGCGTGCCTTTTGCGGTCAAGGTCAATCCACGGGGAGGTGGAGTCGCCATCGGGCTTGGCTTATCGTTGGTGGTTGCTTTCAGCTACTGGGTGGCACATACGCTATTCATAGCTTTGGGGCACGCAGGGTACATACCGCCAGTGATGGCCGCATGGGGCGCAAATTTTATTTTCGGTCTCACAGCAATGATATTGATACTACATGCCGAAACCTAATAAGGCACTCCATTGAGGGCTTCAGTAGTTTACCCTTTTGAATTGAGCAAAAAGTCCGGGGTCTGCGGAAGACTCGAACACTTCAATAGAAGTGTATTGGTCCTTGTTATCGAAGCGAAGGTACATGATTTCTTCTTCGATCGATCCTTTTCTCTGATGGCGCAGCTCATTTCCGGCGAGCTTCCACGTACCATCATGCACGGTGTCGTGTTCGCCCACTCTCGAAACTCTACGAAATGTGCCGTCGTCGTGATATTCCATTATCAACGTGAAGGCGTTTGCGCCTTTAGGCACAAAGGGTCGTCCTCTGTAGCCGTTCTTATAAGGTTGGCCCGGTTCTTTGGTCTGAAAGATCTCCCATTTTCCTAGCAGTTTTCCAGAAATAGGGTCGAGCTTCTGCTGCGGGTTTTTTTTCTGGTCCTGAGCGTAAATGGAAGAAAAAAGCAGGCTCAAAATAAAACCGGCAGAAAGTATCAAGACCATGCGTCTAGTGGTCACGGTCCCACTCCTTTCCGATGGTTTTTGCTGTATCCATTATGGGATGCGGAGTCATACTCATCCGCGAGGATGTTGGTTTGAATACCATAAAACCTGGAAGATCGCAACAACTAGCTTGTCCCTACGAGCAGACGATGATAGGCTGAGGCGGGAAAGTGAGTCGGCAGCATGAGACGATTTATGTCAAAGACAGGATTCCCCAAAATTGACGGAACCCTATTTGTTGGAATCGTGTTCGCGATTTGCGGAGGGATTGTCGCCTGGAGCGGCTATTCTCACGTTAAGGAATTGTGGTTCAAGGCGTCTCAATTATTTCCTATTGCTCTTCCGAACGATATAGCCGAACGGACTCTCGTATCGTTTCCGTTAATATTGAAAGAGCTTATTTCTGCCGTGAGTTCCTTGTGTGCAGTGCTGATCGGAGTCATGTGGTTTTTTTCCGGTTTGGGAGAGATGCTGCGCTCATTGAATCCACGCTCGGAAGCCCCAGATTTCGCGCATCCTGAATTAGTAGCTGAGATCGTCAGGACAGGCGAAGCCCAGTATTGGAGATCTTCGTCCATCCTTACCCGATTGCTCGGAAAAATTTGGGGACGATCAAGGTACGTAAGTCCGATTTCATACGAATTTTTCGGCAACATTTTGAGATCTTCAGTGAAGATCATGCTGCTTGGCGGGGTGATTGCTATAGTGTTCTATTTCCTGCGTATCCTGCCTCTCCTTCTGCAGCGCTATTTTCAAATCTCCTTGAGCATGGCGGTTCCGGCGCCGACCCCTCTGTATTTCCTGATAGGGATTGTGCTGGTTGCAAACCTATTGATAATGCTCAGTCTGTTTCCCATCAGGAAAACAAAGTTCGTCCGGTCTCAGGAAACACTGGCAATCCACGGTCGCGGCGAGCCGCAGATTTTTTTCGCTTTGCTGGAGGAAGGCTGCAGCTTGCTAACTCATTCGGGGGCCATAGGCAGGGCGCCCATTCGTTTGGTAGGCGGGAATAGTCAGAACGCCAGGGCGACGCTAGTGGAGACCCACCCGCAATCCGAAGCTTCAATTTCCCGGCCCGGAGGATTTTTGTGTCTCCCTCTGATTTTCTTTCCTTTGACAATGGGATTTTCGAGGTTGATTCATTTTCAACGACCCGCTTCAGAGATGCCCTACCAGGTATTTCTAAAGGCTCATGCTCTTGATTACGCCATTGAGGTGCTTTTTGCCATCGGGCTAATAATTGTGGGGCTCTATTTTGCGGAATGGGCCAGGAAACTTTTTGGGGTTAGAAAATATCGTTCCGATCTCGTTTTCTGCCATTCTGCCGGACAATCCGACCTCACCACTGATGCTGCTCACTCCAAGGATCCACAGGGATGGAAATGGAAACTTAGGGAAGGAGTTGACGATGATTTTGCCAGTTGGGCTAAAGACCCAAAGGCAGGCAAGAGCTTTCTATTGGAGATATTCTGGGCTGAAGTGTATTCCGAATCGGCTGGTCCTAAGAGCAACAGGTATTTAGTTCGGATGGCAGATCACGAGGAACTGAGTCGCTCTATGTGGCACATCTTGAAGCTCCCCTTATTTGTCAATTTCGAAGCTGACAATACGCAGATTCAGGCTGATAGCGGCTAACGACAGTTCGGAATGTTAGGAAGAATCGGTGAGAGATCTTCTTTACGAGAAAGAAGGCCCTCACCAATTTTAGTCGTAGTACTCATGTTCCGCGCGCCGGACACTGAGTGCGCTAGCGAAAACTAGAGCTCAAGCCAGGAGTGTGAATAAAGCGATTTGCCCAGCAACAGCCTGGTTGTTTTGACGAAATCTATTTCTCGTTTGTTCATACCTGCCGTATCGACTTCTTCACCGTCGAAAAGCCGGCCCACGAGATTTTCAAGTTCCATCTCGCCATCATGAGCGATTTTGACGATTGCCTCGTCAAAGCCGTCAAGGATGGCCGAGGTCAGTCCGCATTTCTTCAGAATGATCAAGTAGACCTGGTTGAGAACGTCCCTCAGTTCATCGGGCGACCCATTGGACACATTTGAAAGACCGCACGTCGACTGTGAGCCGGGAGCGAGATCCGGCAACCACTGCATGAAGGTGGAGCACCCCTGAAGTTCTTGCTGCTGGGAGGATACAGGCACCACTATCGGGTCGAACCAGATTCTTTCCAGCTCGATTGACTCTTCCGCGGCTTTGGTCATCATGCTGTCCAGCAGGACAGCGCGCTCGTTTTCGTCCCTGGGAATGCCTTCAGGGCCCCACATAAGTCCGACCATGTCGCAGCCGTACTTGTTCACAAGGGGCATTTGCAGGGCCATGCGTTCGGGAGTCGCCATAATGGAGTTGATGACTGCTCTGCCTGTTTTGTTCTGATAGACCTGAAGTCCTGCTTCTATCGCTTCACTGTTGGTGGTGTCCAGGAACAGCGGAAGATCCGTGACTTCCTGAACAGTTTTTACGAGCCACTGCATCATTTCCGGACCGCCTTTTCGAGCAGGCCCCAGGTTCAGATCCAGAAGATCTGCTCCTTTTTCGGTGAGTTTCACCGCCCATTCCTGTATGGGCTTCGGGTCCTTTTCTCGCATGGCGTTGCCCGTGTACTTTGACATAATGTTAAGGTTCTCAGCCACCACCTTTATCATGAACAGTACCTCCTGATTTAACTCCGGTTCCTGCGCGGAACACAATAAAATAGAAAAAGAAGTAACACACTTCGATTATCTGGGAAAGAATAATCTCTTTTTTCACATACCTTTGTTAATAAATGCGGGGAAGAGAATTGCTCCCTTCCCCGGTTACTGTCGCTCAGGCTCTGAGGCCGCGATCAGGCATAATTCTGACGCAGATAGGCCGGAATATGGGCTCCTTCTCTGGGACCTATAGCCACTTGCCATCCCTGCAGCTCTTCCTCAAGATCGCCGCTTATGATGGCGGCCGCTCCAGGAATGATAAGTTTTCTGGTCTTCGTCTTGTCTTCGATTCCAGACTTCTTCATGAACGGCGCGATCAGGTCGGCAACGAACTTGCCTGCCGCCCATGCGGTAAGCACTGAAAGTCCGTCAGTGTTGAGGACCATCAACCAGCTCGGCACTCGGCTCGCCTCGACCTCGCCGGAAACTATGAAGTAAGTCAGCGAGAAATTGCTCGTGATGAGCACTGGTGCGTCCGGACCGGGGTTGTTGATCGGGTATATGCCCTGCTCGGTCGTCATGGGGCGCTGAGGATCCGTAAAGATGTTCAGTCGCTGCAGTAACAACGGAAACAGTAATTCACCTCTGAGATCGCTCAGTATGGCTATGCCGCCATACTTGGATATAAAAGTGCCAGCCGCAATCGCTTCGTCCACTGGATTATCCGCTATTTCACATGGGAACACGATTGTGGGGAAACCAAGCGGTCGGTATAGCTTCTCCAATGCCAGCCTACGGATCATGATGTTGTCGCGGAGCATTTCAGCCATGTCCCTGGCGCCAGAGTCAAGCACTATGTCCTTGTGACCGCCGTCTATGAGCTTAGTGCTCATTTTTGCAATCGCGCCTACGTTAGCCCCTTTGACTGCGATGGGGCAATCGTGCTCCTTGCAAAGGGCCGAGACTGCATCCAGATTGGCTTCTGTGGCCGCGTACACTAGCGGTTTGTTCTTGCCCACTTGTCCCAAAGCGGCCTTCAGCGCATCAAGGTTTTCGCTCATCAGGATCAATGCAGCGCCAGCGTCCGAGGCCTTCTTGGCGATAGCAGCGAAGCGGGCCGGGTCACCGCCGTCCTTCACAGCGATAAGGTCGGCCTTCAAAGTGAGGCCTACTCGATCATATTTCAGTGTTTTGAAAGCGTTGAGCTTTCCGTCAACCGAAGCATCGTCTTCCGATGTTGCAATAAGGCAACCCAGCGCGGTCGGGTT
The DNA here is from genome assembly GCA_963700305.1 of uncultured delta proteobacterium. Classification (GTDB taxonomy): domain Bacteria; phylum Desulfobacterota; class Desulfomonilia; order Desulfomonilales; family Desulfomonilaceae; genus Desulfomonile. The sequence continues at coordinate 185,670 of CAVOXB010000011.1, forward strand.
GTTAAATGTCTTTTCATGTCTGAACAGAACTGTCTCGCCGCCGGCCTTCGCTACGCTGTCACCGACTCCAATCTGAACGGTCCTTATGGGAGGGGCGGATGCTGACGCGAGCTTTTCCTTGGCCTCCTCTGAAACGTATGGACACTGGGCCAGCTCTGCCTTTCCGGCAGCCAGGTTCATGGCAAAGGCGAGGCATGTGGGAACACCGCATTCCCCGCAGTTTTTCTTGGGCATCATCTTGAAAATTTGAATTCCCGAAAGAGCCATAGATTTTTACCTCCCTCTCGAGGTCGAAAAAACCCCAAGGAAGAATTGTTTCATAGTTATGAATAAAGGGGGCTCCAGGGAGATAGAGCCCCCAATTGTCTTTCCGAATTAGCTATCAGATCTTATCCGACGATGGAATCCATGGACACTGCCGGATGCTCCTTTTCCTGGAGGAAAGGCAGAATCTCGTCCTCAGTGATTCCCACGGTCTCGTCAGCGATCCGGCCGGACAGATTGGATACGCCTCGCTCTTCTCCGAGCTTGTCGATCTTGTCCTTCAGCATCTCTTTGAGGGCCTTGGGCAGCCACACCAGTCGAAGGATTCCGCCTTCGGCCGCCACGAACTTCTTGGAGCCAATGTACAGCTTGCTGTGACCCACGAAACCCGGAGTGATGTTTCCGCCGCCCGCGCTGCCCGCGAGGGTCGTGAACTTCATTCCGCAGGGGGTAATCCCTTTGTAGTCGCGGTCAACTGTCATAACTCCGTTTGCAATCGGTAGCACTGCAGCTATGCACTCAAAGCAGCCGCAGGAAGTCATGGGGTCTTCCATAATGGAGTACACGTTGTACTTCATGACTTTTCCGCGGGAAGCCCTCTGAACGAACTCGTTGACGCCTTCCCATTGGCCGAGGCGCTCATCGACTACTTTTCCCTTTTCAATGGGCTGGTTGGGCCCAGTGGGGTTAATCTCAAAGGATGCCTTGCAGTCCAGCCAGTTGTAAGCGCCGCAAAGGCCTGTGCGCTCAGGTGTAACAACGCAAACGTGAGACGGAGCGAAGCTCTGGCACAGGGTGCAAGAGTAGAAGGTCGCCTCGTCTTCGTCGGTCATTCCTTCTACACGGGCGTCTCTCTTCTTGTAAACCTCTTTTGCCTGGGCGAGTAGCTCTTCCACGTTGGGCTTCTCGGTGAAGACCTTCACCTGGACTTTGTCCAAAACCGAACCGAAATCCTGATGCAGCTTGGCATGCAGGATCGAGCCGATGTGGGACAAATTGAAGCCTTTTTCCACGGCGCCTTTGCCGATACGCACCCATGCTATGTCTCTCTGACCTATATGCATCAGGCCCTGAGCGTAGTTGATGAGGTGGTGGATCTGGCGCTCCAGGATGGGTTCGAAGTCAGACTGCATCTTGCGGCCGGCAACCTCTACGAGAATTCCGAGAGGCATGCGCGTTCCGGCCTGTATATCCTTCATGTCAGGACCGATGAGTTCGATTTTACCGTCTTCGACTTCGTTCATGTCCTTCATTACGACAAGCTCAACAGCCAGGGTCTTGCCGCCGCCCGCTTCCATGTAGATGTCTTCGCCGCGGATTCTTTCACCCTCGAAAGCCGGACCGTACGCAGTCGGGACCGGTACTTCGGTGACCGTAACTTTAAGACCGCGGACTTCAATGGCCTTGGCCACGATTTCGGCGTGCGGAATATTGGAAACGACGTGCTCGTATGTGCACACGCCTGTGGGCAGAATCTGAGGAATCGGGGTATCGGCTATTGTCGGGAAGCCATAGTTTATAACTCCGGCTGCCGCTGCATACCATTCGTCGCTGACGTCCCCGAGTGCGAGCACGAATGCAAACACGCGGTCTTTGTTGTAAATGAGGACCTTGCGGAAATCGCCTGGCTCAATGCCGCCAAAGCTCAGAGCTGCACGAGTTGCGAAGCCGACAGCGAAAATGGCTGATGAAATGTCAGGACCAAAAGGCACCAAACGAGTCGGCCAACCGATCTGAACGCCAGCATCTCGGAGCTGCTGGGAGAAGGTCGTGCCGTTATGCTCCGCGGCCATGAATACGTACAGGTTTTTCTTCTGCAGTTCAAGGGCCATGTCCGCTGCTATTTCCTTGGTCGGGGCAGAGCCGACGATGGCTGCGAATCCGGGAGCGGTTCCATCCACGAATTCCACGCCGCGTTTTCTGAGAATAACGTCGTCCGCCGCTCCGAGCCACAGTTTGTCTTCTGTGGGGTCTTCTGCGGGCAGGTAGAAATCGGGCTGTTCGAGGTAGCGAATTGCTTCAAAGATTTCGTAGTTGAACAGTGTTGCCATACCCGCGTCCAGGACCGGTCCGAGGTACGGAAGGTGGGTCTTTTCCCTAACCAACGGCGGAATGAGCTGCTCTGCTCTATCGAGCACCACGCCGGCGTCGCCGAGGTTCTTCACGGGATAGCCGAGAATTCCATAAATAACCGGCAGATAATAACCGGTGTTGGGGAAGGATATCTCTTTTTTCTTGCCGTATTTCTTGTACAGCCATTTCGTATTTTTTCCGGGCCTTCTCATAGACTTTGTGGGCTCCGGCTATGACATTCGCTGCAATAATCTTAGACACTGTTTAGTTCCTCCCTGTAGAGAAATTGGCTTTGTGAGGGGAAGGGCTTCAGCCCTTCCCCGGTTGGAGGCTATAATGCTATATCTCTGCGCATTGCCATATCCATGAGCACGCGCTCTCTCGCTTTATCTATGCCGAGGGCTTTTCTCTTGGCGTCGATTTGGGCGATGATCCTCTTGGCCATCTCGTACGGGTCTTTCTCTACGAAGTCCCAACGCCCGCCGTAAGTCTTCTCTATATCCTTGAAAAGGTAATTGGTGCAGACGTCTTCATTGATGGTGGGGAAGCCCACGCCGAACAGGACGTACGCGCCCGATGCGACGAAGTACTGGCCGATTGCCACCGCTTTCTCGCTCATCCACTCTGGGGCGCAGCCGACTGCAGGCAGATCGGAGATGTCATCACCGAGCCCACCATCTCTTACTACCGATGTAGCGGCCATGAGGATTCTCGTGTTGTCCACGCAGGAACCCATGTGGAGGCACGGCGGGATTCCGACGGTTTCGCAGACCTCAGCAAGTCCTTCGCCACAATACTTGGAAGCTTCCGGAACGAGCAGTCCAGCTTTTCCTAACGCTATGGCGCTGCAACCGGTGGTCAGGACCAGCACGTCGTTCTTGATAAGCTCTTTGGCCAGGGTGACGTGAATGTAATCGTTATTTACTCTGGGATTTCCGCAGCCCACTATTCCAGCGAGGCCTCGGACTCGACCGTTGATGATGTTATCGTTCAAAGGCCGATAGCTGGCTCGGAACATACCGCCCAGCATGTAGTTGATGGTTTCGTGGCTGAAGCCCACGACCATGTCCTGCTGCTCGGTAGGTATCTGGACTTTGCTCTTGTCGCGGTTGGGGAAATTGTCGATGGCGTCTCTAACAATAGACTTGGCTATCTCAAGAGCGTGATGCTCATCGAACGGATAGTGTTTGTATGCACCCTGCATCTGAGCTATCGGGCTGGTGGTGATCACGCGGGTATGGAAGCACTTGGCCAGTTCCGCAAGACCCTGCATGACGCACTGAACGTCAACCACGATGGCTTCGAGCGCGCCCGTGATTACGGCTATTTCCTGCTGCAGGAAGTTACCGGCGATAGGAATACCGTGGCGCTGCAGAATTTCATTGGATGTGCAGCAAATGCCGCCGAGGCTGATTCCGCCGCTTGCGCCTTTGCTCTGGGCGTAAGCTATCATCTCGGGGTCCTGAACCGCCTGGACGATGATCTCAGACAACGAAGGTTCATGACCGTGAACTATGATGTTTACTGTGTCCTCTTTCATGCAGCCGAGATTGACTTTCCCGAGGATCGGAACAGGGGTTCCGTACAGGATATCGGAAAGGTCGGTAGCGATCATCGAGCCGCCCCATCCGTCTGCAAGAGCGCACTTGGTAGCCAGGCGGATGATGTGCTCCATATCCTGGTTCACGCCCATATTGGTCATATGCATGACTTCCACGACCGAGCGATCGACGCTGATGGGCACAACTCCTTCCTGTCTCCAGATCTCCTGTCGTTTCAGAGGAGCACGCTTGATATTAATGATTTCGCCGTGCTGCTGGCCGTACTGCAATAGTGCCTTTTCGCCTACGTCAATAGCTATGTCTTTGATTTCCCGGCCTTCGGTGGGCACGCCGTAATCCATGGCCACTGCGAAGAGCTTCGGGATGTCTTTGATCTGATAATCGGGGAGTTCACCCTTTGCAGCGTGGAGGAAGGTGTGGGCCACATGACGTCCATGGTCGCTGTGAGCAGCTGTTCCTGCTGCCACCATTCTTGCGAAGTTACGAGCTGCAATGGTTTCGGGAGTGGCGCCGCAGACGCCGCATCTTTTCTTTCTCTCCTCGGGAGTTTCTTCCCTACCCTTAGGAGGAAGAACTCGACAGGGGCCCATGTTGCAGAGCTTGCAGCAGGTTCCGCCTTTGCCGATGGGGCAAGCCGGGGTGGTGCGGACTCGATGGAAGGCTGTGGAGTAACCTTCCGCATCGGCTCTTTTCAAGCCTGAGATAACAGTGGGTTCGATTGTGTGCTGAGTCCAATCTGCCGGTCCAAGCTCTTTCTTCTTGAGCGGAGGCGCAACTGCAGCAGCACCTGTGGCTTTTTCTGCCGGCGCTTCGCCGCCGAGGGCCGTCTTCAATGCTTTGAAGAAGCCGACCATTTCTTTCAGGCCTTGAACGTCGTCTTTTGTCAATCCCATAAGCGCTTCCTCTTCTTCGGCTGCCGGCTTGGCCGCAGCTTTCACCGGTGCAGGTTGTTTTTCTGGCGGGGCTTTTACTTCGGCCGCTTTCGCCGGTGCGGGTTTGGCTTCGGGTTTTTTCTCCGCAGGCTTCGCCGCAGGGGCCGGTGCCGGTTTGGCAGCCGCAGGCTCCGCTTTGGGCGCAGCGGCTTCGATGAGTGAAACATCCACTCCCATTGCATCCAACGTAGTCTCAACCATTATGCTGGAGAGATATTTTCGGATGTGTGCGAGCGTCTTGGGATGTCTCAGGATCAGAAGGTCCGAGCCTGCCTGCAGGGCACTAAGAGCGGTAATCGCTTCCAGATTGATTCCGCGAATGCCCGCTTCTCCCAGTTTGGGATCTTGATCAGCAGGGAGCTTCGCTTCTTTGGTTTTCCACACTTCTTCAGCGATATTGTTAATTATCGGGTACTGCAATTTATCATCGTTCTGGGTCAGGGCCGCCTGACGAATCCTCTCCATGATGGAATAGCAGTATTCCATACCGTAACCCACGCTGCCCGTGGTGGGATCGATCAGGATCTTGTCACTGGGGACGCCCAGATTCTCGAGAAGAATGTTCAATTGCTTGGCAAGGTTGATATCAATGGGAGTATTTGCCGCGACCGCATGCTTGTAAGCAATGGCAGCAGCTCCCACTTGCTTGTAGTTGCCTTCGGTCACGGGGCCGAGCACTACATTAAGGCCTGCGCAAGCTTCAGCAACAGCCTTCAGGACTTCGGTGTTCTTCTCGTCGCTGGACACTCCCCATACGATGAGAGGAACATTGATTGCTTCGGCCACTTTTTTCGCAATGTCGGCCGCGCGATCCGCAGGAAGATTTTTCCCGTTGGGATCTGTTCCTTGTAGCCAAAGACACACTATGTCGGCTTTGTACTCCTCGACGCACTTCTTGGCCCAAGCCACTGGATCACCAAGCACGTCTTTGAAAGGAGCCCTAGCCTCTTCGGCCCACTCTTCAGGCTCAATGTCTAATATCTGAAGCGCGAGTTTCGGAACATTTGGGGTTTTGCCCTCGAAGGAGTAGAAATTGTACGCGGTTTCACCGCCAACCACCACTTCGGAGCCCGGCTTTCCTATTTTGATTTCACGAATTTTACCAGAGTATTTTATCTTTGGCAGTTCAGCCATATGCCACCTTCCTTGACCTACGATGATTCATGAGGGGTACTGAAAACCATGCCTCAGGCGGGATTTTTGCGTTTCTCGCTTCCGAACCATTCTGTTGAGTAGAAATACCGTTCTGCAGAGGTGAGATATCTCTTCACCGGTTCTTTTGCCTCACCAACGTTAACGGCATTGATGTTCTTGCGCCACGCATAGCTGTCCTGGTCTGTACCGGTAGCGTACGTGGGTAACAGGATTTTGACCTTCTTTCCGTCAAACCGCTCTTTTTCCTCGGTACTTGTCTCCAGCCATAAGATGACTCCTCTCTTTGTCGAGACTCTAGAATATATCGGCAAAAATTGCCTTTTGGGTTCTTTTCCGAGAAACCGAGACTGCGATGGGTAAGCCCTACTATTATGGAGCAGTGTGCAATCTACTGCAATAGAATTTTCAAGAAACTTAACGATATTACGATTTGTAAAAACACGCGCGCTGATTGACCTTTTGCAACGCGAATTAACACTATACAATTTCGAGAGAATCCACGCAAGCGCCCTTAAGTGTCCATTCAGAGTTCGGTGCAGGCGAGCCTGGGGCAGAGTTCCGGCGGAGCATATCCCCGGAGCTCTGTCTCCAGTTTATAGCCGCACTGAAGGCTTGGGTGATTTGGTAAGATAGTCCAGTCTGTTCAGAGCGTTCACCATGGCTTTCGCTGCGGCGACCAGAATGTCCTCGTGTGCGCCTTTGCCGACGGCTAAATTACTCTCTTCTTCCATCCTGATCGTCACCTCGCCCAGAGCATCGGTTCCGCCTGTGATGGCGCTGATGGCGAACCTGAGCAATTTCGGGGCCCGACCGGTGAGTTTCATTATGGCATTATATGTGGCATCAACCGGACCATTGCCGAGTTCCGCGCCGTGATATTCCACGCCGTCGATCTCCATTCGCACTGTCGCTGTTGGAACCACGTCCGAGCCTGACATGACCGTAAGGGACAGCAGCCTATAGGTTTGGCTCACGCGGAGGACTTCTTCAGCGATGATTGCTTCAATGTCTTCGTCGAAGACGGTTTTCTTTCGATCAGCCAGACCCTTGAATCGCTTGAAAGAGCGGTTCAGTTCTTCGTCAGTGAGGAGGTATCCCAATGATTTGGCCCTCTCTTTGAAGGCGTGCCGTCCTGAATGCTTCCCCAGAACGAGTGAGGACTTGGCAATTCCCACTGATTCCGGGTCCATGATTTCGTAGGTGGTCCTTTCTTTTATCACCCCGTCCTGATGAATGCCTGCTTCGTGAGCGAACGCATTCGCCCCAACGATGGCCTTATTGGGCTGAACAGAAATTCCTGTGATGCTGGTCACAAGCCTACTGGTGTGGAAAATTTGCTCTGTTGCAATTCCCGTGTAAAACCCGAAAGTCTCTTTACGGGTTTTGAGTATCATTGCAATTTCCTCGAGAGCCGCATTTCCTGCTCTTTCACCGATCCCGTTAATGGTGCACTCCACCTGGCGGGCTCCGGCACGAATTGCAGCAAGAGAGTTCGCTACGGCAAGTCCGAGATCGTTATGGCAGTGGACGGAAATAATTGCCTTATCAATACCGCGCACTTTCTGCTTCACGATTTCTATCCGTTCGGCGATTTCTTCCGGATAAGAATAGCCAACCGTGTCGGGGATGTTGATTGTTCCCGCGCCTTCGTCCAATGCGGTTTGGATTACGCTGCACATGAATTCGGGGTCGCTTCGGGTTGCGTCCTCGCAAGAGAACTCCACCCAGTCCGAGAGCGACCGAGCCAGGCGAACGGCTTGTCCCGCCCTGTTGATTACTTCTTCCCTGGTCATTCTCAGCTTGTGCTGGAGGTGAATATCGCTAGTGGCTATAAAGGTATGAATTCCCGGCAGAGCCGCCTTTTCCACTGCTCTCCATGCAGTCTCTATGTCTTCGGCCGAAGCTCTGGCGAGCCCGATGATGCGGGATTTTTTTATCGCGGATGCAATTAGGCTGACGCTCTCTCTATCCCCTTCGGAACTTGCAGGAAAACCGGCCTCGATTATGTCCACGCCCAGCTTCTCTAGTTGTCTGGCCAATTGAAGCTTCTCTTGCTGGTTCATGGTTGCGCCGGGAGACTGTTCACCGTCACGGAGCGTAGTGTCGAAAATGAGAATTCTTTCTGACATGTGATCCTCCGAAAGGGATTGTTATTATGGTCGGACTCCGCCGCGGAGTGCCGGCTATTTCCGGATCACAAAAAGCGGGGAAGACTATGCTTACGGCCTATGTCGACCGTGAAATTGTGCCGACCGGCCCCAGGATAAATGCGCTTAGAGCAATTGACCTCTACGAAGCCGTTTCCTATGCTTCTTGGGGCTGAATGGGAAAGTTATATCTATTTCTTGGAAAATTCAATGGGCAGAGGAGCGTCAAAATTGTCCTCTGTTTGTAGCAGTCTTCGGCGATGCCGTGCTCGAAGAGAGAGAAGCACAAAAAACAAAATGCTGTAACAGACCAAAAGAGTGAGAATTGAGAGAAGAATTGCTTCTGACTCAAGAAGCTGAGGACTCAACCCTTGACATTCAGGCGGCATCGGAAAGTAGCGACTCCAGATCAGCAAAGGCCACGCGTAGACGAGGGATAGAAAATTCTCGGGCCAAAGTTGCGGAAGGGGCCACATAACTTTCGATATAACGTTCGATGCAGTGAGTGCAAAAAGCGAGCAGTGGGAGAGTGATCGCCAGGCAGACGCTTCCAAGTAGCCGGATGATTATAGAAATCATGACCTCAACGCCTGTTGATCAATTAATTATTTTTGAGGGTATGCCGGCGCGGAGGACGGCACCTACCATTATTCTTTTCTCAGTGCGAGAGAAAAAGCGTCACTGCGGTTGTTCAGCCGGGATTTCAGTTTCCTGGGGAGTCTCCGTCTCCGCGGATTTCATTTTTCTTTGCTTATGATTCTTTACCATCGTGACGGCTGTCATGATGGGGCCGGAAATGACTTACCTGCGCACAAGAAGAAGGGGACAATAAACGGAGCGGCCGCTATCAGCGCGAGCAGCAACACAAAGCCGACCGTCGAAGTGAAAGGTTTTTCTCTGACAACAGTAAGGTCTTTGAATGCGTGAAATTTAATTGAACTCACCATTAGGAAGGCTATTACTAGAGTGAGAACTAGAATTGGCAACTGGAAACCGACTGGATCGAGACCTGTTGCGTAAAAAAAGAGCACTGTTGTGGACAGCATGGCCGCTGCAGCAGGAATGGGCAATCCGTTGAATTTCTTGGGATCTATGGTGCCGGTCTGGACGTTGAAGCGTGCAAGCCTCAAGGCGCCGCAAGCCACAAACACGAAGGCACACACCCAGCCTATTTGTGCATACGGGACAAGGGCCCATTTGTACATCAAAATCGCGGGAGCAACTCCAAATGAAATCACGTCAGCAAGGGAATCGAGCTCAACCCCGAAGCGGGTAGTGGTGTTGGTAAGGCGCGCCACTTTGCCGTCGATCCCATCGAAGAATCCTGCCACTAGAATCAACGCTGCAGCGAAGGCGAAGTTGTCCTTTATTGCCTCCACCAGACTGTAGAACGCGAAGAAAATCGACGTCAGTGTCAAGAGCGAGGGAAGAATAACAACGCCGCGTTTCATCTTGCCTATGGGCAGACGCTTTCTCGGAGGCCTGCCGGAGAAATCCTCGCCTTCCAGGGGTCGTCTCCGTCTGAAAAATGGGCGTCTCTTGGGTGCCATGGCTTCCTGTCTTTCTTGATCAAAGGATTGTTGTCTCCGCGACATCCACTCAAGATCGCTGCTTCAGAAGCTTCGTGAACCGATCTCATGTTGTATGATAATCCTTTTATGGAAGAAGTGCTAGGAATTTAGAAAGCAACGAAAAGTGTTTGACGGGGTTTCAATAAAGATGAAAGCATCTGATCTTTTCTTTCTGATGAGAGCTCCACAATTTGCGTCCATTCAGGAATGAGGTTTTGCAGTGTCACCTCGCACTCGCGATTAAGATTATTAGTAGGTGCCGGCCTCCGTGCCGGCACATCTGCAAAAATAATCAATGATGTCCATCGAATGGGCCGGAGGGGACGGCGGCCGCTACCAAAATGATGTTACGGAGTGTGACCGCCACGCTTACCGCGATCATGTCGAATGGATTGTTTTCGCGCTGTACACGGCTTGATTGATTTTTCGCAGAAAAATGATGAATGGATACAGGAAACTAATTCTTCTTGGCAATGATCGTTTCCCCGGCCCTCACGCGAGCGCCTATGGGAACCTCAAATGAAAAATCCGTCGGGAGATAAACATCCAGCCTCGAGCCAAAACGTATCAGTCCGAATCTATCCCCCCTCTGAACCGCATCACCCTCGCTGACCCAACAGGCGATCCTCCGAGCTATTAGACCGGCGATTTGAACCACCTCAATTCCCCCTTCTTCTCCGCGAAGGACAATCGAATTGTGTTCGTTCATTATGGACGCGTCGGGTTTTCGAGCATCGAGGAATCTGCCGCTGACGTGCTTGATGCGCTGAACAGTTCCGGATAAAGGCCAGCGGTTCACATGAACATTGAAAACTGACATGAATATGCTGATACGTTTGAGAGAAACGCCCGGCAGGTTCTCTGAATGCACATCGTCCACGATTAGGACCACTTTGCCGTCAGCTGGCGACAGCACGAGCCCCTCGCCTTCAGGTGGGACGCGATTTGGGTTCCGAAAGAAAGCAGCAACGCCGGCAGAAATTAAGAGACAAGCCGCAGAAAACCAGAAATGGCCATAGAACCATAATACAAACGAGACCACCGCAATTGGTACAAAAAAGATGTAGCCCTCGCGAGCGATGGGTTCGTAATGTCCAGCCTTGCATATCATTCGGAATTTCCTGTGGGTTTAAGCACCTTTTTGGCGCGCGGGATAGCTATCGCGCCTGTCCTTATAAGCTCAGTGATTCCCGTAGGAGTCAAAAGCTCCAAGAGAGCATCTATCTTGCTCTGGGTGCCCGAAACTTCGACGGTCATAGAATCGTGGCTCACATCACAAACCTTGCCTCGAAAGATGTCGGCTATACGCAAGACTTCGCCGCGTTTCGCTGCAGTAGCCTTAACCCGAACAAGAACCAGCTCGCGATCAACGTAGTCACCTTTTGTAAGGTCTTGAACTTTCACCACATTAATGAGCTTCCGGAGCTGTTTTATGAGCTGTTCCATGATCTGCTCATTGCCATAGGTGACGATGGTCATCCTCGAGTAGCCGTTGTCAAATGTGGGGGCAACAGCGAGAGAATGAATGTTAAACGCTCTGCCTGAAAACATGCCCGACACACGTGCCAGCACGCCGGGTTTGTTTTCCACGAGTAACGGATATTACGTGTCTTTCGTCGTTCATACTAAAATCATATTTGTTATAGACGCTCCTGCTGGAACCATCGGGTAAACGCCTTCTTCACGTTCCACCACAAAATCGATGATTACAGGACCGTCAGTTTCCAGGGCCTTTCTGATGATAGGCTCGACTTCCGCTGTGGTCGTAGCTCGAAGTCCAGTCGCGCCATAGGCTTCAGCCAGCTTTACGAAATCGGGAGTTCCCATTAGTTGTGTGTGCGAGTACACATTGTCATAAAAGCGTTCCTGCCACTGTCGGACCATTCCGAGGTAGCCGTTGTTGAGAATAGCTATCTTTATGGGCAGCTTGTATTGCGCCACTGTAGCCAGTTCCTGAATATTCATCTGTATGGAACCGTCCCCTGCTATGTCGATCACCAGCTTATCGGGGAATGCCACCTGGGCTCCGACCGCGGCGGGAAAGCCGATCCCATGGTACCGAGTCCACCAGACGTGAGGAATGTTCTGGGCTGGTCAAAAAGATAATACTGGGCAGCCCACATCTGGTTCTGTCCCACCTCTGTCGCGATTATGGCGCGACCGGCGGTGAGCTCGTATAGTTTTTCGACCACATACTGAGGTTTGATAGTGACACTAGTACGGTCGAACCTGAGGCGCTGCTCATTTCGCCACACGGTGATCTGTGCGTGCCAGTTCTTAAGCCTGTCTCTACTCTCCTTGGAGCCACCCTTTTTTTTGACGGCTTCAATGAGCTTGCCCAAAGCGTTTCGCGCGTCAGCCACTATGGGAACATCCACGCTGATATTTTTCTGAATGGATGTCGGGTCTATATCTATGTGAATGATTTTTGCTTCTGGGGCGAACCCCTCCAGCCTGCCTGTGACGCGGTCATCAAATCTGGCCCCCACGGCCAGAAGGAGGTCCGAACTATTAACCGCCATGTTCGCCCTGTAGGTTCCATGCATTCCCAACATGCCCAGGGAAAGAGGATGCGTTCCAGGGAAGCAGCCGAGGCCCATGAGTGTCATCGTGACCGGAGAGCCGGTCATTTCCGCAAGAGTCCTCAGCTCCTCGTGAGCACCGGCTGTTATGACTCCTCCGCCTGCATATATGACCGGTCGTTCCGCCTGTGCAATGAGGTCTGCAGCCCGTTTGATGGAAGGAATATGGGCTTTGACAGTCGGCTTGTACGTGGGGAGGTCTATTTCACGCGGATAATGGAATTCTGCCGTGGCCTGGACCACATCTTTCGGCAGGTCGACGAGGACCGGCCCGGGACGACCCGTCGAAGATATGACGAAAGCCTCTTTTACTATATGAGCCAGTTCTTCCACGCTGCTCACGAGATAATTGTGTTTTGTGCACGGTCTGGTTATGCCCACAATGTCCGCTTCCTGAAACGCATCATTGCCTATGAGCGGAGTAGGTACCTGACCCGTGAACACAATCACAGGAATAGAATCCATGTACGCAGTTGCTAACCCTGTCACCGTGTTGGTCCCGCCGGGTCCGGATGTCACCAGGCAGATCCCCGGCTTTCCCGTGGCCCTGGCGTATCCATCTGCCGCGTGAACAGCGGCCTGCTCGTGACGAACTAAAATAAACTGGAAATCATTAGGAAAATCACGTGCTATAGCATCAAAAATGTCTATAACAGCGCCGCCGGGATATCCAAAAATCGTGTCGACACCTTCTTCTTTCAGAGCCCGAAGAAGTATTTGAGCACCGTTAATCTTTGCCATCGCTTCACTTTTTGAGATTGGAACGATCAGTCTTCGGTGGGAGCGCCGGTCCAGCTAGTCGCAGTAGCGCTGATCCCAGAGAATAAAATCACGTCCCGGTTTTTTGTTGTCTCAGTTTGATGAGAATACGTTCAATATGATCTCTGCCCTTGAGCTTTTTCTTTTGAAGCGTCTTGCGCTCCAATTCCTCACTTGCGGAGAGGTACACTCTTTTGTTGAAAGCTGCCAATTGTTCCTCGAATTCAAGGTGCTCCTGCCAAAGCCTCTTCAATTCGGGATCCTTTTCCTGCCATTCCTCAATCAAAGCAAGGTCTCTTGTTTCCATAGGAAGCCCTTTTGATATTTTGGCATATTTCCTATTGTTTAATAGCCTCGGCCAACCGATTTGTCAATGAACGGTTAGTCTTTTGTTCAGTATTGTCTTCTTGCGGTCGCTCTGATAACAATCACCAGAGAATAGGGCTTGTTTAACGGCTTTTCGTTCAAACGCAAATTATGTCCGAAGGCGGAGCAGGCTTGAAGCACGACGAAAAAACGAGCGATGGTTCCGGACTGAAATTGCGCTTCGGTCGCATTACCTCCGAAGCCGCGTTGAAGTTAGCTGCAATAGCCAAAGATTACAATCCACGATTCCTGGTTCGGGAAATTGCAAAGGGAGAGGGCGTTCCAGACATTCCGTTGCACCCGCTCTGGGTATCGGGCTACGTGGATGCTGCCATAAGTCTTTCAGCTAAGGGCCGGATCACGTGCTTGAAGATCTGCTATCATCGTTCGGCCAGCCAGGGCGAGTCTCTAACGTTAGAGATCTCGATTGGGATTGATGACGGCATTGATACGGCAATAGTATTCAAGGTGTTGGATGATCGGCGGAGGGTAATCGCTTCAGGCACGGCGCAGTTGTGTCTACAGGACGACAGTGTCGGATAATTTCTCACCATCACTAGTCATTAGTGCTAGGGAATCGAGGCGCGATCTTTGCGCTGTTGTTGCGAGGAGTTATTGCAATCAAATTTCCGGAAAGACCGGAGTCGCAGGCTCGTGACAATTATTCGTACGCGTTTACTAACCGATGTTCCACGTGGAACATCGGTATGCCTTCCGAGAGAGCTATTTTCTCACTTAGTTGAAGGAGTCTCTGCCTGTGGAGCTGCCTGACCAGAGGGTGTTGCAGGTGTACTGGTACAGGCTGGGAGGATGGTGCAGAATCCGGGGCTGGCGCACTGGACTGAGGAATTGATTCACCTTTTGACGGGACCCCGCCCGGCTGAGAGGCGTCAGAAGGTGCAGATGCGGGCCCTGGAACCTGGGGAGCGGATTGCTCGGTCATTATGGAACGCTCCTGTATCACCGGCGCTCTTCCCGAGAAATAGGTCAAAATAATGGAAGTGACCATGAATGCCACTGCAGCGCCTATCGTGATTTTGCTCAAGAACGGGGTGGCCCCGGTGCTGCCGAAGACCGTTTGGCTGGAACCGCCTCCAAAAGCGGCCCCGATGTCGGCGCCCTTCCCGGACTGAAGGAGAATAATAAGTATCAAAGCGATACAAACAGTGACATGAATCATGAGGATAAAGGTTGTAAACATATTGAATCGTCCCTTTCGAGAATTTCAAAGCCCTTCTTTGATGATACCCAAGAAATCATGGACTTTTAAAGAGGCCCCGCCTACAAGGCCCCCATCTATATCTTCGCAGTTCATAAGGGTGCGCGTATTATCAGGTTTTATGCTTCCGCCGTAAAGTATTCTGACCGAATCGGCAAAATCTTTACCCAGCAGGGCTGTTAGCTCTTTTCTGAGAAATGCATGCACTTCCTGTGCCTGTTCCGGCGTGGCGGTGCGGCCGGTTCCGATCGCCCACACCGGCTCATAAGCTATCACGAAATGCTTGGGTTGGGGAGGTCGGAGTTCGCCAATGCCACCGACCAACTGTTTTTTTAGCACTTCAAATGTTTTTCCGCTCTCTCGTTCGTTGAGAGACTCTCCCAGGCAGAATATTGGGATCAGGTCATGCTTCATGGCAGCCTTTATCTTCAGGTTCACGGTCTCATCCGTTTCCCCGAAATATTGCCGCCTTTCAGAGTGTCCTATTATAACATGGCTGCAGCCAATTTCTTTTAGCATGGGTGCGCCGATTTCACCTGTGAAGGCCCCTTTTTCTTCCCAATGAAGGTTCTGACCGGCAACGATGATGTCCGTACCCTTGGCTTCTGTCACGGCCACGTCAAGAGAAGTAAAGGGTGGCGCAACAATTACTTCGCAATCGGGCTTGATTTCAGCCAGAGCGGAGGCAAGATCTTTGATGTAGCTTCGAGTCTCAGCCGAAGTCTTATGCATCTTCCAATTGCCTGCTATGATCAATTTGCGAATTGCCATGAATGCCTCCGAACCCTCACAACAGTTTAGAGCTGGCGAAGCCAGTGCACATAAAGTTTTTGGAGAGGGGGTGCGGGGAGGATCTTTTTACAAAAAGGCCCTCCCCCTTATTCTCTTCTCACTCCTCCAAAGCGACCACGCCGGGTAGTGTTTTTCCTTCCATAAATTCCATGAACGCACCACCGCCTGTAGAAATGTACAGATGCGATCCGCAACTCCCGCCTGCTGGACTGCCCGGATGGAGTCTCCTCCACCCACCAGGGAAAAAGCTTTGGAGGAAGCGACGGCTTCGGCTATTTTCATTGTGCCAGTCTTAAATGCGGCAATTTCAAACACACCCATGGGGCCGTTCCACACGATTGTGCCGGCTTTGCTGATCTCCTGGCTGAATCTTTGGATGGTCTTCGGTCCGATATCCAAGGCCATCTGATCCTGCCCTATTGATGAGGCATCAACCGTGTGTACAGTTGTTCCTTCCTCAATCTTATCCGAGGTTACCACATCTTCGGGAAGAATTAGCGCACAGCCTTTTCCACGTGCGGATTTCAATATATCGCCAGCCGTGCCTATCATGTCTTCCTCAATCTTGGACGCGCCCACATTCAGCCCCTGAGCCTTAAGAAAGGTGTTGGCCATGCCGCCGCCTATGAGCACCGCATCCATCCTGGCCACCAGATTTTCGAGTACGGCCAGTTTGTCCGAAACCTTCGCACCCCCGAATATTGCCACAACTGGCTTTTTTGGATTTTTTAGGGCCTTTTCCAGATTTTCGAGTTCTTCTTTCATGAGCAGACCAGCGCCTTTTTCACTGACCAGTTCGGCCACTCCCACTGTTGAAGCGTGAGCACGGTGCGCGGTCCCGAACGCATCATTTATGTAAACATCCGCGAGAGAGGCCAATTCGGAAGCAAAGGCTGGATCATTTTTTGTCTCACCTGCGTGGAAGCGCAAATTTTCCAGCAGGAGCACGCCTCCGTCTTTGAGTCCGGTTACCGCTTCTTTGACCCTGGGACCAACGCAGTCGTCCACAAAATCTACGGGCGTGCCGAGTAGTTCCTGCAACCGCACCGCCAAGGGTTTGAGACTCATTTCAGGTTTTCTCTCGCCTTTCGGGCGTCCCAGGTGCGACGAGAGTATGCATTTCGCCCCCTGTTCCATTGCGTACTTGATGGTTGGAATCGCTCTACGGATCCGGGTATCATCCTTGATTGTTCCGGCCTGGTCCAAGGGGACATTGAAATCGAACCGGAAGAAGACTCGTTTGCCTCTTATTTGAAGGTCTTTGATGCTCTTTACTGGCATTCCCATTCTCCCATAGCGATGATTCCGAGAGTCCACGCGTAGTTAAACCGGCAAAGGCCGCACCGCTTCTCAAGCCATTTTTTCTCCCATCAGAATGGCCAGATCAACCATGCGTGCAGAATAGCCGGCTTCGTTATCGTACCAGGAGAGCACTTTTACCAGGTTATCTCCTGTAACGAATGTCGACAGAGCGTCAAATATTGATGAATAGGGGCTATTGATGAAGTCCGTACTCACGAGCGGAGCATCCATGTACTGGAGTATTCCCTTCATGCGCCCTTCAGCTGCCTTTTTCATAGCCGCATTGATCGCGTCAACAGTGGCGCTCTTCTTGAGGACTGCGGTGAAGTCCACGATGGAGACGTTAGGAGTGGGCACTCTGATCGCAAGGCCGTCGAGTTTGCCTGCGAGTTCCGGGATCACCTGGCCTACGGCGGATGCTGCTCCGGTTGTCGTAGGGATCATGTTCAACGCCGCGGCTCTCGCACGTCGGTAGTCTTTGTGAACTGTATCCAACAGGCTCTGGTCCATCGTGTAAGAGTGTATGGTCGTCATGAGGCCTTTTTCGATGCCGAACTCATCAAAAAGCACCTTCGCCGGGGGCGCGAGACGATTAGTTGGTACAGGACGCATTGGAAACCACATGATGATTTATCGGGTCATATGTCTCGTCATTGACTCCGATAACAAAAGTAGCATCTACTTTCTTACCCGGAGCGGAAACAATAACCTTTTTCGCGCCGGCCTCGATGTGTTTCCCTGCTTTTTCGCGGTCCCTGAATATGCCTGTGCATTCCATGACCACATCTACTTTCAAGTCTGCCCAGGGCAGGTTCAGCAGATCGTCTGTTATTCTAAGTGCATGAATTTTCGTGCCATCTACTATGATGGAATCCTGAGTGGCAGCTATTTCTCCCGGAAACGGCCCGTGGACCGAGTCGTGCTTCAAAAGAAAGGCCATAAGATCAGGGTCCATTCTATCATTCAGTGCGACCACTTCCACCTCGGGATGTGTAAGGGCGCTTCTCGTTACAGTCCGTCCAATTCGGCCGAATCCGTTGATTGCTATCCTAATGGCCATAAGATTTTTCTCCGTTTCTGGAATATTTCAACCAGTTAATTTTAGTAGAACATTATCACGTAGTCAATCGTGAATAAACGTGGTTCAATCGAACGTTACATCCAAAAAACTAACCTCAAATTTAACTGAGCCATTCTTCTCTTGTGTTTCATAGCAATTTTAGGTATATAGTACTCGTTATTGAGTCCCTGAAAAAGGGGCAGTGGTTGAGGACAACCGCTTTGAACGCCTCACTATAGGGCCTTCCCTGCGTACTGGCCGAAGAGGATCCGGGCATGATGAAGTCCATAATGTTAATGGTTGTCATCTTAATCTCCACTGCACTCTTGAATTGCCATCCTGCTTTTACCGCCGATCCTTCTGGTCAATGGAAAGTCACCAGTGTAAGAGTGTGTCGCACTCCGAGTGGGACTATCAGTCCAACTGTTGAAGTCGTTGGCAACTTTCCTGTATACTCCTTCTTTATCCCCCGCCCTATTTGGACGGTAAATGGTACGGTGGTTGACGCTAAACCAGTGTACAGACCGAGGTCGTCTGGTTTCTTTCCAACTCATTAATGCAGCAGGATTTTTGAACTCGGGCTCCAAGAATAACGTAAAATTTTCACTTCCCGATCAAAACAGCTCCAAAGTGTTTCATTACGATCAAAACAAAGCCTCCGCCGGAGGCTGTTATGAATTCTTCTAAGAATTAGACCATTACCGGCAGACTAGGGTTCTCTTTTTTTAGGCCGAATGCCCGTTATCGGGAAATCCCCTGGAGATAGCGTTCTCTCGGGGAAAAGAAATCAAAATTTCCCCCCGTTGGACGTGCTCTATTAAGGGGGGCATTTGGCGCAAATGGATTTAAATAGAGTAGTGCTGAGATATCTATCTCCACGATCCGGAAGTATGCAAACAACATTTCCGCTCCCCAGATCCTTAGATGCCTGCATCGCTCCGTATACGGCAGCGCCCACGCTCATACCCACGAATATTCCCTGGTTAAGGGCTAGCCATCGCGCTGTGTCGTAGGCGTGTTCGTCATTGACTGTGATAATGCGATCGAGCCTACTGGGATCGTAAATTTTGGGAACAATCGCTTCGGACATATTCTTAAGGCCTTGAATGGTATGTCCTTCGATCGGTTCAACTCCCACAATCTGAATCTTCGGATTGTATTCCTTTAGTCTCCTAGAGACTCCCATGAGAGTGCCGGTTGTGCCCATTCCAGCGACAAAGATGTCGATATGTCCTCGGGTCTGTTCAATTATTTCGACGCCTGTGGTCATGTAATGGGCTTCCCAGTTGTAGGGATTTTCAAACTGGTTTGGAAAGAAATATTTATCGCGATTAGCATCATAAATCTGATGAGCGCGCCTGATTGCACCGTCAGTGGCTTCACCTGGCGGGGTCACTTCCAGTTCGGCACCGTAAGCGCGAAGCGTGTTTCTTCTTTCCAGGCTTACGCATTCAGGTAAGGTCAATAGGCATCGGTAACCTTTGCTGGCCGCAACCATTGAAAGCCCTATTCCTGTATTGCCTGAGGTCGGCTCGAGGATGATCTTGTCTTTCGTGAGCAGACCTTCTTCTTCGGCCTTTTTGATCATGTAGTAAGCGATTCGGTCCTTTACGGAGCCTCCCGGATTGTTGCCTTCAAGTTTTCCAAGGATTTGCACGCCGTTGGGGCCGTGTGGGTAATCGATTCTTACGAGAGGGGTGTTACCTATGAGGTCAAGAATTGCCATTTGAGCGCCTCTGATATTCTTAAGACAATCTTATTATTTACCACTTTCAGGCCTCATTTGGCAAGAGCTTTTTGGGCTTCACTGTAATCATTCAGTTACTGGCTGGATGTGCTCACTCTAGACAACTCCAAAAGAATTGTGTGGGGACGCTTTACAGCTGCCATCATTGGCTTTTTAGGACAAGGCAGGCAGGAAAGCCTGCCGCACAAAAGCTGTATGCCCCGGAGAACTGAATGATTACGCTTTTTCCTGGTTCCCAGGCTCTGCCTGGGAACCCATATCTTCCGGGCTCCGCCCGGTAACTAGTTGTAATTCAGCTCGATAATGGAGGCGGAACCTCCAGGTCATGCATTCCCAGCAGAGCCTGGGAACGAGAAAAAGCCATGAGGCAGTTCGTTCCGAGACCGCGCCAAAATTGGATCTCGGTATAAAATCCTGCCGCGTCCAGTCATGTCGATGCCGATCCAATATTGGATAGATAATTACTCGGTGATTTTCAACTCATAGGTGTGTCATTCACATCGATATTAAATTCTACTTGCTTCCTCGCGCCACAATGATATAGCCGTTAGCAATTCAAACCTCTCGCGGAGGGGAACCAAATGGACAGTCTGAACGCGAGTTCACAGTCAAATGCTATTGATAACACTGTAAGGGAATCTTCGCAGCAATGCACTGTAATGCCAGGGTCAATCTCACCTGAACTCAGTTCCCGAGTATACAACGCGGGGACTTGCGGGTGCTCGATCTCGGCGAATAATTCCGACAGCAAAAGAGTGGAAGAGGCTCTCGATAAGATCTTGGGCACGCAAAAACCGATTGGAACAGGTCCGCCTGAACCTAGCCCAAGTGGATCGCATAGGCCTTTCGTGCCGTACGGTTGCAGGACTGATAGAGGCTGTGGCACGGCACCTCGAACATTCCTTGGATCTCCTCGCTGTAAGGATTCTTCTGGCTGAAGGCCAAGAAATTGCCGAGGTCTTTAGAAGGTCCGCAGCTTACGGTGGTGGAACCATCTCTGGCGACTTGTGCCCGTACGACGGCGAGTCTCCCTTGTTCTTAGGCAGTCAGGACTACGATTTTCTGCGAATGTTCTTTGGAGAAGAGGCTGAAAATATTGGCTCGGGTGTAATTGTGCTTCTGACTGGCGATCACCCGCTCGGGGTCCTGTGTTTGGCAAGCGGTGATCCTCTGAGATACTCGACCGTGAAAAGTACGGTGCTCATCCAAGGGCTCGCGGATAAAATTTGTCTAGCCCTTATGAACGCATTGGATCATGAAAATGCGGCTCGGGCTCCGTTATTGAGTGACGTTGAAGGCGTTTACAGCGAGTCCTTCTTCCAGGAATATCTTCTGAAAGAATTCAACAGATCGTGGAGAACGCACAAGCCGTTCACCCTGATGGCGCTCAACTGGAGAAACGGGAAAGCGACAGATTTGAAAAGCGGAGAGCTGATTGATCTGTTGCGTCGAAATCTACGTGCAGCGGACCTGATTGCAAAGGCAGAATCAGTAGGATTATGGGCACTGCTTCCTGAAACTGACCCGATGGAGGCTCAGGAGATAGCGGAAAGGCTGTTGAGCCATGCGGGGGAAACGTTTCCCGAAGCAACGATAAATATAGGGATCACGGGATTCTCTCGAAGCGCCACGGCAATGGCCGTACTGCTGAAACGAGCAAAAGAGGCCCTCGATGAGGCAATTCAGCATAAGCTTCGCGTTGTGATAAAGGTAGAAGGCGAATGATTCCAGCGCCTTCAAGAGTCATGCGACAGATTTCCATCCGTAATTTCTCATTCTCAGGCCCTGCCTCATTCGCTCTAACATACAATTCATTCAACTCATTTTGTCCTCTGTTCCGGAGGAACAGTGGATAGTAGGCCGGCGATTTATCGCCGGTTAATGGGTAAATTGAAGAATTTTCAAGTCCCAGAGGGACGGCTGATTCATGATAAGAAGATCAGTCGTCCCTTCCGGGACTACTCGTTGATTTTGGTCGCTTTCCCGGCGATGAATCGCCGGGCTATTTTCTGCTCGTCCCTACTGGACGAAACAGGCTCGGAACTAAGGCTAACCGCCCATGAGGCTCTGCCTCCATTATCATTGAAATAAAGTCATTTTGTCGAGCGGAGCCCGGAAGGCAGACGTTTCAGTTTCATACTGCTATACATCATCAAAATCGGCGACTCTTAGTTCCGCGCCGAGACACTTCAGCTGCTGGCTGAATCCTTCCATGAGTTGGTTCAATTCAAATTTAGATTCGTCTTCATAAAACATGAACAGGGTCATCATCCGTCTTTTGTGACGAGATTCGGCTGAGACGCTCTCTGCCGCGTTTGGTTCCATTGCCATAAGATCGCTTATGATTTCGCGACAATTCTGGTATCTCAGGCCCGGGTCTTTCTGGGTGGCCTTGGCTATGAACGCACAGAATTCTTCGGGCAAATCCGGGTTAAGGGCTTGCGGATCGGGAGTGACCTCTGTTATGTGAGCTCTCAATACTGAGCATACGTCGTCTGGAAAAGGCCGGGAGCCTGTGGCCATTTCGAAGGCAGTTATGCCCAGTGAGTACACGTCCGTACGCGGGTCCACGGGTTCGCCCTCTATCTGTTCAGGAGCCATGTAAAAGACTGTTCCTGGCAGATCGTCGGAGCAGCCTCCTATGGGAGACGCCAGTCCGAAATCAACGATTTTCACTCTGTCACTATTCTCGATAAAAATATTTCCAGGCTTCACATCCTGATGCACAATACCCTGCTGATGCGCATAATCCAGGCCGGCACAGACCTGCATGAGAATCTGCAGCATTCTCCTGTAGGGCAGCCGCAGCTTGTTCGTTAATATGTGGCGCAGAGTGATGCCTTCAAGGTGCTCCATTACGATGAAGACCGTTCGAAAAACGTGTTCGATATCGTACACTTTTACAATATTTTCGTGATTTAGCCTGGCAATGATTTTGGCCTCATTCTGGAATTTTCCTAGGAAGTCAGGATCTCGTGCCATATTGTGCTTGAGCATCTTGATTGCCACAGGAAAATTGAGTATTGAATGCACCCCCTTGTAGACAATGCTCCAACCGCCTTCGGCCACCATATCGCTTATGGTGTATCGTCCGATGCATCGTTCTGCAGTGATCTTTCTACTGCAAAGCCTTTCAGTGGAAATATCGCTCAAGAAGTCCTGCACTGGCCGACATAAAGAGGAAATGGCATCGAATGCATCCAGACTGATGGTCCACACGAGCATGTCGGTTTCCGCGTGAACGTTTGCGCTCCGCGTTTCACCAGTGAGCACGGCCAGTTCCCCGACAATTTCTCCGCGTTTTAATCTGGAAATCGGATAGGATTGACCGTTCTTATCCAGGCTGACAATGCAGGTCCCTTCTTGGATGAGGTAAAAGCAGCTCCCTTTGTCCCCTTGTGAGATGAATTTCTCCGCCGCAGGAATGCTCTTTTTCGTCATGCAACTGATCAACGGGTGCTTGAAATTTTCTGGCGTAGCTTCCAACAACTCGGTTTTCATCAGAAATTGAAAATCCTCGACAGGTATATTGAGTGCCCGCCTGCGTTTTTTGTGACCATTCATGGGAGCCTCCGAAACGCTTAACACGATTGAGACGGTTTTGCCGAACGCTTCCATTAAATTCTATTTCTCATAACGAGGAATTGAATTGACTTAAGTCAAAGTGTGTTTTTTTCTGGGACGGGTGATGGGAGCAGAAAGGTTTCCCTAGGCTAGCGATTTATCACGCGATGCAACACTTCGCTGAGTTGTTCCGCGTCATAGGGTTTTGCCACAACTCCGCAAAAGCCGTAATTCTTGAAGTCAGCCATTACAGGATCATCTGAATATCCGCTTGAAACAACTGCCTTGACGGACGGATCTATTTCAAGGAGCTTTTGTATTGCTTCTCTCCCTCCCATTCCGCCGGGTATGGTAAGGTCCATGAGGACGCAATCAAAGGGTGCTCCTTCTTGCCTTGCCCGGCAATATGCATCGAGAGTCTCCTGGCCGTCGGCCGCAAAGTCTACATCATATCCCAATAGGTCAAGCAGTTCCCCCACGAAATTCCTCAGCATCTCTTCATCGTCCATGACGAGAATCCTGCCGTTGCCTTGAATGGGCTTATCCTTCACCCTCTCCTTTAGGGGCCGCTTATGGGCGGACACCGGTAGGTAAATATGGAACGTGGTTCCCATTCCGATTTCCGATTCCACTGTGATCATAGCGTCATGGTTCTTGAGGATGGAATATGAAGTGGCAAGGCCCAGTCCGCTGCCTCTTTTTTTGGTGGTGAAGTAGGGATCGAAAATCTTGGGCAACACCTCTTGTGGTATTCCGAGGCCTTCATCAGTCACGGAAAGCTTCACGTATCTACCAGCGGCAAGAGTAGAGTTCGCGTCCTGTTCCGGCCATACAGTGGCATTTTCGGCTTCGACTCTTATTGTGCCTCCATCGGGCATGGCTTGACACGCATTGATCATCAAATTGTGAATCACCTGACTGATCTGGCCTTCGTCTATTTCCAGTGTACACAGGTCATCAGCTATCTCGAATCGGCAGCGCACATTTGACCCTCTAAGCGCGAATTTGGCCGACTCGCTCAGCACGTCCGCAATGGAAACGGTCTTCTTTACCGGCGCGCCTCCCTTTGCAAATGTGAGCAACTGCTGAGTCAAGTCCTTGGCCCTAAGAGATGCCTTTTCTGCTTCGTCCAACCTCAGGACCGCCTTGTCTCCAGGTTGTGAATGCATTTTTGCCAGGCTCACATTTCCTAGAATAGCGGTAAGCAGATTGTTAAAATCGTGAGCTATGCCGCCGGCCAGTACTCCTAGGGATTCGAGCTTTTGGGCTTTGATAAGCTCTTCTTCAATTCTTTTACTTTCGGTAATGTCGCGGAGGACAAGAATTACGCCAATGATTTTATTCACATGATCGAGAATTGGTGTTCCGCTCACCGCTACAATCCGCTCGGTGCCTCCTCTTGAGACAAGCGTGATCTCGTCACCGACCCCGAATAACCCGCCGCTTATTAGGATGTTTGCAACGACGGTTTCGCCGCTTTCTCTTGTCTCTGTCTTGACGAGATTGCAGACCGAAGTTATGGGCCGTCCAATTGCCTCTTCCTGAGGCCAACCCGTGAACTCCTCCGCCGCCCTGTTCATGAGTATCACTTCGCCTTCAGTATTGGTGGTGATCACACCGTCAAGAATGGTGCGCAGCGTTACCGAAAGGCGTTCTTTTTCTGAGGCCAGGGCCTCTTCCGTTCGTTTACGTTCTTCAATTTCTTGCTTTAGGAGGTCCGTTCGCTCTGCCACGAGCTTTTGCAGCTCTTCATTTACCATTACTAGCTTCGTTCGCATGTCGCGAAGATTCCGGTTTTGTTCCACCGCGTCTTGATACGTGGAAAGCAGTAGATTTAGGATTTGATACCTGGAAGATTTTATCAGGTAGCGTTTTGCACCGATATAAACCTCTATCTCCTCGCCGGGGTTATCTCCTTTGCGCTTTTCCAGAGCTCCCAGAACGGATTCGATTCTGGAAATCAGCGTCTTCGCTTCGTAAGGTTTACTTATGTAACTGTCAGCCCCGGATTCGAGCCCGAGAAATACATCTTCAGGATTTGAAAGAGAAGTCAGTAAGATTATGGGAATGTGGCCGACAACCGGATCTTGCTTGATGGTGCGACACATTTGATACCCGTCCATTTCGGGCATTATTATGTCACTGACAATTACTGACAGGCCGTTCTCACGTGCTGCCGCGAGGCCCTCCTTACCGTTGTAAGCCACGACCACATCGTACCCGTGCTCTTCCAACAGTCGCTTCAGGCGCTTCGCCTGCATTGGGCTGTCTTCAACGATCAGGATTTTGTGGCGACCTTCCATGACCGTTTTGATCACCTTTCATGATTGATAATGTTCTTTACAGAGGCTTTTCGCGTGGGTGTGGCGTTTGACACCGACATGATATGGAATACACTCAAGCCTCTAACTACATCGAACCGTGATCATTCCGCCTCTTGGCTGAGGTTTGCGGCACTTGTTCTTATATTTAAAGATAGGAGAATTTGTATCAGGGTAGGAGATTACAGGAGAAGTGGGTCATAGGCAAGATTAAATTACTGCCGTGATACAGTTCGCAATATTGTTTCGGTTATGTTAGAAATTCAATTCTGACAAATAGTAATCAACTTGTGGAGGCTTCAATGGATGTAAAGGTGTTTGGAGTGGTGGGAGCCGGTCAGATGGGCAACGGGATCGCCCACGTGGCTGCCGCAGCTGGGCTTCATGTGATCATGAACGACGTCAAGCAGGAATTCGTGGACAATGGCCTGAAGACAATCGGGAAAAATCTTGATCGCGCCGTATCAAAGGGCAAGATGTCGGAATCGGACAAAGCCGACATAATGGGAAGGATCAAGGGGAGCACCAGCTTGGCCGATTTCAAGGAAGCAGATTTTGTTGTGGAAGCCATCATAGAAAATTTCGATTTAAAGAAGAGCCTCTTTCAGAGTTTGGACGAGATTGTCCCTCCTGGGTCAATTCTGGCCAGCAACACATCATCCATTTCCATTACCAAGCTGGCT
Source organism: uncultured delta proteobacterium (assembly GCA_963700305.1). GTDB lineage: Bacteria > Desulfobacterota > Desulfomonilia > Desulfomonilales > Desulfomonilaceae > Desulfomonile. The sequence continues at coordinate 211,769 of CAVOXB010000011.1, forward strand.
TCCTGCACGAAAAGGCCGGAGAAATTCATAGGCATGCACTTTATGAACCCTGTGCCGGTGATGAAACTAGTGGAAATCATCAACGGACTGGCCACTGCTCCTGAAACGACTGACTTGACAGTGGAATTGTCCAAGAAATTCGGCAAAATTCCGGTTGAGGCAAACGATTATCCTGGGTTCATTTCTAATCGCGTGCTCATGCCCATGATTAATGAGGCTGTCTATGCCCTGTTCGAGGGTGTGGGAACGCCTCAAGCCATAGATGAAGTAATGAAGCTCGGGATGAATCACCCCATGGGACCTCTGACTCTAGCTGATTTTATCGGACTCGACACTTGTCTTGCAATCATGAACGTATTGCACGACGGCTTCGGGGATACCAAGTATCGTCCTTGCCCTCTCCTAAGAAAATACGTTGAAGCGGGCTTTCTCGGACGTAAAAGTGGTCGCGGTTTTTACGATTATTCTGAAAAATAGCGCAAAACCTTGCCCAACTCTTCACAATCCGGTTCAATGTCATTGCGGGTAAGCATAAGCGTAAATCAGGGTTATCGGGACAGAGGCTCGGTTCAGGCTCTCATTCCCGCAATGACATGGATCAGGTCCAATATCTGAAAAGATGAACATTTGTTTTCCCGATAATGGAAGATCATGCGCGGCTTGCTGCGGATTGTATAACGTAAGCGACGGCTCCAGGCAAGCGCTGGAGAGAAATCTCTCCAGGCGCACCGAGATATTTCAAGTTACAGAGCGATCACCCGATGCGCTCGAGAATTTCAAGAATGTCACCCGAAAATTTGAGGCTGTCCTCCCCTTGGACGGGGTCATTCACGTGTGCGAGTTCGCAGGGTTTCTCAATGCCGACAGGACAGCGGTGGGTTGCATGCTGCATCCCTCGTCCCCGGGGAATGCGCAGGTGGACCTGAGAGGAATGTGCCATTACGGGAGCATGGCCTGTAAAACCTTTTATTGCCCCGCGTGGGAAGAGCTGCCTCAGTCATTAGTACCAATCCTCGTGTCTGCGATCGATGATTGGCATCTATACGGTTTGGTCATGACTGACGTGGATTTTGTTAGCTCAATATTTTCCTTTGTTCATGCCGCCGGTGGGCCGACAAGTCGGTCGGCAGCATTGTCCGGAAAGGCTGAATCACTGCTCAAGGAAATCCTTTGGTGGAAAAGTGAATGGCCGCACGCAAGAGATTCTACGGTCAGAAGGAGCCGGTATTACATCAAGGGCAAGCCCCCCACTGTGGATCCGGATGAGAATGCGCAGCGCATTCTGGGGTGCTTGAATTTCACGTTCGGCTCCACCGTCGATTCGCCTGCAGCAAGAGCTGAGATCAGGGGTAAGTTGGATCGGCTGGCCGAAGCTTGCGCAACGTCCACCTTTTGAGCTGACATAATTTTCTTCTTCCTGTGGGGGGTGACGGCCTTCTTGTCAGCCGATTTGCGGTTTCCCATTCATTGATGGGGGAGGCTTTAGGGTTGGGGTCGCCACGCAGCCGTCATAAATAACCTGCGTTACTTTAGTGGGTTGCGGGTCATGTTTCATGTAAAATCTAAATATTCTGTCCGGTGAGCACGAAAAGTCTTGACCGTTTGGCCTGCATTTAGTATTGTCGCGGTATAGATTTGTCCTTCACATGCTTTGGTTGTTATTAAGGGCTATGCAGGCCCGTTGGGAGATTAGTATGCGGCGTTTGGCTTGCATTCTTATGATGGTTGTCGCTGTTCTCGTAGCTTTGCCTTTGGCGAGTTCCGCATATACCACGGTCTTAGGACCGTGTGAGCTAGTGCCGATTTCCTATGCTCCCTGTGAACCTTTGAAGTGCGCGGGCGCTCCGCCTCCACCTCACTGCGGGCCATGCCCCCCGCCCATGAAATGCTACCCCAGGAAGATGGTAGGACCGCCTCCTTGCGCAGTCGTAATATGTAAGTGGAACCCGCCCACAGCTGCGGATTACAGATGCACGCCGCCCCCGGCATGTCCTCCGCCTCCTGCTTGCGCCCCTGCGCCGTGCCCGCCTCCGAAGTACAGTTACGGTAAATAAAAATCATAGCGGATGTCTGCGGAATATCCTGATCTCCGGTTGAGCGAAAGCTGATTCATTCGTGGACCGTATTGCATAGTCTTGTGCGAATTCATGTTCAGGCTAGAATCGGGGAAACGTTCTTGGTAAGAAGAGCCTCCTCGAAAGGCTATTTTCAATGAAGTCCCGGATGTGACGTGGCATTGCAGAGATCTACTCCTGCATTGAACGCTTCATCGAGGTATTCAGGATGAGCCCGCACTTCCTCTTTGCCGTCAAGTCCCCTGAAAAGAAGCGAGCGCCATAATTCAGCATCCAAAGGATCAAGAAAATACCGCACAGTCAGAAGCGCACCGTCAAAGAGCTTCTTTCCACTGGTGGCGCCCACTGAAATGAACAGCCCTTTCTTTTGTTTTGGCCGCGGTCCGGCGGGAAACTGCCTTTCGATCCAGTATTTTTTCACCCACAGTGATTGGCATCTGTCCATGAGTATTTTCGTGTGAGCGCTCACAGCATAGAAGAATATGGGCGATGCTATGATTATCCCGTCACATTCCAGCAACTGATCGTAGACCTTCTGAAAATCGTCCTGGATGATGCAACGGCCGTTTTCTTTGCACGCGTAAAGCTCCAGGCAAGGGGACATCTTCAAATCGCGAAGGACGATTTCATCGACGTGGCCACCAGCAGACCTCACCCCTGCAACTGCTCTGCTTAGTAATGTCGAGGTGTTTCCGTCTCTGCGGGGACTTCCGTGGATTGCAAGAATCTTACACGTCATGGGAATTCGCTTTCAAATCGGTAGGATTGGGGGAACGGCTCCGGCTCCATTCCAAGTCTTTCTAACGTGACCGGAATCCCCATTTCTCGTTTAGAAATAGGGATTCCGGTAAGTGCTAGAAGTTCTTGAAGGGGTTCGGAGAGGAACTTCTTACAAGAAGTTCCTCCCCGAGGATTATTCTTCGGTCTTATCGGTCCGGCAGATCCTCTCCCATTATTCCTGTAGGCCGAGTCAAGAGTATCACTATCAGAATTGAAAAAGCGGTCGCGTCTCTGTAGCCGGACCAATCCGGCCAAATTGCAACGATGAGGATCTCACCTAGGCCAAGAAGCATACCGCCGATTGCTGCTCCCGTGACATTGCCGATTCCTCCCAGCACTGCAGCGACAAAGGCTTTCAAGCCGGGTATCACCCCCATAAAGGGCTCTAATGCAGGGTATTTCATGCACCACATCATTCCGCCGGCTGCGGCAAGAACAGAACCAAGGGCGAACGTAAAGGAAATGACGCGATCCGCATCAACGCCCATTAGGCGAACGGTTTCTACATCTCTGGAAATCGCCCTCATTGCCATTCCCACTCTGGAATGCCGGAGTATCCATACAACTCCGAGCAGAAGAGCGATAGTGACTCCAAGGACCCAAATAGAAAGCCGGGGAATGGAGATTCCCCAAAACCGAAAAATTCCGTCAAACGGTGAGGGTATCGGAAAAGTTTTGGGACGACCGCCGATCAGGACAAGTCCCAGATTTTCCAACAGAAATGAAATGCCTATTGCGGTGATCAGGGCGCTTATCTTGGGACTTCTTCTGAGCGGTTTGTAGGCGCCCCGATCGATCAGTATTCCTATAATCGCTGTGAAAGCCGCGGCCAGGGCGAACCCCACAGGCCACGGCAAATAGAAGACGACGATCCCGAAATAGGCTATGTACGCAGAGACCATCAAAAGGTCGCCATGCGCGAAATTTATCAGGCGCAAAACACCGTAGACCATCGTATAACCAATGGCCAACAATCCATAAAAACAACCGAGGGTGAGCCCGAAAATAATCTGCTGAACTATGAAAGCGTAATCCAATGCATCACCGTGCTATGATAGCTATTTTTCCGGTTCGATAGTCCTGACGAAAACGAATTTTCCATCCTGAACCTTATTGAGCACCATAGCCTTTATGGGATCGCCGTCGGGTTTCATCGTGATCTTACCGCTGACTCCATGAAAGTCTTTCGTGTTCACGAGAGCTTCGCGGATCTTCTCCGGGTCTGTTGAGCCTGCCCTTTTTATTGCGTCGAGCACTATAAAGTAAGCATCCGCTCCCATGGCTGTGAATGCATCGGCTTCCTTTCCGTATTCTTTGTGGAAAAGATCCAGCCACTTGCGGCCGAGCTCGCTGTCGACCATATCTTTGTGGAAATGTGTTGTGAAAAGAACGCCTTCCACCGCCGGCCCGCCTAGCTCAATTAGCTCAGGCGCCTGGACGCCGTCGCCCGCGAGAATTGGAGCATTGAGTCCCATTTCTTTGGCCTGTTTAGCCATCAGAGCGCATTCCGTGTAGTAGATAGGTGCGTAAATAAGATCAGGTTTCGTACCTTGAATACTGCTCAACTGTGGGGTGAAGTCTCTATCACCGCTTTTGAACTTGGTGTCTGAGACGATCTTGCCGCCCGCCTTGATGAACTCTCTCTTGAAAAACGTTGCCAAGGCAACGGAATAATCCTGGGAAATATCATAAATGACCGCAGCGGTTTTGGCTTTGAAGTGCTCTGAGGCCAACTTGGCTGCGACTTTGCCCTGTTCGGTGTCGATGAAGCACACCCGGAATACGTATTTACGGCCTTGAGTAACCAGCGGATTGGTTGCAGTGGGGGAAACCATTGGAATCTTACGACGTTCGGCATGATCCTGTACCTGCGAGGGTATTGCCTGAGATCATCTCGCCAATTATGGCCACCACTTTATCCTTTTCTATGAGTCTTGAAACCGCATTGGCAGATTCCACTTTCTCGGACTTGGTGTCCACCAGCCTGACCTCCACCGGTCGGCCAAGGACTTCAGGTTCCATCTTCCGAGCAATGGAGATGCCGTCCCAGCCCATTCCTCCGTACGTGGCCACGTTGCCGGTCATGGACAGATAGGCACCGATGACTACCGGTTTCTGCTGAAAAGACGGGGGTTACCATTATCAGGCACGCTAGAATCGCAAACAAGATCCTCACCATGATCGCCTCACCTCATGCGTTAGTATTTTCTTCTGGCCGTTAGAATGGCCGGAGTATAACGATCAACAAGGGATATGGATAGCAAAGACCTCTGACGCTGAGATCCGAGAGCTTCGGGAAGTAATCGCATAGGATAGGAGTTTTTGGGGAGGGGTCCGGGGAGACCCTTTTTGTTCGGTCTCCCCGGCATTTCTTTCAAAAGCTCTTAAGTTATGCAACTACTTCTAGGGCTTTCTCGCGTCCCTCATATAAACAAAACTGGCGGGGAAAGCAAATCTTTTAACCTTTGACGAAAGGTCTTACCGAGTGTATGTATTTCCACTATGAAAAGCTATAAAAACCTTAGAGTAGGCGTCATTGGCGTCGGGACAATGGGACAGCACCATGTAAGGATTGTCTTGAGCACTCCCGGTGTGAGTCTCACCGGTCTCTACGACCCTGATATTTCCAGAGCAGCAGAAATTTGCTCACGTCATGGTTGCGTTTCCTTTGCAGACCTGGATGCGCTATTGGACGGATGCGATGCTGTCTGCATAGCCGCTCCAACGATTACTCATTTGGAACTAGGCAAGAAATGCCTGGAACGGGGACTTCATGTATTAATGGAAAAGCCGCTGGCTCACGATTTGGCATCAGCTGCAGAGCTTGTGGATCAGGCCAACAAAGCCGAGGTTGTGCTCATGGTCGGTCATGTGGAGCGCTACAATCCGGCCGTGATCAAGCTCATGGAAACGTTGAAAGAGTCGGGCGAGGAAATTATTTCAGTGGATTGCCGTAGACTTATGCCTTTTGACGGGTCTAGATGCATAGACGCTGACGTCCTTTACGACTTGATGATTCACGATGTGGATCTTGCCCTTGAGATTGCCGATTCGCCGGTGTTGAACGTTACAGCTTCCGGAAGACCCGTGTTCTCGGATATGACGGACGTGGCTCACGCGCGAATTGAATTTCAGAACAGTGCGGTGGCGGTATTCTGGACGGGAAAGTGTTCGCCCAAAAAGGTCCGTACCATAAGCGTCGCGACCCCGAGCCGATTCCTCGTCGCTGACACACTGGATAAAACGCTCATGATGCACACTGCTGAGCAGCTACCCGCTATGACAGACGGATTATGCTTGATGGGCGAAATCAGAGCCGAACAGATCTTGATCCCGGACGAAGAGCCTCTGCGCCGTGAGCTTGAGGACTTCTTCAGGGCAGTCAAGGATCAGGCTGCGCCGATTGTTCACGGTCAAAGGGCATTGGCTGCGATGGAGACACTGGATTTGCTGGGGAAATCCATAGCCGCTGGGGGGAAAATCCTCGAGCCAGGTGTCAATAGAGACTAGAATGTAATTCTTCTCGTTCTCAGCGGGTCCCGAGAATGGGTACGAAGAGTAATTTCGCACAGGAGAAAGGGCATGAGCGATATAACCATAAATCTTCCTGCGGAGAGATTGGCCAAGCTAAAAGAAATGGCCTCAGCGTACGGTATCACTGCAGAAGAGCTCGTGCGTGCTAGCATCGACCAACTTATCGTAGGACCGGATGAAGAATTCAGGAAAGCAGCAGATTACGTGCTCAAAAAGAATGAAGAGCTCTACCAAAGGCTTTCCTGATGCGCTTTCTCACACTGGGCGAAGTGCTGCAACTCCTTATTCGCATCTGACGTTCCGCACCTTTTCGAGGCCGAATTACCGTATTTTCGGTCTTGGATAACCAAATGATATTGTTGAGTAACATTCCTCTTGCGATGACCGTCGCCGGTTCCATGTTGGTGAAGGTAGTCGGGGTCGTCCGGCCTATCCTCAAGAGGTGTATGTCAATGAGCTGTGTCTGACATCCTTGATCCCCCCGCTCCCTAAATCGAGAAACTCTGTCTGGTATACAGTTTTCTGGGTGCCAGACGTCATGAATTATAGCAGAATCAGGCACTTGAAGCAATCGGGAAAATAGCTCGCAATGGGGCTCACGGGGGTGCGGAATGGAAGGCGCATCATTGCGAATTGTGGAAAAAGACATCCCTAAATTACAGGAGGCTATCGCTATTATTTTGCCTCCCTTAGAACAGCTAGAGCGCGAACTTGCAGGGGAAGACGGCTGTTGACCACGGAAGTCAGGGGTCTATCCTTCTTGTTTCGAGACAGAGCCTGGGAACGAGGCTAAAATAGTCGCTAGAAGCTTTCAATCCTTTGACGTATCTTGTCGCAGATCGTATCCGTTTTCTTCATGATAAGATCAATGTTGTTTTGCGCTTCCTTCCAGTAATAATGGGTGTCATCCGTGGGGCCAATTTCAAAATCAAGGCGCTTCTTGAATTCGGAAGCTTCTGAGACGATGAGGTCTGTCAAATCAGCGAGACAGGAGAGGACATTCGAATGAATGAACGGCTTATTCGCATAAAAAGCCAGAAAAAAAGCGTTGAATGAGTCAGAATATAGCTCGAAACGTGTTTGCTTCTCTTGCTCCGAAGAATTATCTCCGTTACTATAAAAGTCACCTGGGGGCCTGAGTTTCACGGCGGCATTTCTCAATTCGACCTGTGTCTTCCAGATGTCCTCATAGATTTGGAGCTCCTTCTCATATCTCACTGTCTGCGCATGGAATTTGGCATTCAGCTGGGATTTAATACCTTCGAGTTCTTTTGCATATTCCATTTTGGCAGACTCGATCTGCCGGGTTATTTCATGAATATCCTCTTTCGTGGCGAGGTTCTTGCCCTTCTCTTTCACATATGAGGCGATGTACCAGACTAAAATGGTTATTATCGCTTGGAAGAGACCGATGCTAAGGTGATCCATCGATTGTATTGCCATCTTGAACTCCATCGAGCGTGGGCCACTGCTGTCAGCATAGGACTATAGCGTCTTATACCTCGTCTGTGAGTTTATGAACATCTTTTGATTCTCATTCCCATGCTCCGGCCGGGAAAGACAATCAAAAGGCAAAAAAAAATGCTGCATCCCAGCAATCCAGGAATGCAGCATATTGCATCTACCTACCCAACACTTTTATCGAATTAGCACTCTTGCCACCACCAGATGATCCTGTCGTTCCACCTTGGCGATTATCTTGCCGTCGCAGTTGTCCTTGAAGCACTGGAACGCTTCGTTTCGGAACTCAAGAATGGCATTTCCGGATTTGTCCAGGCTGGATACACTGATGTCTCTGAGATCGAACCTCAGGCCTGTGCCCATTGCTTTCAGCGCGGCCTCTTTCAGGCACCACATCTTGGTCAATTCCAACCAGCGGGTGTCGCCGTTTCCTGCAGCTCGGATCTCTTCCTGAGTGAAATAGTCCTGCACCCAGGCATCGCTGCGAACCTCGATTTTTTCGAGGTCCACTCCTATGCCTGTGAATGCTCCCTGAATTGTCGCGGCAGCCATTGCCAGGCCATTGGAATGTGAAAGCGAAAGATCAGGTGCTTTCCGGTCCGGCATGCCCACGAACTCTGCCAGAGGCTTGCCGTTCTCGTCCTGGACTATTCTTATCTGGTGCTCCTGGAGGGGCTCCTGACCGGTGACCGACGTTATGCGGCGCACGATCCGTTTCAGAGCGGCCCTTCCTGCAAGCCATTCGGCTGCCCGTTTGGGCGTCGCTTTCTTCGCAAGCTCCTGGGCTTCTTCTTCGTGAAGCAAGTTGTTGACAACTTCCTCAGGCGACTTTTCCATCGCGGCCGCTATTTCTGCCACAGGCAGCATCTGTTCGAACACCCGAGCGGGGAACTGAGCCATTGCTGCACGTTCCACCATCTCTATTCCCCGGAGCTCTATTATGACTCTGCCTTCCGTATCTCGAACAAAGCCGTCGAACCTGAATGCAGTGCGGCCTTCCACCAGCGAGTCCTGGGAGATCTTGACGGGGCGCAGTTCGCCATCACGGGGCATTGAGCCTCCAGAATGGATTATCACCTGGTCTATACCCGTTGGGAGAGCCATTATTCCCCGGGTTTCCAGGCCAAATCCGGCCCCTGCCTGGAACACGGCCTCAACTGCTGCGGGAATCCTGTCCACGAACATGGGGGCCATCTCCGGGGTATCCCTGTAGCGGAACCTGATTCCCTTGCCTTCGCCTTCCACCAGCAAATGCTCGATTAGCATGAAAGCCGGGCCATGGAAAAAGACCGCGTATATGTCTTCCCTGGGGACCCAAATGGATTCCGTCCACGTTTCCATATTGACAGCCTGAGCATCCGCCTGCGAGACAGGCCGGATTCTGCACTCATGATGGAGCCGCGGAGAGCCTATCTTTCGGCCTTCGCGATCTATGAACCAGGAAAAGATACGAGCGTAAAAGAATCCCGAAATCCCGTCGCTATCCGGCACCCGGTGGACCTCCACTTCGGCTTGAAATGGATCAGTCTTGAATGCCTTTATCGGCCCGCGGAATCGCACATTCTCGAAGACAGCCCCTTTCGCTGCGGGATCAAGAAGGGTTGCAGCGGCCCTCATTATTTCCATGGCGCCGACGCCTGGAAGCACTGCCGCATTGGCGATCCTGTGATGATCTAACAGAGGATTAGCCGGATCCAGACTTACTCGGGCACGAAGGTATTCACCAGGGAGAAAAGTCAACACGGTGGTCTCTTCACCGGCAAACGCTGCTCCTTCTGGTGAATTCGCCGCTGGGACCTGAAATGCGTCAGGCGCGAACGGTCCGAATCTTCCGCCAGCAAGCACTTCGCAAGGTCCAGAAGATCTGCCCAGTTCTCCCAAAAGCAGGTCCAATCCCCGTTGAGGCGGAATGAAGTCTATACCCGCAGCTTCAAGTGTCTTCTGCACGCTGCCGCGAGTAGCCATTCCTATTTCTGACCACGGAGCCCAATCAATGATCGACACCTTGGCGTCCAGATCTTGATCCGCCTTTCGCAAAAGATGGGCGAGCCCATCGTTAGCTGCTGAGTAATCCAACTGAGCCATATTCCCAAACCTGCCTGAAACGCTGCCAAAGCCGATTATTCTTCTGGGCGGCATTTCGTGTTTCTCAAGCGAGGTCAGGATATTGCGCATTCCTTGGAGTTTCACAGCCACCACGGTCTCGATTTGTTCCAGGGTTTTGCTCTTGAGCGCCCTGCTGTTGTCGATTCCTGCAGCGTGAATTACTACATCGACTCGACCGCACGTCTCGGCCACATTCTGAATTGCTGCATCAACCGCATCTGCATCGCGGATGTCCAGCGCACGGTAAATGACTTCTGAGCCTGCTGCCCGCAAACCGGAGATTGTGCGGAAGACTTCGGCCTCGCCTTTCAGGGCGGCAAGCTCACGCTCAACCATTACTGGAGTCACCATGCTGCCGCTTCGCTTCAAGCGCTCCACGATTTTGGTTTTTTCTTGTTCCCAGTCCTCGGGGCTGAAACGAGCCAGCTGCTCGGCTCTGCGGGAGATCTCAGTTCGACCGAGAATCACGACGGTCAAGGAATTCTGGTCCGCGAGCTTGCGTAAGCATTCGGCAGTGATTCCTTTTGCTCCGCCGCTGACCAGCAAGACCTCGCCGGGCTTCATTCCAGCATCTGTGGATTCGTCAATCGACGGAACCAGCCTGACAGCCCTCAGCTCCAGAGACTTCCCTACCGCTGTCTCAACGGGAAATGCCTCTCCAAGGCTCCTTGTGATTGCAGCGGCCGCGTCCGCGGGAATGAGATCAGGGTGCAGGTCGAGAATGCGAACCACCGAATCGGGATACTCGCGTGCAAAGGATTTTGTGGCTCCGGCTACTGCACCCGCAGAGTGAGCGTTCGCCGAAGGGTTGTCAAAGCCGAATGCGCCGTCCTCGGAGACAACGGACACCAGGAAGGCAGGCCCGTTTTCAAATGCAGCCGCGCAATCCAGGAAAAGCTGAAAAGATTTTGTGAGAGCGGTTGGATCAGATTCGTGCGGGTGGAGATTTATCACCCCAATGCGTTTCCCATTTAATTGTAGCGGACTGGGCAGCGCTGACAATTTCATGGATTTGTAACCGAGCTTGGCCAAAGCGTCCGTCACTTGCTGCGAGAAATCCTCCGGACCGCCGATCACCAGGACTTCTTCAGCATCCGGTAGTGGCATTGATGGAGGATTCCCAAAAGCCACAAGCCTGGTCTCGAACATCCGTATTTCTTCTTCTGCCGCAGGAATGTTTTCAGCTGGTTTTTCTTCGACAGGTGCGGTGGTTGCTGCCACTTCGCTCCGGGTCTTTTCCATGACAAAGCCGATTATGTGGCTAATCGTGGGGAAGTCTGCGATCTTCAGGCCATCGATGCGAGGTATGTCGAATGTTTCCCTCACCTCGGAAATGAATTCCGCCTGTTTTACTGTGTCAATCCCCAGGTCTGCTTCCAGGTCGAGCCCTGTATCCAGCATTTCCGCGGGATAGCCCGTTTTGGCAGAAAGGAGCGAGAGAATCTTCTCTTGAATCGCTTCCCTGTCAACGCTCGATCCGGCTGAGGCATCGCTCGGGATGGCGTCAGACGAATCCTTTTCAGTGTGTTCCCGCACGAAATTAATTATGTGTTCGATTGTGGGGAATTCGGCAATTTTCAAGCCATCGATGCGAGGTATGTCAAAGGCCTCTCGCACCTCAGAGATGAACTCGGCCTGTTTTACCGTATCTATTCCAAGATCGGCTTCCAGATCCAGGCCGGTATCGAGCATTTCGGGCGGGTATCCCGTCTTTTCGGAAAGAAGCGACAGGATCTTTTGCCTGATTTCTTCACCACCGACAGTCTTGGCCGAGGCTACGCTTTTAGCCTCAGTCTTGACAGGTATCGCCTGTTCTTGAATTTGGGACTCTACGGCAGCGGTTTTCTCCACCGCTCTCTCGGCTACTCTCTCTGCTGCTTTGAGAGTTCTGTTTTCCACCGAGATCACAGGATCGGAGTAACCAGTAACGGCTTTTAGCCAAGCCCTGTGGCCGTGCAAATCGGTAATACGGTTCTCTTCTCGGCTCATGGACTTGTAGAGAGCCATTACTATTTGCGAGCCGAATCCCGCTGCCAATCTCAGAGCGTAATTTGCGTCGCACTTCCCGCCTGTGCTGAGGTTGAGATCTGCGAATTCCGGGTCACGCTGTTTGAGATTCGGAATTGGCGGCAAGAGACTCTTCTGCAAGCATCTGAGCGCAACCACGTCTTCTACGCCGACTCCCATTGTGTGTCCTGTAAATCCTTTAGTATTGGCAATGGGTATTTTCGTGGCATTGTCTCCGAATGTTTCGCGGAGTGCTCGGATTTCCGCAGCGGCGCTTCCTCCACGTTTGGGCGAGTATGTCTCATGGGACATGAAGAACATCTCGTTGGCAAGCTCGTCCCTGGAGCGGCCCGATTGTTCCTCCCACTTGGCAATCATCTTTTTCATCACTGAAGAGATGTGATCCACATCCAGTCTAGTGCCATGGAATCCGCTGTTTGCGGCGATTCCTGCCTCGACGGCCGCTATGGGTTCCATTCCCCGTTTCTTCACAAGGTCCATGCTTTCCAGCACTACGCCTGCAGCCGCCGAACCGAGTATCAAGCCGTGCCTGCGGTCGTCGAAAGGCAGGGCCGCTTCGCTGACGTTGCCGGACGTCGTGGCTGCTCCCATTGCCAGGAAACCGCTGCCGATCCAAGGGAACAGGGCTCGACCTGCCACATCGTCTGCGGCGACGACTATTACTCTCTTTGCCTGACCGGTTCGAATCCAATCCCTTGCGAGCACTATGGCTTGAGTAGTACCGGCGCATGCAGCGTCAATATGGGTGTTCGGGCCATGGGCCTTGATCAACTGGGCAAGCTGGCCTTGAGCCATGCTCATTACCCGCATAAGGAAATCCCGGTTAAAGGTGTAAAGCTGCTCTCCCGAACCGGCCGGATTGAGACCGCCGAATTCCTCAGTGAACCATTGCGTGATCCGGTCACGTTCGCGATCGTTGGTGATGCGCTGTATGAGGCCCGAGTAAAACTCGATTAGTCGTTTTTTGGCTCCAGCTCCGAACCTGGCGGATGTTTCACGTGTAACCTCGTCCACCAGAGAGGCCATACCCGGAAAAGCCGACGCGAAAATTATGCCCGTTTCATCCCTCAAATCAGGTGGCAAGGCCCACGATTCTGGGAGCGTTGCTCCGGTGCTGGTCGTCCTGTTTTGTCGCACGAGGGGTATTCCCGCGTCCCTCAATGCTTCTATCCCGGCACATACCGCCAAACGGGTGGTGATGTCCATGGATCGGACGAGGCGCTCATCCAGCCCGTATGCGTCAACCGCTTCGTCTTCCGAAAAGAACCCTGCCAGTTGAATGACGCCTTGAATATCTTCAACCACGTTGAGTTCGGCTTCCCCAGAGGGTCCCTTGAAGACGCGCTCCACGTTCTTTTCCAGCATTAACCTGCGGTCCTGATCTCCGACCTTCTTGATAAAATTTCTTCCAAGAATTAGGTCGTCGAGAGTATCCCGATCAAAGGGAAACCGCACATCGCTGGGCAGCCCTGCAGAGATTCCGCTAACCACTACCGGTTGGAAATCCATGCCTTCTGATTTCACGACTCTTGCGGTCTTCTCGAGGGGCAGGACGTTTTCTACGAAGGACTTGTAGCCTGTCTTGATTAGAGCTCGAATAGGCTCGCCCTGAATCTCCAGGAATCGAGCGAACTCTTTCCTGGAAGCGATGTCCCGGATATCCTTATCCACTAAACCTTCCAGCAATTCAGGTCCGCGCTGTGCAACCGGAGCCGGTTCAGGGGCGGCCTGTACCACAATTTTCAATTCCGGTTTTTCCCTGCGGATTTTCGCAGCCCTGACGAATGCCTTTTCCGGCCTATCAAAGTCCACCGGAATTCCTTCAGTCGCCAATGCGGCTAGAGCTTCCATCAACTGCCCGATCCCACCCTTTTTCGGGTGATTAGTGGGCAGGGCGAGCACATCGCCGGACAGCGTGTCCATCGTAAGGTTGGTCATCACCCTCTTGGGTCCACACTCGACAAATATTCTAATGCCCTCATTGTGCAGGCGTCTGAGGGTTTTCACCCACTCCACGGGCGCAGCAAATTGTTTGCCCAGGAGATCTCGAATTCTTTCCGGCGCACCCGGTCCGATGGGATAGAAATCTCCTGTGACGTTGGAAAGTATTGGAACAGTTGGGGGATTCACGGTGAGCCGATCGAGGGTCTTCATGAACGGTTCTCTCGCTGGCGCTACCACACCTGAGTGGAAAGCAGCTGAAACTGGAATAAGCATTCCTTCCAGACCGCGCGATTGAAAAAGCTCGCCCGCCCTCTTTACGGCAGCGGTTTCCCCGGAGATCACTGTCTGCTTGGGGGAATTCTTGTTCGCTGCGACTACGTACCCATCGACTTCGGCGAGCACTTCTTCCACTAGCCGCGCGTCCGCGGGAATGCTCATCATGAGACCAGGGTCGGCGATACTGACTCTTGCCATTTCACGGCCACGGACAGCCACCGCCTGCAAAGCATCCCTGAACGAAAAGACACCAGCGGCCACGCAAGCAGCATATTCACCAAGCGAATGCCCCGCTACTGCGGAAGGACGAACGCCCATCTCGGCAAGCACCCTGAGAATCGCTGTATTTGCAGTTAGAATCATGGGCTGAAGGAGCTGAGTATCCTTCATCGCGTCGCCAAGTTCTTTGATGGACGCACTTTCACCGTGAGCAGGAAAAACAGTGGAAGTCACTGAGGGCAATCCCAAAGAGGTGAGATACTCGTCGGCTTCCCGAAACACTTCCGCAACAACTGGGAAACGCTCCGCCAGATCGCGCAACATATAGGGATATTGAGATCCTTGGCCCGGGAAAAGAAAAGCTATTCCGAGCTGCGACTTGTTCCGATGACCTTCAGAGAGATGTATTCCCCGAGCTGGGAAGAAAGACTTTTTCGCGGGATCGACCAATCCCTCGCGGATCAACTGAAGTTTCTTGAGAACGGTGTCCACATCATGAGCTGCAAATCCGCATCGAACCTCGCAAGACGACGCTTCGTCTCTGTGGCGCTTCAGGAATTGTTGAGCGTTCTCGGAATTGAGATCCGTAATCAGAGCAGCTATTTTCTCGGATAAATCCGCGGGACCGTCTGCTCCGACAATCCAGGCATCGCCTCGAATATCCAGATTAGGCGGCTTAGGCCAATCAGGAATCGGAATCGCTTCGGCTTCGACTCCTTCTTTCTGGGCTGAAACCACCTTTAGCCCAGGAATATGCTCTTGCAGGACTATATGGAAATTGGTGCCGCCAAACCCGAATGCGCTTACCCCTCCGCGTCTTGGAGTGCCATTGTTGGATTCCCATGCTCGCCGCTCTGTTATCAGCGACAAGGGAGAAGATTCCCAGTCTATGCATGGATTGGGATTCCGGACGTTTATGGTAGGAGGCAAAGTCCGATGGTGCAGGCTCAAGATTGCCTTTATTATGCCCGCCGCCCCCGCAGCAGCCTTGAGGTGGCCAATCTGGGATTTCACAGACCCGATGCCCAATGAGCCTTTGGGGCGTCCGGTGGCTCTAAAGAACTTGTCCAGTACCTTCAATTCGGTGGCGTCGCCCACAGACGTCGAAGTGCCATGCGCTTCCACGAGCCCAATAGTGGCCGGATCAATTTTCCCACTCTCAAGGCATGCACGCAACGCACGTTCCTGGCCTGCCGCATTCGGGGCGGTAATCCCCTTGCCCTTCCCATCCGAGGAAGAGCCAACGGAAAGAATTACACCGTAAACTCGGTCTCGATACCGGATAGCGTCTGACAATCTCTTGAGGACCATCATTCCGGCGCCTTCACCCATGACGAATCCATTGGCGCCGACGTCGAACGGCCTGCTACCATCAGGTGACAGAGCACCGACCTTGCAAAATTTCACGAAGGAAGAAGGATGCATTGCCGCATCCACACCACCCGTCAACGCGAAGTCTATGGTTCCAGCGCGCAACGAGAAAACCGCATTCATAACCGCTGCCATAGAAGAGGCGCACGCAGCGTCAACAGTGAAGTTCGGTCCTTCAAGATTAAAGACGTTTGCAACCCGACCCGAAATGACGTTCGCAAGCTCGCCTGGGAGCGAGTCTTCCGTGATGTCCGGCAATGCGCCCAAATACTTGGACTTGAATTCTCCCAGGACCTCCGCCTTGGCTGGAAGATCAACATTCATGGTTGAAAAAGCTTCTTCCAAGCACGCCAATACCCTGGAAAAATGCACCCGCTCGGCGTACCTGTCGGTCTTTTCTCCGCCCATGCTGTTGCCGATGATTACGCCCACACGCCTGCCTTTCAACATTGCCGCAGACAAACCAGCGTCTTCGAGGGCATCACCCACACATGCTATTGCCATTTGCTGGGTGAGATCCATCTGTTTGGCCACAGCAGGCGGAATACGAAATTTTAAGGGATCAAACTTGAAACTCGTCAGAAAGCCGCCGATACGGGAATATGTCTTGTCCGGGGCCTTGGGGTCAGGATCGTAATACAGACTCGGGTTGCCCCAGCGATCAGGCGGGACATCTACGATTCCACTGCGACCGCTGATGATCTGATCCCAGAATTTGTCGGGAGTGTCCGAGCCAGGAAATCGCAAACCTATTCCGACGACAGCGATGGGTTCCTTTTCATCTTCGATCTCGATGACCGGGAGAGCTTCATCGGTTTTCTCAACCACCACTTCTTCAGATCTTGCCGGCAAGGTTCTGCTCTCGAAGACGCGGCGACCCTCCTCAAGTATATTTTTATGAAGCTTTTCAACTGTTAACCTTTCATCAAGAATAGATACAACCTGACCCATAAGGTACAGACCGCGCTGTAACTGCTCGTCAGGAGGCAGATCACAAAACACGGGGCAGTCCCAGGTTGCAGTCTGCGGGTCTATGGCGCATCCCTTGGCAGCCAGCCGCAGAGAGCCAAGGTTGTCTATTTCATAAAGTTCTTTGCGCTCCGTGAGATTCACCCCATTGCGGAGCCTTTCCTGTTCCATTTCGATGAGCTGTGATGCTCTGCTAGACCCCGCTGCTCGAGCCCGGATGTTAACTGTGCGTCCGATCACGACCGTCCTGCCGGTATCCAGGGTCAAATCCTGATAAGTGCGAGTGATGGCGCAAGTAGCAACAGCTTCCTCAGTAGTGAGGTACGCTGTTCCCATCTGTAGTCCCACGTTCAGCCCTTTGTCCGTAAGATCTCCCACCATCCCAGCCACAAAAGCAGCAGCGCGACCCGAAGCGATTCCTCCGGCAAAGAGCACGGTGACATCGTTCAATGGAATCCCGTTTGCCGCAGCTGATTCAAGCTCATTCAGATTAGCAGCCCAAAGATTGAGGCTACCGAAGGTGCCGATATGCCCACCGGACTCGCAGCCCTCGAACACAAAATGTCTCAGCCCAGCTTTCAAGCCCTCGGATAGTATGGCAGGGGAGGGACAATGCAAGTAACAGCGCGTCCCAATTGACTCGATTAGTTTGGCAAGATCGACGCTCCCAGCGGCCAGAATGGCGAAAGGAGGCGGATTGTCTCTCATGATTGCCAGGTGCGCTTCGTAATTCTTTCGGTTAATCTCCAAGCCGATCAGTCCAACCCCGAATTTTCCGTTTGTCTTCTCCCTCGCCAGAGCGATTCCTTCTCGCGCTATCGGGCCAGGCATATTGCCCATCGCCATGAACGGCAAAGCTCCTCCCGCAGCCACAGCAGCGAGAAAATCCGGACTATCGCTTACATGAGCCATTGGTCCCTGAACAATGGGAAACTCTGTAAGATGATCTTTGCAGACCTTAGAGGCACTACCGAAAGGCCAGCCCACAGATTGGCGGGAAAGACGTCTGCCAAATTCAGCAACGACAGCTTGGGCGCTACCGAAGGCCGCAAATTTCTTCGCGGTAACTATGTCCTCTGACAAGGGCAAGAGCGCTTCACCCGAATCCGGCGCCGATACAAGCGCCTTCAGAGCTGCGTTGAGTTGTTCCCTATGAGCGTCGAAATCGGCAGGAGTGAGAGGGCCCTCCAATTTCGTCAACTGACGCACACTCTTCGTGCCGACTCGAGAATAGACCCTCAGCGGCGAACCCATTATCTCGCCGAGAACGGAAGTGGCTGGCATGCTCAAGGAGCGCAGAAAGTCTCTGTGGGCTGAATCGATTGCTGCCCCGGACGTAAGCAACAAATGAACATCCAAAACTACGCCCGCAGCCCCTGCGGCCAAAGCCCCAGATGCGGTCCTGAAATCAATGCCGCCCTGGAGAAAAACCGGAATCTCGGCTTTTCTGAGAATTTCCTGCAGCAAAACGAACCCGTTAGTTTCGCTCACCCAGCCCGGCCCCTCATTGCCTCTGGCAATAACGGCAGCGGCTCCGGCGTTTGAAGCGATCATCGCCTGATCCGAATCGGCCACCTCCACTAAAACAGGGATGGAAAGCCGCGACAATGCTCCGAAATTGAGACTCGAAATGTCGTCGACACTTTCCAGGGCTATCAGGGCGGCTACTACGCCAGGCTCCGCGGAGAATCGAGACAGCTCATGAAATAGGATCCTGACCCCGTGAGGAACGTCTCGGGATATAGTGAAAGCCGCTGGACCTGAGGTAACGTAATCCACTATTCCGAGCCCTCCGGCCCGGGCTACCTCTTCAATTAAACCCGAATCCGCATTAATGGGCGGATTCACATAAAGAACCGGCGTTTTCAAACCAGCCATCAATTTCATGAAATCACCTTAAAAGTATTTGCTTTTTCATGTTGTTCCGGCGGAACCACGAATCCGTAGAAAAGGACTTCCTTCACTGTTTCTATTTCTGCCAGAAGAGAGCTCTCGCCTCCGTCATGCAGCCATTTTTGAATTACACCGTTGAGAAAACCGATTATTCCGTAAAACACCGTAAAATAGTTCATTTGCTTCAGGCGCCCGAGGCGAGAAGCCTTCCAGCAGCGCCTCTTCAAACCAGGCAGGCCCAATATGAGCTCGCTTATGAACTTCTCAGACAATTCTCGACCGAATTCCTTATGTTCTTGAATTATCACCTTAAAAAAGGCCGAATTTTTCTCAAAAAAGCTCAGATACACCCTGATGACACTTTCGATTATCTTGAGGATGTCTTCTTCCCGGCTGAGGTCTTGGCGGGCAATCTCCACAAATTCAGTTATAGTTGCCTCTTTGAGCGCATTGAAAAGGCTTTCCTTGGTGGCGAAGTACCTGTAAACAGTGCCCTTTGCTATGCCTGCACGTTCGGCTATCGAGTCGATGGTGCATGCATGAAATCCTTTATCCGAGAATTCCTCCAGGGCCGCTTGCAGAATCCTGGACCTTGCGTCTTTCTGCTTCTTTCGCTTGGCCTTCTCGGGGTCAGGCGGTCGGCGCAGCGTTTGAAAAAGCAGGTCCTCCAGAAGACTCGCTCGAGGGATTCCCGCAGAATCGGCAGTATCCAGAACACATCGGTAGAATTCTCTAACCAGGGCATCTGAATAAATGGGTGAATTAGCCAGGGCGTCGGACGCCTTTTCCACGAAAAGAAGAACCAGCTCTTCGGGCGTGACATCTTGCTTGAGGTCCCCCTGCAGCTCGCTCTGAAGGATTTTGATAAGGGCCGGAATTGCAAACGCGTCTTTGTGGACTTTGGTCTTTGAAATGACTGATGCTATCTGATTTTCGAGATCTTGCATGTTTTTACTCGATAATAAAAAATGGTGCTCAATAAAATGCTAAGGTCAGTCAAGTTACCTGATGACTGACCGGCTAGTCATAAGTATGTTGTAATGAACTCGTACGTATTGTGTCAAGATCTTTGTAGTCAATTTACTGACTAAAATCAGATGCGCTTTTTCAACACACCATAAAACGGCAATGTTGTCGCCTAATTAGGGATTTGCACGGAAGACGTTATTCAAGGGTTCAGATGTGGGTAATCAGCCAAAAAATATCCACGAGACAAAATACGATCAAAGAAATGACGGTGGCCAAAGTGAATGCCCCCCATTGAGGGGGCATTCACTCCAGTGGCGCTGGATCACATCCCGGGTCTGTAAACAAACACGTATTCTTGGTCGTTGATGTCTATCGATAATGTTCCTCCTCTCGTCTCTGCATAGATCAGCCAGCTCGGCTTCTCTGTGCCGCAGCAGATAACGTCCGGCGAAAACTTCCCGGCCTTCCTGTCGAACCACGCAAGAAGCATTGGTTGTTCGGAAATCTTCCTTGCCTTCTCATCCGCTATTTCCTTGGCTTCACTGAAGCCCAGCAGCGGATCGGCATCAATTTCTATGGGCCGATTCAGCATATCTCTTGTAATTTGCATGCAGCTTCCCATCACACAGCCTCCGCTAAGTCTTTAGCCATCGCCCGTTTCAAAACTCAGGAGCCATGCTTGGCGTAATCCTGGTCCAGATTCGCCTCTCACAAATGAATGTACGCATTTGCCTTTGAATTTCAAATCATCAAGTCTGGCTCGGTGGCTGTTAGCTATACGGATGATTCCTGGCGAGAATTCGCCTGGAGTCGGCTAATTTTTTCCGTCGCGGAACTTTTTCCAAACTGACCCGTCTTAAATAAGCACTACCTTTTCAGGTAGACCACCAACCTTAATTGAAGCGGTCGCAATTTAGGGCGCGCGCTTCAATCCTTCCGAATCGAAAAGAAAACGGGCAGAGGGCAAAAAGAACTTTTATGAGGCACGGGGACTGTGTAATATCAATACGCCCTTCCAAGGACAAGCGCCCGTCTCGCGACTCACCAGTTTCTTCACAAGGCCTTTCATATCGTAACAACTGATCAAGCTCGTAGGGGGAGCTCCCGCGGGGGTCAGGTTTAACTCCTAATGGGGGGATAGCGGTGCTGAACAAAAAAACCCTGAGGAGATTAATTGCGCCCGTCAGGCGGGGCACTATGCGCTAGCAAAAGCCTAAAAAGGCATTGAAACAAAAGTTCCTGAATTCAAGGAGATGTGGAATATGAAGAAGCAGCTGAGTATCATTTGCAGTGCGATAACAATCGCGCTGCTTTCCATCGTGGGGATTGAGTGTGACGCTGAAAACGCAAAAACCATCATTCGAGTCAGGGGCGCCGACAGTGTGGCAGGTCGAGTCGAGAAAATCACGAAGATGTTTCTCAAGGAGAACCCCGATTACAACATAATCGTCAGCGGAGGAGCAAAAGGAATAGGTTTGGCGGCCCTGCACGATAAGACCGGGGAAGTGGCGATGGCCCCTCGGAAGATCAGCAACACGGAAAGGAAGGAGGCAGCGAGCCAAGGTTGTACAGTTGGAGGAACGCCTCATCGGCTACGGAGGTATCGCGATTATAGTCAATTCCTCCAACCAGTTGACCGAACTCGCCGTCGAGCAGCTTCAGAAAATACTGAAGGGAAATTTTACTAACTGGGCACAGGCGGGCGGCTCCGATACCGCGATTCAGGTGGTTGAACCAAGCCCCAACATCCATGCGGGGTCAATCTACTTTGTTGAACACGATCTTCTTGAGAATCATTCCATCACCACGTCTGCCGCGAATGCAGGATCCTTTGATTCAGTAATTAGAATGGTTGCCGACAGAGAATCAGCCATAGGATTCACAAGGGTTAGAGACATCGAAGCCCATCAAGGTGAAACTCAAATCAGAGTCTTGAAAATGAAACAGGACGCAAATTCTCCTGCGGTACAGCTCTCCAGGAGTGCAATAGCGGATGGGACCTATCCTCTGAAAGCGACCCTTCTTCCTGTACTGACGCTCAGAGGGCCTCGCCTGAGGTTAAGAAATATGTCGATTTTATTGTATCCAAGGGCTGGGGTCCGCAAAGAGTGGAATAGAAAAGTTACCGCGCTGAACGGGTTGAACGGTCGGCACTATTATTCCGATCGTTCAACTCACGTGTACTGCACCATCGCATTCGTTTTCGTAAGTTGTTATCATATTAATGGGAAAGCTGTTCATGTATGTTAAGGAACGCGCTGCGCTGTGTTGGAAGTCTAATAGCGGGGGAAATCCCTTGCCAATTCCGGAAAGGAATGAACAAATGCAAAAATTCGTGTGCCAGGTGTGCGACTATGTTTATGACCCAACGGTTGGTGACCCTGAGAGTGGAATCCGAGCTGGTGTTGCATTTGAAGACCTCCCTGATGATTGGGTATGTCCCTTGTGCGGAATAGGGAAGGAAGCCTTTTCTCCAGTGTGAACTCGCCATTGAGTAAGGCATTTCGAGACACTGATTTGCGCCATCGGTTTTGTGGAAAAGCAGAACCGACTAATCAGCCGTTCCAAAAGAGATTGCCTCGGGCTACGCCCTCGCAATGACATCCTTTCGGTCTTCAGCGCAGTATAGCCGACATTACTTTTGAGAATTCTTATATGCGCTGGCACCAAAAACACTCGTGATTTGTAGCATTTCAGCTGCAAAAGTCAGATTTGTTGAGAATCGTTATAGTCAGCACCTCTAATTTTGTGAACGTGCAAACTCAATTGGTAAGCTCGTCTCACACCAGGGGCAAAAACCGCTATTCCCGGTCCTTGTCAATCCCTTTGACCCACTCCAGGTTGGCACCCGAAAATCGAGTGCCCACAAGCGACGCGCTATCGAAATTCGCTCCTGTGAGGTTTACTCCCTCTAAAATCGTCTCGAACAGATTTGCTCCGGTGAGATTTGCTCCGAAAAGGTTGGCGTTCGTCAGGTTTGCTTCAGATAAATTCGCCATAGTCAACCGCGCATAAGCGAGGTCCGCCCGACTCAAATTGGAGTCCGAAAGGTTTGCCCCCGAAAGATTGCATTGTCTAAGACAAGCGCCATACAAATCCGCTGACACCAGGACCGCCCCTGGAAGCCACGCGTCGGCAAGATCAGCTCCAGCAAGATTTGACCCTGTCAGATCGGCAAGGGCGAGTTTCGCCCCCTTGAGCTTTGCTCTGGCAACACTTATTCCAACGAGCTTGGATTCAGAAAGGTCCACGCCGAGCATAACCGCCTCTTCCAGCAGCGCCGCCAGCGAAGGGGCCACTCCCTGGAATATGATCCGGTCCGTGAATCTATTGTAGATTTCCAGCATAAGCTGATCCCAGAGGCGCTGAATAGTCAGAACAAGAATAACAGTAAAACACACCCCATAACAAGAAAAGAGTCCTTCACAGTAGTGGTAGCATAATAACACCGAATCTGAGGAAACTGGGCGATAATCGCCCGACCAACGATTTGTATTCCGCTGATTTTACGATGCAAATTCATTGTGTGTGATTTTCGACCAAAATAATAGTTTAAAAAGCGCACAAAAAGGCTTTCGCTCGCGCTGCTTGATCCGACAACTAACCGGTCTTACTGCTGTTTCAAGACAGGCCGATAAGTGGCACCAAAATTGCTCAACACGAAGTGCTCGGTACGAACCTTGTTTTAGAGGATCCCGGTGCACATATAAGCCTCTCATAACCATTTTCTCTGCCCCCATCACTTTATAGTTGGGGGTTTTTTTTCGGATGTGTTAACCTTAGCCCTCTATGTTAGGCTTCGGTTTGAGCCCCATTTTAGGGGATCTCCAAAAAATAGCCTCTCATAACCCCTTTATAAATTGACCATTTTTACTCCCCCATCATTATATCGTTGGGGGTTTTTTTTTGCATTTGATAGAGTGCTTGAAGCGTATTACATTCCTAGAAAAAAGGAGGAAGCAATGAGTGCAGATAGTCCTGATGGCGCTTCCATAAATGAAATACTGCAGAAGTTCCGCGTAATCGCTGTTGTGGGATTATCAGCGGATTCCTGGAAAGATAGCCATAGAGTCGCCGCGTATCTCAAAGAGCATGGTTACAGAATTATTCCCGTCAATCCGTCAGTCGAAGAGATATTGGGAGAAAAAAGCTACCCTGATTTGAAATCAGTCCCCGAAAAGGTGGACGTTGTGGACGTTTTTCGCCGTTCAGAACACCTCCCGGAAATAGCTGATCAAGCAATATCCATCGGGGCCAAGGTGCTTTGGATGCAGCAGGGCATAAGAAACGAGGATGCGGCGAAAAAGGCCCGACAGGCTGGCCTGATTGTGGTTCAAGATGAATGTATGATGGCGCAGCATTCCCGACTAATGAAATAATCACGGAGCAATTCTTTTCAAACGCAAGGTGAGAGTCATGAATGGTTTCAAAGGCTTCCCTAAAGAATGCGTAGATTTCTATCTCGAACTCGCGAAAAACAACAACAAGACATGGTTTGATGATCACAAGAGCGACTACGAAAAATACGTCATGGATCCTGCAAAGGATTTTGTCTATTCAATGGGCATCCTCTTGAAGAAGCTTTCACAAGACATAACGGCAGACCCTCGCGTGAATAAGTCTATATTCAGGCTTTACCGAGACACCCGTTTCAGCAATGACAAAACCCCTTATAAGACTCACCTCGGTATTTTCTTCTGGGAAGGCAACGGTCCCAAAATGGAGTTTTCCGGCTATTATTTCCATCTTGAACCCCCGACAATGTTTCTTGCGGCAGGCATGCATTGTTTCAGCAGACCGCGGCTGGAGCTTTATCGAAATTACGTCATTGATTCCGAATTCGGCCCCCGGCTTGCTGAAGCCGTACAAAGCGTGACCGCCAATTCCGGGTATTCCGTTGGAGGTAAACACTATAAGAAACTGCCACGAGGATACGCCGCGGAGGGCAATACAGGTGAGCTCCTTCTTCACAATGGACTTTACGCAATGACCGAAATGCAAATACCTACTGAGTTCTACTCTCCGGATTTACTAGAGTATTGTTTTTCCGCCTTCAAGAAAATGTCCCCCATCCATCAATGGCTGACGGAAATGATTAATCGAGGTGCCGCGTTCGGCTGATCTTAGTTGATAAATCCTTCGGTTATCGATATAAATATTTGGTTTGAACCTGTTCTACCCTGTTCCGACTGGAAGAGGCATTGAGAGATGGCGCTATTTGCCAGGGACAAGAACAAGCTACTGTTTGACGCGGTCCAAAAGGGGCAAAATGAAGTAGTGACCCAGCTTCTGGACAAAGGGGCCGATGTAAACTCGCGGGACGAGGCCGGCGCCACCCCACTTATGAAGGCCTGTTCTTTGGGACAAGCCCGTGTCGTCAAAACGCTTCTTGATTCTAAGGCCGATGTCAACGCAAAAGACGACAAAGGATGCTCATGCCTAATGGCGGCCTGCATGGCGAATCAGATGCTCTGCGTCAGATTGTTGCTCACCAAAAGGGTGGATCTTGAAGCTCAGGACAATGAAGGAAGAACTTCGCTGATGGTGGCATCACAATATGGCCGCCTCGAGTTAATGAAATTTCTTCTGGATCAAGGCGCCAAGCCTGACACCCAAAATAAGGAAGGACGAACCGCCCTTGTCGTTGCAATGACTGCGGGGCAAATCATGTCTATGACTCGCCTGCTCGAACACGGAGCGGACGTGGACGCACAGGACGACGCCGGTTGGACTCCCCTGATGCGAGCCGCATCCGATGGACACCTGGGAATGGTAAACCTGCTCCTAAAGCGAGGGGCGAATGTCGATACCGTAGATAAGGCTGGTCGAAACGCTCTGATGAAGGCCGTACACAAAGGCTTCAAAGAAGTTGCCGAACAGCTTCTGGGCAAAGGCGCAGACGTAAATACTCAGGATCATGCCGGATGGACAGCGCTTATGGTGTCCTGCGACAGAGGTGATTTGCCTCTGGTAAAATGTCTGTTGGACCGTGGAGCTGAGATCAACGTGCAGGACAAAGCGGGCCGTACAGCTCTAATGTGGGCAGCCCGGGCCGGCCGTGTTCAGGTGGTCAATTTTCTCTTGGACTGCGGCGCGGATTTCGAAGTTCACGACAATGCTGGACTGACTGCTCTGATCTGGGCTTCCCAGGAATCCCATGAAGAAATTGCGGAACTGCTCCTTGAGCGTGGAGCAAGCATAACAGAGGAAGCCTCAAAGACAATTGAGGCTTTAATCGAAGGCTCAGATGAAGGTCTGTACGGAAACTCTGGAGCTTACGCTGGACCAAGGTTTCCTTGTTGAATCCGAAGCGAATAACCTCAATGATCTCCTGATACGAGCCGCGGGAGCCGGCGACGTTAAGCAAATCAAGCAACTGCTCGATGCAGGAGCTCGCGTTAATGTTAGGAATAAATACGGTCTGACCCCTCTCATGAGGGCCGCGTACAAAGGCCATCTTTCTGCCGCTCAGTTTCTCCTTGAGCGTGGCGCAAACATCTCTTTAGAAGACAAGGATGGTAAGAACGCGCTAATGAAGGCTTGTTCCACAGGCCAGGCGGAAATAGTGAAATGTCTTGTGGACAGTGGAGCTGATGTAAACACCCAAAACTCTTACGGTTTAACCGCCCTCATGAGAGCAGCGTACAAAGGCCGTGATAACGTCGTTGAATTACTTCTTCAATACGGTGCGGACCCCGAACTCAAAGATAAGGCCGGATTGACAGCTGTAGCCTGGGCTTCTGTAAAGGGCCACGTTAATACTGTCACGTTGCTGGTGAACTCAGGCGCAACTGCTGCCTACGTTCGCGACCAAGCGAACTCTGAGGTGGCCGAGGTGATCGCGGAGGATGACGAAGCAGCAGAGCCGGAACCAAGAATCCAGACGGTTGTTCTAGAGCGAACGGAGCGAGACGCTGAAGCTCTCATGGAGGCATGCATAAACGGCAGTCTTGCCGATGTCGAGCTACTCATTGAAGCCGGCTTGGAGATCAATTCCAGAGATAAATCGGGGCGAACGCCACTCATGTGGGGATGCTACAAAAACAGGCATCGACTTGTACGATTGTTACTGCATGGGGGGGCTGACCCGAACATGCAGGACAGAGGTGGACGCACAGCCCTGATGTGGGCCGCTCTGTACGCTGATCCGGAAATCGTGGAAATGCTGTTGGATGAGCGCGTCTCCATTGATATCGCGGACAACAACGGCCGCACGGGACTTATATGGGCTTGCATCAGCGGGAGACCGAGTGTGGTCAAAGCCGTGCTGGCTTCGGGACCAGATTTGGAGGCGGCAGATAACGACGGCAAGACCGCCCTAATTTGGGCATGCGATAAAGTCTATCTCGAAATCATTGAGATGTTGCTTGCATGGGGAGCAGACATGCGCACCTCTGACCACAACGGGAGAACAGCAGTTGATCTTGCCCATGAACGTGAATTGGACGATGTGATCGAGCTCTTGAACCAGTATGCATGAGAGCCTGACAATTATTCCGGATTACCGAAAGCCTTGTTTGGCCATGAAACTCAAGATTGTAAGGGGAACAAACAGAGCCAACCAGACTCTCGGGAGCACCTTGCCTGCGAAAATAGTGTTCCAATTGAGAATCACGAATAGTACGGCAGCTGGAGAGAAGCACAGCGAAAATATCCCCCACAAGATACTCTGCTTGAACGCGTAGTATAATACTACTATGTAATAGAGAAATATGAAGAGCGCCATACCGACTGTGTATGAAACAACCACTTGATGGCTATAACCAAATAGAGCGAAGAGAAACGATACCACTACCACCGCCAACACGGTGCAAATAGTCCACAGTCGCTTCTTTCGGACGACTTCCTTGCGCTCGCCATCTTCCGCGTAAAAATATCCAGCTATTTTGTCCGTCTGAGACTGTGCAATCTCATCAGAGAGCCTGTGAGCGTGCGACGGAGATTGCTGTGCAGAAAAAGCCTCATCCCGCTCAATTTTGGAAAACACAACGCCGCATCGGTCGCATTCGTCCCTATCTGCTTTTGTAGGCGAACCGCAATTCGGGCATGTCTTGGTTAAATCTTCTTCGTTCTTTTTTGATCCATCAGGACCGCCGGCCCTGGCTGCGAGGCTCTTCTCGTGAATCAGTCCGGCCTCCGAAAGTTTCTTTAATATGCTCCCAAGTTGCGAAAGAGACAGCTCGTACTTGACCATCAGTGAATGGTCGTGCATGCCATCCCCGACATCTTTTGCAAATTCTTTGGCGTTTATTTTTTTGGGTGCCACAAGCGCCTTTCCGTTGCTGAAACGCTGATCACAACTATAACGCAGATGACTCGTAGGGACGCTACCCTGCAGTTCCACTCAGGCCTATTGAAGTGAAGGGTAATACTGCCTGCATGGAGGCTGCGGGGTATAGTCCTTGGTGAAGACAAATTGCCACAATTGAATATCACGGGCTCTAAAAGCCCCAGCGCAGCTCTGGAGATAATATTCCCACATCCTCTTAAATCTCAGAGTGTATTTGCCTTTTAGCAGCGGCCAGGCTTCTTGGAATCTGCTGTTCCAAGCCATGAGGGTCTTGTCGTAATGCGGCCCAAGATTCTGAAGGTCTTCCAATAAAAACAGACCCTCCACGGACTCGCTGATCTGAGCTATGCTGGGGAGCTGTCCATTGGGAAAAATGTATGTTGTTATCCAAGGATCACAATATATACGTGATTCATTACTGCCTATCGTATGGAGTAAGAATATGCCATCGTCCTTGAGGCAACGATCTACGACTTGCATAAAACTCTTATAGTTCTTTTTGCCGACGTGCTCAAACATCCCAACTGAGACTATCTTGTCAAATTTTCCATGCAAGTCTCGATAATCGCAATGAGCTATTATTACAGGCTTGCCTTTGCAAAGTTCGTTAGCGGATCTTACTTGTTCGGCCGATATATTGCATCCGGTTACTGCGCACCGATAATTCTCAACCATGTACTTGGCCAGTCCTCCCCAACCGAAACCGATGTCCAAAATGTGATCGCCGTCTCTTATGTTCAATTTTCTGCAGATGAGGTCCATTTTATTGCGTTGGCCCTGTTCCAAATTATTTGTTCCGTTAAAAAATCCGCAACTATATTGCCTGTAAGAGTCCAGAAATGAAAAAAAGAGCTCATTGTCGCTGTCATAGTGTTTTTCTGCCACTTCTCTTGCTCGACTTTTGGACTGCTTGTTGAAGAGCCATGCTTGCACATAGGGTAGCAGCAGCCTGTAAGTGCCCTGAACTTTTTGATCAAGCCTGCCGGTAATGATTCGAAATATGAATTCATCCACTCTGGGGCAATCCCACCATCCATCCATGTACGTCTCGCCTAAACCTAAATTCTTGTCCTTCAGCACGCGAGCGTACATTCTGTCGTCATTTACCTGGATATCCCATGGGTTGGAACCGTTTATCGTGATTCCGCAAATAGAGAACAATTCCTGAACAATTCCCTTATATTTCAACATCATTCGCCCCCAAATACCCTCCGGAGTTTTCCGGTTAGAAGTTTCAATGCGCCCTGGCGCGTCGGGAACAACTCCCACAATTTGTATCGAAACTACTTCGGAGTATGGCTTACAATTAATGTACGTCCTGAATTTACGATCAATGCCTCTTATAATACAAGATGCTTATCCAGAGTCAATCGTAAATACGGTTTATCCGCTGCTGCGAAACCGATATTTTCTCAATGTATGTAAGTACACATGAATAATCATGGATGATACCAACAAGTAGCCAAAAAAAGATGCGTGGCGTCCACCACCCGAAGCCCCCCAAGCGCCTGTACCAATGCCATTGTGGCGTGCACATCGTACATCAGTATCCCGGTGAGCATCTGCACCGGAACAAATACCAACATGTCGGTAAGAAAGAAAATCCTTTCCAAAGGATCAAACGACGGATACCTCTGGTAAGTGTCAGGAAATCTCTTCCCTACGAAAATGAGGTACCCATAATAATGGATCGTCTCCGCGACGTCCCTGAAAAAACCGGGCGGTGAAACGAAGAAGCGGCTTTTGAACTCCTTTCTCCAAACGTGATATAAAACCCAAAAAATGAAATCCAACGCTACTGTCACGCTGCAAAGATTGTGCAAATTGGCGGCATTCAGGAATGTAGCAAAAATCGGAGCCACATCCAAAAGACGCGATTGAACCCCAGTAGGCACCAATAAAGCTACGCAAAGGCCACGTACCCCGTGCCACACTCTGATCGGCGCGGGGAGAACTTCCGCTTCAGATTGCGGCGGTCGTATCATTTTGCGGGTTAGAACCATGAGAAACGTGTGAAAACAAACTGCGGCAGAAGCGCATACCATTACGAAACAGCCTATCAAGTCCACCCATTTGAATCCTATCCTCTTGACCACTGCCGCGATTTCCTCGAAATCGTCCTTTCGGATCTTGGACTCGCCCAGCAAGTAGAAGTCTTCCAGGAAAAGCCTCCGGCCTGGACGCGCCAGCATTCCCTTTTCCACGGGAATGGTCCTAACCCATCTTCCTCAGGGTACTTCCTGCACGACCATTGAGTAAAACTTTGCGTCTTCGGAATGACAAAGAGTGCAATCCTTTGCTTGTTCGCCTCGACTTGAATCATTTTATTTGTCAAACAGCGGCCAAGACGGGCAAACAGATCACAGGTATGGACAAAGACGCGATGGAGTTCTTGACCGGTTACCGTTGGCCCGGGAATGTGAGGGAGCTCATAAGCGTTGTGGAGTATGCATTCGTGGTGTGCAACGGCGAGATCATTACAAGATGTGACCTGCCGGAAATGACGCTTACTCTTGGGCCCCAGCGTCGTACGAGACAGCGGCCTGCAGAACCAGGAAAATAGCCTGATTCAGGCCTTAATTATGAACAAAGGGAATCGTTTCGCCGCGTCCCAAAGTCTTGGCGTGAGCCGCCAGACGGTCTGGAGCTGGATACGAAAATACGGTATCGACGTGAACGGTCTGTGTGCCCGTTAGATGGAGATTCAAATCCCTTGCAGAGTATACGGGAAGCAGCGTCGCTCCTTCCTGTTGTTGCAGGAATTTTCAGATATCAAACTCGAATTGCTGCAGGTAGTGCTCCAGTTTTGACCTATTTTCAGCTGAAATGTCAGGGCAATGCTCAGGTCCCTTCACGCCTTCGCTTGTCCTGATGGCAAATACCATGCACGTTGGTTCACCGCATTTGTTGCAGTTGGTCCTTGGTAAAAGCTTGAGGATTTCCATCATTTGAGGTACTGGCAGCGCCTCAAAAGTGGGCTCGATTTGTGCCCTGCCTTCCCAGGCATCATTGATCTCCTTGCGGAGCCATTCCAGGATTCGGTCTGCCTCGCCTTCGTCTTTTAAGGCGTTGACGAAAATCTCTTTGCCATGCACAGTTATAAGCTTACCGTGCGTCCTGATTGTTAGAGCGGGTGGCGAACTCACGTAATCACCGCCCCCTATAGAAGTGTTCAAGTAGGGGAGCGCGTCTGAAACGTCTTCATTCAGTTTTGCAACGCAGTGGACGGATTGGAATTCTGGGTTGCATTTGGGACGAAAAAGCTCTTTTGTGTATCCTGTCAGCAGCATCTTGAGCCTCCTTTCCACCGTTGGAATGACTTCTGTCTCCCCATGCATCAATTCTTTTGTTTAGGTTGTACGATTTGGACCAAGAACCTAATGTCCAGTTCCTTCTCTTTGGGATGGTCCGTTTCCAACAATATTTTGCCCTTATATAGGGGTTCCTGTGGGTTAGGTTTCAAATGCAGTATCGCATTGAAAGGAATTGTTGTCTTAGGAGCTAAGGTAAGCTTCTGGGATTCCAGCTTTGCGTCGACGTTTGGGTCTGTGCACTTGATTGCCTTAACAGTTCGCGGCGTATCGGAAGCATTTGTGATCTTGATGGGAACCGACACGGTCTCTTCAAATTTGGGCAGCTTTTTCGCGAAAGTAGGTGGATCAACTTCTAGTTCACGTACGACCTCAGCGAGCAGAGTCAACTTCACCCCATGCTCTGGAGCTGTCGGGTCACTGGAATACACGTGAACGTTCTTTTCTTTCTTGCCGGACCGCTCGCCTTCCGTGTCAAATTGTACAACGATTTCGCTCTTGCCTTTCGGGGCTATCTCCGAATCACCTTTAAGCGCTTTGGTACATCCGCAATCTGCATCAACTTTTGTGATGCGTAGAGGCTCATCCCCCGTATTGGTTACCACAAAAGCATGGCTGACTTTATCCCCGTAACGTACCTTTCCGAAATCGTGATTCTGCGTGTCAATCGCGATCTTTCCTCCGGTTTGAGCAGCGATGACTGCGGAAGTGACAGCGAACAACGCCAATACTGTTATCCAAATTTTTTTCATTCCTGTTTTTCTCCAGGTTGAGATGAAGCTGGAAATGATCTCGCAATCCAGGTCGGACGACTGAAACATTTCGTCATATATCACGCGAACATAACAGCCCGCTGATTCTCAAGCCTTCTGATCACTACGCCTTCGACGCATCGAGCAAAATCTATGGCGCACGGCATGGTCAAGCTGTACATAATTCTTAAGCCGTCTCTGCGATCCGCGAGTATGCCGGCCTTTTTCAGCACAGAGAGATGTTTCGAGACATTCGAAATTTCAGTTCCCACATGATCCACAATGTCGCAGACGCACATCTCGCCTTCTTGCAAGAATTCAATAATACCGAGACGCAGAGGATGCCCCATGGCCTTGAATACCTCTGCCTTGAGTTTCAGTCTTTCTTTTTGGTTCTCGTCCATGCGGGGCTCCAATTAATATTTTACTAATGGATAAAATAAGCCATCCGGTTTGTCAACCTTGTATGTTTTCGTTGTAAACGTTGCTACAGGTTGTCGGTCGCTCCCGCAGAAACGGGATCCTGTCCAGGGAAACGAGCCAGTCGGGAGACCCAATCCATCATGAATCAACGGGGTTCATTTTGATTTGATTTCGCACCCTTAATGTGTTGCCATGCCCGGACTATTATTCCGATCAATGCGAAGGATATTGGTATAATTACGAAAATCGCAATGATTATTGCAGCAATGATTCTGAATAAATCCATCAGTATGTTTCTCCAGGGTTTTGTGTCCGACTCACACAAGTTGGGGCCGGAGACCTCAGAGTTGAAGCCCTAGCCCAATAGTATACCCGGATTTTATGTATTGATCCATTTATACCGATGGGTCTCCGGCGTTTGGCCGAATGGTGGCATTCACTCGATCTTTGAATTAGATTGATACAAATTGAAACCAAAGGCACTACAAAATGAATGACAGCCAATATTTTGACTTCGACACTCTAGTCCGTCGGGCAGGAACATCCAGCGATAAGTGGGAGATGCACGAACAGCGGGGAATACTCCCTTTCTGGCTCGCGGACATGGACTTCAAATCCCCACCGGCTGTTATTGAAGCACTTCACCAACGGGTGGAACACGGAATTTTCGGGTACACATCCGCTCCGAAGGAGTTGGTTGAAGTGGTGCTTTCCACGCTCGAGACCAAATACGGCTGGAAAGTGGACAGTGACTGGCTCGTATGGCTGCCAGGGCTGGTCACAGGAATAAATGTAGCATGCAGAGCAATTGGTGAGGACGGAGACGATGTTTTAACCGCTGTACCCGTGTACCTCCTTTCTTGACAGCTCCAAGGCATTTTCGGCGGAATTCGCTCAGGGCGCCGCTCATGCTATCGAATGGGAAATGGCTGCTGGATTTCGATGCCCTCAAAAGCAACGTGACTCAGCGCACGCGGATGTTTTTATTGTGCAATCCTCATAATCCTGTTGGCCGTGTTTACTCGAAGGAGGAATTGACCGAGATTGCTGAATTTTGCCTAACCAGAAATATGATGATCTGTTCAGACGAGATTCATTGCGACCTGATTCTGGACCGTGACAAGAAACACATTCCTACAGCAATGCTCGGTCCTGAGGTGGCTGAGCGCACAATAACATTGATGGCACCAAGCAAGACATACAACATACCGGGGCTTGGGTGCGCTTTTGCGATTATTTCCAATGCAGAGCTTCGCCAGCGGTTCCGCGGTGCTATGGCAGG
Organism: uncultured delta proteobacterium; assembly: GCA_963700305.1. Taxonomy (GTDB): domain Bacteria; phylum Desulfobacterota; class Desulfomonilia; order Desulfomonilales; family Desulfomonilaceae; genus Desulfomonile. The sequence goes on from CAVOXB010000011.1 coordinate 245,452, forward strand.
AATAGTCCCGCACGTGAACGCTTTGGGCTACACTGGGGCACTCGCTGCGTACAAAGATGGACCGCAGTGGCTCTCAGCACTGCTCGAGTATTTGCGCGAGAATCGCGATATCGTGGAATACTCGATCAACTCCATTCCCGGCCTTTCTGTAACTCATGTGGAAGCGACTTACCTGGCCTGGATCGACGCGCGGGAGACAGGAACAAAGTCTCCGGTCAGGTTCTTTGAAGACGCAGGGGTCGGACTGGGAAACGGAGCTGCCTTCGGCGGCAGCGGCTTTTTGAGGCTCACTTTTGGCTGCCCGCGTTTCTTGTTGATGGAAGGATTGGGCAGAATGGAGGCAGCGTTGGCTGGGAAAACGGACCAATAAAATGAAGGACGAAGACTCTCGCAAAGGACTTCTCTAATGGTTGCTACTAGCACAGAATTCTGTTTCAACGTTTTACGCCAAGTTCACAATTGTCCTGCCGGTCTGCTTGCCCTGAAGAATCAGCTCGATACGTTCTTCGAGCTGATCCAGAGACACTTCAGTGGTGATCTTGTCCAAATGGCCAACTTTCCATTCATTGGCGAACCGTTCCCAGACCTTCAAGCGCAGGTCCTTGGGGCAATTTACAGAATCTATCCCCAGCAGGTTTATACCCTTTAGAATGAACGGATACACGGTCAACGTAAGATCAGGAGACGCTGCATTTCCGCAGCAAGTCACATTTCCGCCGTATCTGGTGGACCGTATGGCGGTGGACAAAATTGGGCCGCCAACAGTGTCTATCGCACCGGCCCATAGTTCTTTCAGAATAGGCCTTCCTGAAGTATCTGAAGCTTCTTCAATGCTAAGTACACGTTTCGCTCCAAGACTCATGAGGTAGTCTCGCGCATCCACCTTTCCATTAACCGCGACCACCTGAAAGCCGAGTTTCACGAGAATGGAAAGAGCTATGCTGCCTACACCGCCCGGAGCCCCACTTACCAGGACCTCACCCTGATCCGGCGAGACGTTGGCCGTGAGCTTGTGCACAGACAAAGCAGCGGCAAAACCCGCTGTGCCATATATCATGCTCTCACGCAGAGAGAGATTTGCCGGTCGTTTCACCACCCATTCCGCAGGGACCCGAACGTACTGACCGAATCCGCCTGACGTATTCATTCCCAGGTCAAATCCGGTGACTATAACTTCATCCCCTGGCTTAACATCCTGGACTGAACTTTCCTCCACGATTCCTGCGGCGTCTACCCCGGGAGTGTGAGGATATTTTTTCGTAACCCCCCGATTTCCTGCAGCGGAAAGAGCATCCTTGTAGTTCAAAGAAGAGTAATTCACCCGAATCAGTACGTCCCCGGGAGGAAGCTGGTCAACAGGCCTTTGCACAATTTGCCTCGTGAACTTGCCATCAGATGACTCGGTTACCAGCATCGCTTTGTACGTCTTCGCGTTCATATCAAGTTCCTACCGGAAAACACGCTTGATCTCTGGGGTTGTCCGAAATTGCCTAATAAAAAGTAATCCAGTCTGACAAGGGCTCAAATATACCTGTTGCCGGATTCGATTTCAAGACGCGGGCGCCAGGGAACCTGTTGTCCTTTATGGTCAGCACTTTGCCTTCTCATCTTTCCCTTCCTTTGAAAATCTGATGGGCTTGGGTGCTGGTTTTGGACGCGCTGTTGACTGTCAACAAATTGGATTCGTTCGCATGAAATAACCTATGCGAATTCCTCTGTAGGTCAATAAAATTGGGGACACCCTGTTTTGTATAACGAGGTGTCCCGCTTCCGAGTCATGGACGCAAACTGATGTTAGGCAGAGGCCAATGAGCGGCCTTCGTGGAATGCCTTTAGATTTACCTCAGCGAGTTTAGGTTTCAGGGATTCTTTGAGCACCCTTTCATAGACCTCAGCAGGAATGTCCAGGTACTTGGACAAGACACCGAGGAAAATCACATTGAGTACTCTCGGATTACCAATTTTCTGTGCCAAAGAGATGCCATCCACAACCACGGCATCAGGGACCTTTTCTCTGATTTTTTGGATGACGTCAGGCGGATATTCCTGTTTGCCGGTGAAAACTGCCGGAGGCAGGATCTTTTGATCGTTCAGTATTACTTTTCCATTTTCTGAAAGGAACGGAAAATATCGTATGGTCTCTATTTGCTCAAACGACAGCAACACGTCAGCTTCTCCGAGCTTAATTATCGGCGAGCTTACCGATTTTCCGAATCGGATGTGGCTGGACACGGATCCTCCGCGTTGGGCCATACCGTGAATCTCATTCTTCTTCACGTCGTATCCGTGGGATGCGGCAACTCGTCCCAGCACGTCGCTGGCCAGAATAATCCCCTGACCTCCGACGCCGACTATGAGCACGTTGTAAACACGATTGTTGTCGCTCATAACGCCTCCTTGATGCAATCGAACTTGCATACTTCCTGGCAGGTTCGGCAACCTACGCAAAGCAACTCGTTGATTCTGGAAAAACCTTTGCGCTTTTCACCTTCCTTGGGCTCTTCGATTTTCACGAATTCAAGCGCCGGGCATCCTGTATTTATGCAGCTCTTGCACCCCTTGCAGATTTCCGCGTCTATTCTGAGCGGTTTGTCCGGCAGGATGCGTTCCGTCTTCAAAAGAGCACAAGGCGCACGGGTAATTACGAGCGAAGGCTCGGGCGCTTCCAATTCTTCGGCGATCACCTTTTCGGTTTCCTTAACATTATAGGGATTTATAGTGCGAATCCTCTTGAACCCGAAAGCTTCCGCCACTTTTTCGATACTCGCCGAAATAGTGGGGTCCTGTCTGAGTGTGAACCCGGTGCCCGGGTGAGGTTGAGCACCAGTCATTGCCGTCGTCCTATTGTCCATTATGACGACTGTCGTCGAGCCTCCGTTGTAGGCAAGTTCAAGGAGCGGGGTCATGCCGGAATGAAAGAATGTGGAATCCCCGATTACCGCTACTGCTTTGCCCTTAGCCAGATCCCCAAGGCTTCTATCCAAGCCGGACGCGATTCCGATTCCTGCGCCCATGCAAAGGCAATTGTCAAGCATAGCGACCGGAGGCAACGCGCCGAGAGTGTAACAGCCTATGTCGCCCGCAACGTAAACTTTGTTCTTTTTCAACGCTGTGAAAGTGGCCCTGTGGGGACACCCCGGACACATATTGGGAGGCCTGAGAGGCAAATCCATGTCAATGGGGCCGATGCTCTTTGCCGTGGACGCGCCTGTAAGCGCTTTTTCCACTTTTTCGGTCGAAAGCTCTCCGCACATACCGGTGAGTTCTTTGCCTTCAACCTTTATCCCCATGAGTCGGATCGCTTCTTCAGTAAAAGGATCTAACTCCTCTATAACAACGACTCTCTTCACTTTGGAGGCGAAATCGCGGATCATCTTTTCAGGAAGCGGCCAGACCATACCCAGCTTCAGAAAGGACGCATTTGGCAATGCCTCTCGAGCGTACTGGAAAGCGATGCCCGAGGCAATAATTCCGATGGAATCATCCCCCATCATGATCTTGTTATAGGGAAATGTCTCAGCGAACGCCGCAACATCCTTGAGCCTCTGTTCCACCACGGGGTGACGCTTCCTTGCCATTGCGGGAAGCATGACGAATTTCATGGGGTCTTTTTTGAGGCCAGTTTTTTGGAACCTTCCACCCTGGGTTTGGTCTCCACCAGTGACATGGAGTGGGAAACTCTGGTAGCGCTGCGCAAGATCACTGGGGTGTCAAACTCTTCGCTTATGCGCAAAGCTTCACCCACCAGGTCTTTTGCCTCCTGGCTGTCTGATGGCTCCAGGCAAGGGACCTTCCCGAATTTCGCATAATTGCGAGTGTCCTGCTCGTTCTGGGAAGAATGCATTTCGGGATCGTCGCATACCACGATCACCAATCCGCCGTTAACTCCTGTGTACGAGAGAGTCATAAAGGGATCTGCAGCCACATTGAGCCCAACATGTTTCATTGCCGCCATGGCTCTGGCGCCTCCATATGCTGCTCCTGCTGCGATCTCTAGGGCCACTTTCTCGTTTGGGGCCCACCCAGCTCGAATTTCTGGGTAGCGCTCGCCAATGTACTCCAGAATTTCAGTGCTGGGAGTTCCCGGGTAAGCCGAGGCCAATCGGACGCCGTATTCGTAGGCCCCTTGCGCAATACCTTCATTTCCTGACATTAGCTGTTTCACGGCTGCTTCACCTTTCCTTGATCTTCCGGCAGTGCCGGCTATTGAACCCGCGAAGGGGGGATTCACGTTGAGAGTCGTATGCGGTCTTGTTCATGTTTTCTTGTGGATTCCTGGGATGGAGCAGAACCGCCAACAACATCCTAAACTCGGTTTGGTGTCGTGTCAAGAATTTCAGTGAAATGTGGATATGGTCGCGGGTCATAAATGAGTGCGTCGTGGAGTTTAGCCGCATTAGAAAGGCTCAAGAATAACATCGAAGCATAGGATTCATAGAGATCGCGGTTCAGCATCATGAAATTGGCAGCTTGTGCTAGTCTCTCTCGCGTCCGCTCTCATTCCCAGATTCACACCTTATGAGAGTAAATCAACAGATTGCTCAAACACGATCGTCATTGCGAGGAGCAAAGGGGACGAAGCAATTCCCGCCCCTGTGACTTGAGATAGCTTCGCTTATGGGGGTTGCCAAAATTAATGTCCGATTGAGGAAACAAGATTTAGTAGCTGCCGGCCTCCGTGCCGGCAGACCCTATCTAAACAGTCAATGATTGCTTTATGATGGCCCGACAAGTGATGCCGGGCCCTACGAATTTGTTCCGATTCGGCTGCAAGACAAGCGTCACAACTTTTGGCAACCGCTTACTCACGATGATCGGTTGGGAGCAGGCTTTCCAGAAGGCCCCACAATAGTAGTCCGGCCCCTATTGACTCCAGGCTTAACCTGATATTCTTTTTTTTATGTTGATTTTTACAGCGTAAAATGCTAAATATACATAACTATTTTATTCATGTGAGCGCGAGAAAACCATGTTGCGTATTTTGACGATTTTGGGTGTGGGGTTGTTGGTGAATTTTTCTTGTTTGCTCAATGCCTTATCGGCCGACTCAGGGGCCAGGGCACGTACCGAAGAACCTGCGTATGCCGGGACTCTCACTGGAAGTCTAGGAGACCTTCTCTTCAAGGATATCCTCATCGCAGGCGCACGGACTGAAGAAAAATCGCCTCCGGGCCGGGCTAGAGTAGCAGCGAGTCCGGCGCTTATGGACCGCGGGCAAATGGAGTCTGTGCTCGGATCGTCCGGCAGCATGGCTTCAGTCGGGAATCTGCCGAACGTCCCGGATATCAAATCCGTTGAGGCGAAGTACATTTTCCTGGAGATAGAAGTCAGCCATTCCATGCATACTTTCAAGCTCCAGGGTGTTACCTCTTCAGGGAATAAAGACATTTTGAAGGAGTGCAAAATCGGGCTCGGGTCATCGGAATTTCCAACACCGGTGGGGACGTACTTTGTGACGCATATTTTCGACGATAACCCCTGGTGGATACCTCCAAAGGACCGCGCCTGGGCCGCGGGCGATTCTCCCAGTAGGACCGTTTACGGAGGCACAATGGCCCCGTTGCTGAAGAAGAGACCGCTCAGCAGGAAGAGACTTTCGGATCCTGAAGACATGATAGAAGGCCCGATGAAATTCGATGATTATGGTTATCGCTTTCACGGGACAAACGCGCCTCGCAGCATAGGGCACAACCAATCCCATGGTTGCGTCAGAATGCTATCCGCGGATGCGCGCCATGTTCGCGTCATTGATCAAAGACTATGTTGGAAGTGCCGATCGCCGCGAATCGGAAAACGGCACTTTCGTGATACTTAATGCTCCGGTTAGACTCAACCTCATAAAATAAGCAAGTGCCGATCCACTGGGGAGACTTGCTTTTGCGAGTCTCCCCAGTTACGCAAAAACCCTCCATTTTATAAGCAAGCAGGCGATCCGGAAAAACCTTACCGATCCGCAATTCCCTGGTCATAAGATTCGAACCGGTCTTAATGCGTTCTTCAGCTTTTGCGTTATAATGCTGCCAATGACAATCAGACGGAGGGAGCGTTGAGAAGAGAAAAACCGCGCATTATCATCTTCTCTGGAAAGGGTGGCGTTGGCAAGACGACTGCAGCAGCTGCGACAGCCTTACGTTGCTCTCAGCAGGGCCTAAAGACTATTGTGATTTCAATAGACATCGCCCACAGCCTGTCCGACGCGTTTCAGCCTGAGGTCGACCTCCACGATCACAACAGAGGACTGCCGCGACAAGTAAACGATAATCTTTGGTTTCAGGAACTGGATATCCAGGAAGAACTGGACCGCCATTGGGGAGAAGTATCCAAATACTTGGCCGCGCTGTTAGGCAAGAGCGGTATCACAGACGTACTTGCAGAGGAATTAGCCATAATCCCAGGAATGGAAGACGTTGTCAGCCTTCTTTATATAAATCAGTATTACAGAGAAAAGACGTTCGATGTCATAGTGATCGATTGCGCGCCCACAGGAGAGTCTTTGCGTTTTGTAAGCATGCCGTCCACACTGGAATGGTACATGAAAAAGGTATTTAAATTGGAGCGCAACCTGTTCAAGGTTGCACGGCCGTTTGCCAAACGCTTGACTGATATTCCTATGCCCGAGGAAGCATATTTCGAGTCAATAGGAAATCTATTCCTTAGGCTTGAAGGAGTTGACGAGGTGCTCCTGGACAGAGAGGTCACATCAGTTCGGCTTGTCACAAACGCTGAGAAGATGGTGGTTCGCGAAACTCAGCGGGCTTTCATGTATTTCTGTCTTTACGGACTTGTGGTTGACGCGATAATAGTAAACAGGCTGTTTCCACAGACTCTGCAGGAGGCTTATTTCAAGGATTGGCTCAACACTCAACAAAGGAGTCTCCAGCAGATAAATCAGATCTTCGATCCAATCCCCATCAGAAAAGTGAATATACTTCAAGATGAAGTAGTCGGCGTGCCAATGCTGTCCAAAATGGGGGCCCTGATTTATGGCGATATGGATCCGTCCGCAGTGATGCACCAGGACACCGTATATCAGATTGACAAGTCAGAAGACGATTATATGCTCAGGATAAAGCTTCCGTTCGTCACCAAAGAACACGTGGACCTTTTCAATGAAGATGGAGACCTGGTGGTACGGATCGGATCATTCAAGCGCCACGTATTCATTCCGCGGATCCTACTAGGGAGAAAACCAGGAAGGGCCTCGCTGGAGAATAATATTCTCTCCATAGCCTTTCCAAAATCCGCGTGAAACAGGAGAAGCACATGACCCCAGTTCAATTGATTACAAGAGCGAGCGGCCTCGCGATTCTTTCACTTGCAAGCGGATACCTGCTTTTCAAGAAATATGGGCCACAGTATGAGGATCTAGCTGCAGCGGGAATTCATATTCGCAAAGGCATCCAGGAACTCCAAAAAGCAGCCGAAGTGGTGATTTTCGGAGCAGGGCCTTCTGCGGAAGAGCTTAAGAAACAGCGTGAATCAAAAAGAATACTTATTGACTGAGCCATCATGTAAAAATTATCTGTTGGCTATTCGGCTGTGTCGGCCAGCCAGAATCCAACACTACAAGACCAGTGTTGTGCCTACGGAACTCGTGATAAAAGCATCGGGCAGAGCCTCTGATAAGCGGTGGAGCGCAGACCACCCTGTGCAATGCGTAGGCATGATGTAGCGAGGATTGATTCTTTCCAGCTCTGCTATGGTATCAGGGATAATTTTCTCGAACAATCCGCCGGTGAGGTGAAATCCCCCGATCACAGCATGGACTTGTCTGACACCTGTCAATTCCTGTGCATATCGAATAGTATTTATAATGCCGGCATGACCGCAACCTGTCACTACGACCAGCCCTTTCCCCTTCACGTTCAGAATGACGCACTGATCGTCCATAATTAATGGATCATCCTGCCACACGTCCTCGCGTTTGGCATAGTGTATTGGAAAGCCTTTCTCAAAATCTGTGACCCGGGGAATTTCACCTGAAACCATTATCATGTCATCCAGAAGAGCGGTAGGTCCGGTATTTTCTATGATTTCGGCGTTCTCTCGACGAATATCCATGCCAGGTGGGGTAGAAACGTGGATCTCTTTTCCGGTAGGGAATACAGCCTTGCGTTGCAGGTAAGCATCCGGGTGCAGTACGATTTTCAAATTTCGGTCTGCGATTTTCTCGACAATACCCGTCAAACCCATGGCATGGTCGAAATGGCCATGGCTCAGGATTATGGCGCGTATCTGCGCCGCGTCGATTTCGAGCGCTTCAAAATTATGCAGTACGCCGTCTGTGCTTGCCCCTGTATCTAGAAGTACGATCCCCCTCTTTCTCGTTTTGTTTGACTTTGATGAGTGCCGAGAACCCATGTTCAGCCTTAGGCAATGGATGATTGTACCATTCCGAGGGAGATTCGAACCGGCGAGCCACCTCTGTGCTCGCGATCAGCAAGTCTATGGTGTTGTCCATAATTATCGTGATACGGGCTTCATCGATTTGTGATAATTGAACGGCCGTTTTATTCATTGTATCCCCCTTTCGTGGCGCAGGTTCTCAAGCCTGCCTGTTTCGAATTACCAAAAATGGTGGGATGGAAGCGATGCCGCGCGACTCCTGCAAATCGTTCGCCTGAGCCTCCCCCGGTTTACCGGTTCAACTCGTTCGTTCGAACTTGTAATGCTGCACTATATCCTTGAGCGATCGAGCAAGCTCTTCCAGCCGCCTTGCCTCATTCTCCAGTTGTGTTGAGCCCTCGACACTGCTGTTCATGGCAAGCTCGACGCTTCTCAAAGCTGTCGCGACCTTTTCTACTCTAGCAAATTGCTTGTTGGTGGAGGACGTAATGAGGCCGGCTGCCCGAGAAAATTCCGCTATACTAACCGACAGCTTTTGGATGGATTCGCCTGCAGTCTCGGACTGCTCAACTCCGCTCTGAACCGCTTTGCTTCCTTCTTCTGTCGCCATAACCACAGAGCTCACAGATTTCCGAATCTCATGCAGGATCTTGTTTACTCTGTCCGTTGCTTCCCTGGATTGGTCTGCAAGGGACTTGATCTCCTGAGCCACAACAGCGAATCCTTTGCCGTGCTGACCGGATCGTGCAGCTTCAATTGAAGCATTGACCGCCAGAAGATTGGATTGATCTGCAAGATCCTGGACCGCAGCGACTATTTCTTCGACGAATTTGGTGTTGTCGCTAAGCCCCACCACTGCTGTACGGACAATTTCCATCTTTTCCTGTATTAGACCTATTTTCTTAATCGTTTCACCTGTGGCTTTGGTCCCGGAATCTGCTATTTCGTCCGAATGTCGAGAGTGGTCCTCAACGTTTCGGGAAGTGTCATTTACTACTTTGGCCGTCTTCTCCATCTCGTTGATGATTACGGTGGTTTCACCGACGGCAGAGGCCGTCTGGGAAGCACTACTGAACAGCTCAGACGCCGCCGCTGCAATCTGAGTAACTGAAGTAGTCAAGACTTCAATGCCTTCCAGGATGCGCCTGCTATAGTTCGTAAGGTCTTGAGCCATCTCATTGAGAGATGAACCCAGTCTGGAAGCTTCATCCGAACCTTTAATATCAATTCTCTTTGACAAATCCCCGCTGGTGATGGCTTCCGCCAGTGCAGCGGCCTCGGATATGGGCTTAGAGATTCGACCTGCCATGAAATAGGTGGTTATCAGCAAAAATGCCGACAACAGAGCCACTCCCGTAAACATTGGAGCTCGAGTCTCTTGGAGCTTTATTTCAGCTTGGGTTAGATATACGTCCGTAAGGGCCAGTCGGCTCTGTGTCAAATTCTGTGCAACTGAATTCAAGTCCGCAGCAGCAATCAAATCCTGAATCTGAGCTTCGGCTTTTTCGTCCCTGGGCGTTTTCGAAGTTTCGCTTTGTCTCCTGGAAGCGATGGCAGGTTCCGCTACCTTCGTCTGCCAATTCTGCAGTGCCGTTTCCATGTCGCGGATTAGTCGTTCTTCCCCAGACGACACGCCGGATGCGACTTCTTCAGTCGCTGTAGTCCGTCTTGGGCGGCTTTGAACCCCTTCCTGTACATATCGAGGTGTCTTTCGTCCGGTTGTCTGAGATAAGAGCGCAGTCCGGATTCCATCTCGAGGAAGGCTTTCTGAATGACGGCAGCTGCGTGAATGGACTCATGGTTCTGACGAATTTCCGAAATGGAACTATCCATGTTACTGAGAGCGGCCAAACCGGCTGCGGCCAAAAGAATTAGCACAGTCACAAAGCCTATCGCAGATGTCATAAGCTTCGCCCTTATGTTAAGGCTCCTTAGTCTCAATGTTACCTCCTGGGCATCCGGGTCTTATGGGAATCATGCGCTCAATGGTCTCACATTTGGCGTTGCAGGCTTTGTGCATAGGACTTGAGAATGCAATAGATGTCCTGATCGTTTGGAAAGAAGCTTTGTCACTGCTCAAACCGAAAGGTACTCTGATGCGTCCGCTTTAGAACTGTATAAAATAGCGCGGCCGTTTTCAAGTGATTAGATTCTATTTCCTCATCCCATGGTCTGGTCTGTGAACGCATTCCCACGTTAGTTCGAGAGCCGGACCAGCATAGACCCATCCTGCGCGCACAAATACGCCCTCATAGAAGCGTGGTATGATATTGTGCCTCTCATAAACGGGAATTCTCAATCCTCGGAAAGTATGCATAATGAGGAATCTTAATCAAACCTCGGCTTGACTCCGCTCCCCTGCTTTGGTAGTAATTTTTGTTCAGGCTTAGACCCCGGCTTACCGGGCCTTGGGAAAAAGGCCTCTGGCAAACCGCGGAGGAATTCCAAACTACAAGGAATACAGGAGGCTTTATGGGAACATTACCGTGTAACAGGGCGGCCTCACCCCAATATCAAGAAGACAAGCTCGGATTTGGGACTATTTTCACTGAGCATATGCTTCAGATGAGATATTCAGAGGATGAAGGAGGGTGGCAGACACCTGAAGTAACTTCTTTCCAGGATCTGATCTTGCATCCGGCAACAATGATGCTCCATTACGGGCAACAGGTTTTTGAAGGCTTGAAAGCGTTCGCCGGAGCTAATGAAGAAGATATCCTACTGTTCAGGCCTGACATGAATATACACCGATTCAACAAGTCCTGCGAAAGACTGTGTATTCCAACCGTGGATCCGGACTTGTTCATGAAAGAAATGAGCAAGCTCATAAGGCTGGACAGAGATTGGATTCCAAGGACTCACGGCACTTCGCTTTATGTGCGGCCTACCATAATCGCCACAGATCCTTTCCTTGGAGTGCGCCCCTCCAAGCATTACCTGTTTTATATTATTCTTTGCCCTGTTGGCGCGTATTATCCGGAAGGATTCAATCCGGTGAAAATTGTGGTGACTGACAAATATATACGGGCTTGCAGAGGCGGTTTGGGAGAAGCGAAAACAGCGGCGAACTACGCGGCTTCATTGCTGGCGGCCGAAGAGGCCCATGCTCAGGGGTTTACTCAGGTGCTTTGGCTCAACGCGGTGGATAAGCTCTCCATTGAAGAAGTTGGAACTATGAACATTTTCTTCCGAATTAACGGAGAGGTCATCACTCCTGCTCTAGAAGGCACCATTCTTCCGGGAGTCACACGGGATTCAGTGATCAGGTTCGCCCGTGACATGGGGAACCAGGTCACCGAGCGGCAAATCACCATAGAGGAAATAGTGCGCGCTGCTGAGACCGGTGCTCTGGAAGAGATTTTCGGTTCTGGAACAGCGGCGGTAATCTCGCCTGTCAGCCATTTCAGATACAAAGACAAAGATTACATGGTTGCAGACGGGAAAACAGGTCCTGTAGCAAAGAGACTGTTTGACGACCTTACTGCCATGCAGACCGGCCATAAACCGGATCCTTACGGGTGGATCGTTAACATTGGCAGGTGACATGAGAACTTGTAGACAGGATTAGGGAGAATCTTGACGGGACATCCTTCAGGCCGGGGGAACAAATTTGTTTCCCCGGTCGAGCATCACGCATTCCGGAGCCATCTTTCTATATACAGCCTTAGCTGCTCCATTTTTTCAGACGGAAAATCTTCAATCATCTTTTTTATTTCATCGTACTTGGGGTCATCACGGAAACGCCGATATGGCTTTTCAAGTGTCTTTCCCCTGGATGAATTTGCACCGTGCATCTCCTCGACTCCTGATCTCGTTGTGATGAGTTCCAGATGATGGTGCGCTACTTAGTCCAGTAAGGGCGACTTGTCAATGGAAAAGAATGCCCGGAAATGTTTGGACATGGTCTCAGTTACGATACATCGAGAATGTAAGCGAGCAATCAAAAATCAGAATTAATTGGGCCGTGGACGCCCAGAGAATCTTGTGGAACAGAAATGTGGGGCGGTTCAGTCAAAGGTCCAATCGGTCCAATCCCTTTCTCTAAGAACAGAGCGTTTCCACGTTTCGAGTTTGGGAACCAGGTAAGGAACAAGCCTCAAGGAATAGTATTTCGGCATTACGGGAACGCCTAACATGTCTCCGAAAATAGCCAGAAACAGCAGATTCTCCGTAGCGGCTTTTTCCTTGCGAGCGGCCATAACTGCATCATGTACCGCCATTCCCAGAAAAAATTCTCTTATTGTATCGAAGAAGCTTTTCTTTCTCTTCTGGCTAACATTATCTTCGTTCACAGGATCCCTTTCTTAGCGAGTAGGCCAAGATTTGATTGTACCTATGTAGCTTTCAGGTAATCCCCAAAAAGAAACGGCTTGAAGGATTTTTTGCTTGTATTCTGCGGTGGGCCAGACATCTCTTCTTCCACCCTTATTAGGGGCAGCGACATAAAGCCAGGCAAAAACAGTTTTTCCGTCCTCCAATCTTTTTACAGGCACCCTCTGGTCTTTCCGCAAGGTAGTACTTGGGATGTCCTTCTTTTGAATCGAACGCCTTGAGAAGTCCGTCTTCAATTTCGAGAAGCAGGCCATATACGTGAGAAGAGGGTTTAGCTTCCAAATTGACTGTCCCGCCTCCTCTGGACGGTGAAAAATAATTCCATACGAAATCATAACCCTCAAGTTTCGAGGGAGCAGCATCGACAATTTGAGACTCATCGTACCCGTTTTCATCGAGCCAATTCATGAGTTCCGAATGATTCATGCTGGAGCCGTAAACAAAGATGTGATACGTGGGCTTCGCATTCTGTGAGTTGTAATTCTTTACTGCAGGGATTGACTTAGTTTCCTTCAAGTCGCGATTGTCGGAGTCCTCCGCTGCCGTTTTCTTGAATGGAGAGACCAGCTTTGGGTCCGCGTGCACCTGTTTCCGACTTTCGGGTATGACGGTTGCCGAGGAGAGGCTTTCATCTTTAGAGGGGATTGCACGATTCGATGGGACGCTAGGATTTAACGCAATTTTTTTCGCGGGAGCCGGGATCGGTTGCTCACGTTGCACTGGAGGAGTCGGCTTGGAGCTTTTCTGAGCGACGGCGTCAGAGGAAGACAACCGGGCATTCGTCGCTGGACGCTCTTTCGGTTCTGCTTCAACGGGCTGCGGAGAGATTTTCTCCAGGATTTTCTCTTGAACAGGTCCGCCTGTGGTCGGTTCGAATGCCTCACATATGCGCCCGGATTCCGATGATGACAAAGAGGTTTTGAGCTTGGAATGCGGGATCTTTCTCATTACCACCAGATGCGGCTGAAGTTCCTCTTCCAGCGCGTTCCAAACATAGGGTTCCGGCTCGTAAGCGCCTCCAGCGTCCTTGTACAGAGTGATCCACCACTCGTCGTTCTTGGGGGCATGACATATCTTGACGGCCTTGACATCCTGGTTCTTCTTTATGAGATCCCACGCCATAGCATGGACTTTACGGACTTCAGCAGGATCGGCCTTGGATTTGAGTTTGGAGGGTGGATTATGATCAAGCGAGCTTGCGGCTTGGCGCAATGTAGGCCATTGTGTTTCGTCTGAAGGGCCCGATTCTTTTCCCCTGGACGTTTGACCACTCGCGTTCTGTTCAACACTGGAGTTTCCCTTGGCCTTAATTTGCGACGAACCAGGCAATGGGGCAGAGTCAGTCTTGCGTTCGGAAGACTCGGGAAGGCTCATCTTCGGGGTCTTGTTTCGAGCAAACGGCAAGCAACCCGCCAATATTACCACCAGCAGTCCAGTCAACGCGGACCTCAACCCCCATTTGAAAAATCTCATGGTGGAGGGGCCCACAGAGGATTCAGATGCTCCCTGCCTGGCTTGAAATGGGGCCGCAAACAATGTTGTTCCTCGAATTCCGGTCATAAGAATTGAATTGTAATTATAACAGCTCTCTATCACGCGGGGCAAGCAAAAAGCAGGCTGCCATTCTGATATTCAATCCTTTTTGCTGGTATTTACGAATTGAGTTGAAGCTTAAACTTCACATGCACAACTCTGTGTGCTATAGAGTCCGGCGTTGATGAATGAGAGGGTCCTTCAGAAATCCGAGAACAAAATTGTCGAACACGAGTCAAACATTTACAAATTCAGTTCCCGTCCAGAAGGAGAAGTATCAATGGCAAAAGTCCGTTTTAGGGCATTCTTAATTCCGGTGGCGGTAGTCTTGGCAGCGAGCCTGTTGACAATCGTTGCCCCATACACTGCAAAGGCGCAGGCGCCTTCTGTATTGAAACAGCTTGATGAGGCTTTCGTTCAGGTCGCGGAAAAGGTGACGCCCGCGGTCGTAAACATAAGTTCCAGCAAAAAAGAGGCATCAGCGCTCAGCGGAGATTTAGAACCGTTTTTCAAGAATCATCCATTTCGTGACTTTTTCGGTGAAGAATTCTTCAAGAAATTCAACAAGAAAGGACCAAAGCCGGATCCGGGATTCCGACAGCAGGGGCTGGGCTCCGGTGTAATCGTGTCCCCCGAGGGAATCATCGTTACGAATTCCCATGTTGTGAAAGACGCGGATGAGATCACGGTGAATCTGTCGGACAAAAGATCTTTCAAAGCGAAAGTGATCGGTGCGGACCCGGAGAGCGACATAGCCGTAATCAAGATCGATGCGAAAGGACTGCCTACAGCCACGCTCGGAGATTCTTCCAAGCTGCGCGTAGGCGAATTGGTCATGGCCATTGGAAACCCTTTCGGTTTGAACCGTACAGTCACTTCAGGCATCGTGAGTGCAACTGGCAGAACCAATGTGGGTATCATCGACTATGAGGATTTCATCCAGACTGACGCGGCCATAAACCCAGGCAACTCGGGCGGTCCTCTGGTGAACATCAATGGTGAAGTGATAGGCATCAATACAGCCATAGCGAGCAGAAGCGGCGGTTATCAGGGGATCGGTTTCGCCATCCCTGCTACTTCCGCGAAGCTCATAATGGAAGACCTTGTGAAGGACGGCAAAGTGCGTCGAGGGCTCTTGGGTGTGAACATTCAAGATCTGAATGAATCGTTGGCCAAATCATTCGGCAGGACAGATACCAATGGTGCCCTGGTGTCGCAAGTGGTAGAGGGCAGCCCGGCGGAAAAGGCAGGTATCAAACCCGGTGATATTATCGTTAAATTTAACGGTCACGACATATCAGGCGCAGCTGAACTCAAAAACTTGGTGGGCCGCGAAAAGCCCGATTCGACGGCCAAACTGTCCGTGTTCCGAGATAAAAAACCCTTGGAGTTCTCCATCAAGATAGCGGAACGAACTGCCAAAGCACTGGGTTCCGCAGCTCCGTCAGCATCGTCGGGCGAAACATCCGACGAGCTTGGAGTGGAAATTGAGAAAGTCCCTGCAGCTGCGGCTGAACAAATGGGCTTGAAAGAAGGAGAAGGTGTTCAGGTAAAAGATCTTCAAGCTGATGGGACAGGCGCCAAAATGGGCTTGCGCTCCGGAGACGTGATCCTGGAAGTGGACGGGAAAGCCGTCACCAATTCAGCCGAATTCAATAAGGCAATGAAAGAGGCAAAAGAAAATAAGGTGGTTCGCTTAAAAATTCAGCGAGGCAGTGCCAAGGTTTTCCTCGCGTCGCCTCTGGGCTAGCCTATCTACGACAGCTCCCGGATAAAATGTCCGGGAGCTATTGTTCTTTTCAGACGGTCTTTATTTTCTAAGGGAAATCTACATCTACATTAAAACCATGACGCTCAAGATCTCTTAGTAGCGCGTGAGCCGCTTGCCGGAACAGAGACTTGTGCTCGCGGGCGCTACCGATACGACGCATTTCTCCACGGAAAACGCTATCTTTGGAATCGAACACCCCTTCGTTGAAATAATTGTCCAGAGCTTCTTCCCAATTGCCTCTTAATAGGGCGTTCTGCGAATGGCATAATGGAAAACAAACCTGCTGTTCCAGAAACTCCTGCGCGACCCTTACTTCCACGTGAAGGCCCGCCCTGTATGTCACATCAGCCACCGGAGTTCCATTATGAGAAATATGTGCTACTATGACCATGGACCTTTTCCCTGCTCAATGATTTTCATGCGTGTGTGTAGGGCATAGCTCTTTCATAAAGTGTCTGATGCTAACAGTTTGAGGGAAGAGTGTCCAGCCTAAGCGGACTTTCTGTGATATTACCTCGCCACAAGAGGGATTTTACGGGTATTTTTATTCAGCCGAAATCGGTCTTAAGTGTAATTTTTCCGCCTGTGCAGAACTTCGAGCCGAAGCGAATAGTTAGTTGCGCGCTCGGCGAAAAAGAAAAGCGCGCTTGAGTCCTCGTATCTTTGCTCGGGGCTCAATCAGACTGGTAGCTGACTTCATTACTTACGGTAGGTGGTCTAGGTACTTGACAATGGCCATAGACTAGTTTAATGATTCCTACTTCGAGGGGCGGGTAAAAAGCAGTCTTGCGCCGAAGCGAGTATGCATTAATAAAAAATTTAGTGGGTTGCAGACAATTTAGAACAACTGCAATGTAATAGCCCGTAATGGCTTGGCCTTACTAGGGATTTTGGTAGATCTCATAATCCGGTA
The DNA here is from genome assembly GCA_963700305.1 of uncultured delta proteobacterium. Classification (GTDB taxonomy): domain Bacteria; phylum Desulfobacterota; class Desulfomonilia; order Desulfomonilales; family Desulfomonilaceae; genus Desulfomonile. The sequence goes on from CAVOXB010000011.1 coordinate 262,347, forward strand.
GGCTGTGCAGCCCGACTTTTGATGAGCTGCTTGGTATTGCAAATTCCGAAACCGGATGGGAGGTTATGTTAAGAATGGAACCGTGTCCTGTACTGGTGAAAGGTAACAGAGAAACGGAAAGGCCTTACAGAAGGGTGGACTGCGATCATTACAGTGATTGTCTTGACACCGCTCTGAGAAGCCGATGGTCTGACTTTTCTTGTTCCGAATGCCGGGCTTACACAAGAACACGATTTATCGAACAAGCGACTGGCTCTGACGATTATTGGTAGGCCCCCTTTCATTTTTTCGGAAATAAAAGGTGAAACGAGTTCCGGCCATAGTAATATGGGCTGTCGCGTTCGCCTACGTTGAGTCCGCCATTGTGGAATACCTGAGAGCCCTCTATTATCCTCTGGAGCGCGGCGGGTTCCAGTTCCCGGTCCTTACACTGGAACGGCTCCAACTTATGGGCGAAGAGCACGTTCACAGGCTCTTTATTGAGTTGGGCCGTGAAATATTTACCATCATTATGTTGGCGGCCGTGGGAATCGCAGCTGCGGAGAATCGCCGTCAAGCTTGGGCCTATTTTATGATTTCTTTCGGGGTCTGGGATACCTTTTTTTATCTTTGGCTGAAGCTGTTCATTGATTGGCCCCAGTCACTCATGACTTGGGATCTTCTTTTCTTGGTCCCTGGTACCGTGGGTTTCTCCAGTGTTGTGCCCGGTCTTAATCTCTATTGCCATGATTTCTGCTGGACTTTCAGTGCTATATTTCGAGCGCGTAGGACGGCCGCTCAACGTCTCGTGGATCAACTGGGGCCTGATAATCACAGGCGGGCTGCTCGTAATCGTTTCGTTCTGCTGGGACTATAGGAATATAATGGACGGCGGCATGCCTGCTCCGTTCAATTGGCCTATTTTTATTGCAGGTTTTGTGCTCTCGTCTTTCATTTTTCTTCACGTGGTTTGGCGAGGGCTAAAGGCCATCGATTCTTAAGTATCTCTAGAGGAGGTGTAAGTAGAACAAACCAGAGAATTGGCCATTTTTTCTCCGTTTGACAGCTAACGCGTGTAACCGCTTCAAAGAACCGCAAAAATCGTTTAGAATTTAATTGGATCTACAGAATCGGGCGGGGCTGATGGAAGCAACCGAACCAGCGGGAATCCTGTACGGTGCGGCGATAGTCGTTTTATTTGCGGTGAGCTTCCTCGCAGGCGATATTGCCGGAATTATAATAGAACGTCAGAGTGCCCAAAAATGGCGGATTGCCGCTGGAAAAATGGGATTTGAATTTGATGGCCGAAAGAGAAGATCTCATTCCTTATCAGAGATTTTCCTGCCGAGATTGCTTTTCCCTGAAGCACAAGAAACAGCCTTCTCATACTGCCAGATACTAAAATCCGTCAGCGGCAGAGTGCAAGGGCTAGACTTGTCAATCAATGATTTTACAGTGTGGGATTTCCATACCCGCGGTCCGGTTATATATCGGGCGGTTCTATGCATAATAAATGGAGATGAGATCGAACTGCCGGGCCCAATCTGTGTCGCGAAATCTGGAAGCACTCTATTTTACGGGTTCCAGCAGGACAAGGCACTCAAGGAGTATACTGTTCCTCGTGAGGATGGCTTCTCCTTGTCATATGCGCTCTTCAGCCGTGGGGGCTCGTTTCCGTGGGTTTTCACGCCTGAGCTCCAGCGTTTTTGCGTCGAGCACCGTCGTGAGCTCGATTGCCTTATCATGAATAATAAAGACCTCATGTTGATATGGGCGGAAAAGAGCCCTGAACGTTTCCCGAAATTAATCGATCTGGCGTTTGGTATCGCTTCAAGGCTCCTGGAAGCTGTTCCGCAACCCCAGGCTGAGAGGGACGCGTAAGCTTCTCTTAACTCATCGTTTGCCGAACAGGTCCTTCATGCCGATAAGCAATGACTGGTCGCCAATGGCCGTGTATTTTTGCTGCATGAACAACTGCTGGCCGTCGGCTTTGCCCGTCAATATGTCCATCCAGATATCGAAAGGCGACTGAATGGTCAAATCCGGTTTGTCGGAGGGGCCATCTTTTGCCTCGATGCGGCCGTTCTCGATTTTAAGTGAGCAAGATCCTTCAACTTCACCTGAAAAGTCAAATTGAAGGGTGGCACTCGTTTTAGGGGCCTGCTCTGGATTGAATGCTTTGGACATCATCATCATGAAAGTCTCGATCGAATCAGGGCGTGGAATCAAGTTTTTCTCCTGAAACTCTCTGGGGGTTACACCCTCCCGTATACAAGACTTCCAGAAGACATTTGCCATCTTCGCGAGAGACTCAGGGTCGTCAATAGGCTGAGTGATCCTTTCCATCGTTCCTTCAGAGATCTTTTTGGATTGCACAAGTTCGCGGCCGGCCTCTACTGCTGCTTCAAGAATGTGCTTCGTTGTCACTGAGAATTCGGGTCGGGTCATCACCTCGGCCGCGGGTCTGTAAACCTCTGCGATGAGTCCCTTTCCGAACAAAAACCTCACATATTGGGAAAGTTGATTAAAGACTGAAAGCTCCGGGAATCCGGCAACGGACAACACTACCGCTCGCGGCAATTTCTGGCGGAGAGGATGCGTCGTACAGTCAGCATGCGGCACTAAAAATGGTTCGAGGGTAGGTAAGGTTCTTTCGATAAAGGCTTTCATGGAAGCGTTCACCGTGAAGTGGTACAAAGGGGTGGCATAGATCGCTATATCGGCTTCAAGCCACTTCGGAAATAATTCGTTTGCCATGTCGTCCTTATGCACGCAGACGCCCGGTGTTTTTGTCCAGCACGTGAAACAGCCTACGCAATTCTTGACCGTCTTCTTTCTGAGACGGACCATCTCCAATTCCGCGCCTGCTTCTCGCATTCCTTGCACAACGGCGTCCATTAAAATACCCGTCTTGCTGGTTCCGTCAGCTCTCGGGCTTGAGTTGATGGCGATGACTTTCACTTTTGTCTTCCTTTCTGATTGTGACTTTTTTCAAAGGCGGTTTCATGTAATATCTTTCACTTTCTCTTCGTCCAAGGCATCGACGACCTGGGCAAGATTGCGTGCCAGATCGTTGAAAAAGCGAGGACCCAACTCAAAGCACAGGTATTGAAATCGATCCGCACGCATTTGAATTTCGGGACGGACCGCCTCGAGCTGAGTACTTACTTGCTTCACTGAATCCAATTGCTTAAGGGCAATCGCCTTTCGCTCTTCTGAGGCCAGATGGGCGAAGAAGAATAACCTCATCAGGAAAGAGTTTTTGGGTTGCTCAGAAGAAAACGGCTCCTTTAAGGATTCGAGGAAGTATTCTCTGCCAACCTCTGTGATCGTGTAAACTTTTCGGTTGGGCGCACCGTCCTGAATTTCCAATTGCTTTGAAATCAAGCCCTGACCTTCCATCTTCTTGAGGGCGGGATAGATCGACCCATAACTGAGGCCCGAGAAGAAAGAAAAGGACATAGAAAAGGCTTTCTTCAGGTCATAACCTGTCATGCTCTTGCGCATAAGGAACCCTAGAAGCACCGACTGAACATCCATGTCGTCCTCCTTTATTCCATGATATATCTCGTGACGATATATATCAAGAGAAATATTTCGCCCGGGCTTGCGATTACCGATGCGCATGCTATCTGTTAACGGAAGCTTGTCGCTAGATGACTTGTCATGAATCTGGATATGCTGTACAATTAATTGTACAACTAACTAAGTGGGAGGATTGCGCATGAACGCACTCACGTACTCGCAAGCACGCAGCAAGCTGGCCAAAACCATGGACAAGGTCTGCGATGATCATTCTCCCATCATCATCACACGGAAGAACCAACGATCCGTGGTAATGATATCCCTTGAAGATTACCAGAGCCTCGAAGAGACGGCTTACCTCCTGAGAAGCCCCAAGAACGTTCGAAGACTACTTGAATCAGTCGCAGAACTTAACTCCGGAGGCGGCGCGGAACGTGAGCTGAGCGAATGAAGCTCATTTTCTCTGAACACGCCTGGGAGGATTATCTCTACTGGCAACACACTGATCGAAGAATGTTGGAACGGATCTACAGACTGATCAAGGAGATCCAACGTTCCCCATTTGAAGGGACCGGAAAGCCTGAGCCCTTGAAGCATGGCCTGTCCGGTTGCTGGTCCCGGCGTATAAACGAAGAGCACCGCATCGTCTACAAAGTTGAATCGGATTCTCTCCTGATCGCTCAGCTCAGATACCACTATTGAGGGACGCCCGCTGTCGCAGGGACGGAAACCTGGGAGAACCTTCCCAATAGTCGTGGAGGTCTCCCAGATGAGCCTACTACTTTATGAATGGTAATATCGTCATCTTTTTGCCCGCGGTTTTGCCGAACACTTCAGGATGATACATCAGCGAAATGCGGGACCCTCGCATCCAGAAGTCTCCGTCAGCAACAGCTCTTGCCAGGTAGGAGTATTTGTACCTACCAATCCAGGCGTTGTTCTTGAACACCCTCACCCCGTCATCCCGGAACTCAAAATAGCTTGGGGTAAAGTCTTCTGTCCAATCCCCTCTAGACTCCATTCGCTTGGGCGCGCCGTCTTCAGCACCTTCTGTTTTTAGCTCCGAATTGATAGGAACTATGCCTGCAGGGACCGGATCTTCCAGGGCTAGATACTCCAGATCACCGGAATAAGATTGACTCTTCCTCGATGGATCTCGCAGATCTATCTCCAAAGTAATTCGAACCACGTCTCCCACGCGGATTTCTTCTTTTCCGTTTAGATTCTCCATCTTTTTGTGAAGCGTAAATCCGCCGACCAGATGCGCGGGATCAGTGACGACATCCGGATACTTGAGATTCAGCGTGTAATTCAGGAGCTTTTTGGAACTGGACTCCAGGGATATTTTCCCTGCCTTCATCAGCCTTGCAGGATCGATCTCAATATACGATGACGCCTCCGCGAGGGTTATTTCCTTGGGACCTTCGCCATAATCTACTCGCAGATTGATCTTTTCCGATTGCGAAGGTTTCATGGAATTGTAATAACGACTCAAAGCGAGCAGACACCAGCCGGTATCCGCAGTGGAATACCATCTGCCTTCGGGCTTCAAGCCCCTGATCAGAAGGCCTGCCCATGAATTGGCCTTTGCCGGATTCGCGTGCGTTTCTACTGCTGCCATGAGGCACACAGCAAGCTGTCTGTACGATGAGTTGTTGTAATTGTTGTTATGGGCGTCTAGTTGTGGATCAAGCTTGTTGACCATTTCTACCAGTTTCGCATTGGGTAGGAACTTTATCTTTTTTGCCGCTAGGATCATAAAAGCCTTCGATTGAAACGAGGCAGACTCATAGTGAGTCATGAACTGATCCAGATCTTGAGGTTCCAGCAATTCCCCGTAGGCGAGATTGAACAGCGCCAATTCTCTGGTCCAGCCTGCGCCGTGGTATTTGTCGAACTCGCTTTTGTCAAAGAGCTTTTCGCGCAGGAAGACCAAGGCTTTGTCCAGGCGCTGCTGCGGCACATCAAAACCGGCTTCCTTTGCATTCATGAGGGCAAATGTGGCATACATGGTGCCCCACCAGGATACCTGGGATTCTCCCGGCCAATACGAGAACCCACCTGAATCCGTCTGCATGGACAAAAGCCTGTTTATGCCGCCATTCAAGAATTTGTCCACTTCTCGGATGTCAATGCCTGGCACCGCACCGGACTTGACCAGATCGCGGATCCCTGCCAGAGGGATGACCCCAGAGCTTGTCTGTTCGATACAACCATAAGGGAAATGCAGCAAATACTTCAGCCCCGGAGCAATCTTGGCCCAATTAGTCATGCTGATTCCCAGAGACGCTTTGAAATCTGCGGCATTGAGATCGTCCGGGCCTAATTTGGTTAATGCTTCCGGGAACTTCACCGAAATCTCAGTCTTGCCCACAAAATCGCCTATCTGCATGCGATTTATGGGAAGGAAACGCGAATGCATGGGAATTTCCAGCTGAATCGCGTCGGAGTATTTTTCCGTTTCCCCTGTGAATTGTCCGAGGAATCGCAGGACGCTTTTTTCAATGCCGCCTAAGGCCTCGGCAGATCCTTTGACTACCGAACTGGACCATGGGTCAAGCACGGCAGTTTTTTGCAGCAGGCTCAGCTTTAACTCGCTCGAAGCTTCTGTATCGAGACTAACGTTTCCCTTCTCCTTCGTCTTGTTGTGCAGGACTATGGGGAAATTGACCTTGTCGCCTGGAATAAGGAACCTGGGCAAAGAGGGTTCCATGAAGAATTCCTTAGTCACAACCATATTGCGCTGTCCGGAAGCAAAGCCGGCTGATTTGTCACAAACCACTGCGTAAACTCGGTATGCTGTCGTGGAATCCGGAAGTTTGAACTCCACCGAAGCCGCGCCTGAAGCATCAGTCAAAAGAGCTGGATTAAAGTAAGCTACCGGACGGAAATCCTTGCGCAAACTCGGACTCACGTCACCCAGTCCGACGCCGCCGCCTGTGAGTGGCTTCGTGGATACCAATCGGAACAAGTCCTGACTCATAAGGCCGAGCCTCAAATCTCCTGAAAAAACCGCAAGGGGCAAGGTGAAATTGGACAGAGAAGACAAACTGGGGGTCTGATACCGAGTCAATGCCAGTATTGCTTCGTCAACCACACAGACTGCCATCTCCGAGACCACGCCTTTGCCGGCCTGATCAGTTACCCGGAACGTGAGCGATTTCTTTTCGCCCGGCCTTCCTTTGAGTTCCTGGGTGGACGGATCTATTTCGAGCTTCAGGCTCTGTGTCTCATTTCTTACGGCGACATTAGAGTAACCGAAATAAACCATAGGAATATCTGTATCCACCTGACTTGCATAAACCGGAAATCCGTCCCGTCCAGCCGCGCCAATCACGGATATGTACACGTTTGGCTGGAAATCCGCAGTGGTGGTGAACTGATATTTTCCATTGGTGCCGTTTACATCCACGACGCGATAATCTAGGATTTGGCCTTTCTCCACGGTGATCAGACATTTTCTCACTGGCCTTGGAGCGTTGAATTCGACCTTTACCTGTTCGCCGACCCGATATTCTTTCTTATTCATGGATAGCAGGATTTCGCGGCCTGTGCGCGGCCCCTTTTCGACATTATCCCTCGCCCATGTGTCGTATTCCTCCCACCCGACCTTAAAAAGCGTCTGACTCGAGTATTTTCCTCTTTCGTCAGTGTACGTGAAGACGAGCATGTATTTGCCGCCTTCGTTGAACTCACATTGAAACGTCGCTTCACCATTCGTGAAGGGAACCTGAGACGACAAGGTATTTATCCAACCCTCTTCCCAGTTGTCGCTGATGTTGCCCTGCTCATCGCGTTTTTGAACGTAGAACCAGTCCTTCTTCATTATCCGAGCCTGGATTGTTCCAGAAGGGACTTTTTTGCCGTCACGGTCGACCACCACTACCTTGAGGGGGGCTGAATATCCGCCCTGGACCTGTCTGGGGTGGCCTGAAATACCTATAACGGTCTGCGGAATTGGATTGTAGGTTTCCACTTCGGTAGCGGGTTCGCCATCTATGTCCAGGATGGTGGCCGAGATTTTTACGCCATAAATACCGGTGAGAAGCCTGGGATCAAGTGGGACAGTGAGCCGCAGTTTTCCCTCGCCGTCCAGCAGGGATTCACCTGATTCCAGAAACTGGGTGGTTTCGTCCTCATTTCCGAACATATAGGCATCAAAACCTGGTACTTTGTTCACCACAGGTACCAGGGAGGCCTTCCAGCGGACCCTGCCGTGTTTCACAGGGCCACCTGTATAGTATTGCCCAGCTATGTCGGCGATCAGGAAGTCCTCGTCCTGCTTCACCCCTATGAAAGAGCCTGCGACGCGCTGGCGCTTCAGAGAAAGTGTGGCAAAGTGCCTGATCTTTTTGAATTCTTGCACCATGAACGTGGTGCTAAACGAATCCGACTTCCCTTCGGACCTGGACAGAGCCACGTTCAGGGTGTACGTGCCCACAGGAAAGAAGTTCTTGACGTCAAAGGTGTCGTAGCACGATCCAAAGTCTCCCAATGTGAATTCTTTCTGGTAGCTCACCTCTTCGCGCGGATTTACTATTTGTATGTTCGCCTTTTGTCCCGAGGGCGAAACGATCTTGTTTTCCTTGTATGCCCTTGCCAAAAACTTGAAATGGACTGTTTCACCCGGTTTGTATACGCCCCTTTCCGTAAAAGCATATCCGTTGTATGAATCAATGCCGTCCTTTGCCGCGTTCTCCGGCGTCACGGCAAAAGACTTCAATCGAAAGGTGTTCAATTCCAGGGCGCACGAATCTGTAGGCGTTGCCGCTACGACCCACTTTATTCCTGCAATTTCCAGTGGCCGTTTTGCAGACTGCCCAGAAGAATCTACTGCCGGAAAGATCTGACCATCATTGATCATCAGGCAGCCGTTTTCTTCGGTTTTTCCCACGAAATACTTGTGCCCGTCCGTATGGGACAGCAGAATTTCCACTCCTGCGGCGGGTTGTCCGGTGTAAAGAGACGTCAGCCAGACCAGGAGATTACGGCCGGAAAACTTGTAGCTTATGGACAGGTCCGTGATCTGAACGAGTCGCGATGGGGACCCTTTGAAATTGCCGTCTGGATCAGTGAAAACTGCAAACCATGCCCCACCATGCTCAGGGTTTTTTCGGAAGGAAAGTGGCACTGAATATCCATAGGCACTACCTTTTCCCTCTTTCGCGAAAAAGGCCTCTGAATCTTCCACCGGTTCAGCCAGGAATACCGGACTGATGCGAGCTGTTGCTTTTTTCAGTTCACTGACCTTTGCCTGAACATTGAATTCCTTTGCTTTTTTGTCGCCAGTAAAGGCTTCCGATGCCTCGGGAACCAGGTACGCAGGTATTCGGGTTAATCCGCATCTGATCTTGTCGACGTTCCCGAGCCACAGAGGTACAAGTTGCCGACCGCGAAGCTCAATTATGGATCGATCGGTCTTGATGCTTATTTCCGGCGCAATTCCCGGTCCCTTAAAATCGAAGGTCTTTGCTTCCAGAATCGCTTTGCCTTTATTAACGCTCAGTGGCGAAACCTTTAGAGCGTATTCTTTGTTGAAATCAAAATCGCCGGTAATCTGGAAACCAAATCCTCCGCGCCTGGAAATCCTCATGTTGCTGACTTTTGGAGTGACATGGATGGCTTTGAACAAATCCTCTTCAGGAACAAATTCGGAGCTATAAAGATACAATCCTTTTTCAGTGCTGGATTTGTAAAACGAGGTGATGCTGTTAATTCGGACTATCGTTGCGGACGAAAATTTGTACGTGAAGCTCTTGTCGAGCAATCTTCGACCGGAGGAGTCTCCTAGTCCTTTTTCCACAGTAATGGTGACTTCCGTCGGTTTTGTCGACGTCTTTTGTGGCACGAGCAGAAGGGCTCTCGTTGCAGCTGTTATTGGCTCTTTGCTTCCCGGATCGAGTAGCTCGAATCCCTCTTTGGGCTCCTCTGAAGTCACAGAGATAGCTGCTGCCACGTTGGATGGAAAAACGGGATGATTGAATCGCAATATTACACCCCAACGTGCTTCGGAGAAGTCTTCTCTGTACGCGTATACGGTGAGGTTGTCAGCTGCCCCTGCAAATGTCGTTTGAAGAATTGTGAGGAGGCCTATAAAGATTCCTAATAAATTGATTTTTCGCATGAATCCACCCCATAATGTTTAATTACGATACCTGGCGCATCAGACTCCATGAGCTGTAAATATGATACCAGAGGCCACCTTTCCAGAAAAGAAAATCATGACAAGAAAGTGATAGCTAAGTTATGCGGATGTAGAATATGCATTCGGATGTTCCATTAGCGATATTCGTTTTCGTCATTCAGGAGATTGCTTCGCTCAGTTTGCAATGAAGTCTCACAAGAAAACCACCTTCTGCGGCAGTAACTGAATTTTTCCACAACAGACTCAGCGGTTCTCATAATGAACAGAATGCTTAGACAGCTCCTGCAAAATGCAAAATTACTGTTTTTAAGTGATTTCATACTTTACATTCTGTCAAAAATGCTGACAATTGGCCCATTGAGGGAATGACACGCTTCGCAGCAAGATCAAATAAATCATCTTCATACCCTGTTGAAGATATTCCGGAGAGGATTTTTTGCTTATGCAAAGTTCATGCGAAACTTGAGCGCAGAATGCGGAGGTAGGACGTCATTCTGAACGTCCCGCAATGGCACGGCTCTTGCTCTTTGTTAATGCAATCCAATCCCAGGAGGTGGTCTATAATGAAAGATCAGCGCGTTTTCGTGAGCCCTTTTCGGATGATGAGCCCGAAACTGGATTCAGAAGCAGATCGATTCAAGGAACTTCGCGAGGCGCAGGTCTCAGAATCTTATACTCCGGAAGAAGGCTTCCTGATAATGATCAGCAAGCTCGTGGAAATGAGCCGGATACTCTCCAAAAGCTTTGCTTCCCCGGATCAGGAACGACTCTCTCAATGTGATCGCCTTGCAGAAGAAGTCCACAAATGGGAAGGCGTGATTACCAAAAACTTGATGGCTGCTCAGTCTACCATAGGAAGCAACGTTTTCAAGCTGGTGGTGAGGTTTCCCGTTCGGCTGGAACGAATTGGCGACATGTTCCACAATATATTGACGTGCGCCAGAATCAAGGCCAGAGAAGGTATCCCCTTTAGTGACAAGGCGCTAGCTGAACTGACCGCGATTTTCACAATTCTGCTGGAGATGCTGACCAATGTGCGTGATGCCTTGGTGATTCGCAACAAGGCGCTTCTCCGTCACATAGGAGCTGAACGGAAAAATCTGGCGCAAATGCTGCTGGATGCTCGGTTTGCACATTGGGAACGTCTCGAAGCGGGCTTCTGCTCCCCTAATGCGTCACCTATTTACTTGGATATACTGGATTCTCTTACGGCCACCAACGAGTACCCTCGGGAAAATTTGCGAGAGCCTTCTTGCAATGGAATCCGAGGGTGTATAAGAAATCGACGTGGCGAAGTGGATGTTAAGACCCGATGATTCGTGATCATATCCCAATTGCCAAAATTCTTGTCCAATTTACGGGAATTGTACCGTCACCCCGGACCCCGGATCGGTGTCCGGGGCAGGCTTTGATCCGGGGTCCAGATTCTGGATTCCTGCCTTCTCAGGAATGACGAGGAAACGGACATTATTTTTGGCAATTGATATAGATGCGCTATTCAGCCGGGGAAAGACTGTCACTTCCCCGGCGGTCTTAGATTCATTCACTAAGGTTCTTGGTTTTTGAGGTTTCGATCGGTAACCCGTCCAAGGTAGCGGTGAGCGAAGAAACTGCATCGTTGAAATGAATGCGAATGATGCCGATCTCTTTGGTCGCTGCATCCTATTAGCTGGGTTCAGAACAATTGTGGCTCCGAGGAAGAACGATGTTTGCTTCAAAATTTGCGGCCGCTGCGGCATTAGTAATAATCTTGGTTCTTGCGGCAGGGGTGACCAGTCGGGGCGAAGGTCGTGATCCGGCCGTGAAGAATATTCGGGCCGAGGTGACAAAAAGCTTTCGCATCGTGGTACAATCCAATCCTTCCACAGGCTATTCCTGGACCGCGGACTTCGACAAGAGCGTCCTGCAATTGAAATCTTCGCACTACGTCAGACCCTCCCAGCAGATTCCCGGAAGAGGAGGACAACACATTTTTGTTTTTATTCCACTCAAAAGCGGCCAAACGACTATCGAATTGCAATACAAAAGATCGTGGGAACCTGCAGCAATCGAATTGCGGAAATATTCTGTATCCATCTCTGATGCCCGCTAATAACCAACCGTAATTATCCCAACGTTAAGATGAGAGATTTCAAGGGTATTTCTGACTCAACGTCATGTTGCAGGCGCTGGCAGTTCGTTAGTACAGGCCGTTGATTAATATGCTTTAGAGGTGATTATCGACGGGGAACTCTCGAAACGATCTGGGGCGAAAGGCCACAAACGCACTTATGTTTTGAGAAGGTGAATACGGAGTCGAAATGCTTGAGTTTCCGGGTATATTTCTGATCGCGGGGATCCCCTAAAGGATCCCCACGCTATATGTTCTCAATTTGAGGGATTTTTCTTCTTGGGTTTGGTAGTTTTTGCACGAGGCTGCACGGATTGTCCGGTGTATGCCTGACCGCCGTAGCCGTAACCGTTGTACCCGTACTGACCATAATAAGAGGCCCCTGAAGAATAACCGGCAGATGCTCCTGACCAGGAGGGTCCACATCCCCATCACCCGGCCTCGGACACACAAGGCGCGATGACTATAGCAAGTATAGCCAGCAAGAAAAATAACTTAGCTGATTTAAGCAAATTCATTTTTTCCTCCTTTAAGAAAAAAGCAGCTCACCAAATTAATACCCTGTCCTTCACAATTTGTCATTCTATTTTTCAGTGGCAGCAATTCCAGGGGGGAATTTGTTGGATTAATTCGGCGTTGTGATAGTCTGCATTGAATTTAGGATCAGGCTGTTGGGAGAAACTGATGAGAAAAACCTTTTGGGCTTGTGTCCTGATCATTGTGGCTTGCGGAACATGCTCAGCGTGGACCGGAAAAGTCGTAGGAATAGCGGACGGGGACACTATTCGTGTCATGCATTCAGGAAGAGCCGAGAAGGTAAGGCTCTACGGTGTGGATGCTCCAGAACGAAGCCAGGATTTCGGAACACAGGCCCGAAAGTTTACCTCCGCTATGGTCTTCGGCAAGGCGGTGGAAGTTCAGGTTGTGACTACAGACAGATATGGAAGAGTCATTGCTTGGGTATCGGTGGACGGAGCGTCGTTGAATAAGGAACTGGTCAGAGCCGGCCTCGCGTGGTGGTACAAGCATTACGCTGCGAAGGAATACGAGCTCCAGATGCTTGAAATGCAAGCTCGTAAACAGAAAATCGGGATCTGGTCGGCTCGCAGGCCCATCCCTCCGTGGGAGTTCCGCAGAGATAACAAGGAATCACATGGCTGGTTCCGAATGTGGCCGTTCAACTAGGATCAGGCAAGCGTTTTCACGGTTCGAAGGCGACCGTTAGGACTTATCGACAGCCTTCAGTGTATCCTCAATTATGATTGCTACTGCGTCCATGTCCTCAGGAGTTACGGCAGCAACGGGCAGCAAAAACCGGACCCTCGAAAGATCTGTGCCTGCATAGAAGGAAATTACCCCTGCGTCGAAAAGCGTATGAACGAATCGTTTCACTTTCTCTGCATCTCCCCCGAACGGAGTAAACGCGATCATAGCACCTGTTCCGAAAGGTCCTCGGATCAGTCCAGGATTACGAGCTTGGATTTCCTTCAGACGGCCAGTGAAATGCTCATTCAGCCGAGCTATTTTTCCCGATGGGCCGAAATAGCCTCCTTCTGTTAGCTCTCTGAGTATGACTCTCCCAGCATACATAGCGGACGTGCTTGCAGTAAAGGTCTGGCTGAGTAATCCCGGCCTGGGGTTGAAGTCAGCCCTGAAACAGAGTGGCACAGGCCTGAGACGCCTTGCCCACTGTAAGCGCATCAACAAATTCGTCCAGTCCAAGTGCATGAAACGCAAAGATTTCGGTTGTGCGAGCAAAGGTTTGGATTTCATCAATCCAGATTGCGATTCCCCTGTCTCGGAGGATTTGCATCAAATGCCTGAAGAATTCGGCTGATCCCGGAAAAAAACCGCCCTCGCCCAACACCATTTCAAAAATCATGGCCGCATGCTTTCCAGGATAACGGGCCAAATATCGCTTCAACTGTTCGAGTGAAGCCTTGATACTTTCTTCCGGTCTCGAATGATCGAAGAAAGGCACGTAATCAACTGACAGCGTTTGCGGTAAACCTTCCCGGTAAGACGATTTGTCCGTGACTTGGGCGAGAGCGAGCGTTCGTCCGGTGAAACATCCATCGAAGGCCAGCAAGCGGTTCGCTGGATGCTTCTTCTGGAATATAAGCTTCAGAGCGTTTTCGTTCGCCATTGCTCCGCTCGTGGACAGAAAGCAATGTCTCAGAAACGCTCCTTTACTGTTTGCCGCAGCCAGCAACATTCTGGACAATTCCAAGCTTTCCGGATTCTGCTGAAGATTGCCCTGCATAACTGTATTCGAGAGGGCAGCATCTATACACGCTTCGATCAGTTCCGGTTTGCTGTGTCCGAAATGATGGACTCCGATTCCTGAAATGAAATCGTATTTCACGCTTCCGTCTGCGAGTTCTACAAGAGCTCCGTTGCCAAGTCCGCTGCCCAGATATGAAAAAAAGAGAGGTGCTCCCCGAATTCCCCCGAATTCCTTGAGCATATCTTCGTAAGATTGTCTCAATTCATCTTGCGGAGGTCTTATCCCTGCAATGCTTTCCTGATATTCCTCAATTGTGCGGAGTATGATTTTCTTGGCTTCAGCTATCCTTGGATCGGACATCAATTTGTGAGCAATTGTTTTCAATTGAATGGAGACCCCAAGGTGGGGCAGGCTGGGAAGCCTGCCCCACAGGTCGCTCAAACCAACCTATTCAGAATCTTCTGTTTGGCCGTGCACGATAGGCGCCGGGCCGGAGGTTATTCTTGATGCCATTTCACGGCTCAACGCAGCATTTACTCTCACATTGAGCACATGATGCTCCAAAGACGGAATCCGGCTCGAATCCGGTTGGGCCACCTTCAGGCACTGCAAAAGTGCCTCTTGGAAAGCCGGTTCCGACGATTCAGGAATACCGTCCATTATCCGGAGGGCTTCTTCGGATCTTCCAATGTTCAGCAGGCACCGCACCTGCTTGAGCCACGCAGATGGCACGTCCTCAGCCAGCTCTTGGTAATATTCAAGCGCCCATGAAAATTTTCCTGCGGCCATTAGAGTGTCGGCAAGAGCATTCAGAGCGGTGGGCTTGCCTTTTAGCATCGCGGCAAGCCTGGTCACTTCATCTCGTTTTCCGAGTTTTGCCAACTTATGAGAGAATGCCAGGAAATGACTCGGAGTCTTCAGCAATGTTTGGGGATCGGCATCCCTCAAAGCGAAGTAATAGAGAATTTTATTCTGTTCCCTCAACAGATCCAGGTCCGCAAACTCATAATGGTTTTTTATCTTCAATTTCCTTAGATCTTCCAGCGAGCTGATGTGAAGAGACTTGAATACCTTGTGGATTTTCGCTTGCACTTCCACATGCTTGCCCCGGAGCTCTTCCTGACCGTAATCATCCGGAAAGACGAACGTGAATCGGATTTCATCGCCTTGTTTCGCGCCCAGGAATCCTTGCTCAAATTCCGGCAGAAGCAACCCCTTGCCCAAGAGCACGTCCCAGTATTTGCCCGAGATCCCGGTGAATGGGACCCCGTCGATCCAACTCCTGGAGTCAAAGATTACTCTATCCGACGGCCCTACCGTTTGGGTCGTTTCCTCGAAGAAACTCAACGCTGACATGAGGTCATTGAGCTCCGAATCGCCGGACCCTTGGATTTTCTCATACCCTTCCAGGAATTTTTCCAGCAGTCCGAATTCCTCTATCACGCCGGACGTGAGCGCTCCATAGGCATGCAGAGAGGGCTCTTCTTGAAGGTCGCCCTGGTTTTCCAGGAGAAAGTCCAGTATCTCGAAAGTCCTTTGTTTGTAATATACGTCCATTTCCATCTGTTCATTTGCCAGGGCCCACATGTTGCGGACTTTTCTCATATCTGCCGCCGTCATGGCGGTTGTTTCGTACCGCTCGCCCACTGAGACGTATGCGGGCCTATCCATTCAACGGGTGAATCCCAAATTTGGCGGGATTATTCTCGTAAATGGACCCAAAATAAAGCTGCATCTGTTGTGAACCGGAATTCGACTGAATGGGTATTCCCAAGGAGCGCACGAATTCCATTGTCATTCTGGCATCATCCACAGTCTCATCCGGAAGGCCGAAAATCGAGAAAACCTCGGTGTCCATGCCCAGAGATTGAGCACTTGAGACATTTTCCCTCAGCTGTTCCAGCAGTATTCCTTTGTTAGTCTTAGCAAGCACTCCCGGACTGCCGGATTCAAGACCAAACGCCACTGTGTCGGCACCGGCGTCTGCGAATTTCCTTATCAAAGCGGCATCGATCATATCAGAGCGGGTTTGGAACCAGAACGGAGTGGTGATTTTCCGATCGATTTTCCGCTGAAGAAGTTCCTCTACTCTCTGTCTATCCTCGGTGAAGTTGGGGTCAGCGAACCAGAACCGGTCCACCCCGCGATTGGCCAAAGCCTGCATTTCATCAAGCACACGGTCCACAGAATGGTACCGAACCTTTCCTTTGCAGACTTTAGGCGTGATGCAGAACCAGCACACATGAGTGCACCCGCGGGAGGAGAGCAGAATTGCCGTGTTTTTACCCTCAAGGTTCAGTACGTCGGACAAATAGGGTGAGGGGTAGGCATCCAGGTCCTCTGGAATCTCGAGCTCACCGGTTGTATCCATGATCTTTCCGCCACATCTGCAAGTGATTCCGTGGACCGATTCCAACGGATCCCCCGCCTCCAGGGCTTTAGCCATGTCCAGGAGGACCGATTCGCCGTCCAGTCGGGCAAGCACATCCACATCTTGAAGCTCCCGAAGAGCGTCTGACGGCATCAAGACAGCCTGAGGACCGCCAAGCACAATATGAATCTTCCGATGCCTCGACTTTATGTATCGGCACAGAAAACGAATACGATCCATTGTGCTTTGGTACGCGGTGAAGCCTATAACCGACGGGTCAATCCGGCGTATCCATTTTTCCAACATCTTGAGACTGAGCGGTCTGTCCCGCAGATCATCCAGGATTATCCCGTCGTAATCATTTGCCTTGAGAGTCGCAAGAATGTAGCCCAGAGATATGGGAATGCTCTCCGAAGATTCATACCCTACGTCATGATTTACGTTTATAAAAAGGAAAGACACGCGTCACCATTCCTTTTTTTGATTTCATACAATTTACCAAAATATCATTAAACGGACGCAAGCAACAAGATATATTGACCTGCTGCCCAAATACCTGTTATTTCCTGTTGGATGAAAAAGATTAAAAGCCCTTGGTACGGAATCACTTGGATAGTAATCTGGACAGCCGCACTGGCCTGGTTCTTGGGATCGGGATTGTTCGATCAACGGGAGAGTATCGGTCTCATAATAGTTTGGGCCATTCTCGTGGGAACCACTGCGTATGTGATCTACAGGCACGTGAAGGTCCACGGTTGGGACCCTCCCGAGCCTAAAGCCAAGAAGAAAAATGCGGCCCCTGCCTTGAATGCATTATGCCCCTGCGGATCAGGAAAGAAATACAAACGCTGCTGCGGAACGTGACCTCGTCGAACGCCCACGATCTGAAGGTCACATGATTCAGGACATGCGTAACCTTTGTTCGCTGGTCAATTTAGCCGTTGAGCAGTTCATCAATGGACTCCGGGAATAGGGGCATGCTGAAATACGTAGGTGTCCCCGGAAGTTCCAGACGGTCGCTATCGCTCTTGGAGTCACCGGGGTTTAATCTGCGAGCAGTAACGGTAACCACTCGCTTGCGGCCTGTAAGGCTCGGCCCAAGAAGGAAGCAGAAAGCAAATGACAAAAAGTGAAAAAGACTGTGCTGGAGTGAATAAGTCATCAACGTCCTCGGGTTTTAGCGACGAACTGTGCGGCATGCGTGCGTTTTGCAAACTGATTATCGCAACACTGTTCTGTAGTATCAACTCCTATGGTTGTGTCCCTAGTGGCCGCTGAGGACCAAGGGACAAAAGCTGATGAGAAAAGTTCCGTAACTACCGGTTCGGCAGATGTCGCCAAGAACGGATCTAAGCAGACCCTTGAGGTTCCACCCTTACTCCGTTCAATCCCGGGCGAGCAAGAAGCAGACAAACTCAAACGAATGGCCCAGTTCATAAAGGAGAACAGACCGCAACTGTCGAAGAGGTACGCCACCAAACCCGCAATGGGAGTGTGCTTTTTGCACGCAATTCATGGAAGACCTAGTCCAAATGCGAAATATTGAAGCGATAGAGCCGGATTTTGTGACTGGCTTTGAGGGACCGGAGGCTTGGAACGAAGTCACCGATAAACTCATACTAAGGCATTGTGAAGACATAGAGCCGCACAGTATCGTCCCCCCTGGTGCAAATCCAGACGCATACATGCGCCGCGGAATTTACGAATTCAATTACGTAGAAGAGATAGGAGGGCCGCCGTATCGTTTCTATAACATCCAGCTCGTTCCTGATGAGAAAAGCAAATATCCGGTTCTCTACTCTGATACCCTGCCGTATACGGGATTCGCTCTTTTGGATTTAAAGAAATGCAAGATCAAGACTGCGGCATACGGCCAGTCCGAAATCTCGCGGGAATATGAAATAGGAAGGAATGTGTTGGTGAGATACAACGGCCAGGTCTTTGCCTTGTTTCTTTCTTATAGCTCTAGCAGTTATTACAGGCTGAATTCAGACGGCTTGATCATACCAGGGTTGAAGGATGTAGTATCCTGTCCTTGGGTCTATTATGGCGATGCGAAGAAGGACAAAGAATGAGGATAGCAGACTACCATCAGCGATGACGGAATCGCGATTCATATGACTTCATGCCCTAAGGAGGAAGTTCATGCCACTGCAATTTCATCAAGTGGGTAATTTTAACCAATTAATCAGGCAGCTTATACGTGCAGGCGAGGGACCCGGGCCCTTGCCTTATAACGCGGGTGATCATACGATCACGATGGGCTATGGCTATACATTGGTGCGGAGTGGCACACAAGGATGGGAACCTTATGAGAATCTAGTTGATGATTTGAGGGCGATTGGCATTCTCGCAGCGCAATCGGATCTGGGGAGGATCTGGGGACACCATACTCAATTGGATCTCAAGGCAGAGGGATTCGCTGTCACGAGCGTACCGGCAGGCCCATGGGAAATGACGAATTTCTCTCAAAGCTCTAGCTTGCCCTCGATAGACCTTTCCGACCCCGGAAACCTGGTCCGAAGAAGGGCAAAAAAAGGTCGAGAAATTAACCATGGTGTCCCCGGAAATCCGGATGTCCCCGGAAATCCGGAAATTGCGGCATGACGAAACGTCCTGAACAGGACTTTCAGGTAAACAACAAGAGACTATCGCGTTAGTCTGTAAGTGCTTTCAATTGTGGAGATTACATGCATGCGGGCCTGTTCCATGTTCCAGCCGTTTTGTACCAGACAGCCAAGATAACGTTTGGCAGCCATCTGCATTTCAGGCTCTGACCTGGACTGGGCTATGATCATGGGATATACGGTGCAGTCCGGCCGTTCTTGAGGCTGAGGCGGCGCGGGTCTGGCTGTCGCGGGGGTTCTCATCGGCGCGGGTCCGTAGGCTTCGGGATTCACCACTGGGGCGGGTCCGGTATCCTGGGGTGGGCCGTAATTGTTATAACGAGGAGCCACATTACTTTGGGCCGGACTTGCAACGTCCTGGCGCGGGGCACGAGCAGGTGGTTGATATTGTCCTTCCTCCGGCACGTAAGGTCGCACTGACCTGTAGTCGACTTTTTCCTCTTCTGTCTGCGGCCGCGGATAATACTGACGTTTTGCGGCTCGATCCGGTGCTCCGCTGGAAGAAGCAGCTCCGGGGGTCCCGCGGTCGTCGAATTCCGGGGCCTGTGGGACACTGTAGGGGAAATCCTGAGCGGCGACCACGTATGCCATGCCCAGAATTAGCCCCAGAGCGAACACGACTACAAATGCTCTAACCATAACCCGAGTCTCACTTTCACTGGGAGCGGGACTATATCATACCCTTTAGCAAAATGCCATTATCGTTCGCGAGTGACCCTGTTGCGGGCGGGGCTCAATGCTCATTCAAGCCGAATTTGTTGATTTTGTTTATGAGCCCTTGCCTGGAAAGGCCGAGTCTTTTCGCTGCCAAACTCCTGTTTCCGCTGCAAGCTTCGAGTGCAGATTGAATCATCTTGTGTTCAAGCTCGTCGACGGCGTCTTTCAATTGGATATGGTGATCCGGCTTTCTCTGGACAATCTTTTCCAGAGACTGAGTGATCCTCGGTGAGAGACTGCGCACTGAAATGTTCGCGCCGTCAGTCGTCATGATATGGGCTCGCTCCATTTCGTTTTCCAGTTCCCGGACGTTCCCGGGCCATTGATACTGAATGAAAAGCTCAAGGGCTGCCGGGTCCATTCCTCGGATCATTTTGCCCGTTTGAATTGAAAATTTTTCCAGTAAATGTCGAATAAGCACTGCGATGTCTTCTGGACGTTCCCTAAGCGGTTGAACCATTATAGGAAACACGTTGATTCTATAGAATAAATCTTCTCGAAATTTTCCTTGCTGGACCAATTCGTGGAGATCGCGGTTAGTTGCGGCTATCAGTCGAACATCCACTAACTGAGTGGAATTGTCGCCAACTGGTTTGATTTCCCCGACCTGGATTGCTCGAAGCAATTTAACCTGCATTGCCGGCGACATTGCCTCAATCTCGTCCAGGAATAGCGTGCCCCCATGAGCGGCTTTGAATACGCCTTCGTGATCAGCTACTGCTCCAGTGAATGATCCCTTCTTGTATCCGAACAGCTCACTCTCGATAAGCTCTGATGGAATGGCCGCGCAATTGAGCGAGATCATGGGACGGCTGGACCTGGGACTCGCCATCTGTATCGCTCGGGCCACGAGTTCCTTGCCTGTTCCGGATTCCCCTTGTATCAGGACGGTCGTGTCATTCGGGGCAACCTTGGCAATAAGGGACCTAATCTCTAAAATATGGCGGCTCGTTCCGAGGATTTCGTTTATGGGGTCTTTTTCGCGAAGAACGGGCCTTGGCATCGAGGATTCAGCACTGGGCTCAGTCGTCACAGCGAGATGGTCCCTTTCCAGTACGTGTTCCATGAATCTAGCGGCCTGAGAAGCGAGAATTTCGAGAATCTCTTGATCCGTCGGCGTAAATACTCCGGCACGCTTGTTCAACACCTGAAATACGCCTATGACCGGCCCTCCCGGGGAACGCAAAGGAACGCAAAGGAGGTTCTTAGTGACGAATCCAGTTCTAAGATCCACTGACTTGAAGAACCGACGGTCGTGGTACGGGTCCACAATATTGAGTGATTCCCCATGAGTATAAACCCATCCAGCGATGCCCGTATCCCATGGTATGCGTATCTGATCATGGGTGAGCCCTACACCCATGTGAGAATAGAGCTCTCGAGCCTCAGAATCGGCAAGGAAGATAGTCGCCCGTTCCGCATTCATGACCGTAGGAGCTTCTTTTATAAGGATTTCTACCAACGCTCCCATATTGGTCTCGCTGCTCATTAGGATCCCCATTTTGAAAAGCAATGAAATCCTTTCCAGGTACGATCCTAATGGCCTGGGCTGTTTCTGAAGCCTGGGTGAGCCTTGTTCCATGCCAAGGGCTTCTTTGAGCAACGTAATATCCATATGGATGATGATTGCCTGTACCAACTCGTCAACAGATATTTTGCCGCTGAGCAGAAGTATCTCATGCGGCGATTTACCGGTTTGCCGATACTCCCGAATCGCGGACATATAATCTTCTTTGGTGATTATTCCAGTTTCCAGCAGTAGTCTGCCAATGGCTTGATGATCGATCACAGTTTTACTCCGGAATGGCCGTACATGGCGATTTCCCCTGTTTGACCGTGAATAATCATTTTGCTGCCCACCACCACGGCCTCTTCGTTGAATCTCACAACTTCTGGCTTGCCCGCGAATTTTTCTATCTGACGCACCTGACCCACATATACTTTTCCCAGAGACTTGGATATATCGGCAGCGTGTGCTCCCCGCCCCCCCAAACGGCTTACTAAGGCGGTGGCAACGGGGAGAGAAAAAATCTCTTCCATTATTTCTTCCGGAATGGGGTCGTTTACCACGAATATAAACCCGTCCAGTTTTTCCGACTCTATCAGATATTCATTCATCGCATCGATTATGGATTGAGCCTTGTTTATGTGTTTGAAGGGTGCAATCTGGTTTCGATCAGTAACCATTATGCCTCTGAAAATTTTTCCTGAAACGCCTGTTCCTTGAGCTACAATCCTATACCCGAAACTCTTCAGAGAAGGAACTCGTTCTTTGCGCTCCCGATCTTTGCGGATTTGGAGTATGAAAACTTTCCCCTTTTCGATGGTGTATTCGATCCTCGTATCATAGTGGAGGCGCTCCGCGGTTCGGAACATTATCCTGGAAAGCTGCTTCCATGCGTCCGGCATTTGGGTGGCCAGACATTCACGATTTTTCCAAAAATCATACACAGGCATAGTCTGAACCTTGCCGTCCACTACGTCCGTGCCCTGGTCGCCTTGCGCGAAATCGCCTCTCAAATCCATTGTAAAAGGATTGTATGACACTACGCCGGTGCCTGAAGACTCAAGCTCCATGTTTCCGTGAACCATGCACTGAACTATCACCGGTGTACGCCAGATTCCGTGAATCCCCGCGGCGTCGCGATATTTCACTGCGGCCTGGCTCTGATAGGAATGCATCACCACGCCTGCGCAGTAAATAAGAATGTCCAGGAACCTTCCCTTATCCAGGAGTTCCACCACTGTCGGTGCCAGTTCTGCGACTCGTCTCTTGTACTCGAAAGCGAGCTCCTTCATTTGCTCTGCACTCATGTGTGCTTTACGCATGACTCGGAATTCACTTTTTCGTTTATCTATTATCTCCTGAAACTCTTCGGGTTCTACACCGAAAACTGACTGGCTGAACTCCTGAAGAAAACGGCGATAGCAATCGTACGCAAACCAGGGGCCTACTTTTTGGGCCAGGCTCTCGGCTATTTCGTCGTTTATGCCCACGTTGGTTATTGTGGTCATCATTCCGGGCATACTTATCCTTGCCCCGGACCTCACAGAGAAAAGCACTGGATTGGATGGGTCCCCAAATGAGCGGCCCCATTGTTTACCAAGTTCTTGCACCGCAACAGCAAGACCGGACTTGAAACCCGAATCCTTAAGAAGGTCGTCTGTGGATTTCTGCGGCAAGTCGGTCGTGATCACGAAGTACGGAGGAGTATTTTCTGCAAAACGAAGAAGAGAAGCCTTCAGGCCGATCCTGCATGGAGAAATGTCTTGAGTATCGGGGAAATAGAACGGACCCGACGCTGCTCGCGTTTTGCCACGACGGACCACTCGTCTCTCGGAATCCGCGAGGCGCTGGTTCAGGAACAATTCCACCTTATCAATGAATGTCTCTAGCACTCTCAGGTTGCCATCTCTGGCCTGAAGGTCCGAAACATACAGAGTTTTCAAGTAATTCTTGAAAAAATCAGTGTCCGGCACTTCCTTTAGCGTGGTGAGGTCCTTAAGCTTCCTCGGTAATTGATCCATTTGGTGGAAACGCGAGAAAATTGTCAAAAGGCTCCTCAAACCACATCCGATACATGGCATGAATATCATCTGCTTCTTTTTTTAATATGTTGACCAGATCTCTTACTTTATCGTAAGTCAGCCCTAGCGTGCCTGAACGTCTCAGGTCTCTTCCTGCCTGCTCCATGTAATAGCTGGAATGACCGTTGACACTTATGCCTCTGACCAGATAATCGAGGAAAACAAGAGCCTGAGGCAAATTATCGGATGTTATCTTTTCGAAATGGGTGTTGTTGGTGCTGGTAGCAAGGGTTTCCTGCAGCGCTTCCAAGCCGAGATCCCTGGTGAAAGCCTCGAAACGGGGTTCTATGTAAGTGGCTTTCTGGGCGTAAGCATGCCCGGCTTTTTTGGCCCTGAGAATTATCGGCGTGTCAGGCTGCTCGCTGTTGAGCCTGTCCATTTCTATCACCTGGTCTTCGGTTCCCTCGGTGAGAGTAACAGCCTTGGGCAATGGGGTCCGAATATCGGGTACCAGCAGATCGTCCTTGATTTCATGTCGAGCCTGAATCAGCTTATCGATTCTTTCCAGGTCCTCCTGGACCGTTGCGCCCGCAACCGATAGCCGCGTAATGAAATATTTCGCGTGCAATCCCTTGACCAAATCCAGCACACTCAGCACCATTCTCTTCGAAAATTCCGGCCACGAGGAATCATTCGTGTAAAGTGAGGCAGCTGAGGTCACGAGCCTAAGCATGCTTTCTTTTTCTGACGGATCTATTTTGGCATCGCTGAAGATGCGGCTGGTAAGCCTCTGTATTCCTTCGGCTTCCTCCTGTGAGCACCACTGTTCCATTTTCAAATAGGGCATTGATTCGGGTGGCATCCATTCAGCCATTAACGCCGGCGTTCCTTCCAGAAAGTATTTCATTATCCCTTGGCAAAAATAGAAATTTTCTATGCTTCCGCGCCAATGAATGTCCCCTCGAAGCTTTCCTAGAAAATTCCCGATAGGTTTGACTCCACGATTGGCCAGCTCTTTCGCAAGGCTTGCAGCAGTAAGGCGCAGCGTATCCAGCGGCCCGATTTCCTTGAAAGAATAAGGGATCGCCTTTATCAATGTGCGAACAAGAAAATGGGTCACGCCGCAATTTGCCCTGAGAAGCCTGGAGATCCAATATTGGATCAGGTCTTCGTCGCATAGTCTGGTTTTGCCGATTTCCGTCTGGATAATCAAATAAGGTATTAGTCGATGCATGATCCTCGGGTTCGAGGCGATTATCGACATCAGGGTTTTTATGTGCTGAACGTTGGCCTGATTTGCTCCCGTTTCTTCAGCCAGCACTAGAGGCTCGCCAGTGTCATCGTCTTCGATGGTAAATTTTGAGCTTGTAGGCTGAATCAGCGGTAGTCTCACCAGATGGTCAATCAATTCTTGAGCCATCAGAAAATACCCGGACTTACCCAAGGTGATTCCTAGCTCTTCCACTGCCCTCAATGACGAAGCAACTTCTTTGACGTCGTCGGAGGCGTAGGCCTTGTCCAGCATCAGAGAGGCAAAGCCGTGGATAAGGTCTCTAGACGCCTGTTTTCGAGTCTTCTCAAGCCGCACTACGATTTGACAAATACCTTGGATTAGCAGCTCTTTAATTTCTTGTTTTTCAAGAGCTAGGATCTGAACCGCCAGAATTTCGGAAAACACCTCCTGGACCTTCAGTGGAATCGAATCGATCATTTCCTGGAACGCTGACAAAATGGTCTTCCAGGAGTCGGAAAGCCCTCGAACGAAAGCTATCCCGCCGGCAATGTCCTCCTGACTTATGGAGGCGTCTTCGTGTAGCGCCGCCATGAAAAATTGCTTTTTATCCAGAATTTTGTCCGCTGAATAGAGCCTTATCTGCTCGATGACGCGTGATTGAAATGTTTCAATCTGGCCGAATTCCTCAGTTGCTGCAACTTGTTGCAGCTTCTCAATAAGGTCCGTGGGGCAGGAATGCATCTCGCCCAAAGCTGTAATCAAGGCCTGAGCGGCTATTCGGTCTATGCTGAGTCTCAGATAGTCTTGAAGCCCATCGCTGCGCTTCTTGAGCGCTGATCTAATGCCGGCTATTTCAACAACACGACGGTCAAGGGAATTGATGGATCGGCTAAAAGGCACCACGGTGAGAAAACCGAGCGCTTGTTCCACAAAGGGCACGTAACCCTGTATGTATTTGTCGCTCGCGAATTTCAGGATATTTTCTATCAGTCTTGCCAGAGCGTATTCGGCCTCTGCCCCGGCCTCGGAATCAAAGGGCTGACGTACTGCAGCAAACAGATACCCGAGCACTATCTCCATCACGCCGGACAGATGCTCGGAAAGTGAATCGTCGTCACGTTCCATGGAATATCTTGAGATGAGGTGGACAACATCGAGCCAATTAGGAATTTCATAAAGCACAGGGACGAGATTTTCATGAATGGCTTCGCGGCGCCCGTCAAAACTGGTCATATAAACAAGGCATTTTAGTGATTCCCGCGTAAACTTTGGGAACATCACAAGCCTTGAGCCGTCCTGTTTTAGATCGATCAAGTAAGATGAAGCTTCTTCGCCGGTTCGATCCAGGACCATAAGAACATTATTGAGCCCCTCGACCTGCAGCGTGGTCTCGTCTCCCAATTGGAACCCCGAGTTCCTGATGACCGCAGCCATGCCTGCCACCTGGTAAGGATTCAGGGGTTCCCGTTCGGTTATCTGTCGAATAATATCTTTTATTTCCATGGAGTTGGACCTGTGATCTACCCTGCCACTACAAGATTAGAGTATCACACGATTAATCGCAAGTAAAACGAAGGAGCAATGTAACCATTAACTTACGCGTGGAAAACTATCCTTGCAAAGAGCGAAGGGACGAAGCAATCTCCCTCTGGCACAACGGCGATGCACTGAGATTGCTTCGCTTCGCTGGCAATGACATGTTCGGAGCAAGTTTTTCTCCCCCAACTAATTGAATGATTGCAGAGCAAGAAAGATTGCAAGGCAATCAGAGAGCAAAGTTCTTGTGGGGCGCAAGGAAAATGGATAGAGTCTCGGTGGGAACAGACACCACTGCCAAGCATTGCGACTGTGCAACCATAAGAGGGGTAAGTTGTGAAAAAACGAAAGAAAACAAAGAAGAAGAGGCACGTGAAGCCTCCCCGAAACCTCATTGTGCCTTTGATGCATCTTCATACCAAACCGGGCCCGCATCAAATCAAGAATAAGCCTGAAAAAATTGAAGACTGGGAATCGGAGGTACTGAAAACCTGGCTTATACGGAGTGCAGATATGGAGCTATTTGACGCCATATTCGTTTCGCTCATTCTAGCAATCGCTATTGTTATTTTCGCTTTCATAAAAAAAGGCATGAAAAGACAAACCAGGGCTACCCAAATCTGGAGAGACCTTGCTAGACTAAAAAATTTAGAGGAAGTGCAGGGCGATAAATATGGCGACGAAGAGGCGACTATAATTGCCTTTCAGGGTAAGAATCAAGGCATGCCGTTTCTTTTGGAATGTATTGCAACAGAAGGAACCCCCGTGCAGGTTGGCTCGCTGAAGCTAAGCAGTGGAGAAGATGTCAGAATATTTACCCGAATGCAGATAAGTCTTCCGTACCTGCCCCGAGGGTTGCGGATATACAGAAAGAAATTGTCGGGCAAGTTGGGAAAAGCCATTGGAATGCAGGACATAAGCACAGGCGACCCGGAATTTGATCAGGCCTTTGTGGTAAAGGGTACTTACGAGAGGGAAGTTCAAGATTACTTGACCAGCGCCCGCAGAATGGCTCTGCTTGCCCAAGCCTCGGAAATGGATGGGCTCGAGCTACAAGAATATGGTCTGATCCTGTTCCGGCCGGACCAGATAGCAACGCTGGAGGAACTCGAAAAGGCCTTTTCTCAAATCGGTTCTCTTGCTACCGCACTGATGCTCCGTTAGTCGTCCGTTGTTACGCAACGTCTTGCATCTTGTTGGCAAAGTCGAGGCCGGCCGTGGGTGAAGGAAGAGTCTTTCCGTCAGCTTTGTATAAGGCGATGGCTTCCTCAACCACCTCGCACAACTCTGCAAACACCTCTTTCTCATCAGGACCGTGACAGCCACCCAGGATCAAACCTGGAGCTCTCCCTACATAACATTGGTCCTCATCGGACCATTCCACAATCTTGGCGTATCTGGCACTATCTTTCATTCTCAGGACTGGTCTCTACTTCCTGCCTCAGATAGCAAATCACTGCTTGTTATATGCGTCCCTGGTCACCACTACGTATAAGCCGTCCACTTTTATTACCCGGACCCTTTCGCCTTTTGGAATGTGGCTGTCCGCCCGGGCATTCCGGTACTCACCGTGAACTGCTACCTTGCCTTCGCTGTTTACGTCGGAAACAGCAAAGCCGACTTCGCCAATCAGGCCCTGTTCACCAGTCCTTGGGCGCCTGAGCCAAGCCTTAACAACAAGCCCCATAGCAAAAATGAAGAACGATGACACGATTGCAACTGTGGGGATAATTACTGACCATGATACTCGCATGGCCGCTTCTTCGGTCTCAAAAAGCATGACCGACCCTAACGTAAGACTTATTATCCCGCCGACTGAAAGCAATCCGAACGACGTGACCTTAAGCTCAAGTACAAAAAGTATCACTGCAAGTATGATAAGCATTATGCCAACATAGTTCACCGGGAGCACCTGAAGAGCAAAGAAAGCCAAAAGCAGAGATATGCCGCCTACTATCCCGGGAAACATCACGCCAGGATGGTAGAGTTCCATCATGATGCCGAGCCCGCCGATCATCAGCAGAATGTAAGCGACATTTGGATTAGCTATCACATCCAGTATCTTGAAGCGGAGTCCAGTGGCTATTTTTTCGATTTTGGCGTCCTTCGTACGAAAGGTATACGAGCGACCATCTTTGTCAATGGTACGTCCATCCAGCTTGTTGAGCAGGTCGGGCACGGAATCGGCCACAACATCGATAACCTTCGCCTCCAAAGCCTCTTTGGCGGTGATTGAAACACTTTCTCTCACCGCGCGTTCTGCCCATTCAGCATTCCGGCCCTTTTTCGTGACTATTCCTCGCATATAGGCGGTCAGGTCGTTGAGGATTTTGTCAGACATTGTTTCGTCGATCTTTTGACCGCCGCCACCCACGGGATGGGCCGCACCTATATTTGTTCCCGGTGCCATAGCAGCTATGTCAGCCCCCATTGTAATGAGTGCTCCGGCCGACGTTGCAGAAGACCCACTTGGAGCCACGTAAACCACCACGGGCAATTTTGCGTTCAGCATTTCTTTTATGATGGTTTTCGTAGTAGTCACGACTCCACCGGGAGTATCCATAGTGATAATTACCGCGGTGGCCTTGTTCTGTTCGGCTTTCTCTATGCCCTTGATAATATAATCTGAAAGCGCGGGATTTATAGTGCCGTCTACATTAAGCAAAACAACTAATGGTTTACTTTCATTCTGGTCGTCTGCGACCGAGAAACTCGCAGGTCCATTCAGCAAGAGAGTTGCTCCCAATACGACCCACATTGCGAACAGATGTGATCTGCCTTTATTCATCTTTTGGCTCCAAATAGGAATTTGTCGATTTCAAGAAAGCCATGACTTCTTGGAGGTGTTCCCAGGCTTCGGCCTTATATTTCCTGTCCTGTTCCTTCCTTAAGAGAAATGAGGGATGATATGTCGGCATGACTGCTATTCCCTCCAAATCATGAAACTTACCTCTAAGATAGGACAAGGATTCCTTCGTATTCAGAAGTGACGAGGTCGCAATTCTTCCCAGGGCCACCATCACCTTCGGTTTCACCGCCGCAATCTGTGATTTGAGAAAGGGCAGACAGGTGCTTATTTCCAGTGCGAGCGGATCTCTGTTTTCCGGAGGGCGACATTTAACTATGTTAGCGATGTAAACCTCCGACCTGTCGAACCCCATAGCACGGATCATTTTTGTGAGCAATTGTCCCGCTCTTCCTACGAAGGGCTTTCCCTGCCGGTCCTCATCTGCGCCGGGACCCTCGCCCACGAACATAAGGTTTGCATCGGGATTTCCTTCGCCGAATACTATGTTCAGCCTTCCCTGATGCAAAGGACACCGTTTGCAATCCCCAAGTTCCTTCCTTATGGATTCCAGCGCATAAAAACCGGATTCGGGCTTTTTCGATACCAGTGGAACAGACTTCGTTTTCGGAAGCATCACGTGTCGAAACCCCAAATTCACCTGATACTGAAGGTAGTCTCTTATCAGAAGTCTCCAGTTTTCATTGTGTTCGGTCATGATTTTGAGCCTATCTCATCGCCATCCGCATCGTTCGCACTCTATCCAGAATCAAATCCGCGACCTTTTCCTTGGACATAATGTCCATCTGCTCTTCAACACCGGACCTATGGAGGAACCGAACAATATTCGTATCGTAATCAAAGCCCGCACCTGGCTTTGCCACATCGTTAAGTACGAGCATGTCGAGATTCTTCTTGCGAAGCTTTGCTCTGCCGTTCTCCAGCACATTCCGGGTTTCCGCTGCAAATCCGACGATGATTTGACCCTCTCGCTTGGTCTGGCCTAGTTCGGCAAGAATATCGGGATTCTTTGTCAGGGTAATAGTTGGAGTGATTTCTTCCTTTTTGATTTTCTCAGTTTCAGTTGAAGTGGGGCGAAAATCGGCAACCGCTGCGGCCTTTATGACAACGGTGGCTTCCGGAAAAACTTCTATGACTTTGTCTCTCATTTCTAGCGCTGTGCGTACAGAGATGTGCCGTACTCCACAATCAGGCTGAACCTTTAGCGGCCCTGCAATCAGGGTGACCTTCGCACCTCGCGCAACGGCTCTGTCACATATTGCCACACCCATTTTTCCCGACGACCGGTTTGTTATGAAGCGCACCGGATCGAGAGGTTCCTCAGTGGGCCCTGCAGTCACCAGAATATGTTCCCCCTCAAGATCCCCAATGCTCAACAACGAATGAATTCTCTCGGCTATTTTTTCAGGTTCAGGCATCCGGCCTTCAGCATTCCAGCCGCATGCGAGATATCCGCTTTCCGGTTCCATTAAATGGTAACCCAGGCCAGCGAGCTTTCTCAGGTTTTCCTGAACTATAGGATTGCGGAACATGTTGACATTCATGGACGGGCAGATAAGCACAGGACATCTCAAGGCCATAAAAACAGTGGTGAGCATATCGTCTGCGATCCCGCATGCGATCTTTCCAATTACATTGGCTGTGGCGGGCGCAATGACCGCGAGATCCGCAGCATCCGCTAATGAAATGTGCTCAACCGAAGGCCGGTCCCGTTCACCCCACATGTCATGGTTAACAGGATTACCGCTGAGAGTTGCCAGAGTCAGGGACGTCACGAAGTTCATCGCGGCCGAGGTCATTATCACGTGCGTCTGTATTCCAGACTGAACCAGCAAGCGCACCAGGAGCGGAGTCTTATACGCTGCTATTCCTCCTGAGATCCCGAGTAAAACCGACGGGCTCATGTGCTAATCCTTTTCTTGTTCAATCGCTCAGACAGACCTTACTCATCAATGTAGCCATCTTCTTTCAAAGAGATTATTCCAGGATTCCTGAAAGTTTACAAGTGCTGATACCCGGGGTAGCCTATGAATCATAAGACTGTTTCATAGTTGACTCAGGAAATTCTACAAGCTGCTTATAGTCTGAGGATTCTTTTATTAGGCTGTTGACAGATCCGCTATCCACGTGTATGAATACATGCTGATGCTGACCGCAACACATTTTGGGTGGTTCTTTGTGCGCCCGTAGCTCAGCTGGATAGAGCAACGGACTTCTAATCCGTAGGTCACAGGTTCGAATCCTGTCGGGCGTACCAAACAGACGCAAAGAGCAGCCGGGGAGGCGAAGCAAAATAAGAGCTGCCTCGGCCCTAGTATTGTTGACTGCGCACAATCCTGTCCGTCCACGTAGCTCGTCCCAGCGAAAAGCGGGATCCACAAGAAATTGAAAGACCGGATTTCGGCCTTCGTTGGAATGACGGTAAGATTTTCCCCGAATTTACCAACGCGACGTGCCTGTTCGTTCGCGGAACAAGCTGTTCTGAACCGACACTCAGGAGCTCTGCGTCGCCCTAGGATAAACTTTAATGAAACGGAAACTGGCATTCGGTATCATAATCTGCTGGCTATTGTTGCTCCTTTTTACATTGAACGCGATAGCCAAGGAAATGACCTCAGAGGAAAGATCAATACTCTTTGAAATCAGGAAAAAAATAGATGAAGTGAAGGAACATTATTCCAAGGGTAAACAAATTGCGGACAGTGTACCGCCCACCACAAAGAGGTCTACTGACACAGATTTGCATCGTGGTCTTCCTGGTGGCGGAGCGAATCCCAAGACGTACGAATGCAACTCTATTAAGAGATCTCTGGAGTCAGGTCAGGCTGATCTCAGGACCTCTTTGATGCGAATAAAGGGGCTCCAACCGCTCAGCGAGCAAGCCCGCGGTGAGCTTGACAAGCTGGAAAGTATGGCAATGTATTGGCTGAATGTTCAACTGCAATGCAGATAGCGCCACGGTAATGTTCTGCTGACCACTGATGGGACTTATGGCTGAGACTGCCACGGTTATGGGGAAACATTGACCTGCCATGTGGAATTTTACGTGTTCGATTCCGAAAAGAATCGACTTCTCCCGCAGCCAAACCTGATTCCAGCCCAGGGAACAAGTAAGAGAAGTAGACATGGTCGGCTGCAGGCGCTCTTTGGCAAATCAATTTTGATGGAAAACATACTCAAAAGATTGATCGACATGATAGCTTCCGCATTGGGGCTTGTTTTGTTTTCTCCCGTGCTTTGCCTCATCAGTCTGACAATTTTGCTGGTTGATGGACGCCCGGTTTTTTTTCGCCAGGTGCGACCCGGTCTGAAAGGGGCTCCGTTCACGCTGATCAAATTCAGGACCATGAGGCAAGCCGTCGAGTACGGAGAAACTCTGCCTGATTCTGAGAGGCTTACCCGATTAGGCCGATTCTTGAGAAAAGCAAGCCTCGACGAACTGCCGCAATTGTGGAATGTGATAAAGGGTGACCTCAGCCTTGTCGGACCGCGACCCCTTCTCATGCAATATCTCCCGCTCTATTCGCGGGTACAGATGCGACGACACGAGGTAAAACCCGGAATAACCGGCTGGGCTCAAATAAATGGTCGAAACGCAATAAGCTGGGAAGAAAAGCTAAGTTATGACGTATGGTATGTTGACAACCGATCTCTATTTCTCGATCTAAAGATTCTGATGATCACCCTTCTGAAAGTGGTTCTTAGAGAAGGAATAACTCCATCCGATTCGGAGAACGTTGGGTTTTTTACGGGAACTCCTGAGGAGCCGACCAAAAAGACATAGGCTCTGATTTCCAGCCAAGCGAAGCAATCTCACCTCTTAACAGCGAGGATTTCTTCGACCTTCTTTCTTCGCAATGACGGCATGTGATAATGAGGCGGTTTCCTAAGGTGACTGAATGGAAGTCCCAAAGAAAATGATTGTTGACTCGGATAATCTTAGTAAAGTAATCTCACCATTTGTTGGACAAGCGGACCCATTTCTCATTTTGCATAAAATTCCATAGGTTGGGTAGTGTCGAAGACCCCTCGTCGGAATCTATTCCAGCGTCGGTAAACCCTCAGAATATTACGCCGCCGCAAGAGACTTAAGGCGTCGCTGAATACATTCATAAATTTCGCAGAGGAAGAAGATTGTGAAAATAGTCAACCGTTCAATCGCTCTGGCACTGACTTTAGTGAGCTGCTTCTTGGTGGGCCAAGCTTGGTCTGAGAGGTCATTAAAATCGGCGCGGTGATGCCTCTCACGGGAGTATTTGGCTTCGCCGGCCCTGTTGGAGCTCTTGCCATGGAAGACGCCTTCACAATCGCGAATGAAGAAGGTGGAATCAACGGAAAAAAATCAAATGGCTTGTGGAAGACGGCCAGTATAAACTGGACGTCGCTACCGCGGCGTTCAAAAGGGTCATGGATCTGGAGAATCCGCTTGTCATGTTCGGAGAAAGCACTGCGTTGAGCAAGGCCATGGCCCAGGACATTAATCAAAAGTATAAAGTCCTGTACGGTTCCACATCGTTTTCAGGTGAGCTTGCCCAGTCCGGCTTCAATCCCTACACGTTTGTGGCCGGTCCGACGTATGGGGACATGTTCGCGATATTGCTGAAATACATTGCTAAAGAGCACCCCGGTTCGAAAATAGCTTTCTTTTACAGTGATTCAGAATTCGGAAGAGACCCCATAAAATATGGCTCTATTATGGCCGAAAAACTGAGGCTTAAATTGGTAGCAGAAGAGGTCGTGCCGTTGGGGGCCAAAGATGTGACCGCACAGATCGACGATCTGGAAAGCAAGAAGCCTGATTTTGTTATTTTCCAGGGGTTCCTGTTCGATCCAGTGCCACGGTAATTCAGAAATGCCGAGAACGCGGCATGAAGTGAACATTCATGGGTACATTCTGGGGAGCTACAAAGTTAATTCTGGACAAGCTGGGTCCATTGGCAGAAGGCTACACAGTAGTGAACCCTTACATGTATTATTGGAACCAGGAAGTGCCCATGATAAGCAAGATCAGGGCGTATACAGAAAAAAAGTATCCAGACGTCCAATACAGAGACAATTTCTATATGCAAGGCGTGATGAATGCACTTATTGCAATCGAATGCCTAAAGAGAGCGGATAAAGCCGGTGAGCTCAACGGACCGGGTTTGGTCAAGGCACTTCAGTCACTGGAAGATTTCGACAGTGGTGGATTGTCTGGTCCAACTTCCATAAAGAGTAACAGGTTCCCTGTTGGCCGAGTCTGGAAAGCAAATGTAGAAAAGAAGATCTACGAGCCGGTCACGGATTGGATCAGACAGGACAAATATGTTGAAAAATAGCGCATTCCGAAGGTCAGCCGTTCTCTTGCGGGGGAAGATTTTCGCTCAGAAGAGCCATTGAGCCGAGGGTTGGGGCGCTCTACGTAGCTTGATCCAGGAAGAGCGACATGGCACGGACTAGGCGGGCAATAGGGCTATGAGGAGGAGCAACTAGGCTTATAGGGTGTGAGCGAAATCATTGTAGTTCATCAAGGCAAGGATGGTAGATATTCTGACCTTCTTGTCAAACACATGCGGCAGTATTCTTATGATAAACCTGGAGCGCTCCACGTTACCGGAAATCAGTAATGTCGCGAGTCGAAGGGCAAAAAGAATGCGATACCCCAATTTCACCGGATCGAATTCATTAGAACTTTTCCAGAAGTCCCCCGCCCAGTAGTGCGTAAGCTTCTTCAATATCGAGTCAAAAGAATAGACTGATCTCATGACCCTCCTGTATCCCTGAAGCAGATCCTCTGGAGACATGCTGGCAGGCGAAAAGACAACATGTTGCGTGTCATATTTGCTCCAGTCTCTGTGCAGAATTCTCCCCTCTTCTTCAAGACGTTTGAACAGCTTGGTTCCCGGAAAGGGAGTGAGAATATTGATCAACGGCATTAACAGGTTTGATTCTCGAATAAAACTTATAAGTTCATCAAATGTCGCTTCGGAGTCAAAATCGTAACCCACGATGAATGAACTGTGAACTAATATCCCATGCGCTTGAATTTTTCTAATTGCTTCAAAGAAGTTGTGTCGTCTATTAATCCCCTTGTGCATCATGGCAAGGTTGTCGTCGGATATCGATTCAAAGCCGATAAAGATCGCTCCGCACCCGCTCGCCCTCATTAGTTCGAGTAGCTCAGTCTGCTCCGAAATGTTGATAGACGCCTGGCACATCCAGTTGATGTTTAGTGGCTGGAGAGCCAAAAAAAGCTTTTTGGCGAACCCCTTGTTGGCGATAATGTTATCGTCGGCAAAAAATATCGCCCTTTTCTTCTTATATGTGTCTAGAGAGCTATTGATATCATGAATCTCCTGGATGACCTGATCTACGGTTTTGCTTCTAATCGTCTGTCCGTCGAAGGCGTGCACAGCGCAGAATTCGCAATGGAATGGGCAGCCTTTTGTAGTCTGAACAATATCCAAGAGGTACCGATCTCTCGAAAGTGATGACCTATCCGGGATGGGAGAAGCCTCTAGATCGGCAAACTTGTCGGTTTTGTAAATCCTCTTCAACTGGCTGTTTTCGGCGTCTTCCAGGACCCTGTGCCAGCTCTGTTCAGCTTCACCGATTACAACGCTATCACAGTGTGGGAGGGCATCTTCGGGACACATTGAAGGATGTATTCCGCCTAAGACCGTTTTGGTTCCTTTCGTCCGGTAGGTTTCGGATATCTCATAGGCTCTTTTGGCAAACATCGTCCTCACAGTTATTCCAGCAAGGTCTGCCTTCCATGTATAGTCAATGTCTTCGATATTTTCGTCGAAGACTCTGATCTCATGTTGTGGAGGGGTTAGGGATGTCAGTGTAGGAATGGCCAGGAGATATGAAATAAATTTCTTGGAAAGGAGAAATGACATGCCAAACTTGTAATCGTAGAAACTCCTTTGAGAATCAGAGCTGTTCCTTGGAATCACTAAAGCTATTTTCATTCTCTATGTTCGCTTCCAACTGAACCTAGAGCCTTGCCGCTTCGGTCCTCATCCTTCGTATCTGAACGCCTGCTTTCAGGTGTCTTCACGAACGAGAACCGCTGCCAATGAAACAAGGGCGGGTTCCTCCTCCAAATAACACAAGAGCAAAAGGTTAAGCAAGAGTAGCGCATGCCGACTCTTGCCTAAGCCTCATGCTAATTTACAAAAAATTAATTACCAGCGGGATCTTGCTCCGCCGGCGCCTCCTCGAGAGTCGGTCTTGGGTTTAGCCTCGTTCACTTTCAGGGTTCGGCCGTCGAGATCCTTGGAATCCAAACCCTGGATCGCCTTGAGACCTTCCTCGCGGCTTGACATTTCGATGAATCCGAATCCACGTGACCGGGTTGTAAATTGGTCTACGACTATCTTAGCGGTTTCAACTTCCCCATAGGTGGCGAACAGGCCCTTGAGATCTGCCTCGTTGGAATCGAAGGACAGGTTTCCGACATAGATTTTGATACTCATTCTCTAGCTCCTTTAGAAAAAGCACACCACACGTTTTGCGAGCGTGCGTTTACAGATACGAACAAGGGCTCTTTGTGAACGGGGATAAACCGGAGAGAATTACGGCGTGAGGTCCTCGACACGGGTGCCTATGTCCCAGGATCTTAATCCTTGCATGACGCCCGTGGTCCTTGACGAGAGGTCGACTGGAGAAACACAAGTTAAGGTTCATTTGTTAAATTATGCCATGGAACTACGTTTGTCAAGCGATTCTATCTTTAAACTGAAATTGCTACATTATATCAAATGTGTATCTTTTCCAGTTAGTAAAGCATTTCCTTTGTATCGGGACCTGACGGACACGAGCAACACCCCTGGACATATACACAGAGGCCTAGCCTGTGCAGTAAATGTGAAACTGCTCGCTACTGTTTGAACTGTTGCAAATGTGAAACCAATGTGCGATACGTGCCGAGCTTGAGTTGAAACCTTATTGACCGGCGATTCAGCCGAAGCCGAGCCGTGGTCAATTGGCGGCTCACTCTAATCATTGATGAGGAATTGATATGAAACGAATCATACCACCAAAAACGACTGTCTTTATCTCCGATTTCTCCAAGACCCTTCAGGGGGAGATTTGCCGACGCTACCGCGCACAAGCCACTCCTGAAAATATCGGATACTGAACTTCGCGAATTCTTGGATGCCGTTGACCTGGCTTCTGCGTTCGGTCTTAATGATTAGCGTTGCCAGGGTCCAATGTGTCGGGTTGGTCGCAACATAAACGTTATGACGCAATTTGTGAGATGTGTTTCCCGTTCATAAGGGGACGCGCATAGCGCCGGTAATCGCATAAAGGCAACAGGTTCAGCCAAAAGGTTGGCGAATCACTCTAGAGCATCATAGTCCGCATTCCATGAAAACTGAACATTCATTAGGCGCTCAGTTGTCTAGCGCACATGTTAGCGATTTCGCATGCGACCTGAAATCCTCTGGAAGTCTTGCCCACAAAAACCAAATTATGCCTGTTCTTGGAGACTGTCCCGATGTAAATGTAGTGGCCTCCGGCCTTGCCAGTGACAGGAGAGCATGAAAGCCACTCAAAATCGGGAAATGGCACGTTTTCCGTCTTCTTCTTTCCGATCGCGATTTCGAAATAATCGAGGCTGTCATTTAGACCGAAGCCCGTCAGCGCAGTCATGAGGTCGGCATGAACATCTTTGAGCGGCCGTCTGATCAATCGCTCCCCGTCATTCGCTTCGATCATTATCATGATTCACCTCTTCCTATAAATAGTTCTCGCACATTTCAAAGACTCCTCTCTTTCCTGAATCTTATCCAAAACCAGAAAATGGGATGTCGGAAATGGAATTTCTGATGGGCAAGCCAATCCTTAAGTCTTCTTGACACATGAGATCGCAAAAGGATTCACTGAATCCTTTTCAGCTGCAGGGCATCTTATTATAGATGGTACTGTAGATGATTCGCAAACCCCTGGACCAACCCGGAGTAAATATTATGGACCAAAAAGAAGGACTGTGTACGTGCAACGAAAGAACACCTTGATTTCCGATGTGAGGAAGAAGAAAAAAGGCCGACCGTAGAGGTTTGGCCGGGCGAAGATGATTTCGCCAAATGGATGGCCTACCATTCGCCCCAAGAAAGGCCTGTGATATGCGCTACGCCCGAATTTAAGGATACGCCGTTTTGTGGCCTCGGTTATCATTAGGCACGCGCCCGAACGCGAACCTTACTTGTCTGAAAGCACTTATACGAGCCTTCATAACAAAAGAAGATAGCAGTTCTTCAACTTTTTTGCATGCAGTCTAACAACTCTAAAATATTAGAATTTGTTCTCGGTTAAACAAATCACTTCACAGTCAGGAGATAATTGTTGGGAACTTCGCCTCATCTTGGATGTCTTTTCTGCAACAGAGGAGGCAAAGATATGCAATCGATAAATGAGTTGATCTCTGTGGCATCAGTCATTTTGGACAACGGCTTCGATTTACAGGCCTTCTTGAGCTGGAAACAGACGTCCTTCAGGGCGCTTCGGGCACATTTGGGGTCAGGCCATTATTATACGGAAAATTTCAAGCGAATGGCTGAACCCAATGAGCACGGATTGCTTGCAGGAGGAGGCATTCTCCTTGCTGCCAAGGAGCTGCTACATTCTTCTGATGGATCATTCAAAAACCGGAATTGACAATCTCCTTAATTACCTCGGTGTAAGCCTATCATTTTCTGGATTTTTATCTAGTTCAGCCGTGCGTAAAATTTGCACACTAGAGACTCGACGTGTTTATGTCGCGCTGCAAGGTAGCGAGACCTCCGAGAGTCTCTCGTGTGTGCGAATAGCACCCGAGATGTGGCTATATTTGACCTCATCCATCTCAAGTTTGGCGAATTACTGCTGTGGTTTAGACATCTCGAGAGGGCAGGAACCCTGAACTGGACCCCGGATCAGATCCCAATGCTGTTGGCCTAAGCCGTCACCCCAAGATTCGCAACCTCTTGTCGTCATTCCGTCGAAAGACGGAATCCCGGTCTTTCGCTTTCAGCGAAACTCCGGACTGGATCCCGGCCTTCGCCGGGGTGACGATCACGCCTGCGGCGTGACCGAGGGAATCAGCCTTAATGTCCCCATTCGGGGAATTGGACAAAATCCCTCGCCTTTAGGCGAAGACTTCAGTGGGCCCGAAGGGCCGGAAGCGTGATTGTTTAGATCTTTTCCGAAGGCGCCCGG
Source organism: uncultured delta proteobacterium (assembly GCA_963700305.1). Lineage (GTDB taxonomy): Bacteria > Desulfobacterota > Desulfomonilia > Desulfomonilales > Desulfomonilaceae > Desulfomonile. Next base: position 301,337 of record CAVOXB010000011.1, read on the forward strand.
CATAGTGGCTTCTAACACTCTGGGACAAGGGATTGTCCTAGCGGCTGCGAAAGCTGGATTAATCCGGCTGAGAGGAAGAGCCGCAGAAGCCACCGCCTTTCAGCCGGTTGGAGCCTTCACTTTTGCTGCGCCTAACCCTTAACTCTAAATTACTTGATTATAGTATAATAACTTGCTATAATAAAATAGCTTATTGGAGGTTTATCATGCTCAAAGCTTTTGCGGTTGTCATCTCGACGCTTGTCTTTTCTACGGCCGTTGCTGGCCCGGTATTCTCGTTCGGCGAAAACATTCTGGCCGCAACAGGGCAATATACGTTTTTTATCAAACCTGAGCCCGGCAGCCACACCACCTATTATCAAAAAATGGTGCCTTGCGTGGCGAAAGACATTGTACCAGTGCCAAAGAGGGTATCCCAAACGTATCCGGTGCCTCTGCCTTCAATACGCAATGTGCCGACTGTGATACACGAGACCCCGGTAGGTGCTGCGTGCGGTGCGGGGCCTTGCATAGACTGTTTTCCCAAGCCTTCGGTGAAAAATGCTTCGAAAGAAATGATACTCCCCAGAATGGTCCCGGTCCGCGTTCCGGGAGTAGAATTTGTTCCGCGGGAAGTGACTCGCAGAGTAATGCTTCCGCAGTGGTTCGCTGTAACTGAAGAGGTCCTGCCGCCTAAGCAGGTGCGCAAGGTGAGGTGAACTGAGTGTGAGTGTTTGCTTCAGCTTCCGTGTTTAATCGGGTTTGGCTTCTGTCGCTCCGCATGCAGCATCCATTGTTAAATGTTGAGTGAGTCCAATTGAGCTCATTGTTCTTGCTCTTCCTTTAAGGAGCGTAGATCGCCAACCCGACCTATTCCCTCATCTAATTTTACGCAAATCTTTTCAGTATAGTGAATTTTGAAAAGGCGCTTGCCCGGCGAATCTCTTCAGAAATCGTTTGAATTTCAGCGGCATGAGTGGTAATGTAACTCGGTTAAAATGTATTGACGCTTGGAGACGTGTATGAATCTCAGCGAGATGGTGGATCGCTTTGCTCAGGACATGCCGGACCATCCGGCACTGGTGTTTGAGGACCTTACAGTATCTTATGGGGATCTTCTCCGTTCGATCAACAGGCTTGCGAACGCTCTGACTAAAGCCGGAGTTAAGCAAAGTGACAGAATAGTCATTCTCTTAGGCAACAGGCCGGAGTTCGTGGTCGGATACTTTGCATGTTTGCGCATGGGCGCCATTGCGGTCACCTTGAATCCCGTGTCCACTGCTTACGAGCTCAGTCATTACTTCGCAGATTGCAAGCCCGTAGGAGTTATCTGCAAGAGTGATCAAGTTGAGAAACTTGAGAGCATTAGGGACAGGTCAGAATACCTCAAGTTCATCATAACGACCGATCCGTCCGAAGGGGCCATATCCTACGAGGAGATTCAGCGGGACTTTTCTGACAAGTTCACGGCTTTGGAGTTAGATCCGAATCATCCTGCGGTGGTGATATTCACAGCAGGTCTTTTAGGAAGAGCCTTGGGGGCTACTCTTAGCCACAACAATTTGGATACCAATGCGAACATGCTTCGAGACGATTGCGGTGGAGGTCCGGAGCATCATGGTCTCGCCCTGATTCCATTGTTCCATGCGTTTGGGGCGGATGTGAATCTGCTTGGTACTATGAAAGTTGGTGGAACAGTCTATTTAGTGGAGCGGGTGGATTTTCCCAAGCTCGTTCCGTGGCTGAAAAAGGCTCAGATAACCTATTCCGGCATGGTTCCCATGGTTTTCTATGGTTTGCTGTACCACCCATCGTGCAAAGATCTCGACCTAACGAGCCTAAAAATCGGGATAAGCGGCGGCGCCCCACTTTCGATGGAAATTTATGAAAAATTTTGCGAGCGTTACAAAATAGATATTTACCAGGGGTACGGTCTGACTGAGGCTTCCCCTGTGGTTTCATGGAATAATGTAAATATAGCTAATAAACCCCCGACTGTAGGAAAGCCTATACCTGATGTCGTGGTGGCGATTCATGACGATGACGGAAAACCTATGCCGGTGGGCATGCAAGGCGAGGTAGTGGTTAAAGGCCCCAATGTCATGCTCGGATACCTCAGCAAACCTAAGGAAACTGAAACAGTGATTCGGGATGGTTGGCTGTACACTGGCGATATAGGTTTTCTGGACGAAGACGGCTATCTTACGCTTACAGGATTGAAGAAGGATCTGATCATAACGTCTGGCTTTAATGTTTACTGTCAGGAAGTAGAAGAAATACTGATCCGCCATGCCCACGTGGCAGACGTGGCCTTGATGGGAGTAGATGACCTGATGCGAGGCCAGGTGATCGAAGCCCTGATTGTACCCGAACCTGGTATTAAACCGGACGAACGCGACATAATTCGTTTCTGCAGGGAATACCTGTCCAGGTACAAATGCCCTCGCAAGGTCACAATTGTGAAGGAAATCAGGCGAAACGTACACGGTAAGCCTGCAGGGTGGAGTTAAGATTGCGCCATGATTGTCATCGGACGGAGCGAAACACTTTATCCGGTTAGCGTAAGATTCAAGGAAAATTTAAACCGACACCTTCCAAAAGGAGGGCCCCGAGGTGTTTCCGCTCAGAAGCTTGGTCACACTGATCCGGCCGAAGGAACAGATTAACGGACCTGAATTCAGAAAACGGGTCGAGTGGCTGATGCTGCTCAGGCTTATGGTGACCACGCTTCTGCTGGCGTCCACCATCTTTTTCCAACTTCGCGGAACAGGGGATCTTTTCGTTGAAGCCGCAATTCCCCTTTACATACTGATCGGCACCACTTTTCTTCTCAGCCTGATTTACACTTTTTCTCTCTCATTAATACCCGATCTGTGGGCGTTTTCATTTTTTCAAGTGATGGTAGACGTGCTGTGACGCGACCGTACTGATTCATTTCACGGGAGGCGCGTCCAGTGTATTCACGCTGCTTTATATTTTCCCAATCATCACGTCAGGGATACTTCATTTACGAGCGGGCGCCCTTGTGACAGCATCGGCCTCGAGCTTGCTTTTCGGGTTGCTCATAAATCTGCAGTTCTATGGAGTGATTCCACCGAGCAATTGGCCGTGGATCAGCCCATGGAGCAAAGATACCTCGTATTACCTGTTGTGGGTCTTGATTGTTCATTTCACTTTCTTCTACCTGGTGGCTTTTCTCTCCAGCACCTTGGCCGAGCAGCTCCAGCGGACCAAGACCTCACTGAACCTCAAGGAAATTGATTACGAAAAGCTTTCCGAACTGCATACAAATATCGTGCGGTCGATCCCCAGCGGAATAATAACCACCGACGAGACCGATAAAATTACTTTTGTGAACCAGTCGGGAGCAACTTTGCTGGGCACGAGCGCATCAGAACTCGTCTACATGCCTCTGGGATCCATCTTTCCAGCTATACACGCCGGCATACCAATCAGTTCCGTTCGCAAAGAGAGTTTCTTTATCGTGAAGGATCTCAAGGGCGATAAGAAACATCTTGAGGTTATGGTTTCCGATCTTAAAGGTAGGGATTTTGTTCCAACGGGACGGCTAGTGGTCTTTCAGGACGTGACCCATTTGAGAAAAATGGAAGAACGCTGCTAAAGCCAGTGAAAGACTGGCGGCATTCGTGCGGATCGCGGCCCGCATGGCGCACGAGATAAGAAATCCGTTGGCTGCGATCAGAGGAGCGAGCGAGTTGCTGTCTCGCAATCCATCTGCTCTGGATAGCGACAAGAGATTGCTGGAAATTGTTATAAGAGAATCCGACCGCCTCAACAAACTGCTCGGAGATTTTATGTTGACCGTGAGCGCCCAGAGATCAGGAAAGACACGCGTGATGTTTTCCAAGCTCATAGAAGAAGTCATAGACCTTTTCTCCCGCGAGAATAGAATCAAGAACGGCGTTTCTCTGGAGACACTAATTAATAAAGGAGTGGAAGTAGAAGGGGATCCAGTGAAACTTAAGCAGGTGGTCTGGAATTTGCTGTCCAATGCTGTCGAAGCGAGCCCGGAAGAAGGTGCAATAAGAGTCTTTCTAGAGTCTCTTCCTGATTCCGGTTACGCCACGCTGAAGGTTCAGGATTCAGGAGCTGGAATACCTCCGGAGATGAGGGATCGCATATTCGAGCCGTTTACCACGACTAAAGAGAGAGGCTCCGGTCTGGGATTATCTCTGGTTCTGAGCGTGGTAGAATCGCACAGAGGCACTGTCGAATGTGACAGTATGCCGGGAGCAGGTGCCATTTTTACAGTCAGACTACCGCTCGCGGCAGCCATGACAGGCGATGAAGGAGAAGAAGAGAATGGCTGACCGCCTTCTCGTGGTCGATGATGAACCAAGTATGAGGGAGTTTCTGGAGATAATGCTCTCACAGGAGGGCTATCAGGTCAGTACCGCAGCTACGGGAGAAGAGGGATTCAAGATCTACCGCACCCAAGAGTTTGACCTGATTCTCACCGACGTAAAAATGCCGGGGATGAGCGGACTGGACCTGATCAGGGAAATCCATTCTGTGGATCCATCGATTCCCATCATAGCCGTAACTGCCTATGCAAGTGCGGACGACGCTATACGTGCTGTCCGCGAAGGAGCCTACGACTATCTTTCCAAACCTTTTCAGGTCGAAGATCTTCGGATAATAATTAGGAACGCTCTGGAGACGCGTCGACTGAGGAAAGAAAACCTAGAGCTCAAAAAATCGTTTCAGGATCGAGGTTATTTTGTCAATATTGTGGGAAAATCCCCACAAATGGAGGAGATCTTCGGTTTTATCGAAAAAGTTGCCCCGTCCAAGGCCGGTGTGCTGATCATAGGCGAGTCCGGCACCGGGAAAGAACTGATCGCCAAAGCAATACATTATTACTCTCCTAGACGAGATAAACCTTTTATTACGATCAATTGCACGGCCATTCCGGAGAATCTCCTGGAATCGGAAATGTTCGGCCATCAAAAGGGATCATTCACGGGAGCAATTTCGAACAAGCCTGGGCTCGTTGAAATGGCTCACACAGGGACACTTTTCCTGGATGAAGTCGGAGAGATTCCTCTTTCGATTCAAGCGAAGCTACTACGTTTTCTCCAGGAGCACGAATTCCGACGTGTCGGCTCGACGGACGATAAGAAAATTGACGTGCGAATAATAGCGGCCACAAACAAAAAACTCGAAAAGGAGTTGGAAAAAGGAAATTTTCGAGAAGATCTCTATTATCGCCTTAATGTAATCCGAATACATGTCCCGCCTTTACGGGAAAGAGAAGAAGATATTCCATTACTGATAAATCATTTCGTGAAAAAGTTCGCCGCACAGCAGGGCAAGAACATCCAGAAGGTCTCCTCCCTGGTAATGCGTGTCTTATCCAATTACGGCTTTCCTGGTAACGTAAGGGAATTGGAAAACCTCATAGAACGTTGTGTCACTCTTGAGCTCTCTGATCAATTGACGGCTGAACATCTGCCAACCAAGTTGTCCGAATCGTCGGAGGTCTCCCGGCCATCAGGCGATTTTGAAATACCGCCGGACGGAATAGACCTGGATCGCGCTTTGGACAACATGGAACGAAAACTCATAACAAGGGCTATGGAAATTACGGGCGGCAATCGTTCAAGGGCTGCGCGATTGCTGGGAATATCTTTTCGATCTCTGCGGTATAGATTGGTGAAGTTGGGCATGGAGAGCGATGACATCGTCCAGTAATGCCTCAAATCACTCTGTATTAATCATATGGTTTTGAGGAAAGATGTATGAGGAAACACGCAATAGTCTTGGCTGCAGATTTGCCTACACCTGCTGAGACACTCACTGCGATCAAAGAAGTGGGTACAATCGTCGACGGCATAAAAATCGGTGAGGCCACACTTCTGCAAGCCGGGGTCGATATTCTCAAAAGAATCCGAGACATGATAGAAGATCGCCCACTTCTTGTGGACCTCAAGATAGCAGACATAGGATTCAAAGGTGATGGCTCCTGGCAAGGAACTAACGCAAAGATAATCGAGAGCATCAGAGATACGGGAGCCACTCACGTGACTGTGCACGGATTTCCGGGTCCCACCTCTGTGGGTGAAGCTGCGCAAAGGGCCCGAGAATTAGGCATCGGAGTGCTTCTCCTCCCGCTCATGAGCCATGCGGGCGCAGCGTTATTTTTCTCTAGGCCGGTAGAACGGTCAGAAGTGGTTTATTCCACGATCAAGGCAGGTATGGATGTTCATTTCCCTCCGGAACTGATGTGCTCAGACGTGACGGAAGGGATACTTATGCTGGGAGAAGCATTGGACGTTGAAGGATACATCGGCCCAGCTACTCGACCTCTCGATCTGCAGAGATATCGCGCAATTACACAGAAACCCATATGGTGTCCGGGATTCGGGCGTCAGGATCGGCAGGGCAGAAATCTGGAAGAGCAATTCAAACAGTGGGGGGAAATTGTAGGCCCATCGTCCGCTGCCATCGTCGGTTCGGCAATTTTCGGGGCCAAAGACAGGGCGGCCGCGGCAAAAGAAATTGTTGAAATCCGCGATAGGGTGATCGGCTAAAAGAAAATGGGGAGGGAACGCCTTGCAACCCCGCCTCCGCGGGATTCCCCGAACCCCTCTGAAAAACACAGGTATTTTCCGAATTATCATTTCTCAGCGAGAAATGACGATTCCAGGCAGTGCTAGATTTTTCTGGGAGAGGCCTTGAAGACACCTTTCTCACGGGAAGAAAGTTTCCCTAACCATGCAGACTTAAAGTTGAATTTGTATACGCAGAGGGCACATTATGACATTGATTCTGAGTGGCGAAAAAATTGCGTCTTTGACAAAGGGGCTTATTTCAGCAAAGAAACAAATGAGTCCATGTTCAATTGACCTTACTGTGCGGAGCATTAGCCAGATCAACTTGGGCGGTCACCTGGATTTCGGCGGCAGCGAATACAAAGAAGCGTCAGCGTCCCCTGTGATTCCTGAGAAAAGGACTCCTGAGGAAACATATGACTGGTGGAATTTGGGTCAAGGCAATTACCTGATCCGATTTAACGAAATTCTGAAGCCTCCGCAAGGCGGCCTCATTATGGTTTTTCCTCATGAGAGAATAGTGACTGCGGGAATATTTCACCCCACTATTATTGTTGAGAAGATTGACGAAAACTTGTGTGTTAACGTTCTCATTGGACCTGAGGGCATTTCAATAAAGGAGAATGCGCGGGTTTCCAAGGCATTATTGTTGCTGGAGGAAATCTGAGCCAAATTGCGCCAAGATCTTCATTCGGATCAAAAAAGAGAAAAATAAATAGGGTGCCGCACTGATCGTTGCCAAAATGGTCATTCCATGACTAAAGTAAAGTTCGAAGGTCAATGGGGTGCACACGTGTCATTTTTCTCGTCTCGAATGAAGCTGCGATTATTGCCGCACAGGACGATGTGGTGGATAGCGTTTGTTTGCGCGGCTCTGGGAATACTAAGTTCACTTATAATTATTATACCGGCCCTCTCCGGATATATTTTCTGGATTGTGCTCGGAGGTCTGATTCTGTTATTGGCGTCGACAAGATAACGTCCTCTGAACATACAATCCGGATTTCGTTATCACTCCGCTTATCGCCAAGATTGTGGAATGACATGACCCGCAAACGGATCCCCAATTTCTGGAGGTCGCGGCTAGATCACCGAGGGTACTCCCCGAGTGGAACGTAATGACGAAGACGATTAGGCCCGTATAAGTCGTTTCTATCTAGAAGGAATTTATAGGCCCACCGGCATGTCGTAAGGATGCGGACGGCCTTTGCCGGTCTCGACAAATTCCTTGAGGCTAAGCAGGAAAAGCACCCAGTGCATCGAGGACTGAGGGAACACTTTGGCATCCTCGCGCCATTTTGAGTGGCGAAGGTGAAGAAACGTTTTGTCGCCTTCGCGGAAGATTTTCCATTCAATTTCGGTGTTGACCCAATCAGGATCGCTCCGCTCAGTTGCTCGCCACCGCACGAGTTCATCAACTTTCAGAGTGGTTACAACCATCTCCTTTAAAAATTTCCCATAAAACCAGAATTCCAATTTCTTCCCGACGGCAGATTCCCCCGCGCCTCGGTGGTCCACCAATGCGCGAGCTTTTTCACATCGGTTAACGCTTGGTAAAGCTCGCCTGGGGAAGCTTTGATGATAATTTCATGCCAGATTTCACGATATGCCATTGAAAACACCTTCTTTGGTTTACACACAATTGCTAACACCGTTCAAGCAAGGAAGGCTCTAAATTTGCCGAATCTCCTCAACAACGCCTGCTTTCACGCCATACTAGGATCGCGAGTATTGCTGCCACAATGCAAGCAATAATACTCGGCCATACGGGGATCATAACGCCATTCGCAACTATTTTGACGTTAAGAACGACTCTCAAGAGCTGCGCAATGGAGATGAGGAACAACAAGACTACGGCGAGAAATGTCGCCGCTTTCGTTCGTCGGCCTTTTGAAAAAAATTCGTGAAAATGTTGAAGTGTCATGGCCATTGGAACTCCCTAATTGGCTGTGGTGCGCGGAAAAAGTTGCAGCGTTCAATCATAAATTGGACATTCAACGACATCACGGCAAGGGAACATACCCAAAAGCGTATCCGCGACGTGGGGTGGACAATGTGATCGATTTTTGGGTGGTTATAATATATTCATATGACTAGTTACAGTGGCAGAATGGGGTAGGGTCAGATGCTCAATATCCTTTTGGTAGATGACGAATCAAATATCCGCCGGACTCTTTCCCTATGCTTGGAATCTGACGGCCATCGGACAGTGGGTGTCAGCAATTTCCAGGACGCGATAACCGAAGCATCGCGAACGTCTTTTGATATGGCATTCGTGGACCTGAGACTGGGCACAGCTGACGGCATGGACTTGATCCCGAGATTGTTGGTATCAACGCCTTGGCTGAAAATAGTGGTGATTACAGCCTATTCTTCAATTGAGACAGCGGTGGAAGCCATGCGCCGCGGGGCCTCAGATTATATTCCCAAGCCGTTTACGCCTGCTCAGGTGAGGATGGCCGTAAACAAGATCGCGGAGATTCGTTCTCTTGAGCAACGGGTAGCCCACTTGCAGGAAGAACTCGGTCGATTGGAGCCGGAGACGGAGTTTTCAAGCACCAATATGGAGATGAAAGGGGTTATACATCTTGCCAGAGAGGTAGCTTCCACTGATGCCACGGTCCTACTGCGCGGGGAAAGTGGAACAGGAAAAACAGTCCTGGCGCGACAGATACATTCCTGGAGCAGCAGGGCATCCAAACCTATAGGTATTGTTTCTTGTCCATCCTTATCTCCCGAGCTTTTGGAAAGCGAACTATTCGGTCATGTGAAAGGTGCGTTCACAGGCGCGATTCGCGACAATCCCGGACGCATCGCAGCATGCGAAGGTGGAACCCTGCTGCTGGATGAGATCAGCGAACTCCCCTCTTCGGTTCAGCCCAAGCTGCTGAGGTTTCTCCAGGATCGGGAATACGAACGCATGGGTGACAATAAGTTGCGAAAAGCAAATGTTCGCATAATCTCCGCCACTAATGCGGATTTGGAACAGGCCGTTGAGAAAGGATCGTTTCGAGAGGACCTTCTCTATCGTCTGAACGTGATACAAATAGAGATACCCCCATTACGAGAACGTCCTGAGGACATAATTCCACTTGCCCGACGCATCCTCGCCTTTTTCAGCAGCAAATACCATAGGGCCTTCGTTGGATTCACAGAAGAGGCTTTAAAAGCGCTGAAGCAATATTCCTGGCCCGGAAATGTGCGGGAACTGAGAAATGCGATTGAACGTGCTGCTATTCTTTGTAAGTCGGACGAAATCGGCCTTGAGCAGATTCCGGGGAAAACGACACCTGTAACAACAATTCCGAGAATCGGTGAAGCAGTAACACTGGCAAAAGTTGAAGAAGAACACATACGGAGAGTAATGGCCAGGAGCAGATCTCTACAGGAGGCTGCAGACACGCTGGGGATTGATCAGGCCACCCTTTGGCGACGCAGGAAGCAGTACGGAATCTAAAAATCGCGCTACACTAGCCCTCGTTCTTCACTAAGTCCGTTCATCCTCTAGCTTGCAAAATGCACGACTACCTCGGGATATCACCTTGCAAAATGCAAACGTCAAAGATTTCGGCGAAGGGCATGCATTCGAAATTGTGCCCATTTTTGCTGGTCTACATGTGGCACAATGTTTGCTCTATGAAAGGCAGAGGCAAGTGGCGAAATGAAATTTGTCACTATTTCAATATTAGTTAAGGCGGGAATGAGATATCGCGAAATAGGAGCAAGCAACGCTTCGTTCGTCAATTACGATTTGCTCTATTAGTTTGACTCTTCTCTCGTTGGTGGGTTGTGGTGATCAGAATGTTAAACAACCGGACAGCGCATTGGCATCCGCAACACGGGAAGATGCTCGCAAAGGAACATTTTGGACAAGTTTCTATAATATGATAGGCAAGCCGATTTGGCCAGGAGCTGTTATGAATGATCTCGGTGAACGCGAGAAGAGGTCTTTGATTTCGAGGGGAAGAAATGCTCGGGATTAGACAAAAACTTTCTCTGGGATTCGGGGGATTGCTCGCAATCATAATGGTCCTCGGATTCCAAGGTGTGAACCTGATCGCGGAACTGGGAGGCTCCATAGACGTGATTCTGCGAGAAAACTATCGCAGCGTCATAGCCTGTCAGGAAATGAAAGAAGCTCTGGAGCGCATTGACAGCGGAATACTGTTTACGTTGCTCGGATATGAGCAAGAGGGCTCCGATCTGATCAAGAATAACGAGACGATCTTCGACAAGGCCCTGGAAATAGAACTTCACAATATAACCCTGCCGGGAGAGGGAGACAAGGCGACCCATCTTCAAAATCTTTTCGGGCAGTACAAGATCGCTCTTGAAGCTGCCAAAGATCCGTCTGTGTCACGTGAAATGCGGCGCCAGACCTATTTCGTTCAACTTTTGCCGTTGTTTCAAGAGATCAAGGGCACTGCCGACGAAATATTGCAGATGAATCAAAAGAACATGAGCGATGCCAATGACCAAGCGAGGCAAACTGCGGCGCGTGCTAGGGAACAGATGATTATGCTGCTGATAATCGGTGCGGTGGTTGCCATAGGCTTCATGTTTTTCACGCGCAAATGGATTCTTCGGCCTTTTGACAGGCTGATAGCGTCTGCCAGAGACATAGAAGCCGGTAATCTGGATCTGGTTGTGCAAACGAATTCCAGAGACGAGATCGGAACGCTTTCGGAAGCATTTAATGCAATGGCTGCAAGCCTCAGGGAATTTCGACGAACAGACCGGGCGAAATTCCTTCGGGTTCAGAGGTCCACAGAACAAGCTTTCAAGTTTCTCCCGGACGCGATTGCCACAGTGGACATTTCCGGGAGCATAGAGGTCGCCAGCTCCGCAGCATTGGAGGCGTTCGGCCTCCGTCCAGGGGAAAATATATCGGACTCACCTTTTCAGCGGATCATTGATCTGTTTAACGAAGCCGTTCGAACCGGCAGAGTAGCTGAGCCTGTAAACGGTAAATCTCTTATTCAGCGATTCATAAAAGGTGAGGAGCGCTACTTCCGCCCCAGAGCGGTACCTATATTGGACGCAGAAGACAGACAACCAACCGGCGTCATCATAATTCTTTCGGACGCTACCCAGGAACGAGTTCAAAATGAGCTGAAGAAAGGGGTCATATCGACTGTGGCTCATCAGCTCCGGACGCCTCTCACTTCTGTCCGAATGGCACTGCATCTCCTGCTCGAGGAGAAAGTGGGGACTCTATCTGAGAAACAGGCGGAACTGGCAATGGCTGCAAAAGAAGAGGGCGATAGGCTGTATTCCATCTTGGAGCAATTGCTCGACATAAGCCGTATCGAATCAGGAAAGGCAAGAATAGATCGTCAGGTGATGTCGTCTCACCAGTTGGTGTTCGAGGCCGTTGAACAGTTCCGCAGAGCTGCTCAGGATAGAGGCATCGCCCTTGAGGTGAATTTGCCGGAAGACCTTCCCGCCGTATCGGCCGATCGGCTGCTCATAGGACAGGTTTTCGCCAACTTGCTCTCCAATGCATTGAAGTACACCTTTCCAGGCGGCCGGGTCACCATTGGGGCCCAAGCAACTGGTGATGAAGTAATTTTCTCGGTCTCCGACACAGGAAGAGGGATTCCTCCTCAATATCTTCAGAAGATATTGGAACAATTTTTCCGCGTACCCGGCCAACACGAAGATTCCGGTGTGGGGTTGGGCCTTTCCATAGTGCAGGAGATAGTGATTGCCCACGGAGGAACCGTAAACGTGGAGAGCACCGAAGGCGAGGGGAGCACGTTCACTTTTTCCCTCCAGCGAGCAGATGCCATCTTAGAGGAGGAAGCGATATGATAATAGATCTGGCTTACATTGCTGGTTTGCTCTTTTTCTTCTGCGTGTGCGCAGCATATGTTAAGGCATCCGAAAGGATCTGAACGATGGCTGAAATCATTGTGGGCCTTATGGGAGTCGGCTTGATAGCCTACTTGTTTGCGGCAGTTCTCAGACCGGAATGGTTTTAGGTGAGGGGTAGTTTCATGAACCCATACGAACAACTTCAATTAGAAGTCTTCATAATAATCCTGTTGCTGCTCACAAAGCCAATGGGGCTATATCTTTATCGGGTGCTTGAGGCAGATGGCAAGACCTTTATCGATCCTGTCATGCGTCCGGTAGAACGATTTCTGCTGAACCTTTTACGCGTTGACCCGAAAAATGAGCAGGATTGGAAACACTATACTTTTTCCATGCTCGCTTTCACCATTGTGGGAGTTTTGTTTACGTACGCCATTCTCAGGCTACAACATTTACTGCCTCTGAACCCGCAACAATTTGGCCCTGTCTCTGAACACCTGGGATTTAATACTGCGGTGAGCTTCGCTACAAACACCAATTGGCAGAGCTATAGCGGCGAAAGCACATTATCCTATCTTTCGCAAATGGTGGGCCTGACGTTTCAGAATTTTGTCTCAGCTGCTGTCGGTATTGCGGTGGCTGCGGCACTCGTCCGAGGTATAGCGAGGCATTCCGCTAAAACCATTGGAAATTTTTGGGTCGATTTAGTCCGAGTCAATTTGTATCTGCTTCTTCCTCTGTGTCTGGTATTTGCCCTTTTCCTGGTATCTCAGGGAATGATTCAGAATTTTAAGCCTTACGATAAGGCTCAGCTAGTTGAAGCGGCAAATATTAAGGTTTCTAGAAGCGATTCAATGAGCCAAGAAGTAAGAGATCTGCAAGGCGGACAGACGATCCCGCAAGGACCGATGGCCTCTCAAGTCGCGATAAAAATGCTGGGGACCAATGGAGGGGGCTTTACCAACGCTAACGCCTCTCATCCTTACGAAAACCCGACGCCTTTATCCAATTTTTTGCAGATGCTTTCGATCTTTCTGATCCCTAGTGGGCTTACTTATTACCTTGGACGGATGGTCAAAAACCAGCGACACGGATGGACATTATGGGCCGCAATGGCGCTGCTGTTCCTCATCGGTGTATTGATAAGCGTTTGGGCGGAATCTTCTGGCAACCAGCGTTTGCAAGCTCTCGGGGTTGACCCTTCCAGTGGAAACATGGAAGGCAAAGAAGTGCGCTTCGGGGTCTTTAATTCAGCTTTGTTCGCAGCCGTTACAACTTCGGCTTCCTGCGGCGCGGTCAATTCTGTGCACGATTCGTTCACCCCCTTGGGCGGACTGGTGCCGCTGCTGAATATTCAGTTGGGTGAGGTAATCTTCGGCGGCGTGGGCGCTGGACTCTATGGGATGCTCGTATTTGTAGTGCTGACAGTATTTCTCGCCGGGCTGATGATTGGACGCACGCCTGAATACCTCGGCAAGAAGATCGAGGCTTACGATGTAAAGGTGAGCGTGCTTTTCGTTATGGTTCCTGTGTTGAGCATTCTGGGGTTTACCGCTTGGGCCGTGGTCAGCAAGTGGGGCCTTGCAGGGCTGAACAACGCCGGACCTCATGGATTTACCGAAATCCTTTATGCATATTCGTCTGCCACAGGCAACAATGGCAGCGCCTTCGCTGGGCTCAACGCCAATACCTATTGGTACGATACGACTTTGGGGATTGCGATGTTGTTCGGCCGCTTCTTCATGATCATCCCAGTGATGGCCCTGGCCGGCAATCTTGCGAAGAAGAAAATAGTTCCAGCAGGCCCTGGCAGTTTTCCAGTTTCAGGCCCGACATTTGTGGTTCTTCTGTCAGGGACGGTTTTAATCGTGGGCGCTCTGACGTTTTTTCCGGCGCTGTCATTGGGCCCCATTGTGGAGCACTTTCTCATGACTGGCTCCAGTGAAGTGTTTTAACGAGGATACATTATGGCTCTCAAAACTGCAGCCCTTTTTGGACGCGAGATCTTCAAACAGGCCGTGATCGAGTCTTTCAAGAAACTCGATCCGCGGCACATGATGCGGAACCCCGTCATGTTCGTTACTGAAGTGGGAGCCGTCATTACTACTGTCACCGCCGTGTCGTTGCCGTCCGGCGAATCGCTCAGTCTGGCGGTTCAAGTTGCAGTCTGGCTTTGGTTCACCGTGTTGTTTGCAAACTTCGCCGAAGCGCTTGCCGAAGGACGAGGAAAAGCACAGGCCAATTCCCTGCGCAAATCCCGCTCCACGATCTTGGCTAATTTGCTCAAGGAAGATGGGCTATTTGAGCAGAAAATCGCAGCAGAGAAATTACGAAAAGACGATGTCGTGGTCGTGACCGCGGGGGAGCTCATCCCAGCAGACGGTGAGGTCATAGAAGGCGTTGCTTCAGTAGATGAATCTGCAATTACCGGTGAGTCTGCTCCAGTCATCAGAGAAGCCGGAGGAGACCGAAGCGCTGTCACAGGGGGAACGAGAGTCTTGTCCGATCGAATTGTTGTGCGGGTGACCGCAAACCCCGGCGAGAGCTTTCTTGACCACATGATCAGCCTTGTGGAAGGCGCTCAACGACAGAAAACACCCAACGAGATCGCTCTGACAATATTATTGTCCGCTCTGACCATAATCTTTCTCGTGGCAATCATCACCCTGAAGTTTTTCGGATCATATTCGGCCGCGTCTTTCTCCATCACTGTGCTGGTCGCTCTTTTGGTGTGCTTGATTCCAACTACCATTGGCGGGCTTTTGAACGCCATCGGAATCGCAGGAATCGATCGCCTTGTCCGAAGAAACGTTCTGGCCATGAGCGGAAGAGCCGTTGAAGCTGCCGGGGATGTGGACGTGCTGCTGCTGGACAAAACAGGCACCATAACTCTCGGGAACCGGGAAGCAACGGAATTCATTCCTGCGCCAGGCGTTACCGTTCGAGAACTCGCTGACTCTGCACAGTGGGCCTCCTTGGCCGACGAAACGCCTGAAGGCCGAAGCATAGTCGTTCTCGCCAAAGAATACGGACTTCGTGGGAGATCCCTGTCCGAGACCGCGAACGCGAAGTTCATTCCATTCTCCGCCCAGACCCGCATGAGCGGAGTGGACATCAACGGCAGACGCATTCGGAAAGGGGCACCGGATGTGATGAAAGATTTCGCCGGTGGGGTTTTCTCTAACGAGGTTCAGGACTCCATTGACCAGATATCGCTCCACGGAGGAACACCGATTGCCGTGGCGGATGACAGCAGGGTCATGGGGGTGGTGTATCTCAAGGATATTGTCAAAGGTGGATTGAAGGACCGTTTCGAGCGACTTAAGGAAATGGGAATCAAGGTAGTCATGATCACAGGCGATAATCGGCTTACAGCGGCCGCCATAGCAAAAGAGGCAGGAATTGATTTCTTCCTAGCGGAGGCGCGACCTGAAGATAAGTTAGCACTCATCAGAAAGGAACAGGCAAGCGGTTTGCTCGTAGCAATGACTGGAGATGGCACCAACGATGCTCCAGCATTGGCGCAAGCGGACGTTGGCGTGGCGATGAACACCGGAACGCAAGCGGCCAAAGAAGCTGGCAACATGGTGGATTTGGATTCCAATCCTACTAAACTAATAGAAATAGTGGAAATCGGAAAGCAACTTCTCATGACGCGGGGATCTCTCACCACATTCAGCATCGCTAACGACGTGGCCAAGTACTTTGCAATCATTCCAGCGCTTTTGATAGGGGCGTTCCCAGTGATAGCTCCGTTGAACATAATGGGACTGCACTCGCCTGAAAGCGCCATACTGAGTGCGTTAATATTCAACGCTCTGATTATCATCGCTCTGATACCACTAGCGTTAAAGGGGGTCCGCTTCCGACCGTTAAAGGCGGCTGTGCTTTTGCGGCGCAACCTACTTATCTACGGACTAGGCGGCCTTGTAGCACCATTTGTGGGAATAAAACTCATAGACTTGATAGTGGCAGCCCTGCATCTCGTGTAGAGAATGGAGTTTATTATGAAAACTTTCGCCTCCGAGCTTAGGATTTCTCTCATTGCTACCTTTTCCTTGGCCGTTATCTTATGCGGAATATATCCATTGGTGGTTTGGGCTTTGTCTCAGGCGATATTTCCACATCAGGCCAACGGCTCCTTGATCGTACAAGGCAGCAAAATAGTTGGTTCGGAGCTTCTTGCTCAGAACTTCTCAGATCCAAAATACTTTCATCCTCGTCCATCTGCAGCGGGGGAAACGGGATATGACGGCGGTAGTTCCGGCGGCAGCAATCTAGGCCCCACATCCAGGAAGCTGGTGGATTCGGTGAAGGAGAGGGTAGATGCGTATCGAGCGGAAAACAATCTGCAGCCCACAGTTCCGGTGCCGGCCGATGCTGTGACTGCATCAGCCAGCGGTCTGGATCCCCATATAAGTCTCGCAAATGCACTTATCCAGGCGAGCCGTGTTTCAGTAAGTCGAAACTTGAGCGAAGATGCAATTAAGGCTTTGATAAGCGAACACTTGCAGGGTCGCGACCTCGGCATCCTTGGAGAAAAGCGTGTGAACGTGCTGAAGCTTAACCTGGCGTTGGATGGTAAGCAGTGAAACAGTCGCTGGAAGAAAACCGAGCCGATTCTTTCCTTAGACTGATACGCCGTGCTCAACGCGGGCGCTTGAAGATTTATCTGGGATATGCGGCAGGCGTTGGCAAGACTTACCAAATGCTCTTGGAGGGTCATAGGCTCAAATCTGAAGGAATCGACGCAGTAATAGGCCTGGTGGAGACTCATGGACGCATTGATACGGCTAGACTGATGGGAGGCCTAGAAATACTCCCCCGGCGTCAGGAGGAGTATCGAGGGGTAATGCTCGAAGAGATGGACGTTGATGCAGTCCTCGCGAGGAAACCCCAAGTGGCGTTGATTGACGAACTCGCTCACACCAATGCCCCTGGAAGTCGAAACCCGAAACGCTATCAAGACGTTCAGGACATCCTGGCAGCTGGCATTCACGTAATTACCACTTTGAACGTGCAGCATGTGGAAACCCTTTACGATACTGTTGAGAAAGAGGTGCACGTAAAAGTCCGGGAACGTCTCCCTGATACGGTTCTGGCTGAAGCGGACGAGATTGTGAACGTGGATTTGTCTCCTGAAGACCTCCAGAAGCGTTTGAAAGAGGGGAAAATTTATTCACCTGAGCGTATCCAGACTGCGCTCGCCAATTTCTTCCAGGATTCTAACCTTGAAACGCTTCGCGAACTTACCTTGAGAGAACTTGCGGCTCAGATCGACTTGCGGAGACGCGAACATGTGGAAGACGAGACCGCAACGCCAGATCAGGTTATGGTGTGCCTGAGCTCTCGTGGACCCAATAGTGAGATGTTGCTGCGCTATGCCTCACGTTTGGCGGGCAGGCTTAACCGCAACTGGTACGCTGTGTATGTTCAGACCTCTTCTGAGGCGCCAACAGTAGTAGACGCTCAAACCCAACGAATACTCTCGGGTACTCTAACGCTCGCCAAGCAACTGGGCGCAATGGTGTTCACATACAAGGGCGAAGATGTTTCCGACACAATTCTGCGTTTTGCGAAGGAGTACAGGGTTGGCCACATCGTAATTGGTAGTCCCGGTCCAATGCCCTCTTGGAAAAGACTCCTGGGGCAAAAGAACGTTGTTGAAGGCCTCATTGAAAGAGCCAGGGGCATGACGATAGTTGTGCTGGACACACGCGAGTACGAGAAATCCGTCGAAACGAGAGAACCCGTACCTGTCGGCGTTTCGGCGCCGCGAAATTCAGTTGCGGGCTCGGTCCAGCTTCCTGTCCTGAGTGCCTTGCTTTCCACCCGCAGAATTGTCATCTGGGATGAGGCAGTTCCCAAGGAGGTCGCAATGCGAACGCTGTTGGAATCGACAGACAACGGAAGGATAGGCGACTGCGGCGCAATCCTCCTTGCACTTCTCAAACGCGAGCAGGAATCTTCAACGTTCTTCAATGAAGGGGTAGCTTTTCCGCATGTAAGACTTGACGGGTTGGACGCCCCCATAATCTCAATGGGAATTGCGAGACAAGGCGTGTCGGATGTGGCTACTAACCAGCCTGTTAAACTGGTCTTCTTAATACTCTGCCCAAAGGACAATCCGGACTTACAGGTTCGTTTACTTGGCTTGGTCAGTCGTGCAGTTCGGGACAGGAATCTGCAGCAAAATCTTTTTTCGGCTGCAAGCGGTGAGGAGGCCTTGGCGGCCATACGTCAGTGGGAAATGTTCAGAGACCGCTGAGGCTTTGGCAGGCACTCGGCGGCTAACGTCCCTTGAAATACCCGAACAGGTCTGAGTCTTTACTCACAGGACCTACTGCTACGATCGTATAGCGGCCTTCATTTATCATCCAATCCGCTGTTTCTCTCAAATCGTCAATAGTGACCGCTTCCAAATTGTCTATAATCTCGTCGACACCCACACGGCGGCCGAAATAGTGTTCGCCTTTGGCAAGTCGATTCATGCGCGAATCAGAAGATTCCATCGCGAGGATGATGTTGCCTTTGATTTGGCTTTTGGCTGTGGCAACGTCTTCCGCAGTGATGCTCCGCGATAATTCCAGAGTTTCCTTGCCCATGATATTTAGAAGCTCTTCAAGCCGGTCAGGGTCGCAGCCGGCGTAAATGCCGAAAATTCCAGTATCTGAAAAAGAAGATAAGAAGGAATACACAGCGTAAGCTAGCCCGCGCTTTTCGCGAACTTCCTGAAACAGCCTGGAGCTCATTCCACCGCCAAGGATTGCGTTGAGAATGTACCCAGCGTGTCGTTTGGGATCCACCGCGCTGGGACCTTCCATTCCGATGCAAACGTGCACCTGTTCGAGGTCTCGCTCTTCAATATGTGCTGATGCATCGGTCTTAGGCTGAACCTTGCTTACATCTGCCTTTGTCCGAGGAAACTTGCCCATGTGCTGCTCAACGAGCCCCACGAAGGATTCGTGCTCGAGCTTGCCTGCAGCGCAAATCAGTGTTTCATCCGGGGTGTAGTATTCGTTCTTGAACCCGACAATGGTGGCACGATCCAGTTTGGAAACATTCGGAATAGTCCCAAGTATTGGCTGCCCCAAAGGGTCATCGCGCCAGAACCGAATTCCCAAGATCTCGTGAACCAGGTCTTCCGGGCTGTCCTCAAGCGAGTGTATCTCTTGGCAGACCACCTGCTTTTCTCGCTCGATTTCATCATCCGGGAAAGACGCGTTAAGAAATATGTCCGAAAGAAGATCAACTGCAAGACCGGTATTCTCACTCAGCACTCGACAATAGAACGAAGTGAGTTCCTTGCTCGTGAACGCGTTGAGCACCCCGCCCACTGAATCGATCTCTTTCGCGATAGTGAAAGCTGAGCGCCTATCCGTTCCCTTGAAGAGCATATGCTCGATGAAATGACATATGCCGTTTACTTCGGGCTGCTCAAATCTGGAGCCGGAATGCACCCAAATTCCTATGGAAATCGACTGGACGTAGGGTACGGTCTCCGTTATTACACGGACACCGTTATCCAGAGTCGTCTTCCTGTAACTGGTAAAATCGTTGTGTTTAGAAGTCAAGTGAGGGTCAATGTCCTGAATATTATTAAATATCTGGGGTTGCCCCGATTGCATCTTTCCGTGAAAGTTTTATCTTTCCCTGGGCATCTATGCCGATGACTTTTACGGGAAAAGAGTCTCCTTCTTTAACTACGTCCGACACTTGCCGTACCCGCTCTGGTGCTAACTGAGATATGTGAACGAGCCCGTCGGTGCCAGGGAAGATTTCCACAAACGCGCCGAAATCCGTAATCTTTCTCACGGTTCCCATGTAAATGCGTCCGACTTCGGCTTCCTGCGTGATTTCCTGAATAGCCTTCTTGGCGTCTTGCGCGCCCTTCACGTCCACGCACGCGATAACCACCTTGCCCGTATCATCAACCTCGATTTTTGTACCGGTTTCTTCCTGTATGGCTCGGATAATCTTGCCCCCCGGGCCAATAATATCCCGGATTTTGTCGGGGTTCACGTATATGACGTAAATCCTGGGCGCATAGTCGGAAATTTCCTTCCTAGGTTCATTTATAGCCTTGGCCATTTCCCCCAGGATATGCAGTCGTCCTTCTTTGGCTTGGTAAAGCGCTTCAGTGAGTATCTCGCGGGTTATGCCATCGATCTTGATGTCCATCTGGAGGGCGGTGATTCCCTCTTTGGTGCCCGCCACTTTGAAGTCCATGTCTCCGTGATGATCTTCGTCGCCAATTATGTCCGAAAGGATCACGATTTTGTCATCGCCTTTCAGCAATCCCATGGCGATTCCAGCCACCGGCTCCAGCATCGGCACTCCAGCCTGCATAAGGGATAGGGACGAGCCGCAGACAGTGGCCATGGATGAAGAGCCGTTGGATTCCAGGATTTCAGACACTATCCGAATGGTATAAGGAAAATCTTCGTCATTGGGCAGAAGATACTGCAGGGCCCTTTCCGCGAGAGCGCCGTGACCGACTTCGCGTCTTGACGGCCCCCGGAGGAATTTGACCTCACCCACGCTGAAAGGCGGGAACTTGTAATGAAGTATGAAAGACTTGTAGCTGGCGCCATCCAAAGCTTCAATTTTTTGTTCATCTGAAGATGTTCCAAGAGTGACAATAACCAAAGCCTGGGTCTCTCCCCTTGTGAACAAGGCGCTGCCGTGGGTTCGAGGCAACACGCCGATTTCGCAACTGATATTCCGGACGTCCTTGAAAGAGCGGCCGTCTATGCGGACCCCTTTTTCCAGTATAACGTTCCGTATATACTGTCCCTCTATCTTTTCAAGATATCCAAGGATTTCCATGCGCCTCAGGTCGGCGCCCTCCACTGAGGTCAGGATTTCGTCGTATATCAGGCCGAGGGCGTCGTGGCGCGGAAGCTTTTCTGGAATTGTGACTGCGCGTTCGATGCGCTCTCCCCACTCGCCTTTTATTTTCTCTATGAGTTCCGTATCTTGGGTCGGGGGCACTATTTGTCGTTTGGGCTTTCCCGCGAGTTCCCGGAGTTTTTCCTGGGCTTCCAGGATCTTTATTATCTCATCGTACGCCTTGAAGATGGCTTCCAGAATTACTTCCTCCGACACTCTGTCAGAGCCGCCCTCAACCATAAC
Organism: uncultured delta proteobacterium; assembly: GCA_963700305.1. GTDB lineage: Bacteria > Desulfobacterota > Desulfomonilia > Desulfomonilales > Desulfomonilaceae > Desulfomonile. The sequence continues at coordinate 322,843 of CAVOXB010000011.1, forward strand.
TATTCCCTTGCGGGAGCCAACAACTATTAGGTTGAGGTCTGAATAGGTATCTTCTAGCGTGGAGGGATTGAGGATGAGATTGCCTTCTACTCTACCTACCCGCACCGCCCCTATGGGGCCTCCGAATGGAATGTCGGAAAGGTGCAAAGCGGCGGATGCTCCATTTATCGCAAGCATGTCCGAATCGTGCTCGCCGTCGGAAGAGAGCACTGTTGCGATAATTTGAGTTTCAGCGTTGAATCCTTTGGGGAACAACGGGCGGACGGGACGATCGATGAATCTGGCCGTCAGGATTTCTTTTTCCGTGGGGCGGCCTTCCCTTTTGAAGTACCCGCCAGGTATCTTGCCGGCTGCGTACGTCATTTCCAGGTAGTCCACAGTAAGCGGGAAAAAGTCTATCCCCTCCCGGCCCTTCTTTTCGGCGACCGCAGTGACCAGGACCATCGTCTCGCCAGATTGGACCAATACTGCCCCACTAGCCTGTTTAGCAAGACGCCCAGTCTCGAACGCAATTTCTTTACCTGCAACATTACAGTTTGTACTATAGGCCATATTTCTTTACGATCCTCTATTTTCCTGCGTCACCAGACGCAGCATCCTCCCCGAAAGGGACACAAATCTATTTTCTAATGCCCAACTCGCCGATTATAGTCTTATAGCGGTCAACGCTCTTGGATTTGAGATAATCCAGTAAACGTCGGCGCTGTCCGACAAGTTTCAGAAGTCCTCTTCTGGAATGGAAGTCTTTTTTATGCACTTTGAAGTGTTCGGTTAAATAAGTGATTCTCTCGCTGAGCAGAGCGATCTGCACTTCAGGCGAGCCTGTATCGCTCTCGTGGAGCCGATGCTTTTCTATTATTGTCTTCTTTTTCTCTGTCGCGAATGCCACTCTCGCCTTCCTCCTGCAAGGAATATAAGGAATACCTAGCTCAATCCATTATTACTAGCACACGTACCTAATGAAGTAAAGTCAACTTCCCGCGCGGTCCTTATTTTTCCCGCGGGAGTCCGGGTACGTAGCAAAAAAAGAGGGCGGTTAAGCCCTCTTTTCTTCCCGCAGCAAGCTGCGATTTCTTAATATGCGGAAAGGAAATCCGCCATAATGTTCACAGACTCTTTTTCGACGATTTTGTCGAAAATCTTGTCTTTTACTTCCTTCGGCAGCAGCTCTATGCTCTTGGTGGTAGCGCTGTCGTATTTAGCCGTGGGGAATACCTTGAGTATCTTGTCACGTTCCGTGGCGTCGGCATACACGCGCAGAACCTTTAGTCCGGCCAGCATTTCTTCGCACAGATCGGCGAGTTTTGCTTTCTGTAATTTTGCGTACCGGTCTTCATTGATCCAGATATTTATGGGAAATTTCTCTTCTGCCATGATATTACCTCCTTATCACATAGGCGGGATCTCAAATACTGGGATTCTTTTCTCGAGATATTCATCCGTTACGAAGGGGGACCCGAAACCGTACTTTTCCGCGGACTCCATTACCAGGTCGAAGACCTCGGGCCGGAAGATCAATCGCGGCGGTTTTACGCCATCCTGTACGATGCTTCTGATGACCGTGCCGCTGAACTTCTGCCATTCTTTCTTATGAGCGCACAAGCCCTCGGAGGTGATTTCACCGCAATGCGGGCAAAACAGCCAGTTCATGGAGTAGACCGGAACGATGCTAAGCTCTTTCTGAATTGTAGCGAGCAGATGATGGGCGTCATACGCGCCGTAATAGGTCCCCACGCCTGCGTGATCTCTTCCATACATATGATGGGTGAGGCCCAGGTTGGTTCTCAATGCGGCGTGGAAAATGGCCTCTTTCGGGCCAGCATAACGCATATCCCAGAAGGTCAGCGAGGTCAGGTGGGTTTCGTCGCTGAAATAACCTGACTTTCTCAGCTCATCCTGGGTGAGGATGATGGCTTCGTCGATATAGTCGCCCTTGCGTTTTGCGCCGATAATTGCGTTTACGAGGACGCCGACCAGGGGTTTTTCAATGGGAAGTTCCGCATAGGCCTGGAACCAAGCGCCTTTCATCAACCATTCGTGGCCAGTGTGGGGCACGTTTCTTGTCTGGTGGGCGACAACCCTTTCCCAGCCTTTTTCCTTGAATCTCTTCCTCATCTCCAGGGGCGGAATGAAATAAGGATCATAGGGGGCATTAATTTTCGGCTTTTGCACCAGCGTTACTTTACCGCCAACCCATTTGTCCTTGTACTCATATGTACGAGCGCAACCGGGGTGTTTGGCTTCATCAGTGCCGTACACGCTCTGGCAAAGAGCTTTCTTGTCGTAATCGTAGACTTCCTCAACGTCAAAAACGGCCATGGGGTTTCCGCCGAAGGTAAGAAGCACTGATACGCCAGGCTTGACGCCGTAATCAGCCACTTCTTTTTCGCTGAGGTCGAATACGATGGGAATGCTCCAAATAACTCCATTAGCAAGCCTCATGTTCTTGCACACGTTGTCTACGTCTGCTTTTCCCATAAAGCCTTCCAGGGGGCTGAAGAAACCATAGGTTATTCCGATGACTTCATTTGCAAGCTGGCTTCGGATAGGGATCTTGGTCAAGCCTTTAATCTTCGCGGCAGCCTGGGACGGCTCCATAATGCGCTCAACGATTTCTTTTCCACCGTGTCCTATTTCGGCCATGTGTTTTTTCTCCTTTCCCTAAAGTCCTACTGACTTCATTGACTGTCTCAGTTAAAAAACGAGACGACCGCAGTGTTGAGCCGGTAATGGCTCACAGCAATGAATGGAATTCGCTTGAACAAAAGACCTTGGCACCCAGTATTCAAGCTCATCAGTTTTGATTACGGGCAACTGTTCCCTTTCGGAGGTTACAGACCGGGGGGTTGATGCAGCTTAGGGCACAAAAAGACTATTTCTGATCGTACAGGATTTCCCTCATCCCCGCGACCGATCCCGCTTACGACCTGGACCGCTGTATTGCTCACTTTTTATCAGTATGAGTTACCCGCCTACAATCGCTAAACCAACCCTTGAAAAGATCTCTATATTGATGAAATCCCTAATATTTGTCAAGGACAAAAACTGAATCGAGCCCTTTGCGACTGAGAAAAAATTCTTTTCGCTGAAACGCTCGGCCCGAATTGTCACTCGTGTTACAGTGGTACTCGATTCCTGCGCTACGCGTTGTGGAGGTACGGCTCGGAATTGATGTTTCCAAAATCTGACCCTACCGTCAGAGTTCAGTTTTTTCAAGATAGCTTACCAAAAGCTTTCTGAGATGGTCTCCCATTTCATTTACAGCGGTCTCGCGATCAGCGACTTCGCCCAGATCCTGCAATACGGATAACGTCCATTGCCGCAAACAATTGCCAATGATATTTTCGTACCTGGGCATTATTTTTGATAAATCAAAACTGACGCGTTCTTCGCTAGAAAGGTACTGCACAAGCTCTTCCATTTCAGGGGGCCACAACTCGGGATCAGGCTCTCGCATGAATATTTGCAGATGCCCGTCGTCAAGCTTTTCCATCACTTCCGGTGTAATAATCTGTTCGCCAACAATGAGGACTCTTCTTGGAATAAGAGGTTTTTTCGGTTCGTCTGTCACGTCTATCCCTTAGTGATAATCTAAAGTGCCGATCCACGCATGATTGATTGATTTCAGCACAAAATCAAGGATAAAATTATTTCCTGTGCCACGCTAGTTAAGAGTAATCGGTCAGACCAAACAGTGAACGGGAAAGCCTACTGGATCGTGGAAGAGGTCCGGCTCTACGATGGACGAAGTAGATCGCAGTCCTCAATTTTATTATCCAGTGCCACCATTGATCCGCGGCCAATTAGGAGGTATTCTTTTTCGGTTATGAAAAATTACATTCAGTTCAAAGCTGGTCCCAAGATAATACATCTGATCAGAGACCAAGGACTTGCACCTGAAAGAATAGGCGTTCTTGCCGGACCCGCGGGTGGGCCGAAGTGGTTTGTTTCAGTCGGGTTCGATCGGATGCTCATGGAAAGTCATTTCCTGGTGCGAAATGGGAGCAGGGTGCTGTTGGCAGGGTCTTCTGCGGGGGCGTGGAGGTGTTTGGCCATGGCCTGCAAGAATCCCTCCGATGCGTACGAAAAACTCAGGATAGCATACTCCCGGAACGTTTTCACGGCTGCGGATTCGCCGGCCACGCTTTCAGAGGCTCTGCGGAGAAATGTGGATGCATTTTTGTCCGATGCCGATATAGATCACATTCTGACTCACCCGGCGTACGATCTTGCGGTCCACACCGTAAGGTCGAAAGGCCCCGCGGCTTCGGAGAATAGTCGTGTTCAGGGAGCTGCGCTGCTTCTTGCCGCGGGCATGAATGCGGTCTCAAGCAGGGCTATGAATCTCTTCTTCGAGAGAATAGTGTTTTTCTCCGGCCCGGAAAAGCCAGATTTTACAAGGTCATTCAATGGCAGTGCCGTGAAGCTGGATGAAAACAACCTTCGCTCTGCAGCCTTGGCTACGGGCTCACTGCCCTACATAATTAAAGGAGTAGCGGATATTTCAGGCGCTCCGAAAGGCGTTTACCACGATGGCGGCATAGTCGACTACCAGCTCAATCAGGACTATTGCCCCGCTGCCGACAAAATCACTCTGTTTTTTCATTACCAGGAGCGCATAGTTCCCGGCTGGTTCGACAAACCGATCAAATGGAGAAATCCACCGTCAGGGAGCCTGGATCGCGTGCTTCAGGTATATCCGGGGCCTGATTTTGTGGAGCTTCTCCCCGACCATCGCTTGCCCGACCGACAGGACTTTATTACGTTCGTGAATGATCCGGCAGAGAGGATGCGCAGATGGGATAAGGCTTCAGATGTTAGCGAAATCCTGGGCCAAGAATTCCTGGAGGCCGTGGAATCCGGCAAGATTAAAAACCTTGTGAAGCCCATGTAATCAGGAAGAACCCCTCTCCAAGAACTTTTGGCATTGGCCGGAATCGCGAGAAACGCAGAGTAGGACCGGCATCTTGCCGGTTGGTCGTCTTATGAGGAACACCCAATGAATAGACCGTCCTGGCATGAATATTTCTTGATGTTGGCAAAGTTGGTGAGCGTCAGGTCAACGTGCAACTCGAGAAAAATAGGTGCAGTAATAGTGCGCAACAATCGGATTTTGGCGACAGGTTATAACGGCGCTGTTCATGGCGCGCCTCATTGTATCGATAGGGGACCCGATTTTTGTCTGCGCAGATCCATCGGCGCTCATGATGCGGATAAGTATAATTACTGTTTGTCCAGTCACGCGGAGGTCAATGCTGTAGATCAGGCTGCTCGCTTCGGGATCCCGCTTGAGGACGCTGTCCTCTATTGCACTTTGGAACCCTGCAACTGGTGTTTCAAACAGCTTATTCAGGCGGGCATAAGAGAGATCTATTTCGAGGAATTCTATGATTCCAAGAACAAGGAATTTGACGTCTATTGGCGGGGAATCATGGAGAGCCACGAAGGAATAACAGTGTTCAAGCAGGTCTCGATCTCACCGCAGACTCTGGAGATGGTCTTTCAGGTGCTTTCAGGAAGCTCCGTGCGAAAAATGCCCGCGACTTCGCCCCAGGAATCCGGTGATATGGATATGCAGGAGTTGGTTCGTTTGATGCGAACGGATCAGGACAGAGGATGAATCTTAATTGTTAGAAGTTTTTGGGGAAACTCTCTCCAAAAGCTCCTTGGATTATATTACTTGGAGGGACATGAAATGAAAATCTTGGCAGTGGAAAAATTTTCTGAAGATGAACTCATACAGCGGCTAAGGGGCGTGACGATGCTCAAGGCGCCAGATGTAAAAATATACGATGATGCCCTAATATCGGTGGAGAAAATCGCTGTGGAACATCTTTCGCCGCCGCAGAATTACATACTCAGGGGTGAGCTCAAGAAAGTGCGGGAACTCAAATGGGCGCTTGCAGAGCATGATGTAGACATTTTCGAGATAAACGGATTTGTCAGGCTCTTGCTGGAGGGATTCAGCGAACCGGTGGATCTTCTACCGCCTGTGGTGGAGGAATCCATAGAACGCGACGGTTCAGTGCATTTCATTGTTAACGACGGCATGCATCGGGTTTACATGGCGTTACGCGAATGGGTGGTTCCTCAGGTGGTTTTCATAAGAGGGATTCCGAAGAGCCTGCCCTATTACGCGTATCCTGTTCCTGGAAGGTGGAACTCGGTGGAAGAACGTGACGATCTCCCGGACGGCTTCCTGAAAAAATGGCACAGAATAGAAAACTATCATGCGCTGTACAGAAATTTCAACTCCACATTCGCGAATGTGGGCGGCCCAAGGCCGTTTTCGTCGGCTACATAGGACTAGATTAATCTGGCCGGAGCCCGGACGGTACGCAGTTCTAGGCAGAGCCCGGAAAAGAGATCTAAAGCCTGTGCCAAACTGAATCGTGGAATCTCTTCGAGCGAAGGAATTAGGATGAAGACCGACACCAACAATAGGCCGCTCATGGATGAAAACATGTTCCTCAAAGCTGAGGTGCAGTTGCTCTGCAACGAGATAACAGCACTGAAACAGAAACTGTCCTGCCTGCTTAATCACCCGACTTTGGCCAGGGGCATGCGAGGCGAATCAATCATTGCACAATGTGTAAGTGGCGTGTTGACTCAACACAATTCGACCTATGATGTTACAGTGAACGGAACGCAGTCAAGACTTGAAGTAAAATACTCAGGCCTGAATGCGTCACACGGAGGGCGAGGAAGCCCCGATAAAGGGAACCTTCGGTGGGGTTGGGCAAAGCCTTTCGGTGAAACTGGAAACAAGCTGTTCGAAAGGCTGATTCTTGTTGGCGATAAGGATCCACGTTATTTGGAGCAATACAAGGATGCAGAATCGCCTTATACCAACATTAATGGCCGGGAAAGGCCACAACGAATTATGAAAATTTGTTGCTAGAGACATGCCGGGCTTCGCCCGGCGTTGGGTTTTTCCTGAAGCAGTTTTGTTCGGGGAACATGATATTCTCTTCTTAAATGACAACCACATCGTTTAAGGAGTGTCTACCATGCCCCCAAGGAAAAAGAATACCAGGTACTGTTTCTGTAATTCACGAGAGTTGTTGCGGATTGGATGTGCACAAGAAGACGGTCACGGCGTGTCTTCTTTGGTCCGACACCGATGGGAAGGAGCACAGCGAGATTGTGGAGTTTGAGACTTTCACCGACGATTTGTTCAGGCTCAAGGAATGGTTGATCGAGCGGGAGTGCCTTTTCGTGGCGATGGAGAGCACCGGACCTTATTGGACACCGGTTCACAATATATTGGAAGGATTTTTCCAGGTTATTTTGGTCAATGCTCGGCATATGAAGAACGTGCCGGGTCGCAAGACCGACTTGTCCGATAGTCGATGGCTTGCGGGTCTGTTGCGGCATGGTCTGCTTAAGGCCGCTTTTATTCCTCCGAAATTCCAGCGGCATTGGCGCGATTTGACGAGGATGAGAACCAAATATCAGCAGACTATCGGCGATTTCAAAAGGCGCGTTCATAAGCTGTTTCAGGAAGCGAACATAAAGATCGATTCTGTCCTTTCAGATCTGTTTGGATTGACGGGTCGCAATCTAATGAAGTTGCTGACATCCAAGGACTCCGCTCCTACTCTTTGTGAGGTCGAACAATGTCTCCGGGGATCCCTCAAAGAGAAACGTGAAGAGGTTTATCGTTCCATTCAGGGCTTTTTTGAAGAGCACCATAGAGACCTTTTGGCTCTCATGCTTGAAACTATTGAAAAATTGGAGGCCCAAGTCGAAACACTTGATCCACACCCTTTAAGGATCTCGGTGAGGCGTATCTCCTTGAAAAGAATAAGGATGCCAAGATCAGGTATCTCTCGAAACAGGCTGCTTTACTAGGCTTTCAACTTGTGCTTGCGCAACCACCGCTCCAACGACAGCAACCAATTTTCTCATAGAGGTCGAACCAGGAACTGAAGCCTTAGCGCTCGAATACCAACATGGCCCGTTGCCGGCCGGCACAACAAACTGGCGGCTCCTCGGAGACCACGCATAGGAATCTTTTTTCTCCTGCCGGCACACCTCACAACTGAGCGTTCATCATGACTTTTCGCAAACAACCGTCTAAACCCAAAGCTCGTGCCTCCCCTAGGAAACGTCCTCCCACCTTGGAAGCTAAATTTCAGTACATTTTCATAGGAAAACCTGGCGAAATAATTAATTTCATGAGCGAAAGGAATGGTGGGACAGGCGTCTCGCCTGTCGATTCAATGACGGGCAGGATGCCCGTCCTACCGAAGAAAGTGCTACTCGTTTGACCGTGAATTGGTATAGGCAATCCCAGGACCGGCGAGTCGCCGGTCGGTAGACCGGTAGGATGCCGGACCTACTGGTCACTCGCATGATACTCCTCCAGCCTTCAGCGTACAGTAACCGACATTACTTCTGAGAATCCCTAATATTGCTGTTCAAATTTTAATCCTTCGCTCCGCGATATCTGAGGTACTTTTCTATTAGTTTTTGGTTGTTTTGTTGAGCTATTTTCAAAGCGGTAAGGCCATCGTTGGTCATCGCATTTACGTCGGCGCCATTGTCCAGAAGGACTTTGATCACATTAATACCGGTTTCGGCATCGAGCATCAGAATAGCCCAATTCACGTCCGCTGGGATCTCGGCATTGTCTTCTTTTTGCAGGAGGGGTATTTCTGGATCAGCGCTTTTGGCGGCGCTCATCAGCGCCGTCCAGCCAGTGGGTGTTTTTGCATCTACGTATGCGCCACATTCGAGCAGCAATTTCGCAATTTCTGGCCTATTCTTTTCGACTGCCTCCATTAAAGCGGTCTTGCCATTATTCGTCCTCGCATTGACATCAGCGCCTTTATCCAGAAGGATTTTAGCAAACCTTTGATTACCTTCCCGGGAATTCCCGGCCCACATGAGGGGCGTTCGGCCGTCATTATCTCTCGCGTTGATCTCGGCGCCTCTTCTCAGAAGCGCTTCAGCTACTTCTGCCCCTTCTTCATCGGAGACGGCCCACTGAGAGGCGTGGTGCCATCTTCGTCCTTAGCGTGGACATCCCCATTGGACGTTAGAGCGGCGACAGCCTTCTCGGCTATGGAAGGGAAAAGCCCTTTTCCGGGGTTGTCGTACAATTCTTCCAAATCATATTTTTTTCTACTTGTGTTTACTTTCTTTTCAACATCATTAGTGAAAACAATCTGTTTCGTTGTGACCTCAACGGTTTTCTTATTGATGAAACGATATTCTATTTCGTCTCCCCCGCATTCATCTGAATCGCAATTCACAGTGTATCCTGAAAGCAGCTTCGACAACACTCTTATCCTGCAATTCATGTCAATGTGAAGAAAAGCAAGACTCACCCAAGAATCCCCACCGTCACCGCCTGACAATTTTACAACGACATAGAATGCCTTATCTTTGGCCTCTCGCACCTCCAACGACCGAATTCCGCCGTAATAATAATACCCATGGGAATACATGAGTATAAGGCGAGAAAAGCACAGCGGAGCATTCATGGCATTCCGATTAAACAGACTCACGATTGAGTCATTCTCGCAATCGTTCCATATCGGGCAATCCAAGAAGGCCAGAATCAGAGGCGTGCCAGGAATCGACAGGGCGGCTCCCGGAACAATGAGTTTAGCAACATTGTTGTCGCATGTGTCCGCTTCCTCTGCGTACGGTTTGGCCTCTTCTTCAGTGATCAACTTCAGCGCTTGTTTTCCATCGACATTTGAATAAAAGAAAAACTTTTTGGACAACTCTTCAATCTGCTTATCCTTATATTCAGTTTCCCCAGCCCCTGCAATTCTTATGAAAAAGAGTGCTGTTATAAAAAATAAGGACAGAGCGGATTTTTCATAATTATTCCCTTCAAATTGAAACATGAGTCGTCCTCTTTTCATCAAAGACATTGATGGCTTACAAAAAGTTGAAAGTCCACCATTTTTTTGTTGACAGGGATTGCAGTCTGGTGTCTGATATGCTGTAGATGGTATATGGTATACCAGTTGCGAGGCTGCCCATGGAACTCTCGGTACCACCTATCACACAACCTGCTTCTCTGGCGGACCTTGCCTACGAGACTCTCAAGGAGTTCGTGATCTCCTCGAACCTGGGAGACGCTCAAAAGCTGGAAGAACGGGCACTCGCCAAGCAACTGGGAATCAGTAGAACCCCGCTGAGAGAAGCCATTCAGAGACTCGCGGTTGAGGGCTTCCTGCGTGTGGAGCCCCGCCGCGGGGTCTTCGTGAATTATCGTTCCAAAGAAGAGATCCTGGAAATCCTTTACGTGCGGGCAGCCCTGGAGGCAATGGCCTCACGACTGGCAGTCCGTTACGTCACGGGTCAAGACTTCCGATGTCTTAGAGAAATCTTTACAGCCTTCCATCCAGATACGGTTGAAGAACACGTTCAGGAATTCTCAATTGCCAACGTGCTCTTTCACGAGAAATCCCTCGAACTGAGCCGCTGCTCAAGGCTCATCGAATTGGCTTCCAACATCCGCGACCAGATGAAGATGGTTCGCATTTGCACCATGCGAGCAGGTGGACGGGCAAAGAATGCTCTTGCAGAGCATTTGCAGATCATTGACGCCCTCGAGGAACGGAATGCTGATCTTGCCGCAAGTAGAATGCGGGAGCACATTCTGGGGCTCGCGCAGTACGTCGAGCAGAATGAGGGCCCGTATCCGTGGAATCCATCAGCAAGCAAGCATCAAGATAATACCTGACCTTATGTGTGCCGTTATTCCGGCTTTTTTTCCAATCAGGAGAACAATCCATGACTGTATCCCGAATCCCCAGGAAAGAGTTCATAGTGCCTCGATGTACCAAGTCATGTCCCGCCGGGGTGGATGTGCCTCGTTATATCCGAGCGGTTCGCGATGGCAGGTTCGATGACGCAGTGGCAATTGTCAGAGAGCGCATCCCCTTTCCCACAGTATGCGCTGACGCATGCTTCGCTCCGTGTGAGGATGCCTGCGCATATAAGCAGTACGGCGATCCCATCGCGATCCGAGCCCTGAAACGGGCGGCCGTGGATCGGGCTAAAGACGCGTGGAAGGACCTGAAAAGAAAGGCTGCTCCGACCGGAAAAGAGGTGGCAGTCATCGGAGCCGGGCCTGCAGGCCTTACTGCGGCCTATTATCTGGCTACACTTGGTCACAAGGTCACGATCTTCGATGCATTTCCTCTTCCGGGCGGCGCCATGAGGTATGGAATCCCCAAATACCGTCTACCTGCAGGGAGAGTGGACAAAGACATACAGGAAATCCTCGACCTGGGCGTGGAGTTCAAGGGCGGAGAGTCCATCAGCGATGCATCGATCTCGGAAATCACAAAGAGATTCGACAGCGTGTGTATTACCGTAGGCGCAAGCCAGAGCGTGAGAATCCCGCTGGAGGGAACTGATAAAGAAGGTTTTTACTGGGGACTGGAATTCCTCAAGGATGTCGCTTTGGGACAAAAGATCGAGCTTGGAAAACGCGTCGTGGTAATCGGCGGAGGCAATGTTGCGATAGATGTCGCTCTGACAGCTAAAAGGCTCGGCGCAGAAGAAGTGAACATGTTCTGCCTGGAATCACGTGATGAAATGCCTGCTCACCCTTGGGAAATAGCTCTGGCTGAGGAAGAAGGGGTATTCATCAACAACGCCTGGGCCCCAAAGAGAGCTTTGGGTGATAAAAAGGTGTCGGGATTGGGCCTCAGGCGATGCGTTTCAGTGTTTGACGACTCCTGCAACTTCAATCCGGTTTACGATGATGAGATTACGCACCGAATTCCCGCAGACTCAGTCATCGCAGCAATCGGTCAAGCTCCTATCCTGGATTTTCTCAAATCCTATCGGGACGTCAAAACCACCCGCAGCGGCATTGTTGTTGCCGAAGACATGTCTGCAGGGAGGCCGGGGATATTTGCTGCAGGCGACATCGTTACCGGGCCTGCTTCCATAATCAGTGCTATAGCCCAGGGACGAGAGCTGGCGGCTTCTGTGGACCAATATCTGGGAGGAAAAGGCAACATAGCTGAAATCCTGGCGCCACCTGAAGATGAGGTGCTCCTGGAAGAAATGCCTCCCATCTCTGGCAGAAGCGAAATGCCGCACCTCAAAAACTGGGAACGGATAGGTAGCTTTGATCAGGTGGAAAAGGGATTCACGGACGCCCAGGCGATTCGAGAGGCCTTACGGTGTTTCGATTGTGACGCCCGGAAATTTGAAGTAATCGTAAATACTTCGTTTTGCAAAGAATGCGGCTATTGCGCAGAAGTGTGCCAAATGGAGGTCTTTAGCCCGGCTGCCGGGTTCAATCCTCGAGGTTACAGACCTATGGAATGCAAATCTTCCGACTGGTGCGTAGGGTGTCTGAAGTGCTTTTTCAGTTGCCCCGATTTCGCCATCGACGTTCGCGAGAAAACAGCCCTGTAGGCTGGAGGTTGCGGAATGAAACGATTTCTTGAAACAGGGAATTTTGCTATCACCGAAGGAGCTATTTTAGGGGGGTGCCGCTTTTTCTGCGGGTACCCCGTCACTCCGGCAACGGAACTCGCGGAAGCCATGAGCCTCAGGCTGCCCCAGATCGGAGGAGTGTATCTTCAGGCAGAAGACGAATGCGCTGCCATGCATCTTTGCGTAGGTGCGTCTTTGGGCGGAATGAAGTCTATGACTGCCACCTCTGGCCCAGGATTCATCCTTTACGCAGATCCATATGGATGGGCGCTTGGCTGCGAAACCCCCGTGGTGGTCATGAACTCGGGTCGAGTGGGACCGGTTTCTGGTATTACCGGCGCTCCCGGCCAGGGAGAATTCTATCTAACTCGTTACCCGACTCAGGGAGGGAACTTCGAGACCGTTACATTGGCTCCGAATTCGGCCCAGGAAAGCCTGAAAATGATCGTGGAAGCCTTCTATCTGTCGAAACGGCTGCGGATGCCTGTCACGGTTCTCGGGGATCAGCTCCTCACAGACGGAATGGAAGACATCAGTGTCCCGGAAAACGAAGACGAAATGAAGGAAATGGGTCTGAAAGTCTGGCCCAGGACCTATCACAAAGGCCCTGATTTTTATCCTGCTTCGGATGCCCTCGATATTCCGCCAGTGCAAATGGGCTACAACACGGGAGCTCTCTGCTCTGACTGGACTCCAACCATCGAAGGCTATGACATCGAAGAAGTGGAAGAGCACCACAAGCACGCTTACCGACTCATTTATAAGGTGCGAAACAACAGGCATCTCCTACAGGATCTCTACGAAAAGAAAGGCATGGACGACGATCCAGATCTTGTGGTGGTCTCTTTCGGAACACCGTCCAGAGTGGTGAACACCGCTGTCGAGCACGCGAGAGCCCAGGGACTTAAAGTGGGCGCATTGAGATTGATCAACTTGTGGCCATTTCCTGATCAACACTTTTCCCGAAGGACCAAATACCTTGTGGTGGAACTCAATTGGGACGGTCAATTAGTCCGGGAAGTGCAACGAGCCGTTCCCAAGGATTCAACCGTGAATTTCCTGGGCACTTGTGGTGATCTGCCCACAATTCCCGATCTAATTGAAACGTTTGAAAAAATCCTCAAAAACCAGCCCCTGGAACGTAAGGGTTGGGTCCTGGAGGCGTGGTGATGCAGCATCAATCGAGTGTTCTCGTAAACGAATACCTGCGGTCCCGGAAGATTCCCAGCACAGCATGTTCCGGATGCGGCTTGGGCATAAATCACAAGATCGTCGTTCAAGCTATTTCGGAATTGGGTCTAAAAACGGCAGACATCGTATGGGGCACCGCTATTGGGTGTGCCGGCCGCCAGACGTTCGCCACGTGGAAAGGTGACGGATTCGCCGGCACTCATGGCCGAGCCTATGCAATTGCTCGCGGCCTGCGCATTGCTTTACCCAGAGAGAAGAAAATCATTCTCACGGTAGGCGATGGAGACACGTTCGGTATAGGTCTGCTCCATCTGATACATGCTGCTCGTTCCAATGCAGGCATGACAGTCATTGTCATGGATAACCTTGGCTATCAGTCCACTGGCGGGCAATTCGGCTTCACAACTCCACAAGGGGCGAAAACCGACTCCAGCCCTTACGGTATGTTTGAGCACAACCTCATGAGCGAAGGTCTGGATGTCATGCACATACTCAAAGGGGCCGGAGCTACATTCCTGGCTCGCCACACTGCAACGGACGGTGCCCCGGCTGTGGAAAGCGTGAAAAAGGCCATTTCCAACAACGGTTTTTCACTGGTTCACATGCCGTATCCATGCCCAACAAATTTTGGATCGAGGCATTTAGGCAGTCGAAATGCAGTCAACATCTTCCGCTGGATAAAGGAACACTCTGCTCCCCTGGGTCAAGAAAAAGACGACACAATATGGGCCACAGGAGTTTACCACGACGCAAGCGGCTCCCGGCCTGAGATGTCGGAATTGGTGTGGGATTCAGTGGGCAAGATAAGGAGGACGGGAAGCCTATGAAAGATAGAGTAGAAATCGTGGCCAGCGGATTCGGAGGACAGGGAGTAGTTCGCTTGGGCCAGACCATCGGTGAGGCAGCCGTGAAGCAGGGCTTGAGAGTGACCATGCTGAAGAGCCACGGAACCGAAATGAGGGGCGGTTATGTCCGCAGCCAGGTGGTCCTGTCCCAAAACCAGATCGACAGCCCGATGTGCGAAAACCCTGACCTGTTCCTGGCATTATCAAGCGCTGCATACAACCGATTCAAAGACACAGTCCCAGAGAATGGAGTTATTGTTTACGACCCCGCTTTTGTAGAAGAAATCGATTCTTTTCTGCCTTGCAAGCAGATAGCGGTGCCGGCAAAAGATATCGCAGTCAACAATTTCAAAAGGCCGATTTTTTCCAACGCAGTGGCTCTCGGCTCGTTGGCAAAAATCCTTGAAGGGATTCTCAAGAAGGATGTCGTCTTGGAGAGTTTCCTCGGGGTGATCCCCAAGTATAAGGACGAAAACCGTCTAGCGTTCGAAATGGGCTACGAACAGATGAAAACGTGAAATGGATCTTAGCTGTTTTGGGAATGTCATTGATTCAATCTAAGACCTCACACATGTCCAGGCAAAATTTTCTATAAGAAAAGAGGTCCGCTTATGCAGTTACATTTTTTGGGAAGCGGTGATGCATTCGGCAGCGGGGGTCGTTTCAATATGTGTATGTTGGTCGAGAGCGAGTCAACGCGCTTTCTTGTTGAGTGCGGAGCATCTTCGTTGATAGCTATGAAGCGCTTCAATGTATCGCCCAATTCAGTTGACACAATTTTCATAAGTCATTTGCACGTGGACCACTTCGGTGGGCTGCCTTTCTTTATTCTCGACGCACAGTTCTCAAAACGTCTGTCTCCACTGACAATTGCCGGCCCTCCGGGTTTGACTCGCAGACTCGCAGAAGCCATGGATGTATTTTTTCCCAGATCGTCGAAGATAGCTCAAAAGTTTGATATACGAATCCTGGAGTTAGAACCTCGAGTGCAAGCGCTTATCAACAGTGTTTTGGTCACTCCCTACAATGTAAGCGCTAAACACGTTGCTGGATCACTGTCTTTTGCTCTTCGGATCGAGATAGATGAACGCATCTTGACGTATTCGGGCGACGCAGACTGGTGCGATGAATTGGCGAAAGCCGCCTATGAAGCTGATCTCTTTGTCTGTGAGGCCTATTTTTATGAGAAAGAAATCAAGTATCATCTGAATCTTAAAACTTTAGAAAAACACTTGCCTGAAATCCGTCCCAAAAGGCTGATTCTGACACACATGAGCCATGACATGCTCAGCAGAGGAAACGCCATCGGTTATGAGATGGCGGAGGACGGCAAGATAGTGACCTTTTGACGGAAAGATAAAGAAAGGTCGTACATGATTAATATGGAAATTCTGAACTGTTGTCACAGAAAAATGTCTGGATTCCTCTGCATTAGGCGATGAGGAATCGTAATCAGAATAGGTCTTCTCAATTTTGTGCAGCATAACCAGGGATCGGGTGACACATGCTGGAGCAGAACGGATGTTGCGAGTCGAGCATATGTGGGCCATCAGCCAAAAGCAAGCTCATGACGACTTCCGAAGCAGTGGCTCGCTTTATCAAAGACGGGGTGCATATCGGTTTCGGCGGGTTTTCTCTGTGCCGGAACGCCATGTCCATTTCTCATGAGATTATTCGCCAAGGCTATCGCAATCTCCACATAAGCAGCGTTAATCCTGCTTACGGCGTTGACATTCTTGTGGGAGCGGGCCTCGTGTCATATATCGAATCCGGCTGCCTCAATATGGAACGGCTCGGTCTGCCCAGAAACTTCTGCCGAGCTGTGGAACAGGGCGTTGTCAAATCCGAGGATTATGAACACCTCGGAATGACCATGCGCTATTTGGCAGCATCTCTAGGAATCAGTTTTATCCCTACCAAGGCCGAAATCGGATCTGATATTGCCAACAAGTGTGTTTCGTCTAAAACCAAGCTGGTTGAAAGTGCCTGTCCATTCACAGGGGAAAAATACATAGTCCTTCCCGCTTGCAAGCCAGATGTGGCCGTCATCTTCGTGTCTAGAGCCGACGAATGCGGAAATTCGCAGATTGACGGTTCCTCGTTTGCGGACGAATACATTGCCAAGGCTGCAGACAAGGTCATTGTGGTTGCCGAGGAAATTGTGGATTCGGACACGATTCGCCGAGCGCCTCACGAGACGATCATTCCTGCGTACAGGGTGAATGCGCTGGTTCACGAGCCCTGGGGCGCATATCCAACCGCACTCCCAGGAAAATACGATTATGATTACGATGCACTGAACATGTATCAACGGTGCGCTCGTGACGCTGATGGATTCCGGGAATATCTCGACAAATACATCTTTGGCACAACGAACTTCGAGGAATATCTCGATCTTTCATTAACACCGTCCCGAATGCAACGACTCAGGTACGATCCAAGATTGGGTTACTCCAAAGATGTGGCTGAAAAAGTCACTCTCGGAGGGAAAACCACACCGCTGCCACAGAACGGGTACACTCGAAACGAAATGATGATCGTGGCTTCAGCTCGGCAAATCATAAATGGTGAAATCGCCATCATAGGGACCGGGCTGCCTATGGCTGCCACATCGTTGGCAATGAACATTCAAGCGCCGGATCTTGCGTACGTCGTGGAAACCGGGATCGGCGATATGTCGCCTCTTCACGCGTGCCTGTCGGTTGCCGACACGAGACTCCTCGGGGCGGCGAAGCCAGCTTTGTACGCAACATAATGGAGGCCCTCGGCTTTCTCGTTCAGAGAGGATTAGCTGACGTGGGATTCCTGGGCGGTGCCCAGATCGACATGTACGGCAATTTGAACGCAACATCCGCAGGGGATTATTTTAAGCCCAATAAGAGATTTCCGGGTAGTGGAGGGGCGAATCCTATTGCTTCGTGCGCAGGTAGGGTGCTAATCATAATCCGTCATGAGAAACGTAGGTTTGTGGAAAGAGTGGACTACATAACCAGTCCCGGATTCCTGGAGGGCGGTAATTCCCGATGGGAAGCAGGACTGAGAGGTGGCGGCCCGGACCGCGTGATCAGCGATATGGCTATAATGGACTTTGAGCCCGTAAGTAAGCGTATGAGGGTTATTTCTCTACATCCGGGAGTTACAAAGGAGCAGATCCAAGATGCAACGGGTTTTGAACTCCTGTTTGCCCCGGAACTCGAAACCACTCCAGCCCCATCGAAATCGGAGCTCTCAGTATTAAGGGCCAAGGTGGGATTGGTCTATTTGGCGGGGGATTAATACAGAAAGGAGTCGTCAGACCCTATTAAACGAGTCCTCAAATTAGCGGTTGCCGGTATCGCGGCGCATCACTGTAGTTTTGTGTAGCCATTGCGGCATTTGCTGATACAACTTGCCGAAATTCTTGTCCAATTTACGGGAATTGTACCCGTCACCCTGGACCCCGGATCAGTGTCCGGGGTAGGCTTTGATCCGGGGTCCAGATTCTGGATTCCTGCCTTCGCAGGAATGACGAGCAAACGGACATTATTTTTGGCAATTGCTATAGGACTTCACATTTTTCAAAACAACGATTCACAATCTGAGCGATTTTCTATGTGACAAGACTCTAATTGGAAAAAACTTTTGGCCACTCGGTAAGATGCAGGTCAAACGAATTCGGTGAATGCAGACAACGGACTACATTCGGTCGCGTTCACTGTCCGTTTCCCAGAAGAGCATTCCAGCTCATGGGCCCATCCCAGGAGGGAAAAATGTTTCTGAAGAAAGCCGTTATCTGTGGTTTCGTATTAATGGTAATGGTCCTTGCTCTCCAGGCTACAGCTCAAGAGAAATATCCAAACCGTCCGATAGATTTCATTTGTACATGGGGAGTAGGGGGAGGTGCGGACCAGATGTCTCGAACCCTAAGCAAACACCTTGAACCCATTTTGGGCGTGCCCGTGCCTGTTTCCAACAAACCCGGCGCTTCAGGAAATAGCGGCATTACCGATGTGTTAGCCGGGAAAACGGACGGCTACACTATGGCGGTGCTTATAGCGGATACTCTGTGTACCCTGCCCGCAGGGCAAGCGCGATACAAATTTGACGATCTCGAATGGATCGTTCGCACGCAATTGGCCCCATCGTATCTGTTCGTACGCAATGAAAGTTCCTTCAAGACTATTCAGGATTTGCTCGAACACTCCAAGAAAAACCCCAACACGATAAAAGTAGGCGTGACCGGCTTCGGAACCGTGGAAGATATGACAGTAAGATATCTCGGAGCCAAAGGCCACAAAATGGTTGTAGTTCCAATGCCGAATCCTGGTGAACGTTATGCTGCTACGCTGGGCGGACACAATGAAGTATCTTGTACGAGCAAGCGGGAGACGTCAAGCAGTATATAGAGGCCGGTCAGCTGCGGCCGCTCATTATCTTCGCGGAAAAGCGGAGCAATGCATTCCCTGATGTTCCCTGCTCCAAGGAACTTGGGTTCCAGATCTATCTGCCGCAATTTCGATGCGTTGTGGTTAAGAAAGGTGTACCGGCCGAACGGATAAAAGTTTTGGGCGAGGCCATCACCAAGGCTGTCGAAACACCCGAATGGAAAAAGTTTGCCAAAGACCAATACGTGGACGAAGACAGCTTCATGGGACCGGATGAATTCCCTAAATGGGCACGATCGGAAATGGAGGTCATGCGGAACCATTTGATCGAATTCGGGTTCGTGAAGCAATAAACCGAATCGGTTTGGGAGGTGGAACATGAGCGGAGAAAACTCAGGATCCACAACAGTGGGACAAGTGCTTCGTGCAGGTATAGGTCCGTTTCTCATCCTGGTCACGGCGATTTACTTCTATTATCTTGCATGCTGTATCGGTCCATGCCCCGTGGGGCAGCTCGGGGCCGATTTCTGGCCCAAAATGATATTGATTTTCCTTGTGATCAGCTGCGTGATCAAATTCGGGGAGATTGTCTGGAATCGACACAGCTTGGGTCAGGAGGCAGAGGGCCGGCCGAAGATGGACAACATAAAGCTGACTATCATGATTGTCCTCCTGGTTGTGACGGTCTTTGCCATTGATTACATTGGGTTCGCTCTGGCGAATTTTCTCTTCATGGTCGCGTTTCTTTTTCTGGTAGGCGTCAGGAAAATAGTTCCTCTGATCCTCGTTTCGCTTCTGGGGACCATCGGAATGCTCTACGTGTTCGTCAAAGTGGTGTACCTGCCGCTCCCGAGAGGAATGGGCTTTTTTGAAGACATCAGCCTGTTCATATATCGTGCGCTGTTCATCCTGTAACCCGACCTCCGAGGTCAAAGGGGTTGAAATATGGGCCAATTAGATCTGCTGTGGGTAGGTCTTCTGAACTCACTCCATCCCATGAACATGGGAATGACCGTTCTGGGGCTCGTAATAGGTGTAGTGGCCGGAGCGCTTCCGGGAATTACTATGCTAAATGCCATAGTCCTGGTGCTGCCCTTCACCTATGCAATGGATATTGTCCCATCCCTCCTTCTTATGACAGGGGTGTATTGCGGGGGCGTGTTTGGAGGTTCCATTACAGGAATTCTCTTCAACATTCCAGGCGACCCCATGAACGTGCCGGCAACCTGGGAGGGGTCCAAGCTCAATAAACAGGGACATGTCTCCAAGGCTCTAGGGTGCGCAATCATGTGTTCTGCACTTGGAGGAGTCCTTAGCGCCCTCATTATGACGTTTGTTTCGCCGCCGTTTGCAAAGGTGGCTCTGTCGTTTTCCGCGTGCGAGTATTTCGGAGTCATATTGCTCGGACTGGTAAGCGTGGTGGTAATAGGGACAAAATCGGTCGGTTCCACGCTGATTTGTCTGTTCACAGGTCTATTTCTGGGAACTATAGGAATCGATGACATCTACGGCGCAGCACGATTCACGTTCAACTCAAGATTGATGGAAACCGGGATTAATTTCACCGTAGTGCTGATCGGCTTATTTGCAATCGGAGAGGTTCTGGATCAACTCTGTCGAAAAGAGCCGGAGGAGGCCGTAAAGGTCAAAGACAGGCCAAAGACAGTGCTGCCAGGCCTTTCGGATTTGTTGGCATGGAAAGGATCAATACTCCGGGGTCTTGGAGTAGGCACAGTTATCGGAGCTATCCCGGGAGCGGGCGCTACGGTGTCTTCTTTTGTTAGCTACGGAATGGAAAGACAGTTCTGCAAAGAGCCTGAGAAATTCGGGAAGGGCAGTTGGGAAGGATTGTCTTCCACGTCCGCGGCCATTAACGGCTCATGCGGTGGAGCAATGATACCCCTGCTGACTCTGGGGATTCCCGGCAGTGGAGCGACGGCGGTCATGATGGGGGCTTTCCTTCTGCATGGCATTCAACCGGGGCCTCTGCTTTTCACCAAAACGCCGGAATCCGTGTACACGATTTTTGTGGGGATGATCATCTGCAATTTGCTCATGATTGTTGCCGGGTTAATATGTGCAAAGTTCTTTTCCGAGCTTATGCGAGTCCCCGAAACCATTATGGGCGCGTTTATTATCGCTTTCAGCTTTGTGGGCGCCTATGCTTTGAGAAATGACATGGCCGATGTAATGTACATGGCTGTATTCGGCATCGCAGGGTTTTTTATGCGCAGATACGACCTGCCGATTCCGCCCCTCGTGCTGGGTGTAATTCTCGGTCCTCTGGCGGAGCGATATTTTCTGACGGCAATGATAAGCAGCGGAAATGATTGGACGATCTTCTTCAAGCGTCCGATAACGCTGGGGCTTATCATTGTATCAGTGGTCATACTTTTTCTTCCGCTGTGGCAACGATATCGCAGGAACAAGAACGGAGAGCCTGTTCCAGATGTGACAGCCGGCTAACAGCCCACGTGATAA
This sequence comes from uncultured delta proteobacterium, assembly GCA_963700305.1. GTDB lineage: Bacteria > Desulfobacterota > Desulfomonilia > Desulfomonilales > Desulfomonilaceae > Desulfomonile. The sequence goes on from CAVOXB010000011.1 coordinate 344,147, forward strand.
AAATGCAAGATTCGGGTCTTGGAGACTTCAGGGGAACCCTTTATCTATGGGAGTTCCCTTGCGCTCTTTCCTGAAGATTTTCGATTTCAATGTTTGAATTCACCTGTACGCTGATTCGGTAGAATTGTTTTCTAATGCTATTTTGCGATCAAGTTTGTGGCATCCCCTTGTAGGGGCGCACTCGAGCGTGCGCCCTGAAAGCGGGCCGACACACGGGTCGGCACCTACAATCCGGAACGAGAAACGTTTATTTGAATGCGCATTTCTGTGAAAACCGGTGGATGGGCATAATTGCGACGGGCAGGGACACCAGTCACTACTAATAATAGCGTCAGCGAAGAGGCCCCACAGCGGTTTTCATCGATCGTTGTGGCGTTTTTCGCCATCGGAATTGGTATAACGCATTCATGGTTGTGGAGACGTGAGTGAAATCTGAACAATCCTCAGTCCTTACTGTGGCCTGTTTCGGCCATTTCGTGTGCCATTTCACCATGGGATTGTTTCCCGCGCTCGTAATTCCTCTTACTGAAATAATGAATCTGCCTGTTCCTCAAGTTGTTGAGCTTTCATTTCTGCAGTACCTGTTATTTGGCGTGAGTTCACTCGGCTGGGGCGTTTTGGGGGATAAATTCGGTGGCATACCTCTGCTGAAACTAATGTTTTTGGGTTGTGGGATATCGGGATGCGCATGCGCATGGCAACTCGATTCGCCGGCCGCATTGTATTTTTGTCTTGGAGCGCTGGGACTCTTCACAGGTATTTATCATCCCATCGGGATGGGGCTAATCTCCAGATCGATTACTCGAGTAAACCTTGGGATGGGTTATGTTGCGGCCTTTGGCGGATTGGGAATGGCTGTTGCTCCCTTTGTTACGGGATTTATCAACTGGAGTTTCGGGCCGAGATCAGTTTTTCTCTTTGGTTCGGTTTTGACCTTCTCAGGGCTCGTTCTGACATATTTCATGAGACCCAAGGAAGATTTTGAAAATGTCACGCAAACCCGGGACTCATCCCGGAAAGCGAATCTCTCTCTATTGATTTTTATGGCCGCGATGGTCTTCGCCGGCATGGTAGCTACTGGTGCTTCATTGATTTTCCCCGCTTACCTTGAGCTTAGAAGCGCTCAATTCACAAGAACGCTTTCAGATCTCTTGCATGCAAATCCTTCGAGTAATCTGCTTTCCATGATGATCACGTCAATTATATATATGGTCGGCGTGGCCGGGCAACTCACCGGCGGGATTGTCGGTGAAAAATTCGGATCTAAGGGATCTTACTTTTTCTTCCACTTTGTATGTCTGATCGTCGCATTCCTCATGTCAATGACGTACGGCTCCCAGCTCATATTTCTTGCGAGCTTGTATTCTTCTTCCTTCTGGGTAATCAATCAATGGAAAATACGATCCTGGCAAGCATAGTGCCCAGGCACCTGCAACATTCAGCATTCGGTATCAAATACATCCTCTATTTTGGGGTAGGCTCGGTTTCCGTGAAACTAATGAGCTGGATGCAATCTGTGTGGGGTATGGGTTCCAGTTTCGTCGGGTTGGGGATAATATCCATTTTGCTCGTATTGACTCTGATCGCATTTCTCGTCTACCAAAAACATGCGGGGTGAGCTTGAGAGTGCAAGCAACGGCCTCATGCTGAATGCGTGGATTCCCGCATCTCCGGATTGTGTTCAAGAGCGTAGACATGTGGTAACCTCATTTTGCAGGTCGTGCGCTGCACTTCCTTTTTCACTGGGTCTGCAGGCCACAGCTTTTTCACTATTATGAACACCGAGGATGAAATCTTCTCAGTCGAGAAACTAGGCTCGTAGACTCCAAGAAAAATTCAGCAACTGGAACGATCTTGTCCGAAGACAGTCATTGCGGTCATTCTGAGATTACGCATCGGCATCATCCCCGTGGTTGCGCGTCGTGCGCTCCCGCTTTTGAATACGGCCCAACGGGCAGTGGCGAGGCGGGTCTGCCAACTTTCTCCCAGCGGACTGAAGCTGCCTCACTGACAATTGAGATAGGCTTCCTTTGCTTTGCCCTAGGTCTGCTTTTGCTCGGCAGGACGACGGCATTCAACCAGATGGTGGGCGACCTTTCCATAAGCTTCGTAGCAATAATGTTGGAAGCGATGCCTTTCATGCTTCTCGGTTCCATTGTCGGGGGCTTGATAGAGGCTTTCGTCCCGAAAGAATGGGTAAGCCGTTCATTGACCGGGCGCAAACATGCGACCATTTTCATTGCAGCGGGCTTGGGTTTGGTATTCCCGGTGTGTGAATGTGCCATCGTACCGGTCGTAAGAAGATTGCTACACAAAGGCGTGCCATTGTCCGCTGCCATAGCGTTCCTCCTGGGGGCGCCAATAGTAAATCCGATTGTCGGAGCTTCTACGTGGCTCGCGTATCGATCGGACTGGAGCTTCGTGGCGACACGCATGATTTGCGGGTATACCATTGCGGTCGCTGTAGCACTCATGATGAATTTCTTGTTTCGAGATAAGGCGGCGCTGTTACAAGGCGCCTCTTACGAGTACACTCCCGCATGCGGCTGCGGACATGATCATGAAGTTAGCACTAACAATAAGGTGTCTCGATTGTTTGCGGCGTTCCAGCATGCTTGTGATGATTTTTTCGACGTCGGCCGATTTCTGGTGATAGGTGCCTTTATTGCGGCTTTAGCGAGGACAGTTATAGAGGTAGACGCTCTTCGGGACCCTTTTGTTACGTCTGGAATTTCCATAATTGTGATGATGGGACTCGCTGTGGCGCTCAATCTATGTAGTGAAACAGATGCATTCATAGCAGCCGGATTCAGAGGTGTGCTGCCGGATACGGCTCAAATGGCTTTCATGGTTCTAGGTCCGATGCTAGATACGAAACTGTTGCTCATGTATCTGACAGTGTTTCGAAAGCGTGCCATTGCCACCTTGTCCTTACTAATCCTTGCTACGGTTTTCGCCACTATGATGTTCTTCCAATATGTATTAGGAGGTCTTCCGGGTGGACAATGACTCAAGTAAGGCTTCCTTTTCCCGTCTATTTCAAATAATCGTGTTGCTGGCGTGGATTGCGGCTTTCTGGTTTCTTCTGCAAAGAATCGGAGGAAACCCTGCGTTGGGCAAATTCCTACGTCCTGATTACTGGTGGCTGGTCGAAGCTGGCGCCGCTATTCTGGTAATTTTCCTGATATCGCTTGTTTATTGTAATCCGCATAACCACGGCAGACGGGGTGTAAGCCTCCTTGTTCAGATCGGGATAATGATATTACCTTTGCTATACCTTCCCACGGCTGTCATGTCTCACCTCAGTCCAGAAGCCGCAAGAAAGCGTTCGTTTCATATGGCTCAATCAGCGCGGATTGCGCGGGCTGCGCCAACGAACAATTCCGGACTAGACCTACCTGAGAATACTTCATTACTCAATTTGGTAATGGATCCTGACTCGTACGAGGGAAAAAGAGTCATCACAATCGGCATGGTTTATTGGGATGACAACTTACCCGAAAATCTATTCCTATGCTACCAGTTGCTGATGTCTTGCTGCGCTGCGGATGCCCGGCCAATCGGCGTCCTGGTCGAATACGACATGCTGAAAACTCTAAATAAGGGAGACTGGGTGACGGTTGAGGGAGTACTCGGCTCTGCTAACATTAAAGATAAGAAAGTTATAAGAATCTCTGCGGAAAAAGTCGTGTCCACAGAGCCCCCAAAAGATCAATATTTATTCCAGTGATGAATATTAGTGCTAGGTTCCATGACGGAAAGCGGCACGACGAATAATGAAAATGGGTCTCCCATGATTACGCAATTAGAACTGTTCCGGAAGCAATGGTAAAAATCCGGCTTGACCAAGTGCCGATCGAGTTGCTAATTTAAGAGATATGGCGGTTTTGACAAGCTCACAACAGCGGTTTTTTTAAGAACGTCTGACTATGATGGTCCGATTGACTCTCAGAGGTCGGGCGCGGAGAACATTCTAGCAGGTTATGATCGACAGGGAGGAGCAAACCCATGAACGAGGAAAAGGATCTGCTGAAAAGAAAATATGAGCCGTTCACCGACTATCGCCCGGCAGATGAGGGCGCGGGTCTGAAAGGTTTATGGAACGAGACTATCGAGCAGGCGCAGAAAGGGAAAGAGGCGCTTGAGAAAAAATTTGAACCGTTCACCGAAGATGCCGGCGTGAAGATCAAGGAATTTGCCTCACTCATCGAGGATGTTGCATCGAAATCCTCCAAGGAGGCCCGGTCCTTCCTCGCAAAAACACTTGAGGCAGTGGCAGAGAAGATCAAACCATAATATAGTTCGACAATAGATCACGAAATAGGCCTGCGCACCAGAGTTGAGGGAAGGATAGTGTCATAAAAGGTCCTAATTGATTGGCGCGTCTCGAGGTGACCTCAAACGCAAAGAGAGAACTGCGCCACAAATTGAAACTCCGACAGCAAGTAGAAAAGAGTACATAAACGACTGCGTCATGTCAGCCAGCTTACCCCCGACATATGGCCCTAGAGCCTGGCCAATACCAAAAAAGAGGGTTATGAAACCTAAACCGGCCGGGGCCAGACGTGGCCCCACTAAATCTCCCGCTGCTGCCGCCATAATCGTGGGAATGCTCCAAGCGGTCAGGCCAAAAACGATGGCCGACAAATAGAAGCCTGTCTTGACCTGCAAAAGCGCAAAAACGCCGTAAGAGATTGCAAGAACCAGGTAGGCTAGAGTGGCGCCCCAGGCACGCCCCAGTTTGTCGGACAAACCGCCCCAGAGGACGCCGCAGAAGATGCTCAACCCCCCTAAGATTGCCCATAGGCTGCCCGCTTCGGCAGGTCCCATGCCCATCTCTTTAATGAGATACGCGGCAAAAAACGTCACGTAGATAATGTAAGAAAAGCCATACATGAAATACACCAGCCCCAGGTACCACACCGGGCCGATTTTGTAGATTCCGCTCCAGTCCAGTGGTGCGGCCGCTGCTTTGGGCACGTTGGCCGGGATCGTCATTTCTTTGGCTCCGACTTGCTGCAGCCCCATGTCATCCGGTCGGCTTCGGATCAGCATGGCTGCGATTCCGGCGATGACCAGGACAGCGCCACCCAAATAGTACCACGCGAAACGCCACCCTTCGGTCCCGTGCGAAGCGAGGATGAGCGGAACGACGAGGCCTGCGATCATAGTCCCACATCCTATTCCGCCGGAGACTATACCTGTGGCGAATCCTCTGCGGTCCATGGCGAACCATGCGGACCCCAGAGCCATTGCGGGGACGTATGATGCACCATTCCCCAGCCCCGTGAGGAGTCTCATAGCAAACGCCGACCCGAATGTCTCGGCCAAGCCGGTGAGGAACATGGTTATCCCCATCAGCAGTAAAGCCAACGCAATCACGATACGAGCCCCGAATTTGGCAGCGAGGAATCCACCGATAATGGCCATGAACAAATAGCCAATAAAGTTACCGGTTCCCAGGAGTCCGAGTTGTGCGTAGTCGAAATGGAGTCCATCCTTCATGGCAGGAAGAATGAGGGTATAAGACATCCGTCCAAAGCCATGTGCACCGATAGTTACAAGGAGTCCAGTGAAAATGACTACCCAACCGTAATGGAACCTGTTTTCCCTCATAGGTTGCCTCCAGGAGCTATTCCAAATATCGTGAAAGCCAATCGTTGCACACATGCATCAAGAGTTGAAATGCATTGGTTTCATTGCACCTGGTTTTCCAAGGAAAAACCAAAGCTTTTGAGAAACCTGTAGAGCGAATGCCGGGATATACCAAGCATTTCCGCAGCCTCTTTCTTGTTTCCGTTGCTCCTGTGCAATGCCTCGGAACAGAGAGTTCGTGTCAAATCATCTACAGTCTGCTGCAAATTTTGTTTGTCTTGAAAGCGTACTTCGTAAACCCACCCATTCTTCCGCTCCTCAAGAGCTGGAAGCTCCACACTGATCTTGGGGCCTTTTGAGAGCATGACAGCCCTTTCAAGGATATTGCGCAATTCGCGCACGTTTCCAGGCCAATGGTAAGAAACCAATTTACGCATATCATTCGGGTGAATCACGGGAACTTGAGTCAACCTCATTTCAGTTGCCAGTCTGAGGAGCATATCATCTGCTATTGTGGCAATGTCTTCGATCCTCTCCCTCAAGGGCGGGACACGGACAACAAACACACTGAGCCTGTAATAGAGAGCCTCCAGGAAACGGCCTTCAGCAACTTCAAGCATGAGGTCTCGATGCGTTGCCGCGATCAGTCTGGCACTAACACGAATCATTTTTTCCCCGCCAACCCTGGTGAATGACCTGGTGTCGAGGAAGGTCAGCAATTTGGTCTGCAGATTCAAAGGAAGCTCGCCGATTTCATTCAGAAGCAACGTGCCTCCTTCTGCCAATTCCAATAGGCCCCTTTTTCTGGCGAGTGCCCCTGTAAATGCCCCTCGTTCGTGGCCGAAAAACTCCGATTCCGCAAGCTCTCTTGGGACGGCAGCACAGTTGACGGAAAAGAACGGCCCATCAGCTCGTTCCGACTTGCCGTGAATCCATCTCGCAATGAAGTCCTTTCCACTTCCGCTTTCACCCAGGAGAACTACAATTCCATCAGTCTTGGCCGCGTGAAGGGCTTGCTCCACCGTGGCCAACATTGCAGCCGATTTGTATTCGCGTTGTTTGGTTTCCGGAGGCTGCTGTACGCCTTTTCTATCGGTTATGTTTCTCGAGAATTTGCATATGCCCATGACCTCCCCGAGACTGTTCCTCAAAGGGGTCCGAATATCATGGAATGTCAAATACATTCCTCTGACCGGTCTTGTGTGCTCGCCTTCAATAGTCTGCCCCATGAGTACTCGGAGATCTCCCTCTTGTATATGTCTACCCGCCTCTTCACCGAAGAAGTCTTCAGCCTGTTTTCCTATGATATCCTCTGCTGGCACCCCAAAGAGCGACTCAACAGCGGGATTAACATGGGTGTATTTCAGCTCCTGATCTTTTAGGAAAATGCAGTCAGGCGCAATCTCAAAAATGGTGCGGAATCGTTGTTCACTAGACCTCAATGCCTCTTCTGCCTGTTTCTGTTCGGTTATGTCTCTGCCCAGTGTAAGCACAGCGCTTTGTCCCATGTGCCTGGTCGGAACCGCAACAGACTGCAGATAACCCAGAAAGCCATCGGAACGAATGAACTGAACCTCCGCAAAAGGCGAAGATCTGCCCTCCCTTTCGGCAAGATTGATCCGGTCAACTACTTCCTTTGAGAAATCAGGATGGACGAATTCTAAGATTCTGCGGCCGCAAAGGTCTTGTGGAGGCGTGAAACGCAAGAATTCCGCTGCTGCTATGTTGGCGAACAGGATGACACCGTCTTTATGGACAATCATGGGGTCCGGAGATACCTCAAAGAGCTCTCGATAACGCCTTTCACTTTCAAGGAGAGCTTCCTGGGCACGCTTACGTTCGGAAACATCTTCGATTGTACCTTCGGTAAACAGCAGTTCGCCTTTCTCATCTATTATGGCTCCTGCATGAATAGACGCCCAAATGGAATTGCCGTCTTTGCGGTACAGCTTGAGTTCAAACCCTTGGACCACTTTGCCGACCTGCATCTGGCGCATAAATTCTGCTTTGTCTTGTAGGTCCACGTAGAGGAGCTCAGCGGCCTCCTTCGTGGTCTCGATGAGTTCTTCTGTGGACCCGTAACCAAGGATTCTAGCCAAGGCCGGGTTCGCACTTATCAAATGTCCTCGGGCATCCGTCTGAAACATTCCGTCTACCGCATGTTCAAATATTCCCCGGTATTTTTCTTCACTTACTCGCAAAGCTTCTTCAGCTTTCTTCCTAACCGTCACATCCCGCACAATTCCTATGGTATTCCACGTTCCCTTCATATTCACGACCGAGACTGACAGTTCAATCCTAAAGGCCTGTCCATCTTGCCTGGTCGCCGTAAACTCCGACGTGTTGTGCGGCGGAATATCCTGCTCGATAGCCGAACCGGATGCAAACTGACCTCCATGAGCCTGTCGGCCATAGAAATTGGCGAGTTCCCAACTCTTCTCCACTAGGAAAGCTTCTGCTTCCCTCCCCAGAAGGTGACGCGCGTCCTGACCTTTTGGATCAAAGTTCAATCCGAGGATTTTCTCAAGCGCAGGATTGGAACGAGTTACCTTGCCGTCAGTGTTCAAGACCAGCAGCCCATCCGACAGATTCTCAATAATGGCAGAGACATACGCAAGCATGTCTTGAAGCTCTCTTGTAGCATCAGCAACTGCCATTTCAAGAGTTGCGATCCGCGTTTTTATCTCAGAAGCCATGGTAGTCATGGTTCTTGCCAGCAGACCAATTTCATCCCCGGATTGGATGTGGATTTCTGCTGAGAAATCCCTGGCCGTCAGCTTGTTCGCATATTCGGTCAATTGGTTCAGCGGACGAGAAATAGTGTTGGTCAGAAGATAAGCGATCGCGACAGAGACTAGGAATAACAAAAATGTGGCCAGATGGAGCTTCACTATGGCGCTCCAGATGTAAAGCAGCACCCCGTCCAGGTCCATTCCTACGTGAACATACCCTCCAACTCCCATAAGAATTGGCGATGCAACATCAAGAAAATTCCCGTATCCTTCCGGCCGCACATTTGTGACCAGCACATCTTCCTTGTTCTCTCTCGGAAGCTGAATCAATCGAATAATCTCATAGGGCACCTTGGGAGCAAACGTGTGAGACAGTATCTTCCCGTCCTGCGTGGCAACAAGTACATAGGCAACTCCCTCAGTCTCATGTAGTTGATCCACCATGGACTGAATGGTTGAAGCATCTCTGCTGAGAAACACCTCAATGCTGGAATTGGCAATATTCTTTGCAATTGCAATTGCTTTGCTCTTGTACTCGCCGATAATCCTGTTGTAGAGCATCCAACCGGAGTAAGCGGAAACAATGGTAGCAATGACCCCGAAAAGGAGGATCATCATGAACAGTGTCTTTTTGAAAAGCTTGGACATGTTACTTCTCCGAGCTCTTCCAGTCGGTGATGGTGACGAACCGCCCATTCTCCACCGTGGTTAGAAAGACAACGTCCAATCCTTGATGCTTGTTAGGCCCGAAACTCACCGGAATATTGATCCCGATATCGAAATCTTTAATATTTTCAACAACACTCTTGATGGTCGTGCGTTGAGGATTCGGTCCGATTCGCTTGAGAATCTCGACGAGAAGTTTTGCATTTAAAAAACCTTCCAAACTGACGGGACTGTATTTTTTTGGCTTGTAATCGATTTTCACAAGACGTGCAGGGGGAGGGTCGCCAAACTTGTCCATGAACTCCCGGTATTCGGCCACAGCGGGAACATTCACCTCTTCGTAACTGGGTACGACCTCGGAATTGATCAAATTGGTCATGTAATCCCGTCCATTAACTTTCCCTGTCTCCAAAAGAAGCTTTAATTGATTTTCGCTGTCCGCAAACGAGACGTTCGCTATCGGTACATTCAACCCACCGTCCCTGGCATCGCGAATAAACGCTGCGCACGGTTCAGATGACCCAATGCAAATGATCGCATCAGGGCTGGTGGCTCTCAATATTTTTACCTGGTCCTTCATGCTCTGCTCGTATCGCGCACCTCGGTAATATGTGGCTTCACCTACCAGACTTAACCCTGCTTTCTCCAGGGCCTTTTGAGCCGCCTCCCAGCCGCTCCTGCCATAAGCGTCAACCTGATAAAAAACGGCCAGTCGATTTCTTCCTATGGAAAGCAGATAATCTACAAGCGCGTAGATCTCCTGACGGTACAAAGCGCGCAAATTGAACACGTACTGCGCATAGGGGTAATCCCGTTGTGGCTGAGCGCCGGTAAAGGGGCAAAAAAGCAACATATTACGCTGTTCTCCATATTTCTTAACCAGGGGCAGAATCCGCGTAACAGTCGGCGTGCCCACGTAGTCGAAAAGCAGAAACACGTCATCTTCTTCCACCAACCGGATCGTATTACGAATGGTAGGATCGGGATTGTATCCATCGTCATAGGCAATCATCTTAATTGTTCTGCCAAAAATCCCTCCCTGCTCGTTAATATGGGAAAGATAAGCAGAGCTTCCCCGGTTACAATTCAATGCCCAGGCCGCCGGCAGGACCGCTAAATGCGGCAGACATCCCAATCTTGAAGTCTTTGCCAAAACAAGATCCGAAACTGGCGAACAGCAGGAAAAAGGCAATGATGATTCGATGAAACAAGGTAGTAGAGGTAGACATACAGCCTCCAAGAATCTCGTGAGACACGTTTGGCTGGTCCAAAGAAAAATCCTGGCTTGCAATACAGATCTGAACAACAAAGACTCACTTCCGCACACCGCCGATCCTAACACAGTTTCCGCGGACATTCACGCAAAAATGCGCGAATATGTAACAAGGCATGTCGCTGAATGCTGCCAAATGTATGAAGCTCAATCCTTTATGACGGACATTAGGTTCCTTTCAGAATTGATGGCCCTCGACAGGGGAGTAAATATTCGAAAAAAAAATCAGAAAATGCTGAATAACCGCGCATAGTCGTCGTTGGTGCCACATGCGTAAAGGTGTGCGCTGAGCGTGACCACGAAATGAGCGGGGTGCTCGCAAATATAACATGACCCAAAGGCCCGAATTTCAAGGTTTTTGGCGAGGTCGCGTTGCCGCGTGTTGCTGGTTAGCGCACTGCGCGTATGTGCGATACCCCGAAAATGGTCGCTGAGTCGTGCGCTGTGCGATGGCAACCGCTTAGTATCATGGGACAATCAAAACTGAAGATGCAGGCAAATCCTCGATTGGCACCTTGTTTGCACTCACCAGTCGCAACCAAGCGGGGCGTCTCGCTATAGTCCTTTTCTCGTGAGGAGCTAGATCATCATGAAGAGGTTTATCGGACTAACACTCGTTCTAGTGATGGGGATGCTTTTCAGCAACGCAGCATCTGCAAGTGACTTCACTCCCACTGATGTTCGTCGGCACACGGACCAACTCTGTGACCAGAACAGATTAGCGGAGGCGACCAATCTTGCAATGAAACATTTGCTGGATGCTCGAGCTCGTCATGGCAACTCCAGCCAGATTGCTTCCGATTACATGATGGTCGTTGCGGAAGTGTCTCGACGAAGGGGAAAATTCTATCTGGCTCAGAAGCTCTATGATAGGGCTCTGGGGATTCAGGCATCTACGGTAACTGCGGGTAAAGCCGTCGCAGCCCCTATCCTCGAACAAGATCGGATTGTGTGGTTGAAGAACCAGCTCAGAGCGTTAAGCGACTCCGGTGATTCAAGCGCTGCTGTTGCCGTATCAATGGGTGAGCTGCTTCGGGCTAGGTCGGCATACGGAGCCTCGCACCCATATACTGCCCAATACACCGCTATCGTCGGAGACGTGGCAAGAGTGAGGGGCAAGTTCCATCTAGCTTCCGTGATGTACCAAAAGGCTTTTGCCGTGCTACAGGAAGAAATCGGTACCACCGACTCGAAGAAGACGGCGCAAAAATTAACTGAACCTAGCTCTTTCTAGAAAGACGAGAAACCTGCACCCAGTCCAAACGCAGGCACGCTTGGTTGAGTATTGCAATGCAGGCATTTGGTGTCAGCTCAGGGCGAGATCTCCTAGGTAGTCTCTGACTTGATGGGGGGCTTGGAAACGAGCCCCCAAATTCTTTTCCCCCTCCGAGACATCTACGAACCCTACCATCTCAGAATTAGTCGCGTAATTAACGAAGCGACGTTCACAAAAAACCGTGACATCGATGTTCGCTCTGTCGCTAAGTTCTTGGGGCCCTTCTCGCTCTCCTTTGATCTCGAACGATGCGAACGGCTGCTATACGGACGCACAATATAGCTATTCTCAAAAGTACCTTTCGGAATGGGGATGCACAGCTGAACAAGCCAGCAGTGGCACCCAGAAGTCAATCCGTGATTGCTTTCGAGAATCGCCATAATTAGCATTCCGTACAGCGGAACGTCTATTCGTATCATGCTGTTATGACCGTCAGAGTATGCGTTGAAAGCACACAAATCGGACATTGCGGCAGTAGTTCTTCGCGCCCGTTATCAAAATAGTGTCTCTATGGCCATCAGTCTCAGGCAGAGCTCATTTCTTTGAGCAAGCGCCCGTGGAGATCGAGGCGCTTGCCAACCGCCTAGAGGGTCTCAATCAGGACTCTTGCCGGAGCCCCATCTCCCCCACGGATACGCAGCGGCAGGCAATAGATTTTGCAAAGACCTGCCGGGACGTCCAACAGATCAACTCCTTCAACCACAAGCACGCCGGCGTTCAGTAATCTCCTGTGGACCGGCGCGCCAGGGTTGTCGTATTTTTCAATGGAGAGATAATCGATACCCGCTAGCACAACTCCCTTTTCCACAAGGAATTCAGCCCCATCGTCAGACAGGTACACGTAATCTTCCGTGAACGCCGGTTCTCGGAGTCGAAGTCCATTGTCCGTCTTGAACAATACCCGAGGGTGATCTTCTAGGGGCGCCGTTGCCAGCTCTCTCCTTCCGATTGTCTTTGCTCCCCTCAGGTCAAGAACCACTCCTGGGCCTATTAGTATGGATAATGGGATCTGATCGGCAGTAGCGGTGCCCTCCAGGTAATGGGCAGGGGGATCCACATGAGTCCCCAGATGAGTTCCTATAGACATTAGCGCCAGGTTGAAACGATCACCCGACTGCGTCGAAAATACCTGCTTCAACGTGAACTGCGGATCTCCCGGAAAGGTAAGCATTCCCTCGTTAAGAGGCAGTGTCGCGTCATAGAGTGGCACGGTCTATACTCCATCAACGTGGGATTTTCCGCTGTACGAATGCCAGAGGTGGTAAAGAGGGGCTCGAGGAGGGACTCTTGTAAAGACTCTCCTCGATTCTCGCCTCCAGCTCATATCATTGGGTAAATGAAAAAGGCAACGGACGTGATTGCGAGAAAGAAAAGAAACACGACCATGAGGTACCCCATAATCTCTCTAAATTCCAGCTTCGCTATTGCCAGCATGGCAATTGCCCAGAATGGTTGAATCATGTCCGTCATCATGTCGCCCCAAGCATAGGCCATAACAGTCTTGGGAATACTCACGCCCAACTGTTTGGCCGCAGGGATTATAAATGGTGCAGTAATCGCCCATTTAGACCCGCCCGATGGGACGAAGTAGTTCTCGATTCCCGAATACCAGTAGACAATCAATAAAAACGTCTTAGGTGTCGAAATAGCAACCATAGCAGCCGTCAACGCGCCACCCAGTTCGGTGAATTTGAATAATCCGAAGATCCCCGCGTAGAAGGGAAACTGGATTACCACGCCCCACACAGCCTTTCCCGACTCTTCGCAGGCCTTAAGGAATGTCCATGGTCTCCAGTGAAACAGGACCCCCAACATGAGGAACAACAAATTGATGTTATTAAGGTTTATCGAATTGGCAAATCCTTTTTGTTTGACCTCCAATACAAGCCACAAAAGACCAGCGGCTGCCACAATGAGATTGAACCCAGGCCACCAGTTCGCCCAATCGGATGGAGACAATTTCCCTGTGGGGCGGGTGGGCGGTTCATAAATCTTGAGCTGACTCAGCAACTCAGGCTTAATCTTATATGTCTTATCCTCGCTGGGGTGCATGAGACACATAATGATAAGAATTCCAATTATGGAGATCAAAACCAGGGCGATGTTGAATCCGCTAAAGATGGTCTCTGTAGCAGGGATTGTGGCATCCAGGTATTTCCCCTTGATGAGAAAATTGTCGGGGGTGTTGACGAGCAATGTAGCCGAGCCGGACAACCCTGAGTGCCATGTGCATCCCAGCCCCAAATACGCAGCCGCAACCATGAGCCGGTAATCGGTCTTCGGGTTGTTCCGTATAAGAAAGAGAGCGAAAACAGCACTTCCTATGAGGCTCAGTCCCCAGTGCAGCCACGCGCTGATCATGGAAAACAGGCTCATGGCCAAGATAGCTTGCCAGGGTTTGTCGGGATTAGGTAAGCTCGAAAGACCGTCGAGAAGTTTTTTTACCGGTGGAGAGCACCCGAGTATGTAGCCTGTCATCAGAATCAGGCACATCTGCATCCCGAATTCGAGAAGCACCCAAAAACCCTTTCCCCACGCCATAAGAGCGCTCAAAGGGGTTGCGTTCCCGAAAATCAGTGCAAGTGCGAATGCAACCGCATTAAGAATCCACACGATGACCAGAGCGTCCGGGATCCAGCGCTCGCTCCATCGAGTGAGCCCGTCTCCCCAGTTCTTAAGGAATTCAACGGCGGAAGTAGATTCAGACACCATGCGTTATGCCTCCCTTCCAGAGTTCTTGGAACATGAACATTGCATTGAGCCCCCGCTCTGACGGTGTTTGTATCGCTGAGGCGGCATTCGACAATGACAACGTTCAAGAGCAGCCGCCGAGGGGTCTCCTCAGAGATTATGGAGGCCATGAAATTGCCAGTATCTCGCCTTAGAACCGTATGTTCCTCCCTTTCATGAGGATACCTCGCGTTCGGCTTGTGGGTCAATCACGATCTGCAGCTTACCCAGGACGCAGAAAAGTTTACACGCGTTACGTGTTCCTCTCGCCCGGAATCAACTAATAATAGGGTGTATCGGCAGCAGGTGTGACAATAAAGCGAAAGAAACTGCACAAACTCACTGAAAACTCGCAATAGCACAGCAACTGTTCACATAAGCGGCGAAAATGGTCATTGGAAGAAACGAGATAACTAAGAAATCTCCCTCTCGTTACCATACTCCACTAAGAAAGGGCACGACTGGAATATTCGTTATAAGATTTAAGAATATTGAGGAAATAATTCATTGGTGCAGGAGTGGACCCATCGCGTCTCAACACAATATCGGAATACAATTCAATATCTCCCTCGATGAGATCAATGCGGTTGAGAAGTCCGCGGGAAAGCTCTTCTCTTATTTCGTGGGAGAGAATAAAGGAAAGTCCATTATTCTTTTCAATATAGGCCAGAATGAATCCCAAGCTCTCAGATTCCAGCAAAAAAGAGGGGGTAACACCATGTTTCGGAGAGTCTGCATAATGAAGCTGCGCAATCCTGATCCTTGTTCCCGTATGATTGTTGCCTGGCCTTCCAGTTCTCTCAAAGATATTCTGCCACTTTTCGCAAAGGGGTGGTCGGGTTTGGCAACAAGGATGACGTCATCTCGAGCGAATGGAATAGCTTTCAGCGACGATCCGTATTCGGTTCTAGCCACGATGACCAGATCCTGCCTGCATGATCGGACCGCATTCAAAAGATCAGCGGAATTTCCTTCAGACAATTTGACATGAACGTGTGGATATTTCTTTTGAAATTGGCCGATAAATTCCGGCATGACGATGCCGGCATAAGTGCTTTGGCACTCCAATCCTTAGGACCTATGTGCCCGGCTTATTCTTTTCGAGCACCTTTTTCATTTGATCGATCTGGTTGAAAACCACTTTGCTGATAAAAAATATCGTCTCCCCAGTTTCTGTCAGTCTGAATGTGTTCGCAGTCCTATAAAATAAGGGCGAACCGCATTCTTCCCGAAATAATTTGAGTTGTTGGGAAACCGCTGATTGAGTGATGTTAAGATATTCCTCGGTTCGGCTTACATTCATGAACCTGCAGAAGTGATGGAAGGTTTTTAGATGATTCAGGTTCATTCTCAGTCAAATATGGAAACAAGATAGCCCCATTATATTAGATTTCTTATGAAGGGATAACAATTTATAATTTGACTCTGAATTCATTTCGAACGAAAATTTCGACTATGGGAGCGAAATGAGGCAGACTCTTCATGGAGCTGAAGACGTCTTTTAGGTCAGCTATTTTATCGAATTGGAATCTGAACGTGACAAGTCATTTCTAAACGAGCACAGAGCGTAATCCCTGACTTGAAAATCTCGCAAGAAGCGTCAGAAAAACTTGTTATTACGTAAGCCGACTTCAATGTCTTCCGATTCAGCAGAATAGGGGCGGTTACTTCATTGTGAAACGACTCATTAGTTTTTGTCATAATCCAAAGACAATTGACGACATTGTGGATCAAACAGTGGGAAAACTTTTGGATCAGTTCTCGATTTGCCATTCTATATTCAACAGATGGTGCGGAGGATGACGCTACGAGAGTTGGAAAAAACCATCATGGGCTACATGGACTCATTTTCGACCATGACACTGGCTGCCTCAGCAGATAACCTTCCTTGGGCGGCAGACGTGTTCTATGCCAGGCGGAAATTGGACCTGGTATTCTTCTCATCGCCCAAGTCCCGGCATTCAACATTATTTTCCGCCAATGCCAGGGCTGCTGCAACGATTCACGGAGATTATCAACGGTGGAGAGAGATTAAGGGTCTACAAATGGAGGGGACAATAAAACCGGTCTCTGGAACGAAAAATCTTATCGCGGCAACGGCCGTTTACCTTAAGAGATTTCCATTTGTGCAGGAATTCTTTTCACAACCAGATACAATTTCCAGTGAGTTGGCCTCAAAAGTCTCCAGGGTCAAGCTGTATGTCTTTAGACCTGAATTAATTCTGTACATAAACAACGAGGTTGGTTTCGGGACAAGATGGAAAATGGAAGTGTCCCAAGGCAGAGCAATAGGCACGCCTGAATTCATATGACCCTTCTGTTGGTTACAATTGCTGCATCTGCGAATGTTCAATTGTCTGCCTCCGATTAGCTTGGTTTGTGGCTGGATGATAAGTAACCTATCATAAACAAATGATTTTCAAGGAGATGATAGACCGGGAGGAACCATCTGGGCCACCACGTGGGCAAGCCGATCACTGATACGCATGTGATTAAATCTCTTAACCGCACAGCCACTTGTGGACCGACCTGGAGACGATGAAGGTGCCTGGAATCAAGTCCGTCTATTTTCTCCCGGAATCTACAGGCCGCTACTGGTGCGTTGTTTCAGTGGAACAGAAGTATCAGGGCCATTCCAATCACGCAGGTAATGCAGTCATTGCATCGACTACCGGTCATTACGGCGTCAAGGGAGTCATAGTAGTTGATCACGACATACCCACGATGATTGGGACAGGGTTATGTGGGCTTTGGGAAGGTTCGATCCCAAGTGTGATGCCCAAATTATGATCGAGGAGTTAATCCACTTGATCCTGCGCTTCCCATTAACGCACTGCATATCACTTCGAGGATCATTCTGGACGCGTGCACTCCATACGAATGTGAGAGAAAGCCCATAGAGATCTTCCTCGATGAGGACATGAAGAATAAGGTTTTGTCACAGTGGAAGGAATACGGTTTTAAGGATTGATCAGAAAGGAATTATGAATGGTTGGAAAACTTAGTCAGATTCAACAATGATGTCAACGCCTTTCACTCTCCCCTTTTTCCCCTCCCGTCAAGGGAGGGGAATATATTCGAGCACATGAACCTAACCTAAGTTCGTACCAGGAAATCTCTCAGAACGTTCTCGAACTAATCCATAGATGACGCCATCGCTGGATCATTTCGTCTCACCTACGAGTACGAAAGCGCTCCAGAAGAACGGGTGCTCAAACCCGGAACTTCGAAGTTCGAATCTGGCTTGGGTCAATGCTTCCAATTTGGATTTTCCCTGCCTAAGATTCTTAAAGAAACTCTCCATCAACTTGATAGACGACGTCTCGGATACTGACCAAAGGCTCATAATAACGGACTTCGCGCCGGCCAATTGAAAAGCACGTCCCAT
The DNA here is from genome assembly GCA_963700305.1 of uncultured delta proteobacterium. Taxonomy (GTDB): domain Bacteria; phylum Desulfobacterota; class Desulfomonilia; order Desulfomonilales; family Desulfomonilaceae; genus Desulfomonile. The sequence continues at coordinate 361,807 of CAVOXB010000011.1, forward strand.
GCTCATGACTCCCTCACCTGCGAGCTTGAGGCCTAGACCGGTTTGACACGCTGTAAGCGCTGCAACATCGGCATTCATTTTGAGTCCGGCGACTTCGCTTGCAGTTAAGAGTCCATCCGTTCCCGGAGGGACCATTGTCAAAGCGAGAACTGGTTCCATTATTCCCGGAATGCCGTTTCCCGCGAATCCATGAGTCGCAAATACCACGTATTTGTAGGCTTCCATCTTGGGTGCGATCGCGGACATAAGGGTTTCCTTGGAAGATTGGAGACCTAGATACACGTCCGCATTTAACCCATAAAGCTTCTGAAGACCTTCAGCGAGCTCTCCTGTACCAGCCAGCCGATTCAGATTGAGGCTGCCTCCTGACGCCTCCTCCACTGCGGCCATTAAGCGGAAGCCGGCATCATTCTCTTTGGAGGCGAGCCGAACATTTGAAGGTGCTTGTTGTGCCCTGGCATCAGTGATCGCGAACACAGGGTCAGCCATGACCAGTATCCTGTTGTTGTCCCCCCGTCTTTTCATGAGCGATCTCACCAAGGTCATAGCGCTGACTGATTGATAGTAAGAAATGGGGTGAATGTCTGCCGCATATGTTAAACCCTGAGGAAACGGCCCCCGCGGACCCTTTTGCCAATGCGCTTCTCCCTGCACGACAAGGGCCTCAAACGGCAATAATGCAAGAAATCCGTCAGGAATGATGGTCACAGAGTTACCTTTGGGGATTTGCGTGAAAGGTCGTGCAAGCAGCCTTGCATAAAGCCCCTCAGCCAATCTCACATCGAACTGGGCCAGCTTGACTTTCTCAAAAGAGTTGCGAAATGTGTAAACATCATTTTCGAGTTCCTTCACGTTCAGTCCGACGAAATAGGCGTCCTGAATCTGTCTTCCTTTCAAAAGCTTCACGCCTAACCCTTCGCCCACGAGATCGAAGACTATTACTTACTCGTCAGGAGAAATCGCAGACTCTCGTAAAGTTATGGGTCGAGGATATTTTGCGGAAGCGTAAGCAGGATACTTGGACCACAGCATCTGGAGAAATGTGTTCCGATCCGTTTCCAGTGAACTGATTTCTGTGCTTATTTCGTCGAAACGCTCTTTGTCGGCAGATTTTGGAACCAGATCTCTGCCGTTCATTAAAGAGGCCAATCTGTCGGTCAGTTCCTCTTCCTTTTCCAGCACATCGTTGGGAACGTTGAAATTGTGGCCGTCGGTCTTTTCTGTCAGATTGTCAGCGAATGACCTGGCCCTGACGAGTTCACTCGCATAAAGACTTTGCTCGGGTTTATTCAGCTTCAGAGTTACTCTCACGAGGCCTTTCGCAGGCTCCGCTCTCGGAAAGCCATTTATCGTTGCAGCGAAGAAATTTCTTCGTTCAGCCAGCAGCAAAGTGGAACGCATCTGCTCGGTCACATTCACGGCCTTTGCATAATAGTTCTCTGCCGCCGCATAGTCTTTCAGGCTCTCGGCAATTCGCCCGAGTCCGGTGAGCGCTGTGAACGCGTCTTCAAGGTCTCCGTCTCGGTCGCTTGACTCTTTGAGTTTTTCGTAGTGGACTCTTGCATCATTGAACTGTGACCTGAGCAAATAAAAACGCCCAAGAGAAGATTCGAACCCAGCTGCCTTCACATAGGGCTCTGCTTCTTTCATTTGGCCAGCATCCATGTACAAATCACCGATGACTTTTCTTGCCAATTCAGTACGAGCCTTTGTCTTGATCAACGCCTGCAACCCTTCTGAAGCATGTTGCAGGGCTTCATCATGACGGCCCCATTCGGCATATACCTTTGCGATATTGATCAGGGTATCGCCTTCAGCAGATGGGTTCTTTGTGCTTTCTGCGGATTCCAGAGCTTCCTTGTAATAATCAACGGCTTTCTTATAATCACCCCAAGCTAGGCAAAGTTCTCCGAGATTGGTCAGCGTGACAAATCTCAGTTGATTCTTTTCCTTATTCGCGTCCAGGGCCTTTTCATAATTTTGGGCCGCCTTCCGAAATTGCCCCTTGTTTTTTTCTACTTGTGCCAGGTCATTGTATGCCGTGGCTACGCCCTCAGTGTCTCCTGCCTGCTGAAAAGACCTCAATGACTCGTTCCCATATCTTGCAGCAGTTCGGTAATTAGCCATAGCCAGCCATGTTGCCGCCAAATGATGAAGCGAGAAACCTCGGTCCTTGGGGATTCCTGAGCGGCGGGCTAATTCGGCAGCCTTGGAATGGTGCTCCGCGGCCCTTTTGTATTGACCGGTAAAATAGTATGTTTGTCCCAGATCCGTGTGAGCGTTTTTCTGATCTTTCGAGTCTCCCTTCTTTATCGCCTGTTCAAGTTCGTTTTCATGGCGTTTCACAGTCCCTCGAAAATCAATTGATGATCGATATTTGGGTGACTTGCTCATCCTTGTTACTGGCGGGAAAACATTTTCAGAGACGCGGCGGGTTTTCGCAACGGCAGAGGTCTCCGTACGGGATTCGTCACGTTTCTTGTCTTTTTGTTTGACCGTCTCTTTTTGGGCCACGGGTGCTTTGCGTTTCAGGCTATCATCCCATTTCCCCGATTCCGTTTGTCCTGATTTGCGCTTTTTTGGCTTTGTCTCGTCTTCATCACCCGTACTCTGGGTCTCTCCGGTACGCCGCTTAAGGGATGCGTCTTCCTTGCTTGTGGAATCAGATCTACCCGAGCCGAAGAATGTCTTTCCAAAGGAGTCGATCGGGACAACAAGAAGTAGAATGATAAGAATGACTACGGGCAGGCTGCTAGTCTTTCCTATGTAGTCTGTTGCGTTGCCTTTGCCCGGCCAATCTGTCATGGGGTAATCTCCGACAAGGGAAGACCACGTGGGACCATAAAGACATCATCTACCTGGCCACATGCTGAAAGCTGATTTTAACGATTGCGTCCGCACGGGATACTTTCGCCTCATTTTGAACGGATTGAACGAGAGCTTCTTTGTTGACGAAGGGCACGGCGTCTTGTTCTTTTGGAACCGTGAAATCTGCAAAGCCCATCAGGTTCAATTCTCGTTCAAGCTCCTCTGTAATTTCTGCTATTTGTTGGGCGCCGGTTCCGCTCGCTGACGAGCGGCTTAATGTCTCATAAAGTTGCTCGATTTTTGGATTTCTGGTCCTGCTGGCCAGAAAATAGATAGTTTCTTCGCCAGGATTATCATCCAGGACATACCACCTTTCCCCACGGCTCGAAGGAAGCCAGGTACGTCCGACCGGCCTTCACATCCCCAGTGCCTTCCGTAAGCTGAGGATTTGGAAACAGACGGCCGACTGAGCCTCTGGAATCCCACCACAGAATGTACACATAGCAGTCCGAATCAGGGACAAAAGTAATACCAACATGTTGGCCGGATTTCAATCTGGCTCCATCCGTGAGCAGTTTTACTTGCTTTTTTTCGTCTTCGTAATAGAAAGTAACTTTAACTTTCAGGTCTTGTGAAAACGTCGGTGCAACAAAGACTGGAGTCTGTTCGGATCCTTTGGCTGCGTAAAGCTGCGGGTGTTGAAGACCTTTTGTAGCCTTTTTCGTTTGCTCGTATACATAATCATACAGGTCTTTCGCCGTAATAGTCGCCTGTTTGGATCCCTTCGCAGCTTCGCCCCGTAATCCTTTAAGCATGTAATGGGTAAAAATGCTGTTGCCGTACTTGGGTTTTTCATAAGATTCTTCTTCGGGTCTGCTGGAAAGAATTCCAATTCGGCCTGATACCGAATTGAAAGCTGAGAAGAACCTGTCGGTTTCTTTGAGAATGCTTTTCTGAATGCCGGGGCTAAATCCGCCGGAATGACAAGCGTCAGCCACCAACAGGACTCTGTCGGTGTCGATGCCTTTGAAGAGGTTTTTGTCATTCATCATTAGTGCTGTAGCGAAGAGATTATCCAATTGTGTATCATGAGTCACAAAATAGAATTCATTGGGCAGTTTCTCGTCTGCCATTCCGTGCCCGGAGAAATACATGATGACTATGTCGTTCTTGCGAGCCCCAATAAGGCCATTTCTAAGTGCCTTGGAAACATTTGCCCTGGTTGCGTTTTCATTCAGCAGCAAGGTTATGTGAGTCTTGGAAAAATATTTTTCACTCTCTTTCAGAAACTGATAAAAATCCTTAGCGTCCTTATCCGAAATTGTCAGAGACGGAATATTAGTGTCCTGAAATTTTTTCACCCCTACGATTACTGCGTACAATTCGCTTTTGCTCAAATCGTCGGCATGGGCGGGAGCCAAATAAAAGCAAGACAACATAACCATAATTGTAAAAAGAACCCTGATTGTTTTTGAGAAAAACATCTTCAGATCACATCCTATTTCAACAATAATGTATATATAATGTTTCACTCAATCAAAAATTGACACAAAAATAATAAAGTTTGGCAGTAGACGAAATGAGATACTATATCTCACTCCGTCGACAACCAGTTTATTTCAGCATACGTCGGACCAATTGAGCTTGTTCTTGATACTTTACTGCGTCTTCATATTTTCCCAATTTGTCAAAAGTATAAGCAAGATTTTCCAATGTAGTGGCTTTCAAAGGCTTATCTTTGCAGGCTTGTTTATCGAATATTTCCATGGCCCTTTTGAACACGTCTTCTGCTGAGTTATATGTGCCTGCCTGGTAATAATTGAACCCCATCTGATTCAGTTCTACGACTAGAGGGCAACTATCCTGTGGTGCCGCTACGACTCTGGTAACGACTACAGGTTCAGGCTCGTATTGGATTGGAGATACATCCACTGAACCGCCGCCACCGCCGCCACCGCCGATGAAACCACCACCGCCACCGCCACCGCTAACATTTTTGACGTTGGTCACATTTGTGGTGTTATTCTGTGTAACATCCACTGAATTATTGTTGCCGGATTGCTGAATTCCTCCCACCGTATTGCCGCCTCCAGTGGATACTGTGCTACCCTGGGTGTTGCTCCCTTGACCGCCGCCGGATTGCACCCCGCCGGTTGTGACGCTACCGGCACCTCCTCCGCTAACATTTCCCTGGGTGTTAGTAGTGCTTCCCTGGGCGTTTCCCTTGCCAGGGTCGATGGGCTTGATCTTATCCAGACCACCCAAAAGCCCCGGCTTCAGGACGCCGGTGCCAAGGAGACCGGATACCGGAGGCCCTGTTTTAACCAGCGGCGAAACTGATGAGGGGGAAGCCGTCGAGCTGCCGATGCTGGTAGGCGTCACCCCGGATTTGTCGCTCAAGCTGATCGGCTTGGCTTTGTCCGCCAGGCTGATTGGCGCTGATAAATTTTGCTTTCCTATGCTGACTTTTGAAAGGTCCTTGGTACTGATCCCGGTATTTCCGGTTCTTATGGGCGCAGTCTTAATCCCTGTAGTTTTTCCGGAATTGCTTTGGGTAAGGTTCGCTGTTTGAGGATCTCTTAATTTGTTACCGCTGCGCTTGATGTTATCTGCTGAATTCGCCTGGTTTGTCTGTTGGTTGTCGACCACTCTCTGTGAACCTTTATTCCGTCCCTTGGGAATCAAGGAATCCTCTTCTAAAGAAGGGTCGTCCGATTCTGCAGCGTCCCCACGCGCGATCTCTTCGTCGGCAGTTGCTTCCTTGGTTGCAGATGATCCCGCAACTAGTGAATGATCCTCTTTGTCGGTCGACTGAGCCTGGGCAGGCACGGCAAAGGCAATTAACAAAATTATCAGGCCCGCGACCACTGTCAGCCTAATGTCCTTGGTGTTTCCCATGGCGCTGAACCTCCATTCGCTTGTGTCACATGGTGTTCTTCGATGCCTAGCGGTCGCTTTGCCGATTCGCAGTGAAGTGCTTGACACTCATTCGCAACCACTGCCTCCCATTTACTGTTTACCAGTAATTGGTACAATTCGAACACCGATAACGTCTTACCTGTTCAGATAGTGGTCATGGTTTTAGAAAAGGCAAGAGAGGGTTGTGTATAAGGAACAAACATATTCGATGAGGCACGGATGCTGCCATTCTCACCCCCTATTACCGGAGATACCAACGATTATGTCAGCAATAATGATGCTACCAAGGATTCAAATGAAGTACGTCGGCAAACTCGGCAATCCCATTTCTCTGCGCGTATAGGAGGCAATCCGTGTCTCTTAGTCTGTGTCCCGTAAGTAATGACAACCTGGATTAGTCAGTTTCTGCGAGCAATTGATAATGAATGAACACCTCGTATTTGTCGATTTTCTTAACAAAATGTAAAGAATGCTGACGGTTATTGATACCTCACTTTTTGAACAAAAGCTGCTTGATTCCCGAATCTATTCCTGATATCTTACTGGACTTTAATGGCATGGCGTTTGCTTGCTTTTCACTATTCGGCATGCAGCTTTTAGGTTTGGGTATCACGAACAAGTGCTAAAGATTAGTCCGAAAGATGGACCGAAAAAAGGGTGAGAAAGGGAGAAGAATACTCATGGAGAATACCGTCAGTCACGCCTTGTACATTCTCGAGGAGCCGGTCCAGTACGCCGCTCTGGCCTTCATGGCTCTGATGTACACCATCAAGATTTCGACGCTTTTGAAGAAGCCTTTTCCTGCGGAACGCGGGGAACTGAAGGGCGATCGTATCAAGGGCGCCCTCATATCTTTGACTAATGTGCTGAGGCCCTGGGACATGGAGAGCACGTCCAAGAACCTCTATTTTTACGCGGAATTCATGATATTCCACGTTGCGGTGGCCCTCACTATTGGCGCCACTTTTCTTATTCCTCTGGTGCCAGGGCTGATGACGCCCACATTTTCTGGAATAATCATGTTGTTCATGGGGCTTGCTTTCTTGATCGGAGTCCGCCGGATTTATCGAAGGTTTACGGCTCCAGAAATCAAGATCATTAGTTCCCCAGACGATTATTTCGCAATTATGCTTATGACCGTTTTCTTTGCCGTGGGATTCGGCGCTATGTGGCTTTGGATCCAGGGACAATCGGACACAACTGTAATGTGGGCTTTCTTCCTGATGACCACATTTTTCCTTATATACGTTCCGTTCAGCAAAATTTCTCATTACGTCCTTTATCCTTTCGGAAGAGTCAACTTCGGGATGGTGTTCGGCGGTCGGGGAATCTTGAATAAAAACAACCCCAAGGCAACTTGGGTCTGAGAAAGCGAAAGACAACTGTAAATATAATGAGCGGAGGAAACATGTCCCAGATAGAGCAAAAGACAGATGGCCCGGATTTGGCTGAAACTTCCGAAAAATTAGGCGCTCCAGAAGAAAGAAAATGGCCCGTGCAGCCCGAGTTCACCCCCGAAATGTTGGCGGAAATGGAGAAAACTCTTCCGTGCCAAGCTCAACAGAATAGTTCAGACTTCTCTCGCGGGATGCGTCCACTGTGGGATGTGCTCGGACGCATGCCATTACAGCGTGTCAATACCGGATGACCTGACTCTGCTTCCCGCGTATAAGCTCGACAGGTTTCGGAAGTGGTACAAGGGCAGATTTGACTGGACCGGCAGGATATTTCCCTCATTTGTGGGCGCGAAGCGTCTGGATAAAGAGCTGGCGGACGAGATGTATCGACAAGCTCTGGGGCGGATGCACCATGTGCCGTCGCTGCACATTCAATTGCCCTATGGGCGTGGATTACGGAATGACCGTTCGGGCAGCGCGTGGAGATCATGCAAAAGGTAGGTCGATTCCCACAGCACCTTCAGGATACCGTCGACACACATTACAATCACGGCAATAACATGGCGGTTCCGCAGGACGAGTTCATCGAGACCATTGAATGGATTGAAGAAGAGCTTCAGTCAGAGGACGGATGTGAGAATTTCAAGATCCCGGTGGACAAGAAAGGCGCCAAGTATTTCCTGACCCTGAATCCCCGCGAACCCAAATATTATCCGTTCACCATTCAGGCCAGCGCAAAGGTGCTCAATGCCGCGGGCGTGGATTTCACTATTTCTTCCAGATACTGGGACCTGACCAACTATGCCTTGTTCAACGGAAACGACGATGACGCTAAGCTCTTTTCCAAATGGCAGGCCGAAGACGTGCAGCGACTCGGATGCGAGTACTTGCTGTCCGGTGAATGCGGCCACGGTTATCGTGCATTGAGATGGGAAATGGCTAACTGGCTGGGAGGAGTCCCGTTCAAGATTACCAGCATGATGGAACTGATGGCGCAGCTGGTCCAGGAAAACAGGCTCAAGCTTGATAAGTCGGCCTGGAAAGGCCACAGTTTCACTTATCATGACTCCTGCAACATAGCCCGTTCCGGTGGCATTATCGAAGAACCGAGAGTCGTGATCCGGGCGGCAGTGGATGACTTTGTGGAAATGGAGCACAACAGCGAAGAAGGTTACTGCTGCGGCGGAGGTGGAGGGGCTTTGGCCATGCCGGAATTCACTCCGCGACGCATCGCGGCAGGAAAAATAAAAGCCGACGAGATTCGTGCGACAGGCGCAAATGTAGTCCTGCAGTCGTGCCATAACTGCACGGACCAATTGAAAGAAATAGTTGATCATTATCACATAGACGCCAAGGTGATGAATCTTGCCGAACTTCTTTCAGCGGCTCTGGTTCTTTAACTCGTATACTCGAGCGGGGGACGAACTAGCGTCCCCCATGACAAAACCACATTGCCCCTGGTGCTTTGTCGGTGCCGCAAATTGACGTACAGGTAGCTAGTCTTGGTTGCTGCGCAATTGCAGGGTCTCTTCTCCAAAATGACTCATCGTTCCTGGTGCCGAAAGATTCGCATCCCACTTTCGGGGCAATCAATTTGCCGGGTGCCGACAAAAATATTCCAGCGTACATGTGAAAGCTCTGTTAAAATGTGTACGCGGATGAGAATCTCAACAGGCGACAAAAATCGGGTGCAGACCGATGGGAAGCATTGTCAGTTTCTCAGAGTATGCTATACGCAGAACGGTGGGTAAAATGAAGGGCGTTGGCCTCAGGTCCTCATTTTCCCGTCAGGGCGATTGGGCCTTTGAGTACGCCCTGTCTCTCGCAAGGCATCATAACTGCAGTCTGAACATTTTTCATTTCTTTGAATCACCTTACACACTCCGAAAGGACGTTGTGTTCCTGGATGCAGAGAAAAGGGCGACAATCCACGTTACTCCGGATTACCTTGCCAAAAAGGACAAGGAAATGCGCCAGCACTGGGATGAGCGCCTGGGAGACTTCCTCAAAGTGGGATTTCGATTGTGCGAGGGCAATAACGAATGGGAGTTGATGAAGTGTTTCAAGAAAGGCGATTATGAGGCCCTTATCGTAGGATATGACGCTAGCGGAGCTGATTTTGGTGACGGAACCTCAATAGAAGAGTTCAGCCAAAAATTCAAAGGTCCTCTGGTGTTGGTCGGTCCGGACAGCCCGGATTCGTATCACGTTAATAGGGTGGCAGAAAAAAGGCTGTATGAGCTGTTAATTCCAGAAAGCAATTGGAATCGCATAAAATAATGACACCAATGCAGTCTGTTTTTCTCAAAGCTCTAGCGAGGAATTTTTGCCTGTCGACCTGGAATCGAATTTTTCGTATGCCAAAAAACCGAAAAGATTACATGTAAACTTCTCAAGGGGTTGGACATCATTTTAACTGGGCCCTCACCTATTCTTGATGAAATACCCGGCTACCTAGGGTCAGTGATTCCAGATTCGCGTTGCAGGCGGCTGCTCAATGTGATAAAAATAAATTACAAGCCGCAGCTAATCTGGATGAGATTCAATTTAGTGCTTTGACAAATTTTTTCAGAAGCGGTCAGTCGATTAAGGAGGCGTATCCTAATGGGTCGCGAATTCAAGGTCAAGTGCACAGCTTGTGGTTTTCCCAATGCGCTGAAGCTCGAACGGGTTTACAATCGCTTGCTCTGCGAACGGTGCAATGCCGAGATAGATATGGATGCTTCTGTGACACTCGAATTGATTATGGATCCTAAACCGGTGACTCTGCGTCGAGACACGGTAGTCGTGGGATTCCGTTCCAGAGAAGACGGCGATGAGATCAAATGCCCCAGTTGTGGAACAGAGGCAGAACTGGAATTCGAAGACGTGCTGGGATCTTGTCAGCGTTTCAAATGCAAAAAATGCGGAAACGTTTTTGAATTAGACCCAAAGGATGATTCCGTGGGCCACGCGTGCGCCTGAGACATAAGAGCGATTCACCCGGCGTCCCAGAAAGACCATATTTGCAGCCTATTTGAAGCGTCTTCGTCTCCACGGGAGAGCTAAGGCCGGGATATGCCTTGTGACGGGTTGACTCGCTGCCGGACTTTGGCGCGCTTCGACCTCTCTGGCCCGAAAAAAAAGAGCCGCTCCAGAGAGTTTTCGCCCGATAATATTCCTTGTTCCAAAGTAAGTTGATATAAAATTTGCGAATCATGCAAGTTCGCGTACGGACATCAACACGACGGAACTGGCCAACAATGGCACCAGATAAATCTTTAGTGATTTCCGGCTGAAGGTCTATCGCAACAGCGAAGCGAAAGGAGTCCTCATGCTGCATGATTATCCAAAGGCGATAGTCACTCGGGACGGCGCATCGGTCTTGTTGCGTCCGGTAACTGCATCCGATGAGGACGCTCTCAGAGAGTTCTTTTCCAAGATCCCGGAAGGGAACGGTGGTTCCTCAGAGAGAAACTCACAGACGATCAGCTCCTGCACAAATGGATTAACAGGATCAATTTCGATTTGCTAATACCCATTATAGCAGAGAGAGAAGAAGATGGCGCCATTATAGCAAATCTCAGGCTTTACCGCGCCGTAGCTGAATCCATGCGGCACGTGGCTCATCTCAGAGTCATGGTGCTGCCTGAATGTCGGCATCACAAGATCGGAAGTTGGATGATTCTTGACTGTGTTAAGCTTGCCATGGATCTGGGCATTGAGAAGATTGTTGCGGAATTCATCGAGGACTCGGAAGAACCGGCCATCATTGCCGCACGCAAATTGGATTTCAGGCAGGAAGCGGTTTTGCCGAGATACGTCAAAGACAAGGATGGCATGTATCACAATCTGATAATCATGGTTAGGAATCTTAGCAGGGAATGGAGCGATTTTTGATATTGGACTCCGAAACAGGGATCGGCTGGCATGACAACGGGAGAATCGTTGTTCAGGATAGCCCCAGAGGTGAAGTCACGATCCGGACCAAGTGTCCACCGGGATCGTTCCACAACTTGAAGATGGAAGAAGGCTTGGGGCACTTCGCCCATTACTCTTCTATCATTAAGACTGTAGATGCTTTTGAGGAAATTGCAGCTCGAAAACAAAGCATAGTCACTTTGGCTCTCGCGGACCCCGATCTGATAGTAGGATACTGTGTTTGCTGGTATCCTGAAGCGGATGAGCGCTGGAGCGCGCTCGGTGAACTAATGTACGAGATGGCAGCGATTGAGGTCAGCCGTAATTATCGAGGCGTAAACCTCGCCGGAATTATGCTGGGAACAACACTGGAGGACGATTTTTTCGAGGACAAGATAGCCTATATGGTTGGATTTTCATGGCATTGGGACCTTGAGGGCACTGGTTTGAATCCAGCGCAGTACAGGCAAAAGATGATGCAGCTCTACAGCCGGTTCGAATTCCGCGAGGTCTATACGAACGAACCGAATATAGCTCTAAGAGTGGAAAACGTAATGATGATCCGCGTTGGTTCAAGGGTTTCGCACGAAGATCAAATGAGATTCCGACATTTGCGATTCGGGATCAAGCGTCAGCTATGAAAGCGGCATTTCGCTGTACCACAAAAACATTGATGGAAAAAAGACCTATGAACTGCTACTAATGGTAAACATTTCGAATCAGAAAAATGATCATTTTGGGAGGAGTTGATGAGGACTGTATTCGCCCTGATGATGGCAGCAACAGTTTTGTGTTCAGGTTTTTGTTGGGCAGCGGGAGATGTGCCCGCAATGTCTGCGGACGAGGCCCTGAAGCTTCTTAAGGAAGGCAATTCCCGATTCATCTCAACGAGCCAGCAGCATCCGAATCAGGACGTTGCCCGTCGCAGCGCTACAGCAGCCAAAGGCCAGCAGCCATTTGCCACGATTCTATCCTGTTCGGACTCCAGGGTGCCGGTAGAGGTGCTTTTCGACAGAGGAGTGGGGGACATATTCGTCATTAGAGTTGCGGGGAACGTCGCAAATGGTGATGAGACAGGGTCCATCGAATATGCCGTAGACCATCTGGGGACCCCGATTCTCATAGTATTGGGACATACAAAGTGTGGAGCCGTGACTGCGGTGGCAAAAAATGCCGATCTTCATGGAAACATAATACCTATAGGCAGGAGCATTTTGCCCGCGGTTGTGGCAGCGAAAAAGAGCAACCCATCAGCAACAGACGAAGCGCTTATAAAGGAAGCGATCAAGGCGAATGTGTGGCAGGCCATTGAGGACGTTTTCCGCACGAGTCCCATTACCGTGGGAAGAGTGAAATCAGGCAAACTGAAAGTTGAAGGCGCCATCTATGACATAGATACCGGGAACGTTTCATGGATGGGCAATCATCCGAAACAGGATAAGTTGCTTTCGGATAAGGCTCACTGAGCCATTCGAATTGGAATTACGATCTGTGCCAAGAATATTACATAGGCGCTTAAGTTGCGCCATTTTTGTCAGGCAATGACTATAGCAGTTCTCGAAAGTAATCACGGATTGACTTCTGGGTGCCGCTCAGACTGTCTCAAAATCGTTTGGGATTACAAAAACGTGCCACGAAAGTCATTAGAGTTCTGGTTCCCAGGCTCCGCCTGGGAACCCACACCCTCCGGGCTCTGCCAGGAAAATGACTTTATTTCAACTTGATAATGGAGGCAGAGCCTGGGAATGAGAAAAATCGCGTCCGTCACCCCGGACTTGATCCGGGGTCCAGATTCTGGATTCCTGCCTTCGCACGAATGACGAGGAAACGGACATTATTTTTGGCAACTGCTATATTATTTACGAAACTCGATCTCCCCCACTGAAACCACATCTTTCTTTCGTTCCAGGCGCAGTGTAATTGACTGGCGCTTCTCATCAGGTCGGCCGTAGTTTGTGAACACGTCTGCTTGCAAAGTCACTGCTCCGGCAAGATTAGGGGAGTTTGTCCCGAAGTAATTGGCCTGAATCTTATATGGCCCACTCATGGCTTTCTTCAGTACGTATTCCTCGGGTCCGTACCCATCGGTAATATCTTTGGAAACATGCCCGCCTATAGTGGTGATCCTATGCTGGTAATAAGCTTTTTCTCCGGATGGTTCGATTACCCAGAGATCCATGTCAGTCATGTCTGCATCCCACGTGAGGACGATGCGGACATCCACGTCCAACAACTTGATTAACCTCGGATCGACTGGAAAATCCTGTATTCCAGCTCTCTTTGCTCTAGCGATGGTTCGATTGAGTTCCATAAGAGCAATGACTTCTATCTCCGGGAAACGGTCCCACTTGGTAGTCACGACTTGGTAGAGCAGTTCCACTGCCCGAGGATATTGTTCAAGGCTGTCGAGCACTAGCGCCAGGTCGCGGCAGGACTGCGGTTCTTCGGGTCGTAATCGGAGCACCTCTTCAAAAACCATGCGAGCCGGTTCCAGTAGATTGGCTTGTACGAGACGATGTCCTAACACTCTGAGCAGGTGTGGGTTCTCCAATTCAAGCTCCGCGACATTGGAGAGCACTCGCACAGCAAGCTTTTCCTGCTTTTGTTTGAAGAAGAAATCTGAGCAGTCCAGAAAAAATGCTGGAGAATTGGCGTATTTTTTTCGCTGTTCCATGTAAATCTTCAGGTACGTCTCCGGCTTTGCATTTTTTAGCTCATTCAGATAGGGAGTCGAGGGGTCCCACGGTTTTATTGAGATGGAACCGTCACCCGAAGAAGAAGGCTCGACATTCTCGCGACTTTCCAACTTTGACTCTTTGTCTGCCTCAAGGGACTGGCCTACGACTCCTCGCTCAGAAATCTTGAATTCAACTTCTCCCCGTCCGCGCGCTTTCAGCTTCGGGGCTGAAGCACTTGCTTGTGGCATAGGAGGCGGAGTCCCTGACGTATGACGCTCCTCTCTAATGCCTTCACGCGGGGCCCCTGCAAAACCGGGAGAGTCCACGTGGGCGTCTACCATTGGGGCTTGTTTCTGGCGTGGAGGGAAGGGCGCCCCTGGCTGGTTGCGAAGAGGGAGTGCCATAAGCGTGGCCATTGTCCAGTGCCCGCGGATGTACCCTTTCATTCATTGCTCTTTCTTCTTTGGCTTTGTACTTGAAATCTTCCGAATATTTAAATGCTGTGTTCCACCAGTCAACCCGCTTCTGCCACATTGCCACAGCCTGATCTAGTTTACTTGCAACTCGGGTTTGCTCCTTGCGTTGCTGATCCTGTATCAAGGTGAAGTATCTGGTTCTCATGTCCGGCAAGAATGTGGGTGGAGCTATCTTGTGCTCCACGTACTGCTGAAGACTCTCCAAAACGATGAGCGATGTACCTGGAGTTACTAGGCCGTGCTCCTGTCCGACAGCAACGAGCTCCTTCTCGTTCCGTTTCTGGAATATCTGAAGCTCTTCTATCTTCTTCTGGGCCCAAAACAATCGAAGAAGGTTGCCTTCTGGAGCATCAGCCCTGGAAATCTCGTATTCGACTGTCTTCAGTGCCTTTCCGCCGATGCCATAGCTTATTGTTATCTTGGTCTTTTCAGTATTAAGTTTACCTGCCAGAGCAAAGCGGCCGATAACCGGCTGGGATGCTTTCGGGTAAGTATCCGCTGCTCCTGCGCTTTCTGATGTTGCTGAAATGAAAGAAAGGGAAGATATCCCGATCCTTGGCAGGATTGCAGTATCGTCGAGACGATTAAGGTTGAAATACTCGCCCCCGGTTTGAAGTGCCAGATAGCGAAGGAAAGAGTGGTTTGTGGAGGAGTCTTCAGAAATAGCGTAAATTGGGGCCTTGAAACCCGTGGGCTCCTCTTTGCCGAAGTTGGACAATCCATCGCTGAAAAGCAGGTAAAAATCTGGGGTTTCAGGGGAAGTCTCAGGATTGAGGCATCCCATCTGAGTTCCGCCGTCGTATTCAACAGCGGAGAGGTTGGCAATGAGCTTTTCGGAATTTCCTTTCTCAATGGCGAACCGTTCGGCCTTTTCCGCCTCATTTCGGAAGAGCACAAGATCTACAGAAACCGTCTTGTCACGTAATTGGGCAAGGAATTTTTCCAGGATTTTCAATTCACGCTTATGATCGCTCTTGCCTCGTGAGCCTGAAGCATCCCAAAAGATGACAATCCGTTGAGGAGATTTTCTCTCCGGCCTGGCTTTTTCACCATTCGGTAACTTAGGGACATCATTGATGATGAAGTAATATTCGCCGCCGGAGTCTTTCTCCACGAGGATCTTTTGACGCTCAACTTCCGGAAGAGCGACAATCAGATCTTTGGTCAGGGCTTTGTTCTTCAGCGTCGTCTCCGCGACATAGCTGTCGCGCCATTTTTCGAAGCTGAAATTGACAAGTTCACCTTGTTGGATGATAGGCTTAGCCGCTGGCTTAACGACTTCAACTCTGAGGGAAAATTCATCCACAGGGTCTTTGAAATCCAGCGGGAGATGATAGCTTGTTCCCTTGGAGTCGTGGATCAATTCGGAAATATAGCTGACCATGACGGTCCTGCTCCCTCGAGGGAGAATCGGATAAACGCGGGTCTTGAAGTTATTGCCTTTGACCCATTCTACGAGGCCCGGATCGATCCCTTGCCTGACGATCTTCTCATAGACCTGGCGGCCTTTATGCTTTTCAACAACCACGCCGTCAACCATGACTCCGTTGACGTCCAGGGCATAACCACTCACTGTGGCCCCTTCGGGCAGGGGAAAGTTTAAATCCCCAGCCATGACTCGATGATTAGGGTTGAAAAATGTCATGGTCATCCTGGTTTCGGCTAGGTAGCCAAAAATCCGGACTTCGGTCTTTATCGCAGATAGCTTGAGCGGCTCGGCCTTATCTTCCGCAGGGACAACCAGCATAGGTACGCGGATTGTTTGAGCCTGGGCCGGTCCGGAAAGTGCGAGGAAGCCGAAAAAGATTGCCATAATGAGCCACAATTTCTTGTCCATAATGACCTCTCATGCAATGCATTGGACTGACCTCTTGTTTGGTCAATGTAATAGGGTGTTCGCGGGACGACAGGAAATGTTACAAAAAAGATCTCAAAAGGTATTCGTCTCTATTCTTTGCGGAGATTAACTGGTTGGTATTACAAGGCTAATTATAAAAAGTTAAGGTCATTCTTCTGCAAGCGAACCAGTCGCAGGCGAGCGAATCAACTTGTACGTTGGATAAAGGGAAGAGATTACACAAGCGCCTGCAGTGAGAAAGAACGTCTTTATGAACACCCAGGGATTCAAATGAATGTCTATGGACCACCCGAAAGAGCGATAATTGATTGCATAGACGATTATCAGAGTCAGAATCAGGCCGCAGACCACGGAAATTATAAACGCGATCAATCCCATTATCAGGGCCTGATAAATGTTTATTCTTCCCATTTGTCCTGGCGTGACTCCCAGATATCCTAGCACTGTCATTTCCCTGGATCTTTCCATAAGTATCGCCATGAGCGCTGTTGCCACTCCCAGAAGAGCGACCAGCAGAGAAACACCTTTCAGGGTGGCCGTGGGTGCGAAAGTCTTATCGAAAATGATCAGGATGTTTTCCTTCATTTGAGAATTCGAGGCTATGGTGCGGTTCAATCCCGGGAACTCAGAAGATACTTGTCTGCGGATTGCATCGGGAGACGCTCCAGGCTTCAGAAATATTGCCACGGATTGAACCCGGCCATCTTTCCAAATGCTTTCGTAAATTTCGCGGTCTATGTGAATCGTTCCTTGATCAGAAGAGTAATCCCGCACAACGGACGCTATTGGGAATGTCTTTTTTCCATCTGGCACACTCAATTCGACGGTCTTGCCCACGTCCAGGCCGAAGCGGAAAGCAAGGGACTCTGACACAAATATGTCGCCTTTTTTCAAGGCTTCCCAGGGCTTGCGTTCCCCTTTGAGAAAAATGAATCTGGAATGGCGTTGCAATACTGCAGCATCAACGACCCTCAATTTCGCGGGTTTTCCATTCAGATAGATTTCGTGCGTGGAGTAGCGCTCAACCGCATCAACATCCGGGTTGTTGATGAGCGAACTAACCAACTCTTCGGGAAGCGGGTGGTCCCATTTCGTCGTTGCAGGCGATATATAGATATCACCCTGCAGCGATCCTTCGAGCCATTGGCTGACGGAACTCCGAAAGCTGTAAATCATCGTATCCACGCCTATTGTCATGGAAAGCGCCACAGCGAGAGCGGCCACTGATATGCTGGTTCTGCTCAAAGACGCCCGAATAGTGCGCGCTGCGAGGAAGGCTTCCAGAGACCGGAATCCCTTCCGCAACCAGACACCCAGATAATGACAAAAAGGAGACAAAATCGAAGGCGTGAAAAGCGCAAATGCTAGAGTCATGGCGAACGCAGATGCAAATCCCCAAAAGATTGATAAACGCGATGCCCACGCTGCCGCAACCGAGGCGGCAAAACAGATAAATCCGCAAATCAGAAGAAAACCTTTCAGGCCGTGAGCACGATCTTCTATGGATTGCCTCTTGATCCCCATTATAGGCGGTGTGATCGCCACCTCAAGAGCTGGAAGTCCGGTGCCGACCAATGTGGCCAAAAAACCCACACCAACACCTATCAAGACCACGGTCTGGGTCAGACTCACATCACCTACGTGCACGTAAAAGTACAATTCAGTAATCGTCGAGGACACTCGGTCAATGCTCACCCATGCTACAGCGTAGCCGAACAGAATGCCCAGCACGCTTCCTGCGGCGCCGAGCACCAGGGATTCCAGAAGAAACGCAGCAACAATGCTCCTCCGGTCAGCGCCCATCGTCAACAAAAGGGACATATCCTCGCGGCGGGATAGCACTGAAAACATGCTGAAATTGTAAATCAGGAAAATCCCTACGAACAAGGCCAGCAGGCTCATTGCTGCCAGGTTGAGCTGAAACGAGTACAGCATAGCCTTTAACGTGGATTTTCTGGAATTCGCGTCTGTGAGCCTTAAATTTTCCGGCAAAGTGCCTCGAACAGTCTCCGGGTCCCCATTAGCAATTATATCGATGCGATCAAGATATCCCTCGTGGCCAAATACCTCCTGAGCAGCAGAGATGTCCATTACGGCCAGATTCTCGCTTAGAATACCGTCGTCTGAACCCTGAATGCGGCCCAGCACTTTGAGCCTTTTCTCCAGGCCTGCGATAAGCACTGTCAAAGTCCTCCCTGGCTGCAAGCCGTACGTATCCATTAGCTTTCCGGATACCAACACGGCAGGAATCCGGCCTGTCAGGAATTCGGCAAAGGTTCCATCATCCTGCCGCGGGGGCGCAAAATTTCTCAGCTTTCCATCAAGGAAGGGATCAATGCCCAAGAAGCGCACCGGATCGCCACCAGTCTCCAGCGTTCCGGCCATAACGTCCACTACTGGCGACGCAGCGCTAATGGAGGGATTTTTCCATATTGGAGCGAACAGGCGCTCGTCGATTCTGCCGTAGCCGGACACTATGGAATGTGTGGCTCGACCTGACAGGTAATCCACAGATGAAGAAAACGAGGACAGCGCAGAATTGTTGATCAGTTCAACAGCGACTATTATGCCTACGCCGAGACATATTCCCAGCACGCAGAGCAGCGATAGAAGAGAATGGCGCCTGTAGTATTTGAAATTGAATTTTAGGAGGGGCCAAATTGCCATTCCGTTTTGATTCCAGGGAGTAGGACCGGCATCTTGCCGGTCTCGGGCATCTTGTCCTATCATTAACGGCAGATCCCGGTCCCACTAATTTACCTGTTGATCCACAGTCTCCTCGACAAGCTCGCCCCGTTTTAGTCGAAATTTGCGGTCAGCGAGCCACAAGGCCTCAGCACTATGCGTGACCATTACCAATGTGGCGTTACGGCTGCGGCAAATCTCGTCAATTAGGACAAGAATGCGATCCCCTGTTTCGAGATCAAGATTTCCCGTGGGTTCATCTGCAAGTATCAGCCGCGGTTCTTTGACTAGTGCACGAGCTATTGCGACTCTTTGCTGCTCGCCCCCGGAAAGCTGCTCCGGGAATTTGTCCCATTGCCCGTCCAGATCCACGGCTGACAGTATATCTCTGGCTTTCTCTTCGTAAGAAATTCCGAGGAGCTCCAAGGGAAGCATCAGGTTTTCGCCTACTGTGAGAGTAGAAAACAGATTGAACGATTGGAATATAAACCCTACTTCTTTCTTTCTATATTGGGCAATTTCAGCATGGGAAAGCCTGGTGATTTCCAATCCATCGAAGAATATCCTGCCGGTAGTGGGAGGGTCCATTCCTCCGATCATGTTCAGGAATGTCGTTTTACCTGATCCGCTTTTGCCAAGAAGAACGATTCGTTCGCCTTGATCAACTTCTAGATTCACTCCCGTAAGAGGAAAAATGTCGTGAGACTCTCCGGTGTGATAACATTTGCTCACGTTTTCGAGCCTTAGCAATGCGCTCATCTGATCCCTGTTAGAGCTCGCATAGCATGAATGACGGAGACTCCGGGAATCCGTTTGCTTATTGTTTTGCAGCCTTTTTCTTGGGGTTGTTGGATTTATCAGGGCTCACTTCGCCGTAAATTCTTTTCAATCGTTTTTGAAACCATTCGCTGCGCTTCTTACGATATGCCAGGTAATCCTCTTTGTCAGGCAATTTATTGTCATTAAAAACGAGCCAAAGCCGCGTAACCGTAACCTCCTCCAAAACCCATCCGAGTTGCATGCAAATGAGATCCCCTTCAGAGAGCTTTCCCATTTCCGTGTCAAGCTGCTGATCAGTGGGTTCCACCTGTCTGTAAATGGCATCCCGGAAATTAGGATCAGGCATGAGCTCCATCGGATGCTTCTTTTTCTTGTCGGCAAGCTCTTTGGCGGCAGTCAGCACCCGGTGGAGATCCCGCTTCAGGAGGGGAATCCCATAAGACACTATCTTATCCGCGGAGGGTTTTAGCCCCAGGACCTTTTTCTTCTCCTCAGACGAGAACGCAATTGAATATGGCAGGGAATCGATATTCCTCTGAGCCTCGCGAAGCTTGTGCACCTGCTGCTCCAGAAAAAGGAGACTTCCAAAAGGACTTCTATCTGCTTGCTTTTGATAGAACACAAGCGATGGATGCGCCTTCATAAGAGATTTCGCGTATTCATTGACTTCGCGCAACTCATGTTTCAGAAATTCGTCTATTATTACCTTGTTGTTTTCCTTGCCAATTTCAGTAGCTATCTGTTGATCTGTCATTTGAGCAGCCAAGACATGAATGCCTGAAGCCAAAGTTGACAAGCATAGAATCAGGATTGTTCCGATAAATATCCGTCGAAAAAAAACCATTGGGCCGTTCCTTTCGCAAGGGCAAATGTCGGAGGAAACTCTCCTGGGACGAAAGATTCTCCCGCGTACCTCTTAGAATTCAAATGCTTGCTGGGAGACCCTTTATCTCAAAAAGTTCCCCGCTATTTCCCCGCGATTTGGCTTCTCAGCCACTCAGCTAGTTCATTTATGCCTTCGCCGGTTTTAGCGGACACAGGAAAAATCTTGACCGACGGATTCATCGCCAAAACGGTTTTTCTCAGCTCTGTCATATCGAAATCAGTGTAAGGCAGTAAATCGATTTTGTTCAGAACGAGCGCATTTGATTCCGTAAACATCAACGGGTATTTCAAAGGCTTGTCGTGACCCTCAGGGATGGAGAGAATCATAACCTTCACGTCCTCTCCGAGCTTAAATTCTGCGGGACACACAAGATTGCCGACATTTTCTATTATCAACAATTGCTTGCCGTCCAGGCCGAGGCTCTGAGTGGCCGACAGGATCATGTTTGCATCCAGGTGGCACGCACCGCTGGTGTTTATCTGGACTACTTCCACATTGGTTTTCCCGACCTTTTGGGCATCCACATCCGATGCGATATCGCCTTCAATAACCCCAATCTTTATCTTATCCGACAGGGCCTCAATAATCCTGAGAATCAGTGATGTCTTGCCCGCACCAGGAGAGGACATGAGATTCATCACAAAAACTCGAGAGTTGTCGAATTTGGCTTTCAGATTTTCCGCGAGCATGTCGTTCACGCTGAGGATATCTTCGTTGACGTTCAGTGTTTTTACCGGCATTATCGCCTCCTTTTGGCTTTCCTGCTTCTTTTCCGTTTCTTTTCCGCTTCTCGAATATTAGCGAGTGTCTCTTGATGTCTGACGTATTCCACGTAAGCGCATTCCGTCGGCATCCAGTGTAAAAATCTAACCAGTTCCTCCGTCAAGCTTATGCAATCTGGCTCCACCTCGTGTCTTCTGTCGTAAACCTTACATAATTTGGTTTCCGTGTCCAGATGTTCGCAAGGCTCTTCAGTGTAGCGGATCACTCCACCGCCAAGGTCTACTTTTTCGTAGCAGCATTTCGCGCACTTGCGACAAATGGCCTCCCATTCCTCGCGAGTCCGTTTCCCATAGTTGTCCACTGTCCCTCTCCTTGCGAACAATAAAAATTATCACAAAACGGATTTGATAAGAAGCTCCTTGTGCTGTCTATGCGAAGTGTTCAGTCGAGGCGGGATCGGAGGGTTTGAGCGAGTTGGGGGCAGGTTTTCTATCCTGCCATAACTCGTTTTTTGGGACGGCAGGCTGGAAAGCCTGCCCCACAGAAGCTATTCGGTCCACGGATAGCTGAACGCTCTCATCTATGAAGCGTTCAGTCTTAGGGGCGTGAGTATGCTGACTTCAGAACGGACCCTTCGTTTCTTCATCCGAAAGTTTGTCCTGAATGTACAGCCAGATTGGCCACAGGCACACAATCATCACCCAAAGCCACTTGTTCGTGTAAATAAACGTGTTGACTGGCGAATGATTGTCAATTGTGTATCTCAAGGCGTCGGCCTTGTCCATCGTCATGAAGTAGATGATGAATCCTGCGACTATGTAGAGGATTCCAAGGATGATCAGAATTGTTTGCATGATCTTGAGCCCTGTCTCACTTTATCCAGGACATTGAAACAATTGCCGTACATAATTCACGGGGGGTCTTTCAAAACAGAAAGACCCCCTGAACAAACCGTGTCTTATCTCAAGCCGTCTTCTTTCTTGGCATCTTGCTTCAGAAGACCTCCCACTCTTGCAAGGGGTCTGCCTGAATCCGCAACGACTACAGCTACGACTATTTCGTCCCCGCGCGGCGCATCTTGGACTCGGACAGGCATTGCGTCAAAATGACTGCGCACAAACGCGGCATCCTTGTAGTGTATGGGCACGTCTATTTCGGTCCCGGGACAACCCATTTTTTTTGCCGAAGGAATAAGGGCCTTGCCGCCTCCAACCGCTTCCCTGAGTGGGCCGCCCAGCTTCGGATGCAGAATGGCGGCTGCGTGCTCAAGCTCGCCTCTTGAGCCCACAATTGCCGCTTTGCCGTAGCTTTCGGCTTGTTCCGGTTTTATTCCCAGGGCCTCCACCGCCATTTTTCCCAACAGGCCGCCCAACTCCTCGCCAACGGAAATCAGCTCATCTAGATTTTCTTGATACCTGCCAGCGAAGGGATTTTCTATGACTGCCACAGCTGCAGCGCGTCTGGTTGGGGGGGCCACAGGCTTTCCCATTTCTGTACGAGTCTCTTCAACTATTTTGACGATTTTGCGTATTTCCATTCACGACTCCTTCATGGGGTTTTATTGCTCTCTTGGCTTGTTTTATGCTCATACTGAAGACAAGATCCTCATAGGGGCTGCACTACATTTGAAATCGCCCGAGTGCATGCCATCCGACCCTTGACAGCCACGCATGCTCCTTTTATCAAGTTGCGTTCGATGAGGTCATCCGCTTTTTGAATTCCTTGGGCCAATCCTGTCTCTATTTCTGCAGGCGTCAGCGGATCCACACAAACCGTGATTTCCACCCCACGGAGATCAGAATTAGGGTCTATGGAATCAGCATACATGCGATGCACTGCGTCGCTTGAAACATAGGTGGAGTTAGCTATCGCGGTCGCTGCCGCGTCTGCAACTGCTGCCCGCATAGCGAAAACCGTCGCAGCAGCAGCAATCCCTCTGGTGAAGCTTCGACCGCCAAGGCCACTCGTGCAAATCCCTCCGATCTGCATCTCAGGAGTAATCACTATGCTATGAGTCAGTCTGTTCTCTTGCACGTCCGGCCTGATCCCCACAGTGAGCGTTTCCCGATTTTTGAGACGTACAGCCACATCGCCACCGTTGTTAACAACTATTTTTGTCAGACCCTGAGTCTCCAAGAAATCCGCAACGGCATCTGCAATTGTACCGGCCACTGCCGCCATCGGAGTCAAATCATTGTCACCAACCAGAGACACTGCCTTCCACATTACACTCGTCAAAAGATCTTGCGGTGGTTCAGCAAGCATATGAAAAGGTGCCTGCACGGAATTCTTTTGGGAAGCGATTTCCTCAAGAAAGTCGATGGCCTTATTGGCCGCTTTTACACAAATGTGAGGTTGTCGAGCGCCATGCAGAGAGCCGTCTATGAACATTCGCATGGGGCCGCATTCGACCAGAACCGTGTCATCGCCCAGGAGCAATATTTGATCTGACATGAAACCACCGTCATGGAACGCTACTATTTGCTACTCAGCCGGACGGAAGGGCTTCACTGCTTCCTCATGTCCCCCCATTTTACGAAAATCTTCCAAGGTCATTGTGTACTCAATCGGACAGACAGTCGCAGGAGTAGGCACCCACGTGAACGCGCCAGCCATCACCTTTTCTACGTCCACCATAAAATTGATTCCGCCTCCAGGCAATAAGAATGTGGGAGCTCCGCCTACGGTCAGTTTAGCTTTCATATCGTGAACGGCACGAGTGAGTTTTATGGGATGACGAGTTACTCCCGCACGTGCGCTTCCGCCTGAGCCTCCGCAATACACGGCTGAAACCCTGGATTCCTGGCATGTGTCGGCCAGTTCCGATATCACGGCTTTGACCTGGCGAGTCATAGGAATCTCCTGAACCGAGCCGCGCTCGCTCACCACAAATAGAACAGCATTTCTTCCGGTCGTCTCGGTCACGAGAATGGTCATTCCCGCATGTGCGACTTTCATGTCTATTGATTCGATAATATCCTGAGGTTCGGTTATGGAAGTACCGCCCCAGCCTTTTCCGTGGTCTCCGAAATAACGGCCGGGAGTACTTCGTCTGAATCTCAGATGAACACCGCTGGGCTTCACACCAACATGCGCTCCTGCTGCATGTTCGCTCATTAGGCCTGTTAAATGCGAGTCCAGAACTATGGCCTCATCAGCCACGTCCTTGAAAATACTTGCAAACAAACCCAAAGTCGCGCTGCCGCAGCCAACACGCATCACATCGTCTATTTTTCCATCTATTACCGGCCGACGGCCGACTTCAACTTCGAGCCGAGCTCCACCTTCAATTTTCAGTTTCACTCTCTTGCGGTTTGCCAGATCTGAAACAAGTCGAGCCGCAGCCAAGCCCGTGCTGCCAGTGAGCAGATTCACTCCGCCTATGGAGAGTATTTTGGAGCCATATTCTTCAGTAGTAACGTGCCCGACCCTTTTCTTACGGAAATAGATTGGAGCCGTTTCTTCGCCCAGGGTCGAATCCGTGTCTATTTTAAGCTTTATCCCTGAGTAGCTCAACGGCGCCTCAGTCACAACGGTTACAACGTCTATTCCATCGACCCTGGATTGAACAATATGAGGGGCTGGCTTGCAATCTGGATAGGTCGTTCCCGCACCGATACCTGTAATGAGAGGCCGGCGAATGACCGGATCCCAGTCTGGCCCCACAAGATGCTTCACTTCCTCGAATGCTTTAAGGGAAATTGTTCGTTCCAGCGCTCCATCGCGGTTGATGAATCGCTGACATGCTCCTGTATAGCCCTCCTTGACGCTGCACCGAATGGGGCACGCCTCACAAGAAACAACATTGGCTCCGGGAGCGTCTTCTGGAAAGAGCGCATCTTCCGGGCAGACCTTGAGGCAGGCAGCGCACTGGGAGCATGCATCTCCTATGACTGCTTTTCTCTTTACGAGCTTTATCGCTCCCTGCGGGCAATCATGGACGCATGCGCCGCAGCCTTTGCATTTCTCGATTCTTACCTGCATGTTTCAGACTCATATTGATCATAGGAGCTGATTTTATACCAATTGCCAGAATTCTTGTCCAATTTACGGGAATTGTACCCGTCACCCCGGACCCCGGATCGTGGTCCAGGGCAGGCTTTGATCCGGGGTCCAGATTCTGGATTCCTGCCTTCGCAGGAATGACGAGGAAACGGACATTATTTCTGGCAATTGCCATAGAGTTCCGCTTGCCCTCTGTTCCGGAGGAACAAAGGATAATAGGCCGGCTATTTATCGCCGGATCAATGGGCAAATCAAAGGATTTTCCAGTCCCTGAAAGACGGCCGATCCGCAAATCTTGCGTGATCAATCGTCCCTCCTGGACGAAAATGGCTTACACCTTCGCCTTTTTCTTCGGAGGCGGAGTATTCCTGCTCACTTTCACCTGAACTTTGCCATCTATCATGACCATGGAAATTCCAGGAATGTCTCCTGCCTCGATTGCACTGAGCGCATCCAAGCCCACAGATCCCATCGGTGCGTCCATGGCTACCAAATCCGCTTCAAACCCTTCTTTTACGAAGCCCCTGTTGAGGCCGAATACTTTTGCTGTATTTCCAGTGGCCATACAAAGGGCCTGCTCTGGCTTAACTGTAGTGAGTGAAGCTGCCATGCAGATGACTCTGAGAATGCCCAAAGGTACTACACCGGTTCCCGAAGGGGCATCGTTACCGATGATGAATCGCCCGAGCGCATTATGCTTCAGTCCCAGAGCAAGCGAATCAACTATTGCCTTGGGATTGCCGCAATGGACTATTTCCAGTGTATATGAGGTGTCTGCGACCAGACTGCGGATCTCTTCGGGAGAAACAGCCGTTGGACCGCCATTCACGTGACAGGCGATGTGCGGATCCGTGGCAATCACCTGAGCCGCGGTTACCGTGTCGCTCCCAGGTATGGACGTGCCGCCAGTGTGCATCATCACCACCATACCGTTTTTCTTCGCCCATTTAACCATCGGAGCAGCATCTTCAGGCGATTTTACTGATCCCAGACCGATCTCGCCGACTACTCTCACCCCTTCTCGTGCCATTTCCTCGAAGTCTTTTTCAGTTAGCCCTTTCTCAAGAATAACCGCTCCGCCAACCACTTTTGCACCGCCCGGTCTGAATGCGGAAAAAGACTTGGCTGCCAAAATGGCGAGGGCTTTGGTTCCTGCAGGATCTTTGGGGCGTCCGGGGAGATGAACCTCACCGGCGGAAATCATTGTGGTGACTCCACCGTGAACTTCACTCTCGAGGAATCCTATCTGATTCTGTCGAGGAGTAAAGTCCCCCAGCACCACATGGCAATGGGAATCAATGAGTCCGGGTGTGATAGTGCTTCCATCCGCATCAATAACACTATCCGCGGGGGAAGATGCAAGTTCGGATTCTTTGCCTATTTTGCTTATTTTTCCATCCTGGATCAGTATCGCGTCTGCATCCAGGACAGGGTTCGCGATATCTCCACTTATTAGAGTTCCAATATTTTTGACCAAGACACTTGGCATTTATACCTCCTCCGAAAAGACTCCCTCCATCTTTTGCCGTTGAAAAATATCAGTCTCGAACGTGGATTTTGTCATGCAGATCGGGGCTAAATTTGTTCTTTGGCTCCCAAAACACCTCAAACAAATTCACACACTCGAACTTCAAGTTCCACTGCGATCAACTCCGGCAACCGATGCTGCTTTCAATACGCGCTCCAGGTTTGCCGGAAGATCGTAGATTCGATTTCCCAGGGCATCTGCCAAAGCGTTGATAATAGCCGGCGCAGTCGGTATGAGCGCAGGCTCTCCAACTCCTTTGGCTCCGTAAGGACCTGTCGGTTCCTGGTCTTCCACGATTATGGGAATTATTTCGGGCATATCCGCACAGGTCGGGATATGGTAGTCCTTCATGGATTCAGTTTTGCCCGGTACGAATTCCTCCATTAGTGCGAATCCCGTACCCATCGCGACACCGCCGTAAATCTGTCCCTTAACGCCTTGAGGGTTGACCGCCTTACCAACATCGTGGGCAGCGACCACTCTGAGCACCTTTACTTCACCTGTAAGGAGATCCACTTCAACCTCGGCCATGTGCGTGGCAAAAGCGTAAGTCGCGTACGGGCTCCCTTGGCCGGTCTCCGGATCTAAAGAGGTTGTGTCAGGATCGAAATAGCCTTGCCATTTCAGTGGAAGTCCCGTCTTGTGCGCCCGAAGAGCAATTTGCTCGAAAGTAACCCTTTGGCCGGGATTGTTTCGCGAATATATGGATCCATTTTCGAGCCTCAGTTCCGAGCGATTTACCTTCAAGATAGATGCACTCTCGGTTAGCAGCACGTCCTTGAGCTTTCCTGCTGCATCCAGCACGGCATTTCCGGATATGTACGTTTGACGGCTGGCTGAAGTGGCCCCTGCCGACGTGGTATGCAATGTATCTGCTGCAATCACTTGTATCTCTTGCGGGTCTAGACCCAGGGCCTCGCCTGCAAGTTGAGCAAGCACAGTGGTTGAACCCTGACCAATGTCTGCGGCACCTGTAAACAGAGTAAGCGTTCCGTCAAGATTTAGCTCCACCGCGGCCGTCGAGGGATTCTGGACGCCCGTGTTGCCGATCCCGTAAATCATAGAAGCAATGCCCTTCCCACGTCTCACATACGGATTCAGAAGCGGCGGATTTGAGCTTTTCTCATAGTAAGGAGCTACGGCTTCCAGTGTTGCCGCAATGCCTATGCTTGCCGTCAACTCCTGGCCTGTGGGTGTGAGGGACCCGATTCTACAGCAGTTCTTTTTTCTTATTTCCAGAGGACTTATGCCAAGGGCCTCCGCGAGAAGATCCATCTGGGATTCGTGAGCAAATGCCATTTGCGGTACGCCGAACCCACGCATAGCTCCGGCCATGGGATTGTTGGTGTAAGCAAATATGGATTCCGCATGAACATTTGGGATTTGGTACGGGCCGGTAGCGTGAACAGCAGACCTGGAAACTACTGCCAATCCGTACAAAGCGTACGCTCCGGTATCGCCTATGATGCGAATGTCTGCAGCTAAAAGCCGGCCCTCTTTGTCAGCAGCGCTTTTATAATGGATCTTAAGAGGATGGCGTTTTCCTGTACACAAGAAAGCCTCTTCCCTCGTGTAGACCATTCTGGCCGGTCTTTTCAGAAGATATGCGGCAAGAGCGACAAACCCCTGCACGTTGAGATCCAACTTCGAGCCGAAACCACCACCCGTGGCCGCTTGAATGATGCGAACTTGATTTTCATCCAGAGCGAGCAGATCCGCGACGTCCTTCTGATCGTAATGCGGGTTCTGTGTGGATGCATAGACCACCAGCGTGCCGTCATGATCAGAGTAGGCGAGTCCGGCATCAGGCTCCAAGTACGTGTGTTCGACAAATGTGGTTGTGTAAACACGCTCCACTATAACGTCAGCTCTTTTGAAAGCGCTCTCCGGATTGCCTCTTTTGACCACGCGCGTGCCGAGGACGTTTCCTTTTTCGTGAATCAGGGGAGCGCCTGGCCGCAAAGCCTCTTCTGCGTCAAACACTGTCGGAAGATCCCGGTATGCGACTCGAACTGCATTCAGCCCGAGTTCCGCCGCCTCAAGAGTTTCGCCGGCAATGAGGGCGACAGCGTCCCCCACGCATCTCACCTTGTCCTCTGCAAGCAATCGCTGATCTTTGTTGATGATTCCAAACCGGTTCCGTCCCGGAATATCTTTCGCGGTGAACACACCTACGCAGCCCGGCACCTTGTGAGCCTCAGATGCATCTATGCTCTCAATGATCGCATGAGGCCGATCGCTTCGCAGGACCATGAGCGCGACAGCCCCATCTATCGAAATATCCCCGGCAAACTGGACTCTGCCAGTCAGTCGCTCCTGTCCACCGGTTCTGGGAATATCCTTGCCTACATTTTTCAAAGCTTGCCTATCCTTGCGACAAGAACAAATTGGAGAGCGTTTTCACAACGAGCCCCTCCACAGCCGGCCGCTTGTACTCTGTTGAAGAACGGATACCGCTTTGTCGAATCATTTCCTTGGAAACCATTTCTGCAGCTTGCCGGATCATCATCTCGTTCGGTATTTTTCCTCTAAGATGGTCTTCCGCGTCGGTCATTCTGCAAGGACGAGGAGTAATCGAGCCTACGGAAAGTCGAAAATCCGTGATTGCGCCTGAGGAATCAACCGTACCTACGGCAGCAGCGTTCATTCTAGCTATTGAAAGGGCCTTTCGCCGCGCTATCCTCTGAAACTCAGATCGGTAAGTTGGAAGCGATTCCAAGATGAATCCGGTAATAAGCTCTCCGGTTCTTAAATTCGTGGAATTCGGTCCAACAATGACTTTTTCCAGGGGTTCGACGCGATCTTCCGATAGGCTCTGGATCCTGACCCAAGCATTGTGCGCGAGCATTGGCGGCACGCTATCCGCCGCAGGTGAAGCATTCGCGACATTTCCACCCAGAGTGCCCACGTTACGGATTTGAGCACTGCCGACCTGACGTGCCGCTGAAGCAAGGAGTGGTGCGTTTTCACGCACTAGTGGGTTCCTGACTATTTCTGTGAATGTAACAGCAGCCCCGACTATTAGTGATTCTTCTGTGCGCGAGATGGTTCGCATCTCGTCCAAACGCGAAACATCCATGACATAGGCGCTTTTCAGCTCGCCCTTTCGTATGTCGATCATCAGATCCGTTCCGCCCGCGATCACCGATGCTTCAGCCCCTCTTTGGGACAGAAACTTCAGGGCTTCAACGAGGGACTTGGGTCGGAAATAGCTGAATTGGGATCTCATGATTTTTTTTGTTAAAAGCATCATGGAGGCAGAGCCTCCAGGTCATGCATTCCCAGGCAGAGCCCGGGAACGAGAATAAGAATGAAATCGCTTTCCGATCGGGCGTCGTTTCAGGATGTCATAGCACGTTTCAAAAAGTAGCTGACGTTTGACATTCGCGGGCTTTGTTTGAAGATCATTCTTTGCAACAAGTCCCGCACTGTCTTCTAGCTCTTGTTTGCTCCATTTCCCTGGCAGCGTCCTCAACCGCATCCACTATCTGGACATAACCTGTGCATCGACACAGATTCCCTGAAAGGGCTTCTACGATGTCTTTTCTTTCCGGCTCGGGATTGCCTTCCAGAAGGGATTTTGTAGACAGAACCATACCGGGCGTGCAAAAACCGCACTGGACAGCACCATGTTCCAGGAATTTCTCCTGAATGGGGTGAAGGACCTCTCCTGTTCCAAGTCCTTCTATGGTCTCAACGTTTCGGTCATCCAACTGGGCCGCTAACATCAAGCACGAATCCACCGCCAGTCCGTCCACCAATATGGTGCAGGCGCCGCATTCTCCTATCCCGCAGCCTTCTTTAGTGCCTGTCAATTTCAGGCGATCCCTGAGAACCGCAAGGACCGATTCCCAGGGATTGATCTGCAGCGAAACCGATTTGCCGTTAAGCTGAAAGGTTATCTCTACGGTATTTTCATTCGGAGATGACACCGTTGGTATCCCTTTCGCTTCTATTCGCTGCAAGAAATCTGTTACACCCAGCGAGCTGTTACTGTTTTCTCGTCCAAAAACAGCCTCATGGAGGCCATTCTGCTTTTTGCTCCACCGAAAAAAGATTTGCGCTTCGAGCCAAGCGGGAAAAAGGCGTACGGCTGAGGAACGCCGACGTTGATGCCGACATTGCCCACGATTACCTCACGCGCAAACTTACGGGCTGTGCGGCCGCTCTCTGTCATTATGCAGGCCGAATGCCCGAGGTCGGTCCGGGAGTTGATCCAATGGATTGCCTCGTCGAGACTTGAAACTTTTATCAGGGAAGCTACTGCGCCGAAAGCCTCTTCTTTGGCGACGCTCATGTCAGGATGAACGTTTTCGATAATAGTTGGGGCCATGAAAAAGCCCTTGGACAATTCCGGCGGAAGAAGTCTTCCATCATGGACCATGGTGGCTCCTTCAGCCAAGCCCCTATCGACCCACGCTGAAACTTTGTCCCGACCTGCTGCCGTGCAGTAGGGTCCCATGTCGGTTGATTCATCCAAGCCGTAGCCAAGCTTCATGTTCCTGGCCATTTCTGCCAAACGCTCTTTGAATTCATCGTAGATGTCGCCCACGACCATCACGTTGTCCGAGCCAAGACAGCGCTGGCCCGTCATGCCGAAGCAACCTTGCCGCACGAAGGGAATAACGGTCTTGACGTCCGCATCGGGCATAATCACCACTGCATTTTTGCCGTTGCCGTTGATAGAGGATCTCTTGCCGTGTTCACCGCACAACTTGAACAGGTCCCATCCAGCGTGCGTGGAGCCTATGAATCCCAGGCCTTGAATCTCAGGCTGTTCAAGTATGTATTTGTTTATTTCTCGACCGCCGTGTATCACGTTGATGGCACCCTTGGGCCAACCTGCCTCCAATGCAACCCGACTGACATACTCGGCAGCTACAGGATCTTGTCGGCTCGGGCTGACCACTACCGAACATCCTGCTGCGAGTGCGTACGGCACGAAGGATGACCACGCATGCATGGGAATATTTCCTGGAGTAACTATGAGGAACGCTCCCATGGGTTCCCAGGTCAACCACATGTCAATCCCTCTGGCCAGATCGTCTATATGTTCATTACGAGCTGCCATACCGTATGCGGCAGAACATGCTGATTCGATATTTTCAATCACCCGGCGCACGGACCCTATAGATTCCTTGATTGTGCGGCCGTGATCCTGGGTCAGCACGCGAGTGAGCTCACTGAAATGCTCCTCGAATTTCTGGCGCATATCAAAGAGCATCCTGGCTCTTTCTCGGAGAGCGATCTTTTTCATTGCCTCGAAGCCACGTTGAGCCGCTTCAACCGCAGCGCGGGCCTCTTCTTTGGTAGCAGTGGGGTATTCGGCAATGACCTGGCCCGTTGCCGGATTGACCGTTTCATGGACTTGTGTGGACTTGGATTCCACCCATTCGCCGTCTATGAGCAGCTTGAGTTTCCCGTAATGTCCTTTAACTTCCGGTAATAGAGCCATGTCGGCTAAATCTCCTTCTCAAAATCTAGAAGCCGGCAAATTTAGTATTTGTTAATAAACTAAGTATAACTTAATGTCGGTTGTGTCAAGACCTTTCCTGATATGATCCGTCATTGCCACTCGAACGGTCATCCCCTCATCATGTTCGGCAAGAAAAGAGCTATCTGAGGAAACATGGTCAGAATAATCGCTACAGCGATGATAGCAAAAAGAAAAGGCGCTGCGCCCTTTATGACTGTTTCCAGGTTGACGCCTTTTGCCACACCGGCGACCGTGAACAGGTTAAGACCCATAGGCGGTGTGATCAAACCGGCTTCCATCATAAGTACCGCTATGACTCCGAACCAGATAGGATCGAAGTGCAAGGCCAGAATTATCGGGAAAACCACCGGCATAGTAAGCACCATCATGGAGATTGCGTCCAGAAAGCATCCCAGGATCAGGTAAATCAAAAGAATCATTGCATGGATAACATATCGGGACACTTCCAGACTGGTGACCCAGTTTGCAGTCTGAACGGGTATCGTGGACAGTGCCATAAAGTAGCTGAAGACGTTCGCACCTGCCACCAGCATCAACACCATGGTGGAGATGCGGATGGACTCCGTCAAAGCGGTGAATAGAGCCGGCCATGTCAGCTTGCGCTTGATGAAGGACATGATCAAAAGAAGGGTCGCTCCTACAGCGGCCGCCTCATCAGGCGTGAACAATCCGGCGTATATTCCGCCGATCACGAACAGAAATAGAAACAGAGGCTCTTTCACACCTTTTACTGCCAAGAACTTCTCGCGCCAGCTTACAGGCTCCAGATTTCTAGGGGCTGAATCCGGCCAAAATTTTACCCATACCATTACGACAGTCATGTACGAGAACATCAAAAGTATTCCCGGTAAGATTCCGGAAATGAGCAATTTGCCGATGGATTGCTCCGTAAGCATGCCATACACAACGAAGCCGATGCTGGGTGGGATGAGAAAACCGAGCGTTCCTCCGGCTGCTACGCTTCCTGTGGAAAGCTTGGGATCGTATTTGAATCGTTCCATCTCAGGCAGGGCCACTGTTCCCATAGCAGCGGCAGTCGCCACAGATGACCCGGAGACTGCAGCAAAGGCCCCGCAGGCCCCGATGGTAGCTACAGCTAGCCCTCCCGGAACTCGGCGACTCCATTTCTCGAAAGAGGAGTACAAGTCCCGAGTCATCCCGGAACTACCCGCAAATGACCCCATCACAATGAACAATGGAATTACAGTGTACGGGTAGAAGGAGGCCACCTCCCACATGGTGCTGGCTGTTACCGGCATGGCAGCGTCGAGGGAAGCCAGAGCGCATATGCCTGCAAAACCCACGAACATCATCGCAAAGGCAATGGGCATACCGAGGAAGATAAGGATTACCACGACCAGGGCACCCAGAGCACCTACAACTGTCGGATCAGCCATCATGCCGAGAACCTCCGCGTATGATCCACAAGGTCAAACAGGAATTCCAAAAAGAGAAACAATCCTCCCAGTGCAACCAGCAATCTGAAAGGCAACTGGGGGATTCTCAGCATGTCGGTAACTGAACTGGCTTCGAGGGCCACAACAATGCCTTGCCATGACATGATCGCCACGATGAACATGCATAGCAGCGTCGTGAAGATATTTATGGCACTGCTTAGTCGTTGGGGCAGGCGTTCCAACACAAGAGTGACGCGCACATGGTCCTTCATTTGCTGGGCGTAAGCCAACCCCATCAGAACAAATACTGACAGTACCAGACTGTTCATCTCAAAAGCTCCGCGAATGGGACGAGAGAAGAAGTCTCGCCCCGTAGCATCCGCGGAGGTGAGTAGCATCATAGGAATGATGAAAAACATGCCTATGTAGCCCAGTATGCGTGTGATTTTTTGGACAAAAGCCCTTATTTTTTCCAACATGGGAACCTTCTATGCGAATTGCCAAAATTCTTGTCCAATTTACGAGAATGGCAACCTGTCACCCCGGACTCGATCCGGGGGCCAGATTCTGGATTCCTGCCTTCGCAGGAATGACGAGGAAAAATGACATTATTTTTGGCAACTGCCATGAACAATCTGGATTCACACCCTCGCAACAATGGCTTCTTATTTCTTCTCTGCCCACTCAGGCGGCATTGCAACACACTTGGTCCCATTTTTATCGGCTATTTCGCAGAAAGAGATTACCGCTTCTTTACCAGGAAGGCCCTGCTTTTCCATTTCAGCCGCCCAGGTTTTGGTCGCATTCTGGAATTCTTTAAACCATTTTGCTTCTTCCTCTTTGG
Organism: uncultured delta proteobacterium; assembly: GCA_963700305.1. GTDB lineage: Bacteria > Desulfobacterota > Desulfomonilia > Desulfomonilales > Desulfomonilaceae > Desulfomonile. Next base: position 396,188 of record CAVOXB010000011.1, read on the forward strand.
GAAGATCTAAAATAGCCACGCCTTTGCCAGTTATTTCGGTCATCATTTTTGCGTAAGTCTCTTTATCAAGACCATGAGTAGTGGCGAACGGATTGCCTGCAACATCCATTATTATCTTTTGCAGATCAGGCGGAGTCTTGTCCCAGGTTTTCTTATTCATGACCACGCCTTCGGAGACGCAGCCAAAAGTAGCCTTGACTCCATGTTTGGCAACTTCATGAAGTTTGAATGCGAGAACCAAAGGAGGACAGGTAACGAGACCGTCAATTGTGCCAGTATCCATAGCCATGTAAACGTCGCCCAACGGAATAAATACAGGCTCGGCTCCAAGGGCTTTGAGATAGGCTGTCTGCATACCGCCAGGCGATCTGATCTTCTTACCTTTGAGATCTTCCAGGGTTTTGATCGGCTTTGTGGTCCAGAGGAAAGCCTGAATGCATCCGTTAAGCTCCAGGACCTTCACGTCCTGGAATTCCTTATCCAGCATCTTGTGAGCCATCTCATTGCCGATGTTCGTTGCCAGATCTTTTCCGTCAACCCAGGCAGCCATCGAGAGCACGTCCGTCAGAGGAAAACGGCCAGGAGTCCACGTAGCCGTAAAATAGCCCATGTCTGAAAGGCCCTTCTTGACGATATCGAAGTGCTCCGGACCTTTGCCCAAGGCACCGCCGGCATACAGCGTATAAGTGATACGGCCGTTACTTCTCTTCTTGAGTTCTTCCAGCATGGGTGTCCAGACCGTAGTGACTTCGCGGCTTGCAGGGGGATGCCAGGTGCTGAATTTGAGATGAAGCTTTGATTCCTCAGCCAAAGCCGGAACACTCCCCCATACCAGCACACTCAAAGCCAAGACCGCGCAAAACAGCCAAGCGATTTTCTTCATGGCGTCCTTCCTTTTCGATATTCCGGTCCATCGTCAATTTCTTGATAGATGAACCTCTGTAAGGGGCTGCGAATTTCACAGACCATTCTAGGATGTGGGCTGACCCGCCATCAGGGCCAAACAGAATATTACACCATAGACCAGAAACATTGAGTGGACTATCGGACTGCCACTCGGGGAACTAAAGCTAGAACGTGGGAGGGCTGATTACCCACACCACTACTGTTTCCACATCTCCCGAATTCGTCCAGCTGTGAGGCTGGGATGAGTTATAATAGAAACTCTCATTCTCTTTGACAAGATAGGTTGTGCCGTCCAATTCAATTTCCAATTGGCCCTTGAGCACTATCCCGAATTCTTCGCCCACATGACTGTATAGGCCGTGGGAACCGCCGCCAGGCTGTATCGTGGTGAAAAACGGATGCATCCGCTTGTTCTTATGATTTACCACAAGAGACTGAATTGTCGCATTCCATCTGTCCAAGGAAATGGTGACTCGCTTATCGGGCTGCAGCACCACAGGCTCGTCATCTTCAACTTCAACAAAAAAATCAGTTATCTTTGTCTGTAACGCGTCCGCTATTCTTTTCAGAGACGCGATGGACGGCGATACACGCCCGTTTTCGATTTGTGACAGGTAAGCGTCTGTGCAGCCCACTTTTTCGGCCAATTGCTTCAGAGTCAGGTGGTTATTCTGACGGTGAGTCTTTATTCGGCTGCCAATATGAGATTCAAGCGCCATGTTCCGATTCGCGAGATCAAAATTAAGTATTCCTTAATTTAAGAAGTATCAGTTAATGTTTTTCTCATGTCAAGTAATTTCTCATGGTTATACAAAATTGTAGGATGCCGGTGAATGCCGCATTCTCAGACTATTTCACGAGTCCCGGATCGCCACCTGTGCCCTGGAGCTTTGCCAGTGCAGCTTCAAGGTTCGTTCGCGCTTCACTGAAATCCGGGCGAATCTCGAGAGCCCTTTGGAAATGCTTGACGGCATCGGAGAGCTGCGACATGCCCAGGTACAACTTGCCAAGGTTGTTTTCTGCCACATAGAGCTTCGGGTCCAATTGCAGAGCCGCCTTGTAGTGCTCAATCGCAGCCGCTGGGTCGTTGAGTTTAACCATGACGTTTCCAAGACGGAAGTGGGCTTCAGTAAGACCGGGAGCAAGCCGCAAAGCTGCAGCGTAGTGGCTCGCCGCCTGAGACAGATCTCCTGCTAATTCCAGCGCCTGACCTAGACTGCTATGAGCCAAGACGAGTTGAGGATCGATCTTGACCGCATGGCCGAGGTGTTCTATGGCCTCAGGAACTTGTCCCAGGCGAAGACATACCATCCCAAGATTGGCCCTCGCCTTTGCGAGTCCTGGATGAATTTGAACCGCTTTGGCAAAGCTCTCTTTTGCATCGTGAATTCTGTTGCTCTTCAGGAGAGCCACACCCAGATTCATGAAGAGCTCCGGAGTTGTCGCATTTGACTGTATTGCTTTTTGGTACACTTCTATTGCTTGGGAAATTAGTCCCAATCCCAGCATTGCGTTTGCCAGGTTATTGTACGCGCTTGGAGATTCAGGAGCCAACTGAACGGCTTGGCTCAATATAGGAATTGCATCGGAATATTTCCCCGAGTTGACCAATTCCGCGCCGTAATTAACCAGAATATTCTTGTAGAGCCGTTTTTCGACATGTTCGGACCATTCTGGTGACCCCAGATATGCTTTTTTCCAGATTCTCAATGGATGCCACTCAGTCGCCTCAATATGGCTGGACCACGCGAAAAGTCCTACGAGGACAAACAAGGTTGCAGGAATGGCACCTCTCAAAATGTCTTTTGGAAACCTTATTTCTGCCCAGGCAACGGCGCTCAACAATACTCTGCCTATGATGAACAGAAGTCCGGCCATTGGGAGGATCGGCCTGTATCCGAAAAAAAGATACTGAGGAATCAAAGCGGATTCCGGCAGCAAGGCGACGAAGAAAAACAGCATTCCGAATGAGATGATCGGATCACGTCGAACCAATGCGATACTCAATATTATCCAGGCCAGCATGCCGGCAGCAGCCCATAGTGTTGACGGCGGCTCCAATAATGAACTGGACACCAACATCGCCTTTACGAGATTCAAGTCAACGGCAAAAGGAACAAAAACAGAAGCCACGTACGTGAAAAACACACGACATTCAGTCAGCAGTACCTGCCAAGGAGACCAACCGCCTTCTCCGTAATATTCTATTATTCGGGCAATGACTCCCTTCGGGATTACACTTTCTTGCCCATGCAGGCTGTACGCGAGGAGCAGATAAATTATTAAAGGGGGTAGCGTGATCGCAGCCACAACAAACGCTCTTTTCGCAGTGTGTTTGAAATCTCGACCCAGCAGGATCAATTCCGCCAGAAACCATAGCGACAGGGAGAGTAGAAGTATTCTCTTTGCTTACTAAACCGAAGAAAAACAGTATCGCGCATAACAAGTACCGCTTTGTGCGCCGGCCTTCTTGATTAGTCGCTCCAGTCAAATACACGGCCAGGGCCGAAAAATAAAAGAGGCACGCCAAAACTACCTGATTTTGCCAAATATAAAGCACTGCAAAAGACTGCAGAGGATGAATCACAAACAGCAATCCGAGAAGGATGATTACCCAAGTTGTATTGGTCTCTGAAGTTCGAGTTTCAAGAGTAGGCGAATGAAAAATCTTATGGGCGAGGAGCACAAGAGCAAGCCCCGCTGCTGCAGAGAACACTGATGCGACCAATCGGAAGAAAAAAGGGTCCATTCCGAAGAGAAGATAATTCAAGTACAGGATCAGCATGAACAAAGGTCTTTCCGGAAATATAGAAAGGATTTTCCCCAAATCGCCTTCCGAAAAAATATACGCTTTGTCGCTGACCCAGACCTTGGAGTCATAAATCATTGGAGAGCTGAATCCGCTGTAATGAACCAATAGCACTGCAATGAAAAAACCGCTAAAGATCATGCAATAGCGGCAGGCGCTGGTGCTGGACATCCGATGCATTGAGTGGCCTCATTCAAGAGACTTCTGAAAGATGGCGTGGCCGCTGACTCATATACAGACAATGACTTTCGGAGCTATGAAGCGACTGGATTCTAGCCTGGATATTCTGAAATCCTCCATGTCTTTATACCAACTCCCAAGGCGAAAACGCCACAAAGAACGACGAAAACCTTTGTAGGCGCCTTCTACCCGTGGGCGGCAGGGACGCCGGCTGCTTTTATTGGTGCTGACGGGCGTCCCAATTCTTCTCGTTTAAGCCTGCGAAGCCTTTAAAACTACTTACACTCTTTGCAGTGATTGACGACCTTGCCCCCTTCTTTTTCGCACTCATCCTTTGTGTGGATCTTGTCGCAATCGCCCTTGCCGTGGCAGCAATAGACCTTCGGCCCCTTTTCAGCCTTTCCAGTGGATTTAGCTTCATGAGCCGCTGCCCAAAAAGCACTTGAAAAGACAAAAGATACAAGGGCGACCAGGATAAACAGTTTCTTCATTATTCTCTCCTCAAATAGCTGTATTAAAAAAACCGCCGAACGCATGTCCGGCTATCGAATTCAACTCTAGTGCTCTCAAGACCAAACTTGTAGCAATTGCAATGATTTTTGTCCGATTTCCGGGAAATGGCTCCGTCATCCCGGACTCGATCCGGGATCCAGACTCTGGACGGACAAGGCTCCCATCAAGGGTAAGCCTTCCGGATTATTCATTTCGGACGGCCATATGCGCATTATTGTTGGCAGCTGCTCTAGTTGTTACTTCAAAGCGCTAATCTCGTCATCGTTTTCATTTCCAGGAGACAACCCTTCCAGAAGGACGTACAGAGCTGGAAGCACGAGCAAAGTAAGCATAGTGCTGGAAATGAGCCCACCAATAACCACAGTAGCCAGAGGCTTCTGAACCTCCGCTCCAGTGCCGGTAGCCAAGGCCATGGGAACAAATCCCAGAGACGCGACGAGAGCAGTCATCAGCACTGGTCGAAGCCGCGTCAGAGAACCCTGCACCACCGCGTCAATCACAGACATACCATCTTCTCGCAACTTGTTGATAAAGGTAATCATGACGAGGCCGTTCAGCACGGCCACGCCGGATAGAGCTATAAACCCTACTGCTGCCGATATGGAGATGGGTATGTCTCGGAGCCACAGACCAGCGACTCCACCGGTGAGCGCCAGGGGCACACCCGTAAATACTACCAATGCGTATTTCGGCGACCCAAATGCAGCAAATAATAGAGCCAAGATCAGAAACAGTGCCACGGGAACAACGATCTGAAGTCGTTTTGCGGCGGATATCATCTGCTCGAATTCGCCTCCCCACGCCACCCAATATCCTGCCGGCATATTGATTTGATTTTTCACCGCGGTTTGGGCTTCTGAGACAAATGAGCCCAAATCACGATCCCGAACATTAGCTGTGACCACAACGCGACGCTTTCCGTCCTCCCTGCTGATTTGATTCTGGCCGGTTATCACTTTGAGGTCTGCAATTGATCCGAGCGTTACAAAAGATCGCTCCTTTCGTTCTTCCCTCACAGAAGCATTTGAAACGAGAGATTTTCCGTTGGGCTCCTGTTTAGGCATTGGGATAGGCAGACGCTTGAGGGATTCCATATGTGTGCGCATGTTTTCGGGAAGGCGAACAACAATGTGAAAGCGTCGATCACCCTCGAAAACCTGTCCTGCGCCTTTTCCCCCAACCGCAATTTCAACGACCTCCTGAATATCCGACATATTCAGCCCATATCTAACCATTTCGTCACGTTTTATTTTCACAGTGAGAATCGGCAGACCCGTCACCTGCTCAACTTTGACATGACTGGCTCCAGGAATCTTTTTAACACGATCAGCAATCTCCTCGGCTTTATCGAGCATCTGATCCATATCATCCCCGAAGACCTTGATCGCAACATCGCTTAGAACCCCCGCCAACAGATGATTGAAACGCATTCGAATCGGTTGGCTGAATTCGAAATTGCTGCCAGGGAGCTTGTTAACTTCAGCTTCAATTTGTCTTGCCAGGTCTTCTTTATCTAGTGCAGGATCGGGCCACTGACCACAAGGTTTGAGTATGATAGTGCTATCTCCGATGCTCGGAGGATGCGGTTCGGTGGCAACCTCAGATGTTCCAACACGACCGAAAACAGTCTCTACCTGAGGAAAAGTCGTCAGAATGGTCTTTTCCAAAATAGTCTGGAGTTGAACGGATTGTGACAAACTTGTGTCCGGAACTCGCAACGTGTGAATCGCAATATCGCCTTCATCGAGAGTAGGCACGAATTCCCGACCCATTCGAGTAGTTGCGACAACCGAGACGCATACGAGAATGACAGCCGACACCACTACAAGAGTGCGATAACGGAGGGCCGCATACAGAACAGGAGTGTATAGTCTCTTAGCTCCGCGAGTCAGAAGATTTTCCTTGTGTGACATGCCTGACGACAGAAAAAGGGTCACCGCTGCGGGCACGAAGGTGAATGACAGTATAGTTGCCCCTGCCAGGGCCAGGAGCACGGTCAATGCCATTGGCATGAACATCTTCCCTTCAACCCCGGTCAAGGTCAAAATGGGAAGGTACACAATCATAATAATGAGTTCGCCGAATATCATCGGCTTTCTTACTTCCTGTGACGCCTCCCAGATAATGTTTACCCGTTCGCGGCGAGTCGGCGGACGACCGAGGATTCCCTGCGCTTCAGCGACTTTGCGGGTACAGTTTTCTACGATCACCACGGCGCCGTCCACGATGATTCCAAAATCTATGGCTCCCAGGCTCATGAGATTTGCACTCAACTTGCTCGTCACCATGCCCGTGGCGGTAAATAGCATTGATAGCGGTATTACCAGGGCAGTTATTAACGCAGCTCTTATGTTCCCAAGAAAGAGAAATAAGACCATGACGACAAGTGCAGCTCCTTCAGTAAGACTCTTCCGCACGGTATCAATCGTCTTGTCAACTAGGGTTGTACGGTTGTACACAGGCCTAGCGAACACCCCTTGAGGCAGAGTGCGGCTTATTTCTTCCAGCTTCTTTGCAGCCCTATCTGACACGACTCGGCTGTTCTCTCCTATGAGCATGAAGACCGTACCGAGGACAGCTTCTTGTCCGTCCTTTGTCGCTGCTCCTGTTCTGAGCTCCTGGCCTAGATGGACTTTTGCCACGTCTTTGATGAACACAGGTGTTCCATGGACATTCTTCAGGATGATGTTTTCAATGTCCTCAATGCCTGAAACTTGCCCCGGCGCTCTCACAAGATATTGGCCGCCGCTCCGTTCGATGTAACCCGCCCCAACATTGGCGTTATTGGATTCCAGAGCGGTGAGAACGTCTCGGAAAGTCAGCCCTATTGAAATGAGCTTGTATGGATCTGGTGTAACATGGAACTGTTTGTCGAAGCCGCCGATGGTATTTATCTCCGTGACGCCGGGAGTATTTCTCATCTGGGGACGAATGATCCAATCTTGAATGGTTCTCAAGTCTGTCAGCGTGTAGGGGCCACCGTCAGGCTTTTTCGCCCCGGGCAAGGCCTCAACGGTCCACATGAAAATTTCACCCAGGCCCGTTGAAATGGGGCCCAGGACGGGTTCTATCCCAGCAGGGAGCTTTCCCTTAATCTCCTGAATTCTTTCGCTCACTAACCGGCGAGCAAAATAAATATCAATGCCATCCTCAAATATCGCGGTAACTAGAGCAATGCCGTACTGAGAAAGCGACCTCGTCTTTACCAGCCCCGGCAGTCCTGCCAGCCCAGTTTCTATGGGAAATGTGATGCGTTGTTCTATTTCGAGCGGAGCAAGGCCTGATGCTTGAGCAGCGATCTGGACTTGGATATTAGTAATATCAGGCACGGCATCGATGTTTATGCGTCCCAGATTATAAACTCCAACTCCCGCCATCATGAGGGTCAAAGTGACCATAATCCACCGATGCTCAATGGAGAACTGGAGGATTCTAGCTATCATTTCGCTACTCCTAATGCTGATGCGACATCCCGGCCTTGCCCAATTCGGCTTTCAGAATAAAGCTATTGCGACAGACGTAGGTCTCGTCGGCAGACAATCCCTTAACTACCTCAGTAAATTGCCCGTCTGTCCGGCCAAGCACCAGCGGGCGATACTCATATTCATCTTCATATTTGACAAAAATCACCGGTCCGTTCCGATAAGTCTGTATGGCTTCGGCTCGAACTGCCAATGGCACTTCGACCTCTTCCCTTACAACTTCCACGTTCACGAACATCCCAGGCCGCCATTTCTCGTCCGAATTGTCAATTACCACTCTGGCTTTGGCTGTACGAGTCTCTTCGCCTACCACCGGGCCCACGTAGGACACTACTCCGCCGGTCTCCAAGCCGGAGGAATCACACTTGATCGTTACTTTTTTCCCTAATCCGATAGTGGCCAGATCCTTGGCATACAGGGTGATCTCTACCCACACCGTTGAGAGATCAGCGATCATGTAGATCTCTGCATCTTCTTTGACCCACTCGCCTGGAGCCAGATGTTTTCTAACGACTACGCCGTCGAAAGACGCCCGCAGAGTGAAGTGCGTCAATTCCTTGACCGATCCTGATGATAGGGAGCCTATTTCCTCGTCCGTTAATCCCATTGTCGTGAGCTTTCGGACAGCGGCGTTCAATTCAATCTTCTCCTCTTGGTAGCTCTTTTGGCTTGTGAGGAATTCCTTTTCCGGGATCGTCTGTTTCTCCCACAGGCGCTGAGAACGTTCAAAGTTGTACAGAGCAAGCTTTTCGCGTTCCAATGCTACAAGGTACTTGCTCTTGGCTTCGCCAAGTTCACGGCTGTCGATCACAGCTATGGTTTCACCCTGTCGCACTAAATCCCCCAGATTCTTTGGTGCATGAATCACTACCCCGGGCACACGCGGTACTATGTGGGATATGCGATCAGCATTAAATGCTATTTCCCCTGGTAATTCGGTGACCGATTTGATCTTTCCCGGTCCGGCCTTATCGGTCTCGAGTCCTATTTTGCCGGCCAGTTCGGTGCCAAGTTCCACGCGGCCTTCAATTTTCCAGTATTCCCACTCGAATTTCTCGCCACCCCGCTCTGCAGTGACCTTTACCTCGAACGAATGGGGTTCCTCGACTTCTTCTCGGCTAAATAGAAAATCTTTGTCCGGAACAAGATCGAAGACGGTCACCCTTTCACCGAGGCGCTTCAATTCGATGGAAACTTTTACTTCTTTGGGGTCGAGAGGTTTCTCGTCGTTGTAACAATAGACCCTAAAATACGGCGGCATTCCCTTCTCATAAATAAGTACTTCAAGTTTAAGTTTTTCTTCTTTGAGGATTTTGCCTCCGTGTGGACCCACATGAGCGTGGCCTGCATGGTCGCCGCCTGCACCATGATCGTGGCCCTCGTGGCCATGACCGTTTCGCGAGGCCTTCTTTTCAGAAAAGCTAAGTGCCAAAGCCACGAGTAAGCCACTCAGCGCCACGAAAAAGATTGCTACGAGTTCTCTTCTCTTCATAATTAAGCTACTCCAGGGTAAACGGCGAGACCGCCATGTAAGGGCGGAATGGACTACTGTCCCTCATCAAGCCTCATCTTTGAGGTTAACTCCATGGTACAGTAGCCGGTCGCTACCAAATTACCGCCCGTCTCTCGTCACGTAAGACGGACATCCGTTTCTTAAGGTTTTTATCGGGAATTAGGGCCACGGTCGCGACCGCTTCTTTTCTCTCTAATTTTCTCACAAACTTTGCTGCTTCTTTATCAAGCTCTTTGAAGCGCTGATCCAGCTTCTCCTGCGCCTCTTGCTCTCTCGCCCATTTCTGGTCGAGATTGAACCGATGGGCTCCGCTGGCGATAGCCAAATCAGCTGTGACTGCGATACATAAGACTCCCAGTAACAGAGAAATGGGTCTTGTCATATCCGTGTCTCCTCTGAATAAACCTCACGAAGGGAAATTGTGTGGATCTACAGACGGGGCGTCGCTTTTGAGATCTTCAGATCCTTTTGCGCATAAAGAAGGTACGATCATCCCCGAGCTCTATTGACGGCGTTTGTGCACGATCCCACGTCGTGGGCTAATCTCCATCACGCGGAATCACGCGGCAACTCGTGAGCTCAAATCAGAAGACGTACAAAAACAATTGATGCGAGGGAAGAACAAGGTCGGAGGGAAGGGGTCCGTCCTATGCCTGAATGAGAAGTCAGACAGGATGCAGGTTCGTTGAAAGTGACCAGTCCTTGAATGCAGTCTTGCCAAGTCCCAGTTCCGGGCGCTCTTCGACTTGTCGGGAAGAACTGAGCCTGATCACAATCCCCAAAGCCGGGGACAGCGCAACAACTTTGGGCAGAGCATATCCTTGCGGAATCTACTGAATGTAACCAACCAGATGCTTTAACGAAATGAGGAGTCTTTGCATTTGCGAAGGTTGTACCACAGATTTCGGCGTCTGTAGCAACTTCTTGGTGACAGCATTCATGGGAATGGAACGCAGCAGTCCCCCAAGTTATGCAGTAGCATAATATTAGCATCCATGCGGACGCGGACTTTTTCACTGCGGGTACTCCCATAGGTTTGCACTTGAATTGCGCGTTATACACTCAGGTCCTCAAACACTGCAATTCTCTATATTGCAAAAAGCGTGTGTTGTCAATGCCATGACGTGACGGGCTAGCGAATATTTTGGGATTTCATGGAGCTGCAGCGAGACAATCTCATCTATTTTCAAAGGAGATTGTTTCGTGGCTTCGCACCGAGCAATGGCAACCCCGTTTAGTCGATTTCCGCAAATGACTGGATGGTTGTGGTTAAGACTCGTCCTCGACCGGAGGAACAATCAACGGCACAGCAGAAGGTTTCATGGTGATATCAAGAGGGGTCGTGCCCACATATTCTCCGTCCACTTCTATGGGAATCGGCTCTTTGGATTCGATTCGAATTTTCTTGCCGGTCATTCTCGTAATTCCAGGAATATGCGACGCAACTCGCATCAGACCTGCTGAAGCGTAGAGTAGCAGTCCTCTTAACGTGCCTTCGCTGAAGACACATACATGGAAAAGGCCGGAATCTAGCCTGGCATCGTCAGCGAAAACCAGTAATCCGCCATAAAGGCGCACCTTCAGCACCATAACCCAGCAGCCCGAAATTCTGTAGCGGTCATCTATCACGACCTCCAGCTTTGCTGGACGGTGGCAGGCAGCCATCTTCAAGATCGGGAAAATATACCCTGAATAGCCCAGCCGGCTTCCCCTATGTTTGTCGATTTCTTCGGCCACCTTTGCGTCGAAACCCGCGCTGACGATCATCAAGAATCTGCGATTGCCTGCAAGCCCCATGTCTACGCGACGAATCAGCTTTCGCTCAAGAATTGAAGCTAATTTCTCGGGCTCACTGGGCAAACCGAGAGTCAGAGCCAGTTGATTGGCAGTCCCCACTGGTAAATGGAGTATGGGGATTGCGCACGGATCAGTAAGACCGTTCAGAATCTCGTTTACTGTCCCATCTCCTCCTGCAGCAACCAACGCGTCTGTATTCGGATCGATGAGGCGACTCCGCTCACGCGCCTCCCCAGCGGAAGTGGTCATAAACACGTCCACTTCATGTCCAAGACGCTCCAGGACACTTGCAAATTCGTTAATTTGCGGCTCCGCTTTCCCTTTGCCCGAAATAGGGTTACCGATCACCTGGATTTTCATATGGTCATCAAATAAAAAATTGCGTTATCAATGGCTTGCCCTAAACGGGTATTGGATCTTGTCCTGGCCGAGTCTGAATTCGAACAACCCCGATTCATCGACCAAACCGGCGAATTCCATCGAGGGGTCCTCTCCCGCGGCTGTGGATGTAGTGAATGCAATTCGCTTGTTTCCACGCACAATCATAAATCCTTCCCATTTCGGTCCGTTTGCAGGCACGAGCACAACTTCGTCGGCCGGGGGAGGGCTTGCCAGCAGGTCTCTTCCATGACAATTGCTGATGGGCACGTTGTTTCCCTGAAGGACATGTAATAGAGTCGGCAAAATGTCCGTGTGCACTGTTGCTGTGCTAATTTCCCCAGGTTCCACTCCGCCGCCCACCATTGCGAAGGGGACGCGAAGCTGAATCTCCGACATTCTCGTCGCGTGAGTTAGAACACCGTCTTCCCCCATAGATTCACCATGGTCGCCAGTGATCATAACAATATTATTTCTCAGATCAATGGATTGCAGCAGTTGCATAAGCTCGTGTTCCAGAAACAGCAGAGCATTAGAGTATCGATTCAAATGATTTTGGATCTGCCCCCGGGGATCAAGAAATTGCCAGAAGCGAGGGGCTTCCTTAAACACCTCGAATTCTGGAGGAAACGCATATCTGTAATGAGAAGAAACCAGATAGAAGAACACGAACTGCGGTCGAGCGTGTTCACCATTTACGATACGGCCCACGTGCTTGAGCTTGCGGCGATCCGATTCAGGCCAATCCTTCATGCCCGCGAGGGTAAACTCTCCTTCAGAAATAATTTCGTCGCAAGATTCTTCATTGATGAACTGGTCCAACCGCCTGAACCCCTTGATCTCTCCAGATGTTAACAACGTGATCTGATACCCGGACCGTCGCAAGGATTCAAGCATCTGAGAAGGAATCTTGCGATCCAGTGTCTGACGATAACCAAGGGGGGGCCTGCCGTAAAACAGAGAGAATAGACCCAGATGCGAACAGTTGGACCCTGAGTAGTGGCGCTGGAGACGGAGGCCCTGTTTTGACCACGCATCCAGTTCCTTCATAAAGTCCGGGCCCAGAGCATCATGGCGAAGACTTTCAAAGATAATCATGATGATGTTCGGAAGCTCCGGCTTGGTCACATAAGCAGATTGATCCACTGGTTTAGGATCTGCGGAATCTCTCACCATCTTCATTGCTTCGGGCTCGTCATACTGCCCGATGCTGGACTGTATAGTCGCGTAAGGACTTTGCGTGGGATGGCCGAAAACAGGCAGATTCATCAGTCTAGCGATGCTGGGTTCGAACAAATTACGAGCCGTGCCAAGTTCCATTTCGATCCTGGAAAAAAGTCCCGAAAATCTGTTGTGAGGGCTGAGGAGTTCCGACCACAGGGATTTTTCATCTGAAAACGGAAGTGTCGAATCTGCGGCCAAAGCATTAGCTTCCATGAGGGCAGGAAATAAACCCGAACCCTTTCGAAAACCACTCTCGGAAAAGGTCATATGTGGAGCCACATTGACGGCCAGGGGATGCCCTGCAGCCGATAGACTGGTGCTCACAGGTGCCATACGGGTCTTTTCGGGCCTCACAGCCACCTGATCCGCCGAATTCCAGAAGAAACACTCTCTAAGGCCGGTGGTAAGAGGCATGGCACTGTAGATTCTGTCCAGCGCGTGGAGATCATTGAAAGAATTCATTACCGGCGCCACGCCTAAGACTCCCCACAGAAACGCGCCTGTAAACATTATTACCGCGGCCCTAGACTTCATCCATGCGAATCGGTTCAGCAGCAGAGTCGCCACTCGGTTGACCAAAATGAAGCATACCGGTCCACAAACGAGGAAAATCCCAAAGATCATAGCTGCCTCGGTGGTCAATCTTTCGCCGGCCCACTGCCAAATCTTTTGATCCGGATTTTCGAACATGTCCTGTATGAGGGGCATATAATCCCACGAGTGGTAGCCTGCAAAACTGACACACACAAGATCTATGGCGAAAAAATAGAAGATCATGATCCAGAAGAAGTTAACGATCATCACGGTCGTGCGCTTTAGACCTAATCTAATAAAGGCTGCGGAAGCAAGAAGCATTGGAAGGAACCATGCCAGCGATTTCGCGGCGAGAAGCCAAAAAATCAAAAGCTTGTCCACCAGGGGCATAGCCTGCCATCTGGGACCCGCAATTATTTGATACCGATCCCACTCGAAAAAGGATGCAAATAAGCATGACGAGACGACCAGGAAGAAAAGAATAGTGAGCCACAGGGCAGATGGAGATGGAGCACGATCCGAAAATTGCCCCCTGATGCGATACAGCCTCGAAGGCAAATCAAGAAAACCTCTCCAAAGATTGCTCCCTGTCACTATGCACTCCTAAGCCACTGGAACTGCAATGGCCCATCTGAAAGGGGGAGATTCGAGACCGAATAGCCAAAAAAAGCAGCGTCGGACTTCAAAAAGCTTATCATTATTAATACTTGAATTATTAGTAAGTTGCAAGAGGTTCTCGCACGTTTCAAATAAAATCTGAACGGACTTCTAACCAAATCGCTGATGTCGACTGTTGCCTACCGAACTTGAAAGCATCCAAGGCTTCTGGCAAAATAAATGTGCGATTAACATTTTATAGCATCCTCAAAGACAATGTCCGTTTCCTCGTCATTCCTGCGAAGGCAGGAATCCAGAATCTGGACCCCGGATCAAAGCCTTCCCCGGACCACGATCCGGGGTCCGGGGTGACGGGTGCAATTCCCGTAAATTGGGCAAGAATTTTGGCAATGTTGGTATAGAGATAATAACATGTACATACGGTTAGAGGGAAACGAACACCTTCTGATACGGACGATGGAAGGAACCGATGGAACGCCCAAGGAGGTTATCTTGGCTAGTCTGGGGCAAGACCCGGAACTTAACCTCTTTCTTGCCGCGGATCGGGGCAGGCGCGACAATCCGGAAGCTTGGGAAGGTGTTTCAGATTTTCATTTGCTGCAGGCATGGGAGAACTATAAACGGCGCCTCGGAAGGTTCCGACCGTCTTTGGTGGTAATCGAGGGAAAAGGCCAAACTTCTGATCAAGAAGATAAGTAATAGTATTAGAGCGAGGAGAAGGTCTCTGATGACTGGTCAAGCCAGATTTACCGTTGAGGAATCCAGGGCGTTTGTCAGCAAATTCTTCATGGAGCCTACAAGTTCCGGAGTATTGGATGGTTTGACCTTTGCTGTCAAAGACCTCATAGACATATCTGGTTACAAAACCGGCTGCGGTAATCCCAAGTGGCAAGACACTCACCCAGAAGCCGCAGCTAATGCTCTGTGTGTTGATCAACTCCTCGTTTCCGGTGCGAAGTGCCTCGGAAAGACAGTTACTGACGAATTGGCCTTTGGGCTTGACGGGGAAAACTGCTTCTGGGGCACTCCGTTGAATCCAAAAGCTCCGGATAGGGTGCCGGGTGGATCATCCAGCGGCTCAGCTTCCGCTGTTGCTTGCGGAATTGTTGATTTTGCGCTTGGCACGGATACAGGCGGTTCGGTGAGGATTCCTGCGAGCAATTGCGGGATTTACGGTTTTCGACCTACACACGCTTGTGTCTCTGTGGCGGGTGTCAATCCGCTGGCGCCCTCATTTGACACTGTGGGCGTTTTGGCTTCAGGCTGCGAAATATTAGGAAAAGTCGCGTCTGTGCTACTTGGCTGCAAAACGGCAGAGCAAGTTCAGGTAGGAAAACTGCATTTGCTCCGAGAGGCCTTCGAAATTTCGGATGAAGCTGTTCAGAAGGCTTTGAGGGAACCGGTAGACTTAATAGAAAAGGCTTTTCCGGGAGCTGCCAGAGAGACATCGTTGGAGGACATTGATGATGATCTGCCAAAAAACGGCCTACGTGGCTGGCATGAAAACTATTGTCAGGTTCAGTGGGCAGAGATTTGGAGCTGTCTGGGCTCTTGGGTGGAAGATATGAAGCCTGAATTCGGGCCGAGAGTCACAGTGAATTTTCGACTTGTCAAAAATATGGACCGCACGATTATTGAGCAAGCAGTTCAACGGAGGGAGAAATATTTCCATGCGTTAAAGAAATTCTTGGGACCAAATGATTTGATTTGTATGCCCACAGCTCCGACGCCGGCGCCCAGGAAAGGAAGTCTTGGTCTGGACCGAACTGTGGACACCTACTTTCAAAGAACCCTTTCCATGACAGCAGTTGCAGGGATCGGGCGGTTGCCTCAAGTCACTTTACCGCTGGCGCTAGTGGATGGTGCGCCGATCGGGATCTCTCTGCTTGCAGCGCAGGGGCAGGACTCGTTTCTTCTTGCCGCTGCTCGCATGCTAGCTGCACAGGCTTCATGATAAGACCCGAGGTTTTCAATCCGAAAAGAAAGTGACCACTGGGCCCACTTCTATCCTGACCTCTTTAATTCCCGGGACTTTCTTCGCCAAACGCTTTAACCGCGTGGCTAACTTAGGGGCTTCTATAGCCCTCGCATTAGTGCTCACGTGGATGGTCCCGTCCTGGGCAGTGACTCTCACATTTGGACACATGTCTATGATTTCTGCCTTGACGCGCGCAGCCATGACAAGATCATTCAGACTATTCCGGGATTCCATCGTGGTGCGGAATTGGTATAGTTGGGCTGTTCGGCAGACTGTATCCACAGCATCATCGATTGTTATCTTTTTCACATGAATGACCAAATCGTA
This sequence comes from uncultured delta proteobacterium, assembly GCA_963700305.1. GTDB lineage: Bacteria > Desulfobacterota > Desulfomonilia > Desulfomonilales > Desulfomonilaceae > Desulfomonile. The sequence goes on from CAVOXB010000011.1 coordinate 412,447, forward strand.
AAGGCTCGCGTCCCATGAATCTGTTCCGAAAAGCCTAATGCTCCACTGGCGCCTCTCCTGGTCATCTTTATTCAGTATGAAAAGGGCTTGCTCGCGTGAGATTTGTTCACGCTCCATTTCAAGTCTGACGCGATCTTCAATGTCGGCCAATATACGAACCTTCAACACATGGCCTACGTCTCTCAGAAAAAAATGTCCAGCTAGACCGTGATAGACAACATTATCGTGTTGCACCCTGTCCAGGAAAGCCGATTCTATATAGGCCAGGTATTTCTCCTTGCCGTATGTGAACCTTTCCAGAATCGAAGGTGCGTCGTGTAAGGCTCGTACGAGCTTGATTTCTGGGATATTGAAATGGTCAGACGCCTCCACGAGTATTTCTCGAGAAATACACTCATAGCCGAGTCTTTCTGCGACCCTTTCTGCGACCTCTTTTCCTTTACTGTATGAACCTCTGGATATGGTGATGATCGGCATACTGGTCCTTTGTTGCAAGACTTTTCGATTTCAAGAATATTAGCGTTGGCTAGTCCGGATGTATCAAGCGGTCGAACTTGTCACGGTCGAGAAGCACGTAGATTCCTGAAGCGCGAGTGCAGACTTCGCTTCCCTGGCTGATTTCGGCTTCCAGGTGAACTTTGTCCCCGTCACGAAAGGCAATGCGGCAACGGGCCTCTATATGCTCGTTAACGTAAACCGGCCTGAGAAATTTAATCACGAGTTCGGTGGTCACGCCTGTGCCTTGAGTGAAATGAACTGTGGCCCATCCCATAATTTCGTCAAATATTCCGCTCTGAATGCCTCCGTGAAGTATCGTCCCGAAGCCCTTGAACATTGGCGAAACATGCCAATTCATCACTACTTCTCTGGGCTCGGCATCGGATTCCGAAAAAATCCAAACGCAGTCCTATAGGGTTTTGTTCTCCGCAGAAAAAGCATTCCCCTGTTCTGTAGGGATTCGGGATGGGTTTCATTTGAAGGGCTCCGGTTGCGATGCCTAAATGCAATTTATGGCGTTGGTGGATTGGACCCGGACAGACAAGATCCACCCTGTATAGAAAGCAGGTTTGAAAGCCTGCTCCACATCGGGGTCTACCATTTTCTTGTAGGATTTGGAATCAACTGCAGCTAGTTCTGTCAGATTGATTTTTCCCAACCCTGCCCAAAGTCCGCCAGAGGGCGAATCTCTTCGACCTTAAAGGTTATTGCCGCATGTATCATCTTGGAGGCTTTTTCCCCAGCCTTCTCAGCTAGGGCGGCTCGAATCCCGTCCACTTTCTGGCCTGCGGTTTGGCAATCGATCATTTTCAAGTAGACCCGCAGACCCTTCCAGTCCTGAAGAGTCTTTCCGGGTTCAAGAATGATAAATGCTGCACTGGGGTTTTCTTGAAGATTCTCAAAGGACCGATTCTTGCCTATACCCATCAAAACAGTTGTTTCATCAATCATTTGGGGTGAGTTGAAATAGGCCGCGTTCACTTTGCCGTTCTTGTCCGCAGTGGCCAGTACGCCCAGTCTCGGTTGCTTATTGAAAAAATCCATCAATTCTTTAGACATAAGCTTTCTCCTTTGCTTTAACGAAATTGAACCGGACATGTTCCGGCTGGAATCCCGACACGAGCAGAAATGCTAAACTTCGCCTCTGAAGCGTGCCTCCCTCGGACGATTCTTCAGAACCGAATTACACCTTCATGCCCCATCGCGATCTTCTATATAGGAGCGCACCAGATGTCTTCCGCTGAAATGGCCCAACGTATAATAAGCGATTGACATCTCCGACCCGAATAGTTCATGTCGAATGCGCCGTCTACTCCACCCCCGTCTGTGCAGATCGAACACCTGACCTCCGGTTTCCTCGAGGTACTCGATTTTTTCAAGCAGGTCTTGCTTGGGATTTTTCCTGGCTGTTCCGCTGCCCGGAAATAGAACGGATGAATCCAGCAAAGCAAGGGTATTGAGGGATTCTATTATTTGCCAGACATTATAGTCAGCGCGCAAGGACTTATCTTTGCCGCCCACGTAGCTGTCCCCGGTGAAGAGCCATCCTGTGTCGGGTTCGTACAGACAAACGTGATCAGGGCTGTGACCTGGGGTCCAGATGACATTGAATGTGTGATGATCGGTCTCCAGAACTTCACCGACAGCCGATGCCGAAGAAGGTGCAGGTTTACCCCACATAACCCACTGATAAGGACGTAGCCTGTTCCTGTTGGGGTCTTCCAGAATCGGCAGTGCCGCCGCATGAGCAAGTATCTCTGCACCCGACATTCGGGAGAGGGCTGCGTTGCCGGCAACGTGATCCTCATGACTGTGAGTATTGACGATTCGTTTAACTCGTAGGTCGCCCAGGGCAGCGGTGAACTCATCAAGCGTGTAATAGCATCCTGTATCTATGACCAGTCCATCCACCCAATATGCGGTGGTGAAGTATACGCTTCTACCGAAGAGAGTACGTGCCATCCGGAATTTGGTCACCTCGCCTATTTTTTCTACTTCTATCATGTTGATACTTGATAATCGTCCTTTTGTTCGAAAGCAGCGGCGCCCCCTGGTATGCCGATATAAATCATATCCACTTTTTGCCCTTAAAAAAAGCAATCATGCCAGCCGATACGACAAGAGTTATGGCTATTACCATCGGATAGCCCCATCTCCAGCTCAGTTCCGGCATATCTTTAAAATTCATGCCGTACCAACCGACGAGAAAAGTGAGAGGAATGAAAATCGTTGCAATAATGGTCAGCACTTTCATTATCTCATTCAGTTTGTTGCTCACACTGGACAAATATATATCCAGCATTCCTGATACGATATCTCTGTATGTCTCCATCGTTTCCACCACATGAACCGTGTGGTCGTACACGTCCCTGAGATAAGGGAATGTGGAATCTTTCACAAACACGGAATCTCCAACAGAGAGCCTATTAATTACCTCTCTCAAAGGCCATATGGACCTCCTCATGAAAATCATGTCCACCTTGAGACGATGAATCTGAGACAACAATTCTCTTTTAGGATCAACGACAAGCAGTTCTTCGAGCACCTCTATTCTTTCGGCCAAATTCTCGAGCACAACGAAATATTGATCCACCGAAGCATCAATAAGGGAATAGGCTAAAAAATCCGTGCCGGACTTTCTTAAGCGGCCTACTGACGAACGGATGCGGTCTCTGATGTGATTGAAGGGGTCTCCTGGGCTCTCCTGGAAAGTAAGAAGAAAATTCGCCCCCAGAATGAGGCTTAACTGTTCGGGGATCGTTTCACCGGTATCTTCGTTATATTCAATGGTCTTGAGGACAATGAAAGTGTAATCCCCGAAGATATCGACCTTTGGGCGCTGAGTCGTATTTGCGATATCTTCCAGCGCGAGAGGGTGTATGTCAAATATTACGCCAACATTTTCTACTAATTTGACGTCATGTACTCCGTTCACATTTACCCAGGTTACAGAAGGGCTATTCTTGAATTGTTTTAGGTCCTCGACATTAGAGATTTCTTGCTCTCTAACGCTGTTCGGATCGTAGTCTATCACGGAAATCGTGACTTTTTCTTCTCGTTTTGCACCGATATGAACCAGGGTGCCCGGAGGAAGTCCTATTTTTCTTGACCTGCGCTGATCCTTGAAACCTCTTCTGGGAGCCTTCGCCCCGTTTGGCCTGCGCGTCGATTCAGGCATTTAGAATCTCCCTTAATGTCATTTCTGCCGCCGGCACATCCTTGACGACGAAACGCATGTTGCCACAGAAGAGTTCGGCGGACAAATCAGTTGTGGGCTTATGAGCGTTTTCCAGATCCAGACCGGTCGATTCCAGGGACATCACTTGGAATGCGGCTTGGTCGCTCTATTTCGAGGGAAGCAACCGGGTACGAACAGTAATCAGCCGCGTAAAAACCGCTGGGTCGGTGATTGCCGCTTGCGCCGACGCCTCCGAACGGAAGCTTTCCGCTCGCACCGGTAATCTGGCGGTTCCAATTCACTACACCTGCGCGAATTCGACGCAAGAACAGATCGTAAAGCTTACGGTTTTCGCTTATCAACCCAGCCGCTAGTCCAAAGGCAGTGCGGTTCGCCTCTTTCAGAGCATCGTCAAAATTCGGCACTCTTATTAGTTGAAGAAACGGCCCGAAAAACTCTTCGTCGGGTCTGTCTTGGATTTCGGTAACGTCCATAAGCCCAGGTGTAAGGAAATTGCCGGCCCGATTCAGCCGGGTCATTTCGACAATGACTTTTCCTCCTTGGCTGTGAAGGGTTTTCTGCGCATTGAGTAGGTCTTCAACTGCTTTTTCCGAGATTAGCGGCCCCATGAAGGGTTCTGGAGAGTCAGTGAACGGACCGGTACGAATGCGCTTGATCATGGAAATAAGGGCTTCGATAAACTTATCTGCCTCTTTGTCACACGGAAGGATCAGCCTGCGGGCGCAGGTGCATCTCTGGCCGGCGGTTATGTACGCGGACTGAATAATGAGATACGCTGCTATATCAGGGTCCGAGATTTCCCAGACCACCAGCGGATTGTTGCCTCCCATTTCCAGCGCGAGTATCTTTTCGGGCCGGCCTCCGAAAAACTTGTGAAGGATCCTACCTGCTGCCGCGCTTCCCGTAAAGAAAAGACCGTCAAGTCGCGGGTGCCGGGCCACTAGACTTCCTGTCTCGCTGCCTCCTTGAACCATATTAAGTACCCCAGGAGGTAGCCCGGCCTCGTGCCAGTATTCGACCATCTTGTGGGCCACGAGGGGAGCCTGTTCGCTGGGTTTGAAAACCACTGTGTTTCCGGCGATAAATGCCGGCACTATGTGTCCGTTCGGCAAATGTCCTGGCAAATTAAAGGGACCAAACACAGCTACCACACCATGAGGTTTGAAACGAGCGACCGCCGCGGCCCCGCCGAAATCCATTTGCCAAGAGGAGTGTCGCTCGTGGTAAGCTTGTACGGAAAGTTCGACCTTTCCTGCGATAGCCTCAACCTCCGTGTATGACTCCCACAGCGGTTTTCCCACTTCCCGGCTGATAGCTTCCGCAAGCTCACGTTTGTGCGCCTCAATAACCTCCCTAAACCTTTCCACGCAGCGAATACGTTCGCGGGCAGAGCGGTCCGCCCACAGTTCAAACGCCGAAGCAGCAGCCTTGAAAGCCATGTCAACCTCGGGTTCCAGTGCTGATAGCCCGTCCCAATTGGTCTCATTCGTCGCAGGATTGGTGGAAACCAACTTTTCGCCGCTGCCTTCAATCCAATGATTATCTACAAAATGGGTTTTTTCAGCCATAATTTGTCTCCAAAGAGTCCCGAACGATAGCGGAATCTGCTTTCCACAATTTTCGTCAACGCGGACTGGCAATTGGTTTCGTTTAAGATGGCGAGGGCCGCAAAGGAGAAATAATCATTTTGTCACCGAGTCCCAAATCCATCGCCTCAGCGACCCGGGAATTGACGCGAATCCCGTCAATCGGTGTCTCGTCCACTGCCCCCATACAAGCCCGGAAATTCTCGCCTGTGCCGCGAGCAATTACGAACTGTGGAGACTCTATTGTGTCGGTTGTGATCTGATTCACCGTGCTGAACCGGCTTTCTCTGGCGGTTCTTATGTGACGCAAAGGACATTCCACAATTGGCCCGGCCTCAAATATGTCCACCATGCCACTGTACACGAATCCTTCTTCTTCAAGCATTTTGAGCGCCGGCTTCGCCTGTTCGTGCGGCTTCCCAATGATTTCGCGCGCGTCCGAATTCAAAAGAGGAACATAAATTGGACAAGTAGGCATAAGGTCCGCTATGAACCTTTTATTTGCAACGCTCAACAGATCAGCCTTTGAATAGTCCATGTCGAAGAAATGGCGGCCCAGTGCTTCCCAGAAAGGCGAATGACCACTATCGTCCACCACGCCTCTTATTTCAGCTATTACTGTGGGCTCGAAGCGCTTTGGATCTAGAGCCATGAAAACAAATCTGAATAGTGACAGCAATCGGCCTGCTCCGTGTTTCCTATACTCCGGCGCGAGGAAAATGCCGCCTATTTCCGTAGGACCGCTATGCTCCGCCACCAGCATGAGCGATTGAATCTCCTTGCGAACATTCAAGCTTTTCGATTCGTGCACACAAGTCTGTATTTTGTAAGCGTAAAAAGGCTCGAACCCACCCACTTTGGACACTATGTTGCTTGTTCCTGCCACAACACCCGTTTCCAAGTCTTCCAGGACAAAAATATATAGCTCGCCTCTGGGCTTTTCAGTGGGTTTAGTGAAGCTGTGCACCGACTCCAATATCCTGCTCTGGAGCACCTTCCTGTCTTTAGGCAGAGAAGTCAGACCAAATCCCGCCAAATTAGCCAATTCATAAAGCCGATCCAAATCCTTCATTTCAACCGGCCTGGCAACTAGCATTGCATTTCCCCTACGAGAAGATTGGAAAACCTGAATAAAAGCTAACTCATTATTCACAGACTGGAACAGGTTTCAAAGATATACATAAATAAAACTTCGTCGTGCCATCAACTCAAACATCGTGCTAATTCTTAATTCTTGTTTTCTTAGTCTTGGGAAGTGTTTTCTTCCGATCCACGTGTAAAGGTGCTGCCGGACCTGAAAGCAAGCGCTTCCTCACGCGAATATTGAGCATTTCAACGCCCACCGCAAAAGCCATTGCAAAGTATATGTAGCCCTTTGGAACATGATGCCCAAAACCGTCGGCAATTAACACCACTCCCACTACTACCAAGAACGACAGAGCAAGCATCTTGATTGTGGGATGCGAGGAGACAAACTCCCCAATTGAGGATGCAAAAACCATCATGAGTGCGACCGAGGCAATTACTGCTGCAATCATCACAGCGACTTTGTCAACCATCCCTACTGCCGTAATGATTGAGTCCAGAGAAAAGATGACATCCACAATCATTATCTGAATAATGACCTGCCGGAAACCGACAACAATAGCTTTTGGTGCGCCTGCTATGTCTGCCTCCAGTAGATGATGAATTTCCTTGGTGCTCTTCCAAAGCAAGAACAATCCTCCAGCAATGAGGATCAAATCTCGTCCTGAGATCTCCTGGCGCAATATGGTAAATAATGGAGCGGTCAACCCGATGAGCCAGGATAGCATTGATAATAGGCTGATCCGCATAAACATGGCAAAGAAGAGCCCGACACGTCGAGCCAGTTCCCGTCTCTTGGCAGGAAGTCTGTCTACGAGTATCGAAATGAATATGACATTGTCAATGCCAAGAACCAGCTCCAGCGCAGTCAAAGTAACGAATGCTATCCATGCATCCGGGCTTGTCAACAATGCCAGCATATTCAAACCTCTTCTCTAAATGGACGGCGGTTGTGCCCGATAGTCCAGGATCCTGACCGATAGAGCCCACTGCAAAAAGGTCCCGTTTTTTTAGTTCAAATAAAAAATATCCGAAGTTCCTGATTCCCGCAAGGTTGTTCACGAGGACAGCGTGCTTGCCTTTACGGAAACCCTGCAGAGAAAATACGAGTTTTGTGAGCTGAACGACATTTTTTATAAGGCTCATTACACGCTCCAATCAATGAGTTCGACCATAGGCCGTCTCGATTTGCCATATTGTCACACTATGTTCACCGTTTCATCTGATTAAATTCTACAAATGGCCTTTGGCGTTGCCTGACGCAATTTCATTTTAGGTTATCTGTCGGTTATGAAAAGTATCGACATCGCAATATCTTAAGCTGCGGTGCAAAAGTAAGGATTGTTAAACTCCTGTTTGGAAAAATTATCCGAACGTATTTTGCAGGAGAAGTTGACTAAGGGAAGTAAATTAAAGTATGGTGTTATCTGGTAAAAGAGTTAACCTTAAACGGCTTGCCGATTAGTAGTGTTTTCGGGACCATCACTATCGTGCCGGGGGGATTCGGATGGATGTCAAAAACCCTGGAAAAGACCCAATTAGATATTGCGAAGATCATCACGCAAACGATGAGACGTCGTTTCGCGGCCCAGGTTAAGCACCTTTACTCGCAAGGTATAGCGGGAATAAGAGGATCGTTTGTGGCCGCGATTATTATGACCATATTTTTATGGAATTATGTATCACACTCTTGTCTTATGATCTGGTTCGTGTGCTATGCGATTGCGTGCGGGATCGGCGAAGTTCTTTTCAGAGCGATTCAAAAAAACCCTTCGGTTGAACAGACTGCAAATGACTGGGCTAGAAGGTTCTCCGCTCTTTCCATCGTTGGTGGTATCCTTTGGGGAAGCACTCCTATTCTATTATTTCCTACAGAATCGATTTCACATCAAGCATTGCTCACATTTGTTCTTGGCGGCATGAGCGTAGGCATAACCATTTCTCATGGTGCAATGAGGGCCGCTCATTTGCCCTTCATTCTACGCGGTGTACATTCCGCTTATCGGCAGGTATTTCTACGCTGGCGAGGAAAGTCAGCTGATAATGGGTGTATTGTTGTGCGTTTTCATGATTTATCTTATTGGCGCAGCGAATCGCATGCAGAAAACAATTACCGAATCGTTGAATCTGAGATTTCAGAAGGAAAAACTGATTGAAATACTGATCAGGGAAAAATCACAAACTGACAAATTGAACGATACATTGGCTGTGGAAGTGAACGAGCGAAGAGAGGCTGAACGGGCTTTGCGGGAAAGCGAAGCAATATTCCATCAAATGTTCGAAATGTCGCCTCATCCTATGGTAATCTATGATTCTAATACAATTTTGTCGGCGAACCCTTCCTCTGCGAGATTATATCGCTCATCCAGCTCCAATGACTTAGTAGGAAGATGCATATGGGACCTTATTCATCCGGATTCTCTTGTCGAATCGCGAGAAAAGATGGATCAAATGGTCGAGAATAGGGAAGCTGTTCAAATAGCCGAACTGAAGCTCTTTGCCAAGGACAGCACTGTGCTTGATGTGGAGATTGTCTCCCTTCCTATTGTTTATGAGGGGCTTCCCTGCGTGCTTACTATAGGCCGCGACATCACAGAGGCAAAGAGGGCCGAAGAAAGACTTATTGCCTCCCTTCAAGAGAAAGAGATTCTCCTGCGAGAGATTCATCATAGGGTCAAGAATAACATCCAGGTCATTTCCAGTCTTCTGAGGCTTCAATCCAGATACACCGGGAATCAATCACTTGAAGATGTTTTTTCTGAAAGCCAAAACCGTCTTATGACAATGGCCCTTATTCATGAAAAGCTATATGAATCCAAAGACCTGACTAGAATTGACTTCCAAGCTTACATTGACTCCCTGACATGGCACCTCTTCCAGGTATTCGGGATCTCAAAAAACCAAATAACCTTTTTGAAAAACACTGAACGAGTTCTGCTTCCCCTGGACATCGCCATCCCCTGTGGCCTCCTGATAAACGAAATACTTTCCAACAGCCTTAAACACGCTTTCCCGGAAGGGTCAAAAGGTCTTATCGAACTGTCGCTCGTGTCGCTAAATGGAGCAGCCGAGTTAACTATCAGCGACAATGGAATAGGACTACCCTGGCCGATTGAGTCCAAAGATTTTCAATCGTTAGGTATGCATCTAATCCAAACCTTGGTAAGACAGCTCAAAGGCCATGTGACTGTCCGGACATCCGGTGGGACTTCATTTCACATTAAATTCCCCTGTAACGGCAAGAATGGCAGCAATAGTTCATGATTTTCGCCGAGTGACTATGTGACATGATGGGATTCTCCTCAAGTTAAGGTATTGTGGGGCGGGAGGGCTTTTGTGCCAAAAGAGCCCGAGTAAACTTTTCTGAAAGCCCTTAGGTGATGCAACTATAGGGCCGACATCTTTTCTTACTGAATTCGCCGGTGTAATATAGATGTAACCCTCAGTTGACCCGCAGAGGATTGCAGATGGACCCATGCATTTTGGCTCAGTTGACGTGGTGAACATCAACATGATCGAACTGGACCTGGATTCGATTTTCGACCAGCAGACAAGCAACAGGATCCTGAGAGAGAATAATTATGTTTTCGCAATTATCGGAAATGCTTGAAGAGGGAATCCTTGTCGTAATGGACCGAGTTGTTCTTCAGGCTAATCAAGCATTAATGGACCTTCTCGGATACGAGTCTCACGAATTTGTCGGACGCAAAATAGATGATATGTCTGGAGGTTTGGAGCTGGCTTCGTTTCTTGATGATGTCACCAAGCAAGCTGAGAAATTTTCAGAAACAATCATATTCAAGAAGGACGGAAGACCTGTTCGGCTAAGAGTCCGAGCGGAAACCATGCCGCTCAACGGAACTACGGCAATTATGGCCGTGATCACTGAAAGGGCAATGAGCGACCCGGCCCAGTGGTCAAGTGGCAGAATCCGCGTGGAATGCTTCCGGTCAATCTTCGCAGCCGCGCCAGACGCAATCTTCGTCAAAGATCGAGACCTGCGGTTTGTAGACGTGAATCCCGCTATGGAGAAGGTCCTTGGGCTACCCGCGAATCAAATACTCGGTAAAAAAGCGGAGGACGTTTTTGGTCGAGAGGCCGGCGAACGCATCACTGGATGGGACTTCCAGGTGCTCCAAGGGGAGACCATAGAAAAGGAGCATACAGTCCATGTTGCTGGTGAACGGCTGACTTTTCTCGACGTTCGCATGCCGCTGCGAACCAGCGCGGGCAAAATTATAGGGATCTGCGGTATATCTCGAGATATCACGGAACGTAAGAGATTCACACCGGAAGAGCCACAGCCGCCTCAAGCGTATCCATCCAGACCAATGAATGAAATTATGGGGCTCGCCGCCCAGGCCGCGGCAAACGACAGCATAGTGCTGTTGCAAGGAGAAAGTGGAAGTGGAAAAGACTACTTGGCCCGATGGATACACGATCACTCCCCACGCGCATTCGGACCTTTTCTGACAATAAATTGCGCAACAGTGCCGCAAGATCTAGCAGAATCTGAGCTTTTCGGACATGAATCAGGCGCTTTCACCGGTGCAAAGAATCGCAAGAGGGGGCTCCTGGAATTGGCGGAAGGGGGGACTCTGCTGCTGAACGAGATAGGAGAACTATCACCGGCCCTTCAGTCAAAGCTTCTGGTTTTTCTTGATTCGAGATCCTTTCTTCGTCTGGGCGGCGAAAAAAGCGTTCATGTCGATGCCAGAATACTCGCAGCAACTCACAGAGATCTCAAAGAAGAAGTTGCCGCAGGTCGTTTCTTGGAGGCGCTGTTCTACAGATTAAACGTGTTTTCAATTTGCATGCCGCCATTGAGACAGCGAGTCGAGGACATTCCCACACTGGCCCGTGAAATTGTGGCCAAAATTGCCGAAGATATGAACCTGCCCCAGATTCCGACCCTTACCAATTCATCGATTAGGAAGCTGGAGACATATCAATGGCCGGGAAATATCAGGGAACTCAGGAACGTCCTCGAAAGAGGAGTAATACTGTGGAAACGCGGACGCCTAGACGTCTCGGTGCCTTCCAGAGACGTTGAAATTGATTTCCTTCCATTGAAACTCTCGTTTCCTCTCGGCCGTACACTTCGGAGCCTTATGGAAGAAGCCGCGACATCAATTTGTCGGGAGGCGGTCAGGCGGAGCGGGGGAAACAAGAAAGCTGCAGCCAGACTCTTGGGAGTATCCAGGGATTCGCTGTATCGGTATCTAAAAGCAACGCCAGTTGCGCATTCTTTTGATGAAGATTAGCCGGACGGGCCGCAATTTTTACTGCTATATTCTAGCTAGTTACGACTAATGAGGCTGGAACACCCAAGGATTTGGCAAATGTGTCAGATGGGTCTGACACCATGGTTGGCATCTTATTGCGATTCTGAAAAATAATATTTGGTTGGCGATAGAATCAGAAGTGTGAAATTGAGGCATCGCGGCCATCTGCGAAGGTAGGGTGTTGCGAAGCGCGAACTTGATGCCTGTGTTCATCCTGGTGAACTAATGGGCGCCCTGCGACTCCGACGGATTTCGCTCTTCGCTATGACACCTTGATATAGGCTATTCCAAGGGTTCCATCTCAATATACCCGGCTAAGTCGGACGAAATTTTTGGGAACTAAGACAAATGTAGAGGGGAATCTCTCCACCAAAATATGTCCGACCAGTCTTACATTCCGGCATTCGCGCATCCGGGGCGTCTCAACCCCCGTTAGGCCGATAAAATAATATGGAAGTTATTTCAGCTGGTTATTGAGCCAAGCTTAATAATAAGTCACTGTGGCACGAGAAATGCAAGCTTGTATGGACGATACAGGCTTGAGCGCGGACGGTAAGTTATTTTACAAGGCCTGTAAGTAAGTTCCGAACGTGAGTTCGGTAATGGCGTGTGGCTTTTCTTTCTCTGTTTGGTGTCAGCGTGCTCCGGGACCAGGGGAGTTCGACACCGACTAAATGGAGTAAGTCCCAGGTGGTTCGGCGAAATTTCGAGAACCGCTCGAAATTTCTTGTACGAGTGTGCAAGAAGGGACAGCGTGTGACCCATTGGGGAGGGCCAGGCTGGGCTGGACCTGCGCTTACGGGTTTTTTCGTAAACCATTCCCTCTGGATTTTTGGAAGTTAGAGAAATCATTATCGTTATCTAGACCTTCTCGATTATTCGCGTGTACAAAAGCCATCAGGCATTTTGCCCAACATTTCAAACAGGGCGCACAGCCTCCCCTCTCGCCATATCGCAGGCGAGCATGCATGATGGTAGTCGCCTTCTTTGTGATCCCTTCGCCAAACTCTACCGACTCAGTTACACAAGATGCCCGACGTTGCTCTCAGGTTGTCTCTCAGGAACACGGTGGCCTTCTTATTATCGAAATAGTGCAGACTTCAAGAGCTCGGCACTCCAAATCAGAATCACCGGAAATCCCAGGGAGAATTGTCTTTTTCGTAACGGCCGTCGGGCGCTCCCCTCCTGCGTGAACCCGCCATAGGGTGAAGTCATGTCTTCACCCCTGAAAAGCTTTATCAGCAGACGATCTGCCTTTCACAGAGGCGACTTGTAAGTGAGTCTCCGTGCGGTCAAGGCAGCGCCTGATTTCATGCGTTGTTCCGGATCAGACCCGCTTGGTCCAGGTACTGGAGGAAATCCGAAACGCCGTATCAGATGAAGCTATTTTCGAGGAGTCAATTAATGTACAAGCATCTTCGAGGGGAACTTTCGCGATTCTCCTCCACGATTACAAGGAGGATTCAAATTGGCTAATCAGGTTGGCAAAGGCCAAAAAACTGATGTTTCGCAGCAGACGGATTGGGCGGCTATAGCGAGCAATCCGAAATTTAGAGAAATTCACCGCAGAAAAACTGCGTTTCTTTTCGGATGGTGGATATTTTCGTCAGTTTACTATTTCCTTCTACCTATTGGTGCTGGAGCAGCGCCTGGGCTATTTAGCGTTAAGGTCATCGGAAACATCAACTTTGGGTATCTGTTTGCCCTCTCCCAATTCTTCGTATCCTGGGGCATAGCCATGTACTATGCGTCTTGGGCAACTAGAGTTTCCGACCGACTCACCACTGAATTGCTCGATGAGCTGAAAATCAGATAAGGAGGGAATAGCAGATGAAGAAAATATGTTTGGCAATCGCACTAGCCCTCTCTCTGGGCTTTCTGCTCAATTTCGCAATGCCTGACAATGCGGTCGCAGGACCCGAGAGTGTTATAGCCAACTTAATGGTGGCTCAAACAGCCCCCGTTCCTACAAAGGTTGAGGCTAACAAAACTATCACTATCACGATGTTCATCATCATCGTTTTGATAACGATGTATATAGTGTACTGGGCCGCGAAACGGACCAAGACTACGGCTGACTTCTATGCTGCTCGGGGCTCCATTACAGGGGCACAAAACGGGTGGGCGATCGCCGGAGATTACATGTCCGCGGCCTCGTTCCTTGGGATTGCGGGGCTGATCTGCCTTTATGGGTACGACGGGTTCATGTATTCCGTTGGGTGGTTGGTCGCCTATGTCACCGTGCTACTGATCGTGGCGGAACCTTGCCGAAACTCGGGCAAGTACACCATGGGCGACGTCCTTGCGTTCCGTTCGTCTCCAAGGCCGGTACGTGCGGCTGCCGCCTTCTCCACAGTGCTCGTCTCCATCTTCTATCTGACTGCACAAATGGTTGGCGCCGGCAAGTTGATGGAGCTTCTGTTGGGTATTCCTTTCAGGATTGCGCTCACTGGCGTCGGCTGCCTCATGATCGTGTACGTGGCATTGGGAGGAATGATAGCTACTACGTGGGTGCAAATCATTAAAGCCGGACTTCTTATGACCGGCGCGGGCATATTGTGCATATTGGTGGCGGCTAAGGCAGGATTCAATCCTGTCCAATTCTTCTTCGACATAGCCAATAACACCCAGATTCAGGAATGGACGAGGATACAGCTCTTGAAGGATGCAGTCGCTAAACCGGGCTTCGACTACGGGCAGCGCTTCCTGGAGCCAGGATTACTCTTGAAAGACGTTTGGGACCAGATCTCTCTGGGTATGGCTCTGGTTCTTGGGACAGCCGGTATGCCTCATATTCTGATGCGTTTCTTCACCGTGCCGACTGCTCAGGCGGCACGCAAGTCCGTTATCATAGCCATGTTCATCATAGGCACTTTCTACATTTTGACGACCTTGTTGGGATTCGGGTCAGCTATACACGTGAGCCCACAGATCTCTTTTGCGGTGGACAAAGGTGGCAACATGTCGAACATGTTGCTGGCGCAGATGTTGGGAAACCAGCTCTTTCCTCTGGCCGGGGATATACTCCTCGCGTTTCTCTGCGCTGTGGCCTTTGCAACAATTCTCGCGGTCGTGTCCGGTCTGGTGCTCGCTTCTGCTGCAGCCATTTCGCATGACATTTACGTCAATGCGATCAAGGGCGGTAAAGCTGACCAAAAAGAGCAGGTGGCAGCAGCCAGAATCGCATCAATTTGCGTAGGCGTTTGCGCCATTATTATTGCTATCTTGGCTGAAGGGCAGAACGTAGCCCATCTCGTCGCCTTGGCTTTTGCCGTGGCGTCTGCAGGTAACCTGCCGACAGTGATTCTCTCGCTGTTTTGGCGGAAAATGAGCACCGCAGGAATCGTAGCCGGTCTGGTAATCGGTGTGGTGCTGTCCATAGGCCTGGTGATGGTTTCTCCGAATATGCAGTATCCGAAGGTTATTGCTGCAGGTGAGAAAAAGATAGTGGACGCTCTGGAGCAGAAGCAGGCTGGCGGTGCGGTCCTTACCGAAAAGGAGAAGGGCGACCTGACCAAATCCAAAGCAGCATACGAGAAGAACAAAGATGGGACATCCTTCATTTTTGGTCTTGATAAACCACTGTTCCCATTGAAGAATCCTGGTATAGTTTGCATTCCGGCCGGATTCTTGGCGGCAATCATCTTTTCCTTGCTCTTTCCAAGTAAGAAAGAAGAAGATGCCTTTGACGAGCTTTATGTGCGCCAGAATACAGGGGTGGGAGTAGCCCAGGCCATACAACACTAGGGCGGCATCAAAAGGAATCGCCCTCAA
Organism: uncultured delta proteobacterium; assembly: GCA_963700305.1. Classification (GTDB taxonomy): domain Bacteria; phylum Desulfobacterota; class Desulfomonilia; order Desulfomonilales; family Desulfomonilaceae; genus Desulfomonile. Next base: position 427,875 of record CAVOXB010000011.1, read on the forward strand.
GCAGAGCGATTCCTTTAACTTGCAGCACCTCAAACTCACTTACTTTAGGCGCTTCACAATAGGCCCGTATCGATGCTAAACCGATCCGGGCCTCTGTTTTATGGCTCCAGAATTAATGCTGACGTTAACGTCGGGGTTAACATGGCGGCAATCTTATTGTCAATAAAGAAACCGAAGTTTATCAATCGGCAAAATCGCACATCAAAACCAACAATATTTCATCTGAGAACACAAAATAATACCTACAAATTTAGTACAAAGGCCAACTAGAAGATGTGACTAAAGAAACGTTTAATTACCAAATGCAGAAGGACGATTTTAGCCAGTAACTCAATGCGAACCTTCTTTCGCGAAAAACGACAATCAAATAATCGAAAATGATCGAAAGCAGGAATTTTTCCTAAAAATAAAATGAATGTTTGTCTTATCGAAGACGTTATAATATGCGTGGTCATACCCTGCAAAATGACATTACACGTGCTGCCATTACTATAATGACTAATGTTCATAACATAAACGCGAGTAGCCCGAGTCAGAAATGCAAGGCCGACTTGTGTATCTTTACAGATCTTGTCGACTAATGGAATAAAAGTGTGTCCTACTTAACTGCTTTCTGCATTTGATTGCGAAATCGCGAGCGAATGCTCACGATTTCCAGAAAAACTTCCAGCACCAGCATCGTCGCGCCCTGGTAAATCATTCTTGCTGGTACACCCAGATAGCTTCATGATATTGGCCTGTTGCGGCACTTCTTGCAATCAAGTTTGTCTTCGTTCAAGCGAGGGAGTACGCGAGGCCAAACATTTTATCTTGACTTCGCGATCTCTCTGCATCAGTATGTTTGCATCCGTCCGTATTTTCCAACAAAAATGCTGGTCAGAATTATTTTGTACTGCGACCCTCTCAGTTAGACCGGAGGCTCGCGGCCAATGAGGAAACCCAACAGGATGGGGAGACTATTTGTCCATCTAATATTGGCTATTACTGTAATGCTTGTAGTCGCCGGCGACGGGCCTGGATTGGCTGCGAACATCACAGAAACAAATATCGCGTGGGATATGATCTTCGCGACGCACGACATTAGTGCGCCTGCACCGCCCATCATGGATCAACCTCGTCTCGAATTGTCGGACCACCCACGTGCAGGCAGGCCGATCAGCGTGATTGTCTTTTTGGTGATAATTGCCATTACTGGCTGGGTGGTATTCATCGCTGCGAGGCGCACCAAAACCACTGCAGACTTCTATGTTGCTCACAGCGCCATCACAGGAACCCAGAACGGGTGGGCCCTGGCCGGCGATTACATGTCCGCTGCTTCGTTTCTTGGAATAGCGGGGCTCATTTCTTTGTACGGATATGACGGTTTCATGTATTCGGTCGGATGGCTGGTGGCTTACATAACTATACTTCTTCTTGTGGCTGAACCCTGTCGCAATGCCGGTAAGTTTACGATGGGGGACATACTCGCGTTTCGATCATTCGCTATTCCAGTCCGCTCCATGGGGGCTGCAGCGACAGTCACGGTCTCCACTTTTTATCTGATTGCGCAAATGGTGGGCGCAGGCAAACTCATGGAACTACTGTTCGGGATTCCATTCAAGTTAGCCATTTGCGGCGTCGGTTTTCTCATGATCATCTACGTGGTGTTTGGAGGTATGTTGGCCACCACATGGGTGCAGATAATCAAGGCCGGCATGATAATGATCGGTGCGGTTTTGTTGAGCCTATTGGTGGCTGCCAAGTCCGGGTTCAACCCGATCAGTTTTTTTTCCGATGTCGCAAGAAACCCTCAGATAGGGGAATGGGTCAGGATATTTCTCCTTAACCATCCGGTGCCCGAGCCTGGTTTTGATTATGGGCAAAGATTTCTGGAACCAGGTTTGTTTCTGAGGAACCCTCTGGATCAGATTTCACTGGGAATGGCGCTTGTTTTGGGGACCGCTGGCATGCCGCATATTCTGATGCGTTTTTTCACGGTTCCAAACGCAAGGGAAGCTCGCAAATCTGTAATAGTGGCGATGTTTATCATCGGCAGTTTCTATATACTTACAACTTTATTGGGGTTCGGATCAGCTCTGTACGTTGGACCGACGGCAATATATAGAGCAGATACGGGCGGAAACATGGCCAACATTCTTCTTGCGGAGAAGTTGGGAAATGAGATCGCGCATTTGGTGGGCGACATTTTTCTGGCTTTTTTGTCTGCAGTGGCTTTTGCGACCATACTGGCCGTGGTATCCGGCCTGGTGCTCGCTGCGTCTGCTGCGATTGCTCACGACGTTTACGTAAAACTTATCAAAGGCGGTAAAGCAAGCCAGCGTGAGCAAGTTAGGGCCGCAAGAACAACGGCATTTATAGTCGGAATAATTGCAATAGTAATTGGGATAGCAGCCGAAGGCCAGAACGTCGCGCAACTTGTGGCGCTGGCTTTTGCAGTTGCCGCGTCCGGAAATCTTCCGGTAGTGGTGCTCAGTCTATTCTGGAGACAATTCAATACCGCAGGCATAGTAGCAGGCCTGTTAGTCGGCACTGTTGCAAGCATAGTCTTGGTATTGGTTTCGCCGAACATGTTTTATCCGAAAGATATTGCCGCTGATGCCCAGCGAGTGATTTCCGTGCTCGAAAAACGCCAAAGTGAAAATATGATTTTGCCTGCGAGAGAAAAGGCCTCGTTGGAAAAAGCGAGGATAGATTACGAAAAAAATAAGGAGGGGGTGTCCATTGTAGGCTTGGACAAGCCACTGTTTCCTCTGAAGAATCCCGGAATAGTGTCGATACCGCTAGGTTTTATGGCGGCTATTCTAGTGGCTTTCGTGTTCCCAAGTCCGCGGGAAGAGGAGCGATTCGATGAGCTTTTGGTACGGCAGCAGACCGGATATAGAATCGTTGATTTCATTGAAGACGAACAGCGGCAATTGCGCATAGTTTCTTCGCAGCAACCTAGGAGTGTCTCCCCTTCTACTGAAGGGCGTGGGTAATTGCAGGAGCGGAAATGGCAATTCAAGTAGCAAAGGTGCCCGCAAGGGCCTGGATAGTGACCCTAGCAGGCGCAGCCTGTAATCTGTGTTTAGGAATACTATATGCCTGGAGCGTATGGAAGAAGGCACTGGTGGATAAGCCAAAGGCCGATCTGGGCGAACTTATGACCGGAATTAACGCTGGATGGCCTTACCTAACGGATTCTCAAGGTACTTTCGCTTACTTCGTTTGCGGTCTTTTCTTCGCATTTTTCATGATTCCCGGTGGCAGACTTCAGGACAAGTACGGCCCTAAAGTGGGTGCCACGGTGGGCGGCCTGTGCCTCGCTACGGGCTGCATCATTGCCGGACTCATGAAGAGTTATCTCGGTCTTATGATAGGGTTCGGGATACTCGGCGGAATAGGCATGGGGATAGGGTACGCTGCACCTACTCCGGCCGCACTAAAGTGGTTCGGTCCTCACAAACGTGGAGTAATCTCCGGCATCGTTGTAGCGGGTTACGGCGCGGCGGCAATCTATATAGCGCCTCTCGCTCAGTATTTTATAGATAATTATGGAATTTCAACAAGTTTCATCGGACTGGGGATATTCTTTGCCGTGGTTGTGGTTCTCGTGGGCCAATTGCTGTCCAATCCGCCGGCAGGTTATGTGGCCCCAGGACCAGCGATCTCTCCCTCTGTAAGCGGCGCTGCCCCCAAACCTGCTGCTCCCGCTGTGGACTGGCTGCCGCCTGAAATGATGGGCCGATGGCAGTACTACGCCCTGGTTTTCTTATTTATCGGAAGCGCCCAGTCGGGCCTGTTGATCATCGCCAATGCAGCACCCATTCTGGGTAAGACTGCTGGTAAGCTGGAATTCTTCGCGCAAAACGCATGGATAATCGCTGCGTTCGGCGGATTAGTAAATGCCATGGGTCGAGTCGGCACGGGGATGTATTCCGATAAGATCGGCCGATCCAATTCTTATGTATTGAACGGAGTTATTTCGGCGCTATGTTTGCTGGCGGCTCCATTCATAATCCAGATGGAGAGCGTAACATTGCTGTTTCTGGCTGTAGGCATTGCTTACTGGCAGTATGGTGGCGGACTTGCTTTGATGCCTGCTTTTACTGCAGACTATTTCGGTTCCAAGAATTTGGGAGCGAATTACGGATTCGTATTCATCGGCTGGGGATTAGGATTCCTGATGCCTCTGCTGGCTGGATACATAAAAGATTACACAGGCTCTTACGACCATTCTTTTTATATTTCTGCGGCCATCCTAATTTCTGCGGTGATTTTGTGTCGCACTATTAAGAAACCTGTGAAGAAAGTGCAGGTGGCCATTCCCGAGCAGAGAAGGGCCGCTGTTGGCTAAGGCAAAATTCCAACTGCCAGGAGTGTGCTAGGGCAAGCTTCCTGGGTATTCCAATGCCCAAAAGAATAAATGAATCCTGCCAGGCAGGGACGGCCGGATCTCACCATAAGCAATGATGGCCGGCCTCCTGCCTCGAAAACTGGGTTTATAGGGCAGTTCTCAGAATTGCGTCGGCTCGCTCAGGCCACGCGGAAAACTGAAAGATTGTCATTGCCGCAATCCGAAGTTATCTCCAATTAGCTATAGCGGTAGCCAAAAGTTGTGACGCTTGTTTTGCGGCCGAATCGGAACAAATTCTTAGGCCCGGTCGCTGCCTGGCCATCATATAGCAATCATTGACTGTTTCGATATGATCTGCCGTCACGAAGGCCGGCAGCTGCTACTTCTTGTTTCCTCAAGCGGACACAAATTTTGGCAACCGCCATAAAACTAAGATTGCTTCGTCGTTCCACTCCTTGCAGTGACAGGGTTAGACTATTGCGGAACACGGTACAGAATCACTAGCCAAAGGTATCAAAAGGACGACAAAGGCATCTTCATCCGGATTCCGACTTGCGTCTGGATGTCGGACCCAGCCTTTTTTCCTTAGACTCTCTCGTCGGGATTTTCATGTTCCGTTATAAGCGGCAGTTCGTGGTGGATCTATAAATAACAAATTGGCGGGTTCTAGAGCCTTCTTGACCGTATTCACTGCTGAACGTGCATCAGTGGATTTCCAAAATTACTTCTTTGCCTTTTTCTCTCAGGATATTCGCTATGGCCTGAACGCTGCGGCTCTTGAATCCCATCTCCTGCGGAAGATTAGGATTTAAATGAGCTGGATTGATTGCCTGTCCCAGGAAAATGGATACGGAATCCGCGTAAAGGAATTCCCAGGCAAGTTTGCTCGCCCCATCCCGTTTTCCGACCAGTTCCTCGATATCTTTTATGTTCTCGAGTATTTCCAGCGCATGATTAACCGTGTGAACTCCTTCGCTCACCAGGTCTATGCCTTCGAGCTTTCCTGTTGGAGGAATTTTGTTGGTCATCGTGGACAGGTCCACTACCACGTCTTTACCAATGGTTTTCGCGAGAATTCCAGCGGTAGTGCCTCCACTCACTATCTTTCTACCTGGAATCGCGAGGAAATGTTCTACTACCGGCCCATCATCCTCTCGCTTCACCGGCGGTCCGATCATGAAGGAAGCGAATCGTTTGGGTCGTATCTTTAGCACTCCCACCGTTGTATCGTCTCCTGGCCTGCCTTCGTACAATTGCTTTGCTTGATCAACCAAAATCTGAGCCACCTTTTGTGCGGAAACCTCATCGTATACCTGAGTCTCTAGAAATTTCGCTATCTTGTCCCAGTCCCAACCCAGGTTGAGCAAACCGCCTATACCTGCATGGATTTCGCCGTCGCTAACCATTACCAGCCAGTCTCCGGGTTCCACGTGCACGCGGGCTTCCCTAATTTTTCTTGTTCCAATTACCCGGTCCCTGTATTTGAGTTGGCTTACATACCCGCGTTTAAGAAAAAACGTAGGAGGATTATCGAATTCAGCCAAATATACGCTTCCGTCATCCAACACCTTCAATAATGTGAAAGTGCTGTACGCTATTTTTCGGACTTTGCATTCCGGCAAGGTGTCGGTGAGAGTCTCTACGACATCCTCGAGCGGAAGCCCTCGTTCCATAAGGCGCATAGCGATCTTGGTCGTGAGTGTGGCCAGAATATTGGCCTTGACTCCGCTTCCAAGACCATCGGAAAGAACCATGAGCTTGCCCCCCTCTATGGGAACTACGCCCAGAGAGTCGCCACACAGGATCTCTCCATGCTTGCAGATGTGCGCTCCCCCTGATTCGATAAACAAAGGAGCATTCATCGCGCCTCTCCCTCGCCGGCCAGCTTGATCAATTCGTAAAGAGCCGCTTTGGTTTCTGCGGTGGTTTCACCAAGCAGCCCGGCAATCTCCTGGGCTACTCGCATTTGCTGATGAATCACCTGCTGCGCTTTTGAGATGGTTTCGGCCTTGAAAACGTCGGCCTGCTGGTCTTTCATCACAGTTTCCGTAATATCGAGCAGCATCAATACCCTGAGATCCTCTTCCGGAAGCTCGAAATTGTATAGTTTTGCAGTCCTGGCCACTTTGTCCAGTCGGAGCCATCTTGATGCTGTCTCTTCCTCGTTCTTGTCCAGGGGGTCGACTCCAAACAGTTCCCTGAAAGTCTTTCCCTGCACCGATTCCTGGCCGTCAGGGGCCGCCAGTTCTATGAAAGCCCGGTTATGGTAAACTACCCTGTGTGCCTCGTCCGCAAGGGCGATTGCAACGGGGAGTCTCTGGAAGATTGTTTCCGCCCTTCTTTCCGCATGTTGTTTGCGGGTCTTCTTGAGCATTTCCCTGGTCTGCAAAGCAGTATAAACCATCAACAATATTTGATGCGGGCCGAACGGTTTGGGTATGTAGTCGAATGCACCAAGCTTAACGGTTTCAATGGCTTCCTCAGTCGCGTTGAACGGTGCGGTCATTATCACCAGCACTTCAGGCTGACGATATTTTATTTCTTTCAGTAATTCCTGACCGCCCATTTCCGGCATGTCGATGTCCGCTACCACCACATCAAAAAATTGTTCTTCAAGAGCATCCAAGGCCTCATTAACCGAACGAGTGGTCTTTACCTCAAACCCTTCACTTTCGAAAATTCGCTGAGAAATTTCCAGCACCTTCTCATCGGTGTCCAACACCATTATTCGGCTGGACGCTCCTGATTCATCTTCAGAAGTAGGAAATATCAAAAGAGGATCAGAAATATGCTGCATAATGTGGGACATGCCGTCGGCCATCTTCTCCAGGGACGCCAGCTTTTTCACTCGAGCCACTTGCTCCCTGGCCTGATTGAGTTCACCGGTCTGCTCCGCGACCTTGGTGGCCAACTGTTTTCCCCATTCTTCAAGCTTGCTTCTGGACTCCGCCAAGTTTCGGATCATGAGATTGAACGTAGCAGCCAGTTCACCTATCTCGTCTCTGGCAATAACCGGGACCTTTTGGCTCAAGTCCCCTTCAGCCGCCCCTCTGGCAGCATTAAGCATCTGCTCCAGCGGACGGTTTATCCATTGCACCAGGTAATATGAAATCGCGGCCATGAGGAGGACCCCGACAAAACCGACAGCGAGAAATGTCGCAATCAGTTGATCAATTACAATCGTTATGGGCTGCTCAAGGGTGGCAACCTGAATCGCGCCAACGATTTTTCCTTCCCAGTCTCTTACAGCCTCCGCAGCACACAGATACTTGGCCCCTATCTGGGATTCCTCGGTGATTTCTGATAGCCCCTTATCCAACACTTTTTCACGGATCTGCTGGTCAGCCTGGGTTCCCAGTGAAGGAAGACCGTCTTTGCTCTTCAAAGTGGTGCTGATCGTGCGATCACCCTGATAAATGCTGACGTACCCAACTTCTTTGGCGTCATATACTTCTCCGCGGAAAAGCCTGTGCGAGATACGGTCAGCTATCAGAGTATTATTATTGAGAAGTATCCCGCCATATAAAGTAGCTGCGTTTTTTCCCCCAATCAGCAGGGGATGAGCAGCTTCTATGACCATCCCCGTTTTGGTGTCCGCACCAAGTTTCTGAATCAGGGCAGGATTCTCTGCTGCCAGCCTTTGGGAGGATACCAGTTTGACTCCCGAAGATTCCATGCCTCCTATTGCAGCAGCGATCAGAGAATCGTCCTTGATATTGATGGTTTTGTCTTCCTGGACAAAGGCCCTGGCCACGACATTTCCTTTCTCATCCGCAATGGAGAGAAAGTCGAAATCATTTTCAATCGCGACCATCGCCAGACGCTCCTGAACACCTTTCATGTCTCCTTTTTCGAAGAGTTCCCGTACTTTGTCGGATCCCGAGATCAGCCGCACTTTGAGCTCAAGGTTCTCCTGAGAATTCTTTAAAATGAATCCTGCAGTGGCCAGATCGCTGAACAATCGAATTCTGGCGCGCTCCATAATCGTCTCTTTGGCCAACCTTGTGCCGATGAGGCTTGTCATCAAGCCCACGAGCACCACCACGCCGAGAAATCCTCCCAGCACTTTCTTTTTCAAGGAAAAGTCTTGAGCCCAGCCGGTGAAGTCGCTCCAACTCCTCCAAGGTACTCGTTTTGACGTTACGGAATCCATAGAGTCACCCTTTATTTGCGCTTTTGGATTATCTCCGTGTGAAAGATATTCTGCGCATCATCAACGGAGCTGGCGTGGAACAATTCTTCGTCTATCAGGATATTTACCCCTTCGGTGCACTTGTCCATGCAGAAGGTGCCCTTGAGTTCCACTTCTCCATCCAGATGCGAATCTTTTATCGCGTCCTTAAAATAATCTATGATCTGGTGGGAGCCTTTCAGGTGACAGGCACTCCCCACACAGACAGTTATCACTCGCATCGATTGAAACTCCTTTCGTCAGGAAGCCCTAATTTACACATTATTCGAATATTTTGGAGGGTCTATTTCACTTGTCGGACCGGTATTCTTCGGCAATGGGCTGAAGAATACTTTGTCGCTAACCTCAGAGCGGAGGAGAATAATTCACCGCAGAGAGATTACCGCATATTGAAGCGTGTGGCAAGTCGCGTCAAGAGATATCCTGAAGTGTTTTCCGAGATTCTGCTTTGTTTTTTGGAACCAGCGGTTCTGAAATGGTCCCAAACCTGTTCCATAAAAGCTTCCAGGCGGGTTTTCTCGTTGGTTTTCTTGAGGCCGTCGTAAACCAGGGTTAGCATGGGTACGCGATTTTTCTCCTTGAGCACTCTCAGCAGTGCAGCTGTAACCACCGTACCAAAAGAACAGTTGAGCGTCATGAGATTCAAGACACCATCAGCACCGAAATCTACGTATTTCAGTGCCGTGCTGATAGGCGCGGTAATCCCCGAAGGCAATTTGATATCAGCATGGGGAGCAACCTTTCTCCACAGGTCAAAACCGCTGATGTCCATAGGCCCGGGCAATAGTCTCCTCACTGATTTGGCGCTTTTTATGCGAAATTCCAGCATACTCATCGCAGCATAGAACAATCCATGACGAGCGATATCTTGGGATCTGCAGTTGAGAAGCCCCCAGATCAAGTTTCTCAGGACCCCCATTTTAAAACTGTCCGAGAAGGTAGGCGGAGACCACAACACGCCTCCCAAACTCTCGATCTCACGATAAACATCGTTGTTGGCGTAGGGCACGACACGCGTATAGTAATCGCCTGTTACTGCAATGACCGGTTTGGGGTCCGTCTCACTCGTCGGGACCTCCTGGAGAATATGAAGGGCTTCCTCAACTCCTTGCTTAATACGACCCTCGCAAAGGGCAAGATATAGATGGTCTCTGGCTTGAATGTACAACTGATTCGAAAGCTCCTGATCTTGCGCAGTTGGACGAATCTGCAGGAAAGCCTGAAGCAATACGTCATAAGCATTCAAACCCTCCCATAGCCGTAGGAGCGCTCTTTGTCGGCCTATCTCAGAAACACCAAAGGATTTCAGCGTATCAGGAAGGTTTTCGATGACTCTCATCTCAAGCCCGAGTTGCCGCCGTACTCTCTCGATGTAGACAGGGAACTGGCCAACTCTGCAGACATCCATCCCCAGGATGTAAAATGTCGATTTGGAAGCCCGGTTCGGTGGAAGACTGGAGGCAATCTTAATATAGTCTCCAAGGGCCAATACGTACGGATGACACTCACCGCCAACCATGTACGGCCTGCCGAGACGTTCTGACTCTGCGTCCGGAGGAACAAGAACCTCCGCTTCTATTCCAACTGATCTTGCAGCCGCCGCGAATCCATAGGAGTGGTCGCCGAGATTCGGGATGTAAATTACCTCAGCCTTTTCTTGTCGTTTTGAAGTTCGAGCCGACTGTTTCTCAAGCTCGTTCGCTTTGATGAACCGTGCACTCTGCGAATTCCTGGAAGCCCCGCGTACACGGTCCAGAAAGGCTTCTATCCTCGTGACGACACCGGCGCGTGAAGAGTGCTCGTCCATCTCAAGCACGAGCAGCGGCTTTCCGCGCAGGGCTTCATTTATGTGTCTGAGTGTGAAAGAATCAGGACCGCATCCGAAAAAGGTTATCAGGACCGGAAATAGCCTGGGATCAGACGCCAATTCCGCGGCAGTTCGCACCAATTGCCACTGATATTTCCATGAGATAAGCCTAGTGCTGCTGACGGTGTCAACAGGGAAAATGTCGCCCGGAATTGCCTTGATACCCTGGCGCTTCAGCAGAGCTCCGAAATTCATGTTCAGGAATGGATCTGCAAGGTGATACGGTTTGCCTAAAACAACAATTGCCTTTTCATCGGGTCCGAGATCATCGAGAAAACCCCGACACTCTTTCTGAAGTCCGGCCACGAAAGAATGGTGGCCATCCATGGCTGCTTCAAATGCAGCTTGGGCGTCATTTGACGAAAAACCGAGGTTACGAGCGAACCCTATATGCTCGTTTCGAAAAGAGTCAGGGTCTGTCTCAGCCTGGACCAGCAATTCCTTCCAATCGAGTTCGAACATTCCTTTGAAAAATTGCGATGACGCCTGGATAAAAGGGCAATGGTCAACAGGGCGCCGTTCGCTTCGCTCAAATCGCTCGATCAAAATAACCGGATGGAACAAGGTGCGAACGCCGGAATCCACCAGGTCTTTTATCTGACCTGCCATTGCCTTCATGGGCAGGCACGTCTCCACAGGCAGAAAACGCGAACCCGCCTCAAATTGTGTTCTGGAACCTCGACCGGATGTCTTGAGATTGATCCCAAGGTGCTCGCAAAAGGCCTTCCAGAAGGGGAACCATTCATAAAATTGGGGTGATCTGACCATAAACCAGGTTTCGCGGCCAGGATCACCGGACTCCGACAACTGCTCCAGAAGCCTGGCCCTCAAATTGAACAATTCCGAATCACCAGACCCGGCAGAAAGGCCTTGTTCCATTTCCCACCGATCACAAAGCCCCCCGTGGAAAACCGTTCGGCCGCGGAGAACGTACTTGTTGACACGGCAATTGTTGGGACAGCTTTTACATGAGAATTGGTCTTGTCGGAGATCAGACGTATCCAGGCGAAGGGAATCTTCCGACCGCAGGGGGATTGCTTCTCTCCTCACATGCTCCAGGGCTTTCAATGCGGCACCGAATGCTCCGGAAACCCTATAAAACGGTGGAACACGAAATTCCCTCCCTGTGCATTGCTCGAATGCCGCTCGAATTGCAGGTGTAGAGGCTACTCCGCCCAGAAATAACACTCTTTTTCCCAGAGACCTGTTGTTTGCGACTTTTTCAAGATAGTTCTTAACTATGCTTACGCACACACCGGCAGCTAGATCATCCGTCGACGCTCCATTATTCTGGTGATGAATCAGGTCGGATTCCATGAAGACAGTGCAGCGGTTTCCCAGGTCAGCAGGTCGAGGGGATGCAAATGCCGAATCCGAAAACTCTTTACCCATGGTCAGGCCCAGCTTCTCCGCCTGTGCCATCAGAAAGCTCCCTGTGCCAGCAGCGCAAACGCGATTCATTTCGAAATCTTTAACATGGCCATCCTCGAAAGATATCCACTTGGAATCTTGACCCCCTATTTCCACTACAGTATCCGTCTTCGGGTCGAAATTCATGGCAGCCGCGGCCTGGGCAGTGATCTCGTTTACTATCAGGTCCGCATCCAGTAGTTTACCGACCAAATATCGTCCGCTACCTGTAACTGCAACGTGGTCTGGAATCAGGTCCCCTGAGGTCAATGCCTCCACTACCTCTTTTGCCGCGTGAAGGCTTCTCGAGTTTGACAAACGATAATCTTCGCTAATTATACGGGCTTGGGCGTCGATCAGAACGCCCTTTACTGAAACCGATCCAATGTCCAGTCCCAACATAATGGGGCGGTGTGGTTGCGCATCACCTGGAATATCGGTGACTGGAGCTTCCACATTGAGATGACTGCTCAGCGCCGGCAAGAAATAACCGGTTGTGGCTGTGCCACTATTCTTTTCGGCGATCTCCTTAAACGCCGTAAGAGACAATCCTGGTTCAGTTTCCTGTTGAGCTGCAAGAGTCGCGCAACCAAGTGCGCCAAGAACGGTGTAATATGGAGGGATTATAACCTGATCAGCTGCGAGTCCCAGCGATGCCTTAAATGCGTGGACCACCGCCTGATTGCTCATCACGCCCCCTTGCAGCGACACCAGAGGCTCCAGAGAGTCCCCTTTGATCAGAGTCGCCACGTAATTGCGAACCAGAGAAAATGCCAGCCCCAGAAGAATGTCGGGCAGCGGAGTCCCTTCCTGGGCTTGATGAATCATGTCCGTTTTGGCGAAAACCGCGCAGCGGCCCGCAATGGGCGCAGGCTTGCTGCTTTCCAGAGCGATCTCTCCGAATGACTCTATCTTAATACCCAGCCGTTGAGCTTGCTCGTCCAGGAAGGCCCCTGTTCCGGCAGCACAGATTTCGTTCATGCGAAAAGCTTTAATCCGAGGTGTAATTCCATTTTCTGCGGCTTCGATCTTTATGAATTTGGAGTCCTGGCCACCGATCTCGACTATTGTTCGAACGTGAGGATTTATTTTGTGCGTACCAGTCGCATGAGCTGTAATCTCGTTGATTGCCGGGATGTCCAGAGCCTCCGCCAGATAATCACGAGCACTTCCGGTTACCAGAGCGGAACTCAACTCAATGTTTCCATGGCAGGCGGACATGAGTTGCTCAATCCCCTGGATAAAAGTCCTGAGGGGACGTCCTCGAGTTCTGAGATAGACGGAAACCGGCTCGGATCCTTCCCCGAGCAGAACCAGGTTGAGACTCACCGATCCGCAATCAATTCCCAAAAAAGTGTTCACTCGGCATCCCCCATCCTTACAAATTGGATTTAACCGGCACGAGGCTATTTATTCCAAAGAGTCGGCAATGTAAATCGCGGCCGGTTAAGCATGACAGCGAGAATTACTTCCTGCTCTCAAGAAAAGATTTTGTTCAGTTCTTCCCAAAATCAAAGGGCCCGCATAAACTCCGGTCTCAGACTCCGCTGATCCCTGTTCTGGAGCACCCTGTCGATCGCCTCTATTATCCGGTTTTTGTCTCGAGGCAAGGTGGCCTTTACAGGCAAATAATTCGAGGCATGATTGGATCTGAACACACAATTGCTGAAAGAAGACTCGGCGATCATGATCCTCAATTCATTGATCAGAGTGAAAGGCTCCGGAACCTGGAATTCTCCTTTGACGTATTCCTCGTTCAAAGGCGTCCCTGGGACCACGATTACGCTTAATGCACCCACATAGTCCGGGTCCATGTCACTAAGGATTTTGGCGGTTCCTCTAGCGTGTTTTTCGCTGCCTTCTATACCTCCAATGCCCAAAAGCACAGTTACGGAAAGTGTGATTCCAGATTCTTTGACCCTGTGAGCTGCTTCTACCAATTGGTCGTAGGTGGCTCCTTTGCATATTTTCTCCAAAAGATCCGGGTCTCCTGTCTCCACGCCCAAGTAGAGAATTCCCAACTTCAGGGATCGAAGGGCTTTAAGATCCTCTACAGATTTCTTCAGGATATTCTTTGCATTTGCGTAGATGCCTATCCTCTCCACAGAGGGCAAGGCTTCATTTACTGCCTGCAAAATGTCTACGAGCCGTTTTTGCGGAATACATAAGGCATCGCCATCAGCAAGGAATACCCGGTCCACAGGACCCATGTACCGAGCTTCGGCTAGATCTGCTTTTATGTCTTCGAGACTCCTGATTTCGAAGCGTTTGTCGCGGTAGCTACCGCAAAATGTGCATTTATTGTGATTGCAACCCAATGTTGCCTGAATTATCAGGCTCTGCGCTTCGCTGGGCGGGCGATAGACGGCTCCAATATATCTCACATTGTCCTCTCAGTCCGATCTACTTGTATTTGATCTCTTTTTGCACGAAGTTTTCGAATTTCTTTTGAGCCGAATCTATGGCATCTCCTTCGGCTCTCATAAAAATATAATATACGTATGAGGGGCCTTCTACAAGATAAAGCGTTTTCTGCTTTGGTATGGAGGGCCCGTAAAGCACAGGGATCTGCTTGCCGGTATCAGGATCTTCCATTGTGACCTTAGTCCATCCTGGGGGCGGGGATTCATCGGTTTTTGCTGGATCCACGCGCGTTCGCTTTTGGATATAACTGGTTTTAAACACGACCTTATATGCATTTTTGCCATCGACTTTTGTATACTCTTCTGTGTCTCCAGGCCGTACAGTTTCTCCGCCTGGGAACAAGGCTGAATAATGGACTGCCAAATTCTCTAGAGGCCGAGGCAGTTTTGCCCTACGGGCTTCGATGAAAACACTATCGTCGGGATTGGACAAACGGGTCGTTGAATCGTCCTCGTAAACCACTGCATAAGGACGAGACTGTATTTCAGTGATTCCTCGCGCCGAAAAACAACCGGTCAGCAGCCCCATGGCTAGGAACCACAAAGTGATTTGCGGACGGAAACGAATGGATTCCAAACATCCGAGCATGATTTGCTACCAGTTCGCATTCAGACGAGGAAGAATCGACGAGAACTCTCTTATAGGCTCCCCGATTCGAGGGGCAACTTTTTTCACAAATGACGCTACCGCAATCGAAATGATTCAGGAGCAAATTCGCGTGAATCACAATCTCGCCGATTGACGAAACGTTTATCGATGGATTTTATCGAGATCCAAGCCTTCCACAATGTTCGGAAACGCGATCTGCGACGTGTCCACAGCTGAATCATCTTTTTGTTTCGAGCTACCGGCGTATGCCTTCAGAGTCTCGGCTCGGCTTTTTCTTAAGGCCTTATTGGAAGGATCTGATTTCAGGGCATCGTTGAAATCGTAGATGGCGAGCAAAAGATTTTTCCTGATCCCGGTGCCTACATATGCCATCGCCCTGAGTTTCAACAATCCTGGAATATGAGGATCAGATTGAAAAACGTCGCCGTAATCCTGGACCGCCGCGTCATAGCTCTTGGAAAGATGGCTTATGACGCCTCGAAAGAACAGCGCATCCACATCAGTCTTACGGATCTTGAGGGCCGAATTGAAATCCTGTACTGCTTTGCTCAAGAGAGCAGATCTGCGGCTGTCCTGAGGATCCATGGCAAGAGCCACTGATAGATCGGATACGCCTCTATTGAAAAAGACCTTCTGCATGGTTGCTGCAAAAGGTGCAGGGTCAGCAACGATCCTGTGATATTCCTCCATCAGGGAATAGCTCTTGGCCGCTTCCGCGAAATTTCGCTTGTGGTGGGCAGCAGTGGCCTCGGCCATTTTGTTCTTGAAACATTCAATCATATCCATCCTGTAGAGGTCTCGTGAGTTTGCAGAGAACTTGTTGCCCTTTTCATCTACCACATTTACCCTGAGCCTGTAGTGAGGCGCAGCGGGGCCAAAGAAAATCGGGACTCTCAGTTTTTGTGTGCCAGAGGGGGATTCTGTTCCATCCCCAAGGTTCTCGAACGAATGCACGCGCTCGGCCTCTTTTTCCTGATGTACTAGTTGGGCCTCTATTTTTTTGGGTTTACTTTCAGACTTGATCTTCGCTTTGAGGAAGACTTCCTGTTTAGGGCAAAAGTGCAGCACAGGCGTGCTACTCTGCTCTGACTCAGTGATAAGAATATCCGAGATCTCAGCTTTGCTTCCCGTGAACTCCAATTTAGCGTCCGGTGCGTAACTGACCGCCATTTCAAGCGGGAGAAAACTGTATTCTTTTCTTGAAGCTGTCAACCTGAACGAACCTTCAGATGGAAATTCCACGGCGAATTTCCCGTCGTTGTTGGATTGAGCTTTTGAAACAACGTTGTCATGCTGATCCCAAAGTTCCAACTGCACTTCCGAAAGCGGCGCACCTTCGGTGGTAATGACCTTGCCGGTGACAATCAAAGCCTCACGGAAAATTACGCTCTTGCTGACTTTCTGATCCTTAACTGTCAAAGTAGCTTCCGCCCTGTACTTGCCAACGTCCAATTTCCGTTTCACTTTAAGTCCCCTACCCAGCGGGATCTGATCCTTCCCTTCAGGAAAGAGAACCCAGGAGATCTCAGCATTTTCTAAGGGCTTGTCTCCGACAGGCTTAAGTCTAGCCTCGAATATTGTCTCCTCATTCGATATGTAAGGTGTGTCTCTTTTCGGTGAGACTATCTCAAGTACGGAGGGCTCAAGCTGGACCTTGCCCTTGGACTGGGCCCCCTCGAACGTCAAGAGGTTTTGCACGGGTTCGGGAACCTTGCTCTTTATGAGGGCTTCCGGATCGCAACCGGTAAGGGAAACGAGCAACAATATCAATGCAATCGCTCCGGAGACTTTTTTCCGCATAGATTCCGCTCCACTAATGAAATGGTGTCGCACACGAACCTCGTGTAAAAATTCGTCAGTAGTTGAGATTACACTGTATTTCGGCATCGCGTCAAGGAGTCTGTTTCGGGTGCCCAGTGTAAAGGGAACAGTTCTGACAGATTGACATCTTCCAGTACTTTATGATATAAGCGGATCAATTATAGAGATTTGCCTAGTTTTAGGCTATTTGACATGAATAAATCATTACAACGATTTGTAATATTGATTATTGTTATGCTGTTATGCGGCTGCGGCGCCAAAACGGCAACCATTAAGCAAGATTCACAAAAATCGTACACAGTTTTCGGTAAAATCTATTATCCCATGAAAGAGGTGTCGCCTGGATTTAGCCAAAAGGGGATAGCGTCGTGGTATGGGCCCGGATTTCACGGAAAGAAAACCTCTTCTGGAGAAACTTACGATATGCATGCCATGACAGCGGCACACAGCGTATTTCCTTTGAACACCCTGGTGAAGGTGACAAATCTTAACAACGATAAGGAAATCATTGTTCGGGTAAATGATAGGGGTCCTTTTGTGAATGACCGAGTGATAGACCTTTCTCTTGCCGCGGCTCGCGATATTGGCATGGTTCAGTGCGGCACCGCGCCAGTCAGGGTTTCGGTCATTGGTCCTGCTGATTCCATGATAGCCTCAAAAACTGCTGTACCTTTGTCCAAGAGTCTTCCGGTGAAATTCCCGAACCCATTCTTCTCTTCCAAGGATAAAGGAGTATTGGCCAAACTGTAATGCGCGGTGACTGGAGATTGGGCGCTTTTTTTTCAAAAAAATTAGATTTTCGTATCTTGTGTTTTAGCTCGAGACGGCCCGAAAGTCACAGGGGTGAATTTTTGCTGTTATTGTTCACGATTCCTATGTCTTGGTGATTACGCTAAAATGAGCTCATTACATCTAATGGATAGACGTTGTTGGGTCATTGTGCCGACCTTGAGCTGCGCCGCGGGACATAATAGACTATAATAGACTAATAGTAGACCTTGACACGGACAACACAACCAAATAGACTCGCCATAAATAGTTACTGATTATTCCATTGTTTTCCCCCAATAAACGCAATTAGCCATTTCGACGACAGTACCTTGATCATGCTTATATTGTTGCCGACCACAGGCTGCGAACCGAAGTAAGACTCCCGGAGGGAGGCCGGGTCAGGAATCCCAGCAGCCGCATGGTTGGGATGTTAGTCCGAGAACCATTCACTCTGAAGCCTAATTTCGAGGAGAACACTATGGGTAAACAGGACGTCATTGATGCTGTCAAAGGCCTGCCCACTCAGAAAGTACCTTGGGTTCCATACTCAGGGGTTCACAGCGCTTTCCTCATCGGCGAACCCGCCGACAAGTTTCTACAAGATCCCGAGCTCATAGCCAAAGGGGTTATTTTTGCCTCCGAGAGGTACAAAGCCGACGGCATACCTCTACTGTTTGATTTGACGGTAGAAGCCATCTCTATGGGTTGCGACCACAAATGGTGGCCGGACAATCCACCCTCAATCACTGGGCATCCACTGGACAAGAAGTCTTTGGCTGAATCTGGTCTGAAAGTGCCCGGCCCGAAGGACGGCCGCTGGCCTGTAATCATAGAAGCCGGTAAAAAAGTGCGAGCAGCGCTACCGGATGTTGCCCTTTATGGCATTCTTTGTGGTCCACTCACTCTGGCCAGCCATTTACGAGGTGTCCGAATTTTCACTGACGTATACAAAAACAAGGCCCTTGCCAAAGAGATTATTGAATTCTGCGGACTGGTGGCAGCAGAGGCCGCTCGAATTTACGCGGAAGAGATCGGATGCGATGTAGTTGCCATTACCGATCCTGTCGCCTCTCAGATCAAACCAGAGACGTTCCGGGAATTTGTGACACCGGCAACCCAGCCTGCCATTGAGGCCGTCAAGAAGTCAGGTAAGGTTTCGAGCTTCTTCATTTGTGGGGACGCCACCAAGGTGCTGGAAGAAGTTGCCACGGTCGGCACTGACGGTTTTGCCATTGACGAGCAGTTGAATCTTACGTACGTGCGCGATGTGGCCATGAAACACGGCGTCGGATTCGGAGGCAATCTTAAGCTCACGTTGGCTCTATCACTGGGATTACTCTCCCCGAGGGAAGATGCGATCGTGTCGTTGGCCGCGGGCGGCTCTACGGGGTTTGTATTCGCCCCAGGCTGAGACATGCCCTACGATGTTCCGTTGGAACACATGGATCAAGCAATCGAGGCGGTTGAGTGGTACAACACTTATTACGCTAAATTCCCCCATCACATGACCAAGAAATAAGGAGGTGAGCCTATGGCTAAACTTCAAATCGATGTGCTCACCCTTGACAGCGTGCAATGCGCTGCCTGCGGCTACATGATGGAATCCATAGCCGCTCTCCCCATGGAAATCCAGGAGATCATCGAGTACAAGGAATGGTCGATCAAGAACAAGGAAGGAATTGCCAAATTCATAGAAATGAAAGGCAAGGTGCTTCCGACAATCGCTATTCAGGGTGATTTGCTCTTCGAATCAATTATTCCCCAATATGAAGAGCTTATAGATGCAATGGCCGAACGTGCCCCATCGCCCGAGGTGGCTACGAAGATCAGGATGCTGCGAGACAAAGGTTTTGATTTTGACAATCTTGAAGCCAACTTGGCTCGAGCTGAATCCGGGTTGCACACTCGTCGGCAAGAGTGATTCATGACTGCACATAGGTGAGGCCAAATGGCTTGCGCCTCACCTGCTAAACAACGATTGCCGTCCGAAGCGGGGCGTGGATCGCGAGGGGGACCTATGTTCCAATTCAGTAATGAGCAAAAAGTGTGTGAAATCGGTGGCGTAAAGTTCGGAGGACAACCCGGCGAATATCCGACGGTGATCGTTCCTTCGATTTTCCAGAAGGGCGACAAGGTCTTTGAAGGAAAACGCAAAGAAGGGTTTGACGAAGATCGTGCCTCGGAACTGCTAAAAACCTGCGACAAGTTGTGGGTGGAGACAGGCATTCCATACATGGCAGACATCGTTGCGACCAAAGGGGAAGAGTTCAAGACGTACATCGATTTCGTGACCAGCGTCACCTGTGCCCCGTTTTGCATCGACGCATGGGTGATGAAACCAAAGCTCGAGGGCGCCAAGTACTGCGCTGACAAGGGCCTCCTGGACCGCATGTTCTATAACAGCATAACAGTATGGGAAAAGGACCTCGAAACGGAGATCAAGGAAATAGCTGATATCGGAGTGAAGCACGTGCTGCTCGTGTCCTTTGATCCCGCGGATCAGATGCCTTCGGGAAGAATTACCGGGACTCAGAGGCTCCTGGACGCGATTGACAAAGTCGGGGCAAAGTTGGAAAGCATTTTTGTAGACACTTCGGTCATGAACGGACCGGCGACTGCAATGTGCTCCATGGCGAACAAAATGATCAAGGAAAAATGGGGTTTCCCTTGTGCGAGCGCTCCTTCCAACGGGTCGTACATGTGGAAGGCCGCGCGAGAAATGTGGGGTCAGAAGGGCTGGGCAGGCGCAGATGCAGCTCTGGAGGCCCTGTCTGCCACAATGTTCCACGATGTGATTTTCTCTGGGCCAATGGCAGGCTCTGACAGAATCTTCCCGGCGGTGGCAATGGCAGATGCGTTCCTCGCTACCATGGTTTATTGCGAAACTAAGAAGCTCCCTCAACTGGAGACGCATCCATTGAGAAAGTTATTCCCGGATTTCGTGGAACAGCTCAAAGCGATGTGACCCAAAGAGAGAGCGTCATAATCGCCCCACTCTTCCGTTCCGAGTGGGGGAGTCCAATTGAAAGAGAGGAATCCGTAATGGCAGCAATGACCGCGAGGAACGGGTTCAGAAGTTCTTCAAGCGTGAACCCGTAGATATGATGCCAGTTTTCAGCGGTATGGGATTGGTTACCGTTCAGGCCATCAACAAGATGGGAATCCGCTTCGCCCAAGTCCACGGATCGGCTGATTATTTGGCTCGTTCGGCCATGACCAGCTCGGATCTTTTCGGGTTTGACTCGGTAATCGTGCCTTATGACATGTGCACCATGGCTGAAGCTATGGGTCGCGGGGTCACGGTGTACGAAAACGCCGAGGGTGTTCTCTATCCGACAGTTCCGGATAAATGGAAATCGCTGGACGACGTCAAACTCGAGGACGGATGGATCGAGAAGGCCCGCATGCCGTTAGTCGAAGAGGCTTTCAAGATTCTGCTGAACGAGGCCGATGGAAAGTATGCGGTAGGAGCGTGGGTGCTCGGGCCTTTTACACTTGGCGGTCAGGTCATCGAGCTGGACCTCCTGTTGAAAGGGGCTGCAAGAGAGCGGGCGAGGGTCGAAGCATTCATGGACAAGATGACCGATGCAGTCATCGATGTGGCAAAACGCTATCAAGCTCTCGGTGTGGACTATATGAACATCAGAGAAATGGGCTCCGGCACGGATCTTTTGTCCCCTCGCATGTGGAAGCAGCTCATTCAGCCATATCTGAAGAGGATCTTCTCCGAGCTCAAGTCTCCCAAGGTCCTCCACATTTGTGGCGGCACGGACTTGATCGTGGATCTCATGAACGATTGCGGGGCCGATGCTCTGAGTTTCGATCAGAAAAACAATCTCGCAGAAACTCGAAAGAAAATAGGCGATGATGTCATTCTGTTAGGTAATTTTGATCCCTGGGACACATTGTGTCAAAAAGAAGCCGAACAGGTTCCCGACATCATCAAAGCGTGCATAGATGCGGGAGTTGATGCGGTTTGGCCCGGATGCGACATATGGCCTGAAGTCAAGCCGGAAAATGTCGAGGCTTGGGTAAACACTATTAGGGCATACGGCAAGAAATCATCACCTGCTGTCGGAAGGATATAGGAGGAAAAAGAATGGCATCGGAAGAAAGACGCGCGGATATTTTGAAGAGTCTTTCCGAGGGGGTGGTCGAATATCGGGAAGATCAAGTTAAAGATGCGTCCAACGCTGCACTGGAAGAAGGGCTTGACGCCTACGACGCTATCATGAATGGCCTCGCTGCCGGCATGGAGATCGTCGGTGACCTGTACGATCGGCAAGAGTATTTCGTGCCTGAAATATTGATGTGCGCAGACGCCCTATATGCCGGTCTGGATATATTGAAACCCCATCTCAAGCGTGGCGGGGCCGGAAATCGCGGTCAAGTTGTCATAGGTACAGTTCAAGGTGACGTTCATGACATCGGTAAGAACCTCATCAAGATGATGTTCGACGTGGGAGGTTTTACCGTTCACGACCTCGGGCGGGACGTGCCTTTGGAGAAATTCGCGGAAGAGCAGTTGAGAACAGACGCGGAAATCGTGGCCCTATCCGCGATGATGACCACGACCATGATGGGCATGAAAAAAGTCATCAAGATGATCAAAGAAAAGAACCCTGACGTTGCCATCATGCTCGGGGGCGCTCCGGTCACAAGAGACGTAGCAAAGCTGTTCGGAGCGGACGGCTACGCCGAAAGCGCCGGTAACGCGGTGCAGGAGGCTATCAAAATGATAAGCCAACTGCGTAAGTTAGACCAGGCAGGCGTACCTACTTAGTCACTACTATACTTGAGTCATACATTTGGGCTTTTCGCCTTGGCGGGTTTGCGCATTTTTCGTTCAGTGGCTGGAATGGGTTGGTGAGCCGCTAACGGTGAGGCTTGGTTTTCGTATCATCAAGGTCGAAAACTCGGCAGAGCTCTAATTTGGGGCGATTCTGCTCGAAGGCTACCTGCTCTTGAACGGATTCATGGCAGGATGCACTGTGCCGAAATTCGGATGGGGCACTCGTTCACCTAAGGACTCGATCATGAACTCTGCGGAATGTGACCTCCTGGTGCTCGGCTCCGGACCTGCCGGCTTGACAGCAGGCTTGTACGCGCACCGTTCAGGGCTTGAAGTCTTGATATTGGGAGGAGACACGCCAGGCGGTCAAGTGACGCTGCATCACAAAGTGGAGAACTTTCCCGGATTCCCAGGGGGGGTGACCGGAGCGGAACTCATGACCCGGTGGTTGCGACAAGTGGCTGATGAAACAGGGTCCATGCCCATATACGAGTCCGTCGAGGCTGTGGAGTTTTCAGGTACCATTAAGAGAGTATCAACAGAATCTGGCACTTATCAGGCGCGCACTGTTGTGGTCGCGACCGGGGCAAGGCCCAGACTCATGAATGTTCCTGGAGAATCAGAGTTTTCTGGCAGCGGCGTCTTTTACTGTGCGACCTGTGATGCACCCCTTCTCAGGACCATGTCCGATAGCCGAGCGGTCGTAGTGGGCGGCGGCGATTCTGCTGTGCACACTTCTTTGGCCCTGCTGCCCCATGCGGAATCAGTAACCATCATTACCCGAGGAGATCGGCTGCGGGCCAATCCAGCATTGACGAAAAAAATCCTGGGCGACGAACGAATACGGGTGCTGGTGAATATGAGTGTCAAAGCCATTTTGGGAAACGAGGCCACGACCGGCCTTCTTTTGGAAAATCGGAGCACGGGAGAATCCGAAACATTCCCTACCGAGGCCGTCTTCGTGGGAGTTGGACAGTCACCGGCCACGGGATTTCTAGGCGGTGCTCTCGCTCTCAATGCGGATGGTTCTATTGTCACGGATAGCTCACTACAGACCTCAATCCCTGGAATTTTTGCCGCAGGAGACGTTCGAGAGACCCCCCTGCGCCAGATCGTGACTGCGGCGGCCGACGGCGCAGTGGCAGCCCAGAATGCAGCGAGATATCTGCAGACTATGGATGTGTGAAAGCCAGAATTGTAATCATTCAGTTACTCAACCTTGCATCGGATGGCAGTGGCAACAACCCGCCACGAGCACAAAGGAATAAGCCAATAAAACAATGAGGATCGCGGTATGGAAAAAAAGAAACACATGGTTATCTTCCAACCCTCGGCGCGGCGGGGACTGATTGAAGAAGACACCAATCTTATTGAAGCCTCCCGGCAGTTGGGCGTGGACATCGAGGCTCTTTGCGGAGAGAAGAAGGTTTGCGGGAAGTGTAAGATCAGGATCGAAGAGGGTTTTTTCGAGAAGTTCGGCATACAATCAAGCCGAAATAACGTGAGCGAATGGCAGGAAGAGGAAGATAAATTTTTTGCTCCTGCTCAGAAGGAGGAAGGTTATCGCCTTGCTTGTGTCGCAAAAGTTCAAGGAGACGTGCTGGTCTTCGTGCCGGAAGAGGCCAGGGCAGGCAAACAGGTGGTCAGCAAAGCTGCTAGAGATATCCACATCGATTGGAATCCAGCTGTCAAGCAATATTCTGTGGAAGTCGTACCACCTACATTCGAGGAGCCTACCGGAGACTTTGAACGGATATGCAGAGAACTCGAGAGGAATTACGGGCTGAAGGACCTAAATGTCGACTTACGCACTCTGAGGAAGCTCCCGGGACGCCAGAGGGAAGGAAACTGGTGCGTCACAGTAGATGTGTGGATGGACAAGGAAATTGTCAGGGTCCTCCCCGGTAAGGTCCAAGACTATTACGGTATTGCCATCGATGTCGGGACGACCACTGTAGCCGCATACCTTTGCAACCTGCGGACCATGGAGGTAATTACCACCACATCCATGATGAACCCGCAGTGCAAGTATGGTGAAGACGTCATGGCCCGCATCACTTATCATATGATGAACCCAGGCGGCCTTGAAACTATGAGTAATGACCTCATCGAGGGACTGAATAAGCTCGTCACCCAGGGTTGCGAAAGCACATACCCCCCGAAGAAGCGGAAGAAGAAAAAGAGGAAGACGTAGATGCGTCATCCGAACCTGTCGAAATCCCCGATGTCGTGAAAGGTGACGAAGAACAGGCCGAGGAAGATTTGAGCAAGTATCCTTGCATCAGCCCCGCTGATATAGTGGACGTGACCCTCGTTGGGAACACGGCGATGCATCATATTCTACTGAAACTGGATCCCGAGTTCGTAGGACTTGCTCCGTTTCCTCCAGTCATTCACCGAAGCCTGGATATCAAGGCCAGAGACCTTGGAATAAATATCAATGAATCCGCATATGTGCATATTTTGCCCAATGAGGCCGGATTTGTAGGTGCTGACAACGTTGGCGTTCTGATTGCGGAAGAGCCCTACAAGCACGATCAAATGCAGCTACTCATCGATATAGGGACTAACGGTGAGCTGGTTTTGGGCAACAACAAGAAACTGATTTCATGTTCTTGCGCGACCGGCCCTGCTCTGGAGGGGGCTCAATTGAGCTACGGAATGCGCGCTGCTCCTGGAGCCATTGAGCGGATTCTGATCGATCCGGATACACACGAAGTGGACTATAAGGTAATTGGCAGAGACGCCTGGAAGAAGTATTCCAAGCCCGAGGACATAAAAACCAAGGGAATATGCGGTTCGGGAATCTTAGATGTGCTTGCGGAGCTCTATCGGTCAGGAGTCATAGAAAAGAGCGGCCGATTCAGCAAGAACCAGAAATCCAATCGGTACCGCGTGAATCCGGATACCAAACAGCCGGAATTCGTGATCGCTTGGGCAAACGAGACTTCTATCGGCAAGGACGTAGTCATAACTCAAAAGGACGTGCGCCAAATCCAGCTTGGCAAGGGAGCCCTCTATACGGGCTGCAAGCTGATGATGCGGCGAATGGGATTGGAAAAAGTGGATACTATAAAGATTGCGGGCGCTTTTGGCACGCATGTTGACAAAACCAAGGCCCTTATAATGGGACTGTTTCCTGATTGCGACCTCGAAATGGTTCACGCGGTGGGAAATGCTGCCGGCGACGGAGCCAGGGCTGCTCTGCTCAACAGAGAAAAACGAGCGGAAGCAAACTGGGTTGCGCGAAACGTTGAATATATAGAGCTCACCGTCGAATCTGATTTCCAACAGCAATTCATGGAGGCTATGCAGGTTCCTCATATGAAGGATGCATTCCCTCATCTCGATGGATTAGTGCCTCCGGAGGTGCTGAACCAAAGATAGACCAAATGAGGGAAGGAGGCAGGACAAGGCTGTTGACTTAGTACTCCATGACGCAAGTACGATTCCGTATCTTGTCGGAGAAGATTGCTTCGCTTCGCTCGCGATGACAGATCCCGGGGGTGTCATTGCGAGGAGCAGAGCGACGAAGCAATCTCCAACGGTCAAAATACGTGACCGAACTTAGGAAACGCAGTAACAGGTTCGATCTGGAATTCAACTGATTGACACGGACTACGAGAAAAGTATACTGGTTTCTTATAGGAATACTATGAAATTGCGTCTAGAATAGTTTATGTTTTCACTGCAACGCCACGAAGACCGCAAGCGTTGCCCTTACCGATCCGCTTCTGCCGCGTGTGGCCCGAATGAATGCAAAGACTCTAGTAGAAGTATTGGTTACTGATTTTGTTCAGTGACAGGCGTGCGTCTATATGATCGCAGCGGTAAAGGATTTACCGCAGGAAGTCCTGGACAAGATCGAATATCGTGAGTGGAGCCTTCGCACACTTGAAGGAGCGGTTCGTTTTCGAGAGCTGAAGGCGAGAAGTCTACCGTCAGTAGCTATTCAAGGGAAATTGGCATTCGAATGTAATATTCCGCCGGAAGAAGAATTGATTACAGCTATTGAGGCTGCTTCCAGGGAGATGGTGTCTTGACAATAGTGACCGTGGATGCGGGCGCGTGCGGTTTTCGATCTCGAATAACCGCGAAAAAAGCTGATCGCCGTCAGATCCGAGTCTCGGTGGAATCCATTTGTGACACTGTGTCCGAACTGGGTGAGAAGTTGGAAAGACTGGGACCGTTAGGACTCAGAGATGTACTAGGGAAAGGCACGAACGGCAACAGAATTCTGGCGATTGGCATGGACACCCTACTGCATTCCGGTTGCCCGGTTTTGTCAGCCATAATCAAAGCTTGCGAAGTAGAACTGGGTTTGAATGTTCCGTGTTCGGTAAAGATCGAATTCCAGGAATCTTCGGAAAGTCCTTGATCGTAGGTCGATCATCACCACTGTTGTACAATTGCGAGCTAGGATCTTTTCGCAAAACCCAACAGACAGGAGGAGCGGATGGCGGTTAAGGAAAGCTCGATACAGGTTCAGGATATCTGTCGTATGCGCAGCAAGCAGGTTCCGAAACTTCTGTCCCAGGATTCACTTGAAGAAATAGACCTTCTGGCAAAAGAGTTGGGGTTCCACGAATTTCACCTGCTCAACACTAGCGAAATCGTCACAGCCAGATGGGTGGGTCTGAAATGCAGATACGGATGTGCCAACTACAACACCAGCTGGTGTTGTCCACCTGCTGCTCCGGATTTCCAGAGCGTTCGAGAGCTCTTATCCGAATACGAACTTGCCCTCTTGCTCCTGGCCCAAAACCGCAACAAGTATTTTTACAGGAATTCATCCGAAAAACGCAGGGTGCAGATTAAACAATGGAAAGCGACTGTCGCACTTGAGCGAAAGCTCTTCTTGCTGGGTTATTACAAGGCCTTCGGATTGCCCGCGGAGACCTGCGCACTGTGCAAGGAATGCGCTTACCCCAAACAATGCAAGTTTCCGAATGAGAAGCGGCCTACGTTAGAGGCATGTTCCATTGATGTGTTCGAGACACTTAAAAAGATTGGCCGAACGGCAACACTCGCGGCCAAGGTTGAAGACTCGTTCCACAGCTACTCACTTATTCTTCTTATTTGATAACGGATTCGCAGCAGCCGTATTGGGGGATTATGATGAAGATCAAAGTTCTCGGCACAGGATGCGCCAGGTGCGATAACCTGCTTCGGAATGCGAAGGAAGCGGTTGATCGAATTCCGGCAATCAAGGAAAGCTTAGACGTAGAAAAAGTCATAGATCCTGAAGAGTTTTTCCGCCTGAAAGTCTTCGTAACTCCCGCTCTTGTTATCGATGAAACAGTTATATCCAGCGGCAAAGTCCTGTCAGTTGATGAAATCCAGTCCGAATTGATCAAGCAACTGCACGGAGAAGACAAATGAACCAGGATGGCATTCACGTGTATCTGATTTCGGGCTTTCTTGGCAGCGGGAAGACTACGCTGTTGAACCGGATGCTCAAAGAAGCTCCTCCCGATCTGAAGCTGCTGATTCTTATGAACGAGTTCGGAGAAGAGAGCATAGACGGTGCGCTGGTAGAAGATCCTGAGTTGGAAATGGTGGAAATAAGCAGAGGGTCCATTTTTTGTGCCTGTGTTAAAGGTGATTTTATTAAGGCTCTTTATAGGATCGCGTTCGTGATCCGGCCTCAAGCGCTCGTAGTCGAGGCCAGCGGAGTTGCGAATCCCACCGACATTGGCCGAGATCTTTTCAATCCCATGTACAAAGGAAATTACGCGTCACTGGAAAAATTCTGTCTCATAGACACAGCCAATTTCATGGAGCAGTACGATATTTTCACTGCAATCGAGAAACAAATCGAGGCTGCCGACAATTTCATCCTCAACAAAATGGATCAGGTCGATGAGGAAACCGCGGAGCGAGTAAAAGAGACGATCCTCAAGCACAATCCAGGTGCTTATTTCGTGGAATGCACTTATGCTCAGGTCGATGTCGCTGGCGTGTTCAAGGCAGCATTGAAAGCGTCCCCAGTGGAAGCAGTTTCCGGAGAAAATGGACTTCTCACAAATGATGAACTGGAAAACCTGGTGGATCAAATTCTGGAGGACGAAGTGGCGCAGGTGACGCCACCTGACCGACTCATTTCGTTTGTGTGCCGGTGGCTTGCGGGAAAGATCGACGATTTTCGGCCAATTGCCGATAATTTACCCTCAGATATAGTTCGCGCGAAAGGTTTCTTATTCGAAGACGGCAAACCGTATCTTTACAGCCATGTGGGACACAAATATGAAATTACGCCTTTTGACGGTCCTCGACTACTCAACAAAACTATGAACCGAGTAGTCTTTATCAGGCGAGAATTCAACGAGGATGACGTTCGCTCTATGTTCGTTGATCAGGAAATCGAATTGGTGTGATCCGCCGCACATCGGAGAGATCGAGGATAGATTCATGGCCATTTACGTCAAAGAATTCCTCGGGACTACCATTTCCATTCCTGAGGACAGACTGTACGAACCGGAGGAAGGCTTGTGGGCGAAACAGCAGCCTGACGGCAGGTTCGCTGTGGGCTTTACCGAACCGGCACTGCTGATGTCCGGAATAATACGAGACATTGAGACACTGGTGGACTCGGGAGCTAATGTCAACTCAGGTGAGACAGTGCTTCTGAGTCTTACCGCAAGGCTGAAGTATATCGCATGTCCATTATCCGGGACCGTTAAGTTTCCCGAGATCGAAGAACTTGCTTCTAGGATTATGGGCGATCCTTATAATACCCCGCTGTTTTTTATCGTAACTTCGGACATTGTCGGCCGGAACCTGGCCACTGCAAGCGAGTATGGTGATTTTTTGCGAAATTCGGAGGGCGCCCGCAATCCCAAAGGTTCGAAGGGGGGAGTTTCCCCCACCTGTAAGGCAGTCTACATGGGATTGGGGCAGCAGAAGTTCGATGGATGATTTTGTCCCGGTCACATTGAGCGCAAAAATATTATCAACTCCATGGGAGAGACAACCACAATGTAGCGAGAAAGGGCCAAAGTAGGATCGCCATCTTGCAGGCGCTCTAGTTTGACCGGGCGCTGGTATGACTTTCGATAATCGAAGACCGTTTCAGCGAGACACAAGGAACTGTTCAAAATGTTTCTTAGTAGCCTGATTCTGCAGGGTTTCAAATCTTACTCTGAGCGGGTGGAAGTCAATTTCAGCCCAAAGATTTCGGTGATAATAGGTAGTAACGGCGTGGGAAAAAGTAATGCGCTGGAAGGCATAGTCTGGGCACTGGGCGAAGACGACCTCAATGCTCTGCGATGTCGAAACCGAATGGACCTATTTTTCAGCGGTTCAAAAATCTCGTCTCCTGCAAACGAAGCCAGTGTCGAGCTGATCTTTGAGGACAACATTGGGCAGCATCAGGTCAGCCGAAGCCTTTCCAGGTCCGGAAGAGAGCTCTTTACTGTGAATGGTTCAGAGATGAAAGGGTTCGCCGAGTACAAGGAAGCCCTGAATTCTCTCGGAATACCAGCCGGCAGCGCTAATGTGATCCGCCAAGAAGAACTGACTGATTTCTTTTTAAAATCTCCCTCCGATCGTAAGAACTATCTTCAAGAATATGTTGATTCTCACGAAGACTTGGAATTAGTGAACACGCTGTTCAACGAATATTTTCAAGCCCTCATTCCCGGCGGCCAAGCAAGAATAATGAACTGGAATGGCGAAGAAGGCCTGAATTTGGAGGTTATTTTCCAGGACAAAGGGCCAAAATGGGGAGTGTTGCTCTCAGGAGGTGAAAGGGCAGTCACTGCACTGGCTCTGAAGCTTGCTCTATTCAATCTCTTGAAAAGCCCGATGTTCATGATGGATGAAGTGGAACCCTCTATGGACTGGACGCGAAATCACAACATGCAAGCTTTACTCAAAAAGATTTCGCAGGACCGGCAACTTATATTGGTCACACATTTTCAGGGCACCATCCAGATGGCAGACACGGTCCATGGGGTGCGCATCAGGCCGGACGGTTCGAGCTGGCTGAAATTCCATTTTTTGATGGATGAACGACTTTTCAAAATCTATAAGTGCTGTTGAGGGATTTTGACCTTTCGGTCACGACACATATAGCAGTTGCCAAAAACATGGCAGTTTTCAAGAGTAATCATGGATTGACTTCTGGGTGCCACTGCTGGCTTGTCCAGCAGTGAAAACCCATTCCGAAAGAACTTTTGAGAATGCTATAATGTGCGTTTCCTCGTCATTCCCTCAAAGGCAGGAATCCAGAATCTGGACGCCGGATCAAGTCCGGGCTGACGGGTCGCCATTCCCGTAAATCGGACAAGAATTTCGGCAATTTGCATAATTACCAAGCTATCCTATGAAATCACTTGAATAGCGTCGTCAAATTGCGTGAGCCTGCTGAACCCTTGCGGTGTCATTACGAAAGAATTCTCTATACCTGCGAGCCCTTCTCCAGGAAAGATGAACTTTGGCTCGAAGGCGACCACCATTCCCGGCTGAAGCACGTGTGGTGATTTCTTCCCGACAAGAGGGAATTCATCCAATTCCAAACCGAAACCGTGTCCTATGAACTGCACAGGCTGAGGATAACCTTGGAAACCCCTCCGCCAGTCCAGCCTGCTCGGCCATTTCCAGCGCTATGTCGTAGAGTTCTTCCGCAGCGGTTCCAGGAGCACCTCGTTGTACCACGGCGTTCTGAATGGAAAGGGCTACTTCATGTGCGCCTAGAAACTTTTTCGGCGGTTCCCCCATAAAGAACGTCCTGGCCTGATCGATAATATAGCCGTCTACGATTCCCACATAATCTATGGAAATGGGCTCGTGTCTTCGAATCAATTTCAACCCTGCGCCCTGCGGCATGGAAGCATTGGGTCCGGGCCCGCCAGTGGGACCAACAGAGCAACTCGGAACTGCCAGATTAGCTCCAGACATGACATGCCCGTAGAAAACTTCCTGATTGAAGCTTCTCACTCTCACATGACCCTGGTGGCCGTTCTTGCGATAAAAGGCTTCAAGCAGACCCGAAAATTCCAGTTCAGAAATGCCTTCCCTTAAGAGGTTTTTCACATTGCTGAACAGTTCGTCATTCAAACGCGCCGCTGCCTTTATCTTTTCAATCTCGTAATCAGATTTGACCATGCGCTGCCATTTGATGAGGGGCGACACATCTTCGATTTCGGTCCCAGAAAAGAGCTTCTCATAGAACCTGAAATTGTTCACTGGCAGCACGTCGAGTTCCATGCCCAAAGTTTTGTATCCAGGATAAGCGGAATCGATGGCCTGTTTCAATTGGCCTAAACTCTTGACCTCGAAAATATCCGAGATCGGCGAGTCTTCCAGAGCTCTCTCGAAGCTCTTCCTCACCAGCAAAAGAGGCGATCCCTCGGCCGGTACATACAAGTGAGCATCCTGACCGGTCCCCGAATAATAAAACAGGTCCGCTCTCTGGACGATCAGAGCTGCATCCAGATTATTATCCGCCAGTAACTTCTGAAGGCCCGCAATGCGGGCTTCAATCTCTTTTTTCGGTGTTGAGCTCATGGTGTGTAACATTCACTTAAATGACGAATTGATGGTCAGGCTTGGGGTTCGATTATCACTTTCATGGATTCGCCAGCTCCCGCGACCAACTCGAATCCTTCGGCTGTCTTGGCCAGTGGGAGCTTGTGGGTTATCATTTCGTTGACTTTTATCCTTCCCGAAGAGATCAACTCTATGGCTGCTGTCATGTCACGTGGGCTTCCAGCATAGGAAGAGGTCATGGTGATTTCCTTGCGCCACAGCTCGTTAAACGGCATGTCAACCTTTGTGCCTGGATCTGAAGGAGCAAAAAACAGCATGGTCCCCCCGCGGTCCACCGACTGAAACGCCTGCTGCAAAGCCGACGCCGCTCCATACAAGTTATCACGAGATCCGCCAGACGGTCGTCATTATTTTGTTTGACTTGCTCGGGAGTATCGTCGCCAGCCCGCAGAGCTGCATCCGCTCCGAACTTCAAGGCGGCTTTCAATCTGGATTCATTGATGTCAACGGCGATAACTCGGCTCGCGCCTACAACGCGAGCTAATTGTATATGCATGATTCCTGCTATGCCGCTTCCGATTACCAGCACGCGTCTTCCCGGCAGCCATCCTGCGTGCTCCTGGCCTCTGATGATACATGCCAGAGGCTCTATGAACACAGCTTCATCGTATGTCATAGAATCCGGTAGTTTGTACACACCGTTTCGCACGTTGATGGCAGGAACGCGCAGGAACTCGGCGAAGCCACCCGGGTCGAAATTCGTCGCTGCCAGGGTATCACACACTGAATGATGCCCCGAGACACAATGCCGACACATATTGCAGGGCACATGATGGGATACGAAAACTCGGTCCCCCAATTTCCATTGAGTTACTGCATCTCCCACCTGGACGATCTCTCCTGCGATTTCATGGCCCAGCACTAGCGGAGCCTTGGGCACCCTGTACCATTCAAGGACGTCGCTGCCACAAACGCCGCTGGAATACACCTTTACCAGAAGCTCGTCCGGAGCTATTTTCGGGACGGACATCTCCTGCAGCCTGATATCCTTATTGTTGTAATACATTGCGACTCTCATGCGAGACTCCATGAGCAAATTGCTATTTCTCTAGCGGATAAGTGAATCCTGCATCTTGCTGGCCGAAAGTGTAGGACCGGTAAAATACCGGCCCTACCTCGTGCATACGGCAATGCAAGTGTATTGGAAAAGGATTTTTCAGGAAGCTTTCTTTTCGTCCTTGTAGATTTTCAGAGCGGACTTTGGCTTTTCGTTGTAGTGAACAACAGCATGCACAGCTTTGATCATTCCCACCGGGCAATCCGACTGAAAAATGTTGCGGCCCATATCAACCCCTACAGCGCCTTGAGTCACAGCATTGTACGCCATGGTGAGAGCATCCAATTCAGGGAGTTTCTTCCCTCCTGCCATTACGATGGGAACCGGACATGTTCCTGTGACGCGCTCAAAATCTTGGCAGAAATAAGTCTTAACTATGTTGGCGCCCATTTCCGCGGCCATACGTGAAGCCAGCGACAGATATCTCGCATCTCTGGCCATGTCTCTCCCAACTGCCGTGACAGCGAGGACCGGTATACCGGCTGAATGGCCGGCATCGACCAAATCTGCGAAAGCCGCGAGCGTCTGGTGCTCGTAGGGTGCTCCCACATAAATTGAGAACGCCATGCCCGATACGTTCAGACGTATGCAATCGTCCAGTGACACGGTCAGCGTTTCATTTGACAGTTCTGTGAGTACGCTCTGGCCGCCTGATACACGCAACACGATGGGAGTCTCGCATCCTGGTGGAACGGATGTCCGCAAAATTCCCCGCGTCAACATAAGGCAATCAGCATGGGCAAGCAGAGGGGCGAGAGTGTCTTCCATTATCTCCAGCCCGGAAGTAGGCCCTTGAAAATATCCGTGATCTACAGCCAGCATAACCGTGCGGCCAGTATCCGCTTTAATTATGCGGGACATGCGGTTTTTCATTCCCCAATCCAGATGAGAGCTTCCTTTTATATGAAAATCGGCGGCCCCACCTTTCCCTGAGATCTTCACTTTTCTTGCTTCTACCAACCCTTCGGTATCCGCCATGAGATGTACCCCTTTGAAAATAAATTTTAGCCCTAAGATTTAACAAAGCGTTGGATTAGTGTCAATCTGAACATAGCCACGAATGTGCGTAGCTCTTCGCTTGCACGGGGGATCCGTATTCAAGCGTTCATCAAGCCAACAGAATTCGCGTTCAATTTTCTCAGTTCACCTTCAGCTCCGCAGTATTCAAAAATCTTCGTGGCCCTTGAAAGGTAATCTTGGGCTTTTGCCTTTCTGGCACTGAGGCTGCAAACATGCCCGTAAATGGCGTAATCGCAGCCCAGGTGGAGCTTCATTCCGTTTGCGCCATCTGCGACTATAGCGGTCCTAATCCAATTCTCCGCCTCGGGACGATGTTTTTGATCCAGGGCGAGAAATGTTTCCGCAATGAGCCTCGCCATCCATCCCTGTAACGCTTTGAATCTGTTTTCCTGGAAACAGCGCTTCAACTTCTCCACGTCCACGTCCGTGCGGCCGGATCGGACTCGCACCACAGCTATGGCGAGCTCGTTCAGTCTCTCGCATGAAGGCATTATGCCAGCTGACTTGAGAATTGATATGCTCTGCAAGTGGTGATGCTCCGCGGCCTCATGCCTTCCCATCTCAAGGCAAGCTGCTCCGAGGAAATAATGCGCCCAACCTTCCCAATAATAGTAATTTGATTTGTCCAGGAGCGACGTAGATCTGTTGAGATACTTCTCAGCATCTTCCAACTGTCCTCTGTAATAATAAGCCATCCCAAGACTTCCACAGGCCATGCCTTTTGACAGTGGATCGCCGCTTGTTTCGGCAAGACTCAGGGCGTC
This sequence comes from uncultured delta proteobacterium, assembly GCA_963700305.1. Lineage (GTDB taxonomy): Bacteria > Desulfobacterota > Desulfomonilia > Desulfomonilales > Desulfomonilaceae > Desulfomonile. The sequence continues at coordinate 462,490 of CAVOXB010000011.1, forward strand.
TTCGCAAGTGCGTATCCCGAGTTCGATTTCGCCTGTAAAGTTGTACACCAACGCGCTCATGAGGCTCTTGATCATGGACACGGCCCAGTGCACTTCCATGTTCTGATTTATTTTCAGGGCCTTTTCCAGGAACCACAGCGACCTCAAAAATTCACCGTTAGCCGAAAGAGCAATCCCCATCCACCCGTAACCACTTACGGATGACACAATATCATTTAGCTTTTCAGAAATACGTAGCGATTCGGTCAGCTTTTCCAGACCACGTTCAAAATTCTCTTCGACAAAACACAAATATGTCCCCAGAATGGTATGTATTTGAGCCAGCCTTCTATTTTCACCGCGGCTCGAAGCCACTGGAATAATTGGTTCAATTGCGTTTTTCGCCTCAACATGGTTGTTCATTTGCGTGTAATACAACCCTATGGAGGTTAATGCATCGATCAGTTCTGATTCCACTTTCTCATCAATGGGCAGTCTTTCCAGAGAGATGACCCTTTTTCTGATGTATGCGATGGCATTATCGAAAGAAGCGGTCTTTCTTGCCCTTTTACTGGCAAGTTTCGAATATTCGGCAGCTTTCAAATAGTTCTCGCCGATCATGTAATGATCTGCCAGAATACCGTAATACTCGTTGAGCTTCGCACTGTATATTTCTTCAATTGCATCCGCTATCTTGGAATGTAAGGCCCGTTTGCCGGACGCCACCAGAGCGTCGTACACGACCTCTCGAATCAGCGCATGCCTGAAAGCATATTTCAATTCCTGACTGCCGGGCGTTCGATATACAAGATCAGATTCCTGCAGCAAAGCAAAACAACTTGACAGGTCCTCATCCGACAACCCGGTGATCTTCTTGATCAAAGCGTACCAGAACTCCCTTTCTATGGCTGATGCAGTCTGAAGAACAGCCTTTGCCGTCTCGGGAAGCAAATCCACACGCGCCATGATCGCGTCGTTTACTGTCGAGGGAACGGCGACATCATGGATTTCTTTAGCGAGTCCATATTTTTGATCGTGAATTCTTATGATTTGGAGGTCTTTTGTGGATCTAAGGAATTCTTCTATGAAAAAAGGGACTCCCTCCGTTTTGCTCAGAATTAATTCCTCAAGTTCCGGATCGACATTGGTACCGAGCAATCTGCGTATCAACTCCACGCTCTCTTCTTTGGGAAAAGGCTCAAGCCGCAATCGCTCTTCGCAAGAAACACCTCCGGATTGCGAGACGAACTCCGGACGGTAAGTCAGGATCATTAAAATCTTGACACCCGATTGCATGTCCGCCAAGTAGTTGAGAAATTCCGCTGAACTCTGATCGCTCCAGTGCAAGTCTTCCAGCGCGAACACAATCGGTGATTGAGAATCCCGCAGAAGCAGCCGCCTCAACGCCTTCATTATCTGGAACTTTCTGGAATCCGGGCTTATGGCTATTGTATCTATTCCGCTATCCCTTACTGACAGAAGTTCCAGTAGAAAAGGCATTGAACTGGAATCATTGTCAAATAAATATTCGAGGCCATTTTTTACCTTGAGCTTTACCTGCTCGTTGTCGTCAGTGTCCAGGACATTGAAGGTTGTCTTCAAGAATTCAACGAATGGATGATATGCAATGCTTTTCCCGTGGGAAAGGCACTTGAGTTCCAGGTACCGGGTGTTGGAATCCAAAATAGATGTCTTGAATTCATGGAGAAGTCTGGATTTACCGATTCCGGACTCCGCGACAATAGAGATGCACAATAGATTCCCTTGTGAGGCAAATTCATAGGCCTCCTTGAGCTGATTCAGCTCGTCTTTTCGATCCACAAAAGGGCTTAGCCCTCGCTTCGTTCTCACGTCGAAAGCGGTCTTGGACGGACTTTCGGCGAGAAGCGTGTATAATTTCAACGAAGGAACTATTCCCGCCAAGACCTCGCCTGATTCCACAAAACTGAAGAACCCCTCTGCAAGCTTATAAGTGTTTTCCGTCAAGCATGTTGTTCTGGGGTGAGCGCCGCATTTCACTTTGTACGCAATGTCCGATGTGCTGGCGATATCGGAATAGTCCATTGTAAGGTCGTCTTCTACGGATCCCACGAGAATGTTCCCGGAGTTCAAGCCGATAACCATTCGGAATTTTATTCCATAGCGCTCTTGGACTTTCTCTCCGAATTTTTCCGATTGCTTTTGAATTTCCAAGGCCGCTCTGCACGCTCTCTGGGCATGGTCTTCGTATGCTATCGGGGCTCCGAACACCGCTAGAAAGCCTTTTCCCGTTGCCTGACCGACAGTTCCTCCATAGAAGACAATGCACTCCGTCATGAACTCGAAACAATCATCCAGCAGCTCAAAGATCCTTTCGGAGTCTAAATTTTCGGACAGTTCATCATAATCGGCAACATCGGCAAAAAGGACTGTGACTAACTTTCGCTCACCTTCTAAAGCTCTTTTGGATTCGAGGAGTTTGCCTGCAACGAGTCTTGAGAATTGTTGCGGGGCTCTCCCCGGAACTGAGACTTCCCATTTTGTCTCCAATAATCTCCTGCAATAATAGCAGATAACGTTTTCGGGATGATTTTCCGATTTGCAGTTAGGACAAACAACGGGTATTTCGGCTCCGCAATTCACGCAATAACCGAGATCAGAAGACATCTTTGATCCGCATTTTCGGCAGTTCATATGTGACATTCTGAAATCCGCCCCCAAAAGCTGCAGACTCCCTTTTATCTGATTTCCATCGGGCTGGAGGAAGCTGCTTAACTCAACTACGTTATCAACTCAGCTTTTAACCAAGGCCCAACTGCCGCCGCTTATCAGCAGAAGCACGTTCATGAAGCAATCATCACGAAGATTGCAATGCTCCCGCCCGAGCAACGTCCTGTGGGATGCCGCAGCGAGTCTGATAGTTTCCGTGATTTGATCATTCTTAAGTATGCAAAATCGTGAAGATTTAATGGGTCTTTTTGCCGGCTGTTTTGTACAGCTTTAACAGCAACCTTGTCAAGCATTATTGAACCATCATAGGCAATCATTCAGTTACACGCTAGACCTGCAATGCGTCACTGCTAGTTCAAGTAATCTCGGAGCCTATTTGAGAGCTCTTGGTTGCTGTGTTCCTGCACTCACCATGTGATATGTCCTCGACACAGCTGGTTCCCTTAGTTGTTCTTAAGCTTTCATCGCAATGAATTTATGAGTAAGAAATCAACTTGATGGCACAAGTCTTGGCACTTTACAAATGTAAATTCTAATTATACTATATATAAGCACTCTGTCTAGCACAGGGGAGCTTTTGATTGGTTTGAGGTTCAATCGCGCAAAACCCACAACTGGCGGCAAATCATAGAATTCGGTTTTTGCTTCTGCGACAATAGGTATGCTTACCGAGAGTGACAGGGGTTATGGACGAAGATAAGTCACCATCATTCTATGCTGAAGACATGACCGATGACGAGATGGCCTTGATAGAGCATGCGCCTATTTCAGTCTCGCCAGTAGCCCTTAGAACAGAATTACCCGACGAATTGACCAGTTCCGGAAGCTTCAATTTTGAAAAAATCGGTAACACAACTCTAGACAAACTCCTTGAAGCCCTGCCTTTAGCTACGGTTCTCGTTGATTACTCAGGCTGTATAATCTTCATGAACATGGCGGCCGCGGGCTTGGCGGGAGCTTCTTTTGCATCTCTATTTCCTTTTCCGCAGGACGCCCAAAGGGCAGAAGCGTTGCTGGAAAGCGTTTGGACCGCGAGAAGTCCATTTACAGCAGAGGCTATGGTTCAGATTTGCGAGAAGAGATTTTGGGCCCGTTTGCACTTGCGGTCTCTTAGGTTACAGAATCAGCGATTGGTTCTTGTGCTCTTTGAAGATCTTACCGCGGAAAAAAGCAGGGAATCCCTCAACGAAAAATACAGGAAACTGGTCCAAATGTTTCCTATGGGGATAGCAGAATTCAGGCTCATTCAAGAACTGAACCGCAATGTAGCATTGGAAGATCTAATGCACTCTGTGGCTGAGGCGCTTCTTGTGGGGGGAAATCTCGAATTCGCGTGGATGCACGGGTACTCGGAAATTTCTTCAGCAAAGGGGTTACCCTTCCGGACATTCGCTTCATTTCTCAACGACTGTGAAGATCAAATAGCGGACTGGATAACTGAGGGCTTCGGCAGGGGACGATTCAGAAATTGCGAAATCACTTCCGAGGGTGAAAAGAAATCTTTCGAAAATACTCTGGTTGGAGATATAAAAGATGGTCGCCTTGTAGGCTTCTGGTTTGTTCGAAGAGACACGACTCTAGAAGAATGCAAGGACGAGGACCTCAGAAAAAATGAGCAGCTTGTCCTTAAGATTTTCGAGGAGAACTCTTTAGGTATGGCGGTTCTCTCTCACGACGGCCGTATTCAAAAGGTCAACCAGACATTGTGTGGAATGCTCGAGTATTCCGAACGAGAGCTGATATCTAAGTCCTTTGCTTCAATAACTCATCAAGATGACAGGAGAAAACGATTTAATCTGAAACAAATGCTGGACGGTACTTGTGTCACATCCTGCAGAGTCGAGAACAAACTCAGAACGAAGAACAAACGCTCCGTTTCGGTTAACATCACTGGTTTTGTCATTAAGGATCATGACGGCCAGTCGGCTCAGTCCATCATAATGGTAGAAAATGTCACGGATCAGAAGAAAGCACATGAATTGGTCAATTTATTGACCGCAGCGGTTCAGCAAAGCTCCGAGGGTATTTGCGTAACAGATTTGAAAGGCCGCGTCATTTTTGTGAATCAGGCGTTTGCAAGGTTACATCGGTATGCGGCTGATGAAATCATGGGAAAGCATCAGTCCTTCTTTCATCCTGCGTCAGACATGTTGAGCCTAGTCGCAGCCAAACGTCGCTTGATGCAGACTGGTGAATTCAGTGGAGAAATGCGTCATCTCCGAGGAGACGGTCACATTTTTCCAGGGCTGATTCATAGCACTCTGATTCACGATGAATCCGGGAATCCCGCAGCAGTATTAAATGCGATTAGAGATATATCAGAAATAAAAACAACCGAGCAGGCTTTGCGCTGCGAGCAGCGAGAAACTTACGGAATACTCTCATTATTTGGAAGCCAAAGTGGGAGAGCGCACAAGGATCCTCGAAGAAACCAAGAAGCAAATCGAGATGTATGAAGCGCAACTCAAGAAAGCCGAGGAGGCGCTTAAAGTTCTGATAGCCGGGGTAGAAGACCAGAAAAAGATTGCAGAGAACAGGATACTCGACAATCTCAGATCGACACTGAAACCGATCATGAATAGACTGAAAACCGAAGATCTCTCTAAACGGGTGAGAGAAGTGGTTGATTTGCTCGACGGAACCTTGGAGAACGTCGGGCCTTCACCTGCTCAGACAATAACGGAAAAAAGACATTTATTGACTTTACGCGAACTTCGGATTTGCGAGTTGATCAATACGGGGCTTACCTCAAAGGAGGTTGCCAAAATACTGGGAGTTTCACCTCACACCGTATTCCTGCACAGAGCGAACATTCGCAAGAAATTGGGCCTGACAGGAAATGGAGACGATTTGGCATCTTATCTGGCCACCCCGAGTAAGAAAAAGGTCTGATTCCTCTAAACGACACCCATTCAGTCACTACGAAAAACTAACCGACCCGGCTTGTCAATTGCGAGAAGTGGAGCGAGGAAAGCAGACATCTTGGTGAAAAGATGACGTTGCTTCGCTGCGCGAGCGATGCCCTGTTCTGAAGCACTTGATTTCTACCTATAACTGAATTGTCACAAGTTATTTGGCATTGACTGTATTGACAATCGAATGATATAGTGGCTTCAGGTTAAATTATTGAAACGGGGGAATTGGAAAGCCCGCAGTTGAGCTGCTTGGAATACAATTAAGCACTAAGGAAAATTATTACAAATTCATCGTAGCCGGAAGTCCGACTCAAAGGGCCAGACCCGGCAAACCGTGTTATTACTAGGGCTCGCATTATGAAATTGTGGGGCGAGTCGCAATTCACAGTATGCGGGACCTGAAGCGATTCCGGCCGTCAAGTGCCTATTCTTAATTTGGTCGCTTCAAGGGGGGAGCGATATGGATAATAAAGATAAGGGCATGGGAGATAGTTCGGGGGATGTGTGTCAGTTTGGGGTGGACGATGATCATCCGACAGAGACAATAAATCTGAAAATGCTGTTCCCTTCGGAGACCACCATTTACGCGGCGGATGATCTCGGGACTGCTGACAGGTCGGATCTCAGCAAGTTGTTGAGTGCTCTGTCGGTTCCTACTCTATTGATTTCACGATCTCATGCCATCAAATTTGCAAATCCTGCTTTCAAAAGAATCTCCGACAGTCACTTCAACACAACTAGCGCGATGTTCTCGTCACTGTTCCCTAATCCGATGGAGGCTCGCCAAGCTCAACTTCTGTTGGAAAAAGTGTTCAAAGAGAGAAAGCCTGAAATAAGAGAGACTGTTCTTCAGATTCATCGAACTCGCATCTGGGCCCGTCTTCATTTGCTGACAGTCCGAATTGAAGAACAGCCCATGGTGTTATTGCAGATCGAGAATCTGACGGCCCAAAAACAACTTTTGACAGTCCAGAAATACAAGAAGTTGGTTAACATATTTCCTATGGGTATTGTTGAACTAGCGACTCCCCGGCCCCTCAAATTGACACTATCGGTTGATACCCTTCTTAATGCGATTCTGGATTTTCGAGTCGTGGACGGAAATAATGAATTCGCGAGCATGTACAAGCGCAGAGGCATAGCTGACCTAAAGGGCGTGAGGCTGGGAATGCTCTTTCCTTCGAAGGGAAGAAGCAAATTGCTTTACGAGAAGTGGATTGAGGCCGGATTTCCAATTCGGTCTTTTGAAACCAGAGAAACAATGCTTACTGACGGCATTCATTATTTCGAGAATACGTTAATAGGCAACGTATCAAATCGGCACTTATACGGGTTCTGGTGGCTGAAAAAAGACGTGTCAGAGAAAAAACGTACAGAGGAAGAGATTATAAAGGCGCAAAAGATCGATTCTCTGGGCATTTTGGCCGGAGGTATCGCTCACGATTTCAATAACTTACTGACAGGGATTCTTGGAAACATCACTCTCGCACAGAAATTTCTGGATCAGGACCATAAGGCTTTTCAGAGGCTCGATTCAGCGGCAAAAGCATCCATTCGAGCCCAAGATCTTACCCGCCAATTGCTGACGTTTTCTCAGGGAGGAGCGCCCATCAAGAAGACATCTTCCATTACCGAATTGCTTAGGGACTCGGTAATATTTGCTTTGAGGGGCTCCAACGTAAATTGCGAATTCCATTTTGCTGAAGACCTCTGGCCCATCGAAATTGACGAGGGTCAGATGAATCAGGTGATAAACAACCTGGTGATAAACGCAGTTCAAGCCATGCCCCAGGGAGGCACCTTGGAGGTTCGAGCCGTAAATATGGTCGTGAGTAATGCGCAGGGGCTACCGTTGAAACCAGGCAAGTATGCGAAGATAGCCATTTCAGACGATGGATTGGGAATACCTCAACAGCATGTGGACAAGATTTTCGACCCATATTTCACTACCAAGAAGAAAGGGAGCGGCCTAGGCTTGGCCACGTGTTATTCTGTCATCAAGAAACACGACGGCCACATCAATGTGAAATCCGAAGTGGGCGTTGGGACTACCTTTTATTTCTATTTACCTGCTTCATCCAAGTTCTCGGGCGCCAAGGATGCGGACGAAAAGCCTCAGACTCAGAGCAAAGGGAGAATCCTCGTTATGGACGACGAGGAACTTGTACGAGATCTCGCTCGCGAGTTGCTTCAGGTTTTGGGGTACGAGGCCGCTCTCGCGAAGGACGGGACTGAAACCATAGCGGTATACGAGAATACTCTGCGTTCGGGAAGGCCTTTTGACGCCGTAATCATGGATCTCACCATACCCGGCGGCATGGGAGGAAAAGAGACCATTCAAAGACTGCTGAGAATTGATCCGAAGGTGAAGGCTATAGTTTCGAGCGGGTACTCGAATGATCCTGTAATGGCTGAATATGATGTTCATGGATTCAGGGGGGTTTTGCCCAAGCCGTACAATGCGGACGATCTCTCTACGATTTTGAGTCAAGTCCTCGGCCGTGCTGATCAAGAAGGGCACCCTTCTACGGAAAACTCGAAGACCGCCTGAAGGTATTCGAGATTGTCCCGGCAATTGTAGGTCGATGGGCTTCAATGGGATCCGTTTTGGAGACTTTCATGCAAAAAGTGAAGATCAGCGCCCGAGAGATCGCCAATGACGTGAGATCCGGAATGACCGATTCCGAATTGGAATCAAAATATAATCTCAATTCGGATGGTCTTCAGTATGTCCTGCGTAGGCTCGTGGACGCGAATGTCATCACGCAGTTCGAACTCTACGAGCGAACGCCGCTTACGGAAAGTGATGTAATGAGGGCTTTCTCTCCGGAAAATCAAGTCTTCAAATGCCCGGTATGCGGCAAGACGATTCCGCCGAATATGGACGAGTGTCCAAATTGCGATATCATTACGCAGAAATTCGAAAACAGGTTTTTTATAGAGACTCTAGACATCATGTCTATAGGCGAAAATGCTGAAACAAATAACGAACTGAATACCGAGACATTTGAACAAGATCTGATCGATTCTTGCCGGCGTGGAGACATGAAAGAAGTTCAGCGTTTGCTGAACCTTGGCATAGACCCTAATGCAGCGCAGCCTGATGGCGGCACCCCCCTCATGATCGCCGCTGAAGCAGGAGATGAGGAGCTGGTGGAGTTGCTTATTGAATTCGGGGCAAACATAAATGCTTCGGACCAATTCGGGTCTACTGCCCTGATGAGAGCCTCTAGGAGCGGCCAAAAAGATACGGCAAGGCTTCTTTTGATGAAAGGTGCCATAGTCCAAAGCAGTTCAAAAAAGCAAGACCCTTCCAACGGTGATGACCACTTTTTGCAAGCGGCTGAGTCATCAGAGTCTCTGACAAAAGGCACAAGAAAAATTACGACGGAAAGCACTCGCCTGTTCGAGTTTGTTTCGAGTGACCTTACGACTAAAGGCAATTCCAGGAATAATGCCTTGTTGAAAGCTTCCAGCAAGGGGCGACTCGACGCAGTGGAACTGCTTCTAAAGGCAGGCGTACACGTTGACTCTCGCAGTAAGTACGGCAATACTCCACTGATGAGAGCAGCTTATAAAGGCCATATCCAGGTTGCCGCTTTGCTCGTTAAAGCGGGTGCAGATATCAACGCAGGAAATAGGCAGGGAAATACAGCTCTTTTGGCAGCAGTTCTCTCGGAAAAAGAAGAGATGGTGGAGTTTCTAGTGGAAAAGGGAGCCAATGTGAACGCAGCAAATGTGGACTCCAATTACCCGCTCACTGTAGCGGCGACGACAGGAAACCTGCGAATAGCTGAAACCTTGCTGACTAGTGGTGCGAAAGTCAATGCCAAAAATAACGATTGGGACACCCCGCTGATGAAAGCAGCTCATGTCGACCATTACGGCATGGTGAAATTGCTCTTCAATTGGGATGTCGATGTGAATGCGGTAAATAAGTATGGCAATACAGGGTTGATGAAAGCAGCGATCAGGGGCAACGCAGATCTGGTGAGGCTCCTGCTTGAAAAAGGCGCAAAGACGGACGTGCGAAATAATTATGGCATCACTGCCTTGATGAAGGCTTCCTACAAAGGGCATCGGGAGGTTGTGGAGCTAATGCTTCAGTACGGGGCCGATGCCAATATAGGCGATAACGAGGGAAAAACGGCTCAAATGTGGGCTTGCATGAACGCTCATTGGGAAATTGACAAGCTCTTGAAACAATATGTATCCTAAATCGAGTATCATTGCAGAGACTGACGCGATTTCGATTCTTGGCGTAAGAGATTACTTGGTGGCTTCATTTCTCGCTACAACAATACAATATGTTCCGTAACAACGCAGCATCCATATTCTTATGCTTTGCTTAACGCCGGTAACTGAACAGTTGTTATTGATTGTACAAAAAATATTGACAAGAGAACTGCGAAAAAGCATAATTCTTTAGGAGTAAGAAATAGGTAAATCGTTCAAATGTTCACCGGATGCGTTTTACCAAGCTTCAGCACTTTTAGGAATTGACGGAAGGTGTTTTTTGTTTTTTTGACACCCTCAAACTTTGTAAGTCCTTGATATTCTGGTAATTCTGAGGTCATCCCATGAGGGGGCATGGTGTCATCTGTCTGAGAATTGTAATCGCTGTGTGCCCTTGCTCGAGATGCACATAAATTAAGTGTTACGGAGTCAGTGAAATGGCTTTTGGTAGAAAACTCCAGTGGGATCTCAATCGAGCCATGGAGCTTCTGGCAGAAGGAAGAACCTGCAGGGAAATCGCAGAACTCATGAATCTCAAACGCGAGCAGGTTTATGATGCCTTCCGATGCCGGGGAATCAGAATCGTGCGAGATCGAAGGGGATTCAGACCACGCTGGGACATGGATCAGGCTAAGATATTAGCTGACCAAGGAAAGGCGATTTTCGAAATAGCCCATATCATGGGCCTTCCCCAGGACCTCATCAGGTCGGGATTCAAGAACCGAGGCTGGAAACCAGTTTACACCAGGAGCGGCAGACATGTCACCTGGGACGTAGAAAAAGCCAAGCAACTTCGACAGCATGGCTGGAGATGGATAGACATAGATAAGAAACTCGGCCTATCCCCAGGGACTGTGAGACATCATTTCGTGAGGCATAAGCTTCATAATCCACGTCCTACTCCAAATATGCAGTGGGATCTGGACACAGCTGTGCACCTATGGCATCAAGGGACGCGTTGGAAAGAAATAGGTGAAGTTGTAGGAACTCACGGCAATAATGTAAGACGTGCACTTGCCAGACGAGGCTTGTTGGATCCCAAGAACCTCGGGTGACAGTCAGGTCTCAATGGCGGAACTAAACCAGTGCGGTCCCGCGTAGTTCTGGTTGCGCTAGGCTGGTGGAGTGTCTCCTTATTGTTAAGAGCGTAATCATGCTATTGCGCGGCTCTCGTCCGCAGTGCTTCCCATGCTAACGCTCATAGCGAAAGAAGCCACAACGAACAATGAAACCGCTGTGTGTGCTTCAACTCGCCGCCGGTCGCTACTATTGGCAGTGATGGGCGTCCCTGCCCTTCGTCATTATGCTGTCCCGCAGGTTTTCATGGGAAAAACATGCGTAAAGGCAAATGAGACCATCGAGACGCTCTGGAATCGAAAATACGCCACTCTGGATTCCCCCTTTGGGCGTATTTGAAAAAGCGCTTAAATTGTAGACATATTTTTGCCAGCTCCTTATTTCAATGCGAGATTACGAAATGATATTTGACGAATAGTGTTTTGCCATTGATACTCATTCGATGTTCTCTCTATAATGGTGTCGGAGAAATGTTTGCTAACGGAGGTGCATCATGGTCAGATTGATAATTTGTCTTGCAGCGTTCGCTATGCTTATTTCATGGGCCGCACCGGCCTGCGCTTTCGAGAAAGATGTAATCAAGACTTCTGGTGGAGACTTGAATATCACCTTTATTGGACACGGCACATTAATGTTTGAGTACGGCGGAAAGGTCCTTCATGTTGATCCGTATGGAAAACTCACGGATTACGGGAAGATGCCCAAAGCGGACTTGATACTGATCACACACGAGCACCCAGATCATCTGGACACGGACGCTATCAGCAAAATTAAGACTGACAAAACAAAGTTCATTTCAACGGAAACGGTAGCAAATAAGTATCCCGGCATGTCTGTGATGAAAAACGGCGACGTCATGGACGTGGAGGGAGTGAAAATCGAAGCGGTTCCGGCTTACAATCTAGTTCACATGAGGGATACAGGTCAGCCTTTTCATCCGAAAGGGGTGGGGAACGGCTATGTCCTGACTTTCGGAGATAAGCGAGTGTATGTAGCCGGCGATAGTGAAAATACGCCTGAGATGAAGGCCTTGAAGAACATTGATATTGCCTTCTTACCCATGAATCTGCCTTATACAATGACTCCGGAAATGGTTGCAGACGCGGCAAAGGCCTTTAAGCCGAAAATTCTCTATCCTTACCACACGGGCGAAACCGATCTTAACAAGCTTACGGAGTTGATTACAGGAGTCGACAACGTAGAAGTCCGAGTGCGCAAAATGAAATAGCTGCCTCGCTGAAGGTCTGGATTTTTTTGCTTTATAACAATCGAGTCAAAGGGCATGCGTCCGTAGAAAGACACCTCTTAGATGCAGAGGATTGATCCGCATTTAATCGAGGGATTTTGAGATGCTGGAATGACACGCAGGCATATTTCGGGGCGTCCTTGACCCTGCGTTCCGTTGAGCGCACACTGGCATGAGATTGTGAAAGCTGTATCTGCCGTGGAAAGCTGATTTTCGTCCGCGAACCTGCAGAAGGACTACGGGCGCACAGAGTTTTTTCCACAATACCTTTGAATATTTAGTACGCTTTGGTTAGGATAGAGAAAAATCTATCATTGGGAAGGAGATCTATGGGTTCCATATCTGCCTTGATCATTTTTGCGATATTTTCGCTTTTTTCGACAGTCACAGCTCATGCTATCACATGCTATGATTGCAAAGAAATCCATAAAGGCAAACAGAGCATTCAGCAGGAGCTCTTGCTAAAGGATTCGGAACTCAACGCGGCCTTCCAGCAGAAGAATTTTCAACAGGTGAACGACCTCCGCACAAAGATGCTGGAGTTACGAAAGAAAATGATCGAGCTTCGATCTCAAGACGAAAAATGCGAACAAGCGTGCAGACCGGACGTAGTCAGAGCCTCGGAATGCAAGAAATTGATGGAGGAAATCCTTCGCCTGGAGTCGACAGCAGGTGAAACGGACAACACCAAAATAGATGCCATGTACAAAGAGTTTCAGATCTGCAACCACGACCTGGAGAAACTCAAGAAAACAGATTGATCGAATTTGCACTCAAACCAGTAAGATTGGAGGAACTTTCTTTGTGCAAGAAGGCTCCCGAGGGGTTTACTCTGGTTTGAACGCGAAGCGGAGTCTCCTCGCCACATGGCGCCTTGCTCAAAAAAAGACAATCTCACGGAACTTGTAAAGGCCATTATTAAGGAATACGGCATGATTGACGCCGGATGCAGGGTGGTGGTCGGCGTTTCGGGTGGGCCTGATTCTACGGCTCTAATGAACGTCTTGCATTCATTAGCTTCTCAGCTCGACTTCCAGATTACGGTGGCTCACCTGGATCACACATTGCGAGCCGATTCACCGTTGGATGCGCAATTCACGGCGCGAGCCGCAGCAGATTTGGGTCTGTCGTGTATGATCGAACGAATAGATGTTCGAGCACTTGCGATTCAGCACGGGGTGAGTACAGAAGAAGCGGGACGTATCGCCAGGTACAGGTTTTTCGCTGAAGTCTCGGAAAAAGTTCGGGCCTTAAAAATAGCCACGGCCCATCATTTGGATGACGAAATTGAAACATATTTTCTTCGTATTTTCAGGGGCTCCTCCATTCAGGGCCTACAAGGCATCAGACCTGTACACGACCGCATAATAAGGCCTTTCATCCGAACTACACGAGCTGAAATCCTAGATTTCCTAAATATTCATGACATAGAGTTTAGATCGGATCCCACCAACCTGGAGACGACAACCGATCGCAACTTCATCCGTGGCCGAGTGATCCCACGCATTCAAGAACGATTTCCCAAGTTCAAGAAAACTCTCGAACGGACAATGGGCTTGCTTCGACAGGAAGAGGATTTCATCAGTCTGGTTTCGGAACAACTCTATGGTGCGACGGTCACGCCATGCGAATCCGGCTTGTCTCTCAATGTTATGCGTCTCAGAGAGGCTCACTCCGGTACTGGCTTCCAGAGTCATATTATCGGCTTTGTACAAAGTCTTCGGACCGCAAATCCGGGTAGGGCGAGTTCACGTGGATTCGGTGGCAAAGCTGGTCTACTCTGAAAAGCCCTCAGGTTCGGTGACTTTGCCGGGCAATCTTTTTGTTCGGCGTAGCTATGAACGGCTTCTGATCTCGCTGCAGCTACCTGAGGCATTGAAAAAGCCTGATCAAATAGAAATTTCCGCGGCCGGAATATACGAATTTCCAGGGTCTGGGGTCAAAATCAGGATTGGCTTATGCGCCCGTGCACACCTTGATCCCAAGAATGCGGACGGAGCGCGGAGGGCTCTGTTCGACGCGCATAATGCCACATTTCCGCTTATTTTGCGAGGCATGATGCCAGGAGATCGGTTCAAACCCTGGGGCATGGGAGGTTCTAGGAAACTAAAAAAGACATTCATTGATCTGAAAATTCCTCGTGAGCAGAGAAAATTGACCCCGCTGCTGTTGAAAAATGGAGAAATTCTCTGGATAGCAGGTGTTCGTCGCGGTCGAGCGGCTGAGGTCACAGAAAAGACGATTCAAGTGATGGAAGTCGAAATGATGTGAGACATTTCGGGGCAAAGATTAGCCCCGAAATGCGGTTTGCCAGAGAAATTATGTATCTTTTCAGATAGCAACGGACAGAAGAGGCTCACACATTCCACCTTCAAATGTGGGGTCTATTTTACAAAATACCCGGAGACTCTCCACTTCCCGTCCTTGTCCCGCATGGGAGTGACCGTCTCGACAGCGGATTTCTTGTTCTCAAAGGAAGTATTGTACTGAATGATCACATACTGGCCGTCAGGGGCCCCTGGCAGGCTTGTAGCGTACTTTGCGGAAGCAACCCCCCTGGAGATAACCTTTCCGAGCGGTTTCCTAACGCCTTGGAGAGATCCCGCCCATTGATTCTTGGGTAAAGCGCTCTTGAAAAACGATGCGGCTTGATCCCAGCTTCTATGGTACTCACCGGAATCCACCAGAATTAGCCAAGCGCCGGCGGCTTCCAATGCCGCCTTTTCGTCCTCCGGGCCGGCGAGAAGTGACTGCTGACATGTCAGGACCAAGATCAAGGATGCTGCCAGGATTCCAGACCATTTCTTAATCATCATACGTATTTCTCCTTTCTCAATTCTCGGGGGCGGCGCCAATATATCAGATGCACTCATCAAAGAATCAAGTGATTTTTGGGTTCGAAGGAAATTCATACGACCTGCCGCAACCCGATTCTCGGGTCACACGCGTGTTTCGTGGTATGACAAAGGTTCCGGGACCATGAACATTTGTCCTGATAGCAGCCGTCCATACGAGCATTTATGGCTTGAAATTAGAGGCAATCTAGTTCAGAATACTTGACAGCAGGGACAAATTGCAGTCAGATTTTTATTGAGGTTTTTACAAATGTTGCGTAACTTCGGGCTGCAGAAGGCTGGGGCAAATACTTCTGGATGTCGGATTTTGGGCGATAATTTCGTTTCGGTTTCGTTGGTGTACGAGTCTCATTTGGGGGGAACAAGTCCGAATGGATAGTAAGGAGAGCATTTACTGGGCATTAATTCTCTTGAGTCTGTGCATAGTGCTGGGACTGCTCGCGTGGGAGCCTTGTTTGACAAGATATAAGGCCTGGAAGCTGAAACGTGCCTTCAGGATACGCGAAGAGGCCAGTAGAACCGGGAGAATGTGATTTCTCCTCATTGAGGGATCAGGACAGCTTGGGGATCTGCCAGACGCGAGGGTTACAATAGAAATGTCCGCGGCTCGTCTTCATTTGAGGCGAAGTGGTTGATCTGCCCATGATCATATATGGTTATAGTGCGTTTTGTTACGATTAATAGTATTTCTTGAACTAATACAATACTACGAGTAGCACTTTCTTCGGTAAGACGGGCATCTTGCCCGCCATTTAATTGACAGGCGAGACGCCTGCCCCACCATTTCTTTTGCTCATGAAATTAGCCCTAAAACGTTACTTACGGTGCGTCCAAGACTTGAAGCATGCAACCCTTTCTATGTGACATGTGGGCCCGATGGTTTCGGTTCTGTATCCAGATTACCTGTTCGATTGCCCATCTCAGACCACTGAGCCATACGAGCGTCCTTAGCCTTGTACTGCTCATGGCGTTGCTGATGAAATAGCTGTATTGCGGATCTTCGCCCAACGTTCGACGGATCAGCAACCAAACGGTCTTCTTTGGAAGCCCGGCAGCCGACAGGATAACCCGGCGTCGGGTGAACTCATAGACGATTGGCCCCTTGGTCCCTTCCGACACCTTCCGGCGATACCAGAAGTAGTCGTTCATGTTTCTGGCGAGATCCTCCACGGTCAAGGGCTTGGTTCAGGAGCAGCCAAAACTCTCTTCCTGCGTTCCTTTCCGCCCCAGCGGTATTCTTTGGTAATGGTCATCGGTCGCTTCAACCAGCATTGGGTATCTTTTGGGAACCGATACGAAGTAGGTTTTGCCAGGCAGTGCCTCAACTGCTGAGATAAACTCTGGGCTGACCCCGTACAAAGAGTCGGCAAGCACATACTTGAAAGGCAGGACATCTTCTTGGCTGAGGGCAGTGAGCATTTCTGCCGCCAGTTTGGGCTTGGACTGGAAACCAATTTCAGCAGGCAGATTGCACTTTGTTCGTCGTTCAAGATAGTCGTCCCCGAACCACTTCTCAGGGATGAACAGTCGCTTGTCGACCAGGGCATATCCGTGTTCAGACACATATCCGGCAAAGACTCCTACCTGGCAATTGTCGACTTTTCCGATTGTCCCACAGTATTGGCGAGCGACACCGACTGAGTTTTGGCCTTTCTTGACAAAGCCGCTTTCGTCGAAGATCAAGGGCTCCATCTGGACTGCCGAGATCATCACTTACCAAACTACGATACTTGGACATGATCTTGTCATCGTCCCACGGAGCATCGCTGACAAAGCGCTGCAATGCCCTGACATTGCCGTCTTTCAGAGCCAGTGCTATGGGTTCAATGGATTTCCGTTCCAGCTCGCTGAATTGGCCAGCCATGTAGTTGAAGAAGTGTTCCCTGGATTCGCTTCGTTGCAAAGCAGTCGGCGAATTGCTCGTGGAAGCCTCTGAGTTCGTGGATGAAAGCTGCAATATCGTCTCTGCCCAAGTCAAATTTCGGGACTGGGTAGAGGTGTTCGTCACATCGTGGACACGGGAGCATAGCCTGCCTCCTCCTTTCATAGTATGTTGCGTAGTATGGCAGGCATTGGATGGAATTGCAAACAAGAAATCAATAAGTCGCGTTGTAGGGCTATGTTTCGCCATGTCGCTGTGTGCTCAAGGCTGTTAGCGCCGTCATCTCGACCGCGGTATTTTAACGCCAATGGACTATGCCCCAGCTAAATCCGTCGCTATGAGTCTGTGGTCTGTATCTGAAGAGTCTTCAGTCCTGTTGATGAAGAATTTCTTCCGAAATCTTAAGGAATTGATGATGATGACTCGACGGACATTATTCTAGGCAACGGCTCTAATCCTTGTCTGGAGGCCGGCCTTGCTCATCCCAACCCCGGGCCCGATAGTAATCCGCCAGGAGTTGCTCCATGTCCTCTTCAGAAATCACATTCCCGGTTTCCGGGAGCGCTTCCCTATAGAAGCGTTTCGGCAGCCGATCTTCTGCCAGGCTAAGTCCTTCTCTCAAGTTGAATCGCCTGGTATCGTCGGAAATGCTACGAGCAATATCTCTCATGGAGTCTCTGTCCAATTCTAGGCCGGTAATGCCTTTGATCATTATGGACAGATCTTCCCATTGATAAAGGTCTCGGTAAAATCTGCATAATACCAGTGCGTCAAAAATTGTTAGCCTATCTTCCCATTCGACCAGCATCTCGGCCTTTCCCTCAATTTGATCAGGGTCAATCATTTTGGAGAGTTCCGGCTTGTAGAAGGTGGTTCGCAAGTGGCATGCCCCTCGATCGCTCGTGCCATATGCGAGCCCCATTCCCTTGAGCACGCGAGGATCGTAGCCGGCAGGTTCCAGGCCTTTAACATGGATGGCCTGATCCGACATGTTCAGTTCTGTGGCCGCATGCTTGATCCCTCGTGCAAGCGCCTCGCCAATACCTCTTCTGTACGTGATATCCTCCAGGAGTGAAACAATCTGATCTACCTGGCCATAGTCGATCCGATAATCGGTCTTGCCCTGGCGTGAAGCTTCGATGGTCAAGGCCACGAGATTTCCCGCGCTTATGGTGTCTATTCCCAAACGATCACAGACATCGTTGAGGTAGGCAATTTCTTCTATGGAATCCACTTCGCACAGCCCGCCGAATGAATAGATCGTCTCATACTCAGGGCCTTCGATCTTCAGACCCTTATGGCGGCCTTCCTTGACGGTAGCCATGCGGCCGCACGCAATGAAGCACCTGAGACAAGCATGAGGCTGCACGTCGCAGCGCTTGTGGAGAGCTGCGGCATTGATTTGCTCCCGGTGCTCGGCTGTGCCTTTCTGCCAATAGCGGGTGGGGAAGCTGCCCACATTGCTCATGATGTCTACCATCATGGGCGTGCCCAGGCTCTTGTAAGCCTTGACTCCCGGGTTGTCCTTCGCCCGTTGTGCGAGGTCGCGAGAGAAGGTCTTCACTAGTTCCGGATCGGCAAGCTCTTTCTTACGGTTCCCCCAGAAAGCTATACCCTTGATCTTCTTCGAGCCCATCACTGCGCCCACGCCGGTGCGCCCTGCGGACCGCCACAAATCGTTCTCGATGACAGCGAAGCTGACAAGGTTCTCGCCACCGGGCCCGATGACTACAACCCCGGCATTCTTGGTCGCCGGCCGATTCTCTTTGATCCAGGCTTTGATGCGGCGCTCGGTTTCGTACGTTTCTAGACCCCACAGATCTGCCGCAGAGTGAAAATGAACCGTATCCTGGGCTATTTCCAGCCAGATAGGTTCGGAGCTCGCGCCGTCGATCATCACAGCGTCGAAGCTCGTAGCTCCTATGGATTCGGCGACTTTTCCTCCGGAATATGACTCTGAATAATAGCCGGTCTGGGGAGACTTGGTGTAAACCCCATGTCGACAAGAGCCCCAAATAGGGGTTCTTGCCACTGGACCGGCTGCAAATATCAGGTGGTTCTCCGGCGCCAGTGGATCAACTTTCGGAGGATTGTGATTCAGAAGAAGCCGAGTAGCCAGCCCTTTTCCACCAAGGGTAAGGCTGAGTGTCTCATCGGAGATCACCTTGAGGTCAAAGAACTTCTCCGTCACATTGATTCTGAGTACCATATTACAGAAACCAAACATGGTTCGTATTCCTTCTCACGCGGGGACCAGCGCTAAGTCTCCATGTATTCGCAAGTTATTGGGAGGAATCAACTAACGCTATTTTCACCTAAAAGAGGCTTTCCCGCAGCATCCTTACAAGACCCGCAGGTAGATCTCCTTCGCGTCTTCTAATGTGAGTTCTCTAGGGTTGTTGGCGAGGAGCCGGGTGACTTTCATGACTCCTTCCGCCAGCGACGGGATGTGTTCCTTTTTGATTCCGAAATCGCTGAGGTGGCTTGGGATTCTGAGATCTTCAGCCAATGTCTTCAGCGCCTTAACGGCTGCTTTGGCTGCGTCGCGCTGAGAGAGACCTCGTGTGTCCTCGCCAAACACTTGGGCCATGCAAGCGAATTTTGCAAGATTGCCAAGCATGTTGAATTCCATCACCGGCGCCAGCATCACGCTGTTGGCTACTCCATGAGGAATATGAAATTCCGCGCCTATTGGATACGCGAAGGCATGAACGGCCGTCACTCCTGCATTGGCAAAAGCCATACCGGCGAGGAGACTTCCTTCGAGCATCGCTGCTCTCGCCGATAGATCGGAACCGTTCGCGTATGCGGTGCGGATGTTCTCAAATATCAATTTCATAGCTTCCAGGGCGAACATATCTGTCATCCTGGATGCATTCTTTGAAGTGTACGCTTCCACCGCATGTATAAGAGCGTCCATGCCTGTGGCCGCCGTGACACTAGGGGGGAGTCCGAGAGTCAGTTCCGGGTCCAAGAGTGCAGCGTCCGGAAACAAAAAAGGACTTACGATACCCTTTTTCAGCTTTTCGGCATGATCCGATAAAATGGCAATAGGAGTAACCTCACTACCTGTCCCCGCTGTGGTTGGTACCAATATGGTCGGAAGCCCCTTCTTGGGAACCATGTCTATACCGAAATAAGCGGCCACCGGATCGGAATTGGTCACCAGGATGGCAGCCACTTTGGCAATGTCCAGGGAGGATCCGCCGCCGATCCCCAGGAGAAGATCCGCTCCCGCTTCCTTAGCTCTGTCCGCAGCCTGGGCGGCGATCTCGTAGCGCGGATCCGCCTCTACGGCATCGAAGCGGCTCACAGATGCGGGAATTGAGCTTATCAGTTCTTCGACTCGTGCCACAATGCCGGTCTCCACCAGGCCGCGATCTGTGACGATCATGACTCGGGAAGCACCCAGTCTTTTGACTTCCTCTCCGATGCGGCCGAGCGAACCGGGTCCAATAATGATTCGAGGAGTGGTCTGCAAGAGTCGTATTCCGTCCATTGGGCTTTACCTCTTCACGCTACATTAATCTGAGGTGAAAATTGCGCGTTATCACTTGTCTTGACTCCTCTCTCTTCCCTCTCCCGCCAGGGGAAAGGGTTTTATCCTCCTCTCTTGACGGGAGGGGTAAGGGGAGGGTGATCTTAGCCGCAATTCTCAATGCGGATAACCATAGTCAAATTTTTCATGTTCAGAGTCATACCGCGAGATACTTCTTCTGCACGCTCGCCTCGTTCTTGAACTCTTCGATACCGCCGGTGAACACCACGTGGCCTTTATCGATAACCACCACACTGTCGGACACGGTCATGGCAAACCTGATATTCTGTTCTGAGAGGAGTATGGTGGTTTCGGCCTTTTTGAGTCTCATGACCAGTTCTCGCAGGACAGACACCACCACCGGTGCGAGCCCCTCGGTGGGCTCGTCCAGAAGCAGCACATCGGGATTTCCCATCAAGGCCCTTGCAATGGTAAGCAACTGCTGTTCGCCGCCTGAAAGGGTTCCTCCAGGTCGGTCCAACAGATGCTTCAACGTCGGAAATTGTTCCAGGACCGTTTCCAGGTTCCAGCGACCTCTTCTCCCCGGCACCTTTCCGAGTGTGAGATTCTCGCGCACAGTGAAGGGCCCTAGTATGCGTCTGTCCTCTGGTACAAAGCCTAGACCAAGCCGCGCCCTCTTGAACGAGGGCAGCTTGGTACAATCGACACCGTTGAACACCACGGACCCGGATCTTGGAATAGACAGACCCATGATCGACCGCAACATCGTCGTCTTGCCGGCCCCGTTCCTGCCCATCAAGCAGACCGTGTGACCTTGCGCCACTGACAAGCTCGCGTCGAAAAGAATGTGACTGTGGCCATAAAAAGTATTGAGAGATCGGGCCTCCAGGATGGCGGTCATGCGAGATCCTCTCCCAGGTAAGCAGTGATCACTTGGGGGTTGCTGCGAATTTGATCGGGCGTTCCCTCTGCAAGCAAGGCCCCTAGCTGCAAGACTCTGACGATCTGAGCTATGCCGAAAACTGTATCCATATCGTGCTCGATGAAAATGAGGGTCAGATTGAATTCTTTCCAAAGCCTTTTGATAAGATCTCTCGTCAATTGTCGCTCATCTGGAGACATACCTGCCGTGGGTTCGTCCAGGAGGAGCAGCTTAGGCTCCAGGGCAAGAGCCATGCCGATGTCCAAGAGCTTTTGATCGCCGTGAGCCAATTCAAGTGCAGGACGTTCCGCATGCTGATGGAGATCGAGGCTCTCGAGGATGGCATAAGCCTGATCTGTCGCTTCTTTGAAACGGGTGACAGGTTTGAAGTATCTGACTGCTTCATCGCGACGGGAAAGGCAGCCCATTCTAACATTTTCCAGCACTGTTTCTTCCGGAAAGATTGACGTTATCTGAAACGCCCGGCCCATGCCTCGTCTAACTATCTGTTGAGGCTTCAAGCCGGTAATATCCGCTCCAAGAAAAGTGATCTTTCCTTTGTCCGGCTGCAGGTGACCAGTAATTTGGTTAAATAAGGTGGTCTTCCCAGCGCCGTTCGGACCGATGATGGCTGAGATTTCGCCTTCTTTCACAGCGAAGCTCACCGAAGCGGTTACCCGCAGGCCGCCGAAGGCCTTCTCCAATCCATCCAGTTTTAGCATCCACTCCATGCCAACCTCAGTGCGGTGCCGAAAGAGACCTCAATCGAGCTCTGAGCGACTGAAACTCGCCTACCAGACCCTTCGGCAAGAGAAGCACCATCACCATCATTACGATTCCGATTATCATTGGCCAGTACTGCGTCTTCGCTCCAACCACGTCCTGGAGGACGATAATGACGCCAGCGCCGATGAAAGGTCCGAAAAACTGGCCGATGCCCCCCAATACCGACATGAGAATGACTTCCCCAGATGTGGTCCAGTAGAGCATGTCGGTATGAATAGAGTTGTCGGCCCCGGCCATCAAACTGCCCGCCAGCGCCGAAAAAAAGGATGAGACCACGTAGACTCGGAGCTGGCTGAAACGCACGCTCTGTCCCAAAAATGGGACTCTACTTGGGTTCTGTCTGACGCAACGAAGCAATACTCCCATGGGAGACTGAGACATTCTTTTCAGCAGCCAAATGGACAAGCCCACGATAACGAGAGTGAAATAGTAGTAGACGTGTCCGTTGCTAAGAATGCTTGGGGGAATAATGCCCTGAATTCCGTCATCGCCACCGGTGAAATGATACCAACGAAAGGTGATCTGCCAAGCCAACTGGCCGAATGCCAACGTCAAGACCGTAAAGAATACCCCGCTAACCCGAATTATCAGTAAGCCTACGGCTAAGGAAAGGATCACGGCGGCCACCAAGCCCAGGCCAACGCCAGGCAGAAACCACGCAGCACCAACGTGCTTTACCATAAGCCCTACTGAATAAGCACCCAGGCCGTAATAAAGCGCCTGGCCAAATGAGAGCATGCCAGTCACGCCCCACAACATGTTGAAAGCAACTGCGAACAGGCCCCACAACAAAATGTGACTGGCCAGCAGCATGTGATACTTGGATGTACTCAATACAGGAACCAAAGCAAATCCTACAAAGAGAACCGACCAGAAAACGGTTTGCTTGATGCCTCTCCCGAGTTCCATAATTAGGCCTTCCTGATTTGACGAGGAGCAAACAGCCCCTCCGGCTTAAAGATCAGGCATAACACCATGACAACGTAGCTAACTACCGAGGCCCACTCGGGAACAATCGCCACAGCAAACGAGTTCACCTCCCCGAGAAGCAATGCGCCTAACCATGCTCCCCAGAAATGTCCCATGCCGCCGATTACAACCACGATGAGGGAGTCGATGATCACCTCAATGCCTGCTCCCGGAGTTACGGACCGAAGCGGCGCGGCCAGGGCGCCAGCTAACCCGCCCAGAGCTGTTGCAATCCCGAAGACCAAGGTCATGGTCCTTGGGACGTTCACGCCCATGGCGCCCAGCATCTCCCTATCCAGGGCCGCGGCTCGAGCCACTCGCCCCGGTCGAGTTCTTGTTAGAATCAACCATGCGATTACAACTATAATCAGCCCGATGGCTATGATTGCCAAGTTGTAAGTGGGCATGGTCACGTCGCCCGCGGTAATGGATCCCTGGAAACCTGCAGGCCTCAACAGCGACTTGTACCTCCGTGCCCCAAATCATTTTGACCATGTCGTCGATCACGAGGATAAACGAATAAGTCAACAAGATCTGGAATCCACCTTCTTCCGAACGGCCATAAATACGTCTCAGAAAGAGGAACTCAGCCATCACTCCCAGGATGCCCGCGCCAAGGGACGCAACAAGAACAGCTGCCCAGAAGTTGGCGTGCCACGCTGAGACTGTCTGGTAGGCAAGGTACGCACCCAACATGTAAAACGATCCGTGCGCGAAGTTGAAAACGTTTCCCACGCCGAAAATCAGGGTCAAACCGCTGGCCACCAGGAACAGCAGGGTGGCCATAGTGAGGCCACTCAAAAACTGCACTGCTATGAACGAGAAGTCCATGCGGTCGCGTCTCCTTGCATAGGGGCTTTAGTGGAATTGATTATTCACAACTCCGCTGGCGCGCCCAGAGGCGCGATTGAAAATAGCCAGGCGATTTATCGCCGGGTAAGAGCGTAAACAGGAATCGCGAGTCCCGGTAGGGACGGCAGATTCTTCATTCTCCCTTAGTTCGGCCGTCCCTCTGGGACTTCAGGGTTGCTAAAAGCTCACTTACCTGGGGATGAATCGCCACGCTATTATCTATGGTCCCTACGGGATCACAAGTGCATCGAATTCAAACTTTAGCCTGGTTCCAGGCGGAGCAAAAGCAACGATCCTTAGTGGAAGACTTGATTGTCTCACTCTATTTGAGCGGGCTATCCCCTGCCCCTCTCCAGCGGATGTTAGAGGGGCAGTAGAATCTTTTTATCTCGCTTGACGCAATCAACCCAAGTGACAATGAATTTTGGATAATCGCTTTCTGGCTTTCGGGCTAATCAACCTACTTCTTTTTCTCGCTAAAGTCCTTCGGAGGCAGCAGATCCTCCGCCTTGTACACCTTCCAGTTGCCCAGCATACGTTTCGCTGGCGGAAATTGATCGTTGGCAACTGTCACGCCGATGGCTTGGACCTGCACGATCTGATGCGTAGCAGGATCAATGTAAGAGGTGAAATCGTCAGGATCTTCCGGCAGCTTGATCTTCATTCCTTCAAAGGCTTTGACGAGTGCTTCCGTATCATCAGGGTTTCCTACCTTCTCCACGGCCTGAGCAATGGCCAGGATACCGGTATAAGCACCTTCCGCAGCGTATGTCGGATAGCGTCCAGTGCGACTGAAGAACTTTTGGACGTATTCCTTGTTAGCAGCAGTCTCCGGCCAGTTATTGTGGTGACGTGCGCTCAGGACAAGGCCCAGCGGCAGCTCCGCGCCGGTTGCGCTCATGACTTCGTAATTTCCACCCGCGTCCGGTGAGCAAAACAACACTTTCTCGAACAGTGCGTAGGGAGTGGCCTGTTTGATGAAAGCCACGCTGTCGCCTCCCCACAGACCGGAGATGAGAATGTCGGGTTTGTCTTTGATAATTGAGGTGATAAACGGCGTGTAATCTGGTGCAAAAAGCTTTGGCCAATACTCACCCACGATCTTATATTTGACGCCAAACCTGTCGAGATTGAACTTGAGCTCGTTCCACTGGTCGTGTCCGTAGGCATAATCCGGTCCAACATACGCTATCGTGGACCAGGGCTTGGTCTGGGCCAATTCCTTCAGATAAAGGGCCCCCGCGGCCATGGACTGGAACGTGTTGTTGGAGACGCGAAAATAGTAAGGCTGAAACTTGTCCGCGGTGAGCTGCGTGGACGCGTGGTCTGTCCCGATAAAAATCTTCTTGGATTGCTTGGATACCTCGGTTACCGCAAGCCCAACCGCGCTGCTTACCACACCGAAGATGAAATGGACCTTGTCCTGTTCGATGTAACGCTTCGCGACCATTACCGCATAGTCCGGCTTGGCCTTGCTGTCCGTGTTGATCAGCTCAAGTTTGTACCCGGCCACGCCTCCCTTGGCATTAATCTCCGCTACGGCCATCTCTGCAGCGTCCACCGAGTCAAGCCCGTACAAACCCGCCCGTCCGGTCATCGGATACATGGCTCCGATCTTTATCACTTTTTCCTGCGCAAATGCCCAGACAGGGGCAAGGACAACGGCGAGCAGCACCGGCAAAATGATAGCCAAAGACCATCTCCTGAACATCATTCTCCCTCCTTTTGTCACGGGAATGCATTCCAATGAGGACTCAATTGGAGAAGGGTAGCAACAACGATGCCAAGAGAATAGACGCCTGCAAAAAAACGTGATTTCAGTCAGATGTGGACTGGGATCGTTTTTTGGAGGTTTGCAACATTGCAGGACTCAGAGAGCATGCTGGAAACATGTTTGACTTTACCATGTAGTTTAGCCAGGTTGCTATGACTATGCAATCATGCAAGTCTATTGCAGTTGTGCAGAGGATGTCATGCCGTACCGCACCATCTTCCGCCAAAATGTCGTAGGATGCACACGTAAAGCACGGGCCGCAGCTCCTATGCCACCGTGTCTATGTAGTGCAGAGGCAATAATACGCGCCTCCATTGCCCTAACCGCATCTTTAAGACTCACACCCTCCATGATAGGCTCTGTCTTGTCCGGTGCGGTATCTCGCAATTCTCCCGGGAGGTCTCCCAGGGTAACGATCGGCCCTTCGCTCATCACGATCATCCGTTCCACGAGGTTGATCAGTTCCCGTACGTTCCCGGGAAAGTCGTAACGCATCAGGTGATCCAATACTTCCGGTTCCATACGCTTATGTAGTCCGTGGGACTGACGAAACTTCTCCATGACATTCGTGACGAGGGCGGCGATGTCTTCGCGCCGCTCTTTCAACGGCGGGACATGTATAGGTATTACATGGAGCCTGTAATACAGGTCCTCGCGGAATTGGCCTTCACGAACGAGTCCTTTAAGATCGCGGTTCGTGGCCGCAATGATGCGAACATCCACTGAGGTAGGTCTGGTCCCACCTACTCTGGTGAATGACTTTTCTTCGATGACCTGGAGCAGTTTGACCTGCATTGCCAAAGTGAGGTCGCCCACTTCGTCCAGGAACACTGTTCCGCGATGGGCAGCCTCTATCAGACCGGCTTTGCCTTCGGGAGACGCGCCCGTAAAGGCCCCCTTCTTGTAACCGAACAACTCGCTCTCCATAAGTGATTCAGGTATGGCGCCGCAGTTGATTTTGACAAAGGGATGTTCTTTTCTAGAGCTCATCAAGTGAATGATTCGGGCGAGCATGCTCTTGCCTACCCCCGATTCTCCCGAAATGAGCACCGACATGTCGACACCCGCGACTTTGACTGCCTTTTGTACGACTTGACTCATAGCGAAGCTCTTAACCACCAGATCCTGGAGTGCATACTCAAATTGCTGCAATTCCAAGAGGGATTTGTAATATCTGGTGCTGATGCGCCTGCTTTCGTCGAGCTGAGAGCGCAGTTCATTGAGCATGGTCATGTCACGGACGTTCGTCACCACGAGGGCGATCTGGCCTCTATCGTCGAAAATCGGGGCACCAGTAACCATCACCTGGGTATTTCCTTTGACGGTCTGCATGAGCGTGACCTGCTTCCCTTCTTTAAGGACAGCAAGCGTCACGGAGTGATCGAAGACTCTCTCGCTGACCAGGTCTCGCATATTGCGACCTACCAAGTCTTTTCGGTTGAGCCCGGTCATTCGTTCATAGGCGCTGTTCACTCTGATGGTATTGGCATCCCCGTCCGTAAGAAATAGACCGTCGTAAGAGGACTCGAATATGGCTTCCAATTCCCGGCTGAGCTCTTTGTATCCTCGTAGCTCCGAAATAATGGCCTCGTATTCAGAGATATCCTGAAATACACTGATCACCCCAAGTTACTTGTCCATCCATGATGATTGGACTGCGGTTGGCAATGATTGTCGCCTGCGGGAGCGAAATCCGTCTGCCGATTTGCGCTGTGCCTGTTTCCAGGACTTTTTTCAGGTCCGGCCAGGTGCCGGGCATGATCTCAGGGAAATTCATACCCACCGGCGAGTCCTGCGTGGGCCGCAGGAGCCTCCTGGCGGCCTCGTTATACAAAACAATGACTCCTCTTCGGTTAATGATGACAATCCCGTTGTAGGAGCAGTCCAGGACCGCTGCCCATGCGGGAGGAATCGTGTCGAGATCAGGCAATAGGTAATCTCCCATACCGCTCTCCTTCCTTGCAAAACAAGTGCGTAAGGACTTACGCTGTCGCTTCTGTCGCAGCCACTGGAGCGAGCGAGGGCTTCAAGTAGTGGCGAGCACTATTATACGGCATAAAGAGGCAGACATGTACTGGCCAAAAAGAGACCTCACCACTGTTCGTTCAGGCAATTGGATTGAAGACATTGAAGGATCCGTCCGTAATCCGCTCATGCACTCTGCCGCGACGCAAATGAATGTTTGCATTGATCGCACAATAATTCTTGATTTATGGGTCACGTATGCCTATTCTCCTATCCATTATGAAACTACAATGAAGTGATAACGCAGGAGACTGATAAGAATGAAAAAAATGATGGACATAAGAGACAAGATTGTTGCAACTCTGGAGCAAAAGCCGGGTGACACTTTTTCCGTCTCCCAAATCGCTCGTGCAATAGGTTCCAACAACAAAGCAACAGGTGCAGCTTTGAGCAAACTTTTCAAGAAGGGACTTGTTGCGCGGCCTCAAAAAGGACTTTACTCCAGTAAAGCACGGCCTGCTGCAACGAAGGCTGCTGCGGAGCCTTCAAAGCGTGTCGAACCCCTCCCAGCGTTGTCTGTCGTCACAATCGATCTGCTGATAGAAGAAGAAAAATCCAAAATAGACGTCCGTGGCCTTTTGCAGCTGATCTTGAAAGAAAAAGCAATCCTCGATGCAAAGATGAGAAAAATAGTTGATGCAGATCGAACCAAGCTCAAAATACGTTTGTCATTTCAGGATTAAGGATAGCTAATACCTTGATGTAATACGGTAGTCTTCATGTCAATCTCCGGCAGCGTCCCAAGAAAACGGAGAAAGCCGATGGAGACAACCTGACCCAAAATATTCAAAAATGACACCTCAGCGATTCAGGTGAAGAACTCCGCGTCAGTTGAGCGTGCACAGAATTGAAACCCATAGGCGCGTGCAGTGTAGGTATAAACAACTGCGGGTGTAGTCAGTCCTCAGTGCCGTCGCGGGCATGGCCAACTTGCAGAATTATCTGCCTTGTTCCTCGATTTCGTGCCAACGGAAACAATCCATCGTATGATCGTTGACCATCCCAACCGCCTGCATGAACGCGTAGCAGATCGTAGTCCCCACGAATGAGAAACCTCTCTTCTTGAGGTCCTTGCACATGGCGTCGGACTCCTTCGTCGAAGCCGGCACCTCGGAAATACTCTTCCAAGCATTCTTTACCTGTTTGCCATTTACGAAATGCCAGATGTAGGCATCGAATGTCCCAAACTCATCACGGACTTTGAGAAACGCCTTGGCGTTACGAATGGTGGCTTCGATTTTGAGCCGGTTACGGACGATATCTCTCACGCCGAGAAGTTCCTCGACCTTACGGTAATCGTAGGAAGCGACGATCTCTGGCACGAAGTTGTCGAATGCCCGCCTGTACCCTTCGCGCTTGCGCAGGATGGTAACCCAGCTCAATCCAGCCTGAGCCCCTTCCAGGATGAGAAATTCGAAGAGCGACTGATCTTCATGAAGGGGAACACCCCATTCCACGTCATGGTATTCCTGTTCCAAAGGGCTTCCATTGGCCCAAGCGCAACGAATCCGCATCGATCTACACCTCCAGAGTTTGGATGGCCTTGTTTTGTCGGTTCTTCGACTCTGTCCTCGAAATAATAATACAGAGTAGTCGAATTTTCGACAGTTGAACAAATCCTCATGATGCTTCTCGCATCTTTTCATCCCGGTTATATGTTCACTTCCACAATGTGGACTGCCAGAATGTTACTAGATGGGTGAACCCATTATCGACCGGACAGTATCAACCGCAGCTCTGACTAAAGAGCTCGGACTTGAATCTTAATGCCGAATTTTGCGTCTAAATTTACACGAGAAACAAAAGGAGGAGCGATCATGGACGAAAGAGAAGACAAGCGAAGGGAAGGCGAATTCGCCGCCAATGAAAGCCACGAAAAGGAAGACGAATGCGCTTCCATAAGTGATCCGATTCGCAGGAACTTGTGCCGGGTTTGTCAGAAGCCGGTGATTGGTGAAGCTCCGTTCTGCAAAAACCACGAATTCCCGGTTCCTTGAGACGCAAATGCTTTGTTGGGGGAAAACGTATGTTTCAAGATGCCCGGGAGGAGAGTCGAGAGAAAATAGTAGGAATGTCTAGGATTGTTTGTAAGTCTGGATAAGCGCCGTAAGATAGAGATCCCTGGCGCTTTCTCCAGACCCGAAGGCATGTGGTTGGGCCGGAAGCGGCTTCCTCCGCTAGTCGTTGCCGGCAGGACGGGTCGAGTGGTTTTTCAAGTCATGGGTTTCCAGAAGTGGGCTTCCCAGCTTGATCCTTCTTCCTTCTTTTCATCCGCCTGTTCATCCTTATCTGTGCTGCTGGTTACCTCCTGCTCGCTTTCACTCTTTTCCTCTTCTGTTGACTCAACCGCCGCGGTCTTGATCGTTCCGGGCAAAAGCAGGGACTCTATGATTTGGTATGTATAGGAAAGCGCAAGTGATGCCTTGCTTGCCATGCCGTCGAAGGGCAACCTGGTAGTACCGGAGTAAGCCAAGTGAAATGCCAATGTTAGTGCGAAGCATACGGTCAAGATGCCAATGAATCTTCTCATTTCCGACTCCTTCAAATGAATTTTCGAAAGCCCATTTATGGTGCGGACTTTCTCACGTCAGGTATTTGGCGGAGGATATTGCATTTAGTGTGCCAATTAATTAAAAGCTCATCAATTTCTAACACTATGATCTTATTTGCTTTTGCGCACTACGGTAACTTATGAGAACCAGGGGGGTGCGGATATTCGGACATACTTGTAGTTAAGCGCAAGATTACGTACACAACGGTATGTTTATCGCCATGCCACTTTGCTTTTGTAGTTTCAATTGGGCGGCACGGAGCCGGGCGAAGACGGACGTCAAGATTCAGGAGAGTTCGTAGACTGATCGTAATAGCGAGAATGATAATAGCGGGAGTAATCTTTGGATGTAAACCAGCCCAAGTCACTCTCGCCAGTTCTGGCCGCATTAAATACTGTTCCCAGAAGAGGTACTTTGGCGCGAACCAGGATTTCCCGGGCATTCAAGACCGGTTTCTAAGGATTCGTTCCCTTGTTTCACTATCAGCAACACTCCGTCGACGTAGTTTCCTATTATGGTGGCATCTGCAAAACCAAGCACTGGCGGGCAGTCGATGATGACCAAATCAAACGATTTGCGGCATCTTTGGATAAACTCCCTCATTGTTGGGGTTCTGAGCAGTGCTACAGGGTTTTCCGGTATTGGGCCGGACATCACGAAATACAGGCCCGGAATATGTGAGGGGCGAATCACCTCATCAAATTCCTTTATTTTCCCTGACAAAATGTTGGTCAAACCGCATTGTTCCGTAGGTATTTCAAGGACGCGACCGATCCGAGGATTTCTCAAGTCAGCATCCACTACAAGGACCCTTTTCCGTTCAGAAGCTACGGCTGAAGCCAAGGCCAAAGAAATAAACGTTTTCCCGTCACTCGGCAAAGCACTGGTCACACTTAAGGCTACGGCGGTGTCGCGCTCCAATAGGTCTGCTACGAATTCACGGACTATTCTGATGGAATCTGTAAAGGGTGATATTGGAAATTGCGAGGGCATGAACTCATAACGAATATCGGACAATGTCTCCAGCCCTCTCGGCATGGCAAGCTTCACATCTGGAATCACTCCAAGCACAGGTAGATTCAATCGGGCCTCAAGTTCGTGGGCGCTCTGAACTCTATTGTCCAGGAAGACCGGTATCAAAATCGCCGCCAAGCTGCCTCCTAGACCGAGCAACATTCCGACGAGAATTATCTTTGTCCACTTGGGGCTCACGGGAGATGATGTTAGAGACGGAGGATTTTCCACGTACACAGAATGCGGTGCTAGTTGGCTGAATAAAGAAGCGTCTTTCACCTTTTCACAAAGTCTGAAATATACGTCTGCATCAGCTTGAGCGGCTTTCTTAAGCACCTCAAAATGAAGAGCCAGGGAACCTGACTTGATTGCTTCTCGTTTCGCTCTTTCTAGATTGTCGAATGCCGCCGATTCCCTTCTCCTTGCTGCCTCAAGAGTGTTCGAGAATTCAGATTTCTCCAGGTCGGCTATTGCTTTTTCGAGTGCATATATTTTGCTTTCATACAAGGGCAGCTGAAAATGGCCGGGTCCCAAAGCAGAGCTTGCAGATATGTATTCGCCCTTCAGAGATGCGGAAGTTTCTCGCAATTTGCGAATATATTGATTGTCGATGTTTCGAGGTAATATCATCTGCTTGTGCATTGACAACGTTTCCAGATCGAGCCTTTCATCCTTGGTTTCCATAAACCTTCTGGTTGCATTATCTAAGAATGTGACGGCAAGATCCGGATTTTCGTCCAAAAAAACCTTTCCATGCTCCTTGCTGAAATCAATTAATTCCTTCTGCGATTTGAGCGTTCGCTCTTCGGCCTGTTTCACTTCGAGCCTTAGCTTTGAAAGCAGAGAATTTATCATCTCCTCCTTTCTGACCTTGTCAATTTCTATGTACTCTTGAATGTAGAGCCGCAAATTGTCCCTGGCCAGGAAAGGGTCCTCCGCTGTAATTTCCAAATCTATCAGCCGACTTCCTCTGTTGGGATTCACTTGAAGGCCTGTCCAAGCAGACTCTTGGCCCAGCGGATCCGTCTTTAGCGTGTCAGACCCGGAAGGATGCATGCTTCCTAGATTTTTCGTGCCCCCTGCCATATCTTTCAAGGCCTGAAGCTGCGTGGCATAAAAGAAATTGAAATCTGTCTGGAAGTCGCCGAGTCCGACGGTCCCCCTCCCTGAAGGGCTGCCCAATTCTATTCGTAAAGTGGCTGTGGAGCTGTATTGAGGGGTTCGGGTGAGACCGAACACAATGCTTCCAGCGAAAATGGCGACGAAAACGACTACAAGCCTCAGCTTCTTTTCAAAAATCAGCTTGAAATAATAACTTAGCGGCTTTGAAGAGCCTAAAGGCGATTCAGAGAGGGTCGGATGCATCTGAAATTCGTCGGGGATCAACGGAAACTCCGCACTGTAGCCACAACAAAAAGAATCGACTGTGATCAATTTTCAAGGGTTATCAAAAAAAAGATACAGTTTGTAAGACTTGGAGTCAAGCAGCGTATCGAAGAGCGCTGCGCAAGTTATGCCATCAGATCGCAGTCATCCTCCCTGAGAGTCAAGATGAAAGCCACCCCTCCATGGTAATTCAACCGTCCGCTTGCTCGCAATTGTAAATGTAAAGTAAGCCGGGATGGGATCTCAAGAGTCGTGGGAATGCGCGATCGTGTTCAAAAGCGGGCGCTGAAGTCTTTCAGGGTCCGAGTGCGTACCTGCTAACGCGCACAGATCCGCAATGGTCACTGAATTAAGATAGTCCAGCAATAATCTTTCGGTTTCTTTCCATACATGCCTGCTCAAACATCCTTCAAAAAGATCGCACTGATCGTCAGTGGTCTCATTTCCACATAGACAAGTCACTGGAATGGGATGCAATGGACCTTCCGCCGCAGCGATAATATCCGCGACAGTGATCTCAGATGCATCTTTTGCAAGCACGTATCCCCCCAGAGGACCTCGCCTGCCCTTGATCAAACCCGCCTTGAACAGCTTGCTGAAAATTTGTTCCAAATATCTGGAAGATATCCTCTGCCGTCTGGAAATGTCCTTGATGCGGGTAGGCGTCCCATTTCCGTAGAAAGCTACATCTATGAGCGCTCGTAGAGCGTATCTGCCTGCCGTTGTAACAAGCATACAATTTCCTCAGCGCCATGGGACGATCGCCCCAATGCTGTTTGATGTACCGTCCTGAAATCAAGTCGAAGCGGCGGACCTGGACTCAAGCTCGGGCCAGCAATTTTCTCCCGCGGAGGCGCACTGCGTTCTCCAGCTCCGCTCCATTCTAGCCCCGGCCGCGCTCGCAGCCCCCACTTGTTTCATTTTGTAGGTCGGTGCATTTGAGGCATAAACCGAAATGAACGGAACGATGGCCGGTAATTTACCCACAGAATGTCTCATCCCCAATGCAAACGGGCCCAGGCCAAACCCGGAGCGTCTCTTCACAAGACGATCCGGGAGACCTGGATCAAGTCGGAGGGGGCGCTGTGAAGCACCGCAGCGCATGCGACTATCTGCTAGAGCACGAGGGCCGGAGATAGCAATTCAGCCAGGTTCATTACCTTGGCTTTGATCTTGTAATGCTCGATTATCTCCTTCAATTGGTCCGTGCAGTTGTGGCACGACTGCAGACATACTGTCGCCCCTGTCGCACGAATTTCATCTGCCTTGATCTTACCGGCGGCAATACGACGCTTGGTGAATTCAGGCATAGCAAGAGCACCGCCACCACCACCGCAGCAGTAGCTCTTGTCTCTGTTGTGCTCCATCTCCACAAAATCCTCAGCCGCAGCACGGATGACAATCCGAGGCTCTTCCATGACGCCTCCGGAACGAGCTATGTTGCAGGAATCGTGATAAGTGAACCTTGTGCCGTTCCAAACTGATTTATCGAGCTTGATCTTGCCTTCTATGATAATTTTCGCCATAAGTTCCATCATACTGGTGATCTTGAATGGAACTCCTCCCACCCAGTTGGGCAGCTCCCAACGAAGCGCACGGTAACCGTGGCCGCATTCGCCTGCCAGGAGGTATTCGCATCCGAGCCTTTTGACGTCTTCCGCCTGCCACATGGCGAACAGTTTGGCATCCGGATCATTGCCGTTGAACAGGGCGTAATTTGTGAGGTCCCAGTACCTCGAAGAAATCGTGAAATCTACACCTGCCGCGTTGAGCACCTTCGCTGTAGCTTGAATGGTCAGCGGGTAATACTTGGGTTCCCGAGGATTCAAGGTGAGAAAATACCGCGCACCTTTTTTGTCAACAGGAATCTTGAAGTTCTCGCATCCGTCTTCAGACTGCAATTCCTCTTCGATCCATTCGATTGTCTCAATGAATTCATCCTGGGGAACCGCCATGTTGTTACCGGCGTTATAGTGAGTGTCCACCGTGTCCTGGAGATGTTGAGGCACTCTTCCAACAGCCTGCATCAGGCTGCGTGCGGCTCTGACCGTCATACCGTAATCTACGCCCATGGGGCAATTGAAGGTGCAGCGTCGGCACATTGTGCAACCACCCCAGAGTTTGTCGTACATATCGTCGGCCAACTCTGTGGTAAGAGGCTGAGCGCCCACGAAAGCGGGAAAAATTCTCCCCATCCAATCAAAGCGGCTCTTGTACCATTTTCGGAATCTGTCAGCCTTGTATGCTGGCACCAAGGTCTTGTCTTCAGGGATCGAAACGCTGTAATGGCATGCGTCACTGCACATCCCGCAGTGAATGCAACCGGCCAGAGAAGCGGCCACGACTCGATTCAATTTGCTCGGCAGCTGTTTTTCCATCTCTGCCAGCATTTCAGGTGTAAATTCTGTGGTTGTGGGCCACTTTCTCTCTTCTGGGCCTCCTAATTTCTCTGGTTCTCTCACCTCGGACTCGGCCGGGACCGCAGGATTTTCCTGGCTATTCGACATCGAATTTCCTCCGTATCTTTATATCTCGATATTCTGGTTACTTGGGATCCCACGTACGACTGGGGACGCTCTTGTTCAACACTCCGCGGCCTCCGAAAATCATGCCGAAATTCACTCTGCCGAATGGATACAGCACGTAATGGCCGATCTTGCTGAACGGAACGTAAATAAGAAAAAATGTGGTCATAAGGAAGAAGATCCACATCCAACCCGTTTCCGGACGTCCCTGCATCCATAGGTTCATGGTCACAAAGCCTACTCCGAAAAATACGGTCATCAGGATAATGGCAAAGTAATCATCAGGGCTGCTTATGATCCGGATTTCAGGCACAGTAAACCTGCGGTAGATCCGTCGTAGACCAATCAGAAAAGCCAATCCCATGAAAACCATAAAAACCGTTGTCACACCCGGACCCATGAGTTTGGGAAACAGCGGAATTATGAAAGTGGCGCCAATGGTCAGTACCACTGCGATATGGAAAATCACGAATTCTGCGTAAAAGTAGAGATTTTTGCTTGTGCTTTCCATGTCCCAGGGTCTGAGCACGTTGGTAAGCGAAAGAAGCGCTCCAGCCACTCTGTCGCCTTTGTGCTCGGCCTTTTCAGGCGGGAACGGCTTCTTTAACAGCTGTTTGATCTTTATGGCGTACATGACGGCCATAAAAGCCAAACATACGTACTGTACGGGTTCCTGCAGGATGTACAAGGCGTGACTAACGTTGTTTTCCATTGCCCCTATTTATCTCCCTTTCTATTTGTGGTTGGCTTTCGACTCGCACAGATTCGGAATGACGCCGTGGACGAGCCAACACTCTTTTCCTCAAGAATTCACACTCGGAAGTGCGAGTCTTTCCAGAATATTCGCGGCTACTGTACAAGTCAAGAACTATTTCTTACCAACTCTATAGGTTTTTCACGACTAGAGGTTTATTAAGTCATTAAAATAGTAGTGTATACAACAACGAAGAAAAAAGCAAACTACTAATTTACTAGAATTCGTCTAATCCATTTCCGCGTCGCGTTCTTTTTAGCGCTCGGACCACCTGAGACGAAAATTACGCGAAGACCGGCTCTCGTAATCCTCAGATAGGTCGATCAGTTGTCACCGCAGAAGAAACTCATCGCCACACCTCATTTCTCGCATCCGAAAGATTCTGTGTCATGGCGGACCTCGGCTTCACAGACGTGATAGAGATGAAGCTCGACCTGCAACCCGTCCAAAATCCTGCTCGTGTTCATTCGTATGCAACATGTAATCATGATATTGCACGTGAATGGCAAGGCGCTATGGTCGATAAAAACGCTCAGAGTCTTTTGAGCTAGGCGCAAAACCAGCTTCCAGCCATGTGACAACTCCTGCATTAAGGTCTTCAATATGGCAGGGCCCAAAAACTTGGGTGACTTTTTCGCTGGGGATTGCTTGTTGGGCAATAAAAGCCCGACTCAGGGTTGATAATAGTCTGTTTTTATTTAGCAGGTGTCATCCGAGGGTATTTTGCGCCCATTGTTGATAATTTTGATATATTCCGCCCCTGCGCTGGAATGAAGTCAGGTCATCCCGTACTGCCCAATATGCGGTTGTTTTTTTTGAAAGGCAACCAAATTTGTAGGTTGGCACATTATTTGCTGGCTATATACAGCATTGACAACTCTCTCGAAGATACGACCATGGCCGCCTTTAGGATCAATTGGAACCATGGAGGGCACTTTTTAGGTCGGACTTTGGAGAGAATTGATGCGTTATTTGCCCGCGTGAATCGAGCGAAGAGTCCGAAAATTAGGACGCCGACTCGACCCGGGAAAATAAAACGACTGGTTTCCGAGGGGGGAGTCGAAAACAACCCGGGCGTGGTTTTGGAATCAGACGAAAAAGAGAACATGGAGGACTTGGCAACCGTCTGGGATGAAGGCACGGGAGAAGTGGGAAGCTGGGGGCAAGCTTCCATTCTAAACTTCTAAAGATCTAGCCGAAACAATCCGGTGGAATCCCGAGGAAAAGAAGTCTGCCCGCGAGTAATTGCGAAGCTGTAATAATATTGCGTAATCTTTTGGCAGTCGTTTCTTAATCGTTCTACTTGGAAGGGCAGCTCCAACTTTCGAGAGACCAACCACCGGTCCGAGAAGACTGTTGGAGGACGGGCAAGATGCGAAATAGTCGTGGAGAAGACCTCAATGCAGCGGCAAAAGCCGGTCGATATTACAGGGTCAAGGAACTCTTGGCCCAAGGCTCGGACGTGAACTATAAAAACCAGTATGGAGCAACGCCTTTAATAGAAGCCGCGTTCAGGGGTCATAAGTCAGTTGTGGAATTGCTGCTCCGGAACGGCGCGGATGTCAATTCAAAAGAAAACATATTTGGCTCTACCGCGCTGAATATGGCTTCTCTTACCGGACAGCTGGAAATTGTCGATTTGTTATTGCAATGGGGGGCGGACGTCAATTCCACGGACGTGGATGGGAGAACGGCTCTAATAGAAGCGGCCCTCGGGGGGCACGTCGGCGTGGTTGGAGTCCTTCTGGAAGGGGGAGCTGATATTAACGTCGTGGACATAGCTGGAAGGACCGCTTTGATCGAAGCCAATTTTTGGAATGAGTTGGAAGTAGCTCAATTACTGAAACGAAGAGGCGCTGATACTAATGTGGCCGCGTAGATCAATCTTACTCAATTGAAATTGATCACGAGTTGTTGTTCGCTGCAGAATTGATAACGGCAACGGCGCCTGGCATAATTAGTATAAGTGGTTGACTTCTCCGGAAGAGCGATCATTTTGGTCGCTCTTTTTTTTGACTGAATGCGTTTCTTTTTCCGCCTGAAAGTCTGCATGGAAGTTCTCGGGATGACGAGCTTTCTCCAGTTCAAATGAGGACCGGTTTCAGTTGCTATTGACGGTATTCCGCTCCTTTGTGTCGATGGATAGTGCCAGTAATCATGTAAATGACATCTTCGGCTATGTTGGTCGCATGATCTGCGATTCGCTCCAGATGGCGAGAAATGAGGAACAAGTGAATGAGAGCATCGACATTGTGGGTATCGTCTTTTCGAATTTCCCGCGCGAATTGAGCTTGCATGTTGCTCTTCATAGTATCTACCTCGTCATCTTCTGCGCACACTTGAAAGGCAAGCTCAAGATCCATATTTACGAGGGAATCCAGGCTTTGCTGCAGCATTTCACCGGCCCGCTGGGACATGGTTACATAATCAAACGGTATTTCCATAGGATTTTGCGCGGTAATGAATTCCGCCCGTTCAGCGATGTTTACTGCCAAATCCCCGATCCGTTCCAAATCGTTATTCAATTTCAACACGGCTACTATGTATCTCAGGTCATACGCAACAGGCTGATGAAGCGCAAGAATTTTTAGGCATTCTTCTTCTATGTCAACTTCCTTCTGGTCTATATCAATGTCTCCGTCAATGACCTCTCGAGCGAGTAGAGCGTCTCTGCTCTGCACCGCTTTGATTGCTTTGCGAAATCGTTCCTCAACCAGGGCGGCCAGTGAGACCACGAGCTTTTTCAGCTTGTCTACATCCTTATGGAGTCTGATAGGCATTACTTGCGCTCCCCTTAAATCGTTTTGGCCGCTCTTTCACGAATGGGCCTTCAATACATAAAAGTTCCTGTCTTGTCAAAGTCTAGGCGGCTGGGAGATGAATGGAAAAAGTACTTCCCTTGCCAGGCAAACTCGTCACAATTATTCGGCCGCCATGCGCATGCACTATGTGTTTGACAATTGCCAGCCCCAGGCCTGTTCCACCCACTTTGCGGCTTCTCGCCTTGTCCACGCGATAAAATCGCTCGAATATTCTGGAAATATGCTCTTTGGATATTCCGCATCCCTCGTCTTTGACATTAATAACCACCTCTCCGGGATAATCCTCTGCGGTGATTAAGACCGTTTTGCCGGAGTCGCTATACTTAACGGCATTCTCTACAAGATTTACAATCGCTTGCTCCAAAAGGGTTGGATTGATGTTTGCCGAAAGGCTGGTTTCAGTGTGGAAGTCCAAACTTATATTCTTCTCATGGGCTTTCTTGCTGCACGCCTTGGCAACCGAATCCAAGACTTCGTTTACCGTTTTCTTTTCGAGTGCTACCTCGCCTCTTTCTGCATCTCTCTCGATCCGGGAAAGACTCAGCAGGTCCTCGATTATGGCGTTGAGCCTGTCCGTGTGCCTGATGCTGATGTCCAGAAAGCGCTCAGCGTTTTCCGAGTCCTTGATAGCCCCCTCTTTGAGTGTTTCCAGGAAGCCCTTTATCGAGGTGATAGGAGTCTTCAATTCGTGTGAAACGTTAGCTACGAAGTCTCTGCGAATCATTTCGAGCGTCTTCAAGCGGGTCACGTCGTTCAACACGATCAACGCGGCGGTGACTCTTCCTTGATCATCCCTAAGAGTAGCACCCCGAGCCTGCAAGAAAATGTCCGGATCGCCGATTATGACGATATCCCCTTCCAGAGGGTCGCCGCAAGCCAGGGTGCCTAGTACGAACCGATGCACGTCGGTGTGACGTATGGCCTCCTGAATGGTTTTTCCTTTGACCCGGTCTTGTTCGATTCTAAATAGTTGTTCCGCTGCCTTATTTAATCTGACAATGCGTTCCGCCGTGTCCACCACCATCACTGCTTCCATCATTCCGGACAGAACCGCCTCGAGCTCGTTGCGCTGTCTAGTTACTGTGCTGAGCCTGGAATTCAAAGCGCTTGCCATGGTGTTCATGGTATCGGAGAGTGCTGAGAATTCTGCCGTTGTTCGCACCTCCACACGGTGGTTGAAATCAATCACGGAGTATTTCTCCGCGGCAGATTGAAATTCTCCAACGGCGCTGTTCAAGCGTCTCTCCCAGTAAAAGCAGCTTACCGCAGGTAAGAAAAACAAAATTAGCCAAAAGATCGGATTATTGGTCCACACCAGAGCACTAGACGAGACAGAGGGCAAAGCAGTCCGCACAATTCCCGTGACCATGTCCCCGGTCTTTATAGGGACAGCCACAAAAATCATGTCGGCGTCCAATGTGAGACTCATTCGAGTGGAAATACCCATTTTCCCATCAATTGCTTGCTTGATCTCTGGCCTGCTCGCGAAACTATCCATCCGCGCGCTATTCATCAGCGAGTCGCCCAGTACGACGCCTGAGGGAAGGGCCACAGTAATACGGCTGGGAATTTTCGGTCCTAGTTCCTTGAGCATTGCATCGATTTCGCCCGATTTGTCGTGGGAAAATCTATCACCCACCAGTTTCTCCACTAAAAGAGCCTGTGCTTTGAGTTCGCTTATGATCCGTTCGTTGAAAAGATCCTTCAACACACTCGACACGTGCCACACGACCAGGCAAAACGATAATAAAGCCACAATCAAGTAGGACGGATATAGTCTCCACAATAGCGTCGGACGTTTAGGCATCGACTCATTCTCCAGACAAAATTCCCGAAACGAATGACAATGTAGCTATCAGCTTCAGGTTTTCCCCAAGACTGCCGACGGACACAAAGCGTCAGCCTCCCTTCAGGAAGTCTGAGGTTTTCGCATCTAATTCTGTCCCCGGGCCGGTACCCGAGTGAGTATAAAAGTCTCTTCCGGACATTATTCTTTGAATCTGTAACCCACCCCTCGGACGGTCTCTATGTAATCTCCCACGCTGCCGAGTTTTTTGCGAAGTCCCACGATTTGCACGTCCACCGATCGCTCGGTAACCGGGTAATCGTCTCCTTTGACAGCGCTTATGATCTGATCCCTGCTGAACACCCATCCGGGGCGCCTGGCGAGGAAGTGCAGAATCCTGAATTCAGTCACAGTCAACGTCATGGGGGAACCTTTCACAAGCACTTCGTGACGCGCCGGATTGATCAATAATTCATGTATCCTTAAAACAGAGCTTTCGTCGGTTTCGTCCTTCATGTGTTTTCTTCTGATAAGCTTTTTTATTCTTGCCAATAGGACGCGTGGGCTAAAAGGTTTGACAACGTAATCATCGGCTCCTAATTCCAACCCAGACACGATGTCCGCGTCTTCGCCTTTCGCTGTAATCATGATGATGGGAATTCCCGATGTTTCGGGTGCGTGCTTCAATTGTCTGCACACATCCAGACCATCCAGTCCAGGGAGCATGAGATCCAACAAGATAATGTCCGGATTGTCTTCTCTTGCTTTGTTTAGCGCATGCTCTCCAGATCAAACGCAAATTACTTGATAGCCTTCTTTGGCAAGATTGTATCTTACCAGTTCAAGGATATCTTCTTCATCATCGACCACTAGTATTTTCTCTTTGGCCATTGGCTCTTGGCTCCATTCCCGATTAACAGCTATCACAAATTCCTTCGCGAAAGAAACTTGCACTTAACACACTGCGATTTTTTCGACATGATAACAGCATTTGACTTTGTGAGCACGATTCTTGTTTTCATGAGGAACTAAATTGGTCGTTTCCCCATTCACGTAGACCCCTGGTGATCAAAAGCAAATGCCACTTTGATTCAGATGTATGAACTCATCATTAGGCTATTATTAGAATGGTGTTAAAACACAGGGTAGTCTCGCAGGAGAAATCGGTCGGCGCTTGGGCACGATTCACCTGGTAACAATGTTTTGTAAAATTCTCATCAATTTGTCAATTTCGATCGGTTTCTCGAGGATGGCGTCGACACCGGATTCTGCAAGCATTTCTTGGTAGCCTTGATCATACCCCCATCCAGTCAGAAGAATGAACGGAGTCTTAGGGATCCCTTTGTCCCGGCATTCTTTGACAATAGCTTTCCCTACCTG
This sequence comes from uncultured delta proteobacterium, assembly GCA_963700305.1. Classification (GTDB taxonomy): domain Bacteria; phylum Desulfobacterota; class Desulfomonilia; order Desulfomonilales; family Desulfomonilaceae; genus Desulfomonile. Next base: position 504,435 of record CAVOXB010000011.1, read on the forward strand.
CCACCCGTCCATATCTTCCATGCCGAGATCACATACCACAACGTCTATAGGATTGGACCTGAATATTTCAATCCCTTCTCTGCCCGACAAAGCTGAAAACACTTTCTGGCCATATTTTTCAAGACCGTTTTCCATTATTGTGACCAGCGGCTTCATGTCGTCTATAAAGAGTATATTGAGTGTCATTGCCTCACATGGTCCAGATGTCAGATCCAACCTTTGCCCAAGAAAGTTAGCGTCGAGACCCCTTTGCCTCAGTCATGACAAAGACCCCCAGCCTGAAGAGCTTTTGGCCATTCAGCGAAAATACTCACATGCAAATCATATGATAGTGGTCTTCAATTGTCCGAGCACGTTTAAAAAATGTTTCTAACAGCGGCGCCGTCTTTTCGTTTCAATGCAAGTTTGCCCCCGCTTACTTTACGATTACATGACCGATGCACAAGGGTCAAGGCTAAAAAGAACAAGTATTACAACTGAGCCACCCGTGCCAGCTTTTTTTGATGAACACCAGCGCAGGAACTTTTTTCCGGAAGGGATTGTCTGATACGTGGAAAACAAGATGACAGAGTCGTTCCGATGAGTCAGGCTGCAGGATATATTCAGCCCGCGAATTCTCGCGAGTGGCTGGCAAGCCCACCGTGTGCCTGATCCTTGAGTAATTCAAGGTACAACTTGGTTTTCATATGCGACTCCGGAACCGTCACCGCCTCGTGTTTCAGTAGCGACGTGTGGCCCAGATCGCCATGTAATTAAAAGAGACAACGTGATTTTGGCGCCTGATGGTGCGCCATGAAATTGGGGCGAGATTTGAGCAAAACATTGGCACACATTGGAAAACAAAAAAGGTATGCGATTTAGGTTCGGCTTATTGAAGCTTGCACTTTGGTCAAACTTAGAGTACCCCTGAATACAAATGAGAGCTATACGCAAAAAAATAGGAAGCACTTTAGACAATAGAAAAAGATCACAATACCGAACGAAACCAAGGAAGCTGGAAACTGCGGAAGATCGCGCTCCACGAGTACACAGTGCAGCGCTGCCTCTTCTCGCGGATATAGGAAGACCGGAGCCTTCGCCCTTTGTTCCCGACCCGTTTCAGGTGCAGGCTTTGGACACAATACTGCGGGAAGACGTTGTAGTAAGCGCTCCCACTGGTTCAGGCAAGACGTGGATAGCTCTAGAAGCAATAAAAGAGTATTTGGCCAGAGGAAGCGGCATATGGTATGCGACTCCGCTCAAGGCCTTATCCAATGCCAAGTACGAGGAGTTCGGCGAAGCCCTTGGTCGCGAACGAGTAGGGATTCTAACCGGCGACCGAAAAGAAAACGCCGATGCTCCTGTAATTGTTGGGACCACAGAGATTTTGCGGAACCAGCTTTACGATGCGATGGAGTCGGGTTTCGATTTGGGGGTTGATCTTGTCATATTGGATGAAGCTCATTATCTCGGAGACATAGACAGGGGAGTGGTTTGGGAGGAAGTACCATCTATCTCCCTGACAGAGTAAGGGTTTTACTGCTTTCAGCCACGATTTCGAATGCCCAGGATGTGTCCCGCTGGCTTACACACATTAGAAAATCCGAGTGCTCCGTCGTACATTCCTCTGTGCGGCCAGTGCCGCTCCATGTTTTGTTCATGACTCCTCAAGGACTTGTGACTCCTTTCTTTCACGGCAGACGCCTGTTCTCTAAAGTAGAAGCCTACGCAAAGGTCGAAAAAAGTCGTAAGCGTATTGGCGGCAATCAACTTCCTGATATGAATAGAATAGTCGAGGTCCTGAGGGAGTTCCAATTGTTGCCGGCCATAATTTTCCTGAAATCCCGATCTGACTGCGATAGGGCCCTGGAGACGCTCGCACCTTCACCTCGAAGCCCCGAAGAAGGTGGATTCAAACCGTGGGTACACGGAGAATTGACGCCTATTCCCGAGCTGAAGGGACAGCGGCAATTAGAGCGGCTTTTATTGTGTAGGGCTGGATCTCATCACGCCGGACAGTTGCCAGGGTGGCGGTTACTCATTGAAAAACTGATGGTTGCCGGACATCTGGAGGTAATTTTTTCTACGTCCACTGTTGCTGCGGGTGTGAATTTTCCCCACGTACGGTTGTCCTGCTGCAAAGCGACCGGTTCAACGGCCGCACCTTCATGGACATGACATCGACGGATCTCCACCAGATGACAGGACGGGCGGGAAGACGAGGCATAGACAATGCCGGTTTCACCATGATAGTACCGGGCAAGTATATGGACATTCCTCTGGTAAGAGAGCTCCTTCTGTCAGAACCCGAACCTTTGCAGTCCCGAATAGCTGTAAATTTTTCAATGATTCTGAATTTGTTGCTTTCTCATGATCCGGAGGGAGTGCGGGAATTGCTGGGGTATTCCTTCGCTTCATTTCACGTGAATCCTCGTCTGGCCGATAAAGTGAAGAAGCGACTGCAAAATGATTTTCAGAGGCATCTGAGCGTGCTGCAGGAGTTAGGCTATGTGGACCCTACAGGCGCTCCGACCCAAGATGGACGCTGGGCAGCTCGACTGAGGCTGGATCATCCCCTGCTGATAGCTGAACTGATTCGACAAAGGGAATTCAGCGATTTGAATCCTGAAGAATTAGCCGCACTGATCGCTCCGTTTGTCATGGATAAGGACAAGGAGATCGTCATCAGCAAAGAGCTTTGGGATCGAACCCGGCCTTTGTGGAAGAGATTTCGCAGCATGTTGAGAAGGTTGAAGCCTCTGGCCGAATTCATGATCTCCAGAGGATTCGACGTGCCCAACATTATGTTTTGGCCGGTTGCCGCGATATTCTTATGGGCGCATGAAGTTGACTGGCTCGAGCTCATCGAAGAAGTGGACGCAGATGAGGGAGACTTGGCTATGCTGGTTTTGAGAACCGCTGATCACATGAGGCAGCTGCTCGCACTGGATAAAGAAGAACCTGAATTAGCGGCAATAGCAGCAAAAGCCTTGCACGTATTAATGAGACCCCCGCTGGTGTGACTTTTCCCAATTGAAAAAGCCAACGAAACGAGGCCGCGTCTCGGGTCTGAAGCATATAGAAGTTGCCAAAATTAATGTCCGATTGCGCAAAGAATAAGGCGTAGCGGCGGGCCTCCGTGCCCGCCGTGGGTCGGCAGGGACGCCGACCCCTACGAAGTCTTTGCGATTCGACCATCGGACAAACGTCATAATTCTTGGTAATCCCTATGGGCCTGAAGTAGAAAATCACGGCGTGGCGGGACCCAATTCCGATTTTACACGCAAAGCCTGATTTTCATGGACAAGTATCAGATCCGGCCCAATGGACATGAATGATCCCAGATTCGGCGATTCGCGCACTGCGTAGAAATACTCGTCCCCAAGAAAATCAATTACACGGACTTCTGTGGACGACTGGTAATCCTGATCCACCCATATTCCATTGGCAGACAATCGCATGACTTTTCCATGTCATACTCTGAAGCCGTCCGCTTCCACGTCCGCCTGGGAAAAAGAAGTCTTAAATCGCCACAAGAGGTCGCTGGAGTGCTTTTGTTGAGCTCCGCCGTACTGTACCGGCTGGGGCGGAAGCTTGAATCCGAACTCTTTGACAAATGCGGACAACCGTCCCCGATGTTCGGACTCAGGACCTTTCAGCCATTCCGTTTCCAATAGCCAGGCAACTCGTCTCATCGCCCAAAGCCCAGGGAGAAATGGATTGTTCAGGTCAATCTCGGGAAAATTGACCGTGCTGGTCAGAGTCCTCGGGCGACCTTGAATTTTTGACTTCAGCCGAATTCTGCACTGCGTATCGCGGTTTTCATTGTAACGCCCCAGGACAATGACACTCCCAGTGCCAGATTGGTCCGGAATGGGGTCGGGGTCGATTTCTTCAGGTGATATGTCCTGGAAATCGAGGGATATCTCCGACACTTGAGGCGGCGACACGCTCGAATAAAACCTGTTCAACAATGTTTCAAGATCTTCCATTCCCAAATGACTGAGAGAAATTCCTTTTGTCGAAGCGGCTATTCTATCCAGCAGAGCAATATCCATGTTCCGTCCGAGTCCTAAAGCGAAAATTCGGGCTCGAAATCTATTGTTACGCCGGAGATCCTCGATAATGGTCTCAGGATTCGTAATCCCGACCGTACCTCTCCCATTTCCAACCAGGACCACCACTGGGAGCCTTTTTCGCGACGTAAATTGCTCAAGAGAGTTGATGAGCGAGTTGTACAGATCCGTTCCTCCGCCTTCCGGAATCGAATTTACGAAACGTACCGCTTGAGCCACATTCTCTTCGTTGATATTCACAAGTCGGTCCGACATCGATCGCGGCCGGGTGTCAATCACCAGCACATTGAATCGGTCTCCCGAGCCAAGCCTTTGCAAACCTGAGACAATTGCCCGCTTCGCCATGTTGAATTCCGACGATGCCATACTTTTGGAGGAATCCAGGAGGAACACAACATCCTTCTCCGGCTCTTTAGTCTTCGACAGGTCCAGAGGTGGGGCAATCAGGGCCATGAAAGTGCCCTTCTTCCCTGGCGTTCTGTGCGTGAGGATTTGCAGATCCGGATCCTGTCCCGAAAAACTTGCAATGAGTTGGAAGTCGTCACGAATTTTCTTTTCCACAGCCTTGGCTAAAGCCAAACATCGATTGGGGGTCTCTCTGGTGATGGTCAAGTTATGCGTCGGAGAGAAAACATTGCGCACAGGTCTGTCCATCTTCATTCTGACCGAAATCTCCAGTTCTCCGACCGGTCCAAGGGAATATCGCTCCCCGTCGAGAGGGAGGAAGACGTTCAGCATATCTTTTTCTAAAGACACAGGAATCCTGAATTGACACCTGATGGACTTTTGACCACGAATTCCTATTTGAACGGGTTGAACCACTACGACGTTCCTGCCGGCCAGCCCCATAAGGGAAGGATCCTTCATGGAGGTTGTCAGTTCTCTCAGGAAGGGAAAGAAAGTTTCCGGCGACATGATTTTCGAGGGGTAAGGTACTCCGTCCACACGTATGTCGATCGCCTCGGGCAGCTCACGATCCTTCATAGGGAGGAGGAAGACTCCGGCTAGAGGGAATTCGTTATCATTAAGGAATGTTTGATCGATCCGATATTCGATATACGATTCCGAAACCGTAACCGTGGCTTTAGAAATCAAAGCAACAGGCCGCGCTACCGCAATCGATTCATCCTGAAACCTGGGAGGAAACACATGCAGAATCCCACCGGCCGCACAAATGCGGGGAAACGAGATGGCCACGGCAAGGGCAAAAAGCAATAATTTAAGCATACGTTGCATATGGCTCATGTCGACGAAGAAGCTAAACTCCTGAACGATGAAAAGGCGATCTTATCGTAAATAAATGGCCTTACGATGTAATCTCTCGGTTATCGATGGCAAACAGTTTCTGTGGGACAGGCTTTCCTGCCTGCCTTGTCCTGAGAGCCAATAATGGCCTGCTAAAAAGCCAGTCTCACTTACTGCAATTCTCCGGACAATGCTCACGCTGATGGCATTGGATTAGTTTCGCAATCATTATAGCAGAAGCGGGATCGATTTTTCGGAAGATTTGGTTCTGTCCTAGCCTGAAGGAGACCCTATTTCTCTGTCCCAATAAGCATTGGCTGTGGCCATCAGCTCGTCAGTGCTGCAGATATCAGCAGACATTGCCTTCAAAATCTCATCGGAAACCCTGCCATTCCTGACCAGTTCACCACCCGCTGTCCTGGCCGCATCCAACACCTTTTTTACGCGATCCGGGTATTTTTTGGTCAGTAAAATCGAGAAAACAGCTGGACGCAGGAGCGCTCCCAGGAATTGTGAATGCATATTCTTAGCTATCCGCTGATAATGTAAAACCAAAGGATCAAAATTGGAAAGCCCAGGATAACCGCATACGGAAATCAAAAAAAGCTTGTCGGGAAATTTCCAGCGCATGGGGTGCAAAAGCCCGCCGTCACTTTTTTCAAAATGAGGATCAAGGAAGATCACCAGCCTGTCTATGAAAATCTTGGCAAGTGACGTCATGCCATCAAGATAGAGTGGGGTAGCCAAGATCATCAAATCTGCCGCTCGGATTCTCGCGACCAGGGATTCCATGTCGTCATTGTGAACGCATTTTCCGGGAGTTTTGGCGTAACACGTAAAACATCCTCTACATGGCTTTATTTTCTTCTTTGCCAGCAGAGCTATATCCAGCTTTGCTCCCTCATGGCGCGCTCCCACCAGAAAGGGATTGAGAATAACCTGAGTATTTCCGGCTTCCATGCGAGGGGCCGCGTTAATCACAATTATATTCATGTTGTTCCTATTCATGGAGCCAACCCACGCGACAAACAGTCACTCCATCGTTGCATCTCAGGCCGGCAAGAACGGCATTGGGGCTACAGCTTAAGGGTCAGTTTTCCTCGGCTGGAAAGAACATTAAGAATGTTCTCCAATTTTTCGCAGTTGCTAACGCGGATCACTCTGCCGTCAAAGGTCAGAATTTCAAGTGATTGCAGCTTTTCCAGATACTTTGCGGTTTGAGAGTCATTATCGACCCGAAACACCTCGGCAAGCTCGGAAAGCTCTATTTCTTTTCCATTTGCGGTGCGCCGCTGAAAAAAAAGCAATGCATGTATCAACTTCGAAAGGCTGTCCTCCAGCAGAGACGATTCCAACAGACAGGTCACGTCCCGGATTCTCTTTTCAAGATTCGTTATCACTTCCCGGGCAGTGTCGTTTCCTATCAGTTTGGCGTACAACTCTCTTTCAATCGCTATTAGGGTGCAATCCTCATCAGCAAAAGCTGAAACCGGTCTCACTGTCTCCAGGAGCGAAGTGTCGCCGAAAAATTCGCCAGATCCCACAATCGCGAGACTTTGCCTGACATGCCCGATGTTGAAAAATATTCTCACAATACCTTTTTCCACAACGTAGATATCTGTGCCGCTATCGCCCTGTCGAAATATGACTTTCCCTGCGTTGAATTTTACAGTTCTGAGACCTGCTTCGATTTCTCCTGGCTCGATGCCGCTAACATCACGAAAAGACCCGGATCTCAGTTTTATTAGCCTGTCCAGTAGACAGCAGGCTGGTCCTTTTGACGGCTTGTGAGCAGCTCCGGGTAGGCCTCTGCGAGGGTATTCGTCTGCAAGAAGCTTTCGCATTCGTCGCCTGTCAAGCACCAGCTCCCGAGTAAATTGTTCCTTCATGTACCCGGCCATTCCCGAGCAATCCATATTCAGACGGAGCTTCTTGATTACTCGTCGGAGGTCTTCGCTCATATCCTCCATCCAGGAGTATCGATCATCAGGCTTCAGGGCCATGGACTTGATCAATATAGGTTTCAAAGGGGCGGGAATTTGATCCTCATTCTCCAATTTCTTGGAAATATCCATCTGGAGGATCATCTTAATTGTGTCGCTTACCGTCTCCTGGTGTTTTATGAGTCTTTCTCCCGTAAGAAGCTCATAAAGAAGCACGCCGGTGCCGTAGATGTCTACGCGTCTGTCCAGCGGTTTTCTTTGAATTTGTTCCGGAGAGAAATACAACAGCTTGCCTGCCACCGGAAATCCGCTTCGATTGGTCTTGTCAAGAAATGCCTGAGCAATGCCGAAATCGATAATTTTTACCTCGGCTTCGTACGAGACCATCACGTTGAACGCATTGACGTCCTGATGCACAAGCATGAGACTCTCACCGCCGGCTCCTTTTCTCTTGTGCGCGTAAGCCAATCCTTTGGCTACTTCCAGTACCACCTGGAATATAAAATCCATGGATAGCCTGCGTCCTGTTTTCGAGGCTTTGGACAATATATGGGCTATATTCCTTCCTTCCACGTACTCCATTGCAATATAGTATTCGGAGTCGATCACTCCCATGTCCGTGACCTGGACTATGTTGGAATGATTCAGCCGCGAAAGGGTCCTGGCCTCATTTATGAATCTTCTGACGTACCTGGGCTTGTTGGCATATACGGGCAGGAGCTTCTTGATTACCAGCGGTTTCTGAAAACCCGCTACGCTGGAGATCTTCGCGAGAAAAATGTCAGACATCCCGCCTTTCGAAATTTGATCTATAAGGCGGTACCTACCGAATGTGACAGGTTCAAAACCACCTGGCGGCTCTTGGAATGGGATGTCTCTTGGACTTCTAATTCCGGCATTGAGTCTTATTGATTACCGAAGCATTGATCTACTTATGAGCGTGTACACGGTTTGACCTATTTTGAGCCTCGCCTGATTCTCGACGTCAACTGTTTTGGGAGAACGACGATAGCCTATCAACCTTTCCGCCAAAAGAAAAAAATTCTTTTCGCTCCTGGAAAGATGAACCAACCATGTCGCTGGCCTACTCTCAGTCGTCGAAGGCTTCTTCAAAGGCAGGCGCCTCAGGAAGAGATTTCCTAATGCGATATCAGGCTTGTCCCTGAACTGCTCTGCCTGAGCCCTTGTAATAGGATAAAGACCTGCAAGAGAGCTGGTAGGAACCGCCAGTGGAATTGCTTCCCAAAAAAACATCAGTACAGCGTTTTGATCTGATGAATTCGCTGTTTGTGCAGTGCCGGGCTTCGGCAGAAGAGAAAGTTCTTTCTGAGAAGAGGAAAGCAGCCCGAGGCGCTCCGAAAGGAGGTGTTCCAGAGTCCCAAGGCGCCGGGTTATCTCTTCCACGGACATGTCACCGCCTTGACGCAATACTCCAAGAATTCTGGCCAAGCGCTGATTGACCTCTTCCAGTGAGCGAACCGCTCCTCCAATCTTGTTCAGAACGGCGCCGTATTCAGCCGGCGCTGACGCCGCTGCGTCAGCTTTCTGCGTAGACGGCGGGGCCACAGTTGCGAGCGACGACATTATCTGCTTATAACTGTTGCTTATTGAGGAGATCAGAGCCTGATTGGGCGGCCGCATGGGGGCCGCATGTAGTGCCTTAAGTGCAGCGACACTGTCCTGGAGCAACTTCAACAAGGCCGGGTGTGGAACAGACTCGGGTCGATCGAAACGAGGCAAGATCCGCATATTCATTGCCAATATGTTCCGAGCAGGCCCCTCTGTGGCAAAGGAGCGTTCCAGTTCTTTGAATTTTTGGAATAGCTCTCTTATAGATTCAGGGCTGACTTCCCATTCAAGGTTCAAAATAATGACTTCAATGTGCTCCATTACATCGTCGAATGGGTTTGGTCCCTTGGTCTGGATTGCAGCACCTACGGCTGGTCTGGGCGCAACGCGAGCCGGTTGAGGCTTAGCTGCAGAAGGTTTTGGCGCGGACGGGGCTGACATTGCAGGACGAACAGTCCTTGGGGCGGACACTGGGGCAGCGGCGGGCACAGGCTTCGGTACGGAAACAGGATTTACTGTAGAACGAACTGGTTCCGACTTGGTCGGTTCCTGAGCACTCTGCTCTTGTGGCGCCTCATCCGCGAAAAGACCGCCGAAGAGTTCTTCGATTTTTCGTCCTACGGCTTCACCCAGCTCTTCTGGACTTTTATATTTTTGTTCGGCCACGATGCTCTCCGGACAACTGGAATTAGGCTCACGATCCGGTAAGACTCATACCCTTATCTTTCAACAAACGGGTGCTCACATCGACCACCGTCATCATACACACTTTCTTAAAAGTCTCCCTTACTCCATCCCCTCTGAGCGCGCTGGCGGAAAAGCAGGGAAGCTGACCATGAGGATTGAGATCCCTGTCCATATCTTCGACGGGAATTATGGCCACCTTGCTTCCAGCCAGGTCACGTTTATTGTATTGAACGACAACAGGCAATGCACTGATGCTTTTTCCTTGTTCCTTTAAATTCTCTTCTAGATTCTGAAAGCTCTCGACGTTATTGTGCCTGCGCGCCTCCAGAGAGTCAGCCACAAACACAATCCCGTCAACGCCTTTCAAGACTAGCTTCCGAGTATCATTATAACGCACTTGGCCCGGGACAGTGTAGAGCGATATTTTTATTCTGAATTTCCCTATGCTTCCCAGGTCCATGGGAAGAAAGTCGAAAAACAGTGTTCGGTCACCTGAGGTATCTATGGAGAGGAGTTCGCCTCTCACCTGATCACCAAGGGCCTTGTGGATGGTTATTAGATTTGTGGTCTTGCCACCACGACCCGGACCGTAATACACAACCTTGCAATGAATTTCATCAGACCGAAAACTTATTATCGCCATCAACGCATCCCTGTCACGCACTTGTTTCCCAAACGATAGTCGGGCCGAACCTGCCGTGTGGCTGAATCCATATACCCTAAAAACTTACTCATCCCTGACTTCCAGCCAATCAATAACGGCCCAATCAGCCGGTGCTTTTGGGACATTCCCGTGTTTCTCAGGTGTTGAACCACTGCCGCAAATTCTCCGCAAACATTGCCTCGATCTGTTCCAAGGCTTTTCGTACCTCCAGCCTGACTAACCCTAAGTGGGTATTATTATTAAAAATAGTGATCATGAGGTATTCGTCTCCAACATTCGAGAAGTGAATGTTTTCGACTTTACCCTTATGAAACAAAAGAGTGAATTCCTCTTCACCGAACAGGCGTGCTATTGCGGTGGTAGCTCCATAATTGGCAGCGGTTAGAGCAGCCAAAGAAGCTACCTTTTCCTGGTCCATGGCTCCCTGGAAGCTGATCAGCTGTCCAGCCTTGTCGATCAGCAGCACAGTATGGGCCGCGGTACGTCCCAGCAAATTTGCAAGGATCTCATCAATGCGGTCAAGAGATTGTTTCGTTAGGACAAGATCTGCCATTTTTCTCACTCAGCCGGATTGTCTCGTTCGCCATAAATATTCTTCATGACGCAAAGAAGGGGCGACCGGTCTCATGCACCCCAGTATCTATTCCGCGAGGCTGTTCGGCTTAACTGGAGGATTTAGCACAAGAACTGGGTGCCGAAATCTTTATGCGTCAGCCGGTGCGCCGGCGACGGACAACTCGGCACGCCACACATTTACGAAGCACTGCGGAGGCCATCAAGCCGTCGCATACTCTCCATTAACAAAAAATCCCAGCTCTCTTGTATAGTTTGGCATTTGGGCGGGTTGTCATCACAGGAAAAAACGCCCAGGTCCCAAGAGAGAATTACATAAAACGCCTCTTCTCCATTAATCTCCATTGTCTGGGCATGCACGATCTCGCCGTCGCGGAAACATATCATGCCTTTTTTCCCGCCGCTTCTGACATGCATACGACAGGTGTTCCGCCCAATGCAGATCAACTGAATGATATCATGAAGGCTCGTATTCGTGATAGTACCGCTGAATCCAACAGGTTTCAACCGTCTCTCGCCTTAATACCGTCTTATTCCTGTTTCAAGGAAAATCCACCACAAATTTTACGCTTCTTACATTCTTTTGGCCAGAAAAAACTCGGCCCGCAAGCAGTAGACTCCACAATACCGCCGGTCTGGCCTTGCCTATAAACGCTGCTTCTTGAGATCCCGGAATTGTCAGTGAATCCTATTAAACTTTACTCGCACCTAAGTCCAGAACCTCAGCGGAATGACTATATCAAGGTTATAAAAAAAAATCAATTAATTCCGGCATGATTGAGTGAAAGTGACGTCCGGCTCCTGCCACTTTTTTCAACCCACTTGGATTTCAAGAAAAAGTTTGACTCCGGGTAAGCACCTCTGTCATTCGGGGGAAACCGACGAATCCACGTTGTCATTGCGAGGAGCGGGGCGACGAAGCAATCTCCGGAGCGATAAAATGAGATTGCTTCGCTGCGCTCGCAATGACATGTCTCCGACTGCCTCGACTCCACCCATGACCGGATGGTTGCGAAACCCGGTATCTGAATGAACACTGAGTCATCATTGAGCTTGGGTCCAGACCGTAGAAATGCTAAAAATAGAAGATCACCACCCACTCTTATTCCTGGAGGCGGAAATGGCAGGTCTAAAGTTCCTTAATCCAATGCTCAAAGTAGTGCTTTGCGCCTTGGGCATGGCTGTAATGGGGTATTTCATTTATGAATCAATTTTGAGCGGGAGTTTGGATGATCGGATGACAATAGTCCGGGCCTTGGTGTTCGTAGGATTTATGTATTTGCTAGTGAAGTCCGCTGCTGAGCTGATTCGCAACAACAGTGAGAATAAATAAATCGACCGCGTGCTTTTTTGCTTGCATTCCGACTACCGTGTGATAAGAACGGGGCCACAATTATCACCATACAAGTTTTTTAACAAGAGAAGCTTGGCGGCTTCTGATGTCCTGTCGTCGGGCTTTTCGTTTGTACGGCTCCTCAGTAATGACTTCCTTAAGCTGATTCAAGCAAAAACTTGTTTTTTCTTTTAGTGATTGAGAATTGCTGTACAATATGCTATAATTCAAATTGTTAAGTGTCCACCAGGGCATGTCACATCAAAATAAAGTGAGGTCCACCATGGAAAGGGTTATGGTTCTGGTCGTTGCAGCCCTCTTGGTTGTCATCGGCGCTGCAGGACCCGCAGAATCCATGTCCGGTTGCGGTCCTGCCCAATGTCCTCAGCGCACATTGGTGACTAAGATGGTCCCATGCGTCAGGACGGAAATGGTAGCCGAGGTTCAACCTTGCACGCGTGTGGTGCCAATGAAGAGAATCGGTTACAAGGTCCAAAATGTAATGCTAAAAGGCACGCCAGTAGGGCGACCTTGCGGCCAGGATCCTTGCACGAAGTGTTGTCCGCCGCCCTTCTGCCAGGTAGTACAGCAGAGGGTTCCTTATGTATATTATGAACCACAAAGCATACCGTGGTACAATGTGGTGTACAAACCGGTCTGCAGAACGGTGATGCTTCCTCAGACATATATGGTGGAAGCCGCTCCCATGTGCGGAAGATAGTTCAACAGGGCTCAACCCAGTTAGAAGGCGTCCTCTGTCGAGTGCTCTTTGCCATGACAGAGGACGCGTCGGTTCTCCCTGACCCACCGAACTCCGTCGCCTTCCAGACACTGCTTGTCCAAAGCGTTTCACATTTGACATATTCCACCGACTGTCCCATACTGGACAGCGTTCTTCTCCAACAATCTCGGGAGTCAACATGATGAAGACCTGTACTTGTGACCGGAGGTGCCGGGTTTATCGGCAGCCACCTGGTTGAAGCTCTTATCGCAGGAGGATCGACTGTAATTTGCGTGGACAATTTTTTTACAGGCAGCAAAAAGAACATACTGCCTTTCACAGATCAGTCCAATTTTGAATTCATCAGACACGATGTAGTCGTTCCGATTCTTCTGGAGGTAGATCAGATTTATCATTTGGCTTGTCCGGCTTCCCCTGTTCACTATCAGAATAATCCTATAAAGACTCTTAAGACATCCGTGCTCGGGACCTTGAATATGTTGGGTCTTGCCAAGCGAGTGAAAGCCCGCGTGCTGTTGGCATCTACATCTGAGGTATACGGGGATCCTGAAATTCACCCTCAACCGGAGTGGTACCACGGCAACGTCAATCCAGTGGGGCCGAGGGCTTGCTATGATGAGGGAAAACGGGCGGCCGAGACCCTCATGGTCGGATACAGGGACTACAACAACGTAAATGTAGCAATTGCCCGGATATTCAATACGTACGGCCCTCGAATGCTTCCCAACGATGGGAGGGTGGTGAGTAATTTCATTTGTCAGGTATTGCGAGGTGATAAAATCACTGTTTACGGTGATGGAACACAGACAAGGTCCTTTTGTTATGTTTCGGATCTGGTAGACGGTCTGATTAGACTTATGGAAAGTGGGGAGTCCGGTCCCATCAACCTGGGGAATCCCCGTGAGGTGACTGTAGGAGACCTGGCTAGAATGGTTCTGGAAATGATCCCCGGAACTGGCTCAGAAATCATTTACGAGCCACTTCCAAAAGATGACCCAACCAGAAGGAAACCGGATATTGCGCTTGCCGAAAATCTGTTGGCCTGGAACCCCACAGTCCCGCTGGAAAAAGGGCTAGAGCGTACGATAGATTATTTTCGTGGAGACTTACAAATTAGCCATGAGCACTGCTAAGAGCAAACAGGTTGTGTTGATATTTGTCGGCACCGCACTGGGATTAATTTTTCTTTACATGGCATTCAAAGACGTGTCGTGGAATGACTTCGTAAAAGGGCTGAAACAGATGCAGCCCATTTATTTGTTGCCATGCGCCTTGTTGATGATTGCGATTCAGCTTGTAAGATCCATCCGTTTCGGGTTGATACTCAACCCTCTTTGCCGGATGAGATTAAAGGATCTGTGGGACATGATGAATCTCTGGGCCGGAGCAAGTATGATATTGCCGGTCCGGTTGGGCGAGTTGGTCAGACCGTACCTCCTGAGGCAACGTGGTGCAACGTTTTCCAACGGCATCGGAGCCGTAATGGTGGAACGCTTTTTTGACCTTTCAGGCCTGCTGCTTCTCGTGGGGATAGTCTTGTGGACTACTCCGAGGCTGGCCGCCACCTATGCTAATCTTGGTCTTTGCCTGCTTGTCTTACTGGGAATAGGCTATGGAACAGGACCGTTGATTCTGACCAGGAGAGATGCATTCCAGATACTGTTGGAGAAAGTTCTTTCCCTGTTGCCAAATAGAGCTGCTCTATTTTTGGGCAAAATGATGAAGCATGTTATAGACGCCTTTGGAATTATGGCCAGCTTCAAGCAAGCTGTCATCATTCTTGCCTGTTCTATTCTGATTTGGGTTTTGTTTTCCACAGTGACGTATCTTTTTCTTTTGGCCTTTTCTGTCCAGGCTCCTTTTCTAGTGGCAGTGACCGCTCAAGTTTTTATATGCTTTGGAGTTGCGCTGCCTTCTGCACCTGGATTCATAGGCACATTTCATGCGGCCTGCCGTTATGCCCTCGAGTTGTTCGGGATACAAACCATCGTCGCTGTCTCTTTGGCAACTGTGTATCACCTTTTTTCACTGATAATGAACGTAGGTCTGGCGCTGGTATCATATTTCACATGTAGTTTTCGATTTGACCAGGGCTTGTTTTCAGGAAGATCTGATCCTTCGTCAGAAGCCTCGCCTCCTGTCTGGAAGCCTTGCGAAACGGCCGAGACGGCAAAAATCATAGAACCAAGTATTGAGGGCTAACTGTGAAGAATTGGTCTGACGTGGATAAGAAACATGTCTGGCACCCGTTTACTCAAATGCGGGAGTGGACGGACTCCGAGCCTCTTGTTGTGGAAATGGCCGAAGGAAACTTTCTGATCGATGTCGAAGGCAGGAAATACCTTGATGGGGTTTCATCTTTATGGGTGAATGTGCACGGACACCGCAAGGCATCGATAGATCGTGCAATCGTGGACCAGCTTGAAAAAGTAGCACACTCCACTTTGCTGGGTTTGTCGGGAGTCCCCTCAATCGAATTGGCGGAAAAGCTGGTCAAGATTACTCCTGATGGCCTTGAGCGGGTGTTTTATTCGGATTCCGGGTCCACAGCGGTTGAAGTTGCGCTAAAAATAGCATTTCAATACTGGAAAAATTTGGGTTTTGAGCGAAAGACCCTTTTTGTCACTTTGTCCCAGGCATATCACGGCGATACCATAGGGTCCGTGAGCCTTGGTGGAATCGATCTGTTCCACACTATTTTCCGCCCTTTGTTGTTTAATACACTGAGCATTCCTACTCCGTTTCCTTATAGATATCCTGGAGTCAGCCCTGAGGAATGCCGTGACAGGTGTCTCGATCATTTCAGGGCCATAGCCGAAGACAAAAAAGACGAGATCGCTGCAATAATTGTAGAACCTCTCGTGCAAGGCGCTGCTGGTATGATCGTCCACCCGAAAGGTTTCTTGAAAGGAATAGAGAGCATCTGCAGAGAGAATGGGATGCTCCTTGTCTGCGACGAGGTGGCTACCGGATTCGGGCGCACCGGTAAGATGTTCGCGTGCGAACACGAGGATGTGCGACCGGACCTGATGGCGCTCGCTAAAGGTCTTTCCGGAGGATACCTGCCTCTGGCGGCGACTCTGGCTACGGAAGATATTTATGAGGCGTTTTTGGGTGCATTCACTGATTATAGGGCGTTCTTTCACGGCCACAGCTATACAGGCAACGCTTTGGCATGCGCAGCGGCATGTGCAAATCTGGATGTGTTTGAGTCAGAAAAGGTCGTAGAGAAGGCACAATCAAAAATTGATCTGCTGAAAGAACTGTTGGCAGCGGAAATCGAGCCCCTGCCTCATGTTGGTGATGTGAGGCAATGCGGTTTCATGGTGGGAATAGAGCTGGTGGAGAATAGATCGTTGCGGACTGCATATCCTCCGGAACTGCGGATGGGAACTCGCGTAACTCAGAACATCAGGCGCCACGGAGTGATTTTGAGGCCGCTAGGCGACGTGGTGGTTTCTCATGCCGCCTTTGTCTATAACCCCGGATGAGATACGGCTGCTCGTATCTACCACAGCGAAATCAATCGAAGAGATTTGCGGCCAATGATACAGATTTGTGAAGTAGTTGCAAAACTTAAGAGCTTTTGAAAGAGTTATCGGGGAGGACCTTTTTGTTCGGCCTCCCCGGACCCATCCCCAAAAACTCCTAACTATTGCAATTGTTTCCCAAACCTCCCGGAATTGTGCGGTGGTATGAATCGAAAAGGACTATTCGTCACTGGTACAGACACAGGTGTAGGCAAGACAGTTGTTGCCGCAGGACTCGCGAGGCTTGCCCGGCGTCGCGGTCTCAAGGCTGCGGGTGTAAAGCCCGTTGAGACCGGCTGCTTGTTGCGCGACGGCTCGCTGTATCCGGAAGACGGTGCGTTTCTCGCTGCTGCGTCCGATAACGAGCTAACCCTTGATCATGTCGCGCCCTTTCGCTTTTCTCTGCCTGCTTCACCGGCTCGGGCCGCAGCAATGGAGGATCGCAAGCTGAATGTTTCCGATTTGGTTGAGCACGTGACGGCCTTGGAAGATTACGCAGACTTTCTTATTGTGGAAGGGGCCGGTGGTCTGATGGTACCTATTCAGGAAGATTTGATGATGATCGACCTTGTGGAACGCCTCGGCTACCCGGTTCTGCTGGTGGGCCGCACACGCCTCGGAACCGTGAATCACACATTGCTCAGCGTAAGCGCTTTGCGTGTCCGGAACATAAACATCGCCGGGATAGTGCTTTCCTGCTCTCATCCTGAAGCCGGACCGGAAGAAGAATACACGCCCCGCGACATAGCTCGTTTTGCCAAAGATATCCCAGTCGTCCTGCTGCCTTTCCTGAATGCCGAAGCATCGAAAGACCCCGATGCAATTGCCAATCTCATGGAATCCCATTGGCCCGCGGACCTGATACCGAATCTTTTTGGAAACTCAATAAATTGATGTTCTAATGCAATTCGCCACAAAATGAATAAAGCCAATCGACTCTGCCGTCGCTCTCAATGCATCACGGATATATTCCTCTTATAATGATTGCGTCTGCTATCCGCTGAATGGAAAGTATTTGAGCTGCCTCACGGGTCGGAACGTTGAATTTGCGGGAGCATTCCATAACGCTCTCGAATGCTTTGTACATCAGGTTCGTAAGCTTACGATTGATTTCCTCTACCGGCCAGAAGAAAGATTGGAGGTCCTGTACCCATTCAAGATAGCTAACAGTGACTCCACCCGCGTTGCACAGGATGTCCGGAATCATGAATACGCCGTTTGCATTCAAGATCTCATCCGCTTCGGGCGTAGTGGGGCCGTTTGCACCTTCTGCAATTATCTTAGCCTTTATTTTGTCAGCGTTTCTGGATGTGATTTGATTCGCGATCGCTGCGGCCACCAGCACGTCGCATTTCATGGTAAGGAGTTCTTCATTGGTGATCTTGTCGCCATCCTGGAAATCCGCAATGCTTCTCGCTTCTTCGTAATGCTTGTTCAGTTCTTCGAGATTCAGACCGGACTCTTTGATCACGCCACCAGCTGATCCAGTGACCGCAATCACCTTAAGGCCCATTTCCTCTACCAAGCGTGCAGCCACAGACCCGACATTCCCAAACCCTTGAACCACTGCCGTGGCTGATCCCGCACCTATTCCCGTGAGTTTCAGCGCTTCGCGCACTGTTACGGCGACCCCTCGTCCTGTGGCTTCTGTTCTTCCGAGGGACCCGCCTATTTCCACCGGTTTTCCGGTGACCACAGCGGGAACTGAGAAGCCTCTGTGCATGGAATAAGTGTCCATTATCCAGGCCATGACCTGAGGATTCGTTCCCATGTCCGGCGCGGGGATGTCACTCTCCGGCCCCATCATGATGCTGATTTCAGTAGCGTACCTTCGAGTGAGGCGTTCGAGCTCACGTTGGGACAAAGCCTTTGGATCAACGACCACTCCGCCTTTAGCTCCGCCGTAAGGGAGGTTCATCAGCGCACATTTCCAGGTCATCCACATTGCAAGTGCACGGACCTCATCCAGAGTGACGTCGGCCGAGTATCTTATTCCTCCCTTGGTTGGGCCTCTCACCACCGAATGGTGAACACGATAGCCGCGAAACATCTTTATTTCATGATTATCCATCTCCACGGGAAAGGAAACCGACAACTCTCGCTTAGGATACCGAAGTGTCTCTAAGACTCCGCGCTTCAGGTTCAAATGGACAACTGCTTTTTCGAATTGCGCCAGAGCATTGGCGTAAGCATTTTCCTCGTTTAGGTTTTCACGGTTCGTCATGGTTCTTGAAATAGAAAATGGGCATCTGGATTCATTTTTGGTTAGTTCTCGCATATCTGTCATGAGCATCTCCCAACGCGTTTGCCCTCCCGTTCTTTGACCATCATTGCGTAAGAAAGGAATCGGGTCAATTAAAATCCACCTTTGCTTTGATCGGCTGCTCTGTTGTAGACGGAATATTTAATGTTGCTGGGTTTTGTGTGGAAGCTCTCATTTCTCAATGAGAAATGGGGATTCCGGGCCAATGATAGAAGTTCTTGAAGGGGTTCGGGGAGGAACTTCTTTCAAGAAGTTCCTCCCCGATTTCTTCCTATCAGCAGATGCGTGGCAGCAGCTCGCCCGAGGGTTCGGCCATTATCCTGGATCCACCTATTCTCGTCTTCAGAACTACCTTGGAAGGGTTTGAGGTCGTGACTTCGCCGATTACGGCTGCACCTAGCGCCAGAGGACAGTTGTTGAGCAGCTCTAGAGCTTTTTCTCCCAGTCCTTTTCCCACCACTGCCACGATCTTGCCTTCGTTCGCTGCCTGAAAAGGATCAATACCGAGGATCTCGGCTGCTGCGGCAACGGATTCATCTACGGGAATGGACGACTCGTTCACACAGACTCCTTTTCTGGATGCAGCAGCTATCTCGTTGAGAGTGGCTGCGATTCCTCCTCTGGTTGGGTCGCGCAGGAATTTCAGGCCTTCACCAAGATCGAGAAGCCTCTCAACCATCGGCCACACAGAAGCGGAATCCGACTGCAACTCAAAGTCAAAAGAAAACTCTGCGCGACTGAGCATTACAGCCATGCCGTGATTTCCCACCGGGCCGCTCACTAGGATCTGATCTCCTTCAGAGATTCTCGCAGGAGAAATACTGCAAGTCGTTTCTATTCGGCCGATGCCTGAAGTATTTATGAAAATTCCGTCAGCGCTTCCTTTAGGCACCACTTTGGTATCTCCTGTAACCACTGAGACTCCGGCCTCGTCTGCAGCCTCAGCCACTGACGCGAGAATCGCTTCGAGCCGCTCCATAGGAAATCCTTCCTCAAGTATCAGCCCGAGCGAAAGAAAAACCGGCCTTGCAGCAGAACACGAAAGGTCGTTACAAGTGCCGTGAACTGACAGAGACCTATGTTTCCCCCCGGGAAAAATATCGGAGACACCACAAAAGAATCAGTGGTGTAAGCAATTCGATCACCAAGACCTGAAAGCACCACTGAGTCGGGCAATTGTCCCAACTGGCCCCGATCCAAACGGGGCAATATCAGCTCACGTATGAGCCGCCCGGTCATCTTGCCTCCTCCACCATGGCCGAGGAGAATTCTTCCATCAGCATCTTTCGGCATTTTTAGGCGGCTCCATATTTGTAGTCACGCGGCGCAGGTCCCTTCAGAAGACACCATGCATGGCCCTACCGGATCTTCAGGTGTGCATTCCTTTCCAAATAATCCGCATCTGTCAGGCGTTTTGCTGCCGGTAAGGATTGCAGCGCAAAGGCATCTGGGGTCGTCTTTTGACTCCGGGACATCAACAGGAAAATGGGCAGCCGCATCGAAACGAGTGTAAGGACCTTTGAAGGCCAACCCACTTCCCGGGATAACTCCCAGGCCTCTCCACGAGGCATCAGCGGGCTCGAATACTTCGTACAGAATTTCCCTGGCAGTGCGGTTGCCATCCGGTCGGACGACTCGTTTGTAGTCATTAACTATTGCCGACGTTCCTTCCACAGTCATGCGTACCAGATCTCGCAAAGCAAGCAATATGTCCAGAGGCTCAAATCCCCCTATCACACCGGGTTTATGGAATTCGTCGACTAAATAGGCATAACAGTCCGAACCTATGATCGCAGAAACATGCCCAGGCAGCAGAAATCCGTGAAGGTCGTCCTTTGCGGCCAGAATCCGAAGGGGAGGGTGAATAGTCTTGAAAGCAGGCAAGACGAAAAGATTTTCAACACCCCTGGCAAGAGCTATTTTCAGAGTAGCAGCTATGGTAGGTATAGTGGTCTCAAATCCGACGCCAAGAAACATTGTGGGTCGAGCCGACTGAGACAAAGCCACCTCTATGGCATCCAGCGGAGAATAGACGATCCGGACAGTTCCGCCTTGCGATCGGAACGTAGCCAGAGACCCCGCAGATCCCGGAACGCGAACCAAATCACCGAAAGTCGCTATACATGCGTCGTACTTTGCTGCAAGAAGGATCGCATGATCGATGAACTTCTTCTCTGTAACGCACACCGGACAGCCAGGACCGGAAACAAGCTTGACGTTCTCCGGGAAAAGGCTTTTTAAACCCGCAGCGTGAATAGCCATGGTGTGGGTGCCGCATACCTCCATGAAACGCATTTGCCCTGAGTATTTGCCTGCTATTTCCTTTATTTCCCGAGCCAGAGTCTGACCCGTGCGGCGTTCGTCGCTTGGATTCAAAGGTCCTCCTCATTTGCTGTCGCTGCTGCGAGTTCTCTGAAAAGATCCAAACGGATCTCCGCTTCTGCCTCGTCCAGCACTTCAATGCCGAACCCTGCATGTATGATCAAATAATCACCAACACGTGCGTCGGGGATCATCGCAAGGCTGACATCTGTTCTAACGCCCCCTGCATCGACCTTCCCGATTGCTTCTCCGGTTAATTCAACGAGTTTCATGGGCACAGCAAGACACATTCCTGATTACCTTTCTCGCAATCTACCTTTGCAATCTCGCTAAGGACGCGATTGCTTGACCGACTGCGATTCCTCCGTCGTTGGGCGGTATCGAAGAGTGCAGCAGCACTTTTAGTTTTTCTCTCGTGAGCAAACCCGCAGTTCGTTCAGCGAGTAGCTTGTTCTGAAAACAACCGCCGGTCAGGCCCACAGTCTCGATACCAGTTCGGCTGGAAAGCTTCACGAGGGCCCTCCCGATCAGCCGGGCCACTGTATTGTGAAACCGTGCCGCCACATGCTCCGGTGCAGCGCCGTTAAGGATATCTCGGGCAGTCGCCAGAATCAAGGCGGACGAATCGATAATCAATAAGTCACCATCAGAAAATGGCGCTTCGTATTCACCCGTCTCGTTTTTATCCGCAATCGCTTCCAACCACATTGCTGCCTGACCTTCGAACGTCACCTGTCTCCGAAATCCCACAGCTGCCGCTGCTGCGTCGAAGAGTCTGCCTGCAGACGAAGTGAGAGGTGAGTTAATATTCTTCTTGACTGCTTCCAGCCAGAGCTTCACGCGACCTGCATATTCACCCATTAGCGGCAGAAACTCTTCCGGGAATTGTCCCTTCTCGGCCAGCAAAGCGGTAAGAATTCGGACCGGTTCGCGTATTGCAGCTTCTCCGCCAGGGAGCGCAAAGAGCTTCATATGACCTGCCCGCGCAAAATCGCGAACGTCTGCAATCAGGAACTCTCCGCCCCATATAGTGCCATCCGTTCCGTAACCCGTACCGTCGAAAACCGCAAAAATTGCTGGCCCGGAAATACTGTGCTGGAAAAGAAGGCTTACCGCGTGCGCGTGATGGTGAAACACTTCTTCAACTCTGATGCCGAACTCACCTGCAAGACTGCTGCTGAAGTCCTCGGGTGCGGATCTACTGCCATTAGTGACGGCACAGCCTCGAGATAATCGGTCAATACGCGGATCGACTGCTTAAAATATTCTTGACCCACTGGTGAAGCCAAATCTCCCACATGAGGGCCTGGCACCAGTTGGTCTCGTTTGATCACTGCCGCCGCGTTTTTCAGATCGCCGCCTGAGGCCAGAATCACAGGCACTTGTTGCCCTGACTCCGACGCCTGGCCAAAATCACTGGTACCGAGAAACTTCTCATGGATCTTGAAATCTCCCGGCACGAGGCCTCTGGATCTTCTGAAAACCGTGGGATTGTCAGCAATGACTCTAAAGATGGAGTCATCCGTTCTTAACACTATCTCACGGTTGTGAAACACAAATGCATCTACCAGGTCCTCCAGTCGTTCAAGGGCTTCGTCGTTGTCTCTGACTATTGGCTCCTCGGAGCGGTTTCCCGATGTCATGACCAGGAGCTCTAATCTATGTTCAGCAAGGACCTCAGGGTGCCTGAAAAGCAAATGATGAAGCGGTGAATAAGGCAGCATCATCCCCAGTGTTCCGATGAATGGCGCCACGTTCGCTGCAGGGCTCAAACCGCTTTTTTCCATTAGGACGATAGGCGATACCGCTGATGTGACCAGTTGCTCCTCTATTTGAGTAACCGAGCAGTATCGCTTAACTGTGTCGATATCTGCTGCCATGACGGCAAAAGGCTTTTCCGCCCGGCCTTTTCTGTCCCGAAGCGCGTTCACGGCCGTCTCGTTGAGCGCGTCGCAAGCCAGATGGAACCCGCCGATCCCCTTGATCCCAAGGACTTTCCCCGCCACGAGCATTTCCACCGCTTTCAGAATCGGGTCACCTTCGATATGGGTTCCTTTGTTATCCGTCATCCACAAATTGGGGCCACATTCGGGGCAGGAGTTGGTTTGAGAGTGGAATCTGCGATCGTCCGGGGTCGAATATTCAGCGCCGCAACGCTCGCACATCGTAAAATCCGCCATACTGGTGCGTTCGCGATCGTAAGGAAACGCGCGCACCACAGTGAATCTCGGCCCGCATAAGGTGCAGGTTATAAAAGGATACAAATATCTTGGGTTTTCATTGTCGAACAGTTCGTCAACGCATTCTTTGCAGGTCGCTACGTCCGGCGGAATAGGCGTAACTGTACGTTCGCTCTTAATGCTTGCATCTATCCGGAACCCGAGTTCACCCAGAGGTGTGACATCCTGAACAACAGCGCTGTCAATCCGGCCGGGAAACGGCATTGCGGCGGGCAGTTCCTTTATGAAGCGGTCACATTCCTCGGGGGCTCCTTCGATTTCTATGCGTACACCTTGAGTGGTGTTAACCACCCATCCGGCGAGACGCAAACGCGTCGCAACACGATACACCGTGGGGCGACATCCTATACCTTGAAGCACGCCGGTGAGCACTATATGTTTCCGAACTGTATTCCTGGACAGGGCGCTCTGATTTTCGTTCACAGACTGATCCTTCACGCGAGTCTCACCAAGTTATCAATTCTCAACTGTAAACGGAAGAGGCGGACGTGAAAGGTGCTCTTCCAAGTGCTGTGACGCGGTGTCACTGCTGGAAGGCAGATATGCAGTAGTCACAGCCTCAGGAGTGAAGAAGGCCATATCGTCTTACATCTAACATGCTGAAGGGGGGGCCGCACGCCAATCCGCGTACGGCACTAGTAGGTCTGCTAATGACAGGGTGTCGAGCGTACGGGAGGTCGGACTGCCCGAGCAGGGGGACTAGGAGCTACAAAAAAATAGGACGCCGCATTTCTCAGCAGGGTGCCGGAAGGTAGGAAACCGGCGTCCCGTGAATCGTTTGCACCAAGGATAAAGCGCCTGGGCTGGGCACTGTTTAATCTTATATAAATTGATATATGGATATCATCATAAATTCAAGCATCTTTCAAAAAAAATGCATCGAATCCGAACGAGGTTATAAAGAGGTCGAAGCGTGACGATTCAGTCAGCGATCGCTCAGCGGATTTGGCAAGCAGCGAGGCTGGCTTTTGGGGACGGCAGGCTAGAAAAAACCTGCCCCACAGAGGCTATTCGGTCCACGGAAATTGAATGGTTGCTTCGAAGAAACGATTCACTTACCGTGGAAAAAGATCATGAGCGAAGGATTGTCATTGCGAGGAGAGAAACGACGAAGCAATCTCCTTCGTTTGTGTTTTGGAGATTGCTTCGCTTCGCGCACAATGACACGGTTCAAGAGAGACTGTCTCCCGCGCGTAAGTGAAGGGTTACGCTTCGAAGCGTTATTATTATTGCGCCGGCAGGGTCGTCGGATTATTCTATGGGGGAACTAACGAGACGCCTACGACTCCAAATATTTGGACATCTCGTAAGTCCCAACCCAGGAGTGACATAATGGCTACGAAAAAGCTAATAGCGGTTGCGGTCGCATTCCTGATGATAAGCGCACCCGCTCTTGTTTTTGCGGGATCCAAGGGTTTTTCAGGGTCGCGCGGAAGCAGCGCGTTCAAATCCAGGCCTGCTCCAGGAAGTTCTGCGGTTAAGCCTGGAGACCAGGGGCAGTCTCAGACCGGAACCATTCGGGATCTGGGTGTAAATCCTTCAACCAAATCTCCTGCAGACATGGTCAAGAACCGCCCTGAGACTCCGGCTGGAATGGCCCCAGGAGCAGGTCCGGTTCCGCAAAGTGCCGCACCGGGCTTCTTTGGGTCTGGCGGGGGGTTCGGCTCAAGCTGGATGACCTGGGGCTTCCTGGGTATTTGTTCGGCAGAAGCCATTCAGCATCGCCGCAGAGGACGGTTGAAAAAGAGCTTGAGTTGGTTCCAGATCCTGTGGAATCCAGGTAGAAGAGCGGACGCGGCAATCGATAGAGACTGCCCGTTAGGAATAATTGTCACCATTGCCGGTAAAGTCGACTTAGGCCTTTGCTGGAGTGACAGATTTTCTGCTTCTCAAAGTCCTACTCGGGAGTGCAAATTCGTATAATTTGGCGTGCAAGCCTCTGAACAAGGAAGAATATTCTTTGCTTTCTAGTCGTCGAACAAGGAGCGAGACAGCTCGCTTATGCGTGCTACGCTGACGGCTGTCACAGATGAGCCTAATTGAGCTTGGTTCAAGTTCGAGTTGGGCCCAATTATGCGACTGTAACCAAGTCTAGCTGCCTCGTTTATTCTGGCAGTAACCCTCGATACGCTTCTTACCTCTCCTGCAAGCCCGATTTCACCGAAAACAAGAGTACCTGGCGGTATGCTTCTATCCATGAACGACGACAACAAAGCCGCTGCGATCCCAAGATCCGCTGCAGGTTCGGTAGCTCGTATTCCCCCCACAGCGTTTATGAATATATTCTGGTCACCAAGGACCAGTCCCAACTTTTTTTCGAGAACAGCGATGATGAGCGCCAAACGCTGAGAATCTACTCCAAGGCAGGTTCGCCTTCCTTGACCTGGAATCGGTCCTGTTACAAGCGCCTGTATTTCAGCCAGTATTGGCCGTGTGCCCTCCACAAGAGCCACGACTGCTGAACCGGACGCGTCCTGGGGTCTCTCGGACAAGAACAATTCCGATGGGTTTGCCACTTCAGTCAAACCAGCGTCCGTCATCTCGAACACTCCGATTTCACTGATTGACCCGAAGCGGTTCTTGACGGCTCTAAGTATTCTGTATGGATGTCCTCGTTCTCCCTCGAAATATAGGACCGCGTCCACCATGTGTTCGAGAAGCTTTGGTCCGGCCAGGTCCCCTTCCTTTGTAACGTGACCCACGATAAAACACGCGGCTGAACCGCGCTTTGTGCTGTGGAGCAAGCGACCCGCAACCTCTCTTACTTGTGTCACGCTTCCAGGCTGAGTTTCCGAGGATTTTCCGAAGACGGACTGCACAGAATCCAGGACAATGATCGAAGCTCCTGTCTGATCGATCCTGTCCATGATGGTTTCCAGTTCATTCTCCACAAGAACGAGAAAGCTGTTTCCACCTATCCCCAGGCGGTTTGCGCGGAGCTTAAGCTGATCGAAGGACTCTTCTCCGGAAACGTACAGGACCTTTTCACCATTTTGGGCTATGCTTCCTAGCGCCTGCATGAGAAGCGTGGTTTTTCCTATTCCCGGATCTCCGCCTATAAGGATCACGCTACGCCTAACGATGCCTCCCCCCAGGACTCTGTCAAGCTCCTGTACTCCCGTTTTCAATCGTGGCTCGTGAACGCTCTGGATGTCGGATAGCGGCACTATGCTCGGCTCCTCGTCATTGGCTGCGACTCGGAACGAGCTTGCGCCTCTTGCTGCCGAGACTTCCTTCTCGGCGACAGTATTCCATTGCCCACATCCCGGGCATCGGCCCATCCATTTCACGAGCTGCTTGCCGCAGTCGTTACAGACGAAAACAGTCTCGTTCTTCAAGCTGAATCTCCGATCTTGTATGATACAATTCTATCATGACTGCGCCTCGCTATCGTTCCCTGTCTTCCTGGCTGAAGCAAAAGTTCGGGAACCCATTCGAAAGAGTCATAGTAGACGCGGGCCTCGGATGCCCGAATCGCGTCGGTTCTGAAGGTTGCATTTACTGTAATCCACGCGGCTCGGGTACAGGCGCTCTCAGACAGGGTATATCGATTTCGGATCAGATGGACCGCGGCATTGAGTTTCTCTCCAAGCGCTATGGCTGCAAAAAATTCATAGCATACTTTCAATCGTTCACGAACACGTACGCGCCGCGCGAAATCCTCCGGACACTTTACGAGCAAGCGCTTGCTAGGCAGGAAGTGATTGGTCTTGCAGTTGGCACCCGCCCTGACTGTGTCCCCGAGGACGTGCTGGATCTGCTTGCAGAAATCAATAGGAAACGGCTCGTCTGGATAGAATACGGCCTTCAATCGGTGCATGGACATACGCTCGAGCTCATCAATCGAGGCCACAATCCAGAGGCTTTTTTTGATGCAGTCCAACGGACGCATGCCAGAGATCTGCTCGCGGTCGCCCATGTGATTCTTGGGCTTCCTGGAGAATCACTGGACGACATGCTGGCTACTGCTTTTGCTGTTGCACAATCAGGAGTCAGCGGAATAAAGCTGCACCCTCTCTACGTAATCAAAGGGACCGCCTTGGAAGGAATGTATGTAAATGGTCTTTACCAGCCACTGACTGAGGAAGAAGCTTTAGAGGTTACGATTGCCGTGTTGGAAACGCTCCCCCCGGAAATGATAATCCACCGTTTGACCTCAGACCCCCACCCTGAAGATCTGCTGGCTCCAGCGTGGATGCTGGATAAGAAAGGTGTACAAGCACAGCTGAGCCGAGTCATGCAGGAGAAAAACGTGAGGCAGGGAGCCAAGGGAGAGGGACTTCAAAAATGACGCAAACGCAAAAAGCTTGAGTCGCCGAAAGTTCGGTCTCTTTTGCGGATTCAGCAGGGTGAGGGCTATGAGAGGTGCCTGATGGCTTGTGCGCTATGAACATACTGCCCATGACAAACGACCGGTCTCTTTATGGGCAACCGGACATTATTTTCTATGCAATCATAGTGGATTGGGGGAATGGAGCCCGGAGCAAACCCCAGGCGCTCGGCTCGAGAGTCGTTGAAAGGAGGCTACAGATTCGTGTGAGTGCTCTGACTGGTGAGGCGACGCGGATTTGATTGAATAAAAAGAAAAAACACTAAAAACTGTTGCAAACGAAAATCACTTCCGCTGTGACACGATATTCCTGAATCTGATTGGCTTCGCACATCACCCTAAATTCCGTGATCTTCATACCAGTGATGTTTCTCAGAGTTTTGTTGGCTCGCTCGAACGCTAGGTTAACTGCTTCGTCAAAGCCGTTGGGGGAAGCTGCTATCACTTGGGTAACCCGGGCTACTCTACCTTCTGGCGTCATAATTTCCCTCCCTTACCCGCTGCCTCACTATGAATTCAGACTAGAAGAAAAAGGCCTTAGTTGTCAACTCTTCTTGTGTACCGGCAGAAGCATTAGCCTTGGTAGTTTTGGGGGACATCCCGGCGGTCTTTTTGAGAAGCGCTCTGAGTTCGGCTGTTTCTTCATCGGTGAACGGCCGGAATGATCCGACGGCAATGGTGCCTAGCTTGAAAGGCCCGAACCCTATTCTTCTCAGTTTTCTCACCGGATGCATGATCTTGTTAAAAATGCGTTTGATCTCGTTTTTCTTGCCTTCAAAAAGGTTCATTCTGATCCAAGTGGTGGTTTTCTGACGTTTGATAACAGTGTAGTTCACGTCGCCGATACGTTCGCCCTCCCCCGATGCTCATGCCTCTCCTTATGGCGCTGAGCGCGCGGTAATCCGGCGTTCCGCGCACTTTCACCAGATAAGTCCGAGGGATCTTGTTAGAGGGGTGGCTGAGTTTTTGAGCCAACTGCCCGTCATTGGTGAGCACTATCAGCCCTTCCACGTCGAAATCGAGACGGCCTACTGCAAACAGCCTCTTCTTCAACGGCTTCAGAAAGTCGCCCAAACAAGGGCGCTCCTCTGGATCGCTCATTGTGGATACGACATTTCGAGGCTTGTTAAAAAGATAATAGGACTTAACCGCGTCGGGGGGGCGCAAGAATTTCCCGTCTACTTTGATGTGATCTTTTTCCGGATCAGCAGTAACCGTTGGATCTTTAATTACCTGACCATTGAGCGTTACACGGCCTTGGAGAATTATTTCCTCTGCTTGTCGCCGCGATGCAAGGCCGGAGTCCCGTATGATCAACTGAAGTTTTATTTGCTGCATGAGGCAAGACACTCCTAAACAACATGCTGGAACATGACTTTTACGGCTTTTGAGGTTGAGCGATCTGCCAGTGCCATGAAAGCCTGTTTGTGATCCTGGATCCCGAACCTGTGAGTTACGAGATCCGTTAGCGGAAGAGACCCTTTGAGAGCCATTTCCAACGCGACATCAAAAGTCTCTCTTGTATCTGACTCTTGGCCGGAAAAGGAGGTTCCGACGACATTAATCGCCTTGAACCAAAACGGCGCCACGTCCAGACTGGCAAAGCCCTTCATGCCCATCAATACGAGCTTTTTTCCTTCACCGGTCAGATATAGAGCATCCTCCACGTTTTCTTTCGTGCCCGACGTCTCATACACGAGATCTGCGCCGCCAGCGATAGCCGGCCTGCTTAACTCAGGATAACGTACCGTGCCTTTGACAAATTCAGATATTTCTTCGAAAGCTGACCCGTGACCTCGTGTAAATGCCACCTGGACGTTTGAAAACTTGCGAGCCAGGCTCCGCTTCTGAACGGATGTTCGGCCAAAACTAGAATTTTGTTTTGGCGGTCCGTCATTTCCAATGCGATTAGCGTCAGCAGCCCCAAAGACCCTGTGCCAACAACCACCACCTTGTCACCAGGGGTAGGGGGGTGCTGCAATACCGCCCTCAGAGCCCTTGTGAATTCCGGTACAAGATGGCAAGATCGGTTTCCACATCATGGGGTATCCGTCTGACCTGACTCTTGTGGGCAATAAATGAATCCGCCCAACCACCGGAAGTATTCTTGCAGGCTCCTATAATCATCCCAGGCCCGGGAGCTCCTGTACTGAAATTAAGGCATGAGGAAAAATTACCACGGCTACATGAAACACATGGCGGATCTATCGCTCTGGTCCGGCAAGAAAGCACGGGATTAATCACGACTCGCTCACCCAATTCGAAATCCCTGGGCGTTATTGCCGATTTCCGTTACGATGCCGACGTTTTCATTACCCGGAACGTAGGGAAATGTCAGGAAAGTAGAAAAGGGGAGGGGGTCTCCGTTTAGTACCACAGCTTCGTCCAGATCTGATATTCCTGAGACAATGGATCTGACTTTCACCCAATCCGGGCTGATCAAGTCCGGTTCGGGGATTTCCACAAGCTCCAAAGACACAGCGGGGGCGGCTTCCGGTTTGCGTAAAAGCTTGGCCTTTACACGGTCCCACGCTTCCCTGCGGACGCTGAGATGAGCAGATAGTGATTTCATGCAAGCCTTCCCCTATTGTCAACCGGTTGAAGTAGTTAGTTTTCCCTGCCGGTTTTGTCAAGGACGTTCGACCCCGCGAATAAATATCACCTGCTAGGCGTCGACTTGACAAGGGTCATACGATCGCACATCTTATTCCAAATAAAGACAGGGTCAATTGCCTCTGTGCATATTTCGTGATATATTGATGACATTATTTCATGATTTGATCGGAGCAAGTTTTTGAACGGCGTATATAAGAATCTCGGCCTTTGGCTGGTTATTTGCCTTGTAATGATCTTTTTATTTCACCTTTTCAACCAGACCAAGCCAACCCATAAGGACATAAGTTACAGTCAATTTCGCCAAGAGGTAGATCAAGGAGCAATAAAGTCCGTGACTCTACAGGGGAATCGGATATTAGGCTCCTATGTGGACGGAAGCGGTAATTTCAAGACGCTGGCGCCGTCCGATCCAGAGCTGATTCCAATCCTGTTTAAACACAAAGTGGATGTCCAGGTTAGGCAGGAGGATGATAATCCTTGGTACCTCACTGCGATAATATCATGGCTCCCCATGATTTTTCTCATAGCGATATTCGTTTTCTTCATGCGACAGATGCAGGCGGGCGGTGGCAAGGCTATGAGCTTCGGCAAAAGTCGTGCCCGACTCATAACTGAATCACAGAACAAGATCACTTTCCAGGATGTAGCCGGTGTCGAGGAAGCCAAGGAAGAACTCAAAGAGATAATCGATTTTCTTCGAGATCCGAAAAAGTTTACACGGCTCGGCGGTAAAATCCCCAAGGGCGTTCTCCTGATGGGAGCTCCCGGAACAGGTAAGACGCTTCTTGCCAAGGCGGTCGCAGGAGAGGCGAGCGTTCCATTCTTCTCCATTTCCGGATCGGATTTCGTGGAAATGTTTGTTGGCGTGGGCGCTTCACGCGTTAGGGATCTCTTCATTCAGGGCAAGAAACACGCTCCTTGCATAATTTTTATTGACGAAATTGATGCTGTCGGGCGCCATCGGGGAGCAGGACTGGGCGGAGGTCATGACGAACGGGAACAGACACTCAATCAGCTCCTCGTGGAAATGGACGGCTTCGAGACCAATGAAGGCGTAATCCTCATCAGCGCAACTAACCGGCCGGACGTTTTGGACCCTGCTCTTTTAAGGCCTGGCCGTTTTGATCGTCAGGTGGTGGTGCCTCCGCCGGACATTCGTGGACGCACGGCTATTCTAAAAGTTCATACTCGGAAAACTCCAATTTCTCAGGATGTCGACCTGGAAACCATAAGCCGCGGAACTCCCGGATTTTCAGGTGCGGATCTTGCGAATCTGGTCAATGAGGCCGCAATCAATGCAGCTCGCCGCAGCAAAACCCTCATAGAAATGACGGATTTTGAATTCGCCAAAGATAAGGTCTTGATGGGCGGAGAACGCAGGAGCATGGTCATCAGCCTGGAAGAAAGGCGGAACACCGCGTTTCACGAGGCGGGTCACGCTTTTGTGGCTCGCAAGATGCCGGGAACCGACCCGATCCATAAAGTGACCATTATCCCTAGAGGTCGTGCGCTGGGCGTGACTCAACAGTTGCCTCTTGACGACCGACATACGTATGACAAGGCTTACCTTCTCAGCCAGATTGCAGTCCTGATGGGAGGCCGAGCAGCGGAAGAAATATTCCTAAATCACATGACCACTGGTGCCGCCAACGACATCCAGCGTGCAACCGAGTTGGCTCGCAAAATGGTCTGTGAATGGGGTATGAGCGAAGAGCTCGGACCTCTGGCTTTCGGACAAAAGGAAGAGCAGATTTTCCTTGGCAAGGAGTTCGCTAGGCACCGAGACTATTCCGAGCAGACGGCAATCAGCATCGATCGTGAGATTCACGGGATGGTAGCGGACCATTACGAAAAAGCCAAGAAAATCATAGAGGACAACAAGGATGTGGTAGAGCGCATCGCTGAAGCATTACTGGAAAGAGAGACTCTCGACGCGCGCGAAATCGAGACCCTCATTGAAGGGCGAAAACTGCCCGACCTGGTCGAGCCTCCGCAGCCCCCTCAAGACAAAGACAGGCCGATAGTTGAGGTCCCGCTGGATGACGGCAAGGTTATCGTGGGAGGCACGCCGGCTACTCCAGGTCCGGAAAAAGTTTGAAACGCTTGACCGGGGACCACGCTTCCCCGGCTTTTACACAAAATCTATCAAAATCCTCGGGTGAACAGCCCGAAGCGCTTGAATCCTCGATGTCTCTGCATCGGGGATTTGCTTTAAAATCAATAAGATTTCGGGAACCTTCTTCGTATGGAAGATTCCTCCACAGCCCGAAAGCATCAGTCCACGACAGTAAGGGGGTTGATGCATTAGAGGCCAATATAATGATGTGAGGTTGGTTGGTCCCCATGAACTTTCGGCCTATTCCTTTGCCCCGAACATCGTTAGATCCCAGAACGCACACACTTGTAATGGGAGTCATCAATACGACCCCGGACTCATTCTCAGACGGCGGTAAGAACCTTGAAGCGGATATAGCAATCTCTGCCGCTCTTCAAATGCTTGAAGATGGCGCCCATATCATAGATGTCGGTGGAGAAAGCACTCGGCCGGGCTCTTCTTATCTGGAAATAGACGAAGAACTCCGAAGAACCATTCCGGTCGTGAGTGCGATTTACCAGCAGCGTCCAGACGCAGTCATTTCTATAGATACTCGGCGCAGGGAAGTGGCTGAGGCAGCTTTTGAGGCGGGAGCTCAAATAATAAACGATGTCGCGGGCTTTCGGGACGATCCGTCCATGGCTGATTTCGCACATGAGTGCGGGGCCGCAGTAGTGGTGATGCACATGTTGGGGACCCCGAAAACAATGCAGGTAGATATCAAGTACGATTCGTTTCCTGGCGACCTTTACGATTTTTTCCAGGAGCGTATAAGCGCTTTGGAGGACAAAGGAATAGATCCAGAAAAAATCATAATCGACCCTGGCATCGGGTTCGGCAAAACGTTCGATCAGAACCTCACGTTGATAAACAGGCTAGATTTCTTCAGTACCTCTGGGTAAACAGATATTGATTGGTCCTTCCAGAAAGGCATTTCTGGGAAAAATCCTCAGTGAGCCAGTTCCCGCGAACCGTGAGCTTGGAACACTTGCAGCAATCACCGCGTCAATCCTTCGCGGGGCCTCCATAGTGAGAGTGCACGACGTCCGATCGGCCGTGCAAGCATGCAAGGTGGCAGACGCCGTGGTCAGAGAAAGGATCAGCAGGTGATTCTCGGAGTAGGAGTGGACCTTGTCCCGGTCTCCCGCATGGAAAGAATACTCCTTAGCAGGTGGGCGGACAGATTCGTTCAGAGGGTGTTTTCTCCGGAAGAAATTCGAGCGTGCCGTGACGGTGCTGTTCCGGCTCAGAACTACGCAGCCAGGTTCGCTGCAAAGGAGGCTCTTGCCAAGGCGCTCGGAACAGGCTTTTCGAGAGGAGTGAGCCCGACCACAGTGTCCGTACGTGGTGGGGAAAGGAATCGGCCGGAAATTATGCTGACCGATAAAGCCCTGACGGTCGCGCAGAACATGAATGTCGGTGCAATCTACGTTTCTCTATCCCACACCGCAGAAACCGCCTGTGCTTTTGTAGTTGTGGAAAGCAGGTACTAGAATGAATGGTTCAGATTGCTATGCGATCTAAGAGTCTCTTACTGCTCCCTGAACTCTCTGTCGAATTCCTTCCAAAATCTTCTTTCGCAGCGTTCAACGCATCGGGCGTAGAGTCTGGCTTGAGCGTCTCCAATGCCCCTGGATCCGCCACCGAACCCGCCGTAATCTCCAATCCATTGCCTGCAGTCTTGAAGGCAGAGCTCGCGTTCGGAGCCCATATCTTGGGCGATGCTCAAAGAAGACATTCCAACGAGCAAGAGAAAGATCGGTGCTATAATTATGGTGTGGTGTTTCGCACTCATGATTCGTCTCTCCATCGTTCCAAGCGAACGAGGTAGGCAGAGCCGCCGGGAACGAGAAGCAATGACCTCGATCTCGACATCGCTCCAGCGAAAGCCGGGGTCCAGAATCTGGATTCCTGCCTTCACCTCAGGAATGACCAGGAAAAGGACATTATTTTTGGCAACTGTTACGAGTATGTCCTTAGATGAACACAGACCTCTTTGAATACAGTATCTCTTCCTTCAGACCGCTTGAGCTGCAATGAGTTTCAGGTATCGCGTTTCCGGCATTGAAAGCAGAAAGGGATGATCCGGTCCTTGGCCTCGAATCGCAAGGATCCGCAGTTCTTTTCCGCTCTGGCGAGAAGCTGCCAGGATCGCGTCTTCAAAAGACTCCTCATCCATGTGGTGTGAACAGGAGCAAGTTACGAGTATTCCGCCGGGATTCAGCTTGGTCAGTGCCCGACGGTTCGCGTCGATGTAGCCCTTTGTTCCTTCCTTTAGGTGTGCCTTACCTTTTACAAAAGCCGGTGGATCAAGCACGATAACGTCCCAGGTTTCGGAAGTCCTTTTCAGAAAATCTATGACAGATTCTTTTATAGGGTTGAATTTCTCAGCGAAGCCGTTGAGATCCGCGTTGGATTTCGCAAGGCCAAGGGCTCGCTCCGAGGTGTCGACCGCTGTAACCTCGTCCACGCCTGCAGCCGCAGCGTGCAATCCCCAGGCTCCGGTGTAACAGAACAGATCCAGCACCCGAGCCCCTGGAAAAGTGAAAGCTTCCATAAGCGGTCGATTGGATTCCTGGTCGAGGAAAAAGCCCGTCTTTTGGCCTTCCACAACATCAACCAGCAGTTTCAGGCTGCCTGATTCGATCGTAACATTATCCGGAACGGTGCCGTACGCGAGCCTTTTTTCCTGCTGCAAACCCTCAAGCAAACGCATGGGTGAATCGTTTCGCAGGTAGATCCCGTCAGGAGATAGCACGTCGACCAGGACGCTCACGACCTGATCCAAGAGTGCGTCCATGCCTGCTGTAATGGTCTGCACCACAAGGACGGAACCGTACTTGTCCACTACAAGGCCCGGAAGGAAATCGCTTTCTCCGAATACAAGTCTGAAAGCGTCTCGCGAAGGAAAGAGTCGCTTTCTAAGCTCCAGAGCCGAAAGAATTCTCTCTCGGAAAAAGTCCTCATCTATGTGCGTCCTTTTTCGGGACAGAATGCGAGCTGCAATGAGGCTGTTTGGGTTGACGTACACCATTCCCATGAACTCGCCGGAAGCATCTCGCATTTCATGGATTGAGCCCGGTTCCAGTTGAGATACGGGTGGATCTAGGATTTCGTTGGAAAACACCCAAAGGTGGCCCCGTCGAATCCGCCTATCGTGATTTTTCTTTAGAGTGATCATGTAGCTCCGAAAGGGTTTGCGGAAGGATCTTACCGTAAACAGTCCTCTCCACACCCCAATGCTGTTGAAATAAGAAGGATGTCACCAACTCGCGTCGTCACCCCGACGAAAGTCGGAGTCCAGCAGAGCTGGAAAAGCCTGGATTTCGACTTGCATCGAAATGACGGTGAAAGCTGCCGAATTAGAGGGCCCACGCCCATGGGCGTCAAAATAAGGCCGCCTGGGGTCTCTATAGTGGCGGCCGGCGTCCCTGCCGGCCAGATGGTAGCCTTAATCCGCTCGCCACTGAGGAAGTCTTTCCGCTACACAGGTGCAGTTTTCGTGCGAATTAGGGTGCTCCTTTGCCCACGATGGCCGGCAGGGACGCCGGCCGCTACTAATAATATGTTTCGCCATGTGGCTGCGTTCTCAAGGCTGTTAACGCCATCATCTCGACCGCGTTATTTTTGACGCCCATGGGGCCCACGCCCCTATGCCAAAAACTTTATTACACATTATGGTCTAGGTTTCGGTTCTATGCGTTCCATTCCGCTCATGTAAGGTCTCAGCACCTCTGGAATCGTGACGCTGCCGTCCTCGTTTTGGTAATTTTCCAGTATTGGTATCAGGATTCTTGGAGATGCCACTGCTGTGTTGTTCAGGGTATGACAATATTGCACTTTGCCGCTCTTTCCACGCCATCTTATCTTGAGACGTCTCGACTGGAATTCGTGCAGGCTGGAACATGAATGCGTTTCAGAATACTTGTTTCTGCTGGGCATCCAGGTTTCGATCTCATGCTTGAGGACCTGTCCCTGGCCGATTTCCGCGCCACAGGCCAGCGCCACTCTATGAGGCAGTCCCAGAGCTTGCATCAACGCCTCGGAATTGCTCAGGAGCCGATTATGCTCAACCATCGACACTTCAGGATCGTTTACACAAATTGTTACCTGTTCCACCTTGTTGAACTGATGCAGCCGATAAAAACCTCGTGTATCCCGGCCATACGAACCCGCTTCTCTTCTGAAGCAGCTCGAATAGCCGCAATAATGCTTAGGAAGGTCCTTCTCGTTCAGTATCTCATCCATGTGGTAGGAGACGAGCGCCACTTCCGACGTGCCGATAAGGTAAAGGTCATCTTTTTCTATGAAGAAAGTGTCCTCCTCGCCCAAAGGAAAGAACCCAGTCCCTACCATGGCCTCTCGGCGGACCAGTTGAGGCACGATCATTGGCTGGAATCCTCTGGACACGAGTAGTTCCAGGGCAAATTTGAATAGAGCGAATTCCAGTAGAGCTCCTTCATTTTTCAGGCAATACATTCGGGCGCCCGCAAACTTCACCGCTCTCGGCATGTCAACTATATCCAAAGATTCCGCAAGCTCCAGATGATCTTTGGGTTGAAAATCGAACTTCGTGGGCTCACCGAAATGCCGGACTTCCACGTTGTCGTCGTCGGATTCGCCCTCAGGAACAATTGGCAAAGGAGGATTTGGAACCAGGAGCATCAGGTTTTCGAATCGCTCCTCCAATTTCTTCAATTCCGGCTCTAATCGGGAAAGGCCATCTTTGGCGGCTTTCACTTGAGCCACTGCCTGGTCTTTTTCATCGCCTTTAAGCTTCGGAACCTCCTTTGAGATCCGATTACGGTCCACGCGAAATGCTTCCACGTCGCCTCTGACTTTTCTGACTTCCTCGTCGGCTGAGAGAAGTTCGTCGATATCCATATTCATTCGCTTCTTGCGAATGCCTTCTTTCACGATTTCAGGGTTGCTACGAATGAAGGCTATATCAAGCATTTAGAGCTCCTTTGATTCATGTCGCTCACTGATTATCTTTCTTCGAACCGCTTCGCTTCGGCGGTTGGGCTTTTGATAGAGCGGATAGCAGCTTCTCGGAGGGAGTTGCCCAGGTCCGCTTGAGCAGTTTTTCTGTGGGATCCGTGCCGCCTTGTTGTTCGGCCACTTTCTTGTCGAATTGTTCCTGTATATATTTCTGCAATTCTTGTTGTTCTCCGGGCAACATTTCCGCGTACAAGCGCTCCAGCAATTGGCGTTCGGATTTGGTCATGGCTCCGGGGCCTATTTTTCTGGACGCCTCCAACCATTTCCGCTGACTTTCGGAAAAATCTTTTTCTTCCAAGGTTGACTCCTCCATTTTCGGATTTGCGAAGGCTTGTTGCGGCCGGAACCGCGGGGCCTCACAAAACAACATCAAATTAGCAAGTCGGTTCAAGTCCTGCAAGGGTTTACGCATCGTGAGACCACTGTTCGGACATTGCCTCTGGACCTCTTGCCCGATTTTCCCATTTGTACTATAGTCTTCCCTGCGATGAACGATGTCGGAATCAATATCTGAAGGGCAACATGATCAATCTACCGCGATGTTTTTTATTAATTATGATCATAATGTCGTTAGCGGCTTGCGGAGGCGGCTCAAACAGCACAACACAAAAGCAGGCAGGAGGCCAAACCCCACAGAAAGACGACAAGCCCGCGTACGGAGATATGATAATTCGTGGCAGCATTGGCGATGCTTCTGTTTTGCTGCCAGTCCTAGCATCGGATTCCGGGAGCTTTGATATCACGGGCCTTATTTACAATGGGCTCGTGAAGTACGACAAGAATATCAGACTAACCGGAGAACTTGCAGAAAAATGGGAAATCTCGGAAGACAAACTGACGATACGATTTTTTCTGAAAAAAGATGTGCTGTGGCAGGATGGAACACCTTTCACTGCCAAGGATGTTGAATTCACTTATAAATTGTATGTAGATCCGAAGACCCCCACAGCGTACGCCACGGATTTTCTTAAAGTGAAAGACTTCCGAGTGCTGGACGATTACACCTTCGAAGTTACTTATGAGAAGCCCTATGCCCCTGCGCTGGGGTCGTGGTCACAGTCGGTTCATCCAAGGCATTTGCTTGAAGGCCAAGACGTGACTCAAAGTCCACTCAAAAGAAATCCCATTGGAACTGGTCCCTACAAATTCCGGGAGTGGAAAACCGGTGAAAAAATAGAAGTCGACAGCTATCACAATTACTTCGAGGGCAGACCGTATATCGACAGGGTGCTCACCAGGATTATCCCCGATCTAGCTACAATGTTCCTGGAACTCAAAGCAGGGAGACTCGACCAGATGGGGTTGACCCCTCTCCAATACACCAGGCAGGTCGATTCGAAGTGGTTTGATGATAATTTCAACAAATACAAATATCTGGCATTCGGCTACACTTATCTGGGATACAACCTGCAGGACGAGAAATTCAAGGACAAAAAGGTCAGGCAAGCGCTCACCACAGCTATAAACAGGGAAAGCATAGTGCAGGGCGTGCTTCTGGGACTCGGGCAAGTGGCTTACTCCCCCTATAAGCCTGATACGATGTGGTACAATCCGAATGTGAAGAAATTCCAGTACGATCCTGAATTAGCCAAGCAAATGCTTGCTGAAGCAGGCTGGAAAGATGATGGAGACGGCGTGCTCAAGAAGGATGGCAAACCTTTTGAATTCACCATTATCACCAATCACGGCAATGATCTCCGTAAGAACGCCGCAACAATCATTCAGAGCGACCTAAAAAAAGTGGGCATAAAAGTAAATATCCGGGTAATAGAATGGGCAGCTTTTTTGAAAAACTTCATCAATAAGCGAAATTTTGAGGCCTGCCTGTTAGGGTGGGGAACCGGCCAAGACCCAAACCAGATAGATATTTGGAACTCACAAAAGATCGGGGAAACCCAGCTGAATTTTGTCCACTAT
The DNA here is from genome assembly GCA_963700305.1 of uncultured delta proteobacterium. Lineage (GTDB taxonomy): Bacteria > Desulfobacterota > Desulfomonilia > Desulfomonilales > Desulfomonilaceae > Desulfomonile. Next base: position 543,560 of record CAVOXB010000011.1, read on the forward strand.
CAAAACCCGGAGGTAGATGAGTTGCTGGAAAAAGGGGCTTCTGTTTATGATCCTGAGGAACGAAAGAAGTATTACGACAAATTCCAGGAAATCCTGTCTGAAGACCAACCTTATACATTCTTGTATGTACAGGACGCGTTGCCGATTGTCAGCTCCAGATTTCACGGTATAGTTCCCGCGCCCATCGGCATAGGCTATGATTTTATAAAATGGTACGTTCCTAAGCAGCTTCAGAAATATCATATAGAACCTTGAGGCAATATGATTCGTTATATTGGAAAGCGTTTCTTGTTAATGATTCCGGTTCTGCTGGGGATCACGATCATTTCGTTCGGCGTGATGAAAATAGCTCCCGGTGACCCCACGAGCCTTTATACGGATCTTAACCCAAATATTAATGAAGAAGCCATTAAACGCATTAGAGCCCACTATGGATTAGACGAACCCTCGGTACGTTCAGTACGGCAAGTGGCTTCGAAACATGATGATGCTGGACTTTGGAAGATCTTTTGCTCCGGATAACCGGCCGGTAATAGATAAAATCGCGGAACGCATACCCATTACGCTTCTAATAAATATTTTGTCCCTGGTGCTGATTCTTGCCGCGGCCATTCCTATAGGCGTAATGTCGGCGGTGAAGCAGAATTCCTTTTTTGACAAGGCGACTACGGTCTTTGTGTTCCTTGGATTTGCCATACCATCTTTCTGGCTTGCATTGTTACTAATGATACTCTTTGGCGTTAAGCTGGATTTGCTTCCTATTTCAGGGTTCAGATCTCTGAATTACGGAGAGCTTTCGCCCTTGGGACAATTTTTCGATATCGCAAACCATTTGATCCTTCCGGTATTCGTCTCCGCGTTCGGAGGGCTCGCAGGCATGAGCAGATACATGAGATCCAACATGCTTGAGGTTATTAGACAGGACTACATAACCACAGCGCGAGCAAAGGGTCTGGACGAACGCACTGTAATATTCAAACACGCGTTTCGAAACGCGTTGCTGCCTGTGATTACGATTTTGGGGCTTTCTGTGCCAGGCCTCATCGGTGGAGGTGTGATTTTTGAGACCATCTTTGCGATACCAGGTATGGGACAGCTTTTCTATCAATCCGTCATGATGCGGGATTATCCTACAATTATGGGCATATTGGTGATCGGTGCGATTCTGACGCTTATCGGCAACTTGTTGGCCGACCTGTTCTATTCGTTGGCTGACCCGCGAATTCGCGTTGCGGACTGATGCTTCTGTAAACTTCGTTAGACCAAGTTGAATCGGGTCTAGACAACTATGGCAATATTCACCGGAGATTTTACGACTCGTCTGGCCAAGAACAGGATGGCTATGGCTGGTCTTTTTGTGGTCTTAGTATTGTTTACCGTCGCGATTTTCGCGCACTATCTGGCCCCGTATTCACCCGAGCTAATAGACACCACTCACGTGCTCAGCCCGCCGAGCAGAGTCCATTTATTGGGTACGGATATTCTCGGTCGCGATGTTCTGTCCCGGATTATTTTCGGATCCGGGGTCTCGTTGAGCGTGGGGTTCGTGGCTGTAGGAATCTCAACGCTTATAGGTGTGATACTCGGTGCGATTTCGGGTTATTACGGCGGCATTGTGGACCGGATCGTAATGAGGTTCGTGGACATAATGCTTTGTTTCCCGTCGTTCTTTCTTATTCTTGCAGTGATTGCGTTTATAGGACCCAGTATATGGAACATAATGATTGTCATCGGGGTAACATCGTGGATGGGTGTGACGCGGCTCGTTCGTGCCGAATTTCTCAGCATTCGAGAACGTGACTTCGTGCAGGCCGCGATTAGCCAGGGCGCTAGTGATTTTCGAATCATTTTCTACCACATACTTCCTAATGCAATGGCTCCGGTGCTCGTTGCGGCTACTTTGGGGGTAGCTTCGGCAGTGCTCATTGAATCCGGACTTTCGTTCCTGGGAATAGGGGTTCAACCGCCGGACCCTTCCTGGGGAAACATGCTTACTGAGGGCAAAGACAACATAGAAATCGCGTGGTGGCTATCGATGTTTCCAGGATTGGCAATACTCATAACAGTGATGGGCTACAACCTGCTGGGCGAAGGGATTCGTGACACCCTCGACCCAAGACTTAGACGATAGAAGCAGATTGAGGAACTTGAATGCCTCGGAACTCGGCTGATGAAAAAGTAAAGCCTGTACCTGGTGGACTCGCATGCTCACCTGGAACTGGAACCGCTGTTCACCAATTGTGCGGCGGTAGTCGAGAGAGCAACGCTCGCTGGGGTGGCTTTCATCGTTACGGTGGGGATAGATCTCGAGGATGTGGAGCGCGCTCTTCTCGTTGCTGATCGTTTTCCTGGAGTTTATGCATGCGTGGGGTTTCATCCCCACAATGCAAAGGATGTCTCAGGCAACAGCCTCTCTAGAATGGAACAATATGCTACGCACTCTAAAGTGGTGGGTTATGGCGAGATCGGCCTAGACTTTTTCAGAAATCATTCACCCAGAGATATCCAAATTTCTGTATTCGAGGATCAATTGGCCTTGGCCAAGATTATTGAAAAACCAGTGGTCATACACTTGAGAGATGCGTACGACGAAGGCTTGGATATGATAGAAAAAGCCTCTCCTTTTCCTGCTGGAGGAATCATCCATTGTTTTTCCGGTAATGAAAAAGATGCACAACGTGCCCTGGACCTGGGGTTTCACATATCCGTACCCGGGACCATAACTTACAAGAAAAACGATATGTTCAGGTCTATTGTCAAAAATATACCTGAAGAAAGGATTCTCCTGGAGACCGATTGTCCCTTCCTGTCTCCGGAACCTCTGCGCGGAAAAGACAACGAGCCCGCGCACATTGTGCACACAGCCAAGAAAGTGGCCGAGGTTCGGGGAGTGTCTTATGAAGATATTTGCCGGGCAACCAGCCTGAATGCGGCTAGGCTGTTCAAGCTGCCAATCGGCTAGGATTCTTCTTGAGGATGGAAGATATTCCGTTTGGAGCCGCCAAAATAATGTCCGTTTCCTCGTCATTCCTGCGAAGGCAGGAATCCAGAATCTGGTCCCGGATCGAGTACGCGGTGACGGATCGCCATTCCCGTAAATCGGACAAGAATTTCGGCAATTTGTACGGAGTGTGTGCCAAAAGATTGTCAGATTTCGGCAGAACCCTTGTGATACCAGTGAGCGTTCAAACAAGGACCGTAGGGTTAAGGCGGCCCTCTAAAATCCTTCACCTGTTGGGGCAGATAGCTTCTATCCTACGTGAGTGAATGGATGAATTGGCCAATGACGACAATTTGAAGGATCCTCATTTTGCATGTCTACCGGCAGAAGGCCTTACCGTGAGGACCGGACAATTTGCCCCTCGAACGACATTTTCAGCTGTGCTGCCCATGATGAGATGCTTGAATCCTGTGCGGCCGTGTGTCCCCATTACAATCATTTGAATACCCAATTCATTTGCGAATCTCACTATTTCGTACGACGGAACACCGAAACGGGAAAAAGTCTTCACGTTTGCAACGGTTTGAGAGACCTTCTCTGAGATGAAGACTAGAGCCTTCTCCACAGAAGTTTGTATCTCCTTCAGAGCGGATTTTATATCCACCGGAACTCGTTCGTCAAATGACGGATAGCCGACCATAGAAGAATCTATCACGTGAAGCACAAAAAGCTCGGCCTCGAAGGATACAGCGAATGCCACTGCATAGTCGCTGGCGAGTGCCGAATTTTCGGAAAAATCAGTGCAAAACAATATTCTTTGCGGCAGCATGTTCCCTTCCTTTGCTCATGTAAGGACTTGCTATTACCGGCCAAAGTTTTCGAATTGAATTACTTGAATATAGACGCGGCAAAAAAAGTGGAAACGCAACTTTTACTAAAGTCTTGCTCACTATTATAGCAACTCCCAAATATTTTGTCCGATCTGCGCAAATAGCACCGTCACATCGGACCCCGGATCGTAGTCCGGGGAAGGCTTTGATCCGGGGGCCAAATTCTGGATTCCTGTTTTCGCAGCAATGACAGACAATGCTCCCGCCAGGTGAGCCCCCTTCCGGATCATTCACTTCGGGTGGCCAAATGGACATTATTTTTGGCAATGGCGCTCACCTTGGGGGACTCACGCGTTTGGGTGGCAATTGTCCCATCACGACCGTAAAAATTATGACTACCTAACCGATTTATGATTGATTTTTCAATGATGTATCCTGTATAATTCATGAACTATTCTACTTTTGGAGATACATGCATGGCCAGATTGGAAGAACTGGTAAATCCTTCCGAATTGCTCGCTACTATTAGAACCGGCCTAATGAAAACTGAAGTACTCAAGAAGTATAAGACTTCCGATCAAGAATTGGCCATGATGCTTCTGCCGCTATATCGCCGCGGGGAAATGACAAAGGAAGAATTCAACAACTTCTTCCAGGGGATACCGATCGTAGGCGCAACGCTGGAAACAGCCCCTGTCGAGGCACCTCTTCCGGAAAAGCCAGCCGAAGAGCCTCCTTCGGAAATTCGCCAGGCGTTGTCCAAGCTTTTCCACAGAAGATCGTCGGTGGAGCCCAAACCCGCTGCAAAAGAAGAAGAAGCTCTTCCCGAGGAAAAAGAGCCTTCGCCTCCACCGGAAAAACAGACGCCACCCGCTGTAGCTCCGGTTCCGGTCGAGCCGGAAATCGAGAGTCCTTTGGACCTGGAATTGGAGGAAGAAGAAGACGAATTAGCAATTGAAGAAGAACCCCCAAAGGCTGTAAAGCTGATCCAACTTACTGATTCTGCGACGCTTCAAGATCTTGTAGATACTATATTTGCGAAGATTACCACCATTGAGAATCGTGTGGCTGCTCTGGAGAAAAAAGTCGGCTCGGACTAGCATTGTCCCGCTCCAGGCATTTTATACGAAAGATCGGGGGGAGCTTCATTTGTATGAGCTTTCTGTCCAATTATTACTCGTTTTCAATGCGAACTTTTATAGCAACCCCCAAAAGATTTCTCCGATTTGAGGGAATGACACTGTCACCCCGGACTTGATCCAGGGTCCAGACTCTGGATTCCTGCCTTCGCAGGAATGACGGGTAAAGCTCCCCTCAAGGTAAGCCCTCCGGATTATTCACATAGGATGCCCAAATGGACATTATTTTTGGCTACTGCTTTGAGAAGTCTTTTGAGCTTTCGCCATCCGTAGCCCGACAGTCATCGGATTGGATTTTTTCCACTTCCCCATAGACAGCGGTTTGAGTTTCCTTTATCTTTTCCCGAAGCACACCGAAAGGAGTCAGATATGAAAGAACATCGCTGCCTCTGGCTGGTAATGGCGTTTGCTATTGCCGCGCTGGGCATGACAACAATTTCTCCGCAAGAAGGGTTCTCGGCTGAACTCAAGATTGCAAAAGTTAATTTGCAAGCTGTCACGGAAACCTCTACCAGAGTCAAAAATGCTATGGAAGAGATCAAAAAAATTCAGATGGAAAGTGTGCCCAAATTAACCGTTCTCGGAAATGAGATAAGAAAACTCGAAGAGCAATTGAAGGCGGGAGAAACATCACTTTCCAAAGAGGACAAAGAAAAGCTGGAAAACGAGCTCAATGCAAAAAAGCAGGAAATTCAGCAAGAACAGCAGAGCGCCAAGGTCAAAGTGTCTTTCAAACAGAAGTCATTTAGCAACGTGATGCGAACCCAACTCAACGAAGTGATTGACAAGATGGCTAAAGAGGGAGGCTATTCAATAATTATGAACAGCGACACACTTCTTTATTCTGATGGAATTCCCGATCTTACTGAACAAATCACAAAGACGCTCGACGCAATGCCGGCCGTGGAAAATGTGCCCAAATAGTAGGCACTCAAAATGCTTGTCCATAAATTCGAGATTTTTGAATGATGGCTGATAAATATGATATTGCCATAATAGGTGGAGGACCCGGCGGATACGTGGCTGCTCTGCGGGGCCGACAATTGGGGCTCAAAGTAGTCCTTGTGGAAAAAGAGAAAATCGGCGGAGTTTGCCTGAACAGGGGCTGTATTCCCACCAAGGCGCTGCTTGCGGACGTGGACGGGCTCAGATGGGCCCGTCGAGCCGCTGCTGACGGCATTATTTCCGAAGCCCCGGCGATAGATTTTGCTCGCTTGATGGAGCGCAAGGCCCGAGTAGTGGACGGGCTGGTCACGAATCTGGAAAAGTGGCTGACCGCAACTGGCGTGGAGGTTGTCAGCGACAAGGCGACTATTCCCGATCCCGGGATAGTATTGACCGAAGGTGGGCGAAAAATCTCCGCCCGAGGTATAGTGATCGCCACCGGTTCCAAACAGAGGCTCATACCGATTCCAGGGGTAAGTTCGCCAGGAAGTACCTGACGACACGTCAGATTCTCGATCTCAGACAAATTCCTCAAAGACTGGTGATTGTCGGTGGTGGCATAATCGGCCAGGAGTTCGCATCCATATTCGCTCCGCTTGGCAGCAAAGTGCTCATACTTGAAGCCCTGGATCGAATATTGAACGAAGTCGACCTGGAATTAGCTCGAAAATATTCGAGCCTACTGCCTGGACAGGGAATCTCAGTCGAAACTGGCGTCAATATAACCTCCATTGACAAATCCGGGAATTCGCTTCGAGTCGCATACGAAAAGAAATCCAAGGAAAAGACCGCAGATGCTGATGTGGTTCTCCTTGCCGCAGGCCGCGTCCCGTACACGGAAGGCTTAGGGCTGGAGCAATTGGGTATCGCCACGGAAAAAGGAGCGATTCCCGTAAATCGCAGACTCTGCACGTCCGTGGATGGCATTTATGCTGTTGGTGACGTTGTCGGACGAAAAATGCTGGCCCATGTTGCTTCGTATCACGGCGAAATAGTTGCGGACAACATTGCAGGGGTGGAAACAGAGGCTGACGATAACATAGTGCCTGCCTGCGTCTTTACCCATCCTCAGATCTCGTGGGTGGGGCCGACCGAAGAGGAAGCCACAGCCGCCGGCCGCGATTTTCGAACCTCTGTCTTCTCCTTCAGCGCAAATAGCAAGGCTCTGGCTATGGGACAAGCACGAGGATGGGTGAAACTGATTGAAGACTCTGAAACCGGAGCACTAATAGGGGCCCACTTGATGGGGCCCGATGTTTCGGAATTGATCGGCGAACTCACTTTGGCGGTCAAAGGGAAACTATCCGCGAAAGATCTGGCTGATACGATCCATGCGCATCCTACTCTTTCTGAAGCAGTTAGGGAAGCAGCTTTGGGACTTTTGGAAGGGTCCATTCACGCGGCTTCGCGGGTGAAATCGTTCGGCCGGAGAGTCAATTGAAGAATTTCCGACTTCTGGATACCGGCCAAATCTCCGCGGCTGAAAACATGGCCCTGGATAAGATCGTCCTGGAGGAGGTCGCTGGAGGTTCCAGCCCACCAACGTTCAGGTTTCTCCAGTTCAAGCCTGCTGCCGCATTGGTCGGCTATCACCAGGACGTGGATCTGGAAATCAGGCAAAGCTATTGCGAAGCTCACGGCATTGAACTGAATCGCAGACTTACTGGCGGCGGCAGCATCTTGTTTCAGGAATCCGCTCTGGGATGGGAAGTTTTTGGGATCTTGGGGCAAGAGCCTTTCATTGGTTCGTACGAATCCATTCTTCACAAAATCTGTGATGTGGCGGCTAAGGGAATATCTCGGCTCGGAGTAAGGGCAAGCTTTCGGCCCCGAAACGACATAGAAGTCGAAGGCAGAAAAATCTCCGGCACTGGAGGCGTCACTTTTTACGGCGGCTTCATGTTTCAGGGAACTCTTCTCGTGAAAAACGAGGTGGAGCTTTTTCTCAGGGCCCTCAGAGTTCCAGTGGAAAAGCTGAAGAAGCGTGAGATCGAATCACTTATGGAAAGGATCTGCTTTCTTTCTGACCTCGTTGAGCCGCTTCCTGGCTTGACCGAGATCAAGAATGCCATTTCATCGACTTTTGCTGACGAGCTTAATGTCCGCCTCGTTCCGGGGGATCTTACAGAAGGAGAGCAGAATCGACTCCAGCGCGAGCTTCCTTACTTCAAGGGGCCCAAATGGGTGCGGTCCAGATCACGGCCTGCAAGTGAGGGAGAGCCCATCCGTTCAATATTTCAGACCAAGGCCGGAACCCTGCGGGTGCATTTGTGGGTTGCACCGGGAGGCAAACGGGTGCGGCAAGCGCTTATAGTGGGCGATTTTTTCACGATACCCGGACGCTTGGTTCACGACCTGGAAGCCAGCCTGGTTGGTGCTGCCGTTGAGCGGACAGCCTTGAACAAGGCCGTACTGGACTTCTTTGACCGTTATGAAGGCAGTGTCTTGGGCATGCGCCCGGATCAAGTAGCTAAGGCCGTCGCTGCTGCTGGTGACCGTTTGCTGTTAATGGGCGGAGAATTTACACGCGGGGAAGTCAACGATTTGTTTATGTTGAATCTGACTCCACGCGAGATGTCTCTGTATCGACCTAAATGGCTGCTTCTACCCTATTGCTCTAAAGACCCGGATTGCGAGTACCGCAAGATTCCAGGTTGCGATCAATGTGGAGGCTGCGAAATAGGCGAATGCTTTGATCTCGCTCACTCTCTGGGCATGACTCCTGTGACCGTGCAGAGTTTCGAGCATCTTATGGAAGTGCTGAATACGCAATGCTCAAGCGAGGAAGGCATGTACATCGGATCGTGCTGCGAGGCGTTTTATTCCAAGCACCAGAGCGAGATGGAACAGGCCAGAGCCAGGGGCGTTTTGGTGAACCTTGATTCAACCACTTGTTATGATTTGGGGAAGGGGACACGAGCTTATAGGGGTGATTTTGACAATAAAACCTCGCTGAATCTCTCACTCATTACCAAGACCTTGAGGCATCTTCATGGTTCCTGTAATTCAGTGTGACGTTCTGGTAATAGGAGCCGGACCAGCGGGTTCATGTGCTGCTGCATCCGCAGCGTCCGTGGGCGTTTCCACAATACTGATCGATGCCAAGGTCAGGATCGGGGAACAGCCTCATTGCGGCGAGTTTGTTCCGTCGCGACTATTTTCTGAATTCGACCTGGACAAATCCTGCGTAATCCAGCAGGTGGAATTCATGGAGACCAGGGTTTTGAAGGGACTCAACGGGCTGCACGCCGTCGTGCGCAATGAGGTTCCCTCGCCGGGATTCATGCTAGACAGAGTTCGCTTCGACAGAGATCTTGCGCGAAAGGCCTCTGCTGCAGGTGCGGACGTTTTCTGCGGGACTCGGTTGGTAGCCTTTGACAAAGGATGCTGGATTACAAGCTCTCCTCAACGTGAAAAGGCGTTTCAGCCCAGGCTGGTTATTGCGGCGGATGGGGCATTGTCCACGGTGGCTAGAATTCTGGGACTGCCTCAGCCGCATGTGATCAAGGGAATTCAAGTTGAAGTCCCTCTTTCCGAGCCGCTGAACAAAACGATCATTTTTCTCGATCGCGCGTTCGTGGATGGCTACGGCTGGGTTTTTCCAAAAAGAAACGTCGCAAACGTTGGATTGGGAGTGGCTCAGGATCAAAATGCGAGTGAAATCCTGGAGGCGTTTCTGGATGGATTGCTGCACACCGGACTGATCCGGCCGGGAATACTGGCTCGATCGGGTGGGATGATTCCGGTATCCGGACTCCGGACAACCCTGGTGCAGGACAACGTGATGCTTTGCGGTGATGCAGGGGGATTGACTCATCCCATCACAGGAGCAGGGATTCCCCAGGCGGTCTTCTCGGGAAGTCTCGCAGGCCGCGCGGCAGCGGAGGCACTCAAGACCGGAGATCGCAGGCCTTTACAGGAATATGAACGTGAAATCAGGGGCCGATACGGCGGCGTTATCAATCACGCTCTGTCCAAAAGGACTGCCATGAAAGAAATGAGACTCGCCCCGGACTTCCTAAAGGTGTGCGAGAATTCCTGGATCGCTTTCAAAGGCTACAAGAAACGAATAAAAGGCGCTGGATAATGTGAAACGCAACAGTCCGGCCTTCCTCATTGAAATGCACGATATGGAAAAACCGCACCAGGCTGAACATCAACAACTCTTCGATCAAGCATGGAATCTGTCTCGCAAACATCACGGGGACACTTTGACCGTTCATGTTCCCGGAATGTTTGTAGTCAACGGGCGGCGGGGACGATATAAGGCGATATCCATCACAGGCGACAAATGCGACCTAAACTGTGAGCATTGCAGAGGATCGTTGCTCCGCACAATGCCCCACGCGACAACTCCTGATTCTCTTGTGGAGCGTGGCAAACAAGCATTTGAACGAGGCGATCACGGTATTCTGGTCACCGGCGGATGCGACAGCTCCGGGCGTCTCCCCTGGAAAGAATATATTCCTGCAATAAAGCGGATCAAAACAGAGACGAATCTGGTCGTGACCGTGCATGCGGGCCAGGTGGATTCAGACACGGCTCGCGCTTTGAGAGAAGCGGGGGTAGACCAGGCCCTTGTTGATGTTATAGGTAACGATTCAACCGCTCGCGAGGTTTATCATCTTAATGATGGGGTCTCCACTATAGCCAAGACCATGGAATCCCTCGCTCTGGCAGGACTTGAGATTGTCCCTCACATACTGTTCGGCTTGCATTACGGCCAAAAAAAGGGCGAGGACAGTGCGCTGCAAATGCTGAAGAATTACGATCTCAAAAAATACGTCCTTGTGGTAATAATGCCTGCTTCGGGAACTCCGATGGCCGGAATTGAACCGCCCATTCCTTCGGAAGCAGGGCTGTTCTTGGCCGAGGCGCGGTTGGAATTGCCGTCTCTGAAGGCATCTTTGGGATGCGCAAGGCCCAGAGGGAAATATCGTAGGGAACTCGATGTACTGGCTATAGCCGCAGGAGTGAATTCGCTTGCCCTGCCGTCTGAACAGGGGCTCAGAGAGGCCGAAAAGCGAAAACTGACGATACTTTACAGCGAAACTTGCTGTTCGCTGGGGGAATCTTTTGCAGGAGGTGACCCTTTATGAAATCTGCCAATGCCGTAACTGACTCGCTTCCGCTCGGTGAAAGTCCTGAATTCGTAAGGCTTTCCCTGGCTGCGGCCATGACACTGGGATTCGTTCCCGGATGGTTCTACAGGAACGCGAAACTCGGCTGCATAAATCTTCTTTTGACGTACTCAGGTGGGTGCAAGGCCAATTGCGCGTTCTGCGGCCTGGCAGGAGAAAAATTCAGTGCGCCCGCCCGGAGAAACTTCATTCGGGTCCCATGGAAGATTTTTCCCACATCCGGCGTAATAGATGCCATCAAAAGCGCTCCCCCACACGTGAGCCGGGTTTGCATCTCAATGATTACGCATCCAAGATGCAAGGACGACGTGCTGACTGTATGCAAACGAGTAGTAAAAGAAACCGGCAAGGCGGTCTCCTTATTGATTTCACCCTCGCTCATTACAGAAAATGATCTGAAGGCCATGAGAGAGGCTGGTGCGGAACGCGTGGGAGTTGCCATTGATGCAGCGACCCCTGAGATTTTCAGCAACCTGAGAGGTAAAGCTGTGCACGGGCCGCACAGATGGGAAAAATACTGGGATATATATGAAAAGAGCCTGAGAATCTTTGGTGAGGGAATGGCAGGGGTGCACTTGATCTGCGGGCTGGGAGAGACTGAAAAACAACTGGTAGAATACATACACAGAGCGAGAGTCATGGGTGGCTCAACGCATCTTTTTTCATTTTTCCCGGAGCGGGGCTCCGCGATGGAGAATCATCCCATGCCGCCCGCTGGAGTGTACAGAAGGATTCAGTTGGCTCGCTGGCTCATAGACAACGATCTGTCGACTCTGGAACGGATGGAATTCGACGCTAAGGAAAGAATCACAAATTTCGGGCTCTCGGAAATTGAACTGCAGACAATTATTCGCAGCGGTTCCCCCTTTGAGACCTCAGGATGCCCAGGACCGGACGGAAAAGTCGCCTGCAACAGGCCTTACGGCAATGAGAAACCCGGACCTGACATAAGGAATTTCCCTTTCCCTCCTGACCAGGACGACATAAGACAAGTCATAGACCAACTAAAGGATTACAGTATTCTAATATAGTGGTTCCCAAGAATTATGACGCTTACCCCTCGTGCGAATACAAGAAATCCGTAGGGGCCAGCGTCGCTGACGGCTTAAGATTCTGGCGCAAGGCAGCAGCCACGTCTGCTCTGGCGGCCTCTTCGTTGGGGAGCAAAGTCATGTGAGTCTAACGAAATAGACGAAAAGTGACAAAGGACAGATCAGCGTCACTATAGCAATTTCCAAAAATCATGCCCCTTTCTTCGTCATTCTTGCGAAGGTAGGAATCCAGAATCTGGACCCCGGATCAAGTCCGGGGTGACGGGTACAATTACCGTGAATTGGATAAGAATTTTGTCAATTCCCATGAAAGAAGTAGTGAGACTAGACATAAATGTAGGTTCCTGAATGATCGCCACGATGAAAAAGGCTCAATCGGCTTGCCTGTCGTCATTGGCTTGACCTCTCTACGAAAAGGATCTCTACCCGCCTGTTTCTTAACATGTTTTCGGGAGTGTCATTCGGGACTCGCGGCCTGGAATAACCGAATCCTTGCGTTTTGATACGATCCGGGCTGATAGCGAAATGTTCGATCAGGTACCGTTTTACCGAGTCAGACCGCTCGGATGACAGCTGCACGTTGCGTTCTTCGCCGCCTCTGTTGTCCGTATGCCCCTCAATCACGAAACTGCATCCGGCAAGCTCCTTGGACGAAAGAGCTTTTCCCATCTCTTCCATCTGTTGCACGGTCTCTTGACGGTTGAGATCGCTGGACCATTCGTTGAAAAGGATGTTGTTGAAGGTCAGCCGGTCTTTGATAGCGGTATGACCCTCAAAGCCCATGAGTTGCCCAGTCCCCGCGTCTCTGGAGGAGACGGCTACGTGTTTCAGGATGTCCTCCGAAGTCTTGAGGCCTCCTTTGTCCTGAGATTTTATCAGCCTTATCTTTTCGAGCCCTGCCTCTGCTTTAGGATTGGCTGGTTTTAGCTCAAGTGCTTTCCTATAGGCTTTCTCTGAATTTTCGTACAGACCCGTCACCCTATAGGTATCGCCCAAACCCAGATACGCGGGGAAAAGATTCTTGTTAATTTTCAAGGCAGCCAGATATTCGGCAACTGCCTTATCCAGAAAAGCATTAAATGTTTTCGGGTTGTCTTTCACTCCCTTGGCTAGATTCTCGTAAGCGTCCGCCAAATTGACGTGAGCTTCAGCATAGGAGGGACAGAGATCTACGGCTTTCTTGAAGGCTTCAGCTCGAGCTTCATAGTTTATAAGTTTTATCGCAGACTGGTAGATGTCTTTAGCAGAGGCACAATCGTTAGCATCAGCCATTCCCGAAAAGACCATCATGATCGCGGGAACACAGATTGACAGCAAGCTGCGTCCGAATGCCTTTGATGCCATCGTTCTCCCCCGTTTGTTTCTCGTCTGACCCCTCATTCTTAAAGGGTCTCCCCAACGAGAACAAATGCGCCCCAGAAGAAGGGGTGATCATAACCCGCCTTCCTCAGGGTTGTCTTTGCTCCCGTCCACGCCTGGATTTTGCTGTCCCCAGCCTTCAGGCGTTTGAAGAACTCGTCCATCAACATTACAGAGGAATCTTCGGAGACGGACCATAGACTCATTATCACCGACCTGGCGCCTGCACACTGAAACGCTCTCCCCATGCTCATAATACCCTCACCGGCCAACTTGACGCCGGTCCCCGTCTGGCATGCCGTGAGAGCAGCTATATCCGCGTTCATGTTTAATCCGGCCACTTCGCTCATAGTGAGATATCCATCTGTGCCATGCGGTACCATGGTCAAAGCGAGCACAGGCTCCATAATCCCGGGAATCTGGTTGGACGCAAAGCCATGGGTTGCAAACACCACTGACTTGTAGTTATCCATATTAGAGGCAACTTTTGACAGGATCGTGCTTTTCTTGGATTGCATCCCCGTGTACACGTCGCACGTCGATCCGTACAGAGTCTCAAGATTCTTTGCCAAATCCGAGGTCTTGGTGAGTCTAGGCAGCTTGAAACAACCTCCGCTTTCCTCCTCGATGGCGGCCATCAGACGAACAGCCCGGACGCTTTCATCCTTGGCAAGCCTGACTTCCTGATCCGATGCCTGGGCCCTTACGTCGTTCATCTCAAAGACGGGATCTGCTACTACAAGAATCCGTTCGCCGGTCTTCTTTTTCTTTCCAATGGCCCTGGTCAGGGTCATAGCGGTCAAAGATTGATAGTACGTTAGAGGGTACAGATCACTCACGTAAGTAATCCCGAGGGGCTGATCGCCGAATTTTCCCTCCTTCCACTGGGCTTTGCCGCTGGAAATCAGTATTTCAAAAGGAAGAAGTGCAAGTACGCCATCGGGCAAGATAGTGATCGAACTGCCCGCTGGAATTTTCTCCAGAGGAGCGGCCAGCAATTTCTTGTAAAGAGATGAAGCCAGCTCCGTATCGAATCCACGCAGGTCTGCCGTCTCGAAGCTCTTGCGGAACTTTGCGACTTCGGCTTCCAGTTGGTTGATGTTCCATTCCGTGAAGAAGGCGTTTACTATCTTCTTTCCTTTGAGGATCTTGACGCCGATGCCTTCTCCCAACAAGTCGAATATTACCAAGTACTCATCTGGTCCGATGGAGGCTTCTTCTAGTTTGACTGGCTTGGGATATTTCGCGGATGCATAATCCTTATGGTCTTTCCACAGGGTTTGAACGAAAGCGTTTCTCTCGGACTCCAGGCTCTTGATCTGCTTTGACATGTTGGAAAAACGTTCGGTGTCCACCGCTTTCGGCACTATGCTCAAGGCCGTTTTCACTGATGCAAGTTTGTTCGTGATTTCGGATTCTTTGGCAAGAAGGTCTCTGGGAACATTGAAGTAAGTCCCTTCCACGCGTTGAGTCAGACTGTCGGCAAAATCTCTTGCACGGCTCGCTTCACTGGGAAAGATGCTCTGGCCGGCCTTGTTTTGTTTCAGCAACACCCGAATCAGGCCTTTGGCCGGCTCGGAACGGGCAAATCCGTTGATCTTGATCGCGAAAAAGTTTTTCCTTTCTGAGAGGAGAAGCGAGGATCGAATTTCTTCTGTGAGATCGATTCCTTTAGAGTAGTAACCTTCTGCCTGCTTGTAGTTCCCTGCAGCCTCAAGGGCTTTTCCAAGGCCGGTATATGCCGTGAATAGTTCGTCCTGGTTTCCTTCCTTCTGACTGGCACCCATAAGCAGCTCGTAGTGCTTCTTTGCAAGATTCGGTTCGGATTTGAGGAGATACAAGTACCCAAGTGACGAATCGTATTCAGCCTCCTTGAGCAATGGTTCTGCTCGATCCAATTTCCCCAAATTCATGTAGAGATCGCCAACGATCTTCTTGGCCCAATCCGTAGGGGCACCAATTCTCCCAAATATGTCCAAGGCCATTTGGCTTTTTTCAAGCGCCAGGTCGTACCGGTCCGATTCTGCATAGACTGCCCCGATATTCAGGAGGGCTTCTCCCTCCGCTCTGGGTTCACCCGTTTTCTTTGCGAGTTCAAGGGCCTGGCCAAAATATTCCAGGGCAACCTTATATTCTCCCCAAGTCCTGGCAAGGTTTCCCATGTTGTTGAGCGTCAGTGCAAGAAGACGCCCCTGTTCTTTATCGGCAGCCAGCGCGCTTTCGTACATTTTCGCTGCAGCGGCATATTGGCCACGATTCTTTTCCAGAACACCCTGGTTGTTCAGGACAATCTGCACGCCTCGGGCATTCCCGGCCTCTGCGAATTTCTTAAGAGCTTCGGCGTTCTGCTCTTGCGCGTCATCGTACTCGCCCCAAGCAGTGAAGACTGCTGCCAGACTCCTTAGCGCCATGGCTTCCGCTAGAGGGTCCTTTAATTTTCGGCTTATAGCTAGGGCTGTCTCGTAATTTTCCATAGCGTTTGCAAACTGACCTGTGAGGTAATAAACGTTTGCAAGATTGATCAGCGCTTCTCTCTCCGCCTGAGTATCGCCTTTCTTCTTTGCTTGTGTCAAAGCGCTCTTGTAGAGCTGCACAGCTTTGACCGGCTCGTTCCAGGCGAGTTCCATGAGTGTCTTGTCAATGTCCATTGCAAGCTCGGTAAGATACAGAACGCGCGGCTTGGCAAGCTTCCTGGCAGGCGTAGTATCTACCACCTTCCTAGGCCTACTGGTGGTTTCTTCAGAGGCAGGGGACTCTTTCTTGAGTTCCCTCTCGATCTTATCAAAATCCACCTCTTTGGCGGGAGCGACTCTTGGCATAAGCTGAATGCCTATGCCTATTCCGATCCCACCACCACCGCCCTTATGTCCTCCTCCTCCATGACCGCTTGAGGCTGCCAACATCTCCGGAAGGGCGAAGGCAAGGACCGTCACAATTAATGATATCGACATGACAAGCGATATGGATCTGAACCGAGTCGATCCGTTCCCTGATCTCCTTGAAATTTTCATCTGTCACCCCCTTGTGCGGTCCAAATTCTGGCTCGCTGTCCAGTTGGATCGTGCATAATGCTCTTGTGAATGGACGAGATCAAACTGTCCTGGAAGTCCCTTTCGCTCGTAAACGTTCTACGTCTCATAAGGGCAAAACATTTGAATAACGAAGAAGCGGATCTCTTTCAGCATGCGATCCGGGTCGCATGGCCGCGGTCCGCTTGAAAGCGGCATCTCGGCCCAGCCTGTGCGCTGCGGTGACTGAGCGCTCCAGGCGGAGGCCTCGAGGGTAGGCGATTGAATTTGGACGAAACAGAACGGGAATCTATCCCAGTTCATTGAATCTAAGTTTGGGGATCGAGATTGAGTGTTGGCACCCGATTTAGGGTTAATCCCAGCAAAAGAAAAATGAAAAAAGCAGGTTAGTAACCAGCCCGACGAATGATAAACCGCCCTCTTCAGCTGGCCGTCCTGAACAACAGAAAACTCTGGATTACGAACTCAGTCACTCGTCCCCCCAAATCTTTGAAAGCCTCTCTCTAAAATGATTCTAAGCTATTCGTACTACCTGTCAACGATTTTCTTGTGGAGCAATTAGATGATTTAGCATGGCACCCAACGGAGTGCTCTTGATAGCCAGTGAACAAAAGCCTGCAATTCCCGTTAAACGCCACAAATGGTGAGAGTTGCTGTAGGTGATGCTTCATCTTTTGCAACCGTGGGACGATCCGGGGATTTTATCCTTGACCTGAAGAGTGATTTGTGGCATCAAGTCATAGTTAAGCATCAAAATGGATTTTACCGCAGCAAGACTTGTAGTGAATCGCTTCTCATTGGGTTCCGCAAGTGATTTAAAGTTATTTTTCTTTAAAAGGCTAGAAAAAATCTATGTTGGTGCTTGCTTTTACTTAGTTTTTCATATATACTCTGCACGCCTTCCTGGGGAAGGATGCTTTGTTTTTAGTGGACAGGTGTAGGAGGTTGGATAAACATGAGATTGCCGGCTGGCCACGCTAGAAGGCTTTTTCTTGGTTTTACTTGTTCGATCATGTTTCTGGTAGTTTTCGCTCTGTTAATCGCGCACAATACTGAAGCAGAATCTTCCAATTCCACAAGATCCGCAGTGGACGATTATCCGCTTACTATAGGTATTCCTACGGCAAACCCGGAACTGACAATCAAGTTCTACAAAATGCTCGGATTCAGAATCACTGAAGGGCTTTCCAGAGGTTTGGATATAGTGTGCATGGAAAAAGAAGGCACTCCGTATAAACTCGAAATATGCCATAACAAGTTTTC
The DNA here is from genome assembly GCA_963700305.1 of uncultured delta proteobacterium. Lineage (GTDB taxonomy): Bacteria > Desulfobacterota > Desulfomonilia > Desulfomonilales > Desulfomonilaceae > Desulfomonile. The sequence goes on from CAVOXB010000011.1 coordinate 561,259, forward strand.
CGAGGCTGGTCTTGTGTTTGGCGGCGTTTCCGGAATGAGCTTCAAGGTCCAAGATCTTGCTCTGTCTGTCCAGGACTTGAGAGCCAAAGGACTGAGGTTTTGCGAAACCGAAGGCAAAAGAGACGGCGTTGTTTACGCTTCGCTGAACGACCCGAATGGAATAAGTATCAAACTGTTCGAGAATTAACCCGCAATAATATGTAGCCGATAAGTAGCGAGGGAGATTTCTCATTAGAGTGTCTCCCTCGTTTCATTTCCTTGTTTGAAGCTAGACCGGTAGTGTCTATTGACACGACTGAACCCCGTCAGAATTTCTCGATCATCACCACCCCGACTATGAGTAAAGCCGCTCCAGTAAGTCTCCAGGCGCTAACCGCATGAGCGTGGTATCCAATCAGCCCAAAATGATCCAGTACTAGACTGGCCACCATCTGGCCTGCCACAAAAAAAGCTATCATTGTGGCGGCGCCAAGTTTCGGGGCCAACAGAACGGTGACCACAACAAGAAAAGCGCCCAACACCCCCCCGGTCCATTGCCACCAGGGTAATTCCCAGGCTTTGGAAAGGACTGGCCACGGAATTCTCATAACGACGACAAAAATGGCCAGCGCCATAGTCCCCACTGCAAAAGAAATCAAAGAGGCGAGCACGGGATCATTCGTCCAAAGATTCAGCTGTGAATTTATCCCGGCTTGAGTAGGAGCGCATGCTCCTGCAATGAGAGCAAGTACTATGTAAAAATAATCCATAAATCAGACTCCAGGCCATACAAAGAGCTTCGTGTATTTTCTTATTTTAAAATTAGCACTTGGTTTAGCCGTTTTCCTATAAGGTAACATAGGAGACCTCAAGAATGTGTTGAAAAAAAAGTGTTCTTTCAAAATGCGCTTTTTGGAAAATAAACCGATGCGAGACGCCATAAACAAGAGGAATCTGTCATAGTCACACGATTGGCAAGAGCCACTTTCCAGATGCTTCGCCGCCTTAGCTTTACATGACTGCCCGCTGAATGAGCAAATTGGAAAAGACTTTTTGCAGCATGGCTATCCCAATTTTGTTCGTCATTGGAGTGTAACTAATGTCAACTCGCGCCTCCGGCACGCACGACATCAGGAGCGAGCTCGTCCTGTTCCCTGTTAAGGTGGAGAAGGGTAATTGCGGAGACCACCAGGACTGTTCCCAACAACTGAAGAGTCTCCAATTCCTCACCCAGAAAAAAATAGGCCATGATTCCTGCGGAAATAGGCTCGAGGGTGGCGGTAATCATGGCTCTTGTGGAACGCACGTAGTTTATTCCCACAAAATAGAGTCCAAATGGCAGAATGGTCCCTACGATTACCACATAAAGAATCCAACACCATTGTACCGGTGTGTACGAGGCCCACAAATACCCAAAAGGCGAATAGATAACGTTCAATGAGAAAGCTGCGAACAAGAAACAATAGAATACAACCGTCCAAGGCGCGTAACGATGCATAGCCCGCTCGCCGAGCAGAGCGTAAGCTGAATACAAAAGCGCCGACGCCAAGCCTACTGAAATTCCCAGACGATTCATACTGAGAAGCTCGAGATTGTATCCTCCCACGACCAGATAAGATCCGGCAATAGCCAGAAACAAAGCTATGAATTTGGAAATGCTAGGCTTTTCACCCCAGAAAAGCATTGAAAACAATGCCACGAATATTGGAGAGAGGTCATGCAGCAGTATGGCCGCGACCACCTGAATCTTGCTTATAGTATAAAAATACGTGAATTGAACGAGAGCCATGATGACCCCGCCCAAGACGAAAAAATAACCGATGTCCCGGGGCCTTATTCGTAAAAGCGGTCTTGAGAAAGCGCCAAAAAAGCAGGCCAAAATCAGTGACGAGAAGGTGACACGGATCTGCACAAGATCCAAAGGGGTCATACCGCCTTCAAACAGAGCTTTCCCGGCAGTGCCGGACGAGGCCCACATGACGGCTGCGATCATTACATAAATGTAGCCCTTCAAGGAACCTGACACCGGGGCATTTTCCTTTGTTAGTACCCTAATGCGTTTTGAGCGAACCCTTATTATAGATATCGCTGAAGTTTTGTCCAATTCTTACAGACCAACACCAGCGACATCTCCTTCTTTGTTCGCAGTCATGGCGAGATGCACTAACCAAGCGGATCTTCTTTCACAAGGGATATAGCGACTTTTCGCCAGTTCGATCAGGCAGACATCGTCATATTGTGGCAAAGATGGGCAGGGAATCTTTCCATAACACACATTGAAAGATCCCCCTTGATCCTACTTCTAGGGGGATCTTGTCAGCCATTGTAGCCATCCAGGTCCTCATGTCCCGCACGGACGCTAATCTAGCGCATATGAGGGCCTCAGATTTTACCAGAGCTTCAGGCTTTCATTCATGATGCGACATTGCGTCCTTCAGCCAAGAGCTTGCTCGTGATATTGTCTCGCAAAACGCGTTTGTCCAGTTTTCCAACCTTGGTTAAAGGCATCGCGTCGACGAATCCGATTCTTTCCGGAAGCTGCAATACCGAGGCTCCCAAGCCTTTCAAATGAGATATGATGGCGGCAAAGTCAAGTTTGGCACCGGTTCGCGGTTGAATATAGGAGCATACTCGCTCGCCCATTTCATTGTCCGGCATTCCAACAACAGCCACGAGCACGACATCAGGGTGTCCACTGATGAGGGTCTCTACTTCTGCTGCGTTGATGTTCTCTCCGGCTCTTTTGACGATATCTTTCAATCGGCCGCACAGGGCGATATCACCCTTGTCGTCAATCACGGCCAGATCGCCGGAACGAAAAAAACCATCGCGCGTGAAGGCGGTTTCGTTTTCTTCGGGATTTTTATAATAGCCGGTAAAAACACCTGGACCTTTAACTACCAGCTCACCTTGGGTATGAGGCGGCAATTCACGCCAGTCTTCGTCAATTATCCGATAAGTATCATAGGGGCAAGTCGGTCGCCCCACTGTCCGGCAGATACTATCAAGATCGTAGTGGGATCTGGTCATGGAAGTCATGCCCTCAGTGGAGCCGTACCCGTTAATGAATATGCAATCTAATTTTTCCCGGACCGCTTTTACCAGTTCGGGCTGGCTTTTTCCACCGGCACAATACATCTTTTGCAACGAGCTCAGATCGTATTCCGTTAATCGGTCAAAATTGACCAAACGAGATACCAGCGTTGGTACGCAAGGCAGAGCTGTCACGCGTTCTTGTCGGATTGCAGCGCAGATAGACTCAGGGCTTGATGAATCGAGCATAACTGCACACCCGTACTTGCTGATGATGCTGGTGAATCCTTTTGTAAAAGTCAGATCGTGACCGATCGGCGTCACAAGCAAGATATTGTCGTGAAGATTTAATTCCCAAGCAGCTCCCGCGTAATCCATATTGCAGAGGAGATCATTATGCGTGTGCGGAGCCACCTTAGGTATGCCAGTGCTTCCACCGGTGGGGCCCATATGCGCGATCTGGAAAGGGTCTGGGCGGAGATTTTGCAGCCTATGAAGATTCTGCTCGCTTCGGCTGACCGGAGCAATCAATTCCTCCAGACGATGATAAGGGCAGCCGTCTCCAGTTCGGACCATTATCACATGTCTGGTCTGGGGATTATTTTTCTGCACATCACTGATAATTGGGCGATAATCGGTTTTGCCCCAAACTTCATGAACTATCCACGCGGAGGCCTGTACTAGCTTGCAGAGATGATTTGCTTCGTATTGGCGATATCGATCGATCAACAAAACCGGAATGGCACCGATCTTTTGGAGAGCGAAATAGATGTAGGCAAATTCGTGCCAGTTGGGTAGTTGGACCAGAACCCGCTCCAGAGGCTTCAATCCCAGATCCAGTAGTGCGATAGCCGACCTGTCGGCTGTCTCTCTCAATTGGGCGTAAGTGAGTCGAGCTTTACTATCAACCACTGCCAGCCTTTCCGGATATATGTCTGCAGCCTTGTCCAGAAGATCGCTGTACGTGAGTCCCGTCCACCATCGCCTGGAGACATATGAGTCAAGATCCTCTTTCCTAAAGGGCACGCATCATTCCAGTAGCATACTGTTGTTCCCTCCCATCTTTGGTTATGCGATAAGTCGCCTACAGCCACGGCAAAAACTGCGGAAAGAAAACGAGATGAAAAAAAACTAATGATATTTCCCGCAATGATTTGTGGTCGTGACCATCTAAAAGTCGTCATCAGAAAAGCCGGTCCCTCGCAAACAGGAACCGGCTTCACTTGTTTGTCATGGATTCTTTTTCAACCATTCGACGCAAAAATTAAGGGCCTCGTCTCCAGGAATATTCTTGGATTTCGTTGAGGTCACGAACTCTGCCAACATCGGCTTCACCGCTTGTGCCCAGCGCGCATCCTCTTCCTTTGAGAGAGAAATGAACTCGTGGCCTTTGGATAACCCGTATTCCCTTCCTTCCTTGTCCAGCTGATCCCAAGTGTTGCCGGTTTTGTCAATCCATTCCTTATTGATTTTCTCGATGGTTGCCTGGACATCTTTGGGCAGAGAATCCCATTTTTTCTTGTTCATCGCGACGAAAAAGGAGAGAGTAGGCGGAACCATAATTCTCAGTGGTAGCCTTGGTAACTTCGGTGAGCTTGAACCCTTTCAGGGCTTCTATGGGACATACGACTCCCTCGACTACTCCCTTCTGGAGAGCGTCATAGACTTCGGTCTGGGGCATCGCCACAGGCGTAGCGCCGAGGGCGCTAACCACTTTTCGCACTCGTTCCCGAGCACCGTATCTTCAAGCCCTTGAGATCTTCCAAGGTCTTCACCGGGTTTCTTGGCAGTATGCACTATCCCGGGTCCGTAGGCATGCATGTACATCATCGGTACATCGTCGAATTCTTTCGGTTTGAACTTCTCAAAATAAGCATTACACAAACGACTGGCCTGGATACCGCTTGCGTAAACAAAGTGGCAAATCGATTACCTCCGTCAAAGGAAAACGGCCCCTTGTATAACTCACTACCGACATGCCGATGTCGGAAATTCCCTTCACCACTCCATCGTAGCATTGATCAGGAGGGGGGAGCGTACCACCGGGAAACATGTTGATTTTCACTGCGCCGTTTGTTCGTTTTTCCACCTCTTTTGCCCATTCTGTTGCCAGAATCGTGTTGCCGTGAGTAGCCGGAAAGAAAATGGAGTAACTCAGCTCCACCGTATTCGCGCACTGGCCGGGAGCAGATGCAAGAACGAGCATCGCCGCGACAAAGCCGCAGACAAGAGCGCAAAAAGTTTTTCCGTACATGCTTAACCTCCTGGGTACTATTTCAGCCGTTTCCGACGGTTTGTGGCGGCACAGATCAGGGCAATCCCAAGATCGTCAAACACAAATCATTTCGCACCGGCAATGTATCGGCTACGCTCAGCCGCCCTTTTTCGGGCAGCAGTAGTCTCATATCAAAGTCGCGAAAATTACTTTTGCGAGTCTTATTCTCTTTTCCGAACAACTGGTGAGTGGAACTGGCTTATATTTGCGACACGCTATGCCGCATCTGTACGAGTTACCATGTTTGGGTTGATCGAACGTCCTCGTTTAGCATCAGTCCTCCTCGGTATTCCTGTGACCTAACTCGGCGCTGATGTGATGGGCTTCAGATCGGACTGCTTCCGTGGCCCGTAAGATAGACGTTTCATCATGCTGAGCCTCAAGAAGCGCTATTCCTATAGCTGCGACGACACTTTGGGTGTAGTCGCGTATCGGCGCTGCGACTCCCAGGACTCCCTCGACAGCCTCCCCGCGCTCGACCACGTGTCCAGCAGTAGCTATTTCAGACAGACGTCGTCGGAAGGTTTGGAGTTCCGTGATGGTCCGAGAAGTGACAGGAAGAAGTGGATATTTCTGTAAAAGCTCTGCTTGCCGGTCCGCAGGCAACCAAGCCATCAGGATCATGCCCAACATTCCATGATGAGGGGCGCGGCGCCAGCCGATCTCCGAAGCTATTCTAACCACGCCGTGCCCCTCTCGTTTGTCCATATAAACCAGTTGGTCATCCATGAGGGTGCCGAGGAGGACAGTGGCAGACGACTTTTGCTGAAGCTCGGTCATGTGGGGGGCTGCTGCTTTGCGCAACGAAAAGGAAGAGAACACTATACTGCCCAGTTCAAACAGTTTCATGCCAAGGGAATAAGAGCCGGATGCCTGGTCAAATTTCAAATACCCTCGGTTTACTAGATTTGACGCTAGGCGCAGAACAGTGGTCTTGTTCAGGCGGGATAATTGAGCCATCGCTGCAAGGGAAAACTCACGATTCTGGAAGTCAAAACATTCCATTAGGTCTAAAGCCCGGTCTACTGATTGGACTCGATACAGCTTTCTCTTTGAAGAGGGTTTTGAGTTCATGTCTCGTGCCGTGATAACGAATGAAGAGTGAATTGTCCCGTCCAGCTGACATCGATGAAGGACTTTATTTTCTCAGACCTCATCAATCTAACCTGCTGAACGCACTTGATCCAGATGATGGGTATGCGCTCAGAAGGCATCTAAGGAGATCAACGTTTCATAATGTGAAACGGCGTCCCACATCGCGTACCTTCATCTTTGGTGAATCGGTGCACAAAGGTCTACAAGAAAAATAAACAATAGGTAACCATTCAGTTGTCAGTGGACCGAACAGCTTCTGTGGGGCGGTTTCCAGCCTAGCGTTCCCAAAAGTCAATAATGGCCGGCTGGAAGGCCTTCCCCAAGGCTTGAAGCTTCCCGGGGACAAATCATGCCACCCCATACTGAAACATTAGGATTTTAGAGTAAAATTTTGTATGAGCCGGATCAGTGATACAGTTCTCGAATCTTCTTGAAGCGTTCGCTATGGAGACTAAGGCATTCTTTCTTGCAGTTTATGATGAAGGCTTTTTCCAGCGCGTCCTCATTCTTGTATGCGCTTTCGCAATCTCTCATGCATTTTTCGTATTCACTCCGTTTTGAATTACCTGTTGTGGATCCTGTAGGATATTCCCGCCTTGAGATTACTTCCAATACCCCTATCATTTCCTGAGCTTGGGCGTACAGCGCCTCATTTGCCGCTTTTAGCGATGCGCTGTCTCTTTTGGAGTCATTTCGATCATGAACCCATCTGTCGATTCCCACAGCAAGGAACATGAGGACCATCCCGATGCATGCTCCCACTAAAGCAGCTGCGAACACACGGTGATCTCTCAACAAGGACCTTGGTGACGACCGAAAGTTGGTTTCGTACAGGCTCGTCAAGTGGTTCCCCGTTTCCGGCAGAGTTCTTTTCAAAACCGATTTCAGACCATCTGAACCTGCGCTTTCTCTCGTCCAGTTCACGCGGGGAGATTTGCGAGGCTGCTATCAGTTTAGAAAACAGGCTTTCCAGGCCCTGCGCGGAAACATCGTATTTTTGCATGAGCTCGATATCACTCATACCTGCTCGAATATCCCGTACGGCTTGGTCTGCATCTATGACAGCCTTCTTAGCGTATTTGGGCTGGGAAATTATCAGATCAACGATATGAGATTGCTGGCACGCGAGGTGTCTGGCATTGAGTTCGCTCTGCTCGATCTCCCCCGCAGCCGTCAACTTTCGGAAAAGGCTTTGGAGTCCTCTTGCGGAAAGAGCGTATTCCTCCATTAGGGCCAGATCGCTCATCCCCGACCTGATCGATTCCACCGCTTGCTTGCTGTTTACCCTGATTTTATATTTCGGCATCAACGACACCAGGATGTTGATCCTGCAAACATATCACAATAGGCTAGCGAGCGAATACATTGTTTGGCCTTCGACGCTATTTCCGTCCCAGGTAATGAGACTCTCCGCCACTTGCTTCTGTTTTCGAGGCCCTGGTCACGGAATATTTCTTCCAAAATCTTTTTGCCGCTTCATTGTCCTCGATAGGGGTTCCTGGAACAGGCATCTGTCCGAAATAGGCTTCCACTTTAGACATCATTGCCGAGGCCATGCCGCGTCTCCGAAATTTGTCCAACACCCAGATATTATTTACTTGCGGCGCCCACCCTCGATTACCATAACCATAAACATATCCTATTATTTCAGATCCATGAAAGATTTTGACTTCGTACCAGTCCATCTCCTCTTCGTAAACGAATTCCATTACGAAAAGCGTATGGAGAGTCTTGTCAGGAATTTGAAAAAACATGCGGAACTGCATGGGTTTTTCTCGCATCCCATAAGAATTCTAGGCATAGTGTGTGGAAGCTTTCCCAGATCGTCAAGTGTGAGGCAGAAAAACGCCTCCAATTTCGAGAAAAGCTATTGAGATTTTTATGAATTGTCGTTCGGAAACTTTAGGACATGCTTAGGGTAGGAAAAATACCTCAAGATTCTGTATGGTTTTCTTCCCCAAGATTTTGACTTATCCACAGATGTTTATAACTATCATGAGCATTGACGCCAACTCCGTTTGCTTTCAAGGCATCGGGGTCATAATGAAACACGCACCGAAATCATTACACAATTTGCGTGCTCCCCGATGGGTCACTTTGCTGATTGCCCTGTCGGAATGAACGTCCGCCAGAGTTGTCCACAGGGTTACCCTCAAGTTATCAACAGGAAATGTTGAGAACTCTCTGGAGAGGCGCTACTCGCGTAATCCCAGAGCTTGTTTTATCTCCGCCTCCTTAAATCCCACAATGACCTTGTCTCCAATTATTATTGTGGGAAACGCGCACCTGGACGTCAGCTTCTTTATTTCCTCAACAATCTCTGCCCTAGTATCGTCCGGCAGCAGGTCTACGTCCGTGAAGTCGTATTGGATGCCGCACTCGCCGAGGAAACGCTTGCAGGCTTTGCAATGACTGCAAGTGCTCAAAGAGTACAATTTGCACTGTTCCATAGATTGCTCCTTCCAACAGGATATGGCGAACAGTCTACCAAATTTGCAGCGCATGGGAAACACAAAATGAAAGCCCTACGGCTTGGGCTCCGCAGGGCTTTCTTCAAAGGACACCTCTCTGATGTTGAACCACATGGCTACTTTCTCTTCTGAAGCAAGTTCGATGCCAGACCACAAAAACTCGGCTGCACGAGTGAGGCGTTGCTAAGGGCGGCGCAGACAATCGAGCCGCATACTACATAGAGGTAGGATGGCTATGGCAAATACCACTATTACGTATGAAATTGTGCGTCTACGAGAAATCAGCAGGCTGAGGTTTGTCCGGCGAATGACTTCTTAATGTGCAAATTTGCTTGACCTGATTCGCTCATCGTAGCTAGTCTGACATGACCTAAAATCGAGTTAAATGGGTTTGGAATGAATGGTCTTTAAGGAGGTAATCAGTTATCTGAGGCAAACAGCCTTTGTGGGGCGGGCTTTCCAGCCTGCCATGTCCTGAGAAGCCAATGATGGCAGGCTGGAAAGCCCACATTTTCTGGCATTGTCTGGAACGAGCACATCCCGCCCGTGACTGAATGATTGCATTTGATGGTTGACAAAGAACCCACGAGTTCACAATACAATGAGCCTATCCTGACCGTTCCGTTCACCACTGGCTGGCGCTGGTTTGGTGCCATATTTACGGGATGTGCCGTCTTTGCAGAGTTTTACGGAGGACTCTATGTCTTTTCGCTGAAAGGACAATATTTCAGAACTGCTTGCTCCATAATTGTAATGCTCATGTTCCCCCCATTGACGCTTGATATACTTCTGGGCAAGGAAATTGTCTTCTACCGTGATCGCGTGGAGAAAGTCTGGCATTTGCTGGGGCGGAGAATAATTCCTTATTCCAGGGCAGAAGTCCGTGGGGCTGTGGATCAATTTCGATGGCTTCAGAAGGGATATACAATTAAAGAGATCGGAGCAGACGGCAAACGACATCTGATGCACATACCCATTTTTTATAATGCTCGGTTCGTTCATCCGGCCATCACAAAGCAAATAGATGCGATCGTAACATACATGGCAGGTGGTCCTCTCAATAAGCCGACCCGGTTCACAAAGCACACATTGCCGAAGGAGGTCGTATGTCAGACACAGAATCAGCTTGAATCGAGTACCGCCATCTAATGCGTCCCCTCATACGACTCCTGTGCTTTGCACTCCAAACGACATTGCGTAGAGCCCTTTTCTTGACTCAATAAGTGAATGAATACAAATTGATCAAAGTTTTTGTTGTCTTAAGGTACAAAACACGCCACAATGATCGCAAAAAAAACTGGCAGTTCTTAGCGAATCCACTAGTTCGAGAAGACACCCGTGAAAAAACCGAAATTGACCGTAAGCGCGAAGGAAGTCCTTGAAGACCTGAAGGCAGGTATGGACGACGAAGCGTTTATGGTCAAATACAAAATTACGTACAGACAATTGCAGCGCCTCTTTAGAAAATTGATTATGGGAGGCTATGTAAGCCCTCTGGAACTGGCGGACAGGCTGTGCGTGACCAAGAGTCAAATAACTGAGGCCCTGGACCAGGCCAGCAAGGCCATCGACGAATTGGACTGATCTACACGCTCGACACGACCTTTTCGTTGTTACTCGCCATCCAATTGCTTCGGAGAACTGACTATCCGGATTGCATTTCCCTAAGATCCCACATCGCTTGATGATCGATCAGATTGTAAATGTGATTGCCAAAAATTCTGATGCTTGTCCCTCGAGCGAATACAAGAAATCCGTGGGGACAGGCATCCCTGTCGGCCCATTGTACAGACATCATTGATTATTCTTTGAAGATGTGCCGGCACGGAGGCTGGCACCTACGATCTATTCTTTCTCCAATCGGACATTAATTTTGGCAACCGATATAACTGCGTTCTCAAGACATGTTGTGGACGCCGGTGCGATAAATGATTGCTACGTTTCTCTCATCTTAAGAACCGACAATTTGCATTTTTGAACCACTAGATGTAATAATATAAGAACGTTGAATCGATGAAAAAGTAGATTAGTATTGTGCTCCTGTAATTTGTCTCTGGAGCATCCAATAGATTAACCTTCTAATTTTATTGTAAACAACAAAGAATCTGTTTTGGGTGTCAATTCACCATCCACGGCCATTTTCTCCTTTTATTACACTTCATTTGATCATGGCTGTGAGAATTGAGTAAGCGATTATGAGAATACCGATTGCAACCTACAGGATTCAATTCCACCGGGGCTTCGGCTTTCATAAGGCTCAGGAAGTACTTCCGTATTTGACGCGATTAGGAATATCCGACCTCTATGCTTCTCCAATTTTCAAAGCCAAAGAGGGCAGTCCCCACGGATATGACGTTGTGGATCCCAACGAAATTAACCCGGAATTGGGCTCGGTCCACGATTTCGAGACGCTGACTTCCGAATTGACCAGAAATGGCATGGGCTGGCTGCAGGACATAGTTCCTAATCATATGGCAGTGGACCACGCGAATAAAATGCTGACAGATGTCTTAGAAAATGGCCCAAATTCGGAGTATTTCAACTTTTTCGACATAGAGTGGAATCATCCTTACGAAAGTATAAAAGGCAGGCTTTTGGCGCCATTTCTCGGAAAGTTTTACGGGGAGTGTCTAGAAAACGGCGAGATTCAATTACGTTACGACCAAAATGGATTCACCGTGAATTATTATGAGTTGCAGCTTCCTCTGAAGGTTGCATCTTATGCCACGGTTTTAAGGCATCGATTGAGCATACTCAAGAGAAGAGTGGGGCGTGATCATCCGGATTTCATCAAGTTATTGGGAATATTATATGTTATTAGGAACATCGAAACTGAAGATGATACCTCCGAGCGCTACGATCAAATACGTTTCATCAAGCGCATACTATGGGAACTCTATACTACAAACGATAATATCAGGCATTTTCTCAATGACAATCTAGAAATCTTCAATGGAAAATCCAACCCGGATTACAATCTTCTCGACTCTCTCCTGTCAGAACAATATTTCAGGCTTTCGTTTTGGAAGGTCACCACAGAGGAAACCAACTACAGGCGATTTTTCAACATAAATGGATTGATTTCTCTACGGGTGGAGGATGATGCGGTGTTTGCCAGGACACACCAGCTCATTCTGAAACTAGTGAATGAATCCAAATTCACCGGCTTACGGATAGACCACATCGATGGCCTCTACGACCCCGCGAGCTACCTGCAACGCCTACGACGCAAAACGGGCGACATCTACATGATTGTGGAAAAGATCCTGGATCTTCAAGAAAAGCTGCCTCGTGTTTGGCCGGTTCAAGGGACCACAGGCTATGATTTCATCAATTATCTGAACGGGACCTTTTGTAATCATACAAATCACAGGGCATTCAAGAGACTGTACTATTCGTTCATCCAGGAGAAAATCTCTTACAAGGACCTTGTTCATGAAAAGAAGATGCTGATCATAGATAAGGACATGTCCGGGGATGTGGACAATCTCGCTCACCTCTTGAAGCGCATATCCGGAAACGATAGATACGGCAAAGATATAACCTTGACCGGTCTCAGGCGGGCACTTGTCGAGGTGCTGGCGTTCTTTCCCGTGTACAGGACCTACGTAAGCGAAGACGTTTTCAACGAGAACTGTCGAGCATACATAGAGGAAGCAATTAGAAAAGCCAAGGCAAAGCGGCCTGATTTGATATATGAATTGGACTACTTGCAAAGGTTTTTGTGTCTGGAATTTGGGGAGCATCCTTCCGAAGAAGAGAAAAAGAAATGGATCGATTGGGTAATGCGGTTCCAGCAATTAAGTGGGCCTCTCATGGCAAAAGGCTTCGAAGACACCACGTTCTACGTATTCAACAGGCTGCTGTCGCTGAATGAAGTGGGCGGGCAGCCGGGAAGATTGGGCGAAACGCTCAGGGACTTTCATAAATTCATTAAAAGGCGAAGATATTCAAATCCTTACTCCATGAATGCCGGTTCCACACATGATACGAAGAGGGGTGAAGATGTTCGAGCGCGAATAAATGTTTTGTCTGAGATTCCTCAAGAATGGGAAATCAAGATCAGGATCTGGCACAAGTTGAACCTCGCGAAAAAGATCAAAGTCAACGGTGCAAAAGCCCCTGATAAGAACGATGAGTATTTCATCTATCAAATGTTGGTAGGTTCTTTTCCCTTCTTTCACCATGAACTCGATGAATACACCCGGCGTCTTAAGGATTATGTCATGAAAGCCATTCGGGAAGCAAAAGTCCATACCGCATGGCTTAAACCGGATACCGCTTATGAAGAGGCTTCCACATACTTTATTGAAAAGCTCCTGTCGGATTCCCAGGGCGAGAACATGTTCATGAGGTCCTTCAGACCTTTTCAGCAAAAGATTGCTCATTACGGCGTCTTGAATTCCCTTTCTCAGTCGCTGGTAAAAATAGCGTGTCCTGGAGTACCGGATTTTTATCAGGGCACGGAATTGTGGGACCTTAACCTGGTTGATCCTGACAATCGTAGGCCAGTAGACTTTGAAAGAAGAGATCAGATGCTCCAAGAAATTGTGAGCGAAGGGAAAGAGAACGTTCTCGCACTTATTCAGGATCTATTTTCCAGAAAAGAAGAAGGCTGTCTAAAGCTTTTCCTAGTGCACAGATCTCTGAAGGCAAGAAAAGAAAATGTGGAACTGTTTCAAGAAGGTGACTATCTTCCCCTTGAAGGTACAGGGTGAATTCAAAGGTCATGTGCTTGCGTTTGCCAGGGTTCACAGCGGGCGAGTTGCAATCAGTATCTCGCCAAGATTAATGACAGCCCTCGTGGCGGAAGGCGAATTGCCCATGGGAAGAGAGGTCTGGCGTGACACGCGACTCGTGATTCCCGATCAGTTTCCTGTACATTGTACGAATGCCATCACTTCGCGGGGAATAGAATCCAAGGGCACAGTTGAAATCGCGGAAATCCTGGAAGACTTCCCTGTGGCTTTGCTGATCGGCCGGGATTGATACCTTGCTGAGTCGGCTACTCCCCTGCGGAATCCTGCGTCAGAAGAAATTTGCGAATTTTGCCGAGTGGTGTCCTGGGAAATGATGTGCAGAAACTGATTTTTCGTGGCAGCTTATAGGATGCCAGCTTGGATTGGCAAAAGAGCATCACATCTTGTTCGGAAAGTGACGCCCCTTCTCTGATTATGACGAATGCGTGTCCGACCTCACCCCATGTTTCCTCGGACTCTCCAATCACTGCAGCGTCCTCCACATAAGGATGATCTTGCAGCACTCGTTCCACCTCGGCGGGATAGACGTTCTCCCCGCCGGATATGAACATGTCCTTGGCGCGGTCCACGAGATAGTAATAACCTTCTTCGTCCATTCTGGCCAAGTCACCTGTTCGGAGCCATCCTCCGCTGAATATTTGCTCCGTTTGAACAGGATCTTGCCAGTACTCTTTCATCATAATGGAGCCACGGACCACTATCTCACCCACTTGATTAGGTCCAACCCTTTTTCCTTGACCATTTACCAGGGCCACTTCCGCGTGAAATACCGGCCTGCCGACTGTGCCGGCCCTCTGGAGCGATTCTTCTTCGGAAGCCCACAAGAGTATAGAAGTTTCCGTTTGGCCCATAATCTGGCGGAGCGAAAATCCGCTTTGTCGGCAGTCGGACAGCAGTTCAGGGGTGACTTTTTCCCCACCGATTGCGCATACACTCAGCGAAGACATGTCGCCTCGTTTTGCAGAATCCACAGCCAGGAGCGCACGAAACACTGTTGGCACACCAAGGAATTTGGTCACCCTGAACTTTTCGATATCCTTGTACGTTGTCACCGCGTCGAATTTCCGGTGGATGACGAGAGTAGCTCCTTTGTACAAGCTAGGAGACGCTTGAATAAAAAGACCGCCAGAGTGAAAAAGCGGAAGAATGACCAGCATGCGATCTTGAAACGACAACTGAAAGAATATTTCCGCGTTCAAGCAATTGAAAAAGGTTTTGCGATGGCTCAACACCGCTCCCTTGGGCCGGCCGGTGGTGCCCGAAGTATACATTATCACGTGCGGCTCTTCAGGGTCTGCCGGTCCCAGAGACGGCGTTATAAAAGGGGCTTTTCCCTCGAAGAGCTTGGTGTCCGCTTGGTAATTGAGAACGCGATTAGAGGGGTGCTCTCCGTCCACAATTGCTGAAATAAGCGGCGGTCTGTAAGAGTCCATGTCCAGTTTGTCGACAGTATTCTCGAATCTGCGGCTGAACACGAACAATCTCGGACGGCTATGTTTTATGAGATAATCTACTTCTGGAGGAGCCAATCTGAAATTGAACGGGACGAAGATCGCCCCAAGTCGTGAGCACGCCAGATAAAGCTCTATAAACTCCGGGCAGTTTTCCAGTAGCACAGCTACGCGGTCTCCCTTTTCAATGCCAATTGACTGCAGCCAACAGCTGGTGCTGTTGGAGCGCATATGAAGCTCTTTGTAACTTATCTCGCGGTCTTCAAATATGATGGCGGTTTTTTCGGGCTGGAGTTCGCTCCACCTTTGTATCCACCATGATGCGTTTACTGATTTGACCATTCAATCCTCTTGATTGCTTAATTATATATTGGAATCGCAGGCAGGCTTTCCAGCCCGCCGATTGCTTTTCCACCTCTTCATTATTCCTGTTCGGGCAGACGAGTCAATGCCTCAGCGTTCATGCGTTTCTTTTCCGACACGGCTTCAGCCAATTCCAGAGCTTTCAAAGCCCTCTTGTAGACTGGGGTATCTACCATACGATCATCCAGAGTGGTAGACGCCCGGCCTCTTGCCATCGCTTCCTCAAAAATGTTTATCACCTTTTTAGCGTGTTCGACCTGATCGTATGTAGGGGAAAATACCGAATTCAGGATGTCTACCTGATCGGGATGAATGCAGAAAGCGCCAGTGCATCCCAGGTTGCGGCCTCGTTCCGCCGCTCTTCTGAAGCCCTCCCGGTCTTTATATCCTGCAACGCTTCCGAGTATGCCCATGGGTTTTATTCCCATTGCTTTGCTAACTGTCACAAGAGTGACAAGCGGAAAGAACAATTCAGTCCCTTCCGGTGAAGGTTCCACTCCCAGCTCTAAACAGTAGTCATCCATTCCCAAGCTCATGGATTCGATTCTTGTCCCGGCTGATGCGATTTCCTGCATCCTCAGCAAGCCTTTAGGACTTTCGATGTGCAAAGAAAGCCTGATGCTCCCTTTTTCAATTCCTCGGTCCGACTCCAGGCGGGAAATCATCGCTTCAGTTTTTTTCACGTCATCGGGCGATTCCACTTTGGGAAGGAAAATTGCGTGAAGTCCGGGGTGCACTGCAGCATCAATATCTTTTTCAAAGAAACCTGGTTCGTTGTTCACACGCACGAATACTTCCGCGCATGCGCGACCCACCATTTTTATGGATTGCTCCACCATTCCTCTGGCAGATTCTTTTTGGTTCAAAGGAATGGAATCCTCCATATCCATAGACAATGGCATCCGCACCTCTTAGATGCGCTTTTTCAATAAAACGGGGAACATTTACCGGCAGTATTAGAAGTGATCTCTGGACTCTCATTTTAGTTTATCCTAACCCCGGAAAGATGATAAAATGACGAAACATTTAAGGGCTTATAAGGTAGGCGTGTCAATGAAAAAAATCTGGTGCATGTGTGCCGTGCTGGTTTTGATGTGTGTGGGGATTTGCTGGTCTTCAGGTTGTGGCGAACCTACGAATTGCGCTGTAGTAGTGGCCCCTGCTTGCCAATTTTACCTTCCTGTGGCTCCAGTGCGAACTTACTCGCCCCCCGTAGCCCCAGAGCGAACTTGCGCGGCCCCTGTTCCATGCCAGAGGATCCGTACCCTTCCTGTCGCTCCTGCCAGGATTTCTGCCGAACCCGTTGCTCCGGCGAGATTGTGCGCCCAGCCAGTCGCACCTCAACGTTTATTTGTTTTGCCTGTTGGTCCCGAAAGGCTATGCACGGTCTGGAAGAAGGAAAAAACGCTTGTCTCGAAGTGTCGCTAACACCTTATCTGCCATTCAACCACAAACGCATCCGCGTCCTTTCCCTGAGAGACTAGCTCGGGTTCAAAACGGAGATTCTTTTCAGAATTGAAGAATGTCCCACAGTCAGAACACCATGTGTCGCTTCCTGTCTCCGGATATTGATCAAGTCCGAAGCTACGTCCGCAATCCGGGCATACGGTTTTCATAATTCTTCTCCTCTTGGGTTTTAGGGACAGTTTGCTTAACCAATTAACACGAAATCCCAAAAACAGTGCGCCTCTCAAATTGAAAAAATAACAATAGTGAGGAGTTGTCAATTGCTTAGACAACGTCGAGCAACTTTAGTTCCGAAGCGCCTTCATAAAAGTGGCAGTGGGGGTATGCACTTGACTAAGGGAGCCACAACATATAGTGTTTTGGCCCATGGAAGACTACCCCAGGTCATTGGCAGAGTTCGAAGCCCGTTTCTCGACAGAGGAGCAGTGCCGTGATTACCTGTTCCGACGCCGCTGGCCAGAAGGTTTTCGGTGTCCTCGCTGTGGGCATGGCAGGGCTTGGCCGATTGGCAAGAGTCTGTTCGAATGCGGGTATT
This sequence comes from uncultured delta proteobacterium, assembly GCA_963700305.1. Classification (GTDB taxonomy): domain Bacteria; phylum Desulfobacterota; class Desulfomonilia; order Desulfomonilales; family Desulfomonilaceae; genus Desulfomonile. Next base: position 578,688 of record CAVOXB010000011.1, read on the forward strand.
GTGGATATCAGTGCTCCGTCACTGCTGGTACGATCTTCCATGACACCCGTAAGCCTCTCACCCTGTGGTTTCGAGCTATGTGGTGGGTGACTTGCCCACGAACAGGGATGAGTGCAGTGAGCCTGCAGGAGATGCTCGGACTGGGGAGTTACAGGACTGCTTGGGCATGGCTTCACAAGCTACGCCGCGTGATGGTGAGACCAGACCGAGACCGGCTGTCCGGAAGTGTTGAAGTGGACGAGACCTATCTGGGGGGTCTAGAAGAGGGGCTCTGTGGAAGGCAAGTCTGTAGCAAAGCCCTAATCGTCGTTGCTGCGGAAGAGGCTGGCAAGGCCACGGGAAGGATACGGATGCGTCGGATAGACTCCGCATCCGGCAAGGAGTTACACGGCTTCGTCACCGGTGCCATTGAAAAGGGCAGCGTGCTGCACACAGACGGATGGAGCGGATACCGCGGCTTGGACCAAAAGGGCTATGTGCACGAAGTGACTCCGCTGCGCGGCAGAAAGCATGCCGCTACCGAACTCCTTCCACACGTTCACCGCGCCATATCGCTCTTGAAGCGTTGGCTCTTGGGTACTCATCATGGCGCAGTAAGCCACAAGCATCTCGATTACTACCTCGACGAATTTACGTTCCGATTCAACCGGCGAACTTCACGACAAAGAGGCAAGCTGTTCTTCCGATTGGTTCAACAAGCGGTCGTCGGAGAACCGAGAACATACAGATCGCTTATAGGGAATCAAGGCAAAGAGAACTCAAAACAGTGACCACAACATATTGTGGTCACCTGACTAAAGTGCATACCCCAAAAGTGGCATTAGTATTCGGTAATCAATACAAATGGTTATCTCGATATGGTCCTTGACGCGATGCCAGCTCTGTGCTATAAGGCGAACAAGCTCGTGATGGAGCACTGTCTCCGGTGCGAACGGCTTTGGTAATTACAAGACAAACGGAGGTTCGGCCTATGCCGACGGTTTTGCAGCAGAGCCTGATCGAGGAATACGATGAAGCGATTTCCTTCATGTACAGCCTGGAAAGATTCGGCATACTCCTGGGCCTCGATAACATCAGTAACTTGATGAAGCAATTGGGTAATCCGGAGAAAAGCTTCCCATCCGTGCATGTGGCGGGTAGTAACGGGAAAGGCTCAACATGCTCTTTTGTTTATCAAGTACTTCTGGAGGCCGGCCTAAGCACGGCTCTCTATACTTCGCCACATCTCAATGATTTTCGCGAGCGTGTCAGGCTGAACGGCCGACTAATATCCAGAGAATCCCTGCTGGAATCCATACGCAAAGTGAGGACGATCTATGACCCGGAGCGCACAACTTTTTTTGAGTTTTCCACAGCAGCGGCCTTTGATTGCATAGCGCGCGAGAAGACTGACGTCGCAGTTGTGGAAGTAGGACTCGGCGGGAGACTCGATGCAACAAATACTATCAATCCCATTGTTACAGTGATAACCGACATATCGAGAGAGCACGAAGATTATCTGGGAGTCGGCATTGCAGCAGTGGCAGGTGAAAAGGCCGGAATAATAAAGGATAAGATACCTCTAATAACAGGCGCAAGCAGGGCAGAAGCCTGGGCTGTGATCGAAAAAATCGCACGAGAAAAACAGGCTCCGGTAAGAGAATTCGGTCGCGACTTCGCAGGAATACGCACAGGTCAAAACACCTTTAGTTACAGGTCTTACGGTTTGGTCTTGGAAAACCTCACCACAGCCATGCCAGGGAGCCATCAAGTTAAGAACGCAGCTCTTGCAATCGCGGTGGTGGAGGAATTGAGGAAACTTGGATACTACGTCTCCGACGAGGCCATACGAAATGGAGTGTCCAAAACAAAATTCCCTGGACGGTTCGAGATATTGCGGCGTTCACCAGATGCGGTGATCGACGGCGCTCATACTCTTGAAGGAATGCGGCTGCTGAAAAGCACCATGAGGCAAGTTTATCCCGGCATCAAGCCTTTCATGCTGTTAGGCATGCTGCGAGACAAAAATTATGAGGCACTCATAAAAATAATAGCCCCGATTGCTCGGGAAGTCCTCTGTGTAGCGCCTCAGGGAAATCGAGCGCTGGACCCGGAAGAAATGGCTGTCCTTGTTCGCAGCCGCGGGATTCCCTCAAGCACCGCGGGCGATATTACAGAAGGTTTTCATCGCCTTCTAGCAAAAGCTTCACGGGACGATGTCGTTTTAGCCACGGGCTCCCTTTACATGATAGGACCGGTGAGGCGGGCCTGCGGAATACAAGATGACTGAAATGCAGCTCCACGAAGATGATCGAGTCTCCCGTGGGGCAGGCTTTCCAGCCCGCCATGATTGGCTTTTCAGGACAAGGCATGCTGGAAAGCATGCCCCATAAAAGCTGTTTGCCCCGGATTACTGAATGACAAATAGTCATTGCCAAAAGAGATGCTCTCAATTCAGCGGGCATGGCATAATCCTGGTTCCCAGGCTCCGCCTCAGTGGTGCTGGCTCATGCCGCATCTTGCCTTTTGTTCCGGAGGAACAGCGGATAATAGGCCGGCGATTTATCGCCTGCTCATGGCAATCCAAAAATCCTCTAGTCCCGGAGGGGCGGTCCATTCATATGGCAAGATTGAACACGACGGGCCGTCCCTCCGGGACTAACTGGTCCGTTTCGGTCGCTTTCCCGGCGATGAATCGCCGGGCCATTCTCTTCACGTCCCTCCAGGACGAAAGAGGCTCTGAAGGTAATTCAGCTCCCGTGAGGGAGAACCCGGGAACGAGGAAACACCCTAAAACGAGTTTGTTTATTCGGATTGCCCTGATTTCAGTCCTTTTGCTAATTTTCGGCTCCGAATCTTACTCCCAGGACCGGTCGCTTGATTCGACAATCACCGGTCGCTCAGAACAAAAAAGCCTACTTCCCGGGGATTTGCCGATAACGATAACAGCGGAACGCCTCTGGTCAAATTACCAAGAAAACTCATACACAGCAAAAGGTAACGTCACATTAGCTCAGGGCAACTTCCGCCTTCGAGCGGACAGTGTCACATATTCTGGCAATACCGGCGAGCTGACAGCCTCAGGGAAGGTAATAGTGCGTATGGGAAGCGACGTGCTGGAGGCGGACAAGTTGACTATAATGCTGAAATCGGCAACCGGTGTCCTGCACGATGGAAAACTGCTTCTTACCAGGCACAACATTTACTTGGAAGGCAAGAAACTGGAGAAGACCGGACCGGACAGTTACCGAATAGAAGAAGGCAGTTTCACAACCTGTGACGGTATTACTCCAGATTGGAGAATCCGGGGCAAGGACCTGGATGTCACCCTTGAGGGGTATGGAGTCCTCAAACATGGATTCTTTTACGTCAAGGACATTCCTGTATTCTACTTGCCTTGGCTCGTTTATCCGGCAAAACGGAAGCGTCAGACAGGCTTTTTGATGCCAACCTTCGCAAACAGCAGCCTCAGAGGTTTCGATCTGCGACTTCCGTTTTTTTTGGACATTTCTCCCAGCATAGACGCAACTATAGTGCCGAGAGTTTGCACGCTTCGGGCTGCACAGGTGGGCCTTGAATTCAGGTATTCTCCTTCAGAGGACCTTCAGGGCAGATTCTATGGAGAATATACGTTCGACTGGAGATACGGGTCTCAGCCCAATCCCAGAAGTCATCGTTTCTATGTCACCTGGAGGCACGAACAGGACGTCGCGGCGCAAGTCCGTCTTCAAGCAAACGCAAATTGGATATCGGATCGCGACTATTTTGAATTCTGGGGCGGCAGGTTCGACAAGCGGTTAAGGGTCCGCTACCTGGAATCAAATGCGGTCCTGTACAAACAGCTGAACAATTTTCTGTTTCAGGGTGAGGCCAGGCATTTTGACAACCTGGATTTACCTGACAATGCAGCTACAGTGCAGAATCTTCCCACAGTGAAAGCCATCCTCTTCAATCAGCAGATTCCTTACACGCCTTTTTACTTGAGCTCCGATGTCATCTACAACCATTTCTATGCGCCCATGATGGACAAGAAATGGCTTGGCAGTCGTTTTCAGACGGACACCAGACTGAGTCTGCCCATTGCCCTTGGACGGTTCTTGAAACTACAGCCTTCTATGACTTACTTTCCGAAGGCATACCTTGCGGACTATTACCAGCGAGACAAAAGCGTCAGTTCCGTGTACACGGTTCGGCCTGATCTTTACCAGGTCAACGCAGATGCGTTCACCGACTTGAGCGCACTGTACGATGGCGCTTTCGGGTTCCAAAAGATAAAGCATTCGTTTCGTCCTCGCGTGGCATGGACTTATCGGCCTTTTCCCAGCCTTCAAACCTACCCATATTTTGATGAAAGTGACAGGGTAGATCAGGTGAGCCTGCTAATAGCTGAAATGAGGCATGTCTTGACCGGGAGAACCGGGCCTCATGAATACTTCGATTTTATGACTCTTACGCTGTCTCAGGGCTATGACTTCAATATGACCAGATCAGCGGATGATCCGTTGGGGGACAGGTATTTGGGTGAAGGCGCCCATTGGACCAACACCAGGGCAGAGCTCACCTTGAAGCCGCATTCCATGATTGATCTCGGGGCCCAAACCGAATATGACCCTATATTCAACAGAGCGCGAAAGTACAGCGTCAATTTTGGATTCATGGACCACAGGGGCGATTTAATTCGCGTTCTGCATCAATTCACAGAAGGTGACCGCCGAGAGGACTTGAACCGTCAGACCAACGTGAACTTGCAGGTTAAGTTAACTTCGACGCTGGAATGCTTCTTCGAGAACCAATACACACATCAGTTCAATTTCGCTTACTTCACCAGCTTCGGCATAAATTATCACCCGCAGTGCTGGAACATTATGATCAAGTATTCCGAGGTCCGGGAACAGGACCCTGTCACCCAAAAGGCAAAGGAACCTGATCAGACAATCTTTGCAACCTTATCTTTGTACGGGCTCGGACAGGTCTATCGCTTCACAAAGGACTGGGGCGAGATAATGGGACATTCAACTGAGGCGGGCGGAAACGGCCACTAGCGAACAATAATCTCCTCCGATCTTCATGCCGACTCATATTGTACTTTGGCCTCGCTCATTATCTGATCGCGAAGATATTTCCCCAGGAATCCCGGCGTGTTGAGGTCCACCTTCCTTCCCAAAAGTAGAGACAGTTCGCGTTCGATAGCAAAGAAATTCAACCCCACTGCACTACCCGGCTCAAACTCGACTAGTACGTCGATATCGCTGTGCTCATCGAAATCATCACGAAGGACCGACCCAAATAGGGCCAGTTTTCGGATTCGATGGCGCTGGCAAAACTCCACAATTTTGTCGTGAGGAATCTCAATCTTGCACTCGCTCAATGTTTTCACCTCGCCATCAATTGGAAGGTCAACGGACGCCAGTTTCTGGCATTTATACAAATTTCCAAAGTCCTTCTCCAACTTACGGGAATGGCAACCGTCATTCCGTCGGAAGACGGAATCCACGTTTTCAATGCTTTCTGGACCCCGGCGTTCGCCGGGGTGACGATCACGCCTGTGGCTTGACCGAGGAAATTATCCTTGATTCAACAGCATTGGGACTTGAATTCCGGATTCCTGCCGTTGCGGGAATGACGAGAAAAAGGACATCCCCCCGCGAATTCTTTTCAAGAGCCCAATTCCCAGTTGGTGTTACCTTCCGGGGAGGTTTTTAATCGCGTCGCCACCTCCGGGAAAGCCCCTTTCAAAGGCTCGCTGGACAGGGTTTTCGGATAGGTCCGTTTCCGAAAGGGCTTCATCCGCGACGCGCGGCGGGGAATGTGGCATGTACCAACTCCGTGCCGTCTCGCCACATTGCGACACCGTCCACAACCTTGGCTACAGTCTTACCCGAAGGTCCGACAAGCCGGAAATCCTTTTTCAGATTAGAGCCTTCCATGGACAGGGATATCTCCTGCACAAAGGTCTCCTTTTCTTGAACAGTAAGTGACCCCCACCTTGGTCCCACAGTGAACGCGGAGAAGTCCTCTTTGGCACTGGCGAGGATCTCATCGTCAATATATCGTTGTACTTCCGCCCGAATGGTCTTGGTGGACAGCTCTTTGGCCAGGTCCTTTGCCGCCTCCATGGGAGTCTTCCCTTTGGGCATTTCTTTCCGGACGGCCTGCGCTCTTTTTTCTCCGACAGTTTCCGCCATAGGGAGAATAATGTTCTTGAAAAAAAAGAATAGGGCCACAAGCACAGGAAAAGCCAGTATACATCCGATGGTCTTCGGGGAAAGACTTTGCACAAAACTCGTTTTCGGTTCGGCTTCGGCCCATCGATCGTGTCCCGGTATAATGTGGCCGCATTCAGGACAGGTCAGCATCTTTTTGGAGATCTTCGCGCCGCACTGAGGACAAAAGGACGAAAGGACGCCCTGCTCTTCAGCCAGTCGCCTCATTTCAGCAGAGTGCGAAGCCCAGTCCAACGGTTCGGGGTAGGGGAGCGGCTCCCGAACTTCGGGCTCAGGTTGTCTGAGACGGTCTACTTCCGATTTGTCGATAAGATTCTTGTCGATCAGCGCCCGGAATACCTTATCCAGGTTCGCCTCGGTCAGGCCATGAGCGCGCATCAATTCTGATTCGGATTTTCCCGCGCGGAAATCTTCCAGGAACTTCTTAGCATTGATTTTCTGTTTTTTTTCCATGGGTCGATGCTATTCTCCGGATCGTTCTTCGTCAAAAATCCTCTATTGCGAATTTCTTTTCAAGAGGATTTTGCAGAAGACATAATCCATTCCAGGCCCCACAGCCTGGAATTGCCCTCAGTGCTGCCGCTTGCGATCAATGAAAGATTTGAAAAGAGACACACGCTCCGAACTGGCGAAGCATGTCCTTCCAGTACCGCTTGACATCTTTCCGCCCTGATGTCCCAGAGCCTTAGCGAGCAATCGTCCGACGCTGTTATCCAAAGATCTTCGTTGGCTGAAGATGTCATGGCCCGAACAGCCGCGGAATGACCTCGAAGTGTGATGACATTCACACCTGAACCTACCACGTACACCATCACCTCCCCGGATTCCAGTCCTGCAATTACTCTGTCGTCAGCTCGGGTGGGCAGTAATGACGTGATTTTTACTCCGAGGTCTCGGAATGCCCCTTCATTTCTACCCGTGGCTAATGACCACCGTTGTATTCTCGTTTCTTCTCTAATGCTATATATTGTTTGGAGGTTTTCCGAAAAACAGACGAATCCTGTTCCTGGGATTGTTGCACCTGTTGGTTTCTTTTGTCCGGTTGCCAAATCAGCGATTGCAGGCGTCTTATCCTGCGACATGACAATCATTTCCTGGCCTGTTCCGGACAACGCGAGGGGAGTTTCTATTTCTTCAATTTCACGAACAATGTTTCCGTTCAAATCCCAAACGCGCAGTATGGCGTCTTTGCTGTGGGTTACTATTCCCTGCATTCTGGGCAGGAAGAAAACTTCCTTGACGGCACTGCCTGTCACGAATTTTTTCACGCGACGTCCTGTCACAACGTCCCAGGTTGCAGCAGAACCGTCGAGACTGCCGCTCAGAAGCATTAAATTGTCCGGGCTGGCCTTGAGGCTCACCACTGTGTCCTGATGTCCGTGAAAGGATCTGATGAAAGAAGTTGACTTCAATCGGCCGCGTGCAACCGCCCCGCTTAGGACGTTTCGAATCAGTATGGCCTCTTTTGACCAGCAGAATCCCGGGATAGACCTTATCCGATCGAAGGTTTCAAATGCATGTGCTTCATTTCCTTTCCTCCAGGATCTATTGAACTCTTCGAGCGTTATGTTAAATAGTGCATGCAATCCTGCTAATTCTCGAAATGTTTTTGGGCGAGACAAGGCAGGTTCCAGGAAGTTTCTGAAGGAACCAGCCCGTATCAATGGACCACAATCTCACAGACCCACGGGATGAGCCGGTGACCAGCCGTTTCCCATTAGGAGCAAGCGCGCAGCAAGTGAAATCTTCGCCTGGAATATTCATTGTCCTGAAGCATCTGCCGTTGGAGCCGTCCCAGATCTTGATTGAGCCGTCTGAAGATGTTGATACTACAAACCTGCCGTCTTGCATGAGACTCGCGCCGGTAATTCTCTTTCTGTGGCCGGAAAGCCTTCTGACTTCCTCGCCCGAGGATACATCCCACAGTTTCAAGGTCTCGTCTGCCCCACCAGTAAGAATAATCCCTCCATCGGATGCGGTGTCTACGACAGTAATCGGCCCATCATGAGCCTGCACCCGAAGAATAGGTTCACCTGATCGAAAATAGATGGCTACGAGGCTGCCGTCCTCGCATCCGACAACAACGGATTCTTTATTCCCGAGGAATGCAATGCAGGAAATCGGTGCTCCGATCGATCGAGACTCCCAAATGACCGAGTCGGATGACGCATCCAGCACCCGGACTTGACCTTCCTGGCCGAAAGCCGCCAGGTATTTTGAATCCGGAGAGAATTTTACGCCGAATGCGCTCATTCCAGGGTACTTTCGAAGCAATTTGCCGTCTTGAAGGTCCCATAAGTCAACAGTCTTGAATGCTGCTCCGTAGACTGTGGCCGCCAATCTATCATTCCGAGAAAAAGCTCCTGCCACCGGACTGAAGGTGAAAGTGCGAATATTCTTGAGGCACCTTCCACTGTCCGTATCCCAGATGCGAATGGACCTGTCTTCGCCAACAGAATGGGCCTTCTTTAGATCAGATGAAAATGCTACCGCCCTGACGTGCTTAATATGACCGGCGAAAGACGCTAATTCACCAATAGGGCTTAACGCAAGAGAACTGATGAAATTCTTCGGATCACCTCCGTACAGGGTCCATCTGTCCTCATAAAGAGAGCCCTCTTGGGATGCCTTTTTCAGCGAAGCCACTGCTCGAGCAGGATCGCCCCTTTGGAGAGATATCAACCCCATCAGATGCGCATAATCCGGGGTTGCCCTCAATTCAATTCTTAAGGATTCCATACGGTTTATGATTTCCAGATCGGAAGCTTCGGCATTTTGCCATTTGAGCACATGGAAATTGTAAACTGCTTCCAAATGATCAGTATTTGCTGAATGCGCGTCCTCAAGCAATTTTCGTGCGTCCTGGTCTCGCCCGAGGTCGAGCAGAGAAACTGCTTGATTGTTCATAGAGTCTGTCTTCAAGCTCACCAGGTTCGGCCTGTTTCTTGGATCTCGGCCTGGTCTCAGTTCTCTGATTACAGACTCCAAGGCATGGCACACGTCTACAAAGGAGCTATATCGGTTCTCGGACTTTTTTTTTAGACAGGTTACTAGTATTTCCACCAATGACTTCGGCAGATCCGGCCGGATTGACAGCGGGTCCACTAAAGGAGCCCTTAGATGGCTCCTCACAAGCTCCTGTAAAGAGAAAACGGAGGGAAGCTTGAAGGGCATGGACTCCACAGCTAATTCGTAAAGCATGATGCCGAAAGAGTAGATATCGGAACGAATATCCTCTTTGTTTTTCTCCTTGAATCGTTCTGGAGCCATGTACCGGGGCGATCCCATTATCCCGTGCTCAAGAAGAGTGACGCTTGGATCGGTGTATCTTCCGCTGGAAGTAGTGTCAGAATCGCCATCTTCCTCGGGTTGTGCAGATGCCGGATCTTCCAGCCGCTTTACCAGACCGAAATCGGTTATTTTCAGAATCTTATCTTTTGATATCAAACAGTTCGCAGGCTTTACGTCTCTGTGAATCATGCCGCTTTCTTCTGCGTAAGTCATTCCATGGCAAAATTGCAGCATCAGGTCCGTCAGTGTTCGCAGATCCCTTACCAAATGCCTGTCAGCCCATTCGTCCAACGTGCCACCGTCTACATATTCAATAAACAGTCGCGGGAGCCCGCCTATTACACGGGCGTAGTAGCATGTCGCTATATTTGGATGCAGTCCCAGTCCAACCCACAGTTCGGCTTCTCTCAAAAACCTCAGCAGTCGGAATTCATTTTTCACCGCGGTTTTCTGCGGAGTTTTCATGGCGAGCATCATCTTCCACAACCGGTGAAAGACGAAATACACTGTTCCCATACCCCCTGAAGCTGATCCCCTTACTTCATAGAGGCCTTCTATAACATCTCCTTTTTCCCAGTCTGTCCGGGCTTCCGATTTTCCATGAGTAAGGCTAAAGGCCGTCGGAACCCTTCCTGGAAGTCTGACGAGACTGCGTTCGGTTATCTCTTCGTCGACAGCATCTACCTTCACGTGGAGACCGTTTTTTCTGAGAATCCCTACAATCTTCTCGAGGTCCCCCTGCATCCGGATTTTCTTCAGTTTGATTGTCCCGATTTCCAGCGAAGATCGAATGCTCGAAGGGGTTCGATTTAGCAATTTGGCCAGAGCTCCCAAGATTTTCTCGGACAACGAAGTTGGGTCTTCGGAGGAGATCGTCACAGACACATAGCTCGGCTGGCTTTTCATGAACGGCAGAATACCCCGGAAGTTGAAAAAAGACTAAACTGAATCATTGTTGAGCTTTGAGAAGCGGAACCTATTTGTACCCGCTCCCCATTCAAGCGAGAAAGACCGGCGCAGAACCTTATTTCGACGACCTAGGTTCCGCCAATCTTGCTGATTTGAAAGCGATAGGTATCAGAGCCCCGTGTTATATAATTATCTATTTTTTGAAGCAGAATGGCAAATCAAATCACTAACGGGGTCTAATAGTAAATGAAAAATACACCGCATACCATCGTGGAAGCCCCCATAAGGCGATAGCTGATGTTTTTTTCTTTGAAAAAGATCCACCCTATGATCACTCCGAATACCAGGCTCAATCTTTTTACGGAGATCATATACGCGACAGGCGCCATGCTGACCGCGACGAAATGCGTTACCTCTGCTGCTGCCATCAGGATTCCGGCGAGAAGAAACAGGCCGGGCATATGTTTTCTCACACAGCATTCAGCCCATCCCATGCGAACCCTGAGAAAGGCCACTAGCGCAAAAATCACAAGGTCTCCGCACACGAGAACAACTCCAAACGGGATGGCGTCGTAAAGAATCACGCCTTTCTTGCCCAGGGTGGAAGTAACCGACCAGATGACGGCCACTGCAAACATCCTCAAAGATCCCGGATGCGAGAATATGGCTTTAATTGGCTCGAAAAGGTTCCGATTAGCCAGATCGCCATTGAGCACGTACACTCCTAGCGTGACCAAAAGGATGCCCATAGCGCCTGTCAAACTTATTTCCTCCCCAAGAATCGCCCATGAACTGACGACTGTAAGAACAGGAGTAAAAGCGAGCAATGGCACAGTCAGCGAAAGGGCCGCCATCCGTATCGAGGAGAGAAACAGATAATAAGCAAAAACCTCCAGGGGAAGGGCTATCGCAAGCAATATCGCTAGATCCACTGTAAAGGGTTTGCGGTCCAGAGAAAGGAAGACAGGGACAAGAAAAAGGAATGAAATTGCTAAAATCGCACTCCCTGTAATCCATTCATCATTTTCCCGCATTATCCGTTTGGATATGGCATCGCAGCCCGCGGTGAGGAATGCGCAAGTTAATGCTATGGAAAACCAGCTCATATGTTCTGTTCAGGTTCAGCTTCGCAGGACGGAATTCCAGATATACCGCTCTTATGAAGGCTCATTTTTATTCTCTCAAAGTGGGATCCTTCCCAATAAACTCTCCCGCAGTTGGCACATTCACGGAATAAGGCATGTGTTTCATAAATCCGAGCGGGAACTCGCCCGCGAACCTCATCTTTTGAGACTTCCGTCACCGGAATGTTGCAGATCAGGCACCTGCTGAGAACCAGTTCCGCTCTGGGGCTCAAACGAGTCGCTTCCAGGATGTCCCTCAATTGCTCGGAAATTGCACTGCCTTGAGCAATGAGGGCCCTGGGATCTCTCACCTTTTTGTTGGCTGTTACGAAATAATGACTCTCAGAGGGTCTCTTGCACGGATAGATAGTGTCGAAGCCGAGAATCCTGAGCCATTTTGCCAGGCGCCCCAGCATTCCGTCCACTCCGAACACCTCTTCGAGTTGGTCGAATTCACTATCTTCACGCATAATTCAGTTCACCAGTATTTTTGAATAATAAGCTATAATAATATTGGAGACAACAAACTGCCAAGCAGGGACGCAACCTGACCAAAGAGAGTGAGCGGAAATGAAAATCCGAATTGTGGTTGGAAAGTTAAGTATGGACGCGGAGTTGAATGAATCTCCTACAGCTCGAAAGATAGCCGCTGTGCTACCTTTTCAGGCGTCGTTCAACACGTGGGGTGATGAGATATACTTCTCAGTGCCTGTAAATTCCAAGCTGGATGAAACCGCAAAAGAAGAAGTAGAATTGGGCGAAATTGGCTATTGGCCGTCTGGAAATGCGTTCTGCATATTTTTTGGACCGACTCCCATGAGCCAAGGTGAAAGGATAATTCCTGCTTCAGCCGTGAATATAGTGGGCCGAGTACTCGGTAACCCCAGTCTTTTCAAGGACGTAATGAAAGAGGGAGTGATTCGCTTGGAGCCTGCTCAGTGAATACTACGTTGCCATTTGGCCTAAGCAGAGGGGGGATGAAATCAAAACTGCGATGAGCTTCTAATTGTTGACAAAAGCGCCTCTTGTCGGGTCAGTATTACTCATTTTCTTTCTGTAGATGCTTTCCGCCTTGGCATAGTCTTTTTTTGCGGAGTCCGCGAGACTAAGGCTTTCATGGACCAAAGCCCTGCGCTGATACGCCTCAGCGTTTTCCGGATCACATGCTATAGCAGCCGAAAAATAAGCCTTGGCATCAGAATAGTACCCCTTCTGAAACAATTCCTCACCCTTAGCCACGTGCTTACTGTAATTTTGGAGCTGATCGTCGTACACGAAGAATTCCTCCGCGGAATAGACGCTCTCTCCGAATTGATTCCATGCAGTCACGGCAAGGTAGTACATCCTTTCCTTTTGGACACTGGCCAGAAGCACTGCGGCATCGTTCGAATTCGCCATGAACCTGTAATCTCGAGGGTTACTGCCCCAGAATATCGTGTAATGAGTGGCCCATTGAACAGGATCCCATGAAATTTCCACACCTTGGGCAACAATTTGGGTTTTTATGTCGGTCGGCGGTTTCGGAGGCATGCCTGTCGCCTGCTTGCTCGAACTCGAGCATGCCATCAGCATCAAAGGAACCATAACGACGACAAAAATCGGAAGAAACCTCCGCGCCACCACCCCATACCCCTTTGGCGAAAATTTGAATTCTCTAAGTATAGCCCTACAACATCCTTGAGGCAAGTCTGGAACCTAAGCGCAAGAATAGCCCCCTTGAATTTCGCCATTATACCATTAAGATTGTTAGAGTGAAAAACAATTTTCTTTCGCGATTGTAGCAAAGAAAAATTGACGAAAGTCAAGCTTGCCGTATGCCGACAGATGTCCTCGATGACAGCGGGAATGTTTGACTCAATTCTGCAATTGTGCTATATAACTCATCCTAATGATGAAAAAGCATGTAATTATTGATGGTTATCTCAAGAAGACAAGAAAAGGAGAACCAGGTGTCAATCAAATCAAGCTGTAGCAAGCACTTTTGGATCGCCGCTGGAATAGTGATGTTTTCCCTTGTGGGTATTTCTCAGCCATATGCTGCAGAGGACAATGTCTTGGCAAGAATCGGAAATCAGACGGTAACTGAATCTGATCTGAAAGAAATCGCGAATGCCGTCCCTGAAAAATTCCGGCATCTCTATTTGACCCCGGAAGGACGCAAGAAAACCCTTGAATACGTGGTAAACATTTATGTGATGGCTGGAGAGGCAGAGAGGCTCGGAATGGACAAGAAGCCCGACGTGGCCAATCTCCTTCAGTTTACCAAAAAAGACCTCCTGGCCAGGTTATATCTGGATCAAATGAGTAAAGACCTTCCGGCCCCAACGGAAGCGGAAGCCAAAGAGAACTACGAAAAGAACAAAGCTCAGTACGCAACACCTGAAAGCATTCACCTCCATCATATACTCGTGGCATCTGAAAAAGAGTCAAAGGATGTACTGGACAGATTGAAAAAGGGTGAAAAATTTGCAGATGTGGCGACTCAGGTGTCCATATGCCCCAGCAAAGTTAAGGGCGGAAATCTGGACTGGCTGCCCAGAGGAAGTCTTGTGCCTGAAATCGAAGAAGTAGCTTTCTCAATGAAGGATGGACAAGTCACTGGTCCAGTCAAATCAAAGTTCGGATATCACGTGCTTCTTCTCCAGGAAAAGAAAGCACCGCAAGAGAACAGCTTCGATCAGGTGAAGGAATACATTATCGAGCAGGTCAGATTCCAAAAACAGCAGGAACACTATGAAAAACTGGCTGATACCCTGAAAAAACAGATGAAAGTTCAAGTGGATGAAAGTAAACTTTCAAGCGGTGCGCCGATTCCTGCCGGCCCTGCTGCAGCCCCCCAAAAGTAATTGCTTACAGAGTTGATTTCAAATCATTGAGATTGGGCGGGCCTCGTTCCGAGGGGCACCGCCCATGATGGTACGGCTAAATTGAAAAGTGGTCCGACGTTGCTTTGACGTCATTCCTGCTAAGGCCGGGGTGACGAAGTGGGCTAGCGGTCTTATCGGCGAACCAACAACATTGAGCTCTTATTCGTCCGGCAGCGTTGTTTTATCATTCATCCAGAGGAACAAACATTTCTTCAGCCTCTTCAGTGAATTCACTGATATCTCCGACCTGCTGCTGAATTCTATCGAACGCTTCTTCCGCAGTACGCGTTTTCAGGTCTTCTTCCCGAAGCATAATTGAAACCAGATCGATGAAATAGGCCTCGTTCTCCAAATAAATTCGCGTCAGAATGTCAAGGGTTTCTTCGTCGCTGACCTCAAGGTCATCAGGTTTCAGCTCACCCCTGTCGAGTTTTACCATGAAGTCCGCGGGAAATGTGCTTCCTTCCTCATCGTCGCCTTCCATTGTTTTTACTGAAGGCCTGACGATTTTGTCCTGAAAGGCTGACGCGACTACTCGTATTTCCAACCTGGAAAGCAATCGCGCAAATGTGACGTCATCTTCTTCAAGAAAGCTGACCATCCAATGGTACGCAGTTTGAGGGTCAGTAACACCTTTTGTCGAGAACAATTCCTGGTCCAGATCCAGAATCGATTGGACCCTATCTGGATTCACAAGGAGAGAACCCCAATATGGGTAGAACTCTGGGACTTCATGATCCGAAAAAGGGAGCGGTCACCCATTCCTTCCACAATGTCCCGGCTCTTTTCATCCTTGAGTAGGAACAACAATTCTTGTGCGGCTTTAGGATCCTTGGTGGCCTGATGACTGACAAGCGATATCTGTTCCTCCATTGAAAGGCTCTCCATCAGTTGAGAGGCTTCATGTGGATCGGTTTTCAAAAGATCAACCACACGTTTTCCTTGCGGAGAGATAGGAGTGAGAAACGTGTCCTGCATCACATGTCCTCTTCTGTTACCCAATGGGGGTCTTCAACTGCACGAACGGTCTCCAGCATGGAATCATCCCCTCCGAAGTCTTCTTGTGTCCATCCTTCATCCGGAGGAGCGTACCGATTCGCCTAGATTCAGTATCATCCTGCGCCGTTCTCTGGTGATAGCCATAAGCTGGAATGCTCGAACCAGGACCGAACGGCTTTCTTCATCCAGCGTATCTCGATACGCGAAAATTACATCTCTCACAGTGACAGCGTGGGTTTTGTCCAACTGAACTCCTTTTGCTGCGAGAATGCTTTCCAGGGAAGGAGGCATGGAATCGTCCTGAACGGATTGGAGCAACATTTCCAGCAAATCTTTGGAAAGTCGGATAAGATGTCGCATGCTGAAGGCAATCGTCACCGCGTCCATTTCAAGTGGATTTTTCCCGACGACTTCAAGGTAACTTACCTCCCTGCCGGTATTCTCAGAAACAGAACTCCGCGAAATTCTGAAAATCCTCACTTATTTCAGGGCAGACATTAATTTCGTCATCCAGTGACATGGCTGGTCCTCCCTCCAAAATCGAGGTATTTTAACCTGATGTCGTTCAGGTTGCAAGCCGTGAGAAAAGAGCAAAACACGCGCCTATGTACAATATATAATTTTGGAATCAGGAGGGACAGAGGTGTTTGGCATGACCAAGGAAGGAAACATGGATGATGCGCGTGAGTTTGACGTGAAACAAGAATGGATATATTCCTTGAAAGCCTTGGACTGAAGAAGGATTAAACTGAATTGTGGCGTTACCAAAGAATCGGGGTGTGAGACCTGTGTCATTGCGAGGAGTAAAACGACGAAGCAATCTATTCCTGCCGGTTGGGAGATTGCCACGGGCTTACGCCCTCGCAATGACAGTGGCCTTTTTTGCCAAGTGAACAATTAGGAAATTAGATATACAAACGATAAGCTTCGACGTGGCCGGACGGCGTGCTGCCCCGGATTCGGAAGGAGGTTTCCACATGATCACTGCTGGAATCGACTGTGGCGCCAAGAACACAAAGACGGTCATTCTTAAAGACGGCAAAATAATCGGACTGGGCATAGTGTTGACTGGATTCGACCAGGCTCAGGCAGTGAAGGAATCCCTGGAAATGGCCTTGAAGGTCGCCGGTGTTTCGTTGGATCAACTGGGGACGGTCGGTGGTACGGGCTCTGGTGCGAAGTCTATAAAAGAAGCTAGTGTTACGGTAAACGATATCAAGGCGATTGCGGCAGCAGCCAATTTCTTTTTTCCAAACGCTAGAACAGTGGCGGATGTCGGCGCTGAAGAAGGACGCTTCGCCAAATGTGATGAAAAAGGCGGAGTTGTAGACTTCGCGATCAATGACAAATGCGCCGCAGGAGCGGGAGCTTTCATTGAGGCCATGGGGAGGGCTTTGGAAACACCCTTGGAGGAACTGGGCACCCTGGCTTTGTCTTCAAACAAATCTATCCCCATGAATGCACAGTGCACCATCTTTGCTGAGTCCGAGGTTGTCGGCCTCATTCATGCCAGGACCGAAAAGAAGGACATCAGCAAGGCAATTCACGATGCAATGGCAAGCAGAATAGTTTCTATGATCCGACGCATCGGTGTGAATCCGGACATAGTCATGCTTGGCGGAGTGGCCTACAATCAGGGATTTGTGACGGCTCTCAAAAGAGAACTTGGCGTGGACCAGGTCTATATCCCGGACCAACCTGAATTCGGGGCTGCGGTGGGAGCAGCCGTTGTTGCCGCCAAGGAAGGCAAATAGAGCATATCGAAAGCGCATCGGAGGATATACAGATGGCTGAGGAGAAGAAACAGGAATTCTGGAGGTGGCCAGAAACCAACTGGGTCAATCCCGATATCGACTGGAAAGAGGGCCAATTTGTAACAGTCGGAATAGATGTCGGTTCCGTTAGTTCTCAGGCCGTGATCATGGTGGACGGTCAAATGTACGCATACGGCAACATGAGAACCGGCTCGGACAGCCCAAACAGCGCCCGCAACGCGCTGAAGTTCTGCCTGGAGAAGACCTCTCTCACAGAAGACAAGTTAAGTTATTGCATTGGAACCGGGTACGGTCGAGTGAACGTTCCTATGGCAGACCGCACTGTGACAGAGATCGCTTGTCACGCAAGGGGTGCGAATTTCTTCTACGGATCAGCGGTTCGAACTGTTTTGGACGTCGGCGGTCAAGACATTAAGGCCATCCGATGCGATGACAATGGCAAAGTCACGAATTTCCTCATGAACGACAAGTGCGCTGCAGGGACGGGCCGAGGTATGGAAGTTTTGTCGGACCTTCTCTCTGTTCCTATTGGTGAAGTAGGCGATCGTTCATTTCAAATAGATGGCGAGCCTGCGCCAGTGTCAAGCACTTGCGTTGTTTACGCCAAATCCGAAGCCACCGGTCTTTTGCGCAAGGGTTTGAGCACCAATGAGGTCCTGGCGGCCTACTGCTCGGCCATGGCTGACAGAATATATTCGCTCCTGGCGCGGGTAGGGGTTGAGCCGGGATTCGCGATCACTGGTGGAATGGCGAAAAACAGGGGAGTTGTTGATAGACTGAAGAAGAAGATCGGCCTGGAACCCTTGAAGACCAATTACGACACCCAGCTGGCCGGTGCTGCCGGCGCTGCGCTCTTTGGGTATGCTCTGTGTCAGAAGGGCAAAGGCAAGGCAAAGTAAGACGCTGACGGTAAGAGCTACAGAGTCAATGTAGTCAACAACGTTGCGAAACCCCTAAACGGAAACCGGACAGATTGCGGGACATTATCATGCTGGCAAATTATGGTTACAGCGACGGTTCGGGCGGTTACTTCATCACCATCGACACTGACAAATGCAATGCCTGCGGCGATTGTGTTACAGCGTGTCCAGCCAGTATCTTCCAGGTTGTGGACGAGGATCCCAATGATCCTCTGAACGAAGAGCCAGTGGTGATCGTGGCACCTGACAAAAAGAAAAAGGTCAAATATGAGTGCGGTCCGTGCAAACCTTCTGGTGACAGAGCGCCTTTGCCTTGTGTTCAGGCCTGTAAACAGGGTGCTATTTCCCATTCCTGGTAGAGTGATTTCTTCCGTGAATCCGGCAAGACCTCCCCAGAACGGAAGGGCTCTAGCTGAACGGGCTATGGAATCCTATGATGCGAATGAAGGAATAAAGGCTTTATGGAAGAACGCAAACCGGGATGGAAGAATCAGCAGACGGTTAGCCTTAGCCCTCTAGTCAAATAGCCGGATTCTTGATAGCTGCTGGATTTACGATTCCTCGGGAAAGCTAAATCCGCTCGATATGCCTGTATTTCCCACAGGAGACCTGCCGCCCTTATCGAAAATCCGTCTACCTCTTCTATAAAGACAGGTCTTGTAAATTGTTTTATCGCGACGGAGCCTTACCACAAGCCTCTGGTTCGGGCATCTACCATAGTTCTCTCTTTCGCACGCTCGATTCTTACCTTTATCGGGACAAGGCTCTACGATGTTGACTACGCGCCAGAGCTCTCCAGGCTCACAGAAACGGTCATTCAGGTCATCGTTATCACCCAGGAATCTTAAGCCAATGAGATTCTTGATAATTGAGCCTATCCGAACGCCTTTGAATATGTTTATTCGTTGGTTGCACGTAGGACATAATACGTATGATCGTCCCACTGGAACTTTGCCTTCGGGGAGTTTTGAGACCGTGCTGCAATTTGAGCATTTTACTTCCACTATTTAAAATTAGCGCACAGAGTAAAACCCTGCAATCTTTTTTCCAATCGAAGAGTTGTTTTAAGCCTATTTTCTAACCGAAAAGACGGATTTTTTATCCACAGACCCATGAGAACCCAAAAAAATGAGGAACTTCCGCGGTCGTGAAAGATTTCATGCACTGGAAAGATTGCAGCTAAGTAAATTTGCTGAGCCCTCCGGGCTCATTTCGCCTGCCCTCAACCTCCAGTCTTGAGCGGTGGAGTCGGAGTAGAAACGCCTGGCTGCGGCTGTGCCTGAACGGTAATTTCTAACTGGCCGCCGCCGGCGCTGTTGCCACTGGATGATGCGGAATCTTTTCCTGTCGTCTCGTCACTGATGTCTCTATTGACGGTTTGAATCTTGTTTATGAGAGAATTTGTATACTGAATCCCAGCCTCGACTTCTGAGGCGGCCTTGTCGATCTGTTCGGACCAGCTCTTTCTAATTTCAGCGAGAGCAGCTTCGGTATCGGCCCTTTGCCCGGCCAATTGCTCTCGGTATCGATCGAGAATGTCCGTTTGACGAGCAAGGTCTTCCTGCGATTTTCTTAGCTGTTCACCTATACGAAGCTTTGCCAAAGCCATTTCTGAATCGGCTTGATAGCGAGCTTGATTAATCTTTTCAACCTGCGCGTCGATTTTCTGCTGTGTCTGACGAATCTTGTTTTCCACTTCGGATGATTGAGCCTGAGCAGATGAAATAACAGCAATTGCAATGACGTGAATGAGGCAAGTGAACAGGGCTTTTTTCATTTTCGCAACTCCTGGCACTGGGCGCTGCAAGGCATTTTATAAACACATCTATAGCAGATATTACTAGATGTTACAACAATTTGTTAAGGTAACTGAAGTGTTAGTGTTTGAGTGGAATCAGGCTTTTACGGCAGCTGCAGGTTCAATAACGTAATCGTCCACTACGCTTTTATAAAGAGAGAATTCTCTATAAAACTCGATGTTTTTGGCTATATAGGCTCCTGTACGTGGTATCGAGGACAAATATCGGTTCGACCCTCGAGCTGACGCCTGATACCCGAAGGTGCCCAATGCCTTGATGTTGCGCTGCAGGGACATGATATCGAAAACGTACGTGAATCTGCCAGGGTCGGTCTCGCCTGAGTTTTCCGCATAATAACCCAAGAGCAAATTCACGAGATCTTCGGGAAGCGTTACATATGAATCCCGTAGAAGAGAGGCCAAATCATATTGTGCCGGTCCCATCCTTGCATCCTGAAAATCAATCATCACAAGCCGATTGTCGTGGAGGAGCAGGTTCCGTGAATGAAAATCCCGGTGTGTAAAAATGCGAGGTTCGGCGGCCAGGAACCGACAGATTTTGAGGAAAAATTCGTCCAGTAGCGCCGCTGCTGACGACGATGGCGCTTTCTTACAGAAACCACCGACAAAATGGGTCATGAAGAAATTCATTTCCTGCATGAGTTTTTCTTCGTCGAATGCCAGATCGAACGCCCTGCATCCAGTATCGCCAGCGGTAATGGATCGCATGCGGATCAACAGATCCACGGCTTGAGTGTACACGTCCGCAATAATCTTTTCTGAATCCCGAGCAGTTACGGTTTCCAACAGGTCATCGCCTAAATCCTCAAGAAGCAGAACGCTTTTCTCTGGGTCGTGGGCCAGGATTCCGGGCACTGGAAAGCCAAGTTGATCCAACAAGTGATGAACTTCGACGAAAGCTTCCTCTTCGTTACCTCCGGAGTGCGCCTGGAGCATGATAATAGCCGTGCTGCCATCCGAGAAGAAGGCGCGGAAATAGGACCTGGTGGATGCATCTCCAGCCAGACTCACAATTTTTACCGGTTGCAAGCTATTCTTCAGCAGGTTTGCGATTCTAGGTTTCAGGTCACTCACAAGCTTCATATTTCAAGATTTCTCGGGATTATGCGTCTCTATGATCGGTGATTTTCCGAATCTAGTGACGATCATGTCCCGGACTTCTCCCTCGAGAATCGGTACCGGAACCGGCAATACAGTTCGTTACGGAGGCGCCCGTGTTCACGCGCACGTCCTCCCACAGGATAGAATTCTCAACAGTTGACTGCGATTCCACGACGGACCCAGTCCCTATTGACACGAATGGACCGAATTTAGCTGTCTCTGCCACTTCCGCACCAGAGGCAAGGCACGCGGTCGACCCATGTTCGTGGCATTTTTCGCTTATGTTTGTCAAAAGAAGGTCCTTTTGGGCCTGCAAATAACGGCCGGGATCTCCCACGTCGTTCCAGTATCCTTCAACTGGGAACCCGAGGACTTTTTTCCCGTCCTTAATTGCCTGCGGATAAACCTGATCGTTTATCTCGAAAAATTCGCCACTGGGAATATAGCGGAAAATCTCCGGCTCAAGAATGTGAACGCCCGTAAAGACATACGTCTCGGGACAAGCCGCGCCTGTTTCGCTGATTCCTTTGAAATTCAAGAATCTGCCATTTCTATCCACACGTACTGGAAAATATTTGGCTGGTTCCGGCTGAGGAAAAAGTATCAGCGTGGCCAGTGCCTCATGATTCCGATGAAAAGCCATAGCCTCAGCCAAAGGGAATTCCATGACTATGTCGCCGTTAACCATCAAGAAGGTCTCGTCATCAAAAAAAGATTCGTTTGCCTTAAGGCCTCCGGCTGTTCCAAGAATCGCGGGCTCGTTCGAGAAGGTCACTTGCTGGCCGTTTTGTTGCGCCACGAAAAGTTTTTCAATGGAAGCCGGAAGATGATGGAGGTTAAGCCGGAATTCTGAGATGCCTTGATCTGAGAGCTTATCCAGAAGCCGTATGACTAGAGGTTTTCCCAGGAGCGGTATTGAAGGCTTGGCGCGTTCCAGAGTCAGCGGCCTCAACCGTGTTCCCAGGCCCGCCGTGAGAATCATTGCCTTCATGCACAATCCCTATCAGTCCTGATCGCCTGCTTTTCGGCATGTCTTTCCAATGCCAGTTCCACCAGTTTGGTTATTAGATCCGCGTACGGGATTCCAGTAGCTTCCCATAGCTTGGGATACATGCTTATCGAGGTGAAACCGGGCAATGTGTTGATTTCGTTGACTACGATACTATTATGCGGCGTCAAGAACATGTCTACTCTGGCGAGTCCGGAGCCGTCGACTGCTTTGAAGGCCATTACAGCCGACTCCTGCGCCATTTCACGAATCTGACGCGGAAGTTCTGCGGGAATGATCAATTCGGTGGTATTCCGAATATATTTTTCCTCGTAATCATAAAATTGTCCGTGAGGGATTACTTCACCAGGTAGACTTGCAGTAGGCTTGTCGTTACCCAGCACGCTGACTTCCAGTTCCCGACCTGGTATTCCGTCCTCGACAAGGATTTTCCTGTCATAAGACGCGGCAACGTCCACCGCTGTATGGAATCCCGACGGATCAGAGACTTTGCTTATCCCCACTGACGACCCTAAATTTGCGGGTTTCACCGAACAGCGGAAAATTCGCAGCCTGCATTTCTTCCAGGATTTCCGACCTTCTCTCTTGCCATTCGTGCCTTAGAAACCAGAAAAATGGGCCAACTTTAAGGCCATACTCGAGGAACGCCTTCTTCATCAATACTTTGTCCATTCCAACAGCAGAAGCCAAAACTCCGCATCCCACATACGGCACGTTTGCCAATTCCAAAAGACCCTGAAGCGTCCCATCTTCGCCGTAAGTCCCGTGCAGCACCGGGAAGATTACGTCTGCATGCATGTTTTCAGTCTTGCCGTCGCCGCTGATCAGCAAGAATCCCCGGTGCTCAGGATCAGGCGAAAAAAGCAGCCGGTCTTTTTCTGAGGCTTGTACGCATGGTGCAAACGAATCTGCATCGGCCGCCATTCTGTACCAAGCGCCTTTTGGAGTGATGAGCACAGGCATGGGCTCGAACCTGGAGCGGTCAATTGCATCGAAAACTCATCGCGTGGAACGGAGTGAAACTTCGTGCTCCGCTGAACGACCTCCATAGATTAGGGCTATTTTCAGACGCGAGTTTTGCATGCGACCTCCACGGATAACTCTGTCTGGACCGTGAATATCACAGGAACAGCCTGTCTTCAAGTGGCTTTCCCAATTAACATGAGCATTCTGCTACGAGGGAAATGGTCTTGCTGAACTTGTCATGGCGATCGGGGCGAAACATGCTGCTCTTTGCTTTTATCCCCATGGAGTATGTAATAACGGCTTTCTGCGCTGTTCAGATACGAGTACGCTAACCGTGCGGGGAAGCCCTTTCCGCTGGATTATTGAACAGATAATTCATTGAGACTGTTTTCGTGTCGTGTTCCTCCAGCCACGCAAGTATCGTGGGAAAGATCTCTTCTTCGGAGCGATTTCCTACCAGAAGATCCATGTGCCCGTAATCGGAAGAAAATCCTGACTCTTTGCCGGTAACCAAAGTCTTCCGCTGCCCAACTGCGTTCTTTGGGGTGCATACTTCTGGATTCACGCAATCTGGAGCCATTGCATCCTTAGACCCCCCGATAAAAATGATGGAAGCCTTTGCTTCGGCAAGACCGTCAAGGTACGGCTTGCCATTTTCAGGAGCAAACCTGCCGGTGTCGATATATCGTCCGAAGGTGATCCATATCTTGTTGGAAGTGACCAGTTGGGAAGCCAGTGCGACCGTTTTCCGTGCGATCTCGGGACTAATGTTCGGAATGTGAAACACTCCAAGCAGCGGTTTGGGTATTTTGTGTACAACTGGAATTAAGAATCTTCCGGAAAAAGTGAGCGGAGAAATTGGGAGCCAATCAAGTAGAGGCGTTATCTTTAGCAGACCTTCTATTTCCCTGGTTCGCATACTTGAGAAATCTACCGGTGAGCCGATCGCGACTGCAGAGGATACGGCTGCATCCGGATGTCGGGACAAATGAGCAAGTATAAGCATTCCACCCATGCTGTGGCCAACCCAGTCAATTTGGGGTGCTCCGGTTTGGTTGAGCACAAAGTCGATGACTGCCGGAACGTCTTCAGTGAGGTGTTCTTCAAATGTCCAATTGTAAGGTACATCAGAAAAAAAGAGCCTTGGCTGATCGCTCATTCCTGAGCCTCTAAGCTCAACCGACCACACGTCACGATTCCTGGTTTTCAGGAATTGGGCCAGAGACGGAGCCCCCGCCAGGTCGAAGACATATCGGTTGGAACTCAGTCCGTGGCAAAGGATGACAGGAAAGCCCGTGGGGGTGCCCTCCGGCCTGTAGTGATGAACAGCCAGCCTCCAGCCGTCCTTTGTTGTGAAATAGAGCGTTTCGTCCTGAGAGGTCGGTGCGTAATAATACCATTGGCAAAGGTAGCCCCAAATGACAATGAATCCAACAACCAGCACCAGACCAAAAAAGACAGTCAAAAGGAATTCCAGCATTGAACCTCCTGCCTCATGTTTCCGAGGCTAGTCTCAGCCTCATAATTTCTTTTCAAATGCCGCCGAGTATATTCAGGTCTTGCGCAAGTCTAAAAGCCCATAAGATAATTAACCCCGCGATAATGATCCATGTCACAATCTCGAAGCGGTTTGCCATGCGTTTGAGCCGGACATTCCCGAAATACATGGCTAGTCTGTATGGAATCTGAAAAAAACAGACAGCGAACAAAATCGGGCCCAAAGGATTGAAATAGAATGCTGATTGCACTCCGCCGTGGGCCAATGCCACGAAACTGCGCGTGAGTCCGCAGCCGGGACAAGCTATTCCGAAGATTCTCCGGCTCCAGCATGCATCAGGCAGAGCCACTTGCGTTCCGACAACCGGCATCGCCAGCGTCAAGCCGCCGTTTTCACCGAATTGCAACCATACGGAACCTATGAGCGCCGCCACCGACAACGCAAGCAGCCACAAATGTTCGGTTCTGTTGTCTCTTGCTTCTGCAGAAACGTTGGCTTCCATCACTAGAGCATCAGGGGGTCTGCAACTGTTGTCAAGTGGATTGTTGAAATGAATGTGGCATCGAGCCTAGCCAAGCAATCTCAATCAGATTTCCATTGCTAAACAAGGAAGATTGCTTCGTCACTTCTCCCCTGACAATGACAATCTTCTCTCACTCCATGCAAATAGTCTCGTTGAGAATGAGCCGGTACGGGCGGATACCTTAAATTCACGTGCATAACCAGAAAATGGTAAGCCCCCGGCTTTGCCGGGGAGACTCCCCAAGGTTTGACCGTGTGAGGCAGTAAGAGGCAACCTCCCAGAACACACCAAATTTCAATTCTGGGAGGTTTTCATGAAAGACTATAAGAGCCTAAATCACACGAAGTGGGATTGCAAGTATCATGTGGTTTTCATTCCCAAACGCCGGAGAAAGCAGATTTACGGTTCCCTTCGGAAATACCTGGGAGAGATATTTCATGAGTTGGCTCGCCAAAAGGAGTCCCAGATAGTGGAAGGACATCTGTGCTCGGATCATGTCCATGTGTGCATGAGTATTCCACCCAAGTTTGCTGTGTCCAACGTGATCGGGTACATCAAAGGCAAGAGTGCGATCTCCATTGCAAGGAATTTCACAGCGAGAAAGCGGAACTTTGCAGGAGATAGCTTTTGGGCTCGTGGCTACTATGTCTCAACAGTGGGTTTGGACGAAGAGTCTGTAAGGAAGTACATTCGCGAGCAGGACGCCAAAGACGCAAGGCTCGATCAACTGAACTGGCTTTCTGACGACGACCCGTCCCCTTCAGGGGACTCATGAGCTGACCCCCTTGGGGGGCTAACAGGAATATGCCCCCGGCTTTGCCGGGGGTAATTTAACTAATTTGTTACAAGGCGTTCTGCGTGCATATCTTCGGAAAAGCTGTTCCAAAGGACTCAAAGAGTTAATATTTTACTATAATTTCTTGACAATGTCCGCATCCTCTGCTAATTGCACACAAATCAGAGAGCCTCCCGAACGGCGGCGGCTTGAACCACGGAGATGCCCATGGCGATATTTTTCAGGGACCGGTTATGTTTCCCAGTTGTGATTTTTTTAGCGGTCCTGATTCTTTTTATCTCCTCTGTCTCGAATGCTGATGATTGCAGACGTGTTGCCAACATTCTCGTTCTCTTCGACGCCTCGGGGTACATGAAGGAAAAAGATCGTTATCAGCAATTTCTTACGCAGATGGGCTATTTCGTTCAAGGCATTCCGCTCACGGCTGACGGCTTTTTCAATGTGGGACTGCGCCATTATGGCCTCAAAGTAGGCATGGGGTGCGAGAGTACCCGAGAGCATTCTCGCTATCCAGCCCTGGGACCCTGAGAAGTTTGTAAATGCTTTTCCCAAGACTGTTTCGTACGGTGTGAGCGCACTCGCCGCGGGGCTGCGCGGGGCAGGCGACGATGCCAGTCAAGTCAGTGGCAAGACAGCTATTTTGGTCGTCGGAGCAGGCGTTGACTCCTGCAAGGCCGAGCCCGGCAAGATAGCGGAACAAATGATGAGGAATAATCCCGACCTGGAAATTCATACTTTCCAACTTGGGGCCGTCCAGGAAGGGACTTTTTATCTCAGGCAAATAGCTGAAATGGGTAAAGGGACCTACGTGAGATTGGACGAATTCAACTCTCCTGCCTCCTGGTACGGATGGATGAAGAAGAACCTTCTTGTCCAATGCCCTCCATCAGTTGTGCCGCCTTCCAAGCCTGCGATGTCACAAGGGTTGGCTCCGGTCACCTTCGATGTGAACGCCACGACGGTGACTTCTAAAGATCCTTCGGCAAATGCCGCGAACATGGCGACTCTTCAGGCAGTCGGTCAGACGCTGAAGGCGAATCCGAACGCGCGCGTAGTACTTCACACATATTCTGACGCAAAAGGGACCCCTGAACAGAGTCTCAAGATTTCGAGAAAACGTGCAGAAGCAGTTGCGAAGTACCTTATTTCCAAGTATGGCGTCCGCCAGGCGCAGATGGGAATAGTGGCCCATGGCACTGCCGGCCTTCAGGCCCCCGGGACTCCGGAAAGATTTTCCCGGAGAGTAGAATTCGAGATTAGTCAGTAGCTCTTTCCCTGGAATTGCGAGATTCACGGATCTAAGCAATTTCGTTCTTGCTCAACCGCCGAATTCACTTCCCAATTTCCCGCGGAAATAATATTATCAGTCTTTGGAACTCGCCTCAGGCCATCGTGGCGATCACCACGCCGCGTAAGCTGCGAGAAGTCGGTATATGGTAGTGCAGAAGCGCCTCAGATTCTGGTTTTTTATTTGCCTGATTTTACTCCTGCCCTCAGTGGGAAGAGGGGGCGAGACTCCGCTGGACGCTGAAAAGCTCCTCAGGGGTGGACAAATTTCGGCAGACAAAACCCATTATTTGGAAGCGCTTGACCTGTTAGAAAAGGCCAGAGACATTTTGGAGGCATCGGGCAGCGACAACTCAGGGACTTACGCGGACGTGATGTTCACCCTAGCGCAAACAAAAATCAAAGCTAGGCTTCACCAGGATTTCCCTGCCAATTACGTCAAGACCGCCCTCCAGGACGTGCAACTCGCCAATAAACTGAGAGAAAGGCTCTCTGGCGTACTTCCGCAAAAGCTCGCAGAGGGCTATTATCTGGAAGGATTAATTCACAAGAAATTCTTTATGCGAAAAAGCGTGGCCAAAGCCTGCTTCCAAAGAGCAGCAAGCATTGATCCCACTCACACAGCCGCAAAGCGAGAACTTAGTGAATTCATGGGCGCAGAAAACCAAGAATAAAGTGATACCGATTGAATACATATTCAGGGATTGAGCATTGAAAGAATCCTAATGAAAAAACCCAGAGAGCAATCAGAAAACCCCGAAAATTTCGATGAGCAATTGGAAAAGTTGCGCTCCATTGTGGAAAAACTCGAGCATGGCGGCCTCACTCTGGACGAGAGCCTGAAAATCTTCGAGGAAGGAATAGCCCTGTCCAGGAAATGCATGGAGACGCTGAACCACTCTGAAGGAAAAGTCCAAGAATTGCTTGCCACAATGGAAAGAATTCCCTTTAGCAGAGTGGAAGAATAGGTATGCCTGTGAATCTGGAGCAGTACCTTTCCTCGCGGCGTGAATTGGTAGAAAAGTCACTTGACGATATGCTTCCCGGAGAAGATAATGATCCGGTAATCCTGCACCAGGCCATGAGATATTCTATTTTTGCCGGCGGAAAACGTATAAGACCCGGTACTGGCAATGGCAGCTGCAGAGGCTGTGGGCGGGGAATCGACTGACATTCTGCCGCTCGCTGTAGCGCTGGAGTGCATTCATACTTATTCTCTCGTACATGATGATCTTCCCGCGATGGACAATGATGACTTGCGTCGCGGAAAGGCCACTGCACATAAGATCTTCGGGGAAGCCGTGGCCATATTGGCTGGAGACGCCCTGCTAACGTTCGGTCTCGGTGTGCTCAGCACGCCCGAAGTCTCCAGAATGTACCGGTTGGACAGACTCGTGCCTGTCATCCATGAGCTTTCTGTTGCTGCAGGGTCCACCAAGCTCATTGCCGGTCAGGTTATGGACATGGTTTTCGAGGGGAAAGAAGTGACCCCCGAGACAGTCCATTCGATTGTCGCCAATAAGACCGGTTCTCTGATTCGCGCGTCGCTCGTCTGTGGCGCAATGCTTGCTGGCGCATATTCAGAAGAAATCCGAATGCTTGGCGGCTACGGCGAGTTGCTTGGCGCTGTGTTTCAGATCAGGGACGATCTCCTCGACATCGAGGGAGACCCCGAAAAGATGGGGAAAGCCATTGGCAAGGACGACAAGCGCGGCAAAGCGACCCTTCCCAGAGTGATAGGAACCGAAAAGACCATAGAAATGATGCAATCCATGATAACATCCGCCCTCGCGACTATCGAACCCCTCGGCACAAAGGCGGAGCCTTTGATTGCGGTCGGTAAATATATCGGTAAGCGAACAAGCTGATTCAGGTATATCATGATACAAGACGACCCGAGACAAAATGACTCGATACTTGCCGGAATAGATTCACCTGCTGACGTGCAAAATCTCTCAGCAGATGATTTGAAAATCTTGGCCGGTGAGGTACGGGATCTTATCATAAAGACCGTGGCCAAGAGGGGAGGGCATCTGGCTTCCAGCCTGGGTGTCGTCGAATTGACCATCGCCATGCTCAAGGTGTTCTCGCCCCCCAAAGACAGAATAGTATTTGATGTGGGCCATCAGGCTTATGCCTACAAGATTCTTACCGGTCGGCGGGATGCGTTCGATACACTGCGCACTAAAGGAGGAATTTCAGGGTTTCCCAAGAGGGACGAAAGCGAATACGATTTTTTTGACGTTGGCCACGCGGGAAACGCCATAAGCGCTGCCGCAGGTCTTGCTCAGGCAAGATGTTTCAGTGGCTCGGATCACAAGGTGATCGCTGTTGTGGGTGACGGGTCTCTTACTTGCGGGGTCTCTTATGAAGGTTTGAACCAGGCCGGCGCTGCGGAAAAGGACCTCATAATTATTTTGAATGATAATGAAATGTCAATCTCCCCGAATGTGGGAGCAATGGCCGCTTATCTGAATCGCATAATGACGGGCCAGATTGTGACCAGATTCCGGACTGAAGTTAAGAACATCATAAAAAAAGTAATGGGCGAGTCGATTTACAGCCTGGCAAAACAGTTCGAGGACGCTCTCAAAGGATTTATTACTCCGGGCCGACTTTTCGAGGATCTGGGCTTCAAGTATGTGGGCCCCATAGACGGGCATCAATTGAAGCACCTGATAGATACGCTTAAGAATGTGAAACGATTCCGAGAGCCTGTCTTGATCCACACCATAACGTGCAAGGGTAAAGGTTATTGTCAAGCGGAAGAGAACCCAAGCCGCTTTCACGGAGTGGGCCCATTTGACATTAGTACCGGTCGCGTGGAAGAGCAGGCAGAGCCGCCATCATATACGTCGATTTTCGGCAAAACCCTTGTGAAGCTTGCGGCAAAAAACCCTAAAGTAGTGGCAGTTACTGCGGCCATGGAATACGGCACCGGGCTGGCGGAATTTGCCAGGCTTTTTCCAAAACGTTTTTTTGACGTGGGCATAGCCGAACAACACGGAGTAGTCTTTGCCGCTGGACTGGCAAAAGAAGGATACCGGCCTGTGGTGGCCATTTATTCCACTTTCATGCAAAGGGGGTATGACCACCTCATCCACGACGTGTGCATGCAAAAATTTCCTGTGGTATTTGCCATGGACAGGGCTGGCCTGGTAGGGGAGGATGGTCCGACGCATCACGGGATATTTGATATCGCTTTTGCCAGAAGTATACCGAATATCAGTATAATGGCGCCGAGCGATGAAGATCAACTCGCGGACATGCTGGCCACTGCATTGACAATTGATGGCCCGACGGCAATACGTTACCCAAGGTCGTGCGGTTTGGGCATACCCCTCAAGAAAGAGCCCGAAGTCTTGCCGGTTGGCAAAGGCGTAATGTTAAGAGAAGGGCACGATTTTCTCATTATAGCGATCGGCTCCATGATATCTCCGGCACTGGAGGCTTCCCGACTGCTCGCGACAGAAGGCATCGCCGCAGGTGTGCTGGATGCAAGGTTCGTAAAACCTCTGGACAAAGAGCTCATACTTCAGATGGCCTCTTCAGCAGGGAGAGTCCTCGTGGTAGAAGAAGGGATCTTGGCCGGAGGTTTTGGAAGTGCTATTCTGGAGCTGTTCTCTGAAGAAGGCCTTGAAAATGTGAGGACTTCCAGAATGGGCATAGCCGATTGCTTCTCGGAACACGGTACAAGAGACGCTCTTCTCGCGGATTTTGGCCTGACATCAGAAAATATTGCCGAAAATGCGAGGTCCATGCTTGCAAATCGTTCAGGAGTCATATTAAGACGATTTTCATCTATCAGACACTAATTCAACTTCTGTTTACGGGTCGTTTGCCAGGGTGTTCCCCATGAGTGATAAATCGAGGGAACATATCCAGCATTCTGAAGTAAGGCCGGGCTCGGCATCCGCGTCGAAACCCGAGGTCTGTTTTGATCCCGCAAAAATGATGCTGCTTTTTAATGCGGCCAAGGCCCTGAACGCCACCACCGATCTGGATCATCTTCTTGACGTAATCGTCAGCGAGATTCAAAGCGTGCTTAATTGCGAGGGCGCGGGAGTCTTGCTCCACGATAACGAACGCGATGATTTCTACTGGAGAAGCGTCAGAGACAAGGAGAGCTTCCTGGCGTCGGTCCGCGAGGAAATTCGAATTCCGAAGGACCAGGGAGTCTGCGGATGGGTTTTTCGGACGGGGGAGCCTGAGCTAGTCCACGATGCGGTCAATGATCCTCGGGTGTACAAGTCTGTGGCGGAAATCTCCGGCTTTATAGCCCGGAACATGGTTTGTGTACCGCTGCAATTGGGGGAAAAAAGACTCGGGGTCATCTATGCGCTGAATAAAGATGGATCGTTCAGTGAAGAAGACGTGGACATAATGACCGCCCTGTCAGGAAATGTTGCCCTAGCTCTCGAAAACGCGTCCCAGTTTGAGAGTCTCGTGAATTCTTATAAGGAATTGGAGCGACTGAATCGCGTAAAGAATAGGATTCTTCACCACCTGTCCCACGAATTAAAGACGCCGCTTTCCATTGTAGAGGCATCCCTGAGGATAATGAAGAATCGCCTTGAACTGCAAGGCGTATCGCCGGAAAAGTTCCCTTTCGAGCGGATCATGAGAAACCTCGGTCGCTTGAAGACGATAGAAAGACAGGTGGCTCACATAGTGGAGGACAAAGAGTACCCGGAACGTTCGGCTGTGCTTAGTTTTATAGAAAATTTACCCGATTTGCTCGAAGTCCAGCAGGAGGATGAACCCTGGTTTCGTGACGCCTTGGAGTCCTTGAAGCGAAGAATAGTTGAACAATTCCCTAGTAAAATTGAAGGCACCGAAAGGGTATCAATACAAGCCGCGTTTCAAGCTGCGGAAGCCCGCGTCAATCAGATGCTTCAGGACAGGATACTGGACATTGAGTTTATTCCGCCCGATCCGGCAATAATCAAAATACAGCCACAAATCATGATGTCCACTATAGGAGGTTTGGTCAGAAATGCTGTGGAAAATACTCCTGATCACGGCAAAATAATAATAAAAGGGGAAAATCTGACCTCAGGGTACAGGATAACAATTCATGATTTTGGGGTGGGCATTCCTGAATCTGAACAGCCTAACATTTTCGAGGGATTCTATCCGGTTCAAGAAATCGATATGTACAGCTCTGGCCGGAGATACGAATTCAATGCCGGCGGCACAGGGACTGATCTGCTAAAAATAAAGATTTTTGCAGAAAGATTTGGGTTCAACGTGAGCTTCTCAAGCCATCGTTGTCCGCATATTCCTACCACTAGAGATCAGTGCCCAGGAGATGTTACTAAATGTGCTCACTGTAAGAAAATCGTAGATTGCCACACCAGTGGCGGAACAGAATTTATCATCAATTTGCCGCCGCATCTGGTGGAGACGGAATCAGCCTAGAATAATCGCCCACAAAGTGTTGCTTTGCGTAATTGCTCTATTGGATGTAATAACAGCGAAGACTCTCCGAAAGCGTTTTGAGTTTCTTATCCAATTTCAGAAACGACTCTATCATGAGATCGTGAATCACGACAAGCCGATTCTCGGTGCTCATGGCCTTGTTCAATCGGTCGTCGATTTTCTTCTGCAATTCTTGCAATTCGGGGTGTTCCACTAGAAATTGATCTCTTTCGAGCAGAGCTCTTGCATGTTCGTCGGACTTTACCATACTTAAATGAGACATGGTACACCTGCAAATAGCAATTATAGTGTTTCACCGGGGTCGACCTTCGTCGAAGTACAAATTGAGAATATGGGGGCCGTCCGCCTTAACCAAAGTATAGTACATCCCATGTATTCGGTCCAGGATTACGCATCGGCAGTTGAATCAGTCGAGTGCGTTTCCAGATCTGTACTCTTTCAGTTTGTGTTGCAACGTTCGTCGTGTGATACCAAGCACTCGGGCCGCTCGAGTGCGATTCCCGTCGTTATCTTCGAGAGTTTTCATTATCAATTCTTTTTCCATCTCTCTTATGGTCATGCCGGCCCTGATTCCTTCTCTCGCCTGCTCTGATAGCTGGTCCCCGCTGGCTCCACGGATTACCTCCGGAAGGTCTGAAAAAGGCACGTAATCATCCTTGGTAAGTATCACTGATCTCTCCACCACATTTTCGAGCTCGCGGATGTTTCCGGGCCAGGAATACCGCATCACTGCATCCAGGGCGCGAGGATGAAATCCCAAAAGATGTCGCGCATTCTTCTCATTGTACGTATTGAGAAAATGCTCGATCAACAGCGGAATGTCCTCTCGACGGTCGCGCAAGGGAGGGAGCATTATGGGCACCACGTTAAGCCTATAAAACAGGTCTTCCCGGAAATTTCCCTTCCTGACCTCTTCCCTGAGCACTCTGTTCGAAGCAGTGATTATCCTTATATCCACCTTTACACTACGAGTCGAGCCAAGCGGTTCAATTTCGCGCTCCTGAAGCACCCTCAAGAGCTTCGTTTGAGTTGCCAAAGTCATTTCACCGATTTCATCCAGAAAAATCGTTCCACCATCAGCCAACTCGAACCGACCGGGTCTGCGGCCTACAGCGCCCGTGAAAGCACCTCTTTCGTGGCCAAAGAGCTCACTTTCCAGAAGTGTCTCAGGAAGCGCAGCGCAATTGACCTTGATAAATCGCTTCTCATTTCTGGCCGAGCCTTGATGCAAAGCATTGGCTATCAATTCTTTGCCAGTCCCGGATTCTCCGAGTATGAGGACTGTGGCCTCAGTAGGAGCGACCATTGCAACAGTCTCGAGAACCTCTTTCATCTTCAAGGATCGACCTATAATTTGCGACGCGTCAAAAAGATTCTCTATACGTCTCTTCTGGAGAATGTTCTCTTCTTTGAGTCGCCAAAATTCCAGTGATTGCTGAACCTTGATCTTGAGCTCGTCTATATCCAGCGGCTTGGTAAGATAATCGTGTGCTCCAGCCTGCAGCGCTTCCACTGCAGTCTCAACCGATGCGTAAGCAGTTATTATGATGACGGGAATTCCCGGTGAGATTTTCTTGATCGCTTTCAAGGCCTCAATTCCATCCATGCTGGACATGCGATTGTCCATGAGAATGATATCAAAAAATTCCTCAGAAACCTTCTGGATAGCGCTGGTGCCATCGTCTGCCTCGAGGACCTCGTAGCCGTCAAGCGAAAGGTTGGCTTTGAGCATTTTTCTTTGGGAAGGTTCATCGTCAACCACGAGAATTTTTGCCTTGGGATTAGCCATTGAATTACCTGTTTTTGTAACCATGTTTACTTCTATAAACCTGTCTTTCGCCGTCGAAATCTTTGACCTGACTGAACTATAACTAAATCATGATGGAATAATCAGGATCGCAGGGCAACCATCATCCCTGGGAAACAGCAGCCGCAGCCGTCGAAGCCGCAGAGAGTTGATCGGCCAGGCTCTTGTCTGGAATTTGATATGCCTTAAGGGAAATGACGAACCGGGTTCCTTTACCCTGTTCGGACTCCACCTCTATTTCTCCCTCATGTGATTGAATTATACTTTTGACAATCGCCAACCCCAAGCCGGTTCCTTTCTTTTTCGTCGAAAAGAATGGATCGAATAGTTTGTCCAGATTCTCACGAGGTATTCCCTCGCCTGTATCTTCGATAGTAATTTGCAGCCTGCCTTTTGGATCGGTCTCACTTTTGATGGTGATTTTTCCTCCACTCGGGGTCGCTTCTACCGCGTTTATCAAAATGTTGAGAAAAACCTGAGTTATCTGATCCGTATCCATCATGACCAGAGGAACATTATTATCGCTCGGAGGCCGAACCAGCTCTACGCCTGCTTCCGCAGCTTCTCGTTCCAAGACTCGAATACAATGGTCTAATATCTCTTCCGCTGAACGGACGCTGAGCCTTGGTTCTCTGGGTTTGGAATACGCGAGTAATTTGGATATGACCCGGTTCAATCGATCCACCTCGGTCAACATTAAGTCAGTGTATTTGTAGTCCTCTTCGTCCAACGCCAGCTTCTTTTGGAAATACTGGATAAAACCGCGGATCGAATTCAAAGGGTTCCGTATCTCATGGGCGACACCAGCGGAAAGACGGCCGAGGGCTGCGAATTTTTCACTCACGAGAACTTTTTGTTCGAGTTCACGGATCATGGTCAGGTCTCTCGCGATTATGACCGCTCCGCGGCTGATTCGTGAGTCCGGTTCCTTGAGTGCTGACACCGAGATTCCCACGAAACTCTTTCCCTTGCCTTCAGCGGCAATCTTGACTTCCTTTTCGAGGATCAGATCAGAGTCTGCCAAAACGCGGCGGATTTCTTCTTCCAGCGGCAGTAGCTCCGAAATGGCTCTGCCATCGATTTCTTCTTTGGGCTTGCGTAATATCTCCAGCGCCGTTGGATTGTATGTTGCCACACGCAAAGAACGATCTACCGTGATGAGGCCGTTTGCCATGCTCTCCATGACATTGCGAGTGTAAGTTCGCATCTCATCGAGGGTTTTCCTGACCAGGTACGCGTTTTGAACGACGAATATGAAATAAACGCCCGCCAAACCGATTATGAAAAGCACCGCACCCATAAAAATAGCGAAAACCAGATCCTGCTGCCTAATTTCTTTGAAACGATCCATCTTCAGGCCGAGGAAAACAACCTGCCTGTTATCCCGATCGAATACATCGAGCAGCTCTTTGCCTATTCGCGTGTGGCGCGCTATCAGTTCAGTCTGCGCAATCTGGTCGGAGAAAGGAGTGAATGGCTTCCATATTTCAAAAATCGTCCGGCCGGAGCGCAGTTCTTTCTTGTTTGGAAGAGGCTCGCCCGTCCGGATTGCCTCTTTGACGAAGTTCATTTCCGTGCCCATAAGCAGCCGTAATCCTATCTTCGCCGGCTCGCTATGAGCGATTATCTTTCCGTCGCTGTTTATCAGGCCGACCCATTCCACGTCAGGGTCCTTCGCAGCCTGTTCAATGAGCATCTGAAGATGCTCGATTCCCCAGTCCCCTTCCATGAAGCCTGTACGGGTGCCTGCTTCAAGGGCCCTTATAACAGACTCCCCTTGACGTCTGGTAAGCTCTTCCATGCGCTCATTCTGGGCGTTAATATTTCTAAGGGTAAAAAGAACCACAATTACGAGAAGTATCCCGGCCACGAGCACTATGGAAAGAACAGGTAAATATTTCAGCAGACCTTTAATCGTCATACAATCAGATCCGAAAAACAGTCGTGGAACAAAGGTTCCCGGCGAAGGGTTTTCTCAGGACAACGTGGCTCCGGCCTACGCGCAGTCGGACGCAGTTCCTGAATCAACCTCATTAACTATCATAATCATGAAATGATGCGGGATACAACAAGTCCCTTGATGTCCTATCATCTTCCCCTATCGGGTTCAACCGATAATTGTCGGAATGGCTACATGGACATTGTATTGGAATAATGCCGAGAATGATACCGCGCAGCCTAAAACTGATTGAAAAGATGGCTCAAATATGTTAAGCAATGCATTAGTAAAAATGAGCAACCGACCTAATGATCTGCAGTTTTATGCAGACAAAGGTTTATGCATGACATTTGTCACACAATGAGCGATCTATGATAGAGACAAACTTCAAAAGTGAGGAACTAGCTTTGGTAGCAAAGGGACGAGAGTTTCTGGAGCAAGGCGATATTTCCGCCGCTGTGAAATGCTATGAAAAGGCTTTTGATCCGGAAGCAGTAGATGAGACTGAAGCCCGTGACATGCTCATCGAAGCTCGTTCCCATCTATCGCGGAAACATTTTCTCGAGGCGCTGGAAAGCTTCGAGGAGGCACTGCTCATGGGGACCGATGTGCAGAGGCGCCAGGCCTTGGATGGCATTCTGGGAATCGCGGAAGTGAGGTCCCGCGTGGGGAGCTCTTACCGACCAGCTTGCAGCCATGCTTGACGAAATTGCTGCGGAGTCGCCAATCGTAAAAGAAAAATTTGTTTTGGTGCCGGAATACGAAAATGTGGTGCTTCTCGCTAGGGACGTTCTTGAAAAAGTACTGGACATTTGGCCAGGGCGACCAGAATTTCGCGTCTTCCCCAACATCTGGCCGATCAGGAATTGCCTATCGAGACTAATAGATGTGTCCCGTATGCGGACGAAGAGGATCTCCGTTTCATCGTCGAATTGGCCAGATCTGTGGCCTCTTTTAGAGAGCCGGAAGCTCTCTGACCTACGCTGGGGTCGGTGACGGGCTCGTCTCCGGAGCGAATTTGGGCGTGACTGGCGAGCGTTGGATTATTATTCGACTTCGCTATGTCTGGTCAGGAGATTCATACATGATCATGTCTGGTTCAGAGTGCGACCCGGTTGAGATCCTACTAATTGAAGACAATCCGGTCGACGTGCTGGTGATCAAAGAAGCCCTTGATGAGGGCAAGCTATGTAATCATTTACATGTGGCTGAAGACGGGGAAGAGGCGCTGGATTTCTTATATCAAAGGGGCAACCACACGTCAGACCCAACCCCCGGTCTCATCCTGTTAGATTTGAACCTCCCCAAGAAAAGTGGACGAGAAGTCTTGGCTGAAATCAAGCAGGAGCCTTCCCTGAAACATATACCAGTCATCGTTCTCACTACTTCAGAAGATAAAATAGATATTTTAAATAGTTATGAGCTTCAGGCGAACTGTTTTGTGACCAAACCCGTTGATTTGGAGCAATTCACTCGAGCCCTGAGATGCCTAGGAGACTTCTGGTTCACGCTGGTAAAACTCCCGAAATAACCAATCAATTCGAAAAAAAAATTACTCCATAGGAATAGAGGGTCGCCGAGCTCACCCAGGCCGACACACGACAGGTAACCGTTCACTTAAGTGAGAGATTGTCAATTGCGAGGGCGAAAGCCCGTGGCAATCTCCAAACGACAAGAGCAGATTGCTTCGTCGTTACACTCCTCTCAATGTCACTGCTCTTCGGCTTTGATTCTTTGGCAACGGCATAATGCCAAAATTCTTTTTCTTTTCCGGATTCATTAATCGATTTCGTCTACCCCCTTTGCCGGGGCCAAGTAATGCATCAAGGCCAAAACGGTCATATATGGCGATCCAGTTATGACCGTCTGTCGAGCCACTCCGCAGTGAATCGCTATTTCTTCTGCCGGTCGAGGATCATCTGTGGCGTTCCAAATTACCAATAATTTGCGGACGCGCCACACGTTCTTGGTGTTGTCAATACGCGATACAAGCTCATCAATGTCCAGATGTTCTACCGGCCTCGTTACCCTTGCCATATTCATCTCATAAATCGGACGAGGTGATATTAAAACAGCGACTCAACGCGAAATAAATTTACTTTTACGAAGGGGGGTTGGCATCAGTCGATCTTGACCCAGTCCCTACTCTCCCGGCGAAATATCACGATACCCGACTTGAAAACGTGTTCAGAACTGGAAGTATATAAATCTCTTCGCGGTCCTCATACAGGCAAGCAGGAGGAACCACAGTGTAGCTATTCCTACACACGTAACCACGCTCGCTACAGGCTTGTACAAAAATAATGAGTCGCGGCACCTGGATAGCCAATAAGCTACGGTAGTGACACAGAGCATCGAGACGGCTATATAGTACGCAAAGCCACTCACTGCTCTGTTTCCTAAAGTGTATCGGAACGGATTGACGATGGCTTCAAACATACCCAGCGCTTGTCCGACAGATTCGGAGCGAAAGATGATCCACCCTGCCATTGAGAAAAACAGCATCAAAGCCCAGGCAAGAACGGGGAGTCTACGCTCAATAGTTGTCAAAGGCGTAAATACTCGATACAGGAAAACAAGGCAGGCATGGTACAGTCCCCACCCAACAAACGTCCATGCTGAGCCATGCCACAAACCCATGATCAGCCAGGTCAAGAACAACCCGCGTGTCCGGTGCGCTCCGCTGCTTTCAGTGGCGACCAGGAGACCATCGGTGCTTGTCGTCCGGAATTTCTGTCCTGTCAATGGCAAGTAAAGGTAATCCCGAATCCATGACGACAATGATATGTGCCACCTGTGCCAAAACTCCCTCGGAGAAGTCGCAATATAGGGCCAGCGGAAATTCTCCGGAAAACGCAGCCCCAGTGCTCGAGCCGAACCGATTGCGATGTCCGAATAGCCCGAGAAATCGAAATAGATCTGGAATCCAAAGAGAAATGCGGCCACCCAAACATCGAATGCAGACATGGTAGCAGGCGGGATAGTAAATGCCTCGTCCACAAGTCCGGCTATGTTGTCTGCCAATACCACCTTCTTGAAAAGGCCAAGAAGTATGCGCATCAATCCCTCATTGAATTCATCGAGGGAGAAAGTCCTGGGTGCCTGGAGTTGAGGAATTACTTCCCGGGCACGGAGGATCGGGCCTGCAATGAGCTGAGGCCAAAATGTGACGTACGCAAAAAATGCGGCAAAACTATTACACGGCTCGATGACTCTCCGATAAACATCAATAACATAGCTTATAGAGTGAAAAGTGTAGAAGGAGATACCTAACGGAAGTATTATGTGGACCCCTAAATCTTGGACCGAAGGCACCGCCATGCCGCCAAGATTGCCCACGAAGCGTATGTTGTCTAAAACAAAGTAGGTGTATTTGAAAAAACAGAGAAGGCCCAGTTGAACAACCAAGCTCAACAACAACCATCGAAATCTGCCTCGATTGGTCGTGGCGATATGGATGCGTCTGGCTATGCTAAAGTCCAGGCTTGCTGTGAATATTATCAGAAACGAAAATTCCCAGCGCCACATGGCGTAGAAAAGCAGGCTAGCCAGGGCTAGGAAGACTGTTCTGAAACGATGGGGAATCACCCAATGCAGAGTTGCGCCGAAAAGAAAGAAGAAAATGTACGTCCAGCTATTGAAAAGCATCCTACTTTCCCGCCTTCAGGTCGGCCAAGATGCCGTCGATCTTGGCTCCCAGTAGTCTGTGACCTTCGGCCTGAAAGTGAAACACATCAGGATCGTTACCGATGCCGATGCCGTACAACTTGGCGTCAACCAAATCCTCCAGATCAGCGTATTCCACTCCTTCACGCTCGCACATCTCCTTCAATTCAGAGAAGAACTGGTCAAAGGCCGCCCGCTTGTCACTATAAAAGGTAGTCTCTCCCGGAAGGTGGGGCGGCTTGTAAACCAGGAGAGGAATTCTCTTCTCGTGAAGGAGCGCTATCAAAGAATTCAGTGCCGCAACATTCCAGCTCTGGCTGTCAGCCGGGATTGGATCGACTCGTCTTGCTCCGACCGATCGCCTCAGCAGCCGTTTCAAAGTGTTGTTGTACAACCCCCAACAAATGGCCCTTAGCTGTGCCTCAACCCTGTCACGCAGGCCGTAAGGGTGCCAGAACCGTTCCAGGGAAGCAACCACCTGCTGTTCCATTTGGTCCTGAGGGGTCTGGTCAGCCGCGTTGCGGTTACTGGCAGTGGATTGCAGCAGTTTCTCCCTGGCCTTCACCAGATGCTGCATCCCTGTGCCCCCTACACGCACAAGATCCGTAGGGATTTCCTGTAGGAGCTGAACGACATTATCCTGCATTGCTCTGTGGCGCAGGTCGTTATACACAACGGCGACGATTACAAAGTCCGGAACATATCCGGCCTCGACAAAACACACATAAAGGCCAAGCAAATCGTTCAAACTTGCGAGAGGGCGAGACATTTGAAGGTATGCCAAACCGGCTTCCCGCTTTTGGGCAGCCTGATTAGCGTATACTACTGCGAGATCGTCTCCTTGCCTAACTTGATTGATCATTTGGAGCTGCGAAGCACCGAGCCAGAGCACAATTCGCCTACCCTCCGACTTGAACCTTCGGCACGCTGAAAACATTTTGGGAAGGTCATCCCCGAAGACAGAGACTTGTTCGCCTTGAAAATAGGCCAGACGATTAACAGTGTTAGGCCCCAGTCCCACCTCATCGAAGTCTATATCCCGGACGCTCACGGCGACCACCCAAAAAAGAACGGTGCCGCACATTATGCCGGCAAGAGTCACAAATATGCTTGATCCCTTATTTCCGGCTGCATCCATTCTTTACTGCCTGTCCCGATTTATGCTTGCTATTGGACACACTTGACACCGTGGTTAGTTTGCATGTCTCTGTCTCTATTGTTGTTACTCCGTTCCAATGAATTAGGGTTGAGGGAAATGGTCCCTGGTCGAAAGAGGGAACTTGCCACTCTCCAATTGACCAATCAGTGTAACCAGCCCATTGCCCTCATCTTCGCATACATGGCCTCACCGGCCACTCGATGTCCTACCTCATTCCAATGGTAATCCCACTGAGTCTCAAATTTCATTCCATAGTTCTTGTGGTAAGCCGCAAACGGATGCGTAAGATCTAAGAAAGGCACGCCATTACGATGACATGCGGCTTCCAGAAGTTTATTCATCCACACCACTCTGCTCTCTTCTTGCTTTTCCAAGTATATATCTTCCCTTGGCGCATCAATTACGAACATCATCTTGGTATCCCTGTTTTCCTCATCAAATTTGGCTACAATAGCATTACAAGCCACTTCTATCTCGCCTTTGATTTGGTCGAGTGACTGGACATTAATGTTTGCGGAGTAGGTAGTCCCCTGGTCATGCTTCCCCAACAGATATATCCACGGCACACGCCAAAGTTTGAGATTATTGTAAAGATACCTTACAAGGGCTGATTTGCTCATGATTCGCCTGATTGTCGATGGTTGATACGGTAATGGCGCAGTTTCTTTCATTGTGTCGCCGGCAACCTCAATACACATATGTCCGGAACTTGACTTCACGGAACAAAGGCTTTCATCGAAGTCATTATGGACAACATTTATTATCATAATTGCAGGGCGAAACTCCTTCCGGACATATCTGGCCATTTGCAAGTAATCGGAAAGTGCCATACCTGCTACTCCGAAACTGTAGACATCGAACTTATCTTCTAGTTTGCGTCTCAAGATTGCAGTAACGCTCTTGTCCACATCAACTTGTAAGGCTTCGACGTAGGAATCTCCTATGATTGCCATGAGCGGCTTGCCTCGCTCTCTTGTCCGATAATCTATTTCGCTGTTCCATCCACTATTATTGATACGCCATTTTGCTCTCTGTTGCGCCAATGATCCTATCGTGAAGGTCCCTTGTTTTGGTCCTGACTCATAGCGCAGTATCTTATATGATTCGTCGTAATAACACCATGGAGCCTCGGCGGCAGGGATTATCAACCTAAAGAATATCTCTAGAAGTAATGTAATGCCAAGTAGGACGGGAATTGTGATTCGAATGAGATCCTTAATGGTGTTGCGCGTCATGGCTGCAATTCCTCATGATCCCGGATCGGGGACAGCCCTTTGTTACCATCTCGCAGGGGAAACAAGGCCTTAGGTTGCCCTGGGATTTGCCGATGCTGAAATTGAACAGAACGGAGGTAACCAGCAGCAGTAAGTAGGGCGGGTTCCACCATCCGTAGAAGAACAGATTCGCGGCAATCAACCATCCCACCACCAGCGAGCGGGATGCCACTTTCGCCAGGACGAACAGGCCCAACAGAGTGACAGGTAAGAAGAAGAAAATGAACTCTGGTGAATTGAACAACATGATGCACTTCTCAACCGCCTGGTGTCCCACAAGTCTCACCTACCAGAGGACAACAAGTATACACGCCGTTCGTCGTGGTGTTTTCCACCTTGGTCAAGGGACCGATTTCTCCGCTGCGCACGACCTGGAAAATCTCCGGTGGCGGCCCGTCCGGGTACGCTCAAAATCACGGCGCGCGTCGGAGTTCAGGAGAAGTTCTTCGAGGCGAAAAAGCTTCCGAGTAAGAAACCCTGATAGCAGCAGAAGACCGAGTTTGTCAAGCTGGAGACTGGGAGAAAAAGTAGATGTACTGCACCAGCTCCGACTTCGATGTGGCCAAGACGGCAAAAAGCCTGCTCAAGCACTGGCATGGACTGTTCACCTTTCTCGAACACGAATGCGTTGAAGCCACCAACAACGCAGCAGAGAGGGGAATACGTCCTGCCGTCCAGTGGCGGAAAATCTGCTTCGGTAATCAGTCCGAAGAAGGGGAACTCCTCACCGCTCGACTCCTAACTGCTGAAAGATCCCGCATCCGTCAGATACGGAATGCCTTCCATTTCCTGGTCGACTCGATAAACGCATACCGAAGAAATCTCCCCGGACCCTACTTATGTCGGCCGTCGTGCTGAACGCTTACCAAATCCGTTCACTATCGCGGTTATCTGTTGATTCCCAACGGATTACTGACTCGTGACTGAGCGCCTGCGCTATGTTCGTAAGGCAGCGGCTCGGTCCTTGAACTGTTCCCT
Organism: uncultured delta proteobacterium; assembly: GCA_963700305.1. Taxonomy (GTDB): domain Bacteria; phylum Desulfobacterota; class Desulfomonilia; order Desulfomonilales; family Desulfomonilaceae; genus Desulfomonile. The sequence goes on from CAVOXB010000011.1 coordinate 622,040, forward strand.
GAGCTGGTACTTCATCACCTTCCCGGAAACGTTGACCGGCAAAGCCTCCACTATCTCCAACAGCCGTGGGATCTTGTAATCCGCCAAACGAGTCTTGAGAAATCCCCTCAGTTCTTCAATTGTAAGCTGTTTTTCAGGAGCCAATGTGGCTACGGCCATCACAGTTTCTCCCCAGGTCGGGTGGGGAACGCCTATGACAACAGCCATGCTAACATTTGGATGCTCGAAGAGGGCATCTTCAACCTCTTTGGAATACACGTTTTCCCCGCCAGTTATGATCATGTCCTTTTTCCGGTCGACCAGGGTAATATACCCTTCGTCATCCATTACGCCCAGGTCTCCCGAATGGACCCAACCATTCCTAATGGTTTCTGCTGTGGCCTGCGGATTCTTATAGTATTCTTTCATAGTGGTCTCGCCCTTTATGACCAGTTCGCCGACTACACCAGGTTCAGTGATTGTGTTGTCTTTCTCGTCGACTAGTCTGGTTTCCATGTTGACGATATACTTGCCGCCTGCACCAGCCTTGCGTATCTGGTCCGTGGGGTAAAGAGCAATCCCTCCCGGGCCACCCTCGGTCAGACCGCATAGGCAGAAGAAATTGCTGGTCTTGAATTTACTGATCGCCTTCCTAACGGACTCCGCTGCCATCGGTGCCGCGCCATACCCAAAGAACCGGTACTGAGGATAGATCGGTACTCGTCGAAATTCGGAGTGCTCATCATTGCCAAGTACATAATGGGGGCGCCGAAGAACTGTGTAATCTTCTCCCTTTCTATTGTTGCCAACACCTGATTGGGGATGAAGTCCTTCATGATAACATGGGTCGCTCCCATGTACGTCCCGGGATTGAGGTACAGGTTCAGTTCGGCTGAATGGAACAGAGGGGCTATGTGCAGAATACGATCGTTCGGATTGAGTGCATACAGAGAACAGACGGTGGTGGTCAGTACGATCTGGTTATGATGCACGAGCACCGCCCCTTTGGGCCTCCCGGTCGTCCCCGACGTGTATATGATTTCACTTTCGGAGTGCTCGTCCACTTCAATATTGGGATCGGACGAATCGCCGGAAGCCATCATCTCTTCAATGGCGCCGAATCCGGTGAACCTGCCTGAACCGGCTGATATGAAGTGCTTAATCTTGCCCAGCCGACCTTTCATTTCGCTAACCGCAGGCTCGAAAACGTCATCAAAGATCATGCAGGCAGCATCGCAATTATCGAAAATGTACTCGGCTTCAGGGGGTGCCAGACGGAAGTTGACAGGTACGGCAACGGCACCGGCTTTAACAATGCCATAAAAGGCGATGACAAATAGATCCGAATTGAACATCCACATGGCAACTTTGTCACCTTGCTCAACCCCTGCCTTAATGAGAGCGTTGGCAACCGCGTTGACCCGGTCATCCACCTCCGCCCAGGTATAGCGTTTATCCTGATAGATGATACCTTCCTTGTCGGGAACAGTGCGCTTGTTTCGTGCGACGAGTCCTCCGAGATGCATGGTTAAACCTCCTCCTATCTAGAATGTAAATAGCTTCTGTGGTTCTTTACGGGTCCTCACATCACATCACGAACGGTGAATGGTTTCGCGGACAGCGAGTCCGTTTAGGGGGCCCTAAATTAGCTGCAAGTTCTTCTTTACGGAATTGTGCCGTTACCAAAGAATCGGGGTGTGAGACCGGTGTCATTGCGAGGAGTAAAACGACGAAGCAATCTATTCCTGCCGGTTGGGAGATTGCCACGGGCTTACGCCCTCGCAATGACAGTGCTTTTTTTGACAAGTGAACAATTCCGTTTCTTTATACGTTCTTCTGCCAGTCCGGTGTATCCACCACCTGATGCGGTGGCGGTCACCATAGGACCACACGTAGGACATAGAGGGAGGTGAGTGAAGTTTACTCACCTGTTGCAACATCAACATACTTACGGCCCTCTGTCAAGTTTTTTGTGGCTACATCCGGACTCAGATGTAGGAGGTGGCAAGTGGTTGGGTTTGCCCTAATAACTCCAAAGCATTGGTTGGGAATAGTCGTGGACATGACCTCCTCGCGTTCTCAGGTTTCTCGAAAAACCGAAGAATGCAGGAAATCATGTCCTTGTTCAGTGTACAGCCATGGTCAGCACTTACGCGAAGGGCCTATTTTCCCTTTAGAAACGCCAAGGATTCATCAATTGCACTCAAAGTGACTGCCAAATCGTCTTCAGCGTGCCGAAAGCTGATATAGGCGTGATGGTAAGGTGAGAAAAAGAACCCCCTGCGGATGAGTTGGGTGTAAAAATCCTTACGTTTGCCTTTGTGAGCGCCTGTCTCTTCCTTCTTAAAGGTGATGTAGAACATGGGGGCCACTCCGGTCAGCTCAGCTCCAACATTATGTTTGTCAATCATCGCCTGGAGTTTTTTCAGGAATCTTTCGCCTTTTTCCCAGATGTTGGCAAGCACATTGTCCCGCTCAAGGATTTCTATGGTCTTGAGCGCGGCAACAAAGCCTTCGCTGTTTGGAAAAAAGGTTGAGGAAATAAAGAGCTTGTGGGCAGCGGCCATCATGACATCCTTTTTCCCGGTCACAACAGAGATGGGATATCCGTTGGCGATTGCTTTTCCAAGAACACTCAGGTCAGGAGTGACACCATAGAGTTTCTGGGCGCCGCCCATCGAAAGCCTGAAACCTGTACGGATCTCATCATAGATCAATACAGCGCCATACCTGTCAGCAATCTCTCTTACGCCTTCAAGAAACCCTGGTCTTGGGACCTGCATTTCCTGGTGGTTGGGATGGCCGAACGGCGTCATGATGATGGCAGCGGTCTCGTCACCATGGGTCGCCATCAGGTCTACCAGTTGGTCAAGGCTATTGTATTGAAATTCAAAAACATCTTCGTAGAATTTTGGCGGAACCCCGCCTTTCATTTCAACACACCAGTCATGCCAGCCATGGTAGCCGCAGCGCATCACCTTGAGTTTATTTGTATAGGCTCTTGCAATACGAATGCTTGCGGTGGTTGCATCAGAGCCTGTTTTCAAAAAAATGCTCATCTCAGAAGAGGGCACGAGCTCAGTCAGCTTTCTAGCCAGCATGTTCTGGTATTTTTGTGTGAGGGTGAAACAGAATCCTTTCTCTTTTATCTGTTTGTAAACCGCTTCATCCACTTCTTCTTCACGGTAACCCAGGATGATAGGGCCGTAACCGCAGAGAAAATCAATAAATTCATTGCCGTCAACGTCGGTGAGGCGACAGCCTTTGCCGGTTTCAAGAAAGATGGGATATTCTCCATCGATAAAATCGGCCGGTTTTCTGGCGCCCAAAACCCCTCCCGGTATCAGCCCTGTTGCCTCTTCAAACAGTTCCCGGCTTTTGGTGATGTTCAGTTTTTCTATCTCTTTCATAGAAAGTCTCCCTGTCCCGTGCTAAACGTGAACCAATGACGAAATTGTTTCTGTCTGATGAATTCTTGCGCCTCTTTTTAAAAATGCCGCAAGAAATTTGGCCGGATCGATGCAGCCTTCAGGGGCCACAACTCCTTTTTCGGTCACATCACCTGCATCCATCATGAGCGCTGCAATGGCTGCGGGAAGTCCTGTCCCAGGGGCCATCCTTCCTGCCATGTCGGCTGTATAGGTGACCTTCTTGCCGTCTCTTTCCCCTTTGACAATGACCTTAAGACCCGAAGACTGGGGGCCGTTATCCCTTCCTTCTGGAATGGTCTCCCAGAGCTTCAACGCAAGGTCGTAAGGTGTTATCCTGGTCCCTTTGATATCAATGGGCTCTTGGCCTAAAAAGCCGGTGTCTTTCTGTTGTTTTATCAGTTCATCCACCCATTGGGGTATGAGAGCGCCCTTGATTATCACGTTTTTGACCCCTTTGATGTACTTGGGGATGGTCAAAGGCTGCGGGTGGCCCACGTAGCGCATATTGCAGGTGCCAAGGGGTTCCAGGAACTCCACTGCCACTACTTCGGTCCCACCTTCCACATGGACCAGTTCACCGTTGAGATATTGCGGAACCTTCCCGAGGGTCATGTGAAGGCTGTGGTCCCATGCCGCTCCCGCAAGTTCGGCAATGCTCACTACCCAGTAGAGGTAAATCTCTTCGACGCTGTCCAGACGGTCTGCGTACCATTTCACAAGAACATTATTGGTTCCAGGGTCAGAGCCCATGCCTGTAAGAACCGTGATGCCCGCTTCTCTGGCCATTTTGTCAATCTCAGAATTAAAAAGAATCTCGGTTCCCTCATAGTCATCACAGATATCAATATAGTTTACCTTTGCGTCAACAGCAGCTCTTGCTACAGGCACGGCAGTCTTGTAAAAGGGACCTGCGCAGTTAATCACAACATCAATTTCTTTGAATGTATTCACCATACCGCCATGATCATTCACATCCATCTTGATCAGGTTTACCTTTTCACTTTCGCGTAATTTCGGTGCCAATCTTTCCGGGTCCGGGTATAAATCGCCCAGGACAACGCCTGTGATCTGTTGTTGTTTTATCAGGTCCCGGGCAACGCCCTGACCCATACCGCCGGCTCCGCCTAATACCAATGCGCGCATATTTTGTTCCTCCTTTATATTCGTGAATTATTCCGCGGCTACTCGTTTCGTGGACTTGCGGACCTGTGATTAACCGTTCGATGTTGGTCTCTGGCACTCCGAATTGCCATCGGCTCGTTCCTTCAGGCGCCTTTCAGCCTGGAGCCCGCGAGATTGTCTCAAAACTCACGGTTGGCATCAAATCGTGGCACAATTTCGCCATAATTTTTTGCAGGGGCGGACCCGTGTGTCCGTCCAAGGGCAGACGCACAGGTCTTCCAAATAAAAAGGGGACTTCGCTGCCTGACAGGTATGGATCGTGCAACGATTGACAATCCGAAAGCAATTTTGGGCCAGTTTCAGATTCAATGGGCTCTCTCCGGCTCCTGCTCACGAGTAGGATTGATGAACTCCCCGTCTAGTATCTCGGTGAGGACCCCGTGCAGCGCGCCTGGGGGATCGATGAAAGCGTACCTATTCCCCATCAGGCAGCGGGGCTTGCGATCGATGGTCCTCCGACCCGCGAGGTGCAGTTCATCAAGGGCCTGTTCTACGTTGTCTACCCGGTACGAGACGAGAAAAAGTCCCTCGCCCCGGCTTTCCAGGAATCGCGCCACGTCGCAGGTTGCGTCGGTCGGTTCCATGATCTCCACGGCTACGCTTCCCACGTAATAGCGGACAACTCGTATGGATTCTTTCGGAGCGACGTACTCACATGCCGGTTCCAGTCCCAAAGTCCCTTCGTAGACCTTGCGGGCCTCCTCGACACTCCTGACAGCAAAACAGATGTGGTCTATCTCTTTGACTTTCAACGAATGCTCCCTCTCGACAAAAAAACTTGACACAGGGTCGTAAGACATGGTAGCAGGGTTAGTGCACTGTATACAGTGTACCGTATCCACCGTCAAGTTTTTTCCGATGGAGCTGATCATTCCCAGCACCGTTCCGAACGGCTGGCAAATCGAGGAGAAAGGTATGGAAGTTCTCAGCAATATAAAAGTCCTGTCCCTGGAACAGGCAACGGTCGTGCCATACCTCACCTACCGGTTAGCTATGGACGGAATGGAGGTTATCCGCCTGGAGCATCCGGTTTACGGCGACCCCAACCGCATGATCGGGGACAACGTTCTAAATGAAGAACGCATGAATGCCTATTTTCTCTGCATTAACGCGGGAAAGAAGGACTTGACCCTCAACCTTGCACACCCCAAAGGGCAGGAGCTCTTGCAGGACTTAATCAAACAATTGGATGTTGATATCTTCGTTACCAATCAGCTCCCAAAGAATTATCAGAAGCTCGGTATTGACTACGAGACCCTCAAGGCTGCAAAGGAAGATATTATATGGATGGGCGTAACCGGTTTTGGCCCGGACAGCAACGAAGGGGCGTACGATCCCATTCTTCAAGCCCGTTCCGGACTCATGGAGCTTACAGGCGAACCGGACGGTGATCCTCAAGTGCTGGGCATTCCGCTACCGGACATGGGTACAAGCGAACATGCTTACGGCCTGTTGATGAAAGCCCTTTTCAATCGGGCCGTCTCAGGCCAAGGCGCCCGCATCGACTTGTCCATGTTTGAATCGTCGGTTTCGTGGCTGACAGTCCCCATCACGATGACAGCCTCTTTTGAAAAAAGTATTACCCGCAGAGGCAACACCCACGAATTCTTCGCCCCTGTTTCGGTTTATCAGACGAAGAACGGATTTATCTATCTGGCAGTGGGCAACGACCGCCAATGGAAGGCCATGGTTTCTCAGGAGCTTTTCAGCTCTCTTGACAAGCCGCAATATGAAAAGAATATGGGGCGGATCAAAGACGTTGCGAATTTGAATGCTGCCTTGAGTGCCATTACCCGCGAACACACCTCCGAAGCGCTGATTGAATTCTTCACGTCAATAACCGTGCCAGTGAGCAAGATCAAATCGATCGGGGAAGCCATCGCCGATCCTCTTGTTAAACGACAGCTGCTCTCTACTCACGATCCCAAAACCAAAACGACCATCACGCTTGCGCCGCCGCCGAATATGACTTCCTTTCTCGAAAGCAGCGGGCGCCAAATGACATTTCCGCCACGTTTTGGGGAACACAACCTCGAGTATTACGGGCGATTGGGTCTTTCGGACAAAGATATCGCCAAGCTCAACGCAGAGGGCGTCATCTAGCTCTGGGAAGCGCTGTCAAGAGTAGGCACGGCCACGCCAGAAAGATAACCTTATGAACATCATTGTGTTAATCAAACAGGTTCCCAACACCACCGAGGTAAAACTCGACCCCAAGAGTGGCAACCTAGTTCGTGAAGGCATTGAAACAATAATCAACCCCGACGACCTGCACGCTCTGGAAGCAGCGGTCACATTGAAAGAGGCTCAAGGGGCCACGATAACGGTTCTGACCATGGGCCCGCCCCAGGCAATCGACGCCCTGTCCGAAGCGATGGGAATGGGTGCGGATAAGGCCGTCTTGCTTTCGGATCGGGCCTTCGCTGGTGCAGACACGTGGGCGACCTCCCATACACTTGGCAAAGCCATTCAACACATCGGGGATTTTGATCTCATATTGGCCGGTCGCCAAGCCATCGACGGTGACACAGCCCAGGTCGGCCCTCAAGTGGCGGACTTTTTGGGTTTGCCCCAAGTGACTTATGTTTTCGATATCGAGGCAGTCAACGCAGATTACGTGGTGGCAAAGCGCCGGCTTGAAGATGGCTACGAGAGAATCCAATGCAGGTTGCCTGCCCTCCTGACCATTATCCCAGGTACAAAAAGACCGCGTTACCCGCTCGTTTCCAGGCTGCTCCTGGCCTGTCGCGAAAAAGCCCCTATCAAGATTTGGAATGCCGCGGACATCAAGGTAACCACGGCCGAGATCGGCCTGGACGGGTCTCTTACCCAGGTCATGAGAACCTTTGCCCCTAAATTCGAGCGCCAGGGTAAAATCTTGGAGGGCAGCACGTCCGACGTTGTGCAAAACCTCGTCGCACAGTTCAAAGAAAACAAGCTGATATGAGCGCCCGGAACCGAATGATTCCGACCGACGAAGTCGGGTTTTTCCCGGAACAGCAGCGAACTTCGGTAAAGGCAATGCTCATGAACCCACGAGGTGATTATGGCAATCTGGGTTGAAATCGATCTTTGTGACGGATGTCGCCGTTGCACGCGAGCCTGCCCCTATGATGCCATGGAAATAAAAGATGGCAAGGCTTACATCGGAGATCGCTGTACGTCTTGCGGCGCATGCATGGATGCATGCCGCAATAAGGCGATCCTCACCGATGCGCAACCCAAGGCAATACCGGATTTCAGCGATCGCAAGGGCGTTTGGGTTTTCGCGGAGCAACGCGGAGGCCAACTGAATCGAGTTTCCGTGGAATTGTTGGGCAAGGCCCAAGAATTGGCCAAGGAATTGAATCACAAAGTGACTGCAGTCTTGATCGGAGACCAGGTGTCCGGCCTCGCTAGAACGCTCATCCAGTTCGGAGCCGATACGGTCTATCTGGTCGAAAATGCGATTCTAAGAGACTACCGCACTGAGGCGTACGCTAGCGTTTTTCAGGAACTCGTTGCTGTTCACAAGCCTAATATTTTGCTCATTGGCGCGACGCATATCGGCCGCGATCTCGCGCCGAGGGTGTCCAGATGCGTAGGTTCGGGGCTGACAGCAGACTGCACCGAGCTTTCCATCGACTCCGATGAAGGTATCCTCTTGCAGACTCGGCCGGCTTTTGGCGGCAATGTTATGGCAACCATCGCGAACCGATTTTCACGACCCCAAATGGCCACTGTCAGGCCGGGTGTCATGGAAGTAATCCCTACTCCGGACAAAGAAGGTACTGTAGTTCGTCATGTTACTAAACTGAGTGAAGAACAAATCGGTACCAAGATCCTCGAGATAGTCAAAGAGCCAAAGACACATGTGGATCTATCCGAAGCAAAGGTCATCGTAGCTGGCGGAAGGGGCGTCATTGACGCTGCAGGATTCGAGCTACTGGGCGAGCTGGCTTCAGCAATCGGTGCGGAACTCGCCGGCACCCGCGTCGCTTTCGAGGAAGGTTGGATCCCTGTTTCAAGGCAAGTCGGCCAGACTGGCATGACGGTCCGGCCGGATCTCTATATTGCCTGTGGTCTCTCCGGGGCCATTCAGCATCGGGCTGGAATGATGGATTCCAAATTCATCGTCGCCATAAACAAAGACCCTTACGCCCCGATCTTTAAGGTGGCAGATTGGGGGATTGTCGGGGACTTGTTCGACGTCGTTCCTGAGTTGACCAAACAGCTGCAAGCAGTCTGCCAGATCATGTGCGATTAGAAGGCTGTTGCGTGGGACAATGCTGCTCAAAAAAGCACGATGAGAGCAGTTCCAATGATTTTCAGCACTGGCTCGGCGTTCCATGATAGAGGGACGCAAACGGCTCCAAGCGACCTATAGAGCGCCTCACGTAAAAGGATCTCCGTAATGATCAGATCAAATCCAGAAGAGCTCATTCGCAAGACTATAGCGCGATTTGTTGACACGGAAATCATTCCCATAGCCCAAAAGCTGGATAAAGAGGCTGAATTTCCGAGAGAAATATTTCAAAAATTGGCAAAAATGGGGATTTTTGGAATTCGCTATCCGGTCAAAAAGGGTGGCGCTGGCGGGAATACGACCTTGTACCGCATTATCTGTGAAGAACTTGCGAGAGGCCTCGTGAGCGTGGCCTCTATCACGGCCATGCAATGTCTGATGGGCACCAATTTTCTGTTTCACCACGGGACAGACGCGATGCGTGAGGAATACTTCTTGCCTGCAATGCGGGGTGAGAAAATAGGCTGTTTCTGCATGACCGAGCCCGATGCGGGGTCAGATCTGGGTGCCATTACCACGCGGGCCACCGAAGTCGAAGGCGGATATCTGATCAACGGCATGAAGACTTGGGTCACAGACGGCCCCGAAGCCAGTTTTTACACGGTCATGTGCCAGACCGATCCGAAGAAAAGGCTGCGCGGGATAGGGTATTTTTTTGTGCCCCGGCATTTAGCCGGTGTTTCGATCAGCCCTCGCTTTGAGTGCTTAGGTACGCGCACCACGCCCATCTGCGAAGTGGCCTTTAAGGACGTTTTCATTCCTAAAGAATATCGGTTGACACCAGAAGGCGAGGGGCTGAATGCGTTCCTCAAAATTATCGCCGAGATTCGGGCCATGACAGCCGCCTTGGCCATTGGGTTGCAGCGAGCGGCCCTGGACGATTCCATCAAGTACGCCAACGAACGGGTAGCCTCCGGCCAAACCATCGGCAAATTCCAGCTCATCCAGGCGAAAATTGCCAACATGTTAACCAATCTAGAGGCTTCAAAGCTGTTGACTTATAAGGCCGCGGCTATGGTAGACGCCGGGAGAGACGCCCTCAAGGAAGCGACCATGGCAAAATATTTTGCCACTGAAGCCGCTTGCACTGCAGCAGACGAGTGCACGCGCGATTTTCGCAGGCTATGGCTATTCCATGGAGTACACGGCTCAACGGTACTTCCGTGACACACGCTTCCTGCTCAGTGGTGGAGGCACGCATGAAGTGCTGCAAAGCAACATCGCCCGCTGGGCCGGAGTCTAATTTCGCAATGTGGCTATCAGGCTTGAAACAACTACTGGGGTGTCCGTTGATAGGCGAAGGAGGCAGCACGAATTGATGTCTGGCAAGATCGAGAGCTTCGCGGATGCCTTGAGGCCGCTGGGCGATAGAAAATCTGCAGGAGAGCATATATTTGAACATTTGAAGCAGGCCATTATCCGCGGGGATATTCCTCCAGGCAGCCGTATGGTGGAAACTCGCATTGCCGAGACTATGGGAGTCAGCCGCACTCCTGTTCGCGAGGCAATTCACAAGCTGGAACGTGAAGGCCTGTTAATAAAACAGGCTCACAGCGGTTTTGCCGTGACCGGGTTGACGCGGGAGGATATTGAAGAGTGTTTCGGTATTCGTGCGGTGCTGGAAGGGTATGCAGCGCGGATGGCCTCGGTGAGGCATACGCCAGAGCAACTGAAGCCCTTGATTCGCAAAAACGAGCTGTTCCGAAAGCACCTCGAAAAAGATGACTTGAAAGCGTTACTCAAAATCAACACCGACTTGCACAATATGATCTACGCTCTGAGCGGCAGTCCCAAGCTAATCAAAATGATCAACGATCTTAAGGAGCAAATCCTTCGTTTTCGCGAGATTATTCTCAAAAGCAAAACTCTGGCCAGGGCTAGCCACAAGGACCACAGCGACATGCTGGTCTTGATGCAGGAACGACGGGCAGAAGAGGTGGAAAAACTGGTCAGGGAACATATTCTGCGAGGTCAGTCGGCAGTCCTTCGCCAATACGACCAAGAACAACGCGATTTGGCTTAAGGGCCTTTTGGGAATACGAAACTTCGGGACGCATCACCGCACAGACTAAGAGAATTGGAGGCAGAACAGAGTGGTGTTCAAGCCGGGATACAGGAAAGTCAGTCTCATGGGAAAACCCGGTTTTGACTGGTCGGGCCGCTTGCAGGTTTGCGCACTTGCAACCGGCTTTACGACATACTCCTGTTTTTTGGCTGACTGAAAGGAAGAGACCATGCAAGGAAAGAGAATTCGCGTCCTCATTGCCAAGCCAGGACTGGACGGCCACGATCGCGGCGCCAAGGTAGTGTCCCTGGCGCTACGTGACGCCGGTATGGAAGTAATCTATTCCGGGCTCCATCGGAGCATCGATGAAATAGTTGCAATCGCAATGCAGGAATCGGTCGATGTCATCGGCCTAAGCATTATGTCCGGAGCGCATCTACCCATTTGTAAGCGGCTGATGGAAAGCCTGAAGGAGAAAGATCTGACTGATATCCACGTGGTGGTCGGTGGTGTCATATCCAAAGACGACATCCCGAAATTGGAGGAAATCGGAGCCAAAGGGGTTTTTCCCGGGGGCACCCGGTTTGATACCATCGTCGAGTCGATTCAGTCGTGGTTTTAAGGGAGGCAATCGATGGGCGTAGCAAAATACAAGAAAAACGATAAAGATGCCATTGAAGAAGTAATCTACCAGTCCGGTATCAAAGTGAAACCGGTCTATGGACCTCAAGATCTTGAGGCTGTGGGCTTCGACTATGAGAAGGATTTAGGCGATCCCGGGCAGTTCCCGTTTACACGGAGTATCCATCCCCAGGGGTATCGCTCTCGGGCCTGGACAACACGTCAATATACCGGGTTCGGAACCCCCGAGGACACCAACCAACGTTTCAAGTATATGATCGCTCATGGGCAAAACGGGCTGAACGTGGCCTTCGATCTTCCTACGCAGATGGGGTATGATTCCGATAGTCCCCGCGCCGAGGGTGAAGTGGGCCGGGTTGGCATGTCAGTCGATTCACTCCAGGACTTCGAGATCGCGTTTCAGGATATCCAATTCGACCGCATTGGCTCAGGTCTGACGATCAATGCCGTGGCAAGCATTATGCTGGCCATGTACCAAGCCACTGCGGAGAAGTTCGGCTACCCCAAAGAGAAAATCAGTGCCACGCCGCAAAACGATATTCTCAAGGAGATGATCGGTCGGGGGGCATGGATTTTCCCGGTGGAACCGGGGGTGCGATTGGTATGCGATACCATAGAGTATTCGGTCAAAGAACTCCCCCGCTGTAATCCTGTCAGCATTTGCGGCTATCACATACGTGAGTCCGGAGCTACTCCATACAAGAAGTTGCGTATGCTTTTGAGATTGCAAAGGCCTACATAGATAATTTGGTGGGGCGGGGCCTTTCTCCTGATGATTTTGTTGGCCGTTTTTCCTTCAACCTGAATGTGTACGGCAACCTGTGGGAACAAATTGCCAAATTTCGAGCCGCTCGCAAACTGTGGGCCAAGTTGCTCAAGGAAGAATACGGCGTAGCAGATAAGAAGAACCTATTTCTGCGGGGCCTGTTCGGCGGCGGCGGCAGCGGATTGACCAAGGAACAGCCGGAAAACAACATTATCCGTGGCGCCTATTATGCCTTGGCGGCAGCCCTCAGTGGTGCTCAAACAACTGCTCTGTGCTCTTTTGACGAAGCGTTTACGATTCCGACCCCAAGGGCTGCGTTACTGTCGCTGCGAACCCTTGAGATCCTGATGGAAGAAGTGGGCTTACGGGACACGGTTGATCCGCTGGCAGGCTCGTATTTTATCGAAACCCTTACCAAGGAGATGGAAGGCAAAATCAAGGCAGAAATGCGGCGGGTTCAAGAAATAGGCGGAATGGTGCATGCTGTTTCCACCGGCTACATCCAGCGCGAGGTGGCCAAGCAGGCCTACGACTTTGAAAAAAGCCTTCAAAGCGGAGAAGTCATTAAAGTCGGTGTTAACAAATATACGGAAGGCGAACAACCGGATGTGGAATTGCACCAATACGACGATTCGTCGGCGGATACGCAAATCGCAAGATTGAAGGCCCTGCGGCGAACCCGCGACAACCGAGAGGTCACGCGTTCGCTCAAAAAGCTGGAAAAAGTCAGTCAAGAGGCTACCAACGTCATGCCCGCCCTGGTGGATTGCTGCCGAGCCTACGCCACGGTTGGCGAGATGGCCGGTGTTTTCAGGGATGTTTTCGGAGAGTGGAATGAACCTCGCTTATTCTAAGGCTTTGGGGTTCGAGGGTCGCTGCAGTTGTCAGTCCATTGTGTCTAGGTCAGCATCGGAGATGTCATGAAAGACAGAGCATTTCGCTTAGGTTGCGATATTGGCGGCACGTTTACCGATTTTGTGCTCGTCAACGATGAAACCGGCACGTTTTCGATCTACAAATGCTTGACCACGCCGTCAGACCCATCGGATGCTGTAGAAACCGGCATAAGAGGACTCGAAAAGCAAACACCTGGATTCATGCCGGAGGTAGCTGAGATCATCCACGGCACCACGTTGGTCATTAACGCCATTATTGAGCGGAAAGGCGCTCGTACCGGGTTGATAACCACCAAAGGATTCAGAGACATCTTGGAGCTTGGGCGTGAAATCCGCTACGATGCGTACGACATTTTTTCCGAATACCCTCAGCCTCTGGTTTCGCGTCCTTTGCGGGCTGAAGTGGATGAACGGCTCGCCAGCGACGGTCGGGTCCTGCGTCCGTTGAACTCCGAAGAAGTCAAGCAGGTTGTGCATTCTCTTCAGAGTGCAGGCGTGGAATCTTTGGCGATCTGTTTGATCAATTCCTACGAAAATCCCATACACGAGGCAATGATTAAGGCGTTGGTCAACGAGTTGGCACCGGACTTGTCAGTATCCGCATCCTACGAAGTACTGCCCCAAATCCGAGAGTACGAGCGAACCTGCACCACCGCCACCAATGCCTATGTCAAACCGATTACGGTCAAATACCTTCAGAAACTCTCCTCCCGTCTGCAATCACTCGGTTTTGGCGGTAAGCTGTATATCATGCTGTCCAGCGGCAGCATTACCACCGTAGCCACAGCCTGCGAATTTCCGGTACGCATCATCGAATCAGGTCCCACTGCGGCGGTGATTGCTTCGCAGCATTACGGCCGTATGTTTAACATCAAAGATATCTTCTGCTTCGACATGGGAGGAACTACCGCCAAATCGTGTCTAATTCAGAAGGGCGAGGCCGGGTTGGTTTCAACCTTCGAAGTGGGCCGCGTGCAGCGTTTCAAGAAGGGCAGCGGGCTGCCCATTCAGGTGCCGGTGGTGGATCTGATGGAAATCGGTGCCGGCGGAGGCAGCATTGCCCGCATCAGCAAAATGGGTCTTCTGCAGGTGGGGCCGGAGAGCGCCGGAGCCGATCCTGGGCCCGCCAGTTACGACCTGGGCGGAGAGAACCCCACGGTCACCGACGCCGACTTAATTCTTGGCTATCTGGACCCCAACTATTTTCTTGGCGGAACCATGCCTTTGAATTTGGATGCAGCCCTCAAATCAATTGAAGAAAAAATTGCCAAACCGCTCAACACTACGCTTACCGAGGCGGCATTCGGCATCCACGATTTGATCAATGAAACCATGGCAGCGGCTGCCAAGACGCATATTGCGGAAAAAGGGGGCAACCCCAATACCATTACCGTGGCCGCCTTTGGCGGCGCCGGACCGGTACACGCTTACGGGCTGGCTCGCAAAATCGGGGCTCCCCGGCTGATCGTTCCGCCGTTGGCTGGTGTTGGTTCGGCGTTAGGCTTTTTCACTGCGCCCGTGGCTTTCGATCTGGTTCGCAGTCACCGGGTCGCTCTGGATGACGCGGACTTCAACAGTATCGAAAAGCTCTTTGCAGATCTGGAAAATGAAGCTTCGACCATCCTTAAGCAAAGCGGTCAGGTGGAAGGCATCAACTTCGCGCGTTCCATTGACATGCGCTTTGTGGGCCAGGGAGCGGAAACGAATCTGCCCATCGCCAACAAGGCTTTCAATCAATGGCAAGAGCATGAAATTCGAGACCTTTTCGATCAGACCTACAAACGGCTGTACGGACGCACGTACCCGGATACGCGTGTGGAATTCATTACGTTCAGAGTGCGTGCCAGTCTTCCGGAACGTCCTTTTGAATTCCACCCCTCTCCGGAGGCTGCGAGACGTTGCAGGACTGCATCAAGGGGCAACGACAAGCTTACTCCCTCATTCAGAAGAAATACATTCCCTTTACGGTGGTTGATCGACTGAAGTTGTTTTCCGGAGCCAAAATCGAAGGTCCGGCCATTATCGAGGAAAAGGAATCCACCATAGTGGTAGGTGAAGACGCGCACGCTGCGGTGGATGACTACGGTTTCGTATGGATCACCTTTGATGGGCCTGCAGATGCCTGATTCGCTTTGTAAGCAGCTTTTGAGGAGAAATTGAACATGCCGCAAAAGTTCGATCCAATTACTCTGGAAATTCTTTGGCGCCGGTTAATCTCCATTGTGGACGAAGCCGACGCCTCGGTGGCTCGCACCGCCTTCTCAAGCTTGCTGCGAGACGCCCACGACTACACGTGCATGTTCACCGACAGCCGGGGCAACGAGCTTGTGCAAGGCACCTTTTTGTACGCCGGGTCAAGCGGGAGCCATGGCGCTTGGGGTGAAAAAGATCATCCACGCTTTTCCGCGCGACGAATATCGACCAGGCGATGTCATAGTAGTAAACGATCCCTGGTTGCTCGCCGGCCATTTGAATGATGTTTGTGTCTTGAGTCCTGTGTTTTACAAAGGACGCATTGTCGCGTTCACCGCCTGCGTTTTCCACCACTCCGACATCGGCGGCCGGGTGGCCTCTGACAATCGGGAAGTGCACGAAGAGGGGCTCTTCATTCCCCCCCTGAAGCTGTACGAAGCCGGAATACCCAATGAATCGTTAATGAATCTGATCCGTTGGAATGTGCGCACGCCTGAGGAAGTGGTTGGAGATATTCGCTCGCAGGTGGCGTCCAACCATGTCTGCGCGGAAAAAGTGGTTGAAATGTTGTCCGACGAGGGTCTTGACGACTTGGACGATCTCGCGGATGAAATCATCAGTCGCACTGAAAAGAGCATGCGAGACGCAATCTCAAAGATCCCCGATGGCAGATATCCGTACAAAGGGGTTATCGAAGGCGCAGGTCAACGAGACGACATAACCATCGCTTTGACCGTTGATGTTAAAGGCAGCGACATTCTGGTGGATTTTGAGGGCACGTCCCCGCAAGTCAACTGGGGCGTGAACGTCGTATACAATTTTACGTACGCCTATGTGTTTATGGCGATAAAAAGCGCTTTTGACCCGGACATTCCCATCAATGAAGGCGCTACCAGGCCAGTCAAAATGACCGCGCCGGAAGGTTGCATAGTCAACTGCAAGTTCCCCGCGGCTGTCGCGGCTCGAATGCAGGTGGGGCACTTCATGACTGAAATGGTCTTCCGCGCCCTTTCTCCGGCAATCCCCGATCACATCATCGCTGGCAGCGGCGGCACTCCAGCACAGACAAACATCCTTTACGGTCGTCGCCACAACGGGAAATCGTGGTTCACGATGATTATTCGCGGTGGCGGGATGGGCGCCAGCAGTTCCATGGACGGGCATCATTGCGCCATCTTTCCCACGAACGGCGCCAACACGCCGGTGGAAATCCTTGAAAGCGACACCCCGCTCATTGTCGAGGAACGGTGTCTCCTGCCTGATTCTGGCGGTCCAGGGAAAAGACGCGGCGGTTTGGGTCGCAGAAAAGTTATCCGTGTACCTAATGACGAGTTTGCGCCTCCGCCGCCGGTCACGATAGCAGTGCAGGCCGGTCGTTTTCGCTATCCGCCCGAAGGTCTTTTCGGAGGCGGCGACGGCTCCAAAGCCCGCTTTCTCAAGAACGAAGAGCCCGCGGATCCCAGCGGTCTCACATTCGCGCTACCAGGAGACAGGGTAGCCTTCTACAGTGCGGGCGGCGGCGGTTACGGTGATCCATTTGAGCGCGACCCGGAAGACGTCGCTGCAGACGTCCAAAACGGCTATGTCAGCATTGAGAAAGCCTGTGAGGATTACGGCGTAATTATTTCGCCCGACACCCTCGCAGTAGATGCAGCGGCAACCGCTGCTTGCCGTACGAAGAGATAGTCTCTGTGGTTTGGTGAGAATCCTGACAATGTTCCTGGTTCCCAGGCTCCGCCTCATAGGTGCTGACTTTGGTTCCGGGTCTCTTTCGTCCCGGAGGGACGTGAAGATAATAGCCCGGCGATTCATCGCCGGGAAAGCGAGCAAAAGGATACCTGTAGTCCCGGAGGGACGATTGATCCGTAAGGTTTTCCTATTATGAATCGGCCGTCCCTCCGGGACTCGAAAATTCTTTGATTTGCCCATCAGCCGGCGATAAATCGCAGGCCTATTATCTGCTGTTCCTCCGGAACAGAAGGCAAGATAGGCAAATTTAGCACCAGGAACGAGAAGTTGTGTCGACGCTTAATGGTTAAATGGAACTCTGTCGAGGAGGTTTGTAATGCTCAAGACCTTTATCCCCTCTTTTGCCGACGCTGCTCAACTGCAGGATTATCAACTGAAGGGGCTCAAATGGACGGTACAGCACGTGTACGGCGGGTGCGAGCATTACCGTCGCGTTATGGATCACGCGGGTGTTGCGCCGAACGAAATTAAATCTCTCGACGATATTCGCAAGTTGCCCTTCACGATGGCCGACGATTTGCGTGCCGGATATCCATTTCCACTCTTATCGGTGCCGATGTCCGAAGTAGTTCGTATTCACGCCTCCTCCGGAACCACTGGCAAACGCAAAATCCTCACCTACACGCAAAAAGACATAGATGACTGGGCAGACTTTTTTGCCAGGTGTTATGAAATGGCCGGGCTGACAGCCGAGGATCGGATTCAGATCGCTGTGGGCTACGGTGTTTGGACGGCAGGCGTTGGCTTTCAGTTGGGTTGTGAGCGCTTTGGGGCTTTAGCTGTGCCTGTGGGACCGGGGAATATCGATATGCAATGTGAGTTCCTGGTCGACCTTCAGTCAACCGTTATGTGCTGCACAGCTTCCATGGGGCTTCTCATGGCCGAAGAGATCAACCGCCGTGGCCTAAAAGACAAAATCGCTCTCAAGAAAATGATTTTCGGATCGGAGCGCAGCAGCGACGCCATGCGCCAGCGCATCCGCGACTTGCTCGGCTTAGAAGAGATGTTCGACATCGTGGGCATGACCGAATTGTATGGACCGGGGACCGGCCAAGACTGCACTCGACATGAGGGCATCCACTATTGGGCAGATTACTATATCTTGGAAATTTTGGATCCTGACACTCTAGAGACTGTTTCACAAGGTGAAATAGGCGAAATGGTGGTGACAACCCTTCGGAAAGAGGCTGCTCCACTGATTCGCTACCGCACCCGCGACCTCACTCGTTTGATCGACCATCCGTGCTCCTGCGGCAGTATTCTGCCGATGCACGATCGTATCTTGGGGCGCTCCGACGACATGATCATCTTTCGAGCGGTAAACATTTATCCCGGCCAAATAGATTCGGTGATCTCGCAAATTGACGATGTCAGTTCCGAATACCAAATCGTTCTGCAGCGTAGGGATGACGGCAAAGATTACATGACCTTGCGCCTGGAAAGTTGCGAGGGTGCCGACAAAGCACAGTACCCTGAAATCACACGCAAGGTGGCGGCTGCCATAAAAAAAGCCCTCTTGGTGAGCTGCGATGTTGATCTCACTGATTATGGCTCTCTCCCACGCTCCGAGAGAAAATCCAAACGTGTATTCGACAACCGATCCTTATGAGTGGGCTCATAAAGTAATTTGCCTTTGCAGTGCATTCGCCTTTCACATTTGAAATCCACCAAGCCGAGGCCACTATGAAAAAATTCACATACTTAATTCCGAGAACACTTGATGAAGCCTTCTCATTGCGTCAATCCCACGGCGATGGGGCCATGTACGTGGCCGGCGGCACAGATGTAATGGTCAAGGTGAAGTCCGGGAAGATCGCCCCTGATTACCTGATATCCTTGAAACACATCAACGGACTGGCTCAACTGCAAGTGAACCCGGACACAGGTGAGCTGCATATCGGCGCCTTCGTCACCCATCGCACCTTGGAGAAGTCCTCTGTGATTAGACTGCGATATCCCATCATCCATGATGCGGTACAGCGCATCGGTTCACTGCAAATCCGTAACGTGGCAACAATCGGCGGCAATCTGGTCAATGCGGTTCCGTCGGCTGACGGCGCAATTCCTCTCATCGCTCTGGATGCCCGCGTCAACATCTGCGGCGCCACAGGGGAGCGCAAAGTGGATTTGATACATTTCTTCGAAGGTCCTGGACAAACCGTACTGGCTCCCGGAGAAATCCTCACCGAAATCATTGTTCCCAAGCAGCCGACTCGCTCTGCCGGAGCCTACCAAAAATACGGCCGCCGGGCGGCCATGGAGCTTCCCCTCATTGGAGTAGGAGTCCTGCTCTGTCTTGAAGAAGGCTCCAACCGCTGCACAAAGGCACACATATCTTGGGAGTAGCCGCTCCGACCCCGATTCGTTACTTTGAGCGCTGAGCGCTTTCTGGTTGGAAAGGAAATCACCGAAGAGACCCTGAACGAAGCGGGCTGGCTGGCAGCGGAGGAATCCGCGTGAGAGACAGTATTCGTGGCTTGGCTTGGTACCGCCGCGACATGGCGGCTGTGTTTGTACGCCGCATGGGAATGAAGTGTTTGGATAGAATCAAGGCCATGGAAGCTTAATGACGAAGAGAACGATTGCCGCTGATTGAAGACAGATGCTAGTCGCTGCGATCAGACCCGCCAGCCGGCGCATTGTCGCCGGTTTTCCAGCCGATCCAGTTGCGGCCGTTCCGATTTCACGTTTTACACTCTGTTGGAGGCTTTTTTAATGTCTAGAGAGTTAAAATTCAGCTTAAACGGCAATCAAGTTCAGATGATGATAGAGGACCACTGGACGCTCCTGCACCTATTACACGAAGAACTAGGCCTCACAGGCACCAAGGAAGGCTGTGGCAGTGGCGAATGCGGTGCATGCACTGTCATTGTGGACGGAATGGCCATCAATTCATGTCTCTACTCCGCAGTGGAGGTCGATGGATCAGAAGTCTTGACTATCGAAGGACTCGCTAGCCCAGATGGTACCTGCATCCCCTGCAGAAGTCGTTTGTGGAAAACGGAGGGATTCAATGCGGTTTCTGCAGTCCGGGAATGATCATGTCGTCTAAAGCCCTCCTGGACGAAAACCCGCGTCCGACTGAAGCTGATATTAAGCATGCGCTGGCGGGGAATCTCTGCCGCTGTACGGGATATACTCCGATCTTCGAAATCTGTGCAGTCGGTAGTCGATAAAGGCTCCGAAGACGTGGACGTGGTGGTTCGCAACGGGTCCCCGTCCGATGGGTGAAACATCCCCCAATAGTCTGTAGGTGGCGTCAGAAACTATAGGGGTAAATCATGACGATTATCCGATGGTCAAATCCCAAAGACATCGTGTGGGCCGGCGTCCCTTCCGGCCCACGGCGGGCACGGAGGCCCGCCGCTACGAATAATTCTTTGAGCAATCGGACATTAATTTTTGCAACTGCTATAACACCGGGAATCGTCTTTATAAAGAAGTTTCCTCAAATCTTGCGGCCTATTCACTCGATCCTCGAACAGCAAAGGACAGGATAAATAATGGAAACCACCCAAGAGTTCACAGCGGTTGGCAAGCGGGTCCCAAAGGTGGATGCCGTTGATAAGGCAACGGGCAGGGCTCAATACATACAGGATGTGAAACTGCCAGGAATGCTCTACGGGAAGATTCTCTACAGCAAATATCCCCACGCTCGTATAGTGAAAATTGATACAGAAAAGGCCAAAGCCTTACCTGGTGTGCGGGTGATTTTGACTGGCGAGGATATCCCTCCCGTTCGCATGGGGGTTTATAAGGACAACCCTCCGTTGAAGGCTGGGAAAGTGCGATCATACAGGGACGAAGTAGCTGCGGTTGCAGCCACGGATCTGGAAACCGCCAAAAAAGCAATTGATCTGATCGAAGTAACCTATGAAGCCCTTCCGGCGACCTTCGATCCTGAAGAAGCCATGAAGCCCGATGCGCCTCTGGTCCATGAAGAACACAAGACCAATATTCTCAAAATGCCCTGGAATCTGCATTACGGCGATGTGGAATCCGCCAAGCTTGAGGCAGCCTTTACGGTTCAGGAACGCTTCACCACCACCTGGGTTACGCACTGCTGCATGGGTACCAGTGGGGCAATTGCCGATTTTGACCACGCCAACAACTTGACAGTTCATACCAATACTCAAATCCCCTCTCTAGCCCAGAAAGACTTTCTGGAAACGCTGAAAGCCCTGGGGCTTAAGGATAAGCGTGTGCGGGTAATCAAACCTTACATTGGCGGCGGTTTCGGCAGCAAGTTGGACACCTATGCCTACGAACACGTGGCCATCCTCCTGGCTTGGCATCCGCGGCGTCCGGTGAAAATATTGTTTGGCCGTGAAGAAGAATTTGTGGCCACATCCACCCGTCAGCCAACTATTATCGACATTTCCATGGGGTGCGACAAGGACGGCAAGCTGCTGTACCGCGACATGTCAATGGTTTTGGACAACGGCGCTTATACCTCATGGGGCGTGACCACGCCTTCGGTCATGATGATGCCCATCACCTCGCTTTACCGGGTGCCCAACGTGCGCTACACGGCCAAATGCGTCTACACCAACAACACATACTCCCAGGCTATGCGAGGTTACGGCAATCCCCAGGCAACCTTTGCCATCGAGAGCGCTATGGACATGCTTGCAGAAGCTGCCGGCATTGATCGCATGGAACTTCGACGCATCAACTGCAACCAACAGGGTGATGTGACGCCCCAGGGTTTGCGGATCACCACCTGTGGGCTTCCAGAATGCATCGAAGCGGTCTCAGAAAAGCTGGAACTCGGTCGCGCCAAGGAAAAAGGTGTGGGGGTCGGCGTGGCGTCATTGATTCATGTTGGCGGCGGGGCTCGAATTTACAAATCCGACGGCTGCGGGACGATCATCAAAATGGATGATTACGGCAAAGCGGACGTGTTCACCGGCGCTTCGGACATGGGTCAGGGGTCCGATACTGTAATTGCTCAAATCGTGGCTGAGGAACTGGGAATCAAAGTGGAAGACGTCCACATGATTCACCAAGACACCGACGTCTGCCCCTGGGACGTGGGCGCCCACGCCAGCCGCACGACCTTTGTGGCGGGCAACTCGGCCCTGGGTGCGGCAGGAAAGATAAGACAACGGCTTCTGGATATTGCCGCCGACGCCCTTGAGGCCCATGTGGGCGACTTGGTCTTGAAGGACCGTGCGGTCTTTGTGAAAGGCAGCCCCGCATCTCAAATACCTCTTGCCAAGCTGCTCCGCAACTCCCATTTCAAGCACGGCGGTCAGATGATGATGGCCGATTATTTTTATGATCCGGCCAATGAAAATATGGGCCAAGATTTTCGCGGCAATATGTCGGCTACCTATTCATTCGGCACCCACGGCGTACGCGTGAAAGTGGACGAAGAGACCGGCAAGGTAGAGATTCTGGACTACGTGGCAGCCCACGATGTGGGTCGAGCCATCAACCCTTTGCTACTGGACGGCCAAGTTCACGGCGGAGTGCTTATGGGAGTCGGTTATGCACTTACCGAGCAGGTTATTCTGGACAAGGGCGAAAACATGAATCCCGATTTTCGGGATTACAAGATCCTCACAGCCAAAGACGCCATTCCTTTGAAACCGGTGGTAATCGAGACTATTGACGAGGCCGGGCCTTACGGCGCCAAAGGTATTGGCGAGCCCGGGTGTGTTCCCACGGCACCGGCCATTGCCAATGCTATCTATGATGCCATCGGCGTCCGCATAAAAGACCTCCCGATTACACCGGAGAGAATACTGGCCGCCCTCAAAAAGAAAAAGGGAGCCGAATCCTGCGGAATTGACCCATTAACCGACAAGGAACAGCCGTGCGAGTGACAGTGTAGCGAGACCGATAGGGAGGAAACCGTGCGCTTACCAGTTTTCGAATATGAGCTACCCAAGGATCTCGATGAGGCCCTGGGACTCTTGAACATCCACGGGACACACTGCAAGATTCTGGCCGGAGGAACCGATCTTCTGGTTAGGATGAAACAGGGCCTCGCTTCGCCCACTCATTTGATTAGCCTCAAGGCATTGCCGGGACTCGCAACTATCCGGGAATCAGTCGGCCTGCTGCGGATCGGGGCCGCTGTTCGACTTGCAGACATTCTGACATACCAGCCGATTCAGGACCGCTGGCCGGGCCTGTTCGAGGCTGTTACGGCCATCGGAGCCCCTTCGATCCAGCATTTTACTGGCACTATCGGCGGAAACTTGTGCCAGGACAACCGCTGCCAGTTCTACAACCAGTCAAAGTTTTTCCGGGGTGCAAGGCAGGCGTGCAACAAAGCTGGTGGAAAAACTTGCTTCGCGTGGGAAGGTGGGTCTGACAAATGCCATTCAGTTTGCCAGTCGGATGCTGCGCCTGTGCTGATTGCCATGGACGCCCAAGCCATAGTTCAGTCCAAGAGAGGATCGCGAACCATGCCTCTTGCGGAGCTTTATTCCGCCGTCGGTGAGCGACCGTTGACTCTGGCGGACGACGAAATGGTCACGGAAATTCATGCCCGCGATGCTGGTCCCGGCACGGGAACCGCCTTTGAAAAACTAGCCTACCGGTCGGCCATCGATTATGCGGTGGTTTCCGCTGGTGCTTTCGTACGGACAGAAGGCGATCGTATAGCACAAGCCAGACTTGTGATTGGCGCGGTGGCAAGGGCTCCTCTCACGATTTCTGCAGCCGAGAAAATTCTCAAAGATAGATCCGTAGATGACCAGCAGGCAGTCGATGACGCTGGAAAGGCTGCCATGAATGCTGCCGAGGCCTTTATTGCGAACAACATGGCCCAACCGAAGGACTACCGGATCCAGATGGTCTCTGTGATCGCCAAACGGGCGATAAAAAGAGCGTTGGAACGCGCGTTGTCCGGGACGGCCATGATGGAGGAAAAATGAACAGGATCCCATTGGAAATAACCGTCAACGGTGAAACTTATTCCCTGGCCGTAGAACCCAGCCGTACACTTCTCGAACTACTGCGGGACGATCTAGACCTCACTGGTGCCAAGGAAGGTTGCGGCGAAGGGGTGTGCGGTTCCTGCACCGTCTTGAGAGACGGAAACCCGGTCCGAGCCTGTCTGACCTTGGCCCTGGAGGCCGCGGGGTGCCACATCACTACTGTTGAAGGACTCGCCGAAGGGGTAGAACTCGATCCCCTGCAACAGTCATTCATCGATCATGGCGCCGTTCAGTGCGGGTTCTGCACCTCTGGCATGCTGATGACCGCCAAGGGGCTTCTGCTCAGGGAGCCTGATGCGGGAAACAAGGAAATCCGACGAGCGTTGAGCGGGCACGTCTGCCGTTGCACGGGATACACAAAGATTGCCGAGGCCGTAGAGGCCGCGGTGGATGGGTCGAAAGAAAAGAGGTAAAGCGGATGCCGGATTACGCCTTTGTCGGAAAAAATATGCCCCGGGTAGATAGCAGGGCCAAAGTAACCGGCGATGCCATGTTCACCGCGGACCTCAAGCTTCCCCGGATGCTGACAGGTAAGATTCTCCGGAGCCCTCACCCGCACGCTCGAATTCTCAATATAGACGTGTCTGCAGCCCTGAGTGTTCCCGGAGTGAAAGCAGTTGTGACCGGGCACGACACCCTCAAAAAGAAATGGGGAGTGTTCAGCTACACGCAGGACCAGCAATTCCTGACCACCGACAAGGTCCGGTTTATCGGCGAAGATGTGGCGGCCGTTGCAGCCGTGAATGAGGATGCGGCCCAGGAGGCCGTGGAGCGCATTCGAGTGGAATACGAGATTCTGGATCCCGTGTTCGATGCCATGGAAGCCATCGCGCCCGGTGCGCCCCTCCTGCACGACGATTTTCCCCAAAACATCAACATCCATGTCCCCATCAATGTGGGTGACGTGGAGAAAGGCTTTTCCGAATCATACTATGTTCGGGAAGACACGTTTACAGCTGTTGAAGATTCATATTTCCAGGCAGAGCCGTATGCCGTGATGGCACGCTTCGATATGAACGACAACCTGGAAATCTGGATGCCGAATGCGGGCCCGCACATGAAGGCAAAACCCTTGTCCAATGCCCTCGGGATTCCGCTTAACAAGGTCAGGGTCCGAAAAATCACCATCGGCGGCGCCTTCGGCGGGCGCAGCGAGATTTCACCGGCGGACTTCATCTGCGCCCTTCTTGCCCGCAAGACAGGCAGGCCCGTAAAGATAGTCTTTACTCGGGAGGAGAATTCGATAGCCACGCGGCAGGGTCATGCGTTGATCACCACCTTCAAGACCGGGGTCAACCGGGACGGCCTGGTGATTGCCAGGGATGTTACCTGTTACATGGACGGTGGCGGATACAGCTCCACTGGACCGATTGCCACCAGCGTGCCCTTTTTGTGCATGGAGCAGGCCTACAAAATGGAGCACGTGCGCTACAACGGTTATCGGATTTATACCAACAAACCGCCCCGGGGCATGATTCGAATCCACGGAAGGGCATTCGCCTGTGGAGTGGATACCCAACTGGACATGATCGCCGACCACCTTGGGATGGATCCGGTCGAAATGCGAATGATCAACGCCAGAGATGCCGGTGAATACACCAACACCAAGTCCTATGTCGCAAGCTGCGCCATGAAGGAGACAATCACTGCAGCCGCCGACCGAGCTGGCTGGAAGGATAAGTGGGGCAAGCTTCCACCACTTCGCGGGATCGGCATTGGCTGCAATTCCGTACAGACCGGATTTCCTATGGGGATTCGAGGCGGATCGCAGGCCCTGATCAAATTTAACGAGGACGGAGGGGCCACAGTGATTTCCGGAGTGGTGGACAACGGCCAGGGAAACGACAACATGCTGGTGCAGATTGCCGCCGAGGAACTGGGCATCCGGCCCGAGGACGTGCAGTTGGTCACCGCTGATACTGAGGTGACCCCGTCTGACCCAGGTGCCTATTCCCAGGTCTCCACCTTCATTGGCGGTCAAGCTGTCAAGAATGCAGCCGAAAAAGTGCGGAACCTACTTTTCGAAACGGCATCCGAGCTTCTGGAAGCTGATGCGGCCGATTTGGTGGCCAGAGACCGGATGATTTACGTCACAGGCTGCCCCGAAGCCGGCATTCCTCTGAAAAAGGTGATTCGAAAGATCCTTGCCCGCGGAAAATCGGTCAGCGGCGAAGGGGACTACTGGCCCAAAGTAGACCCCAAGAGGGAGTGGATTAGCAACCCTTTTGGGCAGATGTGCGGTGCGTTTTCTTTCGGCACTACCATCGCGGAAGTGGAGGTCGATCCCGAAACCGGACAGGTTCGAGTTATAGAGGTGACAGCGGCCCAAGATGTGGGATTCGCCCTCAATCCTCTTGTGCTTGAGGGCCAGTTTCAAGGGGCCATCGCAATGGGTGGCCAGGGCGGAATTCTGACTGAAGGCCACACCTGGGACGGAGGATTTACCCTGAATCCGACGCAGCTCGAATACAAAGTGCCCTTGGCCTGCGACATGCCGAAGATCAACACCATCATAGTGGAATCGGGTGATCCGGATGGCCCGTACGGCGCGAAGGAGGCGGGTATGTCCATCGCCATGTCAGCAGCCCAGGCATATGCAGCAGCCATCAGCAATGCCATCGGTGTCTTCATGACCGATTTGCCTATCACGCCCGATAAGATTCTCCGGGCCATGGCGAATAAGTCGAAAGAGAGATGACCCAGAGCAGGAAGAACAGAGTGACGACGCACAAAGCATGAACCTGATGTGTGAAAACGTAACCCAGGCGATTGATAGCTTGTGCGATTCTTGCGAGCCCGTTTACGCTGAACGGACTGCGCTTCTTTTCTCGCAAATCCATTTTGCAAAATTTCATTACCGAGGCGGTAAGAGATGAAGCAGAGGAACTCCTTGTGGATACTTTCCGTCGCACTGCCGGAACAGCGCGCTAGCGACAAGGCGAAGGCCAAGACGAGAGGGAAATATGTCTTTTGAAGGCCAGCTAACTCAGTTCATAATTTCAGGCCTGACCACAGGTAGCATTTATGCGCTGATTGCCTTGGGTTTTTGCATAATTCATAATGCTACTGGCATAGTCAATTTTACCCAGGTGGATTTCGTCTCTCTTGGCGGATTGATGATGTATTCCTTACTGCTCAAGCTCGGATTACCTCTAATAATTTCTTTTTGCCTGGCGGTAATAGTTGTGACTGCAGTTGGAGCACTTGTCGAAAGACTCTCAATAGAGCCAGCGAGATCCAAAGAAGTGCTTATATTGATTTTTATCACCATCGGGGTTTCAATTCTAATGCGCGGCGGTTTCAAAATCATTTGGGGCAAGAACCAGATGGCACTGCCTCCGTTTACGGGAGATACTCCAATTATTCTTCTGAACGCAGCAATTTTGCCACAAAGCATTTGGATTTTTTGTATCACAATACTCGTTGTGATTCTTTTGCATTTGTTTTTCACAAAAACGCTGACGGGTAAAGCTATGCGGGCCACTTCATTCAATAGAAGGGCTGCCGCGTTAGCGGGCGTTAATATAAACCGAATGGTTTTGCTGTCATTTGCATTGAGCGGGGCTTTGGGCGCTGTTGCTGGAATAATTATTGTTCCTATAACTACTCTTTCTTACGATATTGGCGTGCTATTGGGTCTCAAAGGGTTTGCAGCCGCAGTGCTCGGCGGTTACGGAAACAGCTTTGGTGCGGTGATCGGAGGCTTACTTTTAGGAGTTATGGAATCACTCGGAGCAGGCACGATTTCATCAGCTTACAAAGATGTAATTGCTTTTGCCGTGCTGTTGGCGGTTCTCTTTATAAAGCCCAGCGGTCTGCTTGGTCACGGTGAAAAGGAACGAGTCTAATCCTATGACATGGAAGAAACTAAGATCTATACCTGCTTTGATTTTAATAGCCGTGGCGGTACTGGTTTTTCCGATTCTCATTCCAAATCCTTATTATTTGAACGTGGCCAACATAATCGGCTTGAACGCTATCATTGTCATCGGGTTAAACTTGCTGATCGGATATGCCGGGCAGATCTCTCTTGGCCACGCAGCTTTTTATGGCATTGGCGCATATATTTCAGGAATTCTTACGGTAACGTACGGTGTTTCACCGTGGCTAGCGATGCTGGTGGCAGTCTTGGCGACCGCCCTTTTCTCCTTGCTGATCGGTATTCCCACGTTAAAGCTGCAGGGCCACTATTTGGTTATGGCCACATTAGGATTTAACCTGATCATAAATATCATTCTTATTCAGTGGGATAGCCAAACAGGAGGGCCTTCGGGTTTTCCTGGAATTCCCTATCTCTCTATTGGCTCATGGGTTTTTGATACCGACATGAAAATGTATTATCTCATATGGTCGGTGGCATTAGTGACGATGGTTATTTCTCTCAATTTGGTAAACTCCCGAGTTGGAAGGGGTCTACGTGCCTTACATTCGAGCCAGATCGCGGCGACACATATGGGTGTAAGCACAGAAAAATATAAAATAAAGGTGTTCATATTCAGCGCAGTCCTGGCATCATTGGCAGGAAGTTTATACGCACATTATCTTACCTTTATAAGCCCCAAGACATTCGACATCTTCTTTTCTATAGAGATAGTCACCATGGTTATAATTGGCGGCATCGGAAATGTTTTCGGTGCGCTCCTTGGCACCGTCTTTCTTACTTCCCTGCCAAACGTACTGCATTTTTTTGACGAATATAAGGACATTGTTTATGGCTTGATATTGGCTGGTATTTTAGTGTTCATTCCGGAAGGCGCTTTTGTGGCTCTACGAAATAGATTCTTTTCTGGCCGCAGTGCTAAACAGTCTCTCGAGCAACGCGATGTCTGCGAAACATCTGCTCGTCATGCCCAAGGCCATCCTCATGCAATTCTCCCTCAGGGAAAAATGAGCGAGCCTATATTGTCGGTCAAGAAGGTCTCTGTCAGATTTGGAGGAGTAGTTGCTCTTGCTGGAGTTTCATTTGACTTATTTGAGGGTTCAATAACGGCGCTGATAGGACCGAATGGGGCCGGAAAAACCTCAATGATAAATGCTGTTTCAGGGGTAAATAGGCCTGCTGCGGGGTATATTTCATTTGAGGGAAAAGATCTCAAAGGAAAGCCAACTTATTGTATGGCGGGAATGGGTATTACGAGGACATTTCAGAATCTGCAGACATTCAATAATATGAGTGTCCTGGAAAATGTAATGGTTGGAATGCATTCGCGATCAAAGAACGAGTTTTTGTCCACGATGATTCACCTGGGCGGATTTGCCTTAGAAGAGAAACTAATAGAGGATCGGGCATGGGAGTGCCTGGAATTCTTCCACTTATCCGACAAAGCTGATGAAACAGCTTCAGCATTGTCCTATGGGGATCAAAAACGTCTGGAGATGGCCAGAGCACTGGCTCCGCATCCAAAATTAATTCTGCTGGATGAGCCTGTAGCTGGTCTCAATAATACGGAGACCATGCAGATAGCCGAACTCATTCATAAGATTCGTGAAAGACAGGTTTCTGTGCTACTCGTTGAACATGATATGAACCTGGTAATGGGCATTTCGGATCGCGTCGTTGTCTTGAATTACGGTATGAAAATTGCCGAAGGGACACCCGGAGAAGTGCAAACTAACGAAGAAGTTCTTAGTGCCTATTTGGGGAGAGCTGCTCAATGCTGAAAATTGAGAATGTATCCGCATATTATGCAGGAAATCAGGCACTCAAGGGAGTGTCCCTGGAGGTGAAGTTCGGAGAGATAGTTACACTAATAGGTTCAAATGGTGCGGGTAAGACCACACTCCTGAACTGCATCTCTGCCTTACATCCAAATCGAAGCGGAAAAATCTTATTCAAGGACGATGACGTCACGAAAGCCGATTCCCAGAAGATGGTAAGATTAGGAATCGTTCAAATTCCAGAAAGTCGGCAACTCTTTTCCCCGCTTACAGTTCAAGAGAATCTCGAAATGGGCGCTTACCTAAGGGCAAATAGTATGACCAGACGCGACTTGCAAGTAGAGATTGAAGAGATATATGACCGATTTCCGGTTCTGGGTAAACGGCGCAAGCAGCGAGCCGGGACTCTTTCCGGTGGTGAGCAGCAGATGGTAGCAATCGGAAGAGGTCTCATGTCAAATCCTAAACTTCTCTTGCTTGATGAGCCTTCACTTGGTCTTGCTCCACTGATTGTTCAGGAAATTTTTCGAATACTTCAGGAGCTTCAGAACGAAGGCAGAACCATTCTACTTGTCGAACAAAATGCCCTCGCAGCACTGGCCATATCTGACAGGGGGTATGTACTTGAGAACGGCCATATCACAATCACCGGCCGAGCTTCAGAACTAATGGCGAACGATGACGTGAGGCAAGCGTTTCTTGGGCAAGACGTCCAAAAGAAGAATAAGCCTCAAACATTAACCCAGGTTGGGTAAATCCAAGACATTGGAGGATGCTACTATGAGAAAACTGTTCATCTCGCTGGCATTGATCGGCTTCGCTTTCTGTATTTGCGCTCATGCTGAAGAACCAATCAAGATCGGGGCTTTTTATTCACTTTCGGGCCCGGCAGCTGCAATAGGAACCCCCACTAAGCTTGTGACTCAAATGGCTGTTGACAAGATAAATAAAGAGGGAGGAATCAACGGGCGTACTATCGAATTGGTACTTGGTGACACCGAATCTGAACCCACTAAAGCAGTTATGGTAGTAAAGAAATTCATAAACGTCGATAAAGTGGATGCCATAATAGGTCCGGATCGCACCGATTTGGGAATGGCAGTCAAAAAGATGATCGAGGAAGCAGGAATTCCCACAGTAATGACAGTGGGCGGAGACCCGGTCATAATGAGTGGCGGCCCTTTGGGCACATTTAACTGGGTGTTCAAGTCGCCTCAACGTAGTTCTACAGCGGTCGAGAAACTTTATAGCTATTTGCAGAAGCAGAAGCTCACCAAGATTGCGCTGATAACTGCTTCCGACGGTTTTGGAAAAGACGGGAAAGGATGGCTGGAGAAGCTGGCTCCGAAATACGAATTGAAGATATTAGCCGATGAGTCCTTCAATCCAAAAGATACGGACATGACCGCCCAACTCACTAAAATTGCAGCCAGTAATCCCGATGCAATAATTTGCTGGACAATAGGACCGGCCGGAGCAATCCTTGCGAAAAACACGAAACAGCTTAATATCAAAATCCCTCTCTTTCAATGTCATGGACTTCCGGACCCTAAATATATCGAATTGGCAGGCTCGGCTTCAGAAGGCAACATGATGCCTTCAACTAAGTTAATGGCCTGGGAACAACTACCTGATACAGATCCTCAGAAAGAGGGCATCAAAGGCTTTGTAAACTTATATAAGGAAAATCGGTACGACAAAGAATTTCCTATAAATACCCACTCAGGATATGCATGGGATGCCGTTTTTATCATTGCGAACGCAATGAAGAAGGTCGGAACCAAGGATAGGGCAAAACTCAGGGACGAAATCCAGGAAACCAAAAATTATGTGGGTATCAGTGGTGTGTATAACCTGACACCTGAAGATCATAACGGTTTGGGAACAGATTCTATGATTATTGTGCGAATTGAAGACGGCAAATGGAAGCTCGTTCAATAATCTGCGCACCGCCGAACAAGCGGATATCTCTGGAGTGTTCGGGAACAGCGGAATGCCTTGCGATTTGATTACGCCCAAGGATACGACGCTATTTGGATCATAATGAACGCGATAAAAATGAAGAATATCACGCCGAACATGGACATTGAGGGCGAGGGGGCTGATTCGGGATGGTATTGAAGAGACCTCGGGTTGGATCGGCACTGGAGGCGTTTTCAACATGAACTTCACGGATCACGTCGGCCTCGACAAGGACCGCTCCCTTGATATGCTTGAGGTGAGAGGCGGCAAGATTGTGCCGGTTCAAATGCGAAAATGAGTCCTCGAGTTCGAGCGTGGCTCCGTTAACTCGGCTTGCTTATGGCAGTTCTAGAAAGTAATCACGGATTGACTTCTGGCTTCCACTTCTGGCTTGCCCAACAGTGGAAGCCCATTCCGAAAGAACTTTTGGGAATAGCTGTTAGGTTGGACGAAGGCTGATCCAGGGATCGGCTATTTCGTCTGACCGAGGGTCACGTTTCTTACCACTTTGTGAATTGGAAAGATATTCCCAGGCCGAGGTTGGTACCTGAGATTTACCTCGATCACAGCATCTTTCATGCCTTCCGGCATCGGCATCTCTATAGTTTCCTCTTTCGGAGCGAACGGCTGGATACTGGTGTCACGTATCAGGCCTAGTTTCTTGTCTGGGCCCAGGGCGGTCTGGGTCGAGCGAGAATCGGTCGCCTGAGCGGCATAGATTCTGGAAGTCTGGAATATCTTCTTGCCGTCCGGGCCATTAGCGGTCACATCCAGGACCACTTGAGTTTTAGACGGTCAACCATCGGGGATGCGGTGTCCGGCCTTGCTGGTGATCTTCGTTTTCACTACCACCATTGGAAACAATTTCTCTTCCACTGGCTGAAAAGTGTAAGCCAGAGTCTGAACCTCCATGGGCAATGATTCCCGCAAACGAGCAGACAGGTCGTCTCGTTTGTTGAAATCAGGCGGCATGTAATGATCGGCGTTCTTCATATGGCATCCTTGACATGTTTGCGCACCGCCTGACGGAATATAGGCATGGAGATAGCTTCCGTAGAGCGTGGCGCACTGTACAGGTGTTTCAAACTCCAGATTTGGGCCCAATCCGTGGCACTGACCGCACATCAAAGATTCCTTTAGAAGAGGGCTTTTCTTGACCGGATATCCCTGGTGATCGGAAAAGTCTTTATTTCCGTAAACTACATCTTTCTCAGGTCGTCCGTGAACAACGGCTTTTGCGTTATGGCATACCAGACAACTGATACTAAGCTTGCGCACAGTAGATTTGTCGTCTTTGAGAATGGCGTCGGCGATCTCGGCAGCGACCTCATCCGTAGCGTACTTGATCTGAGGAAGATGGCACTTGAAGCATGGAAAGTTTGCCTTAGTAGCTTTCTCTCCTGCTTTGATGGCCAAAGGACCTCTCTTCAGGTACGATGCCATAAATATCCAGTCATCCATGCCCATCAGAGGCCTTGCGTGGTGCGACTTCTCCCATTGCTCGTAGATCTTCTCATGGCATTCCTTGCAACTGGATGAATCGAACATGGATATCAGCTCCGCCAGCGTGGAAGCCTGAGTAGGCGTCTCTCCGTGCACCAAAGTGCCTATAAGTAGCAGAAGAACCAATGTCAGGAGACCAATTATCCATCCATCTTGAGTATCTCCGGAGCGAAGCAGCTTCATGAAATTTTGCCTCTCTTTCGTTATTACTTTACGTCTGTATCCAGCCTTTGCATCCGGTGCAGACTCTATTGCTTTCTCAGCATCCTCTCTGTTTTGAAAATACAGCGGCGTCGTTCAGTAACTTTTCGCCGTGTAAGCAAGAGATGCTAGCTGAGCCTTCGTCACACCTTTCATGAATCCAAACCAATTTGCTGATTTGACGGAATAATCAAAACTACGAGCAACTAGCCCTAAAATCAGCATGTCACCTAAGATCAACTCAATAATCGATTAGGAAGAATCGCTCCTCTAATCGCCATTCTCGCTCAACTACATTAGATCTTTGCTTATTAATTATACTGATCAAGCACCGCTCGCGTCTTTCAGCCACTCCTTTATTTTTTTTACTGGTGGAAAAGTGCCCATTACAAGTACTTTTCCATTGATCACAAGCGCGGGCGTTCGAACAAAGCCTGTACTTCGCCATCTCCTTGATGTCTCTCAGGTGTTCCAGGGATGCTGCCAGCGCTATCTCGGCCAGCACCTGCTTCACCGTTTGCTCCAATTGATTACACTGGGAGCACCCCGGACCGAGAACTTCAATGCGCAATGATATTCCCAATGCTTCTTCGTACGGTTGGCCCAGGAATTTTCTAAATTCCCTGAGGAATACTTCACGATATTCTTTAATCGCGCAAGCTCGCGATGTAATTCTTTTCGGATAATCTCTCTAGAAGGGCATCCTGGATCTCTCCGTCGGTCTTCTCCGCGTGAGACTGGGCAATTTCCCCAATTGTTTTTTTCAGTCCCCTGATATTGATCTTGTCTTCACCAACCCAAATTTGACTACTGTCGTCATCCATTTCCAAACACCTTTCCGCACCACTTAGAACGCGAATCCCATGCTGGGAACCAGCGCTCCTACTGCAATGTAAATGCCCACCCCTGCCAGAAGAGCTCCAGCGGCCTTCTTAAGCACAAGATTGGCGGTATGCATCTTTGTGGAGCTAATCAAGTGTTTGGCAGCGCCCGCAGACGTTCCAACAGCGAGGATCAACAGGCAATGACCGATTCCATAGAAAAGCATCATGAGTCCGCCAAAAAATGCGCCTTTCAGCGGAATAACGCTTACTATCAGGAGAAGAGCCGGACCTGTGCAGGGAAGAGACACAAGGCCGAACATGAACCCAAACAGGGCTGCCCCAAGGTAACCCGTGCACTTGGGCAGTTTATCCTGTGAAATGGGGAGTTGTATGTGAAAGATGTCCATGAAGTGGAGTCCCAGAAGGATGCAGATGACGGCCACCACATAGACCATGTATTCGGACTGCAAGAATGGTGCAGCAGCCAAGCCCACACTAAAGAGAATGGCGAGCTCGACGCTGAACCCCAGAATAAATACCAGAGTAAACAGAAATGACTTCCAGGCTGTCATCTCTTCATCCATGCCCCCGATAAAGCCGATCAGCAGCGGGACCATCACTATTACACATGGATTCATCGCTGTGAGTGCTCCGCCTACAAATGAACCACCGGCAGCTAACCAAATACTACCTGAAGAAACCCACTGTTGAACGACCGCGAATAATGACTCCATATTTAGCCTCCGTGGTTCAATTCCTTACCTTGGCCAATTCTTTGATGCAAGGTTCAAGATCGTTAGTATTTACTATTTCTGAAGGATCCATGGCTCGGCGCCGTCTGAGCCTGTCTCAGGGGTCCCTTCAATAGCCTACCGTTCTACTCGCTGGTCCGCCCTGGCCTTGTGGCGCCCTGGCCTGAGGCACTGGAGCTGGAAGGGGTCCTTGCTGTCCAGGAGCTCCCACGACCATTTTCTGGAAAACCTGAGCTATTTGCTCGCGTTCAAGGGTCCCTTCATTCCTGAAGAATTCCTTTCCGTCAGGGGCAAGGAAGACCTGAGTCGGCATCATGCGAATCCCGAAGTCTCTAACCAGGTTCTTGTTAGCATCCATGTCCACTGTTGTGACGATTGCTTTTCCGGAGTATGCTTTTGCAATGTCGTCCAGTATGGGCTTCATATATTTGCAGGGTATGCACCAGCCACGTCCGAATTCCAACAGGATAGGAACTCGTTTTGCCGTCAAGGCCTTTAGATCTATTTTCGGGTCAGCTGCATAACCTCTTGAAAGAGTTGCCAGTGAAGCCATCATGATGCCCAACACTACGACGACGCAAAACCTCTTCATTACTAAAACCTCCTTGTGTCTCACCAGAGTTTTCTTCTAAGGTCCATAGCGTGACCACGTTCGGTCACTCTATGGACCGCATTACCTATAGCGAAGGAGATGCAAACGTAGTCAATTGCCCTAGTCTTTGTAACCAGAGCACGGTATACACACCAGGGCCCCATCGTCAGCGACCCGGAGTTTGTTTGCAAAAGTTAGTTCACCGCAGCGCTCGCAGCGCTTAGCTGTGAAAGCTGATTTGCCCTTCTCCACCGGTACGGAATGAACTTCACCGATCTCCAGGAAGGCACTTTCGTCCAATGACAGAATGCGGTTCACCATGGGGCCGTTATTTCCGGTTTGATGTCCTGTGGAGGAACGCCTGCTTTGCGCTCTTGGACGAAAGG
This sequence comes from uncultured delta proteobacterium, assembly GCA_963700305.1. Classification (GTDB taxonomy): domain Bacteria; phylum Desulfobacterota; class Desulfomonilia; order Desulfomonilales; family Desulfomonilaceae; genus Desulfomonile. The sequence continues at coordinate 657,999 of CAVOXB010000011.1, forward strand.
CGACTTCAGGGCATTCTCGAAAAAATCAGGTTTGAGTGCGACTCGGAATGCCTTCCCGGTCTGTTGGTCAACGAGCGTGAAAGCCATCTTACTCCAGTGGCGGTCATAATACCATCAAGAAAGCATCCGGCTGCGTGGCCTTTTCCAGTCTCGGATATGACGAAAAGCTCCTTGTCTTTGGAACGTTCTACTCCAAGGGTCTTCATTGCAGCCATTCCCGCCTTATCCCTAAGGGCATGGCCATTTAAGTTCATTAGGTTACAGATAACCAAACGTACCAGGATTTTTTGAAATCAGACAGAAAAGATCCTGGTCCGCGCGACCGAGAAATCGATAATGAGGCACGTGAGAACTGGCCCTAAGCGAGTTTCTGATTGCGATTAGATTGATGTATTGCAAGACGGAGACTTTAGCGTTAAAAAAGTCCTATAATGGCATGATCCGAAAATAACCCATACGCAATAATAAGTGCCAGAGGGGACACCCGTGAAGAGGCGAGAAAGAACTGAGGAAGAGCTGACCAGGGAGTTAGAAGAGTTGCGTTCTCGATTTCATGAGCTCGAGGCCGAGTTAGCCAAAACTTACGAGAAACCTAATAGACGGAGCGGTCCTGAAAGCTCTGTTCGGCCCATCCACAACCAGAGCGGAGTAGATTACGATTCTTTTCTGCAGACTCAATCGATAGATTTCAGCAGTCTTTTTACCGAGGACGTTACTACAACTGGAAGTTTTGACATCTGGGGTGAGATTTGGGAATCGACTTTTGGCAAACTATTGAGGGCATTGCCCATACCCGCTTTTCTGGTTGACTTGTCGTTACGAGTGCTCGTTGTTAATGAAGCGTGCGGAAGGATTAGTCCAGACTACCGCAGTATAATAAACAATCCCGTCTCCAGACTCTTCTCTGATTCCTCCGATGGCGATAGGATTTATGGCCTTTTGGAAGCAACTTTTGCTACCAGGAAGCCCCATATGGGAGAAGCGATGCTGAGCATCTCAGACAACAGCATATGGGGGCGCATGACGTTCCGTTCGGTAAGGATTAAGAGGCATCGGTTCATTCTTGTCCTCGTGGAAGACCTTTCGGTTGAACAAAAGCAAATTGCCTCCCACAAAGAACAAATGAAGCAATTGAAGATGGAAATTGCTCGTCGCAATAGCGCTGAGAATAGTCTAGTTGAAAGCGAAAAGCGATATCGGCAGCTCGTTGAAAACGCGAGCGATATCATTTTTAGGACTGACCCCTATGGTCATTTCACCTACGTGAACCCTACGGCGGTTAGGCTATCTGGATACCGTGAAGAGGAGCTCGTAGGCAAGCATTATCTTGACCTTATTCATCCTGAATTTCGGGAAATCACTGCTGCCTTCCTGAAAAATCAATATGTTGAGAAAAAGGCTTCCACTTATAACGAATATCTGGCTCTCGCCAAAGACGGGCAAACTCGGTGGCTCGGTCAGAATGTTCAATTGTTGTTAGAAAAAGATAAAATTATTGGTTTTCAGGCAATTGCGAGAGACATAACTGAACGCAAGAAAGCGGAAGATGCGCTTATAGAAAATGAGAAGAGGTTCAGAGAACTAGCTGATTTGCTGCCTCAGTGGGTGTACGAGATAGATGCGAAAGGTTCATTCACATTTGTGAACAAGTTCGGCTTGCAGGAGATGGGCTATTCCCAGGAGGATTTGGAAGAAGGTTTGAAAATGTCCGACATCTTAATTCCTGTAGACGAAAAAAAGGTTTTGGAAAACTTCAAACGAATTCTGAAAGGCGGCATTGGTGAGGGTACAGAGTATACCGTGATCGGAAAGGACGGCAAGCCTAAACATGTAATTACTTATTCAAACAGGATAACAAAAGACGGAATTACATTGGGTATAAGGGGAGTTGCGGTTGACATCAGCGAGATGAAAAATGCCCAGGGGGTTTTAAGACAATCCCATGACGTTCTGGAACGTGAGGTAAAAAGGCGAACGAAAGATCTGTTAGCGGCTAACGCGGAATTAGCCGCAATCAACAGGTTCAGCCGTCAGGTTACGGCTACTCTGTCCGTAGATGTTATGGTCAGGAACGCACTTGCAGAAATCTCATCGCTAATAGTACCGGACGTGGTTCTGTTATTCCTTAAGGAGGGGAATAATCTAATTCTCCGACACGTTGAGTCATCGGAAAAGGGGCCCACTGGTCAACGATTTAATACACATCGAGTCGGCGAGTGCTTGTGCGGACTGGCGGTTTCAAATAGCCAATCAATCTTTTCTCAAGACATAAATGTTGACCCTAGGTGCACATGGGAAGAGTGCAGGCAAGCAGGACTGAACTCCTTTGCCGCTATTCCACTCCGAGTTGAAGAGAAGGCCATTGGAGTGCTAGCTCTAGGTTCCTATAAGAAACGAGACTTCTCCCGACAGCAGAATTTCTTAGAAGCGCTTGCAACCCAGATCACAATAGGTCTTAATAATGCGCTTCTATACGAGCAAATCCAGGGCCAGGCATCGGAGCTGAAAGAGAAATTAGCTATTATTGAGCAGGCGGAAAAAGAGAAGCAGGAATTGCACGAGCAGTTGCTCCATACCCAGAAGATGGAGGCAATCGGGCGCCTGGCAGGTGGAATTGCACACGATTTTAACAACCTGCTTACGGTGATGACCGGGTATTCTCATATGCTGAGGGGACACTTTCCCGCAGGCAGCCCCCAAGACGAAAAGTTGCTCCAGATCCGTCGTGCTGCGGAGCGAGCAGCGAGTCTGACAGGGCAGCTCCTTGCTTTCAGCCGTAAACAGGTAATGGAAATGAGAGTCTTAGACCTCAATCATGCGCTGTCGGAAATGGAGGAAATGCTCAAGATGCTTCTCCGTGAGGATATCGAACTGCTCGTGACACCTCGTGCGTCTCCGGCCCGAGTTACCGCTGACCAGGACCAGATATTGCAGGTGGTCATGAATCTCGTGGTGAACGCTCGTGATGCCATGCCGGAAGGGGGAAAGCTTACGATTGAGACGGCAAGTATTTTCTTGGATCAGACCTACGCGCAAACGCATGCTGAAGTTGAGCCCGGTTCTTACGTAATGCTGGCGATCAGCGATATTGGCGTTGGCATGGACTTGGAGACGCAGGCTAGGATTTTCGAACCATTCTTTACTACGAAGGGAAAAGGTGTAGGCACAGGTTTGGGGCTCTCAACCGTGTTTGGAATAGTTAAGCAGCACCGAGGCCATGTAACTGTATATAGCGAGAAGGGACGAGGCTCCACCTTCAGAATCTATTTTCCTCAGACAGAAGCGCTCGCTGAAAGCATCCCCGAGACCACCGCACTCTCTATGGCTGCCCGCGGCGGAGAAACCATACTGGTGGTGGAGGACGAAGAGTTTGTGAGAAACTATGCCTACGAAGTGCTTGACTCGCTGGGCTACGTCACTGTTGCCGCCAAGGATCCGGAGGAAGCGATCGCCATAAGCGAAAGTCATCCCGGACCGATTGACCTCTTGCTTACCGATGTGGTCCTCCCAGTGATGGATGGAAGAAGCCTGTTCGACAGGTTGCATCCGATGAGGCCCCACATGCGGGTGCTCTACATGTCCGGGTACACGGATGATGCCATCGTTCACCACGGAGTCTTGGACAGCGGTGTACACTTTATACAGAAACCATTCAGCGTCAATGGCCTCGCCAAGAAGGTGAGTGAAGTATTTGGCATATCCGAGCGCACTTCGGTTCAAGACTCTTCGTTCACAGGCACCGTGTCATCAGATGTTGAAGAAGCTGAGATTGTCAAACGACTAGCAGGACTGCCCCAGGCATTACTGGGCGAACTGAGTCGAGCGGCCCTTGAGGCGAACAGATCCAGAGCGGCTAAAGCTGTCGACAAGATACGTGAACTCGACGAAGAATTGGCGGTAACTTTGAAAAGCTGGCTTGATCGATTCCGTTTTGACAAAATCGTCACACTTACAGAGAAAGAGGTTCTTTCAGAATGAAAGCTGTCGATAAAACAACCGATATATTGATTGTTGACGATTCAGAAGAGAGTCTGCGTGTTCTTGTGTCGATCATAGAAGAGCAAGGCTTTGAAGCCCGTCCTGTAACCAGCGGAGTCCTTGCGCTAAAAGCGGCTCGTTTGTCGCCTCCAGAGCTCATTATGTTGGACATCGGATTGCCGGACATCGATGGGTACAGGGTTTGCGCTGAGCTTAAAGCTGACGAACGCACCAGAGACATTCCCATTCTTTTTATTAGCGGACTCCACGCCACTGATGATAAGGTCCGAGCATTGTATGCAGGGGGCGTAGACTATATAACCAAACCGTTCCAAATTGAGGAAATCAAGGCCCGCATAAAAACACACCTCGCACTAAGGGGCATGCAGACTGCTCTTGTGCAACAAAACGTTCGGCTACAAAAGGAAATCCAGGACCGTCAGAGAGCCCAACTGGAGCTCATCCAAGCCCATAACGAGATGGAGCAGAAGGGTACTGGACCGTACGGCAGAGCTACGGGAGGCCAATGAAGAACTCCGCGCGGAAATTGCCGAAAGGGAGCGTACTCAGCGAGAGCTAATCCGTGCACTTGATGAAATCAACCGATTGAAACACCAACTGCAGAGAGAGAACCTTTATCTGCGAGAGGAAGTAGAGCAGCGTAGGGGAGAGCGCAAGATTCTTGGCGAAAGCGAAATTGTCAGAAATATGCTCAGATTGATTGAGCAAGTGGCAGCGACCGACGCGACTATTCTTGTTCTCGGAGAAACTGGAACGGGAAAGGAGCTGGTTGCGCAGACGGCACATGAGCAAAGCTCTCGCGGAAATCGTGCGATGGTGACGGTCAACTGTGCTTCGCTACCCTCGGGAATCGTTGAAAGCGAATTGTTCGGACGTGCTAAGGGTGCGTACACCGGCGCCTCGACCGATCAACCGGGCAGATTTGAAGTGGCTGATGGGTCTACGATTTTCTTAGACGAGATAGGAGAATTACCGAAAGACCTTCAGGCCAAACTGCTTCGAGTTCTTCAGGATGGGACTTTCGAAAGGCTGGGCAGCACCAAAACCCTTAAGGTAGATGTGCGTGTGATTGCGGCAACTAATCGAGACCTGGAAACAGCTGTCCGAGAGGACCGGTTCAGGCAAGACCTTTACTACCGGCTGAATGTTTTTCCAATTGTAGTGCCCCCCTTGCGGGAACGAGTTGAGGACATCCCAGCTCTTACAAACGAATTCGTTAGTGAGTTGGGCAGAAAAATGGGGAAACCTTCCATGACGTTAGCCTCGGGAACTCTGCAGAAAATGCAACGGTACCCTTGGCCGGGCAACATAAGGGAACTTCGGAATGTGATTGAAAGGGCGATGATAGTCAGCACCGGAGGGACGCTCGATGTAAAGATACCAGAGTCATCTTCTTACGACGCCAATGACTCCCTTGATCTGGAAGAAATGGAACGCAAACACATAGTTAAAGTGCTGGACAGCACAAACTGGAGGGTAAAAGGAAAAAACGGAGCGGCGGAGACATTGGGACTTAAAGCTACCACTCTCCAGTCAAAGATGAAGAAGCTCGGGATTAATCGAACCTTATCGTAGATATTCTATTTCGTACCCGGTACGATAGTTCGGCCTGTCTCTCCCCACCTATATATTCCAAGATACAAGCTTTCATATCGTAAAAGCTAATAGTCTGGAGATGTTGCATATCCCCCAGGGGGTGTACATGGATGGCACCTTTGTTGCAATGCCACGACACCAGTGCGATGAAGCTTGATGAATGGCCATCAACTCTAGGTTGAGTGAATCTCCGAATCCTGACTGAAGATTCTTGGCGACACTTTCAGTCTTAAACCATGATTGTGGCAAAAATAGGGATGCACTAGCGCTAGGCGCTTGAAACTCGAAAAGACAGAAAAATTTGACGTGCAGGATTCGAATTCCAAATCAGACTAAGAAAAGGGGAAAATTGTACAAACATTGGGCTTTTGCCGATTCCTGATGTAGTAAGAGAAATGCACAAGAAGATCGATCATCTTATTGATCATATGTGGCTCCATGAGAGACTCATTGGCCAGCTGATCAGCGGTTTAGATGCTGCCAAGAACAATAGGGCCAAATACAGCAACTTTCTCTAGATTTAAGAGCGATCAAAGCCTCGTTGGGCGTAGTCAAGGATTCCCTACGCCTCCGAGTTTGATCGGGCGAGCAAACTATGAAGAATTTGAAAATCCTTTTTGTCGAGGACGAACCTGACGTGTCGGAATTTATCTCCCGAATGTTGACGCGGTTAGGACATGAAGTAATAGCTTCGGTGATCACAGGAGAGACTGCTCTCCAGCTCGCTCCGCATTTAATTCCGGATCTTGTCGTCACGGATGTTTTTTTGGCAGGGGGCATTAACGGCATTACCTTGGCCAATACTATTAATTCAAGGTATGGGATACCTTCAGTCATCATCAGCGGCGAGGAAATGGAGTGCCTTATTCGGTCTGACGAGTCCATCAGATCATGTGTGTTTCTAAGTAAGCCTTTTTCGTCCAGCGAACTCGCCGAAGCTATCTCGCGGGCATATAACCGTGAACCACTGAGCGAGGTATCCGGAATGATTGCCCAAACTGCAGAGCCATTGCAGACTGCAAATTCGAAAGGTAAACCGCTTAACAGGCCACAAGGATGACAAATTGGCCGATGTCTGGCAGCCGAGCCTAACTCTTGAGATCGCCCTGTTTGGGTAACATGCCAGCACCGAAAACCTGAAATCGCTCTTCGTGCATGATGAGGAGTATGGACGAGGACCTGGAGACGGGTACGATAATTCGGCTTTCTTCTAACCATACCATCCCAGACCTTGTTCCTCACAAGTCGGAAAATTGTCTTTAGTAGGGGTTTGGTGTTGGTCAGTACATGTCTGACGTCTGGCACTAACTTTGCTCGCATCGAAAGTCGACCACGATGCGATCACTTATTTGGAAAATATCTCAGGAGTGAGAGGCGAGAGTTCCCATGAAGAGCCTCAGAGTCTTTGTTGTCGAAAACGACGCCAGTCTGTTATCATTACTGATTCGAATCTTGAGGCGCATAGGTCACCATGTGGTGGGTTCGCTGGCAACAGCGCAAACAGCTCTTGAAATAGCCTCCGTTCTCAAACCCGATGTGATTCTGACCGAGATCCATTTGGACGAAGCTTTTGATGGCATTGCAGTCGCCATATCATTTAATTCGCATCTAAAAAGACCTGTAATCATAATGTGCCTTCATGAAGATGAGCATTTTATAGAGGTTGACTCTGCTATGAATCAGCATCAGCTTCTGAGGAAGCCATTTTCATCTCAACAACTCGCTGATGCGATTTCGCGTGCTTACAGCTCCAGGTTGTCATCGCGTAAACTGTAAAATCCCTGACTTCTGGACCAGAGGAAAGATCGACAAAATCGAGATGAGCGTCGAGGACATTTTGGGGGACTATTTATGGAAGTATTCAATAGAACTGGTTTGATGGGTAAGTTCGTCTTCTTCGTTCTCACTGTAACTCTGATACCCGTCATGATTGTCGGGTACCTCTCTTTCGAGGGGGCGGGCTTGGGGAGAATCAGCGTTTATTCATGACAATTTTATCAGGATGAAATTCGCAATGTGTGGCAGGAGAAATGAAATGACAAAAAATGAATCAAAGAAGAGGCAAAAGCGTTGCGCACAGTTCATTTTGAATACTAATCCGTAGCAATAATTCTAATTGAATGCTTGGAGGGAAAGGGAATGTTGAACTTTTCATCGCTCCGATCAAGGCTGCTGGTAGGTTTCATCCCCGTGGCGGTGATCTTGCTTGTACCTTGTGCATACGCCCTCATCTCCTTGGGGGCTCTCGGAGAACGTTTTCAGACAGCATACAGCGACGCGATCATGCCCATGCAAAAGTGGGGCGACGTCCGGACGGAGATCGCCTCTGCCATGAACCTGGTGGGGTATCACATTGCCGAAATGAACCCCGATAGTATGGCCAAAGGGGAAAACTTGGCAATTGAGCACCTTCGGCAGGTCGACAAGCTCATGGACGGGATGAACAACCTGGAAGGGACCACCGATGTGAGGCAGCAATGGACTAAGCTAAGATCGATTATGGAAGGTTGTCTAGATCAGAGCAAGAAGTTCCTGAAGGTACAGGCCGATGCGACGATGAAATCCGAGGAAGTGTTGGAGCTCTCAAAGAAGATTTCGGAACTGCTCAAGGCCAGGTTAGCCGGAGCGGCAACGCAGTTAGACGAATACAGAGACCTCAGCCTGTCGCTCAACAACAGATTGAAGACCCAGGTGGCGCTGGCCGGAGCCGCTGCGTTCTTCGTTGCTCTTGCTGTGGGGCTGTTGCTCGCCAAGTCAATTGCGCTCCCGGTCAAGGATCTTGCGGGAGTAGCGGACCAGATATCAGAAGGAAAGCTAGGTGCCCAGATTCCGGCCCAGGATCGGAACGATGAGCTGGGGAATTTGGCCAAATCATTCAACCGCATGCTCGGCAGCTTGCGGGCCCAAACCAGTCAAGTACAGGAGGGGACCGAGATACTCGCCTCGGCCGTCTCTGCGATCGGAGCCATCATCGCTGAGGTTTCAGCCGCGGTGAACCAAATGTCTACTGCAATCTCCGAGACTTCGGCCACCGTGGTAGAGGCCCGCCAGTCTGCTGATCTTTCCAGCCAAAATGCAAAAGCCGTTGCAGAAAAGGCCAACAAGGCGTCAACCACGTTTATATCGGGGCGCACGGCTACCGAAGATACCGCAGAGGGCATCCGCCGAATCAAGGATAGCATGGAATCGATCCGCATGGTCGTTCAGGAACTCCACGGACAGAGTGAAACAATCGGAAATATTATGGGCTCGGTGCAGGACATTGCGGATCAATCAAATCTTCTGGCCGTGAATGCTTCGATCGAAGCTGCAAGGGCTGGAGACCAGGGAAAAGGGTTTGCCGTCGTGGCCCAGGAAATCAAGACACTTGCGGATCAGTCCAGGAACTCCGCAAATGAAGTGCGCTTGATCCTGGAGAGCACTCGACAGAGGGTCAATTCAGTTCTTTTTGGCCACTGAAGAGGGGGCCAAGGCAGTCGAGTTCGGCCTAGTGCGGGCATCCATTGCCGGGGAAGCCCTCAGCCAACTCGCCGAAAGCATTTCGTCCTCGGCCCAGCTCGCGACAGTTATTGACGCTTCCAGTGGCCAGCAGGTTGTGGGATTAGACCAGATCGTGCAAGCAGTGCGGGACATTGAGCAAGGCAGTCGGGGAACAATGGGAGGGATGGCCAAAATCGAGACGGCATCGAGTCAGTTAGCCCTGCTGGGCAAGAATCTGAAGGAGTTGATTGAGCATTACAAATTGTAACGACCGGAGCATCCCTCGATGCCTCCGGCCCGGCACATCAAGAAGGAGAATACGTCAATGGGAACGAGGCTTGTTACTGCTATGTTGTTGGTTGTGTTGCTCGCCGTTTTTATCGGCTTGCCGTCCGCTGCCTGCGCAAAGGACAAGATCATACTTGGGGTACCTATCGCCATGTCAGGTCCGTATGCCGAGGCCGCGATTGCAACCGTGTTGAGGAATTACGAACTGTGGGTCGAAGACGTGAATGCCAAGGGCGGAGTCTACGTCAAGGAGTTGGACAAACGCTTACCGGTCGAACTCATCAAGTACGACGACAAGAGCGATCCGGCAAACTGCATAAAGCTCGCAGAAAAACTCATGGTCGAAGACAAAGTCGACCTGTTTCTCGCACCCTGGGGCACCGGATACTATCTGGCAGTGGCACCCGTGGCGAATAAACACGGGTATCCGATCATCGCGTCTGCAGCAGCGGTGGAGCAACTCCGCCCTGCTGCCCACACTCTCCCGTATGCATTTGCCCTTCATTCTACGCGAGATCAGGCCAAGGCGCTGGTAGATCTCCTCGCTGAATTGGGTGTGAAGAAAGCAGCCGTCATTTTTCCCAACGAGTCCCATGGTACCGGCTGGGTCAGCATGACGGTGGAACCCATGGTTTCCAAAGGGATTCAGGTTGCGGTGACTCAGAGCTACTCCCGTGATACCAAGGACCTCACGACGATCCTGCAAGCTGTCAAAGATGCCAACGTCGACGCACTGCTTGCATTCACGTATCCTCGCGATACAGAACTGGTGACCGAGCAGGCCAAGAGCATAGGGCTGAATCCGAAACTCCTCTATCTCTCTATAGGAGGCGCATATGCGGAGTACCCGAGACAAGTTCGGTTCGGAAACGGTGGAGGGCATCATGGCTCTGGGAGCCTGGAACCCCAAAGTACCCTATCCGGGCGCCAAGGAATACTTTGCGGGCTACGTCAAGCGCTGGGGAAAGGAACCGGATCGATATACCAGCCCCGCGAGTTATGCTGCGGGACAGATCCTCGAGCAGGCCATAGAAAAGGTTGGTTCCCTGGATCGCAAGAAACTCCGGGATTGTATTGCCTCTGAAACCTTCCAGACTATCATAGGGCCGGTGAAGTTCGAGGGCATTTTCAATGTCCTGAGCTGCGGCGAAATAGGCCAATGGCAGAAGGGGGAGTTCGAAGTGGTTGCCGCTAAGGACAAACGCACAGCTCAGCCGATTTACCCGAAGCCCCTGTGGAAGTGATTCTTGAAGATATTTCCTGCGGAAGATATCTTGCCCAAGCAGGATGAGAGCGGTTGCGCCATGAGATCTTTGAACTAGGAATTCAGGATTTTCGCGTAACGGCGTACCACACTTGTTGATATCTTATCCGAGCGATTCATCCCTGGTGGCGTGCCGAGCGTTGATGCGAAGATCCATTAAACACTGGTCCAGAACTAGACCAATGTATGTAAAGAGAGTAGGAGGAAGCGATGAACGCGCGTTTTATACTAACCCCGGTGCTGGTCATGTCTAGCCTCTTGGCCGTAATAGCCGCAATTGGCCCTGCCATGGCAGACGACACGGTCAAGATCGGGGTGATTTACTCGCTAACGGGCCCCGGGGCTGGGCTGGGGAAGCTGCAGGAAGAGGGTGCGAAGCTCGCCATCAAAGAGGTCAACGGAAAAGGTGGGGTCGAGATCGCCGGTAAGAAGTCGAAGATTGAAGCCCTTTACCGCGATGACGGGACCAAGCCGATGGTGGCCATACAATCTTTGAACGAACTCGTGAAGGAAGGAGTAAAAGTAATAGTAGGAGGCACCTTTGGGAACGTATCTCTCGCACTAAACAACGAGGTCAAGAACAGCAACACGTTTTTCATGGCAACAAACGGCGTGCCCGACGATTTCTTCAAGAAAGACGTGAAGGCGCCAACAGCATGTTGCATAGTGGCAGGCGGCGGCGACGCTGGTCGTGCAGCTGCACAATACATGGCCGAACAAATGAAGGCGAAAAAAATCGCCTGCTTCATGCCCGCCTATGCCATCGGCGAAGCCACTCTGAAAGGGTTTGAGACTGCCATCAAAAAATACCCCGAAGCTAAGTATAAGGTTTTCTGGCACCCCGTCGGCAGTTCGGATATGACCCGGGACCTCGCTGCCGTCGCGGATTTCAAACCCGATGTGGTATTCGTGGGGTCTTGGGGAGCAGATGCCATCAGCGCCTTGAAAAAGGCCAGTGAGACGGGGCTGACCAAAAAAGCGAAGCTGTTTCATTTCTGGCTCATCAACGTGTTCGCTACCGGCATTCAGCCTGAGGCGATACAGGGCGTGTGGGCCCAGGCTTTTTGGTATCACGACATGAGCGGATTCAAAGACCAATCCGTGGTCCAAGTCTCTGATGAGTTCACCGCCAAATATATGAAGGAATACGGGAATCCGCCAGACGCCTACGCTATGGCAGCCTATTTTGGAGTCAAGGAAACGGTCAGAGCCATGGAGCTTTCCCAATCCTCGGACCCCACAAAGATGTACGGGGCTCTCATGCAGAATCCCGAATGGACCTCAGGAAAAGGCAAGGCGAAGTGGCGGAAGGACGGCAGGTGCGTGTACCAATACTTCACTTGGATAATCGAAGGAAAAGGACCTCAAGATAGAAAAAGCGAGAAGTTTGAAAGCAAGGACGACTACGCGAAGGTTGTTGACGTCTACGGTGGTGAGTCCTTCCTTCCGAAGTTGGAAGAACTGGGCTACTAGTGTTCTGTCTCATAATGCTCATGGGGGCCGGCAAGAAAAAGCCTTCGAAGAAAGCCGGTCTTCATGGGGCTAATTCGGTTCCAAAAGTGCGGCGAAGCCTCATCACCATTTCAGGCTTTTATGCCTAGCCCTGAGAAATTGTCCTAGTAAACAGCTAATACGATCTTACGCGAAGATCCTAAAAAACCCTCAGCCAGGAGGTGTTGTGGTCGACAGGAAAAAAAAAGAAAGTGATCGCTTAGCATCAGAAGAGGACAGGTTGAGGACGGATTGGAAGCGCGAGCCTACAGCCTCCATTGACGTGTCTTCTATGATCAGAGAGATCGATGCTTCTGGGAGTTTCTATTTTCACGGGGTCCAAGCAACTTCTTTCGGAAAACTGCTCGAGAGCCTTCCGATCGGGTGCTTTCTTCTCGACGAAAAAGGGAAGATCGTCTTTCTTAATTCCTATTGGCAAAGCGTCACCAAGAGTTTCAATGAAATTCTGGGTAATCTCTTGTCTTCTCTTGTGATTGGTGAAACGCGTGTTCACGAAATTGAGAATCACATTCTGTACGGTATATGATACTAGAGAGCCGGTCCAGGCAGAGGCAGCTCTCAATATCATGGGATCGAAAGCTTTCGGACGCTTTCACATTCGATCCGTGCGAATGAAAAGCTCCAGGTATTTATTGGTCTTATTCCTGGATCTCACATCTGAAAAGAAACAACTCCTGATCGCTCAAAAGCGGAAGAAGGAACTTTACGAGGCCCAGGAATTACTCAAGCGGCGCCTGGAAGAAAAGGAAGTGCTTCTGAGGGAAATCCATCATCGTGTCAAGAACAGTCTTCAGCTAGCTTCGAGCCTGCTTGCCCTCCAGGGGGAACACGCCCAGGACGAGAGACTATCGACAGCGCTGAAAGAAGCGGGAAATCGCATATGGTCAATGGCCCTGGTGCATGAGGCATTGTATCGAACCGGCAATCTGGCGGAAATTTCCGCATCTGACTACCTAGGCGGACTCATTGAACATTTGCTATCTTCTGGCGGCGTCAATGTGTCCGCGCTCAATGTCGAGTCCCATTTTGATGCAATCAGGCTTAAAGCTGACACCGCCGTCAACTGTGGGCTCATTTTGAATGAGCTCTTATCAAATGTCTTGAAGCACGCATTTCCAAAGGGCTCTGGTGGTTCAGTTGCGTTGAGCCTGGTAAAGACCTCTGGCAACGATCTCGAGCTCCGGGTGTCGGACAGTGGCCGCGGAATACCTCAAGGCGCTGACTTGAAAGACCTTTCTGGTTACGGCCTGTCCGTTGTAAGGGCGCTCGTCAGCGAAATGCATGGTACGATGGAGATCAATCGAGAACAGGGCTCCGAATTCGTCATAAGATTCAGAGAGGATTAATGAACGAGCGGCAAACAGTCATGGAATCTTTTCGCGCCGTTACGGCCCCAACCCAGCAAAGCCCTGGCCGAGCGAGGGCCCCCAAGTATGAAAGAAGCCCTAGATGACTCAGAAGCCGAAACCAGAAGCGTCCTTTTATGAAATCGGGGATGTTCCCGTGAGCGACGGACAGAAGAAGCCTGTTGCGTATGAGAGTCTCGATGGTCTCCGACTCGAACATCTCTACAGGGAGGGCACGACCTCTCTGTTCGTTGGAGTTGTCGCTGCATTTATCGCAACCGTTGTTCTGTGGGACGACATTGCACACTGGCTTTTAGTTACGTGGAATCTGGGATACCTTGCTTTATACGCGATTCGGTACGTTCTGCGAGCGGCCTATTTGAGGACGGCCACAAGTCTCGGTTCCGTGTCGTTGTGGCGGAGCCGATTCGTTGTGGCTCAGGCAACGGGGTCTATTTTCTGGGCCCTTGCAGCCATACTTTTGTTTCCCACAGAAAATTATCTTAAGCAAGGTTTTGTGTCTCTTCTGGTGGCAGGGATCTCAGTGGGAACAACCCATACTTGTGCCGCCGACAAGCGCGTGCAATCCGCGTTTACCGTAATCGTGATACCCGCGTTTATCGCGAGGAATTTGGTACGAAGGCACACCGTGGAATCTTTCAATAGCTGCCGTCATTGGTTTTGCAGCGCTGTTTTCATTGTGGTGGGCAAATCGTGCGCGAGCCAGCCTGGATGACCATCTTAGGCAGAAGCTCGACAGAAGTATGCTTTTGAGCTCCCTTCTTCACGAGCAGGCCCGCATCCGGCAATTGAATGAAGAGCTGGAATCACAAATTAGAGAGAGCAAAGACTTGGAAATACGACTGGTCATGTCCGAGTCGCTCTATCGCCAGACAGTGGAAAATTCTCCCAACGCGATTCTTAAACTTGATTCTGAAGGGCGAGTCATCTCCTGGAATCCCTCTTTCGAGAGAATTCTCGGCTACGAGCCCAAGCAGATTGCGCACATGCCTTTCAGCGAAGTGGTTCTGAACAGCAAAGACAGCTGTCAATTCCAAGAAATGCTCGAAGGCGTGTTCCAAGGACGATCTTTCAGCGGGCTGGAGTTGACTTTTCGATGCAAGGACGGCACACTAAAACACATGATATCAAGGTGTTACCCATTGAGGGACTCAAGAGGTCAGATAACTGAATGCACTCTCGCCAGTACGGATGTGACTGGGCAAAAAGAGTCAGAGCAACGGGTCGCGTCCTCACTCAGGGAAAAAGAGGTGCTCCTTCAGGAAATCCATCATCGAGTCAAGAACAACCTTCAGATGATGGCGAGCCTTCTGGAGTTGCAGTCAGGGTACTTAGATGATGAGAGGATCAAAGATGCGTGCCTCGATTCCGAGAGACGTATCTGGTCGATGGCGCTGGTGCACGAGGCCCTGTACCGCTCGCACGACTTTTCGCACATTCGCTCGCGGCCATACTTGGAAAGCCTGATTCAGGAGGTGTGGACCTCTTTCAGAGGTTGCGACGCGGAGGTGGTCCTGTCCACTGACGTAGAGGACGTGGAACTGACTGCCGATACAGCAATCAACTCGGGTCTCATTTTGAACGAACTCCTCTCCAATTCCTTGAAACATGCTTTCTCGGAGAAGGGCGAAGGTGAAGTGTCGATTACACTGAGTTCCTCGGATGACGGGTACTTTGAATTGAGTTTTGCAGACAATGGCAAAGGGATATGCCCGGAGGCGATCGCTTCAAAGGGAAAATCCTTCGGTTTGGACCTTGTGAGGATGCTCGTCGAGGAAATGAGGGGAGATCTGAACCTCGCCTCGAATGGTGGAACTGAGTTCAGAATCAGATGGAAGAAGCCGGAGCCGGAAAAGGGAGTTGTGCCCCATGTCTAAGCCTAGAATTCTGATAGTTGAAGACAAGAGGGTGACGGCTGAACACTTACGTTCAGCTCTCACAGGAATGGGGTATGAGGCGGAATGGATTGCGTCTACCGGCGAGCAAGCCGTTAGCCTAGCGCTGGACTTGAGACCCGATCTGATCTTGATGGACATCATGTTGGCCGGAGCAATGGACGGTATAGAGGCGGCGCAGATGATTAGATTTCGCGTGGACACCCCTGTTGTCTTCCTCTCAAGTGTACTCCAATGAGGAGACCTTGAGGCGCTCTGCTGCCGCCGAACCATTCGGGTATCTTCTCAAGCCCTTCCGGACTGAGGAGCTTAAGACCACAATAGAAACCGCTTTATTTAAGCACAAAATGGAAAAACGCCTCAGGCAAAGCGAACAACGGCTTCAGGCGGCCCTCAAGGGTGGAGATCTGGGCACATGGGAAATAAATGTTAAGACAGGAGAAGCAATCTACGATCAACGTGCAGCCGAGTTGTTCGGATACTCGCTGGAAGACCTCGAACCGTCACTAGAAGCATGGCATTCATTGATACACCCGGATGACGTTGAGTCTGTTCACAGCAATCTGAAGGCTTGCCTGAGAGGGGAACGGCCGCTCTTGGAACTGGAGCATCGAATCCGCCATAAGTCTGGGGAATGGCGATGGTGTTTGGCGCGTGGCCAGGCGGTTGAATACGACGGAGATGGAAAAGCCCTGCGAATGATGGGCACGAACATGGATGTTACGGACCGTAAGCGGGCAGAGAAATCTTTGTCTGAGCGGATCGGTGAGCTCAAGGGCCTCAATGACATGGCTAGAGAAGTCAACAGAAACCTAGGATTGGAAGAGTTCATCGATGGCTGTCGAAAGGAGATCATGCGATTGATCTCTCCGGATCTGGTGTTGTTCTGACTTACGCGAAGGCGATCGGTTGATATATCAAGAAATCGGTTCCGAAAATGACAAACCGTCCCTCGAACCACCTCGAGACATTGCAGTCGGAGACTGTCTTTGCGGTCTTGCGGCACGACATGGAAAGCCGGAATACTGCCTGAATATTCACGCAGACTCTCGCGGGACTTTGGATGAGTGCAAGAACCTCGCAATTCAATCATTTGCTGCTCTTCCTCTTCTAACGGAAAACGAAGCCGTGGGAGGACTTTGCATAGCCTCGCTGAATGAGCGAGACTTCTCCCAGGAGGCGTTGTTCCTGGAGGCTTTGGCGGCACACATCAGTGTTGGATTTCATAACTCACGTATGCATAGAAAGCTTGAACGGACGGCGGAAGATCTAGTCGCTGAGATAGACCGTCGACAGCTTACCGAAGAATCCCTTCGCGAACAACACTCTTTTCGCAAAGCAGTTATCGAAAGAGTGGGAGAGGGACTATGCGTTTGCCACGAAACAGAAGACTACCCGTTTGTGCGTTTCACGGTCTGGAACGAAAGAATGACGGAAATCACGGGATACAATATCGAGACAATCAATGAGTTGGGATGGTATCAATCGATGTATCCGGACTTGGAATTGCAGAAAAGAGCAATTGAGCGGATGCAAAGGATGCGTACGGGCGAAGATATGCGTGGGGAGGAATGGGAGGTCACCCGTTCGGACGGTGAACGGAGGTTTTTTTCAATCTCTTCATCGGTAATGGAGACCTGTGGAGAGCGAAGACACGTCCTTGCTCTCATGTCCGACATAACCGATCGCAAAAAAGCAGAGGATGAGCTCAAGCGTCACCGCTACCATCTCGAAGAGGTTGTCCGAGATCGCACAGATGAACTCGAAGCGGCCAATGAGGAACTCCACAGGGCCAAATCCGAATGGGAGCTAACATTTGACTCTGTTCCTGAACTCATAGCAATTCTGGGCAACGACAACAGGATACGTAGAGGTAACAAGGCCTTTGCTCAGAGGCTGGGAATGAATCCGGCGGAATTGCAAGGTTTGTTGTTCTATGAGGCGGTCCATGCTTCCAGCAGCCATCCGCCTGATTGTCCTCACGCCTTGCTCATGGCCGACGGTTGTTTCCACACAGCGGAACTCGTGATAGGGAATCTCGGGGGGGAATTTGAAGTCACCGTCGCCCCTTTGAGAGACGATGTCGGAAAGATTCTCGGTTCAGTTCATATAGCCCGTGACATCACCGAGCGCAAGAATGCGGAGGAAGCGCTCCGGCAGAGTGAAGAGAGGTATCGACTCGTTACAGAGCACTCGATGACGGGGGTATTCATCCTCCAGGCTGGTCTTTTGGCGTATACGAACCAAAGGCTGGCGGATATTCTTGGCTACCCCAAACAAGAAGTAATGGGAAAACCAGCCTTCAATTTTGTGCATCCGGACGATCGAGAGATGGTTGCTGCGAGAGCAGAGGCTCGTCTTAGAGGCGAGGCTGTACCCACGTCCTATGAGGTACGTCTGGTCAATAAGGCGGGAGACACCATCTGGTGCGAGCTTTTGGCTGCGCTGACGCACAATGATGGGAAACAGGCCGTCATGGGCAACATTGCGGACATTACCGACAGGAAGACGGCCGAAGCAAAGCTTCTGCGCAGTTTTGATGCATTACGTGAATCGAACGTGGAGATACAGGCTTTGCTCGAATGTTCCAGGGCGTTGTTGCATTACGACACCTTTGAAGAAACTGCAAGACACATCTTCGACGTGGCGAGGAAAGTAACTGGAGCCACCGCGGGCTATGTTGCTTTGCTGAGTTCGGATGGAAGCGAGAACGAAATATTGTTTCTGGATTCCGGTGGAGCCGAGTGCGCTGTAGATCCGGCGCTTCCCATGCCCGTACGAGGTCTGAGAGCCAACGCTTATCACACGAGACAAACGGTCTGGGAAAATGATTTCTCCAACAGTGAGTGGATGGGGTTTATGCCGGATGGTCACGTAAAGCTGGAAAACGTCTTGTTCGCACCTCTTGTAGTAGGAGAAAGGGCTGTTGGCGTGATGGGTTTGGCCAACAAGAGCGGAGGCTTTGGTGAGGAAGATGCTCGTATGGCTAGCGCATTTGCCGATTTTGCCGCTGTCGGCCTTGAGAAGAACAAAGCAGAAGAGGCTCTCCGTCAAAGCGAGGAGAAGGACCCGACTTCTGTTTTCCCAAGAAAACGATCCAATCGTTCTTTTCGATCTCGAAACGCACAGTATCTTGGATGTGAACCAGGCTGCCGAGAAGATATACGGATACGAAAGGCAGACATTCATGGGACTGACGACGCTGGATATGAGTGCCGAACCGCAAGCCACGAGGGAATCAATACAAGAAGTTCTTGAACTCGGATCAACGAAGATTCCTCTGCGGTGGCACAAGAAGCAGGACGGTACGATCTTCCCGGTGGAGATATCTACGGGCAGCCTGCACTTGAGCGGTCGTAAGCTTGGAACTGCTATCATTAGAGACATCAGCGAGCGGAAAAGCGTCGAGGAAGCTCGGCTTCAACTAGAACGTCTCAGCGCCATAGCCGATTTGGCTGCCGGAGTGGCGCATCACTTCAACAACATGCTTCAGGTCATCATGGGCGGAGTATCGCTGTCGTTGATGAAATCTGAGATGGGAGACTCGGCCGCCGTCCAGGCAATGCTCCAAGATGTTATCAAGAGCTGCCGTTTCGCTGCCGAGACCGTAAGGCGTCTCCAAGAATTCGTTAGGATGGGCCAAGAGAAAGGCGAGGCAGCAAGAGTCATTGATTTGAGCGGTACAGCTCTCCAAGCTGTAGAAACAACTCGGAACCGGTTGCAGGATCAGTCTGACAAAATCGGTATTCGTATAAGTCTTGTTACAAACCTGGCCGAAGGTTGTTTCGCAAACGTTAATGAGAGCGGGCTCCTTGAGGTGATCACCAGTCTCATCCGAAACGCCTGGGAGGCCATGCCAGAAGGAGGGGAAATACACATAGAAACCTCCGTAAGTGGAGATCATGTACTCCTGCAGGTCAAAGATTCGGGAATTGGAATTGCTGAGGAGCATCTCAGCCGGATCTTCGAGCCTTTCTTCACGACCAAGGGCTTTCAGAGAGTTGGAATGGGACTTGCCACCAGTTATGGTGTCGTGACGCGCCATGGTGGGACCATTTCCATAGAAAATGATCCGAATCAAGGGGCGATTGTCAAGGTCATGCTGCCTCTTGCGAAGGAAGCACCCGACGGGCCATTGTTGACCCAGCCTCCCCCTCTCTTGGTAGGGCTACGAATTCTCGTTATTGACGACGTGGAACCCATAAGGTCGATGCTCTCGGAATTGCTTGTCGAATTTGGGCACAAAGTTCTCTGCTGCGGCTTCCGGCGAGGAGGGTCTCCAGATATTCAGCGAGCAGTCTATAGACTTGGTGATATGCGACCTCGGGATGCCGGGGATGAATGGCCGGGAGGTTGCCAAAAGAATCAAAACCATCTGTGAGGAACGCCGCGTGACCAAAACACTCTTCGTCATCTTCACAGGATGGGGTGACCAACTGGACGAGAAGACTGAGCTAGAGGAGTTTGGCATTGATGCAGTCATCGCGAAGCCTCTGGAACCCTCAAGGCTTCGCACAATAGTCGAGGAGCTCGCCCGAAGTCACTTGGCCGAAGGTTGATGGCTCAAATTCAGTGACAGTATCTAAGGGGAAGTCCCAGAGGACCCAGGAATGAAACAAGATGTCAGATAGTCAGCCAACATCTCAAAGCAGCTTGAACGATTCAGAATTCATGACGGAGATCCGTGCGGCTGAGGTGGGTGAATTATTCCGTCACGGAATCCCAGGGATAATCGGAGCCCTCACAGGATCGATCATCTTGACCGTAGGGTTGTGGCCGAGTGTTCCCCATGACAGATTGCTCTTATGGCTTGGAGCTTTTCTTGTCTCCCTGATCCCTCGAATCGCAATGGGAATTCGATTCTGGAAAATCAAGCCATCCGGACCACAAGCCGAGCCGTGGGCACGCCTGTTTGCCGTCGGGACGTTCATAGGAGCCCTTTTTTGGGCTTCAGTTCCCGTTTTTCTTTTTCCGGATGAGAACTTCTTACGCCAGTCGCTCGTGACTTTCGGACCTGGCCGGCCTCTGCGGCGGGATCGTCGTTGCGAATGCTGCGAGGCAGGCAAGTCAGATTCCCTTCATTTTGATCGTAGCTTGCGGACTCGTGGGCCGACTGGCATACGAGGGTGGCCGTGATCATTTGACAATGGCCCTGCTCTGGGTGGTTTTCACAGCGTACCTCGTGACAGCAGCGCGACATATGCACCTCACGATAACCGAATCGTTGAGATTGCGTTTCGAGAATGGGAGGTATGTTGAAGACCTTCTATTCAGGAACTTTCAGATAGAGAACCTGAATGAAACACTCACCGGGAAGGTCGTTGCGCTGGAAAAAGCCGAAGAGGCTATACGTCTCTCAAAACAGGTATTGGAGGATCGTGTACGGGACCGTACTCAGGATCTTGCCAGAGTTGTTGAGGAACTCAGAGCAGAAAATGCTGATCGAGTTAAAGCAGAGGAAGCCTTACGGGTCAGCGAAGAGCGGTATCGTATCCATTTCGAGAATGTGAAAGATGTCATTTTTTCGTACAACAACCGAACTTGAGATCACAGACGTAACGCCATCCGTTGAGATGACACTGGGTTACTCTCCTGGTGATTTGGTGGGCAAGAGATTCACTGAGCTCAACTTACTTGGGCCAAGCAGCCTTCTACCAGCCCTAGAAGACTCTCGCCGGGTGTTTGACGGTGAGAGTGTAGATTCCAGAATTTACTCGTTCATTCACAAGGACGGCACCATAAGGATTGGCGACGTGAGCGGTGCGCCACTTATGCGAGATGGTCAGATCATCGGCGTGGTCTCTGTGGCAAGAGACATCACCGATCGTTGGAAGGCGGAGGAAGCTCTTAGGGCCAGTGAGGAGAAGTACCGTTCAATTATTGAGAATATTGAAGAGGGTTACTTTGAGGTCGATCTCAAAGGGAATATGGTGCTTTTCAATGATTCGACATGTAACATCCTGGGATATTCGCGTGAAGACCTAATGGGACTGAACTATCGTGCTTACATGGATAAGGAAAGCGCCAGGAGGATCTATGAAACTTTCCAAGAGGTCCTCAGGACGGGCGAGCCTGCCGAACTCTCCGATTGGACGATCAGGCTGAAGGACGGCGCATCGAGAGTCGTGGAAACGTCTGTGAGCCTCATTCACGACGCTCATGGCAAGCCATGCGGATTCCGTGGCCTGGCCAGGGACGTTACTGAGAGGAAGATTGCCGAGGAAGAGCTTCTTCGGGCACGGGAAGAGCTTGAACGAAGAGTCGAGTCACGCACCGCAGAATTACGTCGGGCAAATACCGAGTTGCAGAAACAGATTGAGGAACGTGAACAGGCTGAGGAGCGGTACCGCACCCTTGTGGAGCTTGCGCCGGTGGCCATCACGATTGACACACAAACCACCATAGTCTATGCCAATCCAGCCGCTACTATTGCGATGGGAGCGAGAAACCCTAAGGAACTTATCGGGAGGTCTGTCTTTGAGTTTCTCGACCCGGCACTCTGTGAACTGTCAAGGCGGCGGCGTGAATGGATGCTCCAGGAGTGGAAACCAGCGCCGGTGATTGAGATGGGCGGAGTTCGTGCCGACGGGACTGAGGGTTGGGGACAGATCCATTCTGCTCCCATCATGTATGACGGCAAGCCTTCCATAATGATCTTTGGCCTGGATACGACTGAGCGCAAACTTGCGGAAGATAAGGTCAGGGACTCATTGAGAGAAAAGGAGGTCTTGCTTCGAGAAATACACCATCGTGTAAAGAACAACCTTCAATTGATAGCCAGCATGCTGGAACTGCAGGCCCTAAGCATTGGGGATAAAAAGATCATTGAAAAGATCAAAGAGGCACAGAATCGAGTCTGGGCAATGGCTGCAGCCCACGAGACACTCTATCAATCGGGCAACCTCGCGGAAATCTCCTCCAGCAGTTATTTGAGTAGACTGCTCATGTATCTGACCTCCACCATGGAATCCTCAACCTCGCAAGTTGAATTGACCGAAGACCTGGAAGATGTGCCTATGAAGATAGATGCTGCCATCAACTGCGGCCTGATTCTGAGTGAACTCATCGCAAACTGCCATAAGCATGCCTTCTTGAACAATGCTGATGGCAAAATTAAGGTATCTCTTAAGGCCGTGGAAGAGAACTGGATTGAACTCGCGGTTCGGGATAACGGCGTAGGAATCCCCGACGGCATGGACTTTCGAAACCTGAAGACATTTGGGCTGAATTTGGTTTCCATGCTCGTTCAGGAACTCCGAGGAGAGATGTGCGTGAAGACAGTAGGGGGAACTGAGTTCAGCATAATCTTCCCAAGGACAGACACACAGGAGAGCTGACAATGGGCGGAGAAAGCATCCTCGTTGTCGAAGACAAGGTCGTTACTGCTCGCCATATACAATCAACCCTGATGGGATTGGGGTATAAAGCCGAACATCTGGCCACATCAGGCGAGGAGGCCATTGAAAAGGCCTTGGAGAACAAACCGGATCTGATTCTGATGGACATCATGCTCGGAGAAGGAATGGACGGTGTCCAGGCCGCCCAACACGTGCGCTCGCACTTGGATGTGCCGATTGTCTTTCTGTCAGCTTACAGTGACAAATCGATTCTTGACCGGGCCAAGATGACAGAACCTTTCGGCTATCTTATAAAGCCATTTCGACCCGAGGAGCTCCGAACAACCATAGAGGTTGCCCTTTTCAAACACAAGATGGAATCAAGGCTCAGAGAAAGCGAACAGAAATACCGAGATCTCGTTGAACTGATGCCTCAATTCGTGTACGAAATCGACGCCACGGGTCGATTCACGTTCGTGAACGAGAACGGCCTTAAACTTTCAGGATACCAACAACAGGACCTTGCCGATGGCACAAGCCTCTTCGATATACTTTCTTCAGAGGATTCTCGAAGAGTGGCAGAAGACTTTGCACGCGCTCTCAATGGCACCAATGTGGTTGAAAGCCAGTATACACTAATGACTAAGGATGGAACCGCGATGCCCATTGTAGTGCATGCTGGGCCCATTGTGGAAAACGGTTTTGTCATCGGCATCAGAGGGTGTGCCACCGATATTTCGCAGATAAAGGCTGCCCAACGAACGCTCCAGGATGCTGCCGCAACTCTTGAACGAGAGGTTGAGGACCGAACAGCCTCACTAAGAATCCAGTTGGAGAAACTAGAGGCCCTCAACGCTATTGGCCGAGAAGTAAACTCCAGTTTGTCTTTGAACGACGTTCTGTCGAACACTCGGGATGTCCTGGCCTCAGTTATGAAAACTGAAATGGTCATGATTTTTCTCAAACAAGGCGATGACCTGATTTTTCAGGACACTCTTATGGAAGGTTCTGATGTCACTCTGGCAAGGGAGCAATCAATCAGGGTCGGCGAATGCCTGTGTGGTCGCGCTGCTTCTGATAAAATCCCCGTATATTCTGCTGATATTCAAAAAGATCCACGCTGCACGATTGATGAATGTAAGAGTTCGGGTGTGAAATCGTTTGCCGCACTTCCACTCAAATCAGGGAACTCTGTCATGGGTGTACTGGGGCTTGCATCTCGATCTGAGCGGGATTTTTCCCATGAGCGCATCTTTCTCGATACAATCAGCGTTCAGATCGCTTTAGGAATTCACAACGCTCGACTCTACAAAGAATCCGAACAACACGCAAAGGAACTTGAGAAAAAGATTGATGAGCTAGAAGAATCGCGGCTGGCCTTGCAGAAGAGCGAGGATCTGCTAAGCAAGTCCCAAGAGATGGGCCATGTCGGCTCTTGGCAGTTTGAGTTAAGCACCAGGCGTTTTATCTGCTCGGACGAGGCATGTCGAATCTTTGGCGTCCAGCCCCAGGGGTTGTCAGTCAGCCTTGAGGATTTTCTCGAGGTAGTACATCCGGACGATCTCGCTTCAGTGGATACCGCTTATTCGGGCTCCCTGAAGGACAGCGGAGGCTCATATGAGGTCGAGCATCGGATAGTACGAAAAGGCTCCAGCGATGTCCGGTACCTCCACGAGAAGTGGGGGCACGTGAGGGACTCCAGTGGTAGGAGCCTCTACGCTGTGGGCATCGTGCAGGACATAACCGACCGCAAAAGGGCAGAGAAAAGGCTGCATGAAAGTGAAAAACGGCTGGAACTCGCACTCGATGCAGCAGAACAGGGAATCTGGGACTGGGACCTGGAAACGGGCCAGGTCGTCTGCAACCGGAGATGGGCTGAGATGCTCAGCATGACAAATGATCAAATCGAGTATCATGTTGATTTATGGAGAGACCTGGTCCACCCGGATGATCTGCCAAGGCTTCTGACTGCGTGGGACGAACATTTGCAAGGTGTGACGCCTTCTTATGAGAGTGAGTATCGGGTGCGAGACGGGAGCGGGTCCTGGAAATGGGTTAGCTCACACGGCAGAGTATCGGATCGAGATAATTACGAAAAACCACTGCGTCTAACAGGAACAACCATCGACATCACCGAGCGAAAGAAGAGCGAAGAGGCGCTTCGTGAGAGCGAGGAAAAGTACCGTGCACTCTTCGAAGAATCCAAAGACGCAGTCTATATAGCTACTCGGGACGGCATCCTGATTGACGCGAATCAAGCCTTCAGGGATCTTTTCGGTTTCTCACGAGATGAGACTCAGAACCTGGACATTCTCAGAGTTTATAGTGATCCTGACGACCGTAAACGTTTTCAGGAGGAAGTAGAAAGAAAAGGTTCCGTCAAAGACTATGAGATGCACTTTCGCAAGAAAGGTGGCACAGAGATCGAGTGCCTGCTTACCTCAGTGTTGCGGAGAGACAAGAATGGGATAATTGTTGGTTACCAGGGAATAATACGTGATGTGACCGGGTTCAATAAGATTCAGAGACAACTTCTTCAAGCCCAGAAGATGGAAGCCATCGGCACCCTGGCGGGCGGGATTGCTCATGACTTCAACAATCTGCTTCAAGCCATTCTGGGCTATACAGAGATGCTCCTTGGCAATAAGGGACCAATTGACCCTGAACGCAAGAAGCTGGAAGTCATTCAACATGCTGCGCTAGACGGGGCAGATCTCGTATCAAGAATCCTAACGTTGAGCAGGAAGGGCGTATCCAATGTGAACCCGATCGAACTCAACGTGCTGGTTCGTAGGGTGGAGAAACTCCTCCGCCGGACGCTCCCGAAGATGATCCAAATAGACCTATTGCTCGCTGATGACCTCAGAATCATCGAAGCTGACTCAGGGCAAATTGAGCAAATTATTCTCAACTTGGGGGTCAACGCTCACCACGCCATGCCGGAGGGAGGACGACTCGTCATAGAGACGAGCAATGTGTCACTGGGTGAAGAGTACGCGATAACCCACATAGGCGCTAAACCTGGTAAGTATGTTCTCTGGCCGTCACGGACAATGGGACCGGGATGCAACCGGATGTCATGGACCGAATATTTGAGCCGTTTTTCACGACGAAGAGCGACGGCCAAGGTACTGGCCTCGGACTGGCCATGGTCCACGGCATAATTTCCCAGCATGGAGGGTATATCAGGTGTTACAGCGAACCCGACGTAGGAACTTCTTTCCAGATCTATTTCCCCGTATCAGCGAGCGAGCTTATCTCGGATCTCTCGGAGACGCGAGAGATGCCCGCATTTGGTTCTGAGACTATTCTCCTCGTCGATGACGATGACCGAGTAAGGGAGATGGCCCAGGAGATGATCAAGAGTGTCGGGTACACAGGTAC
Source organism: uncultured delta proteobacterium (assembly GCA_963700305.1). Taxonomy (GTDB): domain Bacteria; phylum Desulfobacterota; class Desulfomonilia; order Desulfomonilales; family Desulfomonilaceae; genus Desulfomonile. The sequence continues at coordinate 684,121 of CAVOXB010000011.1, forward strand.
TTGCAGCGCGCAGCGGAGAAGAGGCCCTGGAAATGTACACCTGTAACAGAGAGGAAATTTCTCTCGTCATCCTTGACCTTGTCATGCCGGGGATTGGAGGCAAGCGTTGCCTTGAGGAAATCTTAAGGATAGATCCTATAGCTAGAGTCCTTATCGCCAGCGGTTATTCTTCAAACGCTCTGGCCCGAGACGAAATTGGGAGCGGAGCCAGGGACTTTGTTAAGAAACCCTACGACGCAAAAGAAATTCTTGGAGCCATCAGGAGAGTATTGGATAGCGGCCGTCCGTGATCCCAAAAGAGACTGGCATAAGCGCTGTTCGCAAATCCCAGCAAGGACCCCGGGTCCGTCCAAAATAATGGCATTCCATTACAAAGCTCACGCCATAGAGATCGATGGAGCGAGCCAGCGGTTTGTTTGCAGTGGTTTGTCGGGCGTCCACACGGGGATTATTTAACTTCTGCAATCGCCCATCACATTTTAGAGTTTTGTTGAAAAAACCTACCCATCTCCTGGTCCATAGAGCGGATGTGCTGACGCGTCCATTCTCCTAAGTCGGAGATGACTTTGACCACGATGTCCGAGCTCACTTCTTCAGATTCGTACTTCAGTATGAAAGCTGAAACATCGGCCACCAAAGCATCGTGCGTTTTCTTGTGCTCCAGATATCCAGGATAATCATGCTGCTGCATATGTTTTTCTTCGTTTCCAAAGTGCTCCACAGCGTATGTGGCTAAGAAATTCAGAAAGGTCCCGATAGAGTCCCTTCCTTTTCCGTCCCAAACGGCATCGCAAACCTGATTGAAATGTCTGAACAACTCTTTGTGCTGTTGATCTATGCTTGGAAATCCGATGTTATAGTAATCGGACCACGGAATCCAATCCGCCATTTGAGCCCTCCTGAAGTTATTAGGATAAAAACCGTTCAAGAAACCTTTTCTTTATGTTCAAAGACCAAAGGTGGTCTGCCTAGCTCATTCATTTGCTGTCCACACACCACTCACCTTAAGTGATGGCGACATGTCTCTCAACATCCCATTTAGGCGTTCCTAATCGTCGCTGCCGTCCCGATTAGACTCACGCTGAATCACTCGATCCAAAACTTCTCCTATTTTTATAGCATCGACCATTAATCTGTTAAAGATCTTAGCAACAAAGGGTTCAAACTAGCCTAGAATTCGTTCAGCGAGACTTTTTCTTGGAGAGGACTTCTCGCACGGGAAGTCCTCTCCAGAAATTATTATGAATAAATCATCTTTAATGAATGATCGCTGATCAAAACTCCCAGTCTATTTGAGTCTGATCGAGTCTTTTATGACTTCCAGTGAGCCATTCATTACCTCGAGTTTCCTTCCCAAGGTTGTTAATTCTTGGAATTGAGTTTCCAATTTTGCCGATTGGGGAAGCATTTGAGAGAGAATGTTATTTTGAGTTCTCAGAATTTCAAGAATTTGGTCTATTCTGTTACTCATGTCTTTCACGGCCTCGGGTACGGGAAGTACGCCCATGAAATCCTCCTTCAACGGTTGATTTGATTCTTGCCAGTGCAATTAATGCAGTTCCTGGAGTTAAGAGATTTTTAGACCATTTGCCTAAACGCTTATAATATGTGCCTGAAGGAAAGCAATCCATAACCTCCAGGGCCGAGTGACGATTTGGCCGAGAACGACCAGGCTTCGTCAAGAACCTGTTTTTACAGTTTGTGTTGTTCGTCTGAATGGGTCCACCTTCAAAAACTTGCATAGATCTTCCATGGGACCGTAATCGAGGGGCTCCACGAATAGTTCGATCTTTCTGGCTTGCTCCAAGGCCGGGTGCCCCGAGGGCATGGCAAGAAGTGCGCTTTTCATCTTGGCGGCTAAATCGGGAGGCGTGTTACCCAAAGATGCTACGGGCCAGTCAGGATACAGCGGGGTGCTGCACACCTCGGAACGTCCTTCGTGACGCATCTCGTTGAGAATGAAAAAATCTTGGATATTGATCTTTCCTTCCCGTTGCAAGGCTTCCAGAAGATTGTTCCTCACCGTTCCGACGTCCGCTTTCTTGTCTCGGACAGCGTAGACGACTTCATCGTGAGATTCTTTAGTCGTTTCCAACAAGAGTTTGAGGTCCTTCTCCGGCTCTATTCCGGCTTTTACTATTTCTCCTTTGGCGAACAGCCATCCTCCGGGTGAGGAGAGTTTGGGGCACATCAACACCTTTCCCTTCAGGTCGGCCAAGGATGTTATTCCGCTGTCACGCCGTGTCAAGATGACGCCGCCCATCATATTGCCTGATTTCTGATATTTTACCGTTACCAGTGCCTTGGCGCCCTTTTTCACTTTGGCCTTTACGTAAAACCAGGGGTTGGTAAAAATAAACGCTGAACGATCCGTATCGCAGAAATCCATGAACCCGGTGAAACTGAGCGGTACTATCGTTACCTTGTCTCCCAACTGCTCAGTCAGGTAAGTCTCGATTCCTCCCCACTCCTTCAACGCTGTCTCCGCACCCCTTTGGGCCAACATCCCGATCTTGATTTCGGCCGACACTGAGGAAAGCGAAAGTGTGGCTGAAAGAATCACTATTACCATCATGAGTTGTTTCATCTATCCCCCTCCTTTGTGAGACAGGCTAAATTGAGAAAATACAGCAGCAAGCATCGCAAACTTGGCTTAAATATTGATCAAACCCACAGTTTTCGCAAATGACCGCGAGCCCGCAGAGAGAACCTAAAATCGCAACCAGCAAAATCCATTTCATTTTTGATCTCCTCTTCCCTGAATTCGCATCTAACTTATTCGTTAGAGCCGTTTATTCTACGTTGATCGCAAAGTCTGGGCATTGGCACACAAACTCGAGAAACTTGACTGTATTGGCTAGAAGCTCGCTAGCACAAAGTGTGCCAATGCGATTACCTTTGCAGGTAGCTAGTAACTTAGCAAAAATACTGCTGTTTATAATATTTGTAGGCGTTAACTGATCTTCTCTCGAATTCCCAGAGCCGAAATATCGGACTTTGATTGAATTATCGGCCTGAAAGACTTGAAGCCTATAAGGCCATCGTTACCGAGGATAATGTCCTTTCAAGTATCGTGTAACAAGAAATGCCTCGCATGCTATTTCATACCGGGATTGTTACTGGAACAGTTCTGACCGTTATGGAAAGGGGATGCTCTCTCTCACATTTTGCTCTCACGGGAGAAACTGGGAGGGATTGCCGGGGATCGAAGAGGATTGACAGGGACTGAAATTGTTAATTTTTGGGAAAGACGTGTTTACACCAAAGCCTCGTCGAAGAGGTAATTTCATGAGCAAAAGAAATGGTGGGCTAGGTAGGCGTCTCGCCTGTCGATTCAATGACGGGCAAGATGCCCGTCCTACCGAAGAAAGTGCTACTCGTTTGACCGGGTATTGGTATTACTTGCTGATGGATCGTTCTCTCACGCCGGATGGCACGGGGAGGTCTCCCGTGTGCGGGACTTTTGCGTGAACGAGCTGTGGACGGTTATGGACAGTGCTGGATTTTTGCAACGAGCTTCGCCGACAATTATTTGATTTTATGTTGTTTAACTATGAACAACCCGCCTACGGATCAGAAGGTCGGGAGTTCGAATCTCTTAGGGCGCACCGGAAATCATTGAGGATTCGGGACAACTCCTGAGTCCTTTCTTGTTTTGGTGTCCATATAGGCGTCTACTTGTCCTTCTTGAACCTTTTGATCTTCCATAGTTTCAGAGATTCCCTGGTGACGAGAACGTCCATGGGGTTATCTTCAGCCAACAGGATTTGGAGGCGCTTATCCTGCCCTGTCATGATGCAGATCCATCGGGAATGGTAAAATAGAATGTGGAACCTATGCCAATTTCAGATTCCACCCAAACCCGCCCACGATGGCGTTCGACGATTTTCTTGACGATTGCCAGCCCGATTCCCGTTCCCTCAGAATGAGCTCCCCTTGTCAGTTGCTGAAAGATTTCAAAGATCCTATCAAAATGATCTGGCTGAATTCCAATCCCGTTGTCTTTAACGGAAAAAACCCACTCATTTCCGTTAAGTTCCGCGGAAACACGCACTCTTGGTGATTCGGCAGGTCCGAATTTCACGGCATTTGATATCAAATTCTGAAAGACCTGTAACAGTTGCGAGGGATCGCCTTTCACTAGCGGCATTTCGTCGCAAGCAACTTCAGTCCCTTTCTCGTCTATCAGGCTTTTCAGATTGAGTATCGAGTGGTCCAAAACTTCCTTAATGTCTACCACGTCAAGAGCCTTTACCTGACTAGTGAGACGAGAATACTTCAGCAGATCCTGTATCAGGGCCTGCATTTTCCCAGCACTGTCAACAGCATAATGAATCAACCGGTCAGACTTTTCGCCCAATTTTCCTTTATTTTCCACCTCGAGCATTTGCAGAGCGGTAATAACCGTACGTAAAGGCTCCTGCAGATCATGAGACGCTACGTACGCAAATTGCTGGAGGTCCACATTACTCCGCTCCAGCCCCTCATTGCTGAACTGAAGTTCCCTCGTCTTCTCCTGAACTCTTAGGTCAAGTTCGTCGCGCGATTTTCTCAATTCCGCTTCCAAAAGTTTTCGCTGCGTGATATCCGTCACGACTATTCGCAAGGCGTTCACTTCAACGTTATCATCCAATGTTGCTTCGATTTCCAGTTGGGCTTGGAGTTGCTCACCACTCTTTTTCACTAATGTTATCTCGCGTGTCAGCGAGCTTTTCGTCTCAAGCACTTGCCGCAAATGAAAATAGAAGATGTCCTGATCGTCCCTGCTGACAAGCTTGGTAAAAGGGGTTTTAAGGAAAACTTCCAGGTCTATACCAAAAAGTCGTACAGCAGTGAGATTTGCCTCAGTGATGAAGCCCTTCGTATCCAATGTGAAGTAGGCGACAGGAGCATAATCGTATAGATCCAAATACCTGTCCCTGGCCTGCTCAATAGCCACTTGCGCCCGACGCAACTCCTCATTTTGTAGTTCCAGCTCTATCTGATGGACTCTCAACTCGTGGACCAGTTGCTGCATGTCATCGGGGGACAGTTTTGGTGTTTCGGAGACATCGGGAGATTTGGTCAATAACCGTTCCGCACGCTTTCGCAGACCAGATTTCTTGTTCTCAGGACAATTGTTTTTCTTCACTATTGTTCGCCCCTTTTATTTCAACTCATTTCCCGGCCGGTATGAAAATCGAAGCGATGGAGTGTCGCTATTTTCGGTCAGAAATAACCTCAATGAGAACGGCAAGATAATCATGGCGAAGGGGTGGTTTCCGGTCCTTCATCGTTGTACATAGCGGTTGGGAAACGATTTATGCCAAGGGAGGACCGCTTATGGAGAAGGGTTTAGCACAGTTGTACTCGCTGGTAAATGAGATTTTTTGGCTTCGTTCGAGGTCCAGGGCAGGACATGGAAATTGGCGAGGTTGAAAGGAGCCTGTTGGCGATGCTGATGAGAGTAGGAAGAGAGTCTCTCATAACGTATCTTGAAAACAAAGGCTCCGGCTATCAGGGCGCGGAGATCGTCAACGGCCAAGGAGAAACATTGCCCTATGTGCGTGAGGGAAGATGCGTGTACAGGTCGGTTTTCGGCCCTGTTGAGATAAATCGTGCTTACTATCAGGTAAAAGGAGTGCGTGGTGTTTTTCCTCTGGACAGGGAGATTAACCTTCCAGAAAGAGGCTACTCATATTTTCTTCAAAAGATAGCCTCAAAATTGGCGGTAAACGGGAGCTACGAGAAGGCTTGTGAAGTTTTTTCGGACATTTTCCCCCTCGACATCCCCATCAGGTCACTTGAACGGATAGTAGGAGACACTTGTGAGGACGTCAGCCGCTATTATGAAGAGAAATCCGCTCCGGAATTGGATCCTGAGGCAGTCATCACTGTGGCTACGGTAGATAAGAAGGGCGTGGTAATTCGCAAGGCTCCGCCCGATGTGACAGACGTGGAGACACAATGCGTTGATCCCAGCAAGCCCGGCAAGAAGAAGATGAACTACATGACGAGGAAATGCTCAAGGCCGCCTGATTTGTGACATAAAATCGCTGCACTCGAAGCGATGTGAGAATCACTTTTTTTTCAAGCTGGCGTTCCTCCTTACACATCATCTTTTCCAAAACCGATGTGCGCGGAACGCCCGCTTTTTGCAAGCAATTTCTGACTCTACCATCATAAATACACCAAAAAGGCGAAACTATAGTACCCGCTCGTTTCAGAGGAACGTTGAGCGGGCCAGAATCCTAACCTAAAAGGGCATTCGAAACGTCCGTATGTGTCTCTTTCGGTTTTTTTTTCTTCTTTTTCAACCTATTTGGCCAAGGCGTAGAGCCTTTTGAGGTTAAAGGCAATACAAACGAGATCCCATTCGCCTTTCACTGCGTCCAATCCGCGTAAGAGGAATTGGCGAAAGCCCATGACCGACTTGATAATGCCGAAGACAGGCTCGATAGTGCTCTTGCGCTTTCCATAGACTGCTTTCCCTGATTTTGTCTTGAGCCGATGCTTCATGGTGTCCACGGCATTGGCGTCATCAGGCAAGGGTGGCGGTTCTTCGAACCGCTCCATGAGTGGCGGATGGTGTTTTTCACGATTGACGGCTATGTAAGGGGTGACCTTGTTCTCTTCGCAGAGCGTTACGTTGTCTTCACTGAAATAGCCGTTATCCGCGAGGATGTCAGTAACGGTTCCAAGCTCTTGCGGTAACTGCTTCAGGTTGGTCAGGGCCGGTTCCAGTTCTTGTTTGTCGTTAGGAGCCTGGCTGACATGGGTGGTGACAATCAGCAGAGTTTCCGTGTCCACACCGGCTTGGGCGTTGTATGCCTGCTCGAAGCCGCCGCCGGATGTCGGCATGATGCGTGATTCGCTGTCGTTCAGATTCACCTGGTCCTTTTCCGTTGGGCCGGCAGTTGGCGGCTGCGGTTTCTACCGCGGGCCTTTTTGCCGGTTTCTTGTTCTTTCTTGGCTCGGTCGGCAATTTTGGTCATCATATGCCTTTTGTTCTTCGGCATACCGTTCTGCCGCACGCCGCTCGATTTCGGCTTTGGCTTCCTTAATTGCCTTGATGCGCTCCCGGCGGATCGAAAGTTCAGCAGGAAAGTCCATGCCGTCAGGAATATCAGCGTTGTCGGCGGATTCAGCCTTTTGTAGCAATTCAGCCACCTCTGCTTCAAGCCGCTTTTCCAGCTTGCAGGCATGGCCGTAACTTAACGCCTTGTGTTTGGATGCATTGGCTTGAACCTTGGTTCCATCGATACTGACCTTGCCCAGCTTGAGAACCTTCATCTCGCGGGCAATAGCAAGTATCTCCACAAATATCTTCGTCAACTCAGGCAGAAACCGCTTGCGGAACTCGGCAATCGTATCGTGGTCGGGATGCCTGTTGGCAGCGATGTAGCGGAAAGCCACCGAGTCATAGGTGCTGCGCTCCAGCTTCCGACTTGAAAAGACTCCCGTGGCATATCCGTAAAACAGAAGCGCCACCAGCATCTCCGGGTTGTACGGCTGTGAGCCACGGCCAGAATAGGATGCCTTCAGAGGCTGCAGGTTGATTTGCTCCACAATTTCCACCACAAAGCGGGCCAGATGCTTTTCCGGCAACCAGTCCTGAATCGATGGAGGCAGCAGGTACAGAGTTTCTCTATCAACTTCAACAAATGTTACCTTCATGTGGCTGTCCCCTTGAATAAGCATCTGATTTGTAAGAGAAATATACACGGCAACCGCTGTGCAATGCAAGAATAAAATGCCACTAACTCCCATAATATCAGCTTGTTGACCAAATAGGTGTCCCCAAAATTGGGACCGGTCAGGTCAAGTCCGACAGCCTCCTAGTGAATATTACTGTAGACAAATCCATAAATGATTACCGGGAATATGCAACGGCGCTTGCGGACGTGACAGCAGAGTGAAACGGTGCAAAGAACGCGCCTCAACCGGTGACCCCACTGGAGGCCCGTGGCGGCGCATCACAGTAGCAACAGATGACAATCAGAATGCGTGTTAACGAATAATGCAGCGCTTCAAAGTCAGCATGCACTATTGCTGAACCGTGCATCCGGCCCGTTTGAAAAAAGCGTAGAAATCACTTGCCACTGGTCCATTGAGATATCTTTTGGAAACGAAATCGTCCTGTTGCGGCGAGAGTTTGTCAAGGCTCAGGGCATTTCCGGTTTCATCCATCCGATAGACCGTTGCGACACAGTTGCCGGGATTTGCATCACCGTGCATCCCGCGTACGCATCCTGCAAGAGCCAAAGCCTTTGCCAAGTCTTTTGTGCTGATATGGTGGCCTACAGCGAAAACAAGGTTGCCGTCTTCCCGAATGCCAAACGCACTCCGGGTCGCTATGAACCAGTTGGCGCCCGAAGTGAAGTTAAGCACCGGGCCGCCGCCCGAAAGGTTGTCAGCAGCCGTCGAGAGGACAGGCTGGGCTTCGTTCAGAAGCGATCCCAGGCCGATCTCTGAATCGACCCTTTTTCCCCCTCTTGTTATTGACTCGATTATTTTGGCCTCTGAAACAATAAGGTGCTTTAGCTGCCTTGCATCTGAAATTTGAGAAATGGGAATGTTCTCATTCCACTCGAGGATATCGACTGATCCGTTCTCGTTCACCACGAGGGTCGCGAGTCCTGGTTTAAGTCTCTTCAGTTCTTTCCCACCAAGGATTATTCCTCCCCCGCCAGAATGCCTTACTTTCCATAATCCATTGGTAACCGCCAATATATTCGCTTTGTCTCGTCGCTCAATCCGAGCAGATGCTGCCGAGCCACCTTCTTCAGCAGACCCAAGGTACAGTCTAGCGGCGATAGACCGCATATCGAACAGCAACATGTGTGCAACGGCGTTTGGGTAATGAACACTCGGCCTGTATTTTGTCTTGAAAATGATTGGTACTCCATTTTCTGCAGGCATGTTTTTCGAAAGCCAGACTCCTTCGTCCGGCAGCACGGGACTGGAGTAAAGAGGAGGAATAGCTGAAGGCGTCAACGGGGATAAAGACGCTTGCTCGTTTATGTTTGAACCGGCCTGAGCGCCCTCAAGGCCTGAGCCGAGGCATATTCCTGGATTGGAGTGGACCCCAAAAAGTGACAATACGAGAATAGCGACTTTTGCCATCGATTCGAAATAGCCGACCCATGACATAAACCCTGCAATACAACTCCCACAAAATCGCAACATTGAACGTAGCCCCTCGCGCCATGCTGAATCTTAACGGTTGGCCTCACCGGCCAAGAGCGCCCGCCAACCAGCTGACTACTGGAAATCTTTTGCCCAAACAGAACTTTTTTGCAATGTTCTACATTATTTTTCTGATTTCAGTCAACAGCCTTATGCCCGCCGGAACCTGTGGTTGGGGCGATCCTTCGAGTTTAGAGTCCTTCGGGACCAAATGGAGCGATTCCCGGTGGAATGGGACATGGAAATGGAAGTGGCTCCGTATTTACGCAAAACTCAGGTGATTATATGGGGTTGTCGTTCTGGTAGTACTTCCGAAGCTGTAGTGGTATCAAAGCTTCGTGCCCCCCCTCTGAGTGAATTTGTCGGTATTTTCAGATCGTTTCACGCCATATTAACGCGCCGTTTTGCCCTGCAATCGACTAAATTAGCAGCCGAGTGGAAAAAAAATAAGGCGAATCGTGTAACCCGCACGATTAGAGAGTTTTAGCATAAGAAGCTGATTTAACTAGAAATGTAAGTTAAGCTGTGCTATCATGGCGTTTTCAGGGCATGAAAGTGCTGAAAAAAAAGTCCGATTTTTCTTGACTCATCTCTAATAGCGATGTTTATAGAGTACATCGCCCTGAAGAATTCAAAGCTGCATGTAATGAGGAGGAACCATGACTAAGGCCGAATTCATCGAAAAGCTTGCCCTAAAAGGGGAGACTACAAAAAAGCAGGCCGCCGAAGCTCTTGATCTTGTGTTTAGTACAATTTCGGAGGAACTCACAAAGGGAGAACAAATTTCCGTACCGGGCTTCGGAAAGTTTTCAGTGGTGAAAAGAGCCGCCCGTACCGGCATAAATCCCCGGACCAAAAAGAAAATAAAAATCAAGGCCACGAATGCTCCCAAATTTTCAGCTGCAAAGGCTCTGAAAGAAAGCGTAAAGAAATAGACGGAACAGCCGGCGGTCCAGAGCCTTGTCTTTGGGCCGCGAGGCGTTTCATACCTGTTCACTTCAGTTTGGGGCGATTTTAGTTTTTCTGCTGTTTTGGCTACGTGTGGCGCTGCCGGGTCGGGGGCTCCTCCCGGTTGGCTGATGGGTCTAGGGGTCCGAGTAGAATACCAACTAAGCTTATTCACTACCGCCGCCGGTGGACGTGAGGTAACGACTCCCGCCGAGCCATTCGGGTTATATTCATTCCTTGGCGAATTCTATGAGAGAACCTCTCTGCGAGACGGCATAATGGCTAGGAAAAGGATGCCCATCGCTACTAACAATCGACCAGCGTCCCTTCAAAATGCTTTCTCCTGACCTAAATGAAGGTATTCCTGAGAAGCAAAATAAGAGCCGTTACAGTGACCATCAAAGTCGCGTCAGAGTAATCCCGCAATCAGTAATTGATCTTTTGATATGGAAATCTGTAACAGATTGACGAAAAATGCGGCGCTCACATGGAGGGATTCGTTCTTAGCTTTAGCACTCTTGAATAGCGTTAGTCTATACCGTCTCCTCTGATCACTACACCTACAGTTTTGAACAGGATCTGCAGGTCGAGTGATAGACTCTGATGTTTCAGGTAATAGAGGTCGTAATCGATCCTTTGTGAAAGACAAGGTATTCCCCGGTTGATCACTTGCTGATACCCTGTGATTCCTGGGACACCCTTTAGTCTCCGCCTCTGCCACACGTTATATCGTTCCACCAGCTCTGCCTGCTCCGGACGAGGACCGACGATGCTCATTTCGCCCTTGAGCACGTTGATCAGCTGAGGAATCTCGTCTAGACCTGTGCGTCGTAGAAATCCCCCCACCGGGGTGACTCGCGGGTCATTCTTTATCTTGAATACTGGCTCCTCGAGAGAATCGAAATTCACGAGTTGACACAAACGCTGCTCCGCATCTTGGACCATGGTGCGAAACTTGTAATTCGAAACAGCCGTCCGTTTAGCCCGACCCGTTGTTGGGAATAAATTACGGGTCCCCTACCGGTGAGCTTGATCATAGCGATGATAGCCAGCCACAAGGGGACTCCAAGAATCAGTATGGCCGTGGAGACAGTCACATCCATGAAGCGCTTGACCCATTGGTACAACAGGTGCTGAGAAGCGTCGCGAATCTCGATAACGGGACATCCGTATACACTTCCCATTTCGTGTCTAGAAACTGCCACATCCAGGGAATGGGGTATCATGTAGAAGGGTATCCCTTGCACCTCACAGAAATTAACCGCTGCAATTATTGATTCCTTGAGTTCAGGATTGCATCCGAAATCATGCCCGTTGGCCACAAAGAGAACGCCGTCAAAAGGACGACCGTGGAAAATACGTCCGATGTCTTTAATGGTCCCGAGCAATGGAAGTCCAGTGGCAACCGATAATGTCTCACCCTCTTCATGATGCAAGCCAACCAAGCCGACGAAGCCCAAGGACGTGTTCATCTTGCGCAGCCGGCCTATGAGACTTGGAAGAAATTCGCTTGTTCCCACAATGATGAAGCGGCTCAGAATGGCCCCGCGTCTCCCCATCCAGCGATCGAACATCACCAGGGCCACCCTGCTTATCATGGTGAGGCCCATCACAAAGACTATTGTAAAGAAAAGGAAGACCCGGGAAACGAGAATAGGCCGCACGAGAAACAGCATTGCCATGGAAATGCCTGCAGCAAGCAGAACCGACTTGATCACGACAGCAAGTTGATTGCTTAAGGGAACCATGGAGTAGAGGCGCGTTCTGTATCCTCCATCCTTCCAGATCAGCAACACAGTTATGACTATCATCATTGCGGACGCGATGAAATAAACCACTGCGTCTGGGGTGGTAGGCACAATCGGGACAAAAGAACTAGAGACGAGACGTCGAATCGAACTACATGGCCAAACCAGCAACCCAAGGCTATAAGGATCACATCAGTGACAATCAGTAGCTGACTCCGGTACTGCCACAACAGCCCTTTGGCAAGGCTTACCAGAGCACCGTTGACCGTCCCTTCAGCAGCTATTTCGTCCTGGCACGCCGATCTTACAGATTGGAGCGCATTCACTTAGCCGAACCCCTATACCCTAACATTTCACAATGGAGCTAGTAGTATCTCGTATCACAGGATGGTAGGCTGTTGTCAAGGACAAAATTATTGCGGAACTCCGGCGGCGGGGGCTTCTATTTACAGCCGTACCTGCGATCCGCAATCACTTGTCATCCTTACCTAAGGATGTTGAAGTTGTTTAGGAAGCATATTTTATGCGTAAAGAAATGTCATCTTACCTGCATTTTGTGACTTGGTCTATAGAAGGGGGGTGTGTATAGTTCTACCAAGCCTGTTGGATCTATATAATAGAGTGGATACCTGTCAGACTTCTGCTATATTCACCTGTAGCTATTCCGTGGGCTGCTGCTCTTTCTTGGCAGTATCGTGGACTTGATTCAGATGTTTGAGTAAAATGACCGCTGTGCCGTTGGAATGAAAAACGGACGTACTATGGTGGCTTAGAAGGCACTCATTTGGATAACAGAGAGATTAAATCTATTGTGGAAGGTGTCATTTTTGCCCAGCCGGAGCCCTCGACTGTGGAAGGTCTTTCACGCGTCCTGGAAGGGATCCCGGTAGAGCGAATTCAGGTGGTAGTAAACGAGTTGGAAGAGGAATACAGGCTAAGAGCAAGGGGATTCGTTCTGGTTCAAGTGGCCGGCGGATATCAATTCCGATCTTTGCCGAGCGCAGCCCCTTGGATCCTTGAAATGAAGCGCATGAAACCGGCCAGGCTCAGCAGGGCCACGCTGGAAACGCTTTCAATGATTGCATATAATCAGCCCATAACAAGAAACAATATCGAACAAATTCGAGGCGTTGAGAGTTCGGCTATCATCAGGAATCTAATGGAACGAGACTTGGTAATAGTTGTGGGAAAAAAGGATATTCCCGGACGACCGTTACTCTATGGTAAGTCCAAGCGTTTCCTGGAGATTTTTGGACTGCCTGATTTGGCTTCTCTTCCTGCTTTACCGGAAATAGAGACCATGTCCGAAAACGGCAGTGTTGATGTCCCGGAATAATGTCGCATTCCGTCGCTCTCATAAGCAACGATCAGGATCGGTGAATTCTTCCGAGATATGGATGAGCGAATCAGTGCGCAACCACGTTTGTCTCACATGTCGTCTTCTGGAACGTTGTCTCCCCACGCGTCGTCTCTTTTCCGGACTGCTTCCATCAAGATAAACTCGCCCGGCTTTCTGATCGTAGATTGTTCAGGTTCGGCCCAGGGCAGGTGGGAGAAAGTGCCTTCCCTGAAACCCAGGCACCGATAGAGCGCTGGTTCACCCTGCAAAACCCCGCATTCCGCGTGGACCACGTGCCCGTTCAATATAAAAAGCTTGCATTGAGTGCCGACACTGGAAGTGATTTCCAGGATCGTCCTACCACCCCCAAGTAATACGAATTGGACGTATTCTATTATGTCCACTCCCTCCACTTTGCCTTTGAACGAGCTTCTGGTTCGAGACTGAGCTATAAATGTTAATAACTTATCAGTGTCCAGCGGTTTGTGAAGAAACAGATTGGCGCCTCTCTCGATAATGGATGGCTCAAGGTTGACGGAGACATTTCCGATTGCCACGATTCTTGGCCTTGGGCAGATGCGTGATGCCCAACTTATCAGATCCAGGTCTTCGACGTAAGACACGCTCAGATCAACGACCATAGCATCGAATCCGCGGTATCCAAAATAGAGACAGCATGCCCCGCATCTCGCGCCACCAACACGGAATGCCCGTTTTCTTTGAGGACTTTGGCCAGGAACTTGGCGTCATCTTGATCATAATCTATTACAAGTATTGAACAGTTCCGTTTAGCCATACAGCGGATCCTTTCTCGCCTCTCGAATGAACCGGCAGCCCTCTACCGCAAAGAATCTTGTCTTTCTTAGAATCTCTGCTCTGATACAAATTTGCTTTCAAAACAGCAACATTGGGTGATTTCCTTTTAGAGAAGATCCTCTCCGATTTCTCTCTGGTTTGAATGCGGCCGCGTGCCTCAGGTTTCCAGCTTGCGCTCTGTGACATCCAGGATTATGCCCTGTAAATGGGTTACCACACCTTTGGAATTGCGACGCACAAAAGTCCTATCGTCCACCCACCTTACTCTCCCGTATCCAGTGTTGATCCTGTATTCTTGGCTGAATTCTTCAACATCCCTGTCTTGAGAATATTTCGCTATCTCAGCGACCACCCGTTCACGATCTTCCGGGTGAATGATATCTATGTACTTTATTTGGCCTGACAAAAGGTCTTCAGATTCATAATCGAACTGCAACACGTTATCTGAAACGAATTCTATTGGCCAGTTTACTTCAGCTCGTCGAACGAACGCCACTGCAGGACTGATTTCAATAATCGATTCCATTTCTTTTAATCTTTTCACCGTAATCTTGAGCTGTTCTTCCACTCTTTTGCGTTCGGCTATTTCTGTCTGAAGTTGATGATTGATCTGTATGGCGTTTTCATAAGTGGAGGCAAGAAGACCCAGTGAAAGCTCAGGGATAACTGACACTTCGTGAGTTTTCCCCCATAGGCTTATACTTAATTTTTGGAGGCCAAGGTTGAAATTAGGTTCAATACCGCGTGAGATAATCGATTCAACCTTGGATAGAAGAAAGTCCTCGTCGGTACGGTTTTGTGAGATAGAAGTCCACCAGGGCTTCCATTCCTCGGATCACGTCTTCAGGATCGGAAAGTCCCGTTAGGAGGATGACAGGAATGTCCCTGAGTTCTTCATGGGATTTTATTCTGCGGGAGAGCTCGAAAACCGTCCATTTCTGGCATAACAATATCACTGATTATCAGCGCCGGTCGAAAAGTGGCGAGCTCTGACAGCGCCTGTACGCCCGAAGCTGCCGCTGTCACCGTGTAGCCCTGCCGTTCCAACAGGTGCTCCAAAAGCATCGATTGGGTGGGACTATCTTCCACGATGAGGATGTGAGCTCCGTCGACAGGATTTCCGTTGGATGTCATGAGTCCTTCCTCGTCCCTGGATCGTTGGAAAGCCTCACAAGCATTTCCGTCATTTTTTCTGGTGAAAGTGGGTACTGGGCACCTCCTAGCTTAACGGCTTCCATCGGCATTCCATATACGATGCAGCTTTCTTTGTCCTGAGCAATGGTCACAGCTCCCCTGTCTCTCATAAGCTTGAGTTCTTCGGCGCCATCCCTTCCCATGCCTGTCAGAAGAATTCCTACTGCCTTTTCCCTGAACGATTGCGCAGCGGATCGGAACAAGTAAGAAACTGAAGGCCTTATTCCGTTTTCTGGATTATCGCTGGTCAGAATTATTCTGCCTGACGCCTCGATTTTCATCTGAAGCCCGTCTGGGGCTACGTACAGTCTGCCTGGTAGCGCTTTTTCTCCATTGACCGCGAGATCAGCCTGCAAATTCGACGTTCGACTCAGCCAGTCCACAAAACCTCTCGTGAAACCTGGAGATATGTGTTGAACCAGCAATACTGGAAACCGGAAATTGCTCGGTAATTTCGAGAACATCTGCTGAAGGACGGGCGGTCCCCCGGTGGATGCGCCGATCACCACGACTCCCACGTCATGGTGAGATATCGGTCCGATGATCGGTTTGGGAGTCGGGTACTGCCGAGGCTGAAACCGGAACCGCCGATGCGGCTCTGCGCCAGCGCCTCACTACTTTAACCTGTGACATCAATTTGACGGTCAGAATTAGTCTTTCAGCGTCCTCTGCAGATTGCCCAGGACTCGTATATTTGGGTTTTTCGAGAACAGCGACAGCCCCGGCTTCCACTGCCTTCCATGTCTTCTCCACTTCTTCACGAACGAGGCTCGCACTGACTATCACGATAGGGACCGGGTTGGATTCCATTATTTTTCGAGTCGCCTCGAAACCGTCCATCCTCGGCATTATTATATCCATTGTGATTACGTCAGGCTTTTGCCGGCTCACGAACTCGACCGCTTCCAACCCATTTTCCGCGGTGCCTATGACACTGATCTCAGGATCTGATGACAGTATATGTTTGAGCAACTCCAGAGCCACGGGTGAATCTTCCACCACGAGAACCTTGATCATAATGAGTCCTTGTAAATCAGATCAGCCTCTCAAGAGTTTCAAGAAGATTGTTCTGATCAAAGCTGCCTTTGATTATATAAGCGTTTGCGCCTACATCTATGCCACGTTCTTTGTCCTCTCGCGAACCCAATGAAGTCACCAAGACTACCGGTAGGTCCCCGAGTTTTTCATCGGAGCGAATGTTGGCGGTTAATTCGAAGCCATCCATGCGGGGCATTTCCACGTCGGACACAACCAGATCGAAATTTACGCTTTTCAGAAGATTCCAAGCCTCCACACCATCTATTGAAGTCGTCACTTGGTAGCCCGAAGATTCGAGAATATTTTTCAGCAGCATCCTGGAGGTAATGGAATCTTCCACCACGAGGACGGATTTTATTCTGGATTCCAGTTCCTCCAGCTTCAAGGCAGGTCCTGTGCTAGAAGAAGAATATTTCATAGCTGATTTCACCAGATCCTGGACGTTTAATATTGGCGCCAGCTTGCCTGAGCCCAGAACCGTTGCACCCGCGATATTTCTGACGCGACTCAGTTGTTTGCCCAGTCCTTTGACGAGCACTTCCTGCTCTTGAAGGACAGCGTCTACGCTGAATGCCACCAATGTTTCGCCAGATCTTAGTATCAATGCTTTCACAAATTCGGAGTCATCGGATTTTTTTGTGCTACGTTCCAATTCGAGAGCATCAGAAAGTCTCACTAGGGGCATCGCTCTGCCGTTCACCTCTATGGTGTCCCGGTTTCCGACTGTTTTGATCACTTCCTTTTTTATTCTGGCCACACGTTCCACATTTGCCGTAGGTATTATGAAGAGCTGATCTCCAACGCTAACTAGAATACCCCTGAAGGTAGAAAGGGTCACCGGCAAGAGTATGCGGAAGGAGGCCCCGACCTCGGGAACCGTGGCCACTGAAACGTGTCCACCAAGGTTTTCCACCTTCTCTCTTACTATGGCCAATCCGAGACCTCGGCCGGAAATGCTGCTAACCACGGGACTCGTGGAAACATCGGACCGGAACACCAGGGACACTGCGTCCAGACCTTCCAATCGAAGTTTCTCCTGTTCGGAGATCATTCCCCGCTTACGGGCGGCTTCGCGCACTTTGGCCACGTCTATGCCTGCTCCATCGTCGGAGACTACCATTTCTACTTGGTTGCCGCTTATCTGGGAAATCGCGATGGTTAAGGTGCCCTGTCTGGACTTGCCTTTAATCACCCTTTCTTCAGGCCCTTCTATCCCATGATCGATGCAATTTCTGACGAGGTGGATAAGCGGGTCTTTCATTACTTCCAATATGCGTCGATCTATCTCCAGATCGGCTCCGATTATCTCAAGATTGACCTCTTTCTCCGCATCACGAGAAAGATCCCGCACAAGTTTCGGAAAAATCTCCAGCAAAGATGAACATGGCAGCATCAGGACATTCATCATGTCTTCCAGGAGATCGTCCACCATTGTGCCGTGTAATCTTGCATCCCCTTCCGCTGATTTGATCAGGCCTCTGATCCTCTGTTCCAGGATTTTGATGCAACTCTGGTTCCATTCTAGAAAATCCAGAAGCTTGGCAGTCTGCCCGTTTTGTTTGGCTTCCGACTTTCTTTGTTTGTCGGAAACAACAGATCCTCTTGCCCCGCCGTGAGAGGTGAGGCTGTTCCATTTTTGTTTCCACTGATCGAGCGTGGAGACTACCGCCATCAGATCGGAAACTCTCTGACTCGCTGTGAGCTTCACGGACACCATCTCGCCCACTTGACGCAGAAGCGGGTCAAGCTTGTTAATTGATATCCTTACAGTATCGCTCTGGAGGAATCGTTCCTTGATTCTTGAAGGCCCGGAATTCTCAGAAGAGTCTGAATTTTCGCTCCTTACAACGGACGCGTCGTCTCCGGCTGGCTGGGAGGCCACTGCCGGTTGCTGGGGAATCGGTTCGGCAGCGGTTTCTCTTTCCGGAGGCGCAGCTTCTTGCGGTGACGACCCCTCTTTTATTGGCGACGATTGCTGAACCCTGGGTGCCGGTTTGACTGAGACGACAGAACGTTCCAAATCGATCAACTGATCAACGATTCCCTGGATTTCCACGCCTTCGGGCTCATCCAGCAACTCCGCCATAACATCAGTGGAGCGATGCAGCGTGTCGAACAGTTCGGTGGAAACTGCTATACGTTCAGATTTTAGAGCAGCGAAAACGCTTTCCACCACTTGGCAGACTGATTCGATTTTGGTCATGTTCACTGATCGAGCGGCACCTTTGAGACTGTGCGCCTCACGATACATGGATTCTATTGTTTTTTCATTGCCGGTCGGCGCTTTTTCGAGTTCCAGCAAACCGTTTGCTATGGCCCTGAGGTGCTCGTCCGCCTCTATTCTGAAGGCAGCGAGGAGTTTCTTGAGGAATTGATCATCCTTTTTCGGCATGACGTTCTCCCGTTAAATTTTGTACCGTTGAACCAGGCCCTTCAAGAAATCGCCTAATTCTTGCAATTCCCGGGCCGCGGATTCCAGTTGCGACGTTCCATCCAAGTTCTGCCGCATGGCCTGTTCTATGTTCGCCATTGCGCGGGCCACCTGATCTACGCCTACGAACTGCTGCTCACTGGTTGTGTCAATGACACTGGCGGCCTGGGAAGACGTAGCTACGCTATTGGCCAGGGACTGTATGGATTCTCCTGCCACTAACGATTGGGCCACTCCGGAATCCACCGCTTTTCCGCCCTGTTCTGCGGCCATCACTACCGCGTTTACCCATTTTTGCGTGTCGTCTAGTATAGATTTTATCTGCTCAGTAGCACTCTTGGACTGATCGGCGAGGCTTTTTATTTCATTTGCGACCACAGCGAAACCTTTGCCCTGATCGCCGGCCCTGGCTGCTTCAATGGATGCGTTAACGGCGAGGAGGTTAGATTGGTCCGCGATATCTTGCACAGCATTAATAATGTCTTCAATGGCTTGACTGTGTTCGCTTAATCTTATTACAGTCTCACCGATGGATTCCATTTGTTCCTTGATGAGACTCATCCTGTGTACCGTGTCCTCAGTGGCTCTTTTCCCGGCCTCGGACACTTGTACCGCTTGTTGAGCGCTTGCTGAGACTTTCTTGGCTTTCTCGCTTGAGACCTGGGCCGCCTGCTTCACTTGTTCCACTGTTGTGGTCGTTTCAGTGACAGCGGCGGATGTTTTGGACGTGCTTGTCGCAAGCTGTGCGACAGTAGCTGAAATCTCTGCGGCTGCGGACGAAAGGATGCTCACTACCTCTGAAATTTTACGAGTCTGATCTCTCAGGCTCTCCAACATCGATCGCACAGCCCGTCTCAGAATCCCTATTTCATCGTTCCTGTACAATCTTTTCAATTCTACCGTCAGATCACCATCTGTGATCTTGGCAACCTGTCCGACAAGAACTGTCAGGGGCTTCGTAAAGGACCTGACCATGAAAAAGCCGATCAAACCGATTACAGCGGCTATACAAAGCGTTATAAGGGTCGCCTTTTGTCCCACGGCCTGGGCTGGTTGTAAGGCCTCACTCGCGCTTATTGAAGTTATGAGGTACCATTTGAAATCTGTGTTGAGACCTTTTATTTCATTCAGGTCTACATTACGATAGGCGGAGAACGCTGCCTCACCCCTGTAATCGGTAGTGAAGATGTTGGCCTTCTTGCCCTGGATCGCAAGCTTCACTGGTTCTGTATCCACCTTCTTCTTCAAGACCGTGGAATCCGTCCTCATGGCCATGTCCTCACCCACTACATAAGCCTCAAGGGTCATTCCCGCGGACTGTACAGATTTAATGATCTGGTTCAAATAATTGGCGTTTGTTCGTACGACAAGAACCCCGACAAATCTGTTGGAAACCGGGGCGAAGACTGGGACTGCCAGGAAAGCCGATGGCTTGTTTGCAGGCTGATACATGGTAAAATCAACCATGGCCGGCTTCTGGGTTTTCACGACTGTCTCCCAGGCCTTTGCAAGTGAACAGTCCTTGAGAGGGCCAGTCCTCAGATTTGTTCCGGAATCACCAAGTTTTTTGCTACTGTTCAGGATAAAGCCTTCTGAAGCGTCGATTGCCAGGAAATCCTCATATCCTTCTTCCGGTCCGTTTGTTTCGAGCCATGTGCTGAAAATAGCATCCATTGGTGAAAGATAATCCTTGAGAGACACTGAATCGAGGAATTCAGATGCCTTGACGCCACTGTCTTGGAACGATGAAACCGCTTCAAAGAAGTTTCGGACTCTCAAAATCCTCGACATGAATGTCAAGTTGTACGTGACTTCTTTAATATTTTCTCTCACCCGTTCTGCGGTGATATCCCTAAGGTTTTGGAGTTGCTGCGATGTTCCGTGTTCAAGCACATTTTGTGTGCTGAGATAAGACACATAACTTATAGCTATTATTGCCAATATCGCCACAGACGCAAAACACAGGACCAGTTTTCCCATGACAGTTCTTGTAAAGAAATTGGGCATTTGGTCCTTAACCTCTTAGTTGCTTACTTCTTCGTGAACAATTATGTTCTCGTCCGAAAGGAGCTTGTCTATGTTCATTATTATCAAGCGCTCCTGCGTAACGCCTTTGACATAGTGTGCTCGAATGCCTTTCAGACTCGGCATGTCCAACTGAACGTGACTCACGGGGATTCTTATTTCGCCAATGACTGTGTCCGCAAGGATACCGAATTCCATGTCATCGTTTTTGACGATGATTACCCTAAATTCATCGGTGATTTCTTTTCTGGGCAGGTCAAAAAAATCCTTTATGTCCACTACGGATATTACTTGCCCTCTAACGCTGATTACACCGATCACAAACCGAGGAGTGCACGGTACGGGAGTCAAGTCCTTGAATGGATATACTTCGCGAACGTACGCCATCTCAACCGCGTAATGCTCGTGTGCAAGCATAAACTCAATAAGTTCTAGATTTTCTTCCCTGTCATCCGCCGTGTCGGGCCGCTGGGCGAGCTTTAGTGCACGTTCTCTGAGGATCTTTTGTTTTTGCTCACGGCTGTTTGCTGGTTTTTCGGTGATCGATTCCAGATCCTTAACTGTATCGGGACCCTTGCTATTTGCTACTGGTATTGAGTCTTCTGAAGGTCCTCGGGTCTTCATGCCAGTTTCTCCTAAAGGCTCATAGACAGAATGATTTCAGTCAATCTCCCGGCGCTCATTCCTTCTGTGGACGGCACGGTATCGTCCTCGTGGTAATTTCGCAGTATAGCCAAAGCTGTCTTGAAATGACGCTGGGACTGCTTGGGATTTCGCATCCTCAGCCAAAGGTTTCCAAGAGCGAAATGAGCGGCCACGAGATTTGGGTTCAGGAATACCGCCCGATTCAGCGACACAGAGGCTTCCTGGTACTTTTCCATTTCTTGAAGAATAGTCGCGTGCAAATGATGGTATTCAGCATTCAGCTTATCCGCGGTAACGGCTTTTTCAGACCACAAGAGCGCGTCAACCAGTTTGCCTTGATTGGCATAAGCTCTGGTCAGCAATGACATGGCTGTCCCGGATTGCTTGAATCCATTTGAACCAACCTCGACCAGCAAGTGTTCAACGGCCTCTGCATATAGGCCCTGTTCGAACAGTTTCAATCCTTCGACATATGGGGTAAGTTCCCGCTCCGTCTCTGCTGTTTCTACAAATTCCGATCCCCTCTCGACATCTGTTTCAACGACCTCGAAGACAGGGAATGTGAACGGCTCGTCCCAGTCAGGTACAGTCGCAACAAATGGTGCGAGGGTTTCAAAAAACAATTCGGGTTGAAAAATCTTTGTTTCCTTGGGGGAGTCATCTTTCCGGAAGAGAATCACACCGGGATAGTTCACTGGCACAAGATGAGGATTTGTGACGCTTGATGCTTCGGCAGGGCTCACCACAAGCAGTCCGCCGTCAGTCAGGCAGTTACAGAGCTTATTTATGATCTCTTCCTGTCGCTCTTGGCTGAAATACATGATCACGTTGCGGCAGAAGATGATGTCCATCGGTTCATTTTCGGGCCAAGCAAATGGATAAGGATCTTTTACCAGATTATGGTGGGAAAATCGGACCATCCGCTTGATTTCAGGAAGAAGCCGCGCTTCATCAGCCTGCAGCTCAAAATAGGATTCTTTTATTCCTTCTGGAACCGAACGGAATGACCAGTCTCCGTACACCGCTTCGGCCGCTTTGCGCAGAAATTCTTTATTTATGTCAGTGGCGAGTATGCTTATGTCCCAGCCTATCAAGTTCATGGCAAGTCTGGAAACAACGATCGCCAGAGTGTATGGCTCTTCGCCGGTCGCGCAACCAGCACTCCAGATTCGCAACGCGCGATTGCTTGCTCGGCGATCCTGAACCAGTTGCGGTATAAGTTCTTCTTCAAGGGCCTGAAATAGTTTTCCGTCACGAAAGAAATGCGTTTCGCCCACAGTCAGATATTTTATGAGGACCTCGATTCTCGACTCGTTTCCTGAGGATTCCAAAAGCCATTCAGCGCAGGCTAGAGCGGTGTCGAATCCTAAAGCGGAAGCAGCTTTCTCCACTGCGCGACGGAGATCGTGGCGTTTCTCTTTTGGAAAGTGCAGTCCTGTGTTGGACAAAATTATCTCGCTGATCTTGCTCAACAATACTTCCCAAATTATATCAGACATTTTGATGCCCCGATATTCCTTCGATGGCAGCAAAGACTTTAGTCTGATCGGTAAAAGACAGGGTTTTTTCTATGGTCAGCACCACCAGCATCCCTTCTGCAAGTTTGGCCACACTTTGGACGTAACCAGTCCCAGGGAGAACCCTGTCCGGAGAAACCACCTCCTGAGGCGGAACCTCGAGGACCGGTCGGACTTCATCTGCAACAAGAGCAAAAGTGCGTCCATTCTCACTTACGATTATGAAGAGATCTTGAAGCTCTAGCTCTCTTTCCCGCAATCCGAGTCGTTTCCGGGTGTTCAGCACGGGGATTACTCGACCTTCCACATTGATCACTCCGAGCACCATTTCCGGAGCATCCGGTAAAGGGGTGATCTCCACTGCACGAACTATCCTCTCCACGCAAGACAGATTCAGCGCATATTGCTGCTCGTCCAGTGTAAACACCACGAGCTGATTGTTTTCGGACATAATTTACCTCTGCTCAACAATCATAATGTTCGATTCACCGATGTATTAAACTGGATCCTCTGGTTTGTCCGATCCTAACGCGGTCGCTGAGATTCGAGCAACCTTGATGCCAAAACTGAATCGCGGTTTTTTATGAAAAAAATCGGCTTTGAGTAAGCTTTTCGAAAAAAGGCAAATAAGTCAAGAGAAAACAGCGTTGCGTCGAATGCGCCAAAATCAAGCGCCTGCAATGTCGGCTCTATAATTACAATAAGTTATAATCTTAACAGCGAGTGATTTTCACTCGTTGATTTTCAATGCGAGTGACATTCGCCCGCGAAAAAAAACAGTTGATTAAATGAGGCTCAAAGATATTTTTGGAGTCAAAATCGCTACACTTGATAGCCTATAAGAGAATTGCCGCATCAAATTGCAGAAGAATGTCGGAAATCATTGCAGCGTCTTAGTCAAATTTTCTTGAGCTGGTATTGCTTAAATCTTTGCGGCAAGATGTGTGAAACGCGGCTCTACGATCCGGTTTTCTACGGCCATTTGCAGAGCCTTGGAGCTTCCTATGATTATTACCAGTTGCTTTCCTCTTGTCATGGCCGTGTACAACAGATTTCGTCGCAACAGCACATAATGCTGGGTACTCATGGGGACTATTACCGCGGGATATTCGCTCCCTTGCGCTTTATGGATAGTGACCGCATACGCGAGAATCATTTCGTCCATTTCCGAGACGTGATAGGGCACAATCCGGCTTTCATATTCTACTAGGGCCTCTTCATCTTCAGCGTTGAAGTCCACGATCCTGCCTACATCTCCGTTGAAGACCTCTTTGTCATAGTTGTTGCGCGTCTGCATTACCCTGTCGCCTACCCTGAAGCGGTCACCTCTCAGAGGAATGCCTTTCGGATTGAGGATTTCTCTCAATTCCCTATTGAGATTCTCAGTGCCAAGACTCCCCTTGTGCATGGGACTGAGTATCTGCACGTCCTGTACAGGATTCAGGCCAAAGCGATCAGGAATCCGGCGGCTGACCATTTCCTTTATGAGTCGCACGCATTCTTCTGAATCGTCTTTCTCTATCAAGTAGAAGTCCGCGAGTGCTGGGCTTTCCTTTGGACTGTCCGGCAAAAGACCCTGATTCACGCGATGGGCATTGGTGACGATCGAGCTTGCGCTAGCTTGCCGGAACACCGTCCGAAGTTCCACCACCGGAATTTTGCCTGAATTGATGAGGTCCCCCAGAACGTTTCCAGGACCTACTGAGGGCAATTGATCCGCATCGCCCACCAAGAGCAGCGTGGTTTGCGAATGAAGTGCCGCAAGCAAATAGCGCATGAGGGAAATGTCCACCATAGAGACTTCGTCGACCACAACTACTTCTGCTTCAAGAGGTCGGGACAAGCCTCGTTGAAATCCTCCCTCAGACGGCGAATATTCCAGAAGTCTGTGGATCGTCTTTGCCTCGCGGCCGGTTGCCTCGGACAAGCGTTTTGCGGCCCTTCCGGTGGGGGCGCAAAGAAGCGACCTGAGTTTTTTCCCCTCCAGGATTTCTATAAGCGATCTCAACAGAGTCGTTTTCCCAGTTCCGGGGCCGCCAGTCACAATAAAGACCTTGTGGTCCGTCACAGCAGCGATTGCCTTTCTCTGAGCGTCCGAGAGCGTCATCCCGGTTCGACGCTCGATCCACTCAATGGCTGCATCGACTTTTATTTCAGGAAGAAATCTGGGTGAACAAATTAAATCTCTCAGATACCGCGTGGTGGAGTTCTCCATTGCAGCCATAATCGCCGGGTAAACCCTCTCCCGGTCCTCGATGACTACTGCGCCGGAGGCTGCCAAATCGTCCAGAGCTAGTGCCAGAGTGTGGTTGTCAATGCCCAATAATTCCCGGGCCTTTTGCAGAAGACTGACAAGAGGATAGTAAACATGGCCCTCGGATTGTGTGAGGTCAAGCACGTGAAGGATTCCAGCAGCCGCGCGAACGGAGAGCGCATGTCAATTCCGAGGCTCCCCGCGACTTTGTCTGCTGATCTGAAACCTATTCCCCGGATGTCAGTTGCCAGCACGTAAGGATTGTGTGAGACAACTTGTATGGCTTTATTACCATACTTTCTGAATATCTTGTACGTGTACGTCGGTGAGACTCCATGAGTCTGCAGGAACAGCATAACGTCTCTTATGCTTTTCTGTTGCACGAACGCTTCTGAAATCATTTCAGCGCGCTTTGGGCCAATCCCGGAGACCTTCTTCAATCTTTCAGGCTTTTTTTCAATTATCTCCAACGTTTTTTCGCCGAACGCCGTCGTTATCCGCCTCGCCATTTCCGGCCCTATGCCCTTAATCAGACTCGAAGCCAAATATTTTTCGATCCCCTGAACAGTCGATGGCACTCGGGTCTCGGCGGTCTCGAATCTGAACTGTTCCCCGAATTTCTTGTCCATTTCCCACTGGCCCTGGAGTATCAGCGTTTCGCCTGGACAGGGTTTCGGTAGCAGCCCCAATATGGTCACTGGATCTCGTCGGCCGCGGACAGTCATTCGAGCCACAATGAATTCGCTTGTTTCTGACGCGAAGACGAGGCGGTCCAACACCCCTTCAAGAGTCAGCAACCGTTTGGAGAGGTTATCCGTGTTCAAGGCCATGAAGTGGACTCACTCAGAAGCACGAAGAATGATTCACAATATAAAATGTTAGCATGAACGCGTCCAGTGCGCTGCATGCGAAAGGAGCTACGCCAACAGGTTTCATACCAACATTCATGGCCGAGAAGGGCCACAACGAAGCACCAAACGCAAAGTAGAACCGGCATGTTGCCGGTTCATTATAGCTATTCTCAAAAGTTCGTTCGGAATAGGATTGCACTGCCGGGCAAGCCAGCAGTGGCACCCAGAAATCAACCCGTGATTACTTTCAAGAACTGCTATAAATGGTTTTCACACGAAGTCGCTCTCGGCAAAGGGGCAATCTTCGATTCACATCCCACACTGAATGTGACCGGCAGGACACGCACATTTTCTCGCGGCCTCGCGGGGAGAGCCTCTCTCATGAGGAAAAAAAATGGGGACCGAAGTCCCCTATGGATTGGAAGGATTGAGGTTAGGTTTTTCCTAACACCAGGATTGACAAACTTAGTATAGGATCCCTGTTCCACCGCCGAACCCTAACAGGCTGGCACACAGATCAAGACACGGGAGACCCGTGAACAGTCCTCCACCGGAAGCCGGCGGCGGGCCATAAGCTGGCCCATAAGCCGGACCGCATACAGGCCTGGGGGCCGGGGCACATGCTTGAGGATAAGCCGGCGCACAAGGTGCAGCCGGGGGAACAACGTACTTCGGAGGGTACGAAACCGGAGCATAACCCGGCGCATAACCCGGACCTAACGCAGGTGCATAGCCGCCGACAGCGTTCCCACCAAGTATGCTGCCGCAAACTAAAAACGGCAAAGCAATAATGCCTCCGCACAAACCTGGCAGCGGCGCATCACCCCAATATGAAGAAGAAGGCCCACCCGGACCGGCCGGTCCGCAAGGCTTGGCGGCGGCGGGATAGCACCCAGGCGGAACCGGGGGTGCTGGAGGCCCTCCAGCCACGGCAAGCGATGCTGAAGCAAGCATCACTATGCAAAGAAAAACACTCACAACTCTTTTGACCATTATACCCTCCTTTTATTAAGTCAGCTCTGTAAACAGTAGCAGTTCTGCCGCAGGAAAAGCGCCTGCAGGCGCTCCTTGTGTTTCCTGGGGCCCCGAGGTATCATGGACCCCTGTACGTGTCAAGTAAAATATTTTGGATGTTGGTATGTTACACGATAGTTACCAGTTATATACTGAATTAAGAAATATAACATACTGAAACAACTTAGGAGATATCAATGCTGTATTTGTGAGTGATAGGTTTTTCCTTGACTTAGGCACCTTAACAAGGAACCATAAACAAGCGGTTCTTTTTAAAGGCCGAACTCGCGTGCCATAAAGGAAAAAGCACGACTCTAAAGTGCCGCACGGCTCAATAATCACGTAAATTCCTATCCGCCCGGA
Source organism: uncultured delta proteobacterium (assembly GCA_963700305.1). GTDB lineage: Bacteria > Desulfobacterota > Desulfomonilia > Desulfomonilales > Desulfomonilaceae > Desulfomonile. The sequence goes on from CAVOXB010000011.1 coordinate 711,472, forward strand.
GGATGAATGAATTCCAATATGCTTGAGATAAGTTCAGAAGAGGTGCCTCAATATCCGAAGATGACAACGTCGGATCTCTGTCAATTCGACAAACGTCTTTTTCAGGTTCAGAAATACTTGGCCCGGATGAAAACAGGGGCGGGCGATAAAATGCCGCAAAAGCCATATGTCAGACTGAAAATAGCTTTAATTCTGTTGGCTTTCTGCGTTTTTCCGTATTTCCCGTCACTCGCGATCGCAGGTGGCATTACTCCGGAGCAGATCTATCAATCTGTTATCGACTGGAACAATCTGATCGGGACCTGGGAGGTTTTGCCCGAAGGAAATCCGCTGGAGGAAGCCCCTAAAAGGGGACAACAGGCCTCTGAACGTACGCTTATGACACTGAGGGTGGATGGCACTTGCCGTGTGTTCGATAAAAATCACCCCAACGGGTCAGATGGCATCTGGACGTTTGATCAACACGAAATGTTCATGACATTCAAGAATGCTCCAGGAATTGAATTCTACGTGTACGGAGTCAAGGGCGATTTCATGGTGGCTCGCACACCCATAAAAGGTGGAAAAGATAAGCTCTGGTCGAGAATCAAGTAACGCCGAGACAACGTTTTTTCGGGATTGCATTTTGACTATGCTGGGTCCTCAGTAGTTTCTCCAACGAAAGGGGTTCCTCCGAGAAAGACATCATGCAACTTTCCAAAATTCTCGTTTAATTTACGGGAATTGAACCCGTCACTCCGGACTTGATCCGGGGTCCAGATTCTGGATTCCTGCCTTCGCAGGAATGACGAGGAAACGGAAATTATTTTTGGCAATTGCCATAGTTCCATCATTTTGGTTCCGCTGCACAGCGACCCCATCTCTCGGGGGAGTGGTATATGGTCCCACCGAATTCGACAGAAATTCTGCAATAATTTTGGTTACGAAAACGGCATCGCTAAGTTCCTGGAAGGTGAATTATATGATGCCGTTTTTGTGTTCAAGCAAAATCACGTGTAATATCAACGAATAAAAAGAGAGTGGCGTTAGAAAACATCGTTGACATTTGAATAACGATTGGCTATACTTGTCGAAGCCATTTGGCTTGTTGTGTATTGGTTTATGGAATGTTTTTTAGGTATTATGTTTGGTCCCTAAAGCGCTCCTTCAAATAGGGCCATAGGGTATGGAAATCTAGAGATAAGATCAATGGCGAGGGCTGTGAAGGATCTTCACTGTATCCGAAAACGGGCTGCGGAAAGGTCATCGCGTTACCGGTGCCTTATCGGTCGATTCCTGATTTTTGCGATTATCTGTTCCTTGGCAACCCCCCAGGTGCTCAGGGCTTCGTCCGAACAGAATCGGGGCCCCGAGTCTTACGGCTATTTTGATTTTCCCACCTGTGTCCGCTATGCCCTTGAACATTCAGAAGATTTCCTGAAAAACCGCATTGACATACAAATGAAGTCCGCAGATCTCAAGGACGCTCATTCCGAAGTGCTTCCCACAGTTCAGGTAGTAACCCGCTATTACATAGACCGAGCCCAATCGAATGATTCCAACGATAAGAGTCACGGTTTCTTTCAGCGTTTCATTTGTGATGACCAACTGGGACATTTATATGGCGCTTTTGAAGATCAAGTCCCAATCGATCATGGTTGACATCGGGCAGATTAGCCATTTCGACAAGATTTCCGAGAATATTGGAAATATGGCCAAGACATTTTATCGCATCCATGTGTTGGAGCGTGTTATTAAGGCCAGAAAGCAAACAGCGGCGCTTCACAAGAATCGCCTGGAGTATTTTAAGACTCGACTGGATCAAGGTGGAATAGACACGGTCGATTATAAGAACTGGGCCAATTTGATGAGGAGCGAGAACCTCAAGATCCGGACGATGGAAAAGGAGCTGGAAGAGAGGATCTCATCCCTGAAACTGCTGATGGGTTATCAGCCCGATTACTATCTCCCTTTGGACACCCGTGATGCTGCCAATCAAATACTGGGCGGATTCAATGGTCAGATGGTTACCTTCGCTGACGTTCAGTCGGGCAACCTGGGCCTTCAAATTGCTGCCAAACATGAGCAACTGCAGTCCAACAGGGTCACGGGTTCATATGTTGCCCTTCTCCCCCGTCCGATAATCATTTTCGAACAGGTCGACAATCAGGTGGACCGGACATCAGGCTTTAATTTTGCGCTCGGTTTCGACTACACGTTATGGGACGGCTTCCGCCGAGTTCGAGACATCAAGAGGCAAAAACTCAGGGCTATGCAGCTGAAGGCCGATAGAAATTTGCTCTCCAGACGCATGTACAACTCTTTCACACGGCTTCACGACGACTTGGGCCTTTTCAACGAAAAAGTGGCTCTTGAACGCGAATCCGTGAGGATTGCCGAACTGGATGAAGAAAGGGCCCTGCTGCAGTACAAGGCCTCTCAGATTCCATACGATGTTTACATGCAGAAGCGAATCAGTAAAGTCGAGGCTTACACGAACTCGCTCACGAGCTTTCAAGAAAGAGTTCAGGCTCTGATAGATTTGGCCACCATTGCAGGAGGTTTGAACAGGTACAATGCCAGAATTCAATACTGAAAAATCCGGTCGGCGAACCAGGATCGCAGGGGTGTTTCTGGCAATTTTTGTGGCAGTCGCCTCGCTGGCGCTAGTTGCAGTAACCCAGGAGCCAAAACGGGCGAATTCCAGCCCTACACCTGCAAGGGCGGCAATTGTCCCTCAGATAGCCGATGCAAAGTCGGAAGCGGAAATTATCTTCAGGGGGAAGAGCTTTCCTTCTCTGAAACGTAATGTTTCAATAAATTTCAAGGGTTCGGTCGAAGAGATAAAAGTGCTGGAAGGCCAGATAGTAGAACAGGACCAGACTCTGGCATCCTACAAGATTGACCGAGACTCGCTTAACACGGCTGTACAAGGTGTTGTACCCGGAGCACCTTTTGAATATGAAAAAAAGTCTGGCCGATCAGGCTCTTCTTTTGGAAAAACAGGTTGAGGTCTTCATGCCTCAAAGGAAAATCGAGCTGAAAAGGGCGGAGAAAGACGTCTCGGATGCCAAGGAGCTTTTTGCAAAAGGTCTGACGGCAAAAGCGGCGCTCGATTACAGAGAAGAGCAGCTTCAGATTGCCAAAAAGGGCATCCTGGAGACCGAAGATACCATAAAGCAGGTCGAGCTTAGTATCACGCGGGGAAAAGAAGATGTGAGATTTTACGAGTCTCGTCAAAAAAGAGAAGTGGAACTCCTTGAATGGCAGGCTCAACGCTCATATTCAGATACTTCCGTGCCCCTTGATATTGCTTACCTAAAGGCGCCAATAAGTGGGCAAGTAATTTGGATGCAACAAGAGTTCCAGCCGCGGGCTGAACTGCCTGCCGGTTTCCAGGCAATTACCGTTGCTCCAATGGACAGCATGGTGGTCCGCTGCAAAGTTCACGAGCTGGACCTGGTAAAATTACAGGTCGGCGATAAAGGAACAGTGACCTTCGACGCGATTCCGGAAAAGAAGTACCAGTGCAAGATCAGCAGGATTCCTTGGGTGAGCAGAAACCCGGCATTGGAGGTCCCGGCTGACTATGACATTGAATGCGTGCTCGAAGACGTAGATGCCAAGCTCAAAGACGGATTGACCTGCAACGTGAAGGTAACAGTTAGGCAGTAAGTAATATATGTACCCCACCGCGTCCGAGTGACGGAGCTGCGCTCGGACTGAGAATGTTGTCCTGATAATAAGAACCGCAAAGTCGTTCCCGATGCAGTTGTAGCTGTTCACCTACGAAGAAGCCTTCATTGCGAGAAGCGCATCGGTCCAGCGCCTCGCGGACACCCTCTCCCGGGCATGCAAACCTCAACGACACTGCTTCATACCACTCCGCTTTTTTGGGCCTGATTCGGCCGCCTCGCCACGGGTTGCTCAAATCCTCCGACCCCACCTGTGGCTGACCGGGTTACAGGATGCGACCGATTATCGTGGATTTTGAAAGTGTCTAGTGGTATTTAAGTAATTAGCTTGTTCTGGCACGAGAAGATTGAACTTCCTGCTTCTTTGAGAGACAGACCCTATTACGTGAAAAATCATTGTTGACGGGCCAGTCTGAATGGAATAGTTGCAACTCACGATTCCGTTTCGGTGCATGTTCCTAAATTTACCTAACTGGTAAGCAGAATCTGATGACTGATTTTCTCGATCTGATAACATTATGGCAGATAATCACTGCAGTTCCTCTGCTTGTGGTCGTTCTTCTGGGTTTGGCCAAGGTTCGTTTGTTCAAGAGAAGCGGAGCCAGAGAGTCCGGGCCCTTTCCTCTTACAGAAATTCTCATGCCCATAAAAGGGGTCTCGCCGGATCAGGAAGAGATTTTGGAGAGCATCCTTCTACAGCGTTATCCCAATTATGGGGTCACATTCATTATCGAAAGCGCAGATGATCCTGCTGCCGAAGTGCTCAGACGACTGTGCGAAAGGCATACCTGTGCTCGTGTGGTTGTCAGTAAACTCGCCACGGGTTGTGCTCAGAAGAATCAGAATCTCGTTGCAGGGCTAAAGGCCCTGAATCCAGAAACTGAAATAGTCGTGTTCTGTGATAGCACTAATTTGGCCGATCCAGGTTGGCTCACCCGTTTCACAGGGCCTCTTAGACGCGGGGAGTGCAAGGTACTGACTACTTTCAGAGCATTCAAGCCGGAACCGGAGACAATAGGAGGAGTAAGCCAGGCGATCTACGCGGCCTTCGTGCTGATTTTGGTGGTTCTAACCCCGCGGCCGTGGGGTGGCGGAACAGCCATTCGTCGCGAAATTCTTGATCACTTGAATGTGGCAGAGACGTGGTCAAACACCGTGGTGGATGATCTAGTCCTGGGCAATCTTCTGGACAGAATAGGCATAAAGGTATACATGGATCCCGGGAGCATTTTGAGCTCACCACTGAAGAACCAGACCATCACCGGCTTCTTGGGTTATCTCGACAGACAGATTCTTTTTCCCAAATTTACTAATCCCGGAATTTGGTTTATTACTTTGATTTTTCATCTGAATCTCACCATATCTGTGGGCGTGGCCATGCTGACCGCTTTTCTCTATTTGATCGGTTTGGGCAACAATTCTGCAGCAGTTTCTTCCACGATCTTTTTGGCGACCACTGTTCTGATCGGCTTGCTTCTGAGACAAATCAATCCGTTTTATATTTCAGTGAGGAGCTGGTTGACCGGATTCTTACCCTGTATGCTGCTTGCCGCTTTCGTCTTGCTCCGGTCGATTTTCAGGAACCATATAGACTGGCATGGGAGAAGATATTATCCTGGTAAGGAAGGAATGGTTCTGGGGACGCGATCTGTGAAACCCTGACAGGCTTTAACTTACCCATAATGCAATAAAATCCAGCGACAATATCCCGCAAATCGGAATCTCATCGACAACACTTTACAATGATTGGCTTTTCTCGGTCGCGGACAACGGAAAGGGAATAGGTTCCGAGAATTTAGAGAGTGTCTTCGTTTTGTTCAATCGATTCGATTCAAACAAAACCTCAGGGTTGGGAATCGGATTGGCGATGGCCAAGAAAATAGTAGTTCAGCATGGTGGCAAGATATAGTCCGTATCAGAGGTGGGGAAAGGTTCAACCTTTTATTTCACAATGCCTGCCACAGTAGTCTCTCGGAAAGCACATTCGCAGGAAACAGAGCTTCAGCATCAGCGTAAATTTTGTTTGTTTCTTGCAAACTTACTTTCCGGAACAACAGCCACCACACGACTAAAATTAGCTCCTTGAGCCACGTAATCATTCAGTTGTCCGGGGCAAACAGCTTTTGTGGGGCAGGCTTTCCAGCCTGCCTAGCCCTGAAAAGCCAATGATGGCAGGCTGGAAAGCCTGCCCCACAATTTCCTGGAATTTCCTGGAGTGAGGATATCCCGTCCGCAACTGAACGGTTGTTGAGCCGCCTTTTGTGATTGACTTTCAGGGGGCAATCTTCTAGAAATGTCAATCACTCGGATCTGCAGCGTTGAGAACCCCATTGATGGATTTCACCAAAATTAGAACAGCCCTGGTTCACCATTGGTTCCTTAACAGATCTGGGGGCGAAAAAGTATGCGAGGATATATGTGAGATTCTTCAAGTCCCAGATGTGTTTGCCATTTTGGCGGATCCCGAAGCCCTATCGCCTGCACTGAAGCGACGTTCCATTACCACGAGTTTTGTTCAAAAGATCCCCAGAGCAAAGGCATGGCATAGATATTACGCCTGGCTGTTTCCCTTGGCTGTGGAGTTGCTCGATGTGAGCTCCTACGATCTCGTCATCACGAGCGATTCCAGCACTGTGAAGGGTGTCATCACTCAACCTGAAACCTGCCACATCTGCTACTGTCATTCTCCCATGCGCTACGCCTGGAACATGTTTGGCGATTATCTGGATACTCAGAACACCATAAAACGGGCACTGATGTCGCTTGTCATGCATTATCTGAGATTATGGGACTTTTCAGCTTCGTCGAGAGTGGACTACTTTGTGGCGAATTCCCAGATAGTGCAAGACAGAATAAGAAAGTATTACCGCAGGGACGCAAAGGTAATCTACCCGCCTTGCGACACGGACAAATTCCAAATTAGTTCTAAAGAGGGAGATTACTATCTTTTTGTTGGAAGGCTCGTGTCTTACAAAGGCGCCGAGATTGCAATCGAAGCCTTTGGACTAAACGGAAAGCCTTTGAAAGTTGTAGGAGACGGACCTGAAAAGAATCGTCTTAAGACAAGGGCCAAAGCGAATGTGGAGTTTTTGGGTTGGGTATCGGACGATGAATTGTCAGCGCTTTACTCAAGCTGCAAGGCCTTAATTTTCCCTGCAGAAGAAGACTTCGGGATTGTGCCTGTTGAAGCTCAGGCTTGCGGAAAGCCTGTCATAGCATTTGGAAGGGGCGGGGCGCTGGAGACTATTGTGCAGGACAAAACCGGTCTTTTTTTCCACGAACAAACGCCTAGAGCCCTGAACGATGCGGTAGAGTCGTTTGAAGCCAAATTAGACCTTTTCGACCCAAACGCGATTCGGCGTAATGCAGAGCGCTTTGGGAGACAACGATTTCAGAGGGAATTCGGCCAGTATGTGGAAGAGTGTTTGGAGGACCACAAGAGCCGGTTTCACGCTAATAGAATTCCTGCTGACAACGACTTCCAGTAGTTGGACCACAGTTTCGAGAGTAATAGCGGATTTATTTCCGGGTGCCACTGCTGGTCAAGCCAGCAGTGGCACCCAGGACACTCCTGATTTGACGGATAGGGGGATTCTGGTATTACAAAGATCAGGTTCTACTGACTATTCTATTATATGGCGCATCCTAGCGTGTCACACCCCGTGAGATTCAGAGACTCCGCAAAATGGCAGGCTGAAAGGTGTCCCGGTTCAATCTCCCTGAGCAATGGGACGACCGTGAAGCAAACTTCTTGAGCATAAATGCATCTCGGATGGAATGGGCATCCTGGGGGAGGATTTATCGGATCTGCCGGTTCACCTTTCAGAATTATTCTGCGACCTACCAATTCCGGCCTGGTAGTAGGGACATTTGACATCAGCGCTTCAGTATATGGGTGGAGAGGCCTGTTGAAGAGAGGTTCAGCCGGGGCATACTCAACTACTCGGCCCACATACATCAGCACGATGCGTTTGCTGAAATGTCTTGTACAAGTCCCAGATCGTGCGAGATAAACAAATACGCAAGCCCCAATCGATCCTGAATTTCCAGGGCGAGATTCACAATTTGGGCCTGAACAGAGACATCCAAAGCGGAAGTGGGCTCGTCAGCCACTAAAAGCTTCGGGGACAAAGCCAACGCACGAGCAATGCTGATCCGCTGACGTTGCCCACCGGAAAAAGCGTGAGGGTAACGGTTCAAATGCTGGACCTTTAAGCCCACAAGCTCAACCGCTTCTCTGACGCGATCCTCCAGAGCGCGACCTCGCGCTACTTTGTTCACAATTAGAGGCTCTGCAAGGATTTCCCTGATGGTCATTCTGGGATTGAGCGAAGCAAAAGGGTCCTGAAAAACCATTTGAACGTAAGGCCTCAGGCCGCGCATGTCGGATGGGGATACAGTGGCAATGTCCGTCCTCTGATTTCCGTCGGGTTTGAACCATATTTGACCGGCAGTAGGTCTGTACGCTCCCATGATCATACGGCCTACCGTGCTCTTGCCGCATCCCGATTCACCTACAAGACCAACCGTCTCGCCGGCATTGATTGTGAAGTTCACCCCGTCCACGGCCTTGACGTGCGCGACTATCTTTTTGAACACTCCCTTCCGGATTGGGAAGTGTTTCTTTACGTCGTTCAACTCCAGGAGGACTTCAGGTTCAGACAAAATTGCTCCATGACTATTTGAAACTTGACTAGGAAGGTTCCTCTCCGGAGCTCTTTCCAATCAAGCGAAATTACCGACACAAATTCTCGGGCAGGCTACAAAGTGACGATTACCCACCTTGGTCAGTGTGTACGGGTCGTCTCTGCAGACTGTCAGGCCTTCGCACTCCAGGCATCTTCCAAAAAAGGGACAGCCAAGAATATCGTCTGTACGGATCCGGGAGTGTTCCCTCTATTGTGGCAAGTTGGCTACGCACTGGAGTATCTATCCCCGGCACAGACCTCAACAATGCCTTGGTATATGGATGCAACGCCTCGCGGAACAGCACGTCCACGGGAGCCTGCTCCATTACTCTGCCGAAATATACCACCAGCACTTCATGGCTGATTTCCGATATCACTCCTAGATTGTGGGAAATGAACAGAATAGCCATGCCAAACTCCTCCTGAAGCTGCTGCAGGAGGTCAATGATCTGCGCTTGAATAGTCACATCCAATGCGGTTGTGGGCTCATCAGCTATGAGAATCCTGGGATTGCATACCAGTGCCATCGCAATCATTGCTCTTTGCCGCATTCCGCCGGAAAGCTCATGGGGATAAGTGTCGATCCTGTGCTCGGGTTGAGGAATTCCTACCTTCTTGAGCATTTCAACGGCTCTGTTCCGGGCTTCCTGCTGTGACACGTCCGCGTGGAGCCTAAGTGCCTCTATGATTTGGCTTCCAACAGTGTGAACCGGGCTGAAGGAGTTCATCGGCTCCTGAAAAATCATTGCTATTTCACTGCCGCGAATGCTTCTGGCAAGCCTACCGTGATGATCGATTTGTGCCATGTCTAATTGACTCGGCTCGCCGTCGCCGTTTTCCATGCGCAGGAGTATTTTCCCGTGCACGATTTTTCCCGGAGAAGGCACTATCCTCAGAATGGATTGGCCGATGACACTTTTTCCGCTTCCTGATTCACCCACAATGCCAAGCGTTTTACCGGGCTCTACGCTGAAGCTCACGCCGTCGACTGCCCGGACAGTACCTTCGTCCAGCAGAAAATGGACTCGCAAATCTTGAACATCCAGCGCGGGAATCATAAAATACTACCTCGAGTATGGATCAACTGCGTCTCTCAGCCCGTCTCCCACAAAATTAAAAGAAAGCACTGTGGCAATCACGAACAAAACCGGAATCAGAAGCCATGGATAAAGAGCGATGGTAGTGACATTCTGGGCTTCCTTCAAGAGAACCCCCAAGCTGGTTACAGGTGGCCGCAGACCGATTCCCAGAAAACTCAGAGCGGTCTCACCCAGAACCATCCCAGGAATTGCAAGTGTCACGGTGACTATTATGTGGCTCGTAAAGGAAGGAAGCAGGTGCCGAAAAATTATTCTGAAGTGTCCTGCTCCCGCAAAACGGGCTGCAAGGACGAACTCCTCCTCACGAAGCGAGATGAGCTTTCCCCGAACCATTCTAGCGAGATCCGTCCACCCTATCAGAGACAGAATGATCGTGATGACAAAGTAAACCTTCAAACCCGGCCAGTGCGGAGGCATTGCTGCCGAAAGCCCCATCCAAAGGGGAATGCTGGGAAAACATCTTATGATTTCGATCACTCTCTGAATCGCGCCGTCCGCCCACCCTCCCAGATAACCGGAGACGCCGCCGAGAGTGACGCCTAGAAGCAGGCTCATGAACACACCCAGCATGCCTATGGATAGCGATATCCTGCTGCCATAGAAACATCTGGAGAAAAGGTCTCGCCCCATTCTATCTGTACCAAAAAGGAATATCTTCGCCGGCTTGTCTACTCCGAACAAATGCAGATCGCTTCGCCAGATCCCCCAGAATTCGTAAGGATTGCCCCTGACGAAAAACTTGATAGGGTAAATGATGTCCGTTTTTTCCTCATAGCGCATCTGTTGGGTTTCCATGTCGATCTCGAGAGTAGTCTCGTATACGAAAGGACGATGGATGGTGCCGTTACTATCGAAAAGCCGGATCTTAGTGGGCGGAGAAGTACACTGCGTCAAAAGACCGAGTGTCCTTGTCGTAGGGGGCCAGTAATTCGCAAAAAAGGGCAGTCACGTAGAGCCCTATCACCAGTACCAGCCCTATCATCGCGAGAGTATGCTTCTTGAACCTCCACCAGACCAACTGTCGGGTGGACGCATTCAAATATTTTTCGAGCCGTGCCTGTTCCTCGTTCATGCTGACTCACGAGCCCCGAAGCGAATACGCGGATCCACCCACGCAAGAAGAATGTCCGAAATTAATGTCCCAATCACGGTGAGAAAGCTTAGAAGCATGATGAAACTCCCGGCCAAGTGCATATCTTGACTCATGAGAGCACTCAAAAGCAACGGACCGGAAGTGGGGAGGTTTAATACCACAGCAGTTATCGCAATTCCTGAAATGAGCTCGGGCAACGTCCATCCGATTGTGCTTACCAGAGGGTTTATGGCCACCCGAACCGGATACTTCAGTATCAGTTTCGTCTCAGAAAGTCCTTTTGCCCTTGCTGTCGTAACGTAGGGCTTCTTGAGTTCGTCGAGCAGATTGCCGCGAATAATTCTGATGAATTTCGCTGTGTGGCCAGTTCCAACTATTAGCACGGGAATCCAGAGATGCTTGAGCAAGTCGATGAATTTGGCGAAGCTCCACGGCGCCTCAACGAATTGCGGCGAAAATAGACCTCCTATGCTCATCCCGAGATACGTGTAAGAAAACCAGAGCAAAATCAGCGCAAACAGAAAGTTTGGGGTCGCAAGTCCTATGAATCCAAAAAAAGTTAGAAAATAATCCACCCATGAATATTGCCTCACCGCCGAGTAAATGCCGATGGGTACCGAGACTATCCACGTGAAGAGCAGCGTGCACGTGGAAATCAGAATAGTGAGGATGATACGCTCGCCGATCAAAGCTCGAACCGGTTTGTTCCACTCGAAAGAATGGCCGAAATCACCCCTGACAAAGTTCCAAACCCATTGCAGGTATTGGATGTAAATCGGTTGGTCCAGCCCGAATCGGTGTCTAAGGGCTTCCAACTCGGCTTGATCGATGCCTTCTCCGCTGGCGCTTAATTGCGCAACGTAAGTTGTGAGAAAATCTCCTGGCGGTAGCTGTATGATAGTAAACGAAATGATCGAGATTGCGATCAAGGTAGGGATCATTATAAGCATGCGACGGATAATATAGGATAGCATCAGCTTTTCCCCGGCGGTTCAGGACTATTTGTCCTGAGCACAGCCCGTTTCAAGTCCCTTATCACGGCCTCTCGCTTCGACTGCCGAACGCCAGGTCGCACGGGAGGCAAAAAACAAGCATGATTCCAGTCAAGACACTAATCAATCTAATTTCTCTATTTTCGGTAAGCCTTAAGCTTTTCGGGCCAGGTTATTTTTGTGGAGCGGGCATTCTTGCCGGCATTCCTAAAGTCCTAATGGCGGCAGACTGTGAAGCCTGCCACCCAACTTACTACAATCGACAGGATAATATCAGCCCCGCATGAGACTGAATTATGACTCTCGTTACTTGGCCGAATCATAGAAAAACTGTTCCGGATTTGCCGGGCCCGGATTTGGATACATCCAACTCTGAAAATCCTTTTTCGGCACGTTGAACATGTTTTTTGCTACAACATAGTAATCAGGCGGATCATGCACAAGGCCTATCACCCAAAGATTTTTTTTGTTGGCCGCGATAATTTTTCCAAACAGTTCCTTTTTCTTTTCTTCAGGAACAGTTTTAAGAATTTGATTATAAATGTCCATCAGCTCTTTAATTTCAGCAGGCGGCTCTTCCCCTTTTTTCCCGCCGCCCTGAAACCATTGGCCATACAACGGCGCATTTAAGCTTTCGCTACTGTACGGAAAATACCATCGCGGGTCGAGCAGGCATTCGATGCCTCCATCACCTGTCCAGAGCGCTATATCGTGTGATGCGCCTTGCGTCCGTTGAAGGAACAGTTCTCGAGTCTCGGCTTTGACTTCCGTGTCTATGCCCATGCTTTTCAGGTTCGAGGCTACGATTTCAGCTTGATCTACCCAGCTCTGGTTTGCAACCACGACGTCCAGCGTCAGTTTGAAAGGCTGGCCGTCCGGCCTGTGACGCTTCCCGCGCGCACCCATTTTCAGCCCTATTTCGTCCAGCAGCGCACCTGCTTTGCCTTGATCGAAGTCCATATACGCGTTTTCGTAATTAGGATCGTAAAAATGCGACTGTTTCAATGGGGCAGCCTGTCGAGGCACACCTTTGCCTCTGTAAACGATCTTGTTGATTTCCTGCCTGTTTATCATGTGGGAAAGAGCAATCCTGAACTTGGGATCCGACAGTATTTTCTTCATGGCAGGGTCTTTGTGGTTCAGGTTGGGAGCGAGCAATAATCCAACGGATGCAGTCGAAATTTTCGGAATCAGTTTGTACTTTCCTTCTGCAACATTTGCCAGGAGCAGCACGCTGGATTGCATACCTCCCAAGTGGCGGGCTTCCATATCTATTTCGCCTGCAATCGCCTTAAGGAGTATTGTTTGTGATTCAGCTTGAAGATCGTGCACGATCGAATCTATATACGGGAGCTGATTTCCTTCAGTGTCAACTTTCCAGTAATAGGGATTTCGCTCCATGACGAAGCGCTTTGCCGGCGCAGGCACTTTTGTGATCCACGCGCAAATGGAAGGCATGTCTTTATCGGTAAACATCCCGTGCCTTACGTCCGATGCATCTTGGAATAGCTTTCCCCACGTTGCAGCCTTCTTTTGAGTCATAAGGGCTTCGAGCTCTTTGGGGTCCGCGTATTTTTTGTGGAATTTTTTCAAAAAATGCTTTGGTTTAGAAACGAGCGCCATGCCGTCCGGGCATGCCAGTCGTTCCAGGAAGATGCTGTAAGGTTCGCTGAACTCTAATCTGATCGTAAAATCATCCAGCTTGCTGACTTTAGGGGGAACTCCTCCTGGAGCCAGCCATTGTGGAATTGAAGGCGTAAGCTCCTTGTCCTGAAGTATGTCCTCCAAATAAAAGAGTATGTCATCCGCGGTGAAAGGAGCTCCGTCAGACCATCTGATCCCTTTTACCAAATGAAAGACGAACACGCTCCCGTCTTCAAGCACTTCCCATTTCGACGCCACATTCGGGACTATTTTGTAGTCCGTGCTCCATCTGACTAGTGGATCGTACACTATTCTCCGCGCGCCCACGAGATCTGAAAGCCCTGTATAGGCCCTTCGCCACACACCGCCATATTTGCCTGGTCTATCCAGAGGCGTCACCACGACAGGAGTTTCAGGCAATCTTTTGTCAACCGGAGGAAGTTCTCCCGCCTTAGCCTTTTCAGCAAGAGAAGGGGCTTCCTTGAACGCGTGGGCATCACGCAAAGATAACCCTAAAGAAAACGTCAAGACCGGAAGAATCGCCAGTATTAGAATCTTGGCCGCGAGGCTGTTAGGCATGTTTCCTCCTGAATTGTATTGTATCATTTCTTATATTACAAATATGAGTTTCCGGTCAATCGACACACAATAGACTTTTTATAAGAAGGTCCTTTGGCAGAGGCGGCTCGCACCGCCCCTGCTTGACTGCGCAGTACTAGCATGAATCACAAAAGAGCGGCAAGTGTTCAGGAGGGTCGATGAGGTCCCCGTGAGAGAAGCCTGGGGACAAATCATAAATCAATATCAGCAAAAAAAGTAGCCGCCGTGGAAATGCAGAGACCTACATTATACTCACTAAGTAGCTTCGCAAAGTCTTGCCAGACGTTCCCATTTTTCAGTTACTTTCTCCTGGATGTATTTGGTCAAAGTCTCATCCAGGTGACGGTAACGGCCTTGTCCTTTAAAGTAATCCGCGACCGGAAGCAGTTCCTTGGGTTTTCGGCTCAGCTTCCATACCCCGTTTTCGACCTCGTACAATGGAAATACGCCAGAGTCTACAGCCAATTTTCCGTATTCTATGGCCTTTTGAGGAGGAATACGCCAGCCCGTGGGGCATACGGACAATATGTGAAGGTACGCTGGCCCGTTTGCTTCTTTGGCCTTCTGGACCTTCTTGATCAAGTCCGGATAATAGCTGGGGCACGCTGTAGCAGTGTAAGGAATTCCGTGGGCAGCTGCTATGGCGGTCATGTCTTTTTTCCACGTGGTTTGCCCGGAAGGCGCGAGTCGGCCCGCAGGGGATGTCGTGGTAGTCGCTCCGAAAGGAGTTGAGGAGGACCGCTGGACGCCTGTGTTCATGTATGCTTCGTTGTCCACGCAGACATAAATGACTTTGTGCCCTCGTTCCATCATCCCTGAAAGCGCCTGAAATCCGATGTCAGTTGTTCCGCCGTCTCCGCCCATGGCAACGACAGTGATGTCTCTATCGGGCACCCGACCTTTGCGACGCAGCGCTTTGAGCCCGGATTCCACGCCGGAAGCCACTGCAGCAGCGTTTTCGAACGCAATGTGTATCCACGGAATGTTCCATGAGGTAAGAGGATAAGGCGAAGAAATTATTTCCATGCACCCGGTGGCCATGGCGATATCATGTCCGGGCCTATGGCCTTTAGCACGTGACGGACCGCGAGCACTTCCGCGCAGCCCTGGCACGCTCGATGTCCGGGACTTATGTATTCTTCCATGGGGAAGTTCTTCAGTGGCTTTAGAACTTTTGCCTTGCTTGCTTCAGCCATTGGATTCTCCAATCAAATATACTTGGAATCGACTCAGCCTCGATTCGCTTGGCTGGATTTGCGAACGATGCGTACCGATCGGTGAAAACTCGCGCCGCATCCTTTGCATCAACCCCGCACTCCATAAATGTGATACTCGTAATCCGTTTCGGACAGGGCCAGATTCACCATCTTGACTACGTCATCAGGGGTTACATCTCGTCCGCCTATGCCTGCGATCTGGCAGTGGATCTTGGGCCTCTGCGCTTCGTGGTACATCAGTGCCCGTATCTCGGCCGTCACTGGAGCGTTTGCTGCACCCAGAGCAATGGCACGGTCCAGAATCACCACATCTTTCGCCTTGCTCAGGATTTTTCTCAGATCCTCTTTGGGTAGAGGCCGCCACAGCCTCAGTTTCACAAGTCCGACGCTCTTTCCTTGCTCTCGCATCTGGTCGACGGCGATTGTGGAGGTCTCGCAGATGGAGCCCATAGCAAAAATCAGGGTTTCCGCATCTTCGGCCCTGTAAGTCTCAACGGCCGAATATTTTCTGCCCGTGAGCTTGGCCATTTCATCCCACGCCTGAATTATTACAGGTTTGGAATTGGTAAGCGCCACATCATGGGCCTTCTTTTGTTCAGCGTAGATCTCCGGCATTCCGAATGCGCCCATGGACAGCACTTTGTCAGGATGAAGCGTGCTCAATGGCTTCAGCGGAGGCAGGTAAGTCTTTACCATCTCCTTGTCCCAGAATTCTATCGGTTCGATCACGTGGGTGAGATTGAATCCATCCACGTTCAGCATCACGGGTAAAGACACCTTGGGGTCTTCTGACACTCTGAAGGAGTGGAAAATGGAGTCGTACACTTCCTGACCGTTTTCGCAGAATATTTGAATCCAGCCCGAATCTCGAACCATCATTGTATCGGAATGGTCGTTCCAGATGGAAAGAGGGGCAGCTCAAGGCCCGATTGGAAAGGAACATGACCATAGGCAGACGCATGGAAGAAGCGATATAAACGATCTCCGCCATAAGGGCCAGTCCCTGAGCTGCTGTAGCAGTGAAAGTGCGGGCTCCCACAGCCGCGGAACCACAACAAACGCTCATTGCTGAGTGCTCGGATTCCACTGGCACGAACTCCGCGTCAAGGTGACCGCTGGCAACCAACTCTGAGAGGTGTTCAACGACGTGAGTCTGTGGAGTAATCGGATACGCGGCAACAACGTCCACGTCGCAAAGACCCACTGCTTCCGCGGCAGCAATGGAAACTTCAATTCCTACTTTTTTTCCCATCACTCGCCCTCCTCGACCATTTCTATGGCATGTACAGGGCACTCGTAAGCACAGATGCCGCAGCCTTTGCAATAATCGTAGTCCCAGACCATGCGATTTTTCTCAAAATCCGGCTTAATTGATGCGTCTGGGCACATGATGAAGCATCGCTGACATCTTATGCATATTTCCTCTTTATATATAGGCTTTTCAGAACGCCACGTTCCTGTATGATAGCTGGAAGCGCAGCCCGGTTCGATATAACACCACCGGGTTCCACCTCTTGCCATTTTATTTCATCCATTGGTTTAGTCACTGTATCCTCTCGTATGTGCAGGAAGGTCGGTGCGTCATACCACCAGGGTTTCGCCAATGCTCTTTCCATTGCCAGAATGTTTCTTGGTGCAATTTTCCCGAATCGACGCTTGAAGGGTTCCTTGAGGGCTTCTACCTCCATCAGGCCTGTGCTTTTGACCAGGGCCCCAACCATTGTGGTGTTTGTTATCGGTAATCCAAGCACTTCTTTCGCGATGCGTCCAGCGTCCACCAAGGCCAGCTTGCCATTGTAGCCGAGTTGTTTTCTTATGGACTCCTCATCGTGAGAGGTGTTTATGATCAGCATTCCCCCTTCGCGAAGGCCCACTGTGGGACTGGCGATCTCCAAGAGCGACGGGTCTAAGACCACCACCACGTCCGGGTTGTAAATCTTGGATCTCAACTTGATAGGTTTGTCATCCACCCTGGCGAACGCGATGACTGGAGCACCTCTCCTTTCCGGGCCGAAGCTGGGAAAGGCAGTAGCATACTTGCCCATGTCAATGGCGGCCTGCGCGACCAGTTCCGCGCAGGTGACCGCACCCTGGCCGCCCCTGCCGTGGAATCTCATTTCAATCATGGCTGCTCCTTTGAGTAAAAATCAGTCGAATTCCTCATCTTCTTGAAATTCTTCCGAGAAGGAATACCTCAGCTGCTCGTTGATCATTTCCATGCACGACATTATGTGGTACTTTGCCTCGGCTAATTCGAGAATCTCCGACGGCAAGAGCTCTTTTTCCGAAGATACGCGTCCATCCGTTCGTTCAGAAGACTTATATGCCGAACATCAACGGCGTAAAAATCTTCTCCTTTTTCTTGTCCCTCGCTGACTCTCGAGAGGGATTGGACGAGTTTCAAATCCCATTCGTCGAGCTTTTTCCATCGGGCCACAGTAGCCGGATGAATTCCGAGTTTCTGAGCTATTTCTTTATTTGTCAAGCGGCCTCGATCCTCCAGAAAAGCCTTTTCTGCGAATTTACGGGCCTCATTTTTTCTCATGAAATTCTCCTGAGATCGTGTCGAGTCGGGGCGGGCGGGCGCGACGGGAATATAATTTAATAGCAGATCGCGTTCTCAATTTCAAGGGTTATTGACCCAGCCGAAAATCGTTTCTATATTTCAACACGGTTGCATATTTATGACAGAATACAAGTCGATTTGCCAAAGTCATGCCTGTTGCTGAAGAATTCCTAAGAAATCTCCCGTCAAGCCCGGGCACGTACATGATGCTGGACCGGAAAGGAAAGGTCTTGTACGTCGGCAAAGCCGGTAATATCAGGAATCGCGTCCGAAGCTATTTTACCGGAGGAGACGAAAGGCCTGCGATCGAGTATCTGATGGCGAGAGTCGACAGCATTCGCACCATTCTCACAGAAACTGAGAAAGAGGCGCTGATACTTGAAAATAACCTGATCAAAGAGCACCGTCCCAAGTACAATGTCAACCTTCGGGATGACAAGTCGTTTTTTTCCTTAAGATTGAACGTTTCCCACCCTTTCCCCAGGTTGACCCTTGTGAGGACCCAGAGAATAAAACCCGACGGTGAGCGCTATTTCGGCCCTTATTCTTCCGCTCGCGATGCTCGGATTACAGTAAGTTTCATTCAGAAGATTTTTCCTTTGCGGCAGTGCACGGAAAGACAAAATCGCGACATGCACACGGCCGTGCCTCAACTGTCAAATGGGCCGCTGCCTGTGCCCTTGCTCGGGAAGAGTCGAGCAAGAAGAATACGGTCGCATGGTCGAGCAAGTTTCCTTGTTGTTGCAGGGCAGGAGCGAGGACCTGGTAAAGCGACTGAAGCGTCAAATGGAGGAGGCAGCTACGGGACTCCGTTTTGAAGAGGCCGCACGAATTCGTGATCGGCTCGCTTCCATCGAAAGAACACTGGAGGCTCAGAACGTCTCATTCTTCCACCTGAAGGATCAAGATGTATTTGGGCTGATTGCTGAGGAAAACAATCTCTTTCTCGTGGAGGTGCTTTCGTTCCGGCGAGGAAATCTTTTATCCGGTGAATCTTTTGTCATCCGCAATCCCACGCTGGAAGCCGAAGAAGTGCTGACTTCATCCATGAAGCAATACTATGGTTCAGGTGCATTCGTTCCCAAGGAGGTGCTAAGCTCTCGGCCGGTGGACCAACCGGAATTGATCGAAACTTGGCTTTCCGAACTTCGGGGAAACAAGGTTGCAATCAAAGTCCCGGTTCGAGGACAGGGCCTGCGACTAATACAGTTGGCCCTGAAGAATGCTCATGCAGCTCTTCTGAGGGAAAAGCAGAAAGCCGGCGCAGAGGCAGCTCTTGAAAGAGTTGCTTCGAAGTTGCACCTTCCCGGTCCTCCGAGGAGTATCGAGGGATATGATATTTCAAACATTTCCGGTTCTGAGCCGGTAGGCGTGAAGGTTCTTTTCCAGGACGGAAAGCCCGAAAAATCGGGATACAGGAAGTACAAGATGAGAGGTTTTGTGGATCAGGACGACCCAGGAATGATTCATCAGACTATTAGCCGACGAGTCGGTCACATGGACGAAGAGCCGCTTCCGGACCTGATCCTCATAGATGGGGGGAAGTCGCAGCTAAATGCCGCTGAAATAGCCTTACGCGAGCAGCTGGGCTCAGATACGCCTCACTTGGCCGCCATAGCCAAAGCAAGAGAAGACGGCGACGAAGAGCGCTTCTTTCTTCCCAATCGGAAGAACCCTGTGACCTTCCCAAAGGGAGATCCGGGATTAATGCTGCTCATGCGGGTTCGTGACGAGGCACACAGGTTCGCTCACACATTTCACACGAAGAGCAGGCAAAAAGCAGTGATCCGTTCCGCTCTGGACGACGTTCCCGGAATAGGCCCTAAGAAGAGGATAGCGCTCCTGACCTCGTTCGGAAGCTTGCAGGGACTGATGGAAGCCTCCGATGATCAGATAGCGGCTGTACCCGGCATAAGCGCCAAAGACGTCGAGAGAATCCGGGACTATTTCAAGGAGAGGGAGATTGGCCTTACCGCATAGGCATTCGTAGGTTTTGAGCAACCTGCGGGCTTTCCAGCCTGCCATTACTGGCTTTCTGAGACAGACAGGCTAGGCCCTCCACAGAAGCTGTCCGCCTCCGATTAATTGAATGCTTAGCTGTTTTGTGCTTTTTTGTTTACATTGAGAGCGCCTGATGCTAGACAACCGGTGCGAAATTGAACAAGTCTGCCGAAGAGGACGGGTGCAAATATTTGGAACCAGAAAGAGCTAATGACGGGTTGCACAGTCTCAAACATAAAACGGGTCATGTTCAACACCCTGTTGTCACGGATTATCTAGTGCAGGTTTGTCCTCTTATTCTAATCACAATTCTGCTTTTTCCCGCACAATTGTGTCTCGCTGCATCCATGCCGGGGGAAAGCAATCCCGGAATATTTTACACCGCGACACATTTGCATCCTGCCGCTTATTTGATCCTTTTTCTAATTTTCTTATTGTCGGTGGTTAACCTTGTTTTTCAAGGCTTTCTTTCTTTTTCTGCGTGGCCGTTATCATCGATGATGGGGCTTTTATCTTTTGTGAGCAGGAAAAAGAAAAAGAAACGCGGGAGGCAAGAGTCCTCTGATTCTGTGGGCAGGCCTTTTGACGATTCAGTTATGGCAGTGCGCAAGATAGGGAGGACGCTGGCCAAGGAGACGCGAGTGGGAATCCCGACCCCGCTCGAAGGGATGAACCATCCCATGCCTCCATTTAGTCATGCCTCCGGAGCGGCCACTGGCTTGCCTCGCATGGTGGATAGTGAAGACGAGAAGAAACCAGTCGCTCAGGAGTTCAAGTTCGCATCTGCGGTAGACATTCCATCCCCAGAGGAAGTGGAGCGCAGGGAAAAGGAACAGCTCGTAGTGTCCGGCATGGTCAAAGGGCCTGACGGGAAAGGAATCGAGTCTGTCATTGTGTACCTTACCGACCTGGATGGCACCCGCGTAGGCCAGTCGTGTCGGAGCATGAGCGACACGGGTGAATTTAGAGGTACTCATGAACGAGCCGGGAAAATATATACTCAGCGGCTATAGAGCGCGGATACATAATGGACAGCAGTGAGCCTATCGGTACTACCTATAGAATCCGGAAAAATTGAAGGTCTGACAATACGAATGATTCCAGAAGGGTGCGTAGTGCAGGGGAGGGTGGTCCTAGATCTCGGCGCAAATGTATCGTCGGATCTCCTGGTGAAATGCATATGCGGCGAGGGCGCTTTTTCCAGATCCAGCAAAACAGATTCCACAGGAGAATTCAGAATTCCCGGAGTGCTCATCAATTCTAAATGTTACATCGAGATTAGAGATTCAGATGGCGCTCTGTTGACCAAAACTGAACAATTCGAAACAGTGCAGAGAAAAGAAATATACCGCGAAATTCAAATCCGCAACCAAAATGAATCGCAAGAATCCAAACCCGCAGAGGCATGGGACCAGAAACTATCGGATCAACCTCCGTCTTCTGGATCGAATGCATCTGGATGAAATTTGTTCAGAGTATTCTGATCACTTTGCACCTTTTTTTCCGTGACGGACAATTTCCCCAGTAACCATGTAAATGACTTCTTCAGCCACGTTGGTGGCAAGGTCCGCTATTCGTTCAAGGTGACGCGAGACCAGAAACAAATGGATCAGGTTTGATGGCGATTCAGGACCCTTCCCGACGTATTCTTCAAATCTCTTGTGGAGCGTATGCTTCATGCGGTCCACTTCGTCATCTTCCTGTAGTACCTGATAAGAGCCTTCAATGTTCATGTTCACGAACGAGTCCAGACTTTTTCGCAGCATAGAGTAGGTTTTCTGGGCCATTACGAAATAGTCCTGAGGAATGATCATCTTCGGCTCACCGCTGAGATGGATGGCGGTTTCAGCAATGTTCACAGCGAGATCGCCGGCACGTTCCAGGTCCTTATTGATTTTTAGTACAGCTACGATGTGCCTCAGGTCGACCGCCACAGGCTGATGCAAGGCCAAAATTTCCAGGCATTCCTCTTCCAGGTCAACCTCCTTACGATCAATTTCCAAATCCCCGTCGATTACTCTCGCGCTAGGTCGGCGTCCTTGCGTTTATTGCTTTCACGGCCAACTGGACGCTTTCTTCCACTAATGCGCCGAGAGATAATAGCTCGCTGTTCAGTTTTTCGATTTTTCTGCGAAGCCTCAGCCGAGTTGTCGTTCTCATATACCTCTCCTGGAATCGTTACAGCTGGCAGCAGAGAATTCTTCTCTGCCAGATTAGGCTGAAGTCCTTCAAACTGGATTATTTCATTAAGTTCCCTGTGGATGCTGCAAAGGGAACTCCATCGGTTGAGCAAGATGTGTACCACGGGAGACATACGCCCGCCAAGCTTCAAATCCTTTGTCAAAGCTTCGGAACTGAGAGCACGATTTGGATGCAGGAATGGGAAACGTAATCGGGCTTAAGAAATTCTTTTACAAGGTGTAAAAAAGCCTGCTTATTTCGCTCCCCTAGCTTTGAGCAATTCCACCACCGCTGTATGGCCCCTGGCAGTGGAGAGACTCAAAGCGGTGTTTCCTTCGTTATCTTTTGCATTGACGTCCGCTGCCTTGGCTAACAAGAGTTCGATTACTTCTTTATGTCCTTCGAATGCGGCTACTATCAACGGAGTCGCGCCATTTCTCAATTCTTTTGCATTGACGTTCGCCCCTTTGTCCAGAAGCAACTTGACAACATCGGGGCGGCCTTCGAAAGAGGCTCCAAACAGAGCTGTCACGCCATCTTTGTTGGTGGAGTTGACATCGGCCCCCTTCTGGATCAGAAGGGTCACGAGATCGGTATGGCCTGCAAAGGAAGCTCCGATAAGGGCGGTGTCTCCCTCCTCGTTTTTTGCATTTACGTCCGCGCCTTTGTCCAGTAGGAGTTTGACCACATCCATTCCGCCTTCAACAGCAGCCTCCATTAGCGGAGTAAATCCATCCATATCTTTAGCGTTTGGGTTGGCCCCTTTTGACAGAAGCTCCTGAACTTTCTTGACATCGCCAGCTCTTACGGCGTCCAAGAGGCTTTCATCTAAAGGGCCCCCAAAACAATAGGGTGACATGACGAGTAACGATAAGATTGTAATGATAATAACTGGTTTTCCGGACTTTCTCATATGGGCCTCCCTCGTGACATTTGCGGACCGTGTTGGCGCCATTGCAGGTAGCTCTCAGTGATGCGACCAATCACGAGTCCTTGCAGGCCGACACGCTCATTTTTTCGATTTCCGATGGAATGACCTAACTCATCAAAATTCGGAAGCTGGCCGCTGTTGTTCTGCAAAACATTCCTGATTCTTTACGGCAATCTCCCCTAAGGATAAAATCGCGGCGTTATACTAGAGACGCCCTCATCCTTCGTCAAGTTAAATATCCGAAACAAACGATTATTTCAACCAAATTGATCCAAGTTTCTCCGAGTTCTTAGTGTCGATCGGTTGCGTAGGGGAAGAATAATGATTAATGCCTTGTCATTCGAGGAGTCCAACAATTCCGCACCTCACTCGGCATTTTATGTTTTCGACTTGCACGAGGTTGCTTCGCTCCACTCGCAAGGCCATCCGCTAAAAAAGACCTTTTCGAACATAAAAAATGTGGAGAGTGGTCAGTCTTCGGGATTCTTACGGATATCAATTCTGTTTTCGAGCTGTTCAACAAGCCTCCTGTAGGACATTCCCATCTCACGGGCTCGACGCTCGAGCGCTTCTTTTGAATTCTGTGAGCGACCACATATCCCAGTAATCCTGATACCAGCGAAAAAATTACTGCACACACAGTCCATCGTTTGAGAATATCCCAACTCATGAGCAAAAAGGCATGCACGGATCCCCAAAAATAGCCGGCATGCAGAATTGGCCGAAAAAGCGCCTGGAAATCCTCTACGCTCATCGCGACCGGACGATCCAGGATAAGGGAACCCACGTAGTAATACCCGTAATAAAGCGGCAAAAGTGAAAGAGGGTTGTTTATCCACGTCATGGCAAAGGCAATAAGCGCATTGAACCGGAAGCATAGCCTCAACAGCGCTAGTACGATCATCTGGCCGCCTATTGGAACTCCCAAGCCTATCATGAGGCCAATTGCAGCTCCACGGGCATCAAACCAGGGAGGATTTTCAGAACGCACCAGAGCCTCCAGAAAACCGAACAGTCCTTTCCTGCGTGTCTGAAATTTCTCTTCATTGCTGTCGGCGAAGTTCTCGGATTGGGTGTGACCTTCCCTCACCACTTTGAGTTTTGGCCTGGACGGCGGTTTTAATAATGTTAACATTCTTAGAATATACCAGAATGGTGGCATCGCCTTCAACAATGGTGGCGAATCAGGAAAGATGTAGTCAAATGAGTCCAAATGAGGTATAGCCTACCGCTGAAGTTTCTACTAAAATCAAAGGGCGTGATCGTCCCGAAGAAAACTCGTGGCCAAGCGCTCAAGCAACAAGAATGGACGACCCATGAAACCGGTATTTATCGAAGCGACCACCATTCCAGATGCATGGTTCCAATGTTTGTACACGCTTATTGAAGAATCCCAGAAGCCTGACGGAGCTGTCCGGCGATATACAGTGGAAACCGGGTCAAATCCCGGCGCGGACCGAATTGAATTCGACATGGCTGATTATCCATATAAAGCAGCCCGCGGTCCGACCATTTTGCCGCAAATTCCCGAACACTTGAATTTCCCCCTGTCGTGGACGAGAAATATCTCGCAGATTACATGCCATATCTTTTGTCGCCCGAAAAAGCGCCGGAGAGCACTATACCTACGGGGAGCGGCTGCAGACTCCTGGCAATATGTGATCGACTATTATAAGAAACACGGCAGTCGGACCAATCGCATGTGCATGGAAGTCGGCCGACCTGAGGATATTTTTTTTTATAATGATGAGCATGGTTCTACACCATGTCTACGCCTTGGTAGATACCCGCGATTATGGACGGAAAGCTCCACTGGATAGCTTATTTTAGATCCTGGAATCTGTGGTCCGGGTTTCCCGGTGAACTTGGCGGGGCTGCAGCAGGCCAAGGAAATTATGGCAATGGAAATGGGTGTGGAGGACGGAGAGATCGTAGCGATATCGAAAGGCTAAATATAAGGGATTACAATATCGAAGTGGCGCTGATGAGGCTGCAAAGGGAGACCGGCGTGCGACTCGGAGCCAGGATCGAGTAATACACTGTCGCATTTCAAACCAGAAAGTGTCGGGGAAGACCTTCTTTCAAGAAGTTCCTCCCCGACACTTTTCCGCTTTGAAAGCTCATTCGTATCAGATGTCTCTCGTCGAAATAATTCTGGTAATTATTGTCGCTGACGACCCCACTGAAATTTCTGTTCGGACTTTTCTTCAGACTTTTGTTCGGTCTTTTGAGTGTCAACCTGTCCCCAGCGCATTTTCTTGGCGCCTGGCGCCTCACTTCCGGTAGCTTGTACTGCCGCGCCTCGTTTGCTTTCGTCCTCTCGAATAGAAGTCCTCGTCTCTGTTTTTGGGACTATCGACTCGACTTCTGCACCGGGAGATAGTCTCCGCAGGCGTGGGCGCGGTCTGTGTAACTGCGGGTGCCGGACTGGGCGGCGTGCGGGCAGCTGGAGGCTGCGATAAACCACGAGGCAGGACATTGGACCGCACCGTAGGTCGTGGCTGGATCGGTGCGGCAGCCGCTGCCGGAGGCTCAACAGCTGCTGTCCCTGAAGCAACCCCTGCCGGCTGAGGCGAATCAATTTCAGGCGGAAGGAAGCTGTCATAAACCTCTTGGTCGCCAAACGACTTCGTTGCACGGACCGTGTAGTCCAAATCGAAATCATCCTCAGAAATCGTTGCGTCCGGGGGGGTGGATCGATCCCAGTAGATTTCTTCTTCCGTGTGCAGGACGGCCGCCATGCTTGACAGTGCCAGAATTGTCAGTGCGAAAACCAAATACTTTCTCATATCAAGCTCCTTTTATAAGCAAAGGTTCGGATTCGACACAAACCTCCCCTTAAAATTCACAAAGTTACACTGTGAACTTATCATAACAGATGATAATCAGTCAATAATTATTATCAATGCTACAGTCCGGCTGGAGTCAGATTGATTCAATTACCATGCCGCTTTTTTTTGCATTGACTTCAATTACACGGGAAATCGTCTCTTTGACGTCTATTTTTTAGGGCTGCCTCATATGTAGCCATTGCTAATTGGCTTTCCCAGAGTTGCCCTGAGCCAGAGCCTCGTCGAAATCGATCTGCTTCACCCGCCAGATGCGAAGCTTGATATCGTCCAAGATAGTGTAAACTACCGGGATGAAAATCAGCGTGAACAAGGTGGCAATACACAAACCGCCCACCACTGCTGTCGCAAGCCCGTTGTAAATTTCTGCACCAGCGCCCTTCTTCAGGGCCAGTGGAAGCATGCCCAGAACCATGGAAATCGCGGTCATGAATATTGGTCTCATGCGCCTTTTGCTCGCCAGCACAAGAGCCTCGTCGCGATCCACACCATGTTCGTCCATGAGTTGCACAGCATAAGTGATCAAAAGAATAGCGTTTTTAACCACGAGGCCGACCATCATTATGTAGCCCAGGACTGTAAAGGAATCGAATGGAATCCCTGTTAGCCTCACTAAAGCGTTGGCACCGACAATTGACAGGGGAACGCTGAGCAATATCGACAGTGGCCTGACAAAGGATTGAAATTGCATCACTAGCAAGAGGTAGACAACAACTACGGAAAAGGGGAAGAACGAACGTCACGGCGTCCAACAATTTCTTAAGCTCATTTACAGCTCCGAACGGAACGATTGTGTATCCCACTGGAAAAGCCACCGTGGAGTTAATTTTAGATACCACTTCAGTGAAGACATCTCCCAGCGGACGCCCCTGAATCGTGAACTGCACCCTGGAATTGCGCTTGGAATTATAATGAGTGATTTGCAGAGGTCCGAAAGTCGTTTCCACTGACGCCACACTGGTAAGCGGAACATGTGTGCTGGGATTCTGCGGGGAGGTGAGAATAATCCGACCTACGTCCGAGACTGTCTTGAAATCCGCTTCCTGCCCCATGACGCGAATATAGAAATAACGGCCGTCCACATCGTACTGGGAGCTCGTCTTTTGGCCTCCCACTGCAGCTTCCACCGCGTCAGCGATGTCTTTCACTTCGAACCCCAGGTGAGCGGCGCGCTGATGGTCCACGCGGATTTCCACCTGAGGTTTCTTGAGCGCGAGGTCCGTGTAACGAAAGATTATTCCGCTGGTGTTTTTTCCGATTTCCATAATTTGGTCAACCAGGCCTTCAATAATCGTATAGCTTTTTCCCATCACACGGACGTCCACGACGTTGGACCTGGAATAGATGTTCCCAAATAGTGGAAATTGAATCGGATTTATACTCTTTAGCGGCAGGTCTCGAGCGACTCCGACGGCCTGTTTTGCTATTGCTGTGACAGAAACGCCGGAATCTTCCTCTCTGTCGCACACCAGGTAAACCATATTGCGGAAACTGTTTCTGTTGGGAATGGCAACAATGTGCCTCACACCTTTGATGTCTCTCCAGCGGTCCTCCAAAATTTGCATTAAGCGGCTATTCTCTTCCAGGCTTGTTCCTTCGTAACATTCAATCTGCATTCGGACCAGGTTGGTTCCGCCGGTTGGAAGATAACCCATGCCCGGGAGAAGCCAGTGAGATAGACCGAAAAAAGCAAGAACCACTATAATCAATCCCACTTTGCGACCGAGTCCGTCCAGGAAGAATTTCAAGCACCAAATGAAGCCGTCAGCAATCTTGCCTCCAACTGTGTCGAGGTAATAAAGCGGGGCCATCAGGGTTTTTGCAATTCCGACAGGTTCTTTTTCTTCTCGCATCCATCTCGAGGCCATCATCGGAACAACAGTGAACGCGTCGAACAAAGACATAAAAACCGCAAAAGAAATGATGAACGCGACAGGCGCAAACAAAGTACCCACTTCGCCCTTCAAAAGGAGCACCGGCATGAACACGGCGGCGGTGGTGAGCGTAGCCATGAATGCGGCCATGCCCACCTCGCGTGTCCCATCCACGCACGCCCTTACGATGTTTTTTCCTTCCTCGTATCGATGACGATAAATGTTTTCCATGACCACTATTGCGTCATCCACCACGAGCCCGATGGACAAAGCCAGACCGGCCAGTGAAAGAACGTTTATGGAATATCCAAAAATATACATTCCGATAAACTGTACCAATGATGGACACTGGAATAGAAGTCGCCACAATGAAAATGCTTCTCCAGTTCTTGAGAAAGACGAACAGCACCAGCAGTACCAGAACGATGGCTTCGATCAGGCTGTTCCTGACTATAGTGATGGCATCGCGTATGTACATGCTCTGATCGTAAATCTTTTGGAACTTGGCTCCCTGGACGCCGTATTCCTTATTCATGAGTCGAAGTTCGCGGTCCACCAGATCGATGGTCTGTATAATGTTTGCACCAACCTGATTGAAGACGCTGAACGCAATACCTGGCACTCCGTTTATTCGGCAAAGGGAATCCGGCCGTTCGTACATGTCTTCGATCACGGCCACATCGTGGAGATGGATTATGGGTTCCCCAGGCTTGGAGATGATGACTCTACGGAATTGGTCAGATGTGAGCAGTTCGCCCACAGTGCGAACAGTCCATTCCCGAGTGCCTTCTATGAAGTATCCGCCGCTGCGGTTGAGATTGGTCTTGTCAATAAAACTTTTCAGGTCCGAGACGGTGAGCCGCCTCGCTTTAAGGCGCTCGGGATCGAAAGTTATCCTCATTTCCCGGTTTCTGTTGCCATCGAACTGGCAGTCTCCGACTCCCTCAATGCGCTTTATTCGGGGTGCTATTTCCTTGTCCGCCCACGTGGACATGGTCACTATGTCGACATCTCCGGTGAGCGCAAACTGATACACTGGAAGACTAACCCGCTCAGAAGCCTTGAAAATCTGAGATTTCTGTATTGCTGAAGGCAAATCTGTGACACGATCAAGATTTCTCTGAAGCTCCGCGGCTGCAAGATCCAGATTCGTTCCCGGCTTAAAGAACAGAACTACAAAAGACTGGCCTGTACGGAGAGTAACTTTGCGTGTAAAGCAGATTGGACACTCCGCTTATATTATCTTCGAAGCGGTTGGTTATTTCCCCTTCCACCTCTTCCGGCGCTGCTCCCGGAAACTTTGTGGAAACGACCAGAACAGGCTGTTCTGTTTCCGGCTTCAATTCGACCACCAGAAATTTCAGGCAGACGTATCCGAAAACCAGAACCATTAATACCCGCACTATCACTGTGATTGGAAATCTCACCGACGCTTCAGCAACGTTCATCTTGGCCACCTCGCGGAGAGCCATGATACTTTATTAGCAGCCCGTAAACTAGTCCAGGGAAGTTATTTATCGAAATTCAGCATTCGTTGGAGAATCGAAAAGAGTCTTGCCTTTGCGGCCGCGCGGAACGAAGAAGGTACTCCTTGTTTTATACCTAATAAAGTGCTAATTATGCAGACAAATGGGTTTTCAGGCTGTAGGAATAGGTTGTGGAATCAAGAATCGGCTTGGGCTCTTGTGATTGCGATAAAGCTGTTCAGCAATGAATTCACGGGGAGGGACTAATGGCAAAATTCTTGTTTGTTTCTTACCCGAGGCTTGGAAGATCCTTCCAGTGCCACTCGATGTATGCAACTGGCCCACATCGCCAAACAGGAAGGGCATGACGTTTCAGTATTTCTGGTGGATCACGGCGTAATCTTTGCGAAAAAAGGGATGAGCGAGAACATAGTCGCTGCTACAGGCGACGAGATGAGCACGTATATGGAGTTCCTTACGCAGGGAGAAGTCCCCCTATATGCTTGAGTCCCCTGTGTAAAGGCTCGTCAGTTGGACGAGAAGGAATTCATCGAGAACGCGAAACTGGACACGGCAAAGACTTTGATAGCCCTTGCAGCCGATTTCGAAAGTGTTCACTTTTTGATCAAGTGAGTGTTGAATATCGGGCATCAGCTCATGATGATAATGCTTTTTTTCGCGTAAACGTATTCCTGCATTGCAGTATTCGAGATTGCCACGAGGTGGAGTTTGGCAATCTCAAATATTCACAAACTCAAATTCTGTAGGTTTGGCCGGATGAGCGACATTGTAGACGCATCGAAAAAACAGGCACACATTGAGTCCGGGGCGCAACATGCGAAAAGGTACATCGATAGAGTAACAGCAGTGTTGCGTAGCCTCGACTTCGAGGCGGTCGGCCGTATCATAGATTTGTTCGCAATGGCACGAGACAGAGGCAGCACCATTTTCTTTATGGGCAACGGAGGCAGCGCTGCCACTGCTTCGCATTTTGTCAATGACTTGGGGTTCGGGGCTTCCCCTGAAGGCAAGAGACCGTTTCGCGCTATATGTCTTACCTCAAATGCAGCTTTTATTACATGCCTTGCCAACGACATTGGTTACGAAAACGTGTTTTCGTGGCAATTGCGTAACCTCATGCGGCCCGGGGACATTGTGGTCGGAATTTCGGCGAGCGGAAATTCACCGAATGTTGTTAACGCCTTAACGTATGCTTTGAAAAATGGCGGCATTCCTGTAGCTTTAACCGGATTTGACGGTGGTCTAATAAAAGAAATAGCTCAACACTATGTTCATTTTGAGACTGCAAAAGGCGAGTACGGACCAGTCGAAGATGCCCACATGGTGTTGGACCACCTGATCTCAACATACCTTGCCCAGATGGACTGAAAAGCTCATATGAAAACCACCTCTTGGGATCATGTCTTTTGTGGTTTTTCATGACTGGGGTTACAACGACCCATGCACACATAACTATGGGGCAGACCGCCCCATATAGTGAAAACCCTGTATTGGGGAGATCATGTACATAGAATAATTAGACAAACAGTGGAAATTCAGTCTGACACCATGGGAATGCTTGCCTGGCTGCGAGGGTACCTGCTGACAGGTGATGAGAGATTTTTGGAAGAGTTCAAATCGAGAGAATCGAAGATCGACCAAGAGTTCGCTCAACTAAAGCTCACCAGCGACGGCGAAGATCGCCCAGAGCGGACCAAAGCACTCACTCAAGGCCAGGAGATCCTGGATAAGGTAAAGAAACGAGCTCAAATCGGGATAGCGCTTCGGAAAGAAGTCAACAGCGGAAAAGACATGATCGACTTGGCGGCCCTTGTTTCAGGGGCTAAAGGAGCGAGCTTCGACCGTTTTCGCGAGTCGCATCGGACCTTTATTGAGGCACAACAGGGCCTTCTTGACAAGCTCAGAAATCAGAGCGCCTCTGTAAATGATTCGGAACATCTTGCCACGCTGGATCAGTCAAACTCCGTTCTGCAGCTTGCCCTCGAAATCTATGCGTCAGCATTAGAAATGGAAGCTGGGGAACAAAAATTCTTGCTCACCGGAAAAGATGAACTTCTTGCAGCCTATGATGCGGCCAGCAAACGCACGTTCACATTACTTGAAAAACAGCAACGAAGTGTTGCGGGCAATCCCGGTCAGGCGAAGGTGGTCACCGAGATGGAAGCAGCCTTGACCGCATGGAGAAAGGATGTCGCTGAACCTGAAATCGCGCTTCACAAGCAAGTCTCGTCATCCAAAACGCTGCGGGACATTCAAGCTGAAGAAGCCGGAGCAGACACGAAGGGTGGGCTTCACAAATTCGATGAACTGCTTGGGTCTTTCAAGGATGCGGAAGAGAATCTTCTGAACGAACGAAAGCAAGAATCCCACAAGGCGAGGGAAGATGCTCAAAATGTGTTGATTTTCGGACTGGCTTTCATCATTTCTGCCAGCCTGTTGACGTCTTATTTTATGGCGAAAAGAATCACAAAGCCCTTGGGTGAGGCAGTAGAGTTGGCTGAAGGGATAAGCAAAGGGGACCTTTCCCGGACTCTTGAGTTCACGGACAAGGATGAAATTGGAAGGCTCGCTCGTGCGCTCAATGAAATGGTGGAATTCCTGAAACAACAGACTCGAAGAACCATGGATGGCGTCAACGTCATAGCTTCATCGACTGCAGAGATTTCTGCTACTGTCGCACAACTTGCAATGAGCACATCGAAGACATCCGCGGCCGTCACTGAGACAACGACAACTGTGGAGCAGGTCAAGCAAGCTGCGAGAATCTCCAGCGACAAAGCTAAAAAAGTCTCCGAGACTGCGCAACAGGCGGTGCAGATTTCCGAAATGGGTAAAAAGGCGACCGACGATACAGTCATGCGAATGAACCTCATCAAAGAGCAAATGGAGTCAATTGGAGAAACAGTGGTGCGCTTGAGTGAGCACAGTCAGGCGATTGAGGATATAATTGCCACGGTTCAGGACCTCGCGGACCAATCCAATCTCCTTGCGGTCAATGCCTCCATTGAAGCAGCTAGAGCAGGTGAGCAAGGAAAGGGGTTCGCTGTTGTTGCCCATGAAATCAAGACGCTTGCCGACCAGTCCAAGAATGCTACCGAGCAAGTCAGGAGCATACTTGATCAGACGCGAAAATGGGTCAGCGCTGTCGTAATGGCAACCGAGCAAGGAGGCAAAGCGGTGGAATCCGGCGTAATGCAATCGGCCACTGCAGGCGAATCGATACAGTCCCTGTCAAACAGTGTCGGTGCATCCTCACAGGCCGCATCGGTAATTCAGAGTTCCACTGAGCAGCAATTTGTCGGAATAGACCAGGTTTCGAGTGCTATGGCGAACATCGAACAGGCGATGCACCAGAACAAAACCGGGATAAATCAATTGGAGGCCGCAGCAACACGGATGGGAGAATTGGGAGGATTGTTGAAAGAACTGATGGCCGTTATAAAATCTAGAGTTGGTCGTTCGTGGCAAGTTCCTTTGAGCCTAGCTCGGCATACCAGTGCGTCCCCGGATAAACTGCCCCTCAATCGGGGTTCGGGCTTGTGACGGGCGCATTCACGCGACCAAGCGAGGACCGCTGGAATTGGCGGAAGGTGGAACCATCCTGCTAAATGAGATTGGAGAAATGTCACTGCGACTTCAAGCAAAGGTCCTCACTTTTCTTGAAACGAAATCTTTACGCTGATTGGCGATAATGCGATCATCAGAGAAACGAAGCTGTCTTTGATACAGGATGCGCTCGACCGGGCAGGAGGCACTACGACGCAAGTACGTTTTGGCTTGTCTCGCGAATCTCTGAAAAGCTAAATGAGCCTACTTGGTTTGCTGAGCCAAAACGATTCCTGGCTTTAATGTGAGCTCTTGCCCTCACAGGAATCATCGCAGCAAGCACTGCGATTCGCATGTATCGGAGGTGATAGTGAAGCTCCACACAGACTTCACCGGCATGTGCCTCAAAGAATATCAGACTGAAATCAGCTGGCGCCGCACCATGAACTATGCTGCTGCGGTAGGCGATCCTAACCCTTTCTATTTCGATGATGAACGTGAGGGGGGCGTGATCGCACCGCCTATGTTCAGTGTTGCCGTGACGTGGCCAATTTCTGAACGGATTTGGGAATACATCCCAGCAGAAAACTTCCCCATGGAGATTTTTGCTACCCAGGTTCACTTTACGGAATACATTTCTTTCCACAGACCTATACGGCCTGGTGACAGATTGACGGTCAAAGGGTCTGTGAACGCCATTTCCCCACATAAGGCGGGGACACTGATTGTGATACGGTATGACGTGTCCGATACGCGAGGTTTGCCTGTATTCACTGAATATCTTGGAGGTTTGTTGCGGGGAGTAGAGTGTTGCGGCGACGCGAAAAATACTGAACCCATTCCTGGTGCTCCCTCTGCCGGTGAACAAGAGATCGCGCTCTGGGAAGTGCCGATCTTAATCGATCCGCTCGCTCCCTTCGTTTACGATGGCTGCACAAATATTTTCTTCCCCATTCACACTTCAGTCGCGTTCGCGCGCGGGGTGGGACTCCCGGGAATCATTCTCCAGGGAACTGCTACCCTGGCCTACGCAGTGCGCGAAATTATAAACCGTGAAGCAGAAGGCAATCCTCTTGTCCTGCGGTCCGTGGGATGTCGTTTCACAGGCATGGTCATTCCCGGATCTGAAATTAGGGTCATGCTTTCGGGGCTCAGATTGGATGACACAGGTACTGACCTTTTCTTCAAAGTGGTCAACTCCTCTGGGTCAGCGGCCATCAGCGACGGGTACGCTCGCCTTGGAACAGACGACCGCTAAAACAATATCAATAACCCCTTTTTATCAGAGGGATCTCTTTCACGGAAAGGAGGGCACAGTGAGCTGGAAGCGTCTGACTCAAACGTGGCACTATGTTGAAAAATGGGCTGAAACCAAGCCTCTGGCAGAAGCACTGGTGTTCGAGAACGACAGACTCACCTGGTCGGATTTCAAGAATCGCATGGATCTCACAGCCAAGGCTTTTCTAGAGATAGGAGTCAACAAAGGTGATCGTGTTGCCATGCTCTCCATGGCTCGCACGGAGTTTTTGACGACATTCATGGCTGCAGGGAAAGTGGGCGCGATCTGGCTGGGGTTGTCTCCGAAGCTGACTCTGGACGAGCTGAGATACTTGCTCGGGGATTGCCGGCCCACGGTGCTGATCGCGTTGCGACAAAATATGGATAATGACCTACGCTTTATACTCGAAAGCCTCATGAAAGAGTATGCCTGTCTCAAGAAAGTGCTGATCATGGGAGACCCTTTTGATGGGACCGAAATGTTCTCGGAATTCGCGTATAGACCAAGGCCACAGCTTGATGCAGAGCTGGAAAAGCGATCCAAGGAAGTTGCAGACGATGATTCTACGCTACTGCTCTACACGTCAGGCTCAACGGGAAAACCTAAAGGAGTGGTGCATACTCACTCGAGCATTGTGGAAAACATCAAAGTTGAAGTGAAGAAATTCTACTTCGATGAGCAGACTCGAGGGTTGCTGCATTTCCCGATAAATCATGTGGCCGCTGTGGTGGAACTGGGTTTTGCCGGGATAATGGCTGGAGGCTTTCTGCTGTGCATGGACAGGTTTGATCCGTCAGAATCCCTGAAGATGGTTCAAAAAGAGAGGATTACTGCGCTCGGACAGGTGCCGGCGATGTTTCTGCTTCAGTTCAGGGACCCCCAGTTCGGCCAGACCGACCTCAGCAGTATTCGGAACTTCCTGTGGGCAGGTGCAGCGGCGCCGAAAGTCATGGTGGCAGTGCTATCGCAAATTTGCGCAAAGACTGGCGCCACAATGCTAACCGGCTATGGCAGCACCGAGGTGTGTGGATTCGTTACGTACACTGAGAAAGGTGACGATCTGGACCGACTCATCCATACAGCGGGAAAGATAGCGGAGCCGTTTGAACTCAAAATCGTTGACTCGGCCCTCCAGGAACTTGCCGATGGAGAAATCGGAGAAGTGGCGGTGAGAGGGCCTTTTCTTATGAAGGGCTATTACAACAATCCCGAGGCAACAAAGAAGGCCATTGACGAAGATGGATGGTACTACACGTCTGATTTAGCCTTTAAGGACTCGCAAGGTTATATTCATCTGACCGGTCGCGCATCGGAGATGTACAAGAGCGGAGGCGAGAACGTCTATCCCAGGGAAGTGGAGGAAGTCGTTGAGGCCCACCAAAGCATCCTATTTGCAGCCGTGATTGCAGTCCCGGACGAAGTGTATCAAGAGGTCGGGTGGTGTTTTGCCATGCTTCAGCCAGGCCAGGAAGTCTCTGAAGACGAGCTGAGGGAATTCTGCAAATCCAAACTCACCAATTTCAAGGTCCCGAAAAGATTCTTTGTCCGTCCTCTTTTGCCCCTGCTGCCCAACGGCAAGGTGGACAAGGTGGCGCTAAGCAAAGAAGCGCAGCAGGACTGAAGTAATCTTGGCCGTTGGCCGTGATGCATCCGTTCGATGTCGGTGATCAACGCGTCGGAAGACCTGGACATATGCATCAAGAAGGCTTAGGCTGCGTTGCAGGAATCAGGCCTATGATTCCTGCAAAGTCTAAAATCGGAAAACGAAAGAATCAATAAGTAGTCGTGTATCTATACAACTTTCTGAAATCCTTGTCCAATTTTCGGGAATTGCGCCCCGTCACCTCTGACCCCGGATCGTGGTCCGGGGCAGGCTTTGATCCGGGGTCCAGATTCTGGATTCCTGCTTTCGCAGGAATGACGAGAAAAAGGACATTATTTTTGGCAATTGCGATACGCTCAATCTCTTTCATGCATAGCCGATGAGAGAATAGTCCACGAATTCCGGGGCTGTAGCGTGGAACTCCGATCTCTCGCTAGTCCAAGAAATAAGAGGAAGCCTGTTGAGTCTCATGAGCCTTATCCAGAGAGCAGCCTTAATCCGATTACTCGTACTGTTCCTACTCCCATTCCTTATGGGTGCTAAAGGAGCTACTGAAGCCCAACTGAATCAAGAGCTGCTTCTGGAAGCCTTTCACGGCCGTGCAGATGTAATTGAACAATTGTTAAGGCGGGGCGCAAATGTGAATACCAAAAGCCCTGATGATCGCGCCACGCCTTTGCATACGGCAGTCCAAAGGGACCATGTCGCAGCGGTGAGGGCCCTGTTGGCACACGGAGCAAGCGTAAACGAAACGGATATTCTGGGTTATACCCCGCTGATGTACGTTACAAACGCCCAAATCGCCAGGATGCTGGTGGAAAAAGGCGCTGACGTAAACGTCAGAGGAAAGGATCAAATGACGGCCCTGATAAGCGTATCGACAAAAGGGGCTGCCGAGGTGGCAAAGATCCTCGTGAGCAAAGGCGCCGATGTCAACACCAAACTCAGAAACGGCAAGACAGCATTGATGGAAGCTATCGAAAGAGACTTTCTGGAAATAGCAAAGGTGCTTCTTGCTCATGGTGCAGACATAAACGACGCGGACAATCAAGGACGGACGCCACTGATTTTCGCTGCATCGAACAAACAGCTTGAAATAATGAAAATCCTTCTGCAAAAGGGAGCGGATGCCAACGTCAAAAGCAAGATCGGCTATCCGGCCCTTATGCATTCCAGCGGCGAGATCGCAGTCGTGGAAATGCTTGTGGAATATGGAGCAGACGTCAATGCAAAGTCGGGCGACGGTATGACGGTCTTAATGAGAGCTGCAGCAAAAGGACACTATGCCATCGTGAAACTGCTCCTGGAAAAAGGTGCAGATGTCAACGCTCAGGATAAATGGGGACAAACGGCTTTATATTGGGCTGAAAAATTCGGGCATGTGACAATAGCGGACCTCTTGAAAGCCAGCGGAGCCAGTACAAATTCAGTGCCCAACAAGTAAGACTGTTCGGAATTGTTCACTTGGCAAAAAAAAGCCACTGTCATTGCGAGGGCGTAAGCCCGTGGCAATCTCCCAACCGGTAGGAATAGATTGCTTCGTCGTTTTACTCCTCGCAATTGTAAATGTCAAATAATTCGTAGGTGCCGGCCTCCGTGCCGGCACATCTTCAAAAATAATCAAGGATGTCCATAGAATGGGCCGGCAGAGACGCCGGCCGCTACGAAAAAGAATCCCATAGCCGTACTTATTTCAGCGGCTACGGGATTTTGACTCAGACAAAAGTTTTGGCACATACTTTAAGCGAATGATCGCTATCATCTATAATCTCTGAACTAATTCTCATCAATATGCTTCATCTGAAGCCAAATCCTCATCTGTGAGCTTGTCCTTGAACAGATAATGACTCCAGACCTGGTAAACAATCACTATAGGGACAAAAGTCAATGCTACTCCCAGCATGATCTTCAATGTGAGGGGGCTTGAGGCCGAATTAAATATCGTCAGGCTGTATTCCGGATTGATACTGGAAGGCAAAAGATTGGGGTAAAGCCCTGTCACTCCAAATAGAGTGGCCCCGACAATGGTCAGACAGGAAGCAAACCATGCTTTCCACCACGCTTGTTTTGCAATGAAGCCCCGTGTGGCAAGAAGGGCCGCCACAGTAATCAAAGGAATCACCCACAGGGCTGGGTACGCCAGGTAATTGTTGTAAAGATTTGTGAAGAACCACGTGGCTACGAGAAACACGACGGCGACAACCAACAGAACTGACCACAGTCTTGCGGCCATGTTCCCAGCTTTGCCGGAGAGGGGCTCCTCGGTCTTTATGGCAAGCCACAAAGCGCCGTGGACGACAAAGAGGAGCACAAAAGAGAACACCTCCCAATAGGCCATAAGGGTTCAATAAAGTCAAAAGGTTGCCATGGAATATTCCTTCACCGTCAATAGGTATACCCTGGAAGATGTTGGCGAAGGCCACGCCTAACAAGAGTGCAGGTACGAAACTCCCTATGAAATGACAAACGTCCCAGAATCGTCGCCAGCTTCCAGCGTCTTCCTTACCCCTGAATTCCAAAGCCACCCCCCGCAGGATCAAGGCGAACAAAAGGAGCAGAAGTGGAGTGTACAGAGCACTGAACATAACTGCATACGTGTTAGGAAAAGCCGCAAAGGTGACTCCTCCCGCGGTGATTAGCCACACCTCGTTTCCGTCCCAAAACGGTCCCATTGAATTATAGACCAGGCGCTTTTCAGTGTCGTTTCTTGCTATGAAAGGAGTAAGGGTTCCGGCTCCAAGATCAAACCCGTCAAGCATAAAATACACCGCCCAAAGGACACCCCACAATATGAACCAGATAGTCTCTAACATGTTGCTTGACTCCTTTCCTAATTGTTTGGCGCTGAGGCAGGCTCGGCACCCTGGACGTACTGCTTGGTCTCCTCAAGGCCGCTCTGAGTGGACTGCTGACGGGGATACGGCGCAGGCCCCTTACGCGCGTACTTGAGAATCAGATAGAAACAGGCTATCCCGAGAAAAGAATAGACAAGAATGAAAGCCCCCAACGAAAGCGCCACTTGGGCGCCTATAAGGCTGGACGCTGCATCAGCCGTTTTCATCATGCCGTATACTATCCAGGGTTGCCGCCCCATCTCGGTAACAGTCCACCCCGCTTCCAAAGCCAAATAGGGAAGCGGAATGCAAAACACCAACAATTTGAGAAGCCCGGGACTCTCTTCAATCCTATTCCGTTTCAGCCAAGCAATGACGCTGACGACGATGAAGAATAACCCAAGCCCTATCATGAGCCTGAAGGACCAGAATGTGAGGGCCACAGGCGGTCTTGCTTCTTTCGGCCACTCCTTGAGTCCCTTATAAACCCCATCCTTGTCGCCAGTGGCAACCCAACTCAACAATTTTGGAATTCCCAGTATCTGCACGCTATTTTTTTCATTCGCCTCGTCGGGAATAGCGAAAAGATACATAGGGGCCCCTTTCGATGTTTCCCAAACGGCCTCGGTTGCGGCAGCCTTCAGCGGTTGAGCCTTCACCATCTCTTTGCCGTGAAAATCTCCGATAAGAAGTTCGGAAATAGAGAAAATTACGGCGAAGGTAACCGCGATCCTGAAGGATCTTTTAAAGAAATCCATGTCTCTGCGCCTGAGGAGGTGGTACGAGCTTATGCCCATCACGAAAAAAGCGGCGAGAATATAGGCTCCACTTATGACATGCAGAAACATCCAGACAGCGTAAGGTTGAGTAACCACTGCCCAGAAATCGGTGAGCTCGGCCCTGCCGTTTCGGATCACATAGCCCACGGGGTGCTGCATCCACGAGTTTGCTACCAAGATCCAATATGCTGAAATGTTGGATGCTCCAGCCACCAGCCAGATGCAGGCTGCATGGGCCTTGGGAGAGAGTTTCTTCCAGCCGAACAACCATACTCCGATGAATGTGGATTCGAGGAAAAAGGCGACTGTGGCTTCTATTGCAAGAAGAGAACCGAATATGTCACCTACGTATTTTGAATAGCGCGACCAGTTCGTGCCGAACTGAAACTCCAGCGTTATCCCTGTGACTACCCCGAGCGCAAAGTTGATCACGAACAACTTGCCCCAAAATTTTGCCATCCGTTTGTATTGTTCGTCCCCGGTCCTTACAAACTGCGTTTCCATAATTGCTACGAGAACGGAAAGTCCCAAAGTCAAAGGCACGAACAAAAAATGAAAATAACATGCAACAGCGAACTGCAACCTGGAAAGCGTTATGACGTCCATGTCGCGTCAACCCCCTTGGTGTAAATAATAAACAATTGTCTTTTGATCATC
This sequence comes from uncultured delta proteobacterium, assembly GCA_963700305.1. Classification (GTDB taxonomy): domain Bacteria; phylum Desulfobacterota; class Desulfomonilia; order Desulfomonilales; family Desulfomonilaceae; genus Desulfomonile. The sequence goes on from CAVOXB010000011.1 coordinate 751,067, forward strand.
GTAATCATTTGGCCCGTACATAGATCTTTCATCTTTCTCCGCCGACTATTCGACCTTCCCATAAGCAGGATATGTGCCATGCGGGGTGAACCTGATAATAGCGATAAATCATCAACTATATTGAGAAGATGTCAGCTTTGAGAAACGGTGATTGGTACTTTGGGCGGAGTGATGGGCGTGTCCAGACGTGCGTAATCGCACGTGACAATTTTGCATTCTTGAAGAGAGTCTGCAAAGAAGGGCTTAGAGGATGTGCTATGTCGCACATTAGAGAGATTCTATGTGCGATTGCGCTCTGTCATGCTCTCCAACAGACGTCTGAGACTGAATCGAGAAATCCCCAGAAGGCGTGAAGCCTCCTGTTTGTTGCCGCCCGCGTGACGGAGACTCTCTTCGACCATCTCCTCTTTCAGGCTGCGAATGACTTCATCCAACGAGGGAACAGGAGGAAACATCGTCGTCCAGCATCGATCAGCCGAGCAAGTTTCCGCTGAGTCAAGATAAGACCCGTCTATTCTGTTCCCTCGGGACATGATGATTGACCGCTCGAGAAAATTTCGTAATTCTCGAACATTACCCGGCCAAGGATATAGGCTGAGCCTCCGGCGGGCCTTTTCGTCAAGGTCCGGGAGGCGTTGGAGCTGCATTTCAACCTTGAGCACACCCAGAATTTGCTCCACTAACGTCGGAATATCTTCGGTTCGTTCTCGAAGTGGCGGGACCTTCACCCAGACAACGTTCAACCTGTGAAACAGATCAAGCCTGAAGCGGCCCGAGGAAACTTCCGCCTGAAGGTCTCTGTTGGTAGCCGCGAGTATTCTCGCGTTCACTTTGATAGCTTTTCTACCTCCTAGCCGCGTGAATGTTCTGGTTTCCAGAAAGGTCAACAACTTTGCCTGGAGCTGCAACGAAAGCTCTCCGATTTCATTGAGGAGCAGCGTTCCTCCTTCTGCCAACTCTACCAGTCCCCTGGAACGCACGCTTGCCCCTGTAAATGCTCCTGCCTCGTGTCCGAAGAGCTCGGATTCCGCCAGTTCCAGGGGCACTCCGGCACAGTTCAGAGAAAAGAAAGGCCCTGCAGCCCTGTCTGAATGATCATGTATATAGCGAGCCAGGTAATCCTTACCAGTCCCGCTTTCTCCGGTTAAAAGCACCAGACTATCGGTAGTGGCCGCTAATCTGGCCGCCTCCAGGGTTTTTCGTATGGATTCCGAGGGATAATCGAGATACGACGGAAGCGATGCTTCAATCAAGTGTTTGCGGTCCGTGATGTCTCGCGACATTCCGCAGATGCCCACTATTGTCCCTACTGCGTTCCTTAGCGGGACCCTGATGTCGTGAAAAGTGCGCTGAACCCCGTTGACAGGTCTGGTGTGTTCTTCCTCGACCGAATCTCCCGCCAAGACTCGAAGCTCCACTTCTTTGATATGCTTCGCTGCTCTATCTCCGTAAAAATCTTGTGCGCTCAATCCGACAATTTTCGATGATGGCAGACCAAGAAGCCTCTCCATTGCGGGATTCACATGGGTATATTCTTGGCTTAGATTCTTTATAAAAATGATGTCTCTGGCGCTTTCACATATGGCGCGGAAACGCTCTTCACTGCATCGTAGAGCTTCCTGCGCAACTTCCCTCTCCTTGATTTCAAGGCGGAGTCTTTCATTAGCAGCTTTGAGTTCAGCGGTTCGCTGTTCCACGCGCTTTTCAAGCTCTTTTCCTGCGCTGCGAAGGTCTTCTTCTGCTTGTTTCAAGGCCGTTATGTCTCGAGCTACGTGCACGCTTCCGATCAGGACGCTGTCTTTGCCGAAGATGGGGGATACGCTTACCTTGAACGTGCCGCCAAGCTTTTGATCGAAAATTTCCGCAAAGTGTTCTTGCCCGTCGTTCAATAGTTGTGAATGGGGGCAACATGCAATAGGCGCACTCGAACAATGAAGGACTTCGTAACAGTTCTTCCCGATAGTCTCTTGAGCCGGTGTTCCCAATGCTTCTGCCATAGCTTTGTTCATTCTCACTATCCTGTGACGATTATCAAGGATCATGATAGGATCAGGTATGGCATTGAATGTATGCTCCCATTCTCTCTGGATTTGAGAGAATCCTAGCGGTATGGTTTTCGGCGCACGGTCCGCTGCTTCCAGTTCAGCTACCTTCTGTCGCAAGTGCAGCAATTCTTGACGGAGGTGAGTGCTGTTCGCCTCATTGTTTGTCATAATCAGTTCTTTGCCTCATTTTTTTGCTGTCGAATGATAGGGGCATTCTTTTCGCGGATCAAGGGGAACGAAGGCTATGATCCTCCAGACGCTCGATGAACTCTGTTCGTTAAGGGCCCTGGATGACCCTTTTCAGTACTTCGCTGAGCTCTCTGACAGTATAAGGTTTGGCAACGACTCCGTCGAACAAATGTTTCTTATAGTCTGCCATGACAGGATCGCTGGAATAACCACTTGAAACAATGGCTTTGACATCAGGATCCATTTGCCGAAGCGCCTTTATTACTTGAGCTCCTCCCATACCTCCAGCAACGCTTAGGTCCAGGATAATTACATCAAAAGGGTCCGAAGAACTCTTGGCGCTTGTGTACATGCTGATAGCCTGTTCTCCATGTTCAGCGACTGACACGTCATATCCCAAGAAAGATAACAAATCCTTGGCAAGACGCCTTATTGGTTCCTCATCATCCATGAGTAGCACACGGCCTTTTCCGAAAACCGGAAGAGTGTCGGCATCAGTTTGAAAATGTCCCTTGTTTTGAGAGGCAGGAAGATAAACACTAAATGTGGTGCCCACATTCAATTGAGAGTTGACGGTGATCAAGCCGCCGTGTCTTTTGATTATAGCGTAAGCAGTAGCTAAACCCAGGCCGCTTCCCTTGTTTTTTGTGGTGAAATAGGGATCGAATATTTTTGTAAGGTGCTCGGGAGATAAGCCTATTCCTTGATCTTGGACTGAGACTCTCAAATAGTTTGCGGGAACTATCGGTAATTTGTCATCCTCGGTCACCCTTACATTGCGACCTGATACGCAAATAGAGCCGCCGTTTGGCATGGCCTCGATCGCATTGAGAACCAGATTTCCGAAAACCTGGCTTATCTGGCCTTCATCGACTTCGGCCCACCACAAATCATTGGGGAAATCTAATTCACAAGCCACTGTCGAATCCCAGAGCGCGGCAGCGCAGCCTTCCCGTGCGACTTTCGATATGTCAGCGGCCTTCATGACTGGGGCTCCGCCGCTGGAAAAGGTCAGCAATTGCTGAGTCAATCCCTGCGCCCTCAGGCACGACTTTTCCGCCAGAGATAACCTTTCGTGGATCTTGTCGCCGGGAAAGGCGCAAACCTTTGCCAGAGAAATGTTTCCCAGAATTGTGGTCAGAATATTATTGAAATCGTGAGCGATCCCTCCTGCAAGTAGGCCTACGGACTGAAGTTTGTCCAGCTTTATGAGTTTCTTCTTCCACTTTCCGTTTCTCAGTGATGTCGTTCATGAAATTCAAGGTAGCGGGGCTGCCTTCCCAATTGATAACAACCGCACTTAGCTCGATCCACTTTACAGTCCCGTCTTCATGAATGACCCGAAAGCAAGAGGAACATGGAACCGGCTCTCCTCGCAGCCTTTTTCGGTAACGCTGCGCAACAGTTTCTCGGTCGTCCGGATGAATGAAATCCAGGAAAGGCCTCAATTTGAGCACTTCATCAGGATATCCAACAAGTTCTTTCACTCTGCCGTTCGTGAAAGTAGTGACTCCATCTTGGGCCACAGCAATTGCTTCGTTAGCATTCTCCACCACCAGACGATATTTTTCCTGGGATTCGAGAAGGGCTTCCTCAGCCCGTTTTCGTTCTGAAATGTCTCTAATGACTTCGCATACTTTTTTCTTACCCTTGGAGTCCACAAACACTACACTGGAGACCTCCGCCGGAAACGGAACATCATTTTCTCGCTTATAATAAAGCTCTCCCATGAATCGGCCGCTTCTGTCTCTCTCCTCTAGGGCCGCAATCGCTCTGGGATCCGTCATATCGATAAAGCTGTCAGTGCCGATTTGGCAAAGCTCCTCTTTCGTTGTGCCGAGAATTCTGACAGCAGCAGAATTGGCTTCCAAGATTTTCCCATTAGTTTCGGTCAAGACCATCGCATCAAAACTGTTTTCGAACACCGCTCGGAATTTTTCTTCGTTTTCTCTCAACTGCTTTTCCATTTTGTGCTTGTAAAGGGCCATCTCTACCGTGCCTTCCAGTTCCTCTGGAGTCACCGGTTTTGACAAATAGGCGAAGGGCTCTGTTATTTTGGCCCGTTCAAATAGGTCTTTCTTGGAATGAGCGGTGAGATATACGATTCCGGCTTCCACTTGGGATTTGATGCAGCCGGCAGCCTCGATTCCGTCCATTTGACCCTCGAGGACTATATCCATGAGAACCAAATCAGGGCAGGTCTCATCGGCTTTTCGGATGGCTTCCTCTCCCGAGGAGACTATGGAAACCACTTCATGTCCCAAGCTTTTCAAGAGTTGGGCGATATCGTCTGCGAGTATGAGTTCGTCTTCAACAATCAGTATCCTTGACGCTGTCATAGGGTCCCCCCACCCGATGTTTACCCTTACTATTCTCGAATTCCAAACAGAATTTCGCTCCCTGGTCAGAAGTAACTTCAATTTTTCCCGCAATCTGCTGCGCAAAAGTCTTCACAAGATTCAAACCGAAAGAATCAGGGCTGGAAATATTCACCCCTTTAGGCATACCAATACCGCTGTCGGTTACAATCAGTTCGAATGAATTTTCAGGCTTAGCCTGAAGTGTAATAGTTATCTCGCCTCCACAATCATGCGGGAACGCATGTTTGAAGCAGTTTGAGAGCAGCTCTGTTAATATGATCCCCACAGGTACCACTGTCTCGAGCCCGAGGTAAACCTCTTCAAGATTCCTCACAACACGTACGGCTTTGCCGAGTGTTTTGAATGATACAAGAAGATGATCCACGAGATTGTCAATGTACTCATTCATTTTCAACTCGGCCAAATTCTCGGTCTGATAGAGTTTTTCGTGGGCTAACGCCATGGACTTTATCCGGTTCTGGGTGTCTTTGAACATCTGGCGGTGAAATTCGTCAGTGGTATATCTGGACTGCAAGCTTAGAAGGCTGCTGACTATGGCCAAATTGTTTTTGACGCGATGGTGGATTTCTCGAAGCAAAATCTCTTTTTCTCGCAGAGATGATTTGATCCTGTCCTGCGCGGTTTTCATCTTGAGCAAAGAAGCCACACGAACCTGGAGTTCCAGCATGTCAATTGGCTTGCTGATGAAATCATTGGCTCCGGATTCAACTGCCCGGAGTCTATCTTGTTTGCTGTCGAGGATGGTAACCATAATAATAGGAACATCGCCGAATTCAGGATGATCCCTCATTCGATGCGCTATTTCAAACCCGTCGATCATCGGCATCATGACGTCCAGCAGCACCAAATCAACATCTTGATTGAGTTTTTCCAGGGCCTCTAGTCCGCTATATGCGACTCTCGCTTCGTAACCGAGCGATTCCAGCATGTTCTTAAGAAGCTCGACGTTTTGGCGGTCATCGTCGATCACGAGAATACTTTTTAGAGAGAACATATGGATCCCTCGCAATGAAATATTCCGATTGTCATCCGTTTGCAACGTGTCTGTCAACCAAGGTTTTCACTACATTACAGAATTCCGCCTTATCTAGAGGTTTAGATAGATACCAGTCGCACCCCGCTTCCAAGGTCTTCGGTTCGTCGCCTCTCATAGCGTGGGCGGTGACAGCGACAACAGGAATATGACTCGTACTAGGGTTCCGTTTGAGAATGCGGGTCGCTGTAAGTCCATCCATTCCAGGAAGCGATATGTCCATCAAGATGAGATCAGGCCTCTCTTCCTGGGCCAAGCGTATTCCTTTCTCGGCGTTCGAGGCCTGCAACACGGTATAGGATTGTTCCTTGAGCAGGCCGGTGGTAAGCCTCATATTGGCTTCATTGTCCTCTATCACTAGAATTCTGGCTGGAAGACCGGCTTCGTCTTTCTGTGCAGGACTCGAAGTCCTTGATTCCTCCGAATGTAGGGCTTTTTCGTCGCTCTGTTCTGCCACGAGAAGAGGGATGACAAACTTGAACGTGCTGCCTTTTCCTTCGCCCTCGCTTTCAACCCAGATACGGCCATTATGAAGCCTGACAAGATCTCTCGTTAACGCCAGCCCCAGTCCCGTCCCCCGCTGTTGCCGGGCCAGTGAGGAGTCCACCTGCTCGAATGGTTCAAAAACTCGCTCCTGGTCTTCGCGTTTAATTCCAATGCCCGTATCTGATACACTTATGGCAAGATTGTCCTCTTGTCTGCTTGCCTTGACTAATATGCTGCCGCCGTCTTGCGTGAACTTCGCGGCATTCGAAAGGAGGTTTACCACTATCTGTCTAAGTTTGACCTCATCTACCATGATGCTCAAGCTTTCGAGGCCGTCCCTGATATCGAGATTAAGTTCCATCCTGTGTTTCATCGCCTTTTGCTTTATCATTGTGACGGCGTATTTCAGCAATTGTCCCAAGTTTACCTTTGAGAAATGAAGATCCATCTTACCCGACTCGACTTTCGCAAGATCCAGTATGTCATTTATCAATTGGAGCAGATGATGGCCGCCAATAAAAATCTCACTCACATACTGAAGTTGCTTGTCATTGAGTTTTCCGCCCCATTGATCCGTGAGCAATTGAGAGAAGCCGATGATTGCATTCAGCGGAGTCCGGAGCTCGTGACTCATGTTAGCCAGGAACTCGCTTTTTGCGCGATTGGCTGCTTCCGCATCTATCTTAGCCGTGTATAGGGCTTGTTGGGCACGCTGCCGAACTTCTATTTCTCGGTTTAGTTCTTCATTGGAGCTTTGCAGTTCGGAGGTTCGTTCTGCGACCAGCTGCTCCATACGTTCGTACAGTTGAGCGTTTTCCAGAGAAATGGCAGCCTGAGAACACAGGACTCTCAATATTTCAAGACGCTCCGGTGTGAATGTGTGAGTCGCCAAATTGTTTTCCAAATAGAGCATTCCCGTGATTTTTCCCTGATGAATCAGAGGGGTGCACAGTATGGACTTGGGCTTGTTCGAGACCACGTATGGGTCTGCGGTAAAGGCTCCTTCCCGGACAGCGTCATTCAGGACTAGACTTTCCATCGTGCGGCTAACATAATTAATAATGGCGTGAGAAAGCTCGGAACAGTCTTCGACCGGGACTGATTTCAAGACCGGACTGACGTCGTGGTCCACCCGGGCCTCTGCTCTCATCATGAGCATGTTCTTGGACTGCAGAATGAGAAACCCTTTTTGAGCGCCTGCGGCTTCTATAACAATATTCATTAACTTGTCTATGAGTTTTTCAAGTACCGATCTCTCCGGATATAGCCTGTGAAGCCTTTGTCACTGAAGCCAAATCCAAATTCAGGTCGAAATCCGTAGAGGGCGAGGACGCGATTCGATCTGTGTGAGAATGAGTTCCTGTGTCAGAGTAACCCATGAGCAAAAGGCGGTATTTTTCATCCAGAATTTTGACCTTTGCTAGCGCTCCCCATTTTTCATAGCAATAACGAGCGTCCAACAAAAAGGATCGCCCTTTATCGATTTCACCTCGTGACAGATGAAATTTTGCCGCCAGTTCGTTAGCCAGAGCTTCCTCATTGACATATTCGTTTTCTCTAGCCAGCTTTATAGCTTGTTGATAGCACTTTTCAGCCTTGTCGTATTGACCCACAACTTTGAAACGCTCGGCTTCCACGAGCATGAACTTGTGCATATGGTTCATTGGGCCGTGATGGGCCCATTTCTTCATTTTTCTTTGATTGCTCCGCGCTTTGCCGAGCACGGCCTTCTCGCTCACGCCTGTATTCGGCTCACAAGCTGCCAATCTAGCTAGAGAATCATAGAAATAGAAAACTGGAACTGCGGGCGTGCCTGGGACTCCATCCAGGTGTTCGGCGGCCTTGGCGGCATTCTCTGTAGCCAAGTCGTACTTCTCGAAGAGATAGCAAAGAACAAGCTTATTCAAATAAATGACACAGATAGCGCTTCTATCATTTGCGGCCTGATGAATCGGTAGCATCTTACGCTCGTCAAATGCCTCGCCGATCAGTCTGCATGGGTCATTTGATTGCCCCATTAAATTGAGGACAGCCTGTCGAAATATCACAAGAAGGCGGAGCGCTGATTCGTGTTTGATCTTGCGAATCTCATCACAATAATAGGCCATTTCTTTTGCGACTTCCGGCAATTCTTTTCCCACGCGGAACAGGCCGGAGCAATACATGTAAGCGCAATGGGCCGCTTCTTCAAAACCGCCGCATTCCAGGCCGATCCTGTAGGCTTCAATCAGGGGCTTAAGCTGTTTTGCGTAGTGTTCCTTCCAGGGTTTAACAAAGAAATGGACCACCTCCACAGTGTTCACTCTGGCCCCACTGGTAGTGAAACGCTCAAGTAGATTCATGGCCAAGCCGCCGAAACGGTAGCCGTTGTCAATATCTCCAACTATACCGCAGAGAAGCATTCCATAGGTGCCATATGCCATCGCAGACTCGGGGGCGTTCCCGTATTTCGCGGATAAGTTGACCGATTGCGAAATGAGAATAGGGCACAACATGGGTTGAGCTGCGTACGCTGCCTTTCCCATACTGGACATTATCCGGACTGCGGCAAGACTTTTCAGATCCGTCATTTGCGGAAGCTCCGCAATTGATTCGATTTTCTTCCCGAACAAGATCCACTTTGTCTTCAGCAGAGCGAGGGCCACATTCAATTTGGAAGGGTTTTCAGGGATATTCACGCCGAGCATTCGTAACACACTGAGAGCAGTCTTCACTGCATCCAACATGTTGTAATTGGCTATGGCAGCCTGAATTCTGATTTCGTATACCTTTGTTTTGTCGATGATATCTCTAGCCTTATCCAGGACCTCGGAGGACAACCGTTCCATGGCTTCAAAATCACCTGTCAAATATGCGGCCTCTGTAGCGAGAACATGCAGTTGGAGCGCCAGGTCATACCAACTTGCCCAGGCATGTTCACCCAAGGCAATCAGGCCTGCCTTGAAATACTTGAAAGCGGCTTCGTAGGCTGCAGATCCTTTTGCTTTTTTCCCCGCCCTTAGATTGAGTTCAGCCAATTGATGTCGCTCATGCCGCCGGTGGATAAGGTCAAGGCCGAAATTCAACTGATTGACTATATCGAATACTCTTTCTTCCAACTTATCATCGGGAATTTTGTTCAGAAGTGAACTTCCCACCCTCAGGTGGACAGCTGCTTTTTCAGAGTCCTTTATCATGGAGTAAGCGGCCTGCTGGACCCTATCATGGCAAAATCTCAATTGTGCGGTAGACTTTTCTGCGTCCGGCACGACATGTCCCGATGCGACATTCAGAGGCAGCGCCAAACCCTCGGCTACCGCCGGCATGAGACTCCGGAGTACCTCACTCTGACTCTTTTCCTGAACAATGGCCAGGGCGTCGAGCTCGAAGGTATTCCCCATACACGCGGCCAGCTTGAGCGCATCTTGGACTTCATCGCCTAACCTCTTGATCTTTTCGGCCATGAGTTCCACGACATTGTCGGTGATTCCTCGCTCCTGAATTTGATCCAGGTCCCACTCCCATACCCCTTTCTGTGGGAGAAACCGCAACAGTTTTTCCAGGTAGAGAGATTTTAGGAATTCGTTTACATGAAACGGATTTCCACCAGTTTTGTTAAATACAAGCAGCGCTAATGAAGTCACGGCATCTTCGTCCACACGCAACGTGTCTGCGCAAAGCTTGGCCACATATTCGAGGTCAAGCGAATCCAGACGAATGTTGTCAATGCTATGGCCTTCGTTTAACAGCTTCTGGATGGTAAGGTTCAGTGGATGCGACGGGCCTATTCTCTTGTATCTGTAGGCACCGATCAGCAGGAGGTATTTTGTTTCCTCGTCGCCGATTATCAACTCCAACAAATTCAGGGAAGCGGAGTCCGCCCATTGAAGATCATCAAGAAATATTGCCAGAGGATGCCCGGGTTTACAAAACACCCGAAGGAATTTTTGAAACAGAAGATTGAATCGGTTTCTATATTCCTGCGGCTCAACATTCGGAAGCTGCGGCTGAGGTCCAATAATGAGTTCAAGCTCTGGAACAACGTCAATGACAATACGGCCGCTATTCCCCAGAGCATCAAGCAACTCTTTCCGCCATTGTGCGAGGGAATTTTCTGTTTCTGTTAAGATCTGGCGGACCATTCCACGGAAAGCCGCTGCCACTGCTTCGTAAGGAATATCATGATGAAATTGCTCAAATTTTCCGGATATAAATCGCAAAGGCTGATGAGGATCGGGTTTACAGACTTCGTTTGCCAGAGCTGTTTTGCCTATCCCAGCGCTTCCGGAGATTAAAACTACCTCCTTGGAACCTTTGCTGATCTTTTCGAGCGCCTTTCCAAGCGCTGCTGTTTCCCGATCCCGGCCGTAGAGTTTTTCGGGGACCTGAAATTTCTCGGGCCTGTCCTGTAACGCAAGAGGGAAATTTTCGATCGTCCCGTGAGTTTCGAGCTGCCTCAGGCATTCCTGCAAATCCGATTTCAATCCCCACGCGCTTTGATAGCGACCGTCAGGAGTCTTGGAAAGCAATTTCATGACCAAGTCCGAAAGAGCGTGCGGAATTGAAGACTTCAGCTCGGACGGGCGCGCAGGCACGCGCGCTATATGCGAATGGATCAATTCCAACGAATCGGATCCATCAAAAGGAGGCCTCCCGCAGAGAAGTTCGTAAAGAGTCGCACCGAAAGAATAGTAATCAGTCCGATAATCCACCCAGCGGTTTGTTCTCCCTGTTTGTTCAGGCGAGGTGTACTGCAATGTACCTTCGAAGCGAGTCTCCTCAAGAGTGGCGTGTTCGCGAGAGAAGATGCCTGCAAGATCAAAATCGATGATTTTGAGTTTTCCGCTTTCCCGATGGAGGACTATGTTGCTCGGATTGATGTCTTTATGAATGATATTCGCAGAGTGGAGTTCGCCGACAATATCCACTAAGCGCACAGAAAGCCGAACCACGTCGGTCGCTGTCAAAGATTCATTCCTAATGAACCTATCGAGAGAGTAACCGCCGAAGTCTTCCAGCACCAACATCGGGCCGTTTCCGTGATCTTCAAGCCCGAATGCCTTTATTATGCCGTCAGAATTCAGACTTTGGAGAATCGCGTATTCGCGTTTTCGTGCTGCGATCTCTTCTAAAAGTGGTCGTTCTTTGGATAATGACTTGAGGATAACCGGTCCAAGGCCTTCCCTGACGGCTCGGTACACAATTGATCTGGGGCCTTCATAGATCGTCTCGACGACTTGATAGCCTGGAATTTGACGCATATTCGTTTCCCTGCACCACGAAATACTTCGAGAATGGTTCACGGGAATGCGATTGAATTGCCTGCTGAAACCGGCGCTCCCACCTAACCCCCTGACACAGGTCTGAACAGGTGACGGTCCTACCGTTCCCCCCCGATTCATTCGCTGTATGGGTGGTGTTCTGAGTAACTGAATCAACTTTACCACACTTCAGGCACAGTAGTCATCTCGATATGTTCAGAAATTCCGATCAACCGGAACGCGGACAGTCAGGGTCAGGATGGAAAGCACCGGGCAAATGCCTTCATCAGCCGGGGAGATCCCTTGATGCGGACTTTCCCAGTCAATACGGCTGAGAGCATGCTCTTCTCTTTTGCGAGGAATTTTAGCCATGCACGAGTGTCAGCTATGAGGTGCAGGTCCGCTTCTCCAGTATGATCGTTGTGCACCTGCAGCGTCTTGTTGCGGATAATAACAGTCCCTTTGCAAGACTCCTCCCCTGTGAACGTGAAGTGGAAAATAGCATCCAGGCCTTCGGCTCGATTCCTTTGAAAAACCAGAGGGAGACTCCGGAAAAATCCTTGCACGGAATTCGGCCGAAGCCCATTGGAAACACGTTTGACTGTCTTATTCTGGAAATGAGCCGCAACGTGTGCCTCCGCGTCTGAGCCAGGAACTGCATAGATCACCTCGCTCCTGTCCCTGAACGGCTTCAGCATCCGGGCTGTAAATGCCTTGCGGTCATCGAGGAATTCGCCTATGGCTTCTTCGCCTGCGGGACAAACCGCAATGCAGCGGTCGCACTTGGTTTGAGCCCCTATGGAAAGATTCTGCCACATGGATACTGTCTCCGAATCGCTGACCTTTAGACGATACTGCTTTCGTGAACAGGTTGAAGCAACAGTTTCGACCCAGTCTGAAAATCCGCTCAGTCTTTCCCTGTAATTGTGCGTAAAGCAGGAAAAAAAATCGAAGTGACCATCGGATGCAATAGCGCCCGTTGGACATACGGAAGCGCAAAGCTTGCATTGGATGCAGGGATTGAAGTCAATGGGTTTGTCGTAACGGGATACTTCCGTGTCGACGAGCATTGTTCCAAGTATCGTAAAACTCCCGAACCTGGGATGAAGCACGAGCCGGTTTAAGCCCATGCGCCCCAAACCAGCTTCTTCCGCAATGATCTTGTCGCTGGTGAGCCACATCTTTCCAGGCCAGCGTTCGGTTTCATACGGAAATCCAGCCGGAACGTTCAGGGCCCCGACCCCTTGCTTGCTCAGAGCCATAGAAATGTCTCTTGCCACACTGTTGGCATGGCTCCAAGCCTGACGGAATTCCAGGTTAGCCACGGAATGTGCAGCTGTTCGGACATTTTCACGGTGCAGCCGAAACGCCAGACCGACAATGGTCTTGGTTCCTGGAAAGGCAATGTCTATGTCTAACAGCTGGTCAGCTATGCCGGGCCTTTGAATCTCCACGAAACCCGCGTCGTCGGCACCGGTCTTGAGACACAATTCTTTCAAGTTGTCAGCGTCCAAAACGTCGGGTTGGGTTTTAGTCTCAGCGGCCGAGACCCGACTTCGGTACAATTTCACGGTAGGATGGTCTTCCAGGCTCATGGTGCCTCCTCCGGAGAAACCCTGCTCTCCATGTCCAAATTTGTTGACGGCTGTTCAGGGCATGATCGGATAACGCCATCGTGACTTTCAATCACATGGAATTGTCACTCTCCCCGCACCCTCTATCTGAAGAGAGGGGAGAGCGATCAATTCTATGACGCCTTAGCCTTGTTCATTATTACGCCACGTCTTGCTCAATTTTGAAAGCGTCGAAAATGATGTTTGTTCCCACTGCCCTCGCGCCGTGGGCCACTGCATCAAAGATGTCTCTGTCAGCCCATCCCAGAGAGCGGAGCTTGTCCAAGTCAGATGATGCGACTGCCTTCGGTTCCGATGTGGCTTTCAGCACAAACAGTAGCAGCGCCCTTTCTTTATCTTCCAGCGGGGCCTTTGTCGCATCGTTACGCGCGGCCTGTACCTGTTCCGCTGTAAACCCGAACTTTCCCAAAAGCGCCACGTTGAATGAATCGCAATACTCAGACTTGCATGCCTTTGAAACCAGCAGCCTGATCATTGACAGCAACGGAGCACTGAGAGTGGGATGGCTCATAAAATACTGGGCGAAGTACAGCTGATTCTCCAAAACCGCGGGACTTACTCCCAGCAACTGCACGTTATTCGGCACTACCCCGAAGAATTGTTCGGCAGACGCGTAAAGCTCAGCGAGTTTGCCTTCTGCTTTTTGCGGTGGAGTGACAGGAATGATGGCCATAGAAAACCTCCTTTGGTGCGATATTGTAAACCCTTTGACGGGTTCGGGTGAAATAGACCGGTCTATTATGCGACCGGCAAAAAATTACGGAATTATTTACTTGGCAAAGAGTGTAACTGTCATTGCGAGTGCGAAAGCCCGTGGCAATCTCCAAACAACAAGACCAGATTACTTCGTCGTGGCACAGCAATGACACTGCCCTTCAGCGTTGATTCGTCGGCAACGGCATAATTCCGCAAAATCATACCTTGAGCAACCGTTGAAAAATCATGTTCTCGAATAATAACAACGGATGAACGCTGTTTTCAGCTTTCATTCGAAGCAAGGCTCCTTCCCAACTGTTCAGTATGAAATCAGCGGTGTCTTTCGGGTCCAGAGAAGAGCTTATTAGCTTCAGTTTCCTGGCTTCTTCCAGGCAGCGGGCTATCTGGCTGCTGATCCCGCCAAAAGCTTGATCAACTTTGGTCCGAAACGCTTCTTTTTCATCAGCCATCTCCTGGGTGAGATTGCCGATGGGGCAGCCGCCTTTGAATCCTTGTTCTTGGCTGATTTCAATCATATATCGGAAAAAGTTTCTCAGACGTTGTATTGGGCTGTCTTCTTCTGATGACATTTGTGATTCCGCGACCGAATGTATGAATTGGACGTAGAAATCAATCAACTGCAAACCGAAGTCTTCTTTGCTCTTGAAATAAAAATAGAAACGAGCCCTTCGGCACATCCGCGGCTTTCAGGATTTCCTGCAGGCCCGTGTTGTTGAATCCTTTTAGGTAGACTATTCTGGCGCCTTCGGACAATATGCGAAATTTTGTAGTTTCTTTGGGCATTACGCTACACGATCTTGTTTTAAGGGTGATAATAGACCGGTCGTCTAGCCGTGTCAAGTCTTTTTTATAGACACTGTAAGCATGTTATCCGGAGCCATTCTCTTCCGTGGGGCAGGCTTCGACCCACCGGATAAGCTAATTCCGCACTCAACTGAGAGGTACCCCACTCAGAGGTTGGATCGACGTTTCTCGGAACAATCTGCTATAATCTTTGGATTCCCATTCGTACCAGAGCAGGACTTCATGGACGAACGACAATCGAAAAAAAGCCTTCCGGAATATCCGCTAAATAACATATACTTTTACCTTACCAGAGGTTGTAACCTCAGGTGCAGACATTGCTGGATTTCCCCCAAATTTCAAGGAGAGGGGCAATCACACCCTTCGCTCGACGTGAACCTCTTCAAATCCGTAGTAGAGCAAGGAAAGCCCCTCGGATTGAGCAGCGTCAAGTTGACAGGCGGAGAACCCCTGATCCATCCAGCCATACTCGAAATAATCTCCCACAGTAGGGACACAGGATTGCATCTCGCGATAGAGACCAATGGAACATTAATCACCAGGGAATTGGCTCTTGCAATGATGGACTGCGAGTCAACATTTGTTTCCATCAGCCTGGATGGGGCCGATGCACAGACGCACGAGTGGATGCGTGGCGTTGAAGGATGTTTTGACGCTGCATTGCGGGGTATCAGGATTCTCGTCGAGGTCGGGATTCTACCGCAAATCATAATGTCGCTCGTCCGAAAAAACAAAGATCAGGTAGAGGCGGTTGTGCGCTTGGCAGAGTCCCTGGGAGCAAGCTCCGTCAAATTCAATCTCGTGCAACCCACAGCCAGAGGGGAGCAGATGCACCGTGACGGTCAAGCGCTCTCCACAGGAGAACTCATTCAACTTGGCCGTTGGATTGACACCGAATTGTCAAATTCATCGAATATTCCGTTGATATACAGCCATCCTGCGGCGTTTCGGTCGCTCAGCGGAATGTTCGGCCCATGCGCGGATGGATGCCACACTTGCGGAATAATGGGGATTATCGGAGTGCTTGCTGACGGTTCCTATGCGCTCTGCGGGATAGGGGAAACAGTTCCTGAGCTTGTCTTCGGATCTGCTGCCACTGATTCGCTGGAGGATGTTTGGCTCAATTCGCCGCTGCTCCAAGAAATCAGAGAAGGTCTTCCCAAGCGCTTATCTGGAGTGTGCGAGAAATGCCTCATGAATAAAATCTGCCTGGGTGAGTGTATCGCTCAGAATTATTATACAACCAAAAATTTGTGGTCGCCATTCTGGTATTGCGACGCAGCCTTGAAGGAAGGTATTTTCCCGGAATCACGCTTGGCTGATAGGCCGGGTTGCAAAACCTAAGACCTTTCCCAAGAATAGCCGAGGCCGAACAAAAGGACCTCCCCGGACCCCTCGTCCAAAAACTCCTAACTATTGCATTTAGTTCCAGAACGTCGGATTTGCGGGGAGACTTGCTTGTTCTTTCAAATTGACATCGACTAACCAAACATGCAGATGTCTTCAGGGACTTGCGCTGCCATTATGGGGGTTGCCAAAACTAATGTCCGGTTGCGCAAAAAATAAAGCCCTACGAAGTCCTTGGGATTCGACCATCGGATAAAAGTCATAATTTGCGACAATCCCCTTGAATGACGATTTTGACGATCTGTAAAGAAAGTTGACAGAACGTTCCTCACCAAATCTAACTTTCCCGCTTCCAAAACAGTTGACACATTTACAAACAGGAGCACAACAATTGCAAAGCAAGTCGCCAGTGCCAGATTCGAGTTGTGTTGCGTTCTCGCGTCACATGCTGAAACCCGAGATCCAACAATACAATTCCGTTCAGCTTTCGGGAGAATCAAGTCGATGACTCATTTTGAGAAATGCTGGGAAATGAAAAAATGTCCCAAGAAGGGGCAATGCGCGGTATTTCCAAACTTTGGACGATCCTGCTGGTTAATAAGAGGGAAGCTCCAATCAGTCTTTCGGCAGGAAAGAGGGTCTGAATGTCAAGATGAATGCTCTTCTTGCGAGCTATACCTGCGACAAGCCGAATTCCTCAAGTTACAAGCTCAATGAAATCAAACGTGAATTCATGCTTGTGCCCATTCAGTCAAGTGCAATTAATATTACTTCATTTTTCCATATATAATGATTGACTGAGTATGGAACCCGACGTCTAACGAAATTGGTGGCGCCCGGCTTTATTTCATGGAACCATTCAGTTAAGGGCGAAATGTGCTCACCACAGACAACTCCAGAAAACTGTGGGGCAGGCTTTCCAGCCTGCTATCATTGGCTTTTCATGACAAGGCAGGCTGGAAAGCCTGCCACACAAAAGCTGTATGCCCCGGATAACTGGAGGATTACAATTTCATGGCAATTACTCGTTCGAACGCACATCGGCACTGCGCATGCCAAGTCCTTGAAGAGAAGACTCATTTACGAATAGTCGAAACGGAGGTTTTATTATCCAGTCGGATTTTCCGGCAGGCAATACGCCTATTACGCGCTTTCCCATCATCAGCCGCATTTGAACACCTTGCGCCCGCGTAAAACGAACGATTCGAGGACGAATGCGTTGTGGGATAAGGGAAGCAAATATTCCGGACAGGGAGCCCATTCGATAAATCGGACGAAAAGTTGATACTGCCGCACTCAACAGGAATTTCCTGATAGTCAACAATCTAGCTATCAGTAAACCGATGCAGCCCCCGCTGACTGGAAATAATCTCTGGCCACGAGCCGCATATTCAACCTTGCCTCTGATCGCATGAGGCTTTATTCTAGGGAAATCCTCCTCGTCATTATTGTCACCCTTGGTTTTTATCCCGCATGAATCAATCGACGTAATCCGGTGGGCGATCGCATCACCGGTTTCCAAATCGTCGAAAACTACTATATCCCCGACCCTCATTTCTTTTTCAACGCATGATCGGAGGTAAATCAGATCTCCGTCTCTGAGGAGGGGGTTCATGCTGGGGCCGCGGTACAGGATCGTAATGTACGTGCTTCCCAGAGATTGTTTTTCGGGGCTTGGCATGGTCCCGTCACAGCTCCAGACGGTCGGCGATTTTGCACATTGCGGTAAGGCTAATCTCTATAAACTCTTCCAATGGGATGCCGATTTGCTCGCACAAGAGTATATGATCTCGATTAACGGACCGGGCGAATTCTTTGGCTTTCATTCTTTTTTTTACTGATTTCACTTTCAAAGACGAAAGCTTTTTGTCGGGATTCACCAGAGCAGCTGCCACCAGCATGCCAGTTATGGTTTCGGCCGCCGTGAGTGCCAATTGAATAGGTTCGGATCTCGTCAGGCCGAGGTTTTCGGCATTGTGATATTTGATTGCGTCTGCGATTTCTTTGTCCACTCCACGTTCCAGCAGAATTTTTTCTGTGAGCAGAGTGTGTTGGTCCATTTTATCTTTAGTTTCATTATAGTCGATATCGTGGAGCAGACCAATCAGGCCCCACATATCAGGATCCGCTCCGAACCTGGGTGCGATATCCCTCATTATGGCTTCAGAAGCCAGGCAGTGTTTTCGCATGCTTTCCGCATCCAGGTGTCGTTCCATGAGGGCGACTGCTTCCTCTTGAGTAATTCCCCATTTGGCGGAGCTCACTTTTTACCCCTTATCGTCGTTTTTCGTTTCGATGACGTTGAGAATTGTTTACCATGAGCGCTTCACGTGACACAACTCCAAAAGGAGAGCGGCGTTGACATTTCCTATAAGGATCATTAAGTTTATTGGGACCATTGTGGGGCCACGCAGTGCCTTAGTATACAAGGGGGTGATTCAATGAGAATCATAAACATGGACCATGTTGCAGCGTCTCCGCTGTTGCCTGAGGTGGTGGAGGCGATGATACCTTTCTTGAAGGACAAATATGGAAACCCGTCCAGCATGCATAGCCTGGGAGAGGAAGTCACCGAAGCCCTCGACGAAGCTAGAGCAAACGTGGCCGCACTTATCAACGCGAAAGATCAGGAAATAGTCTTCACCTCCGGGGGGACCGAGTCCAATAATTGGGCTCTCAAGGGGATCTGTCAGGCGAGGCGGTCCCGAGGCAATCATTTGATTACCTCATCGGTGGAACACTTCTCCATAATGCATGCCATTAAGGCTTTGGAAACACAAGGTATAGAAGTGACTCGGCTGCCGGTGGATCGATATGGAATTGTTGATCCCGATGAAGTGAGAAAAGCGATTTCGCCCAGCACGATACTGATTTCGGTGATGCACGCGAACAACGAGATCGGAACCATTCAACCCATAGCGGAAATAGGCAAGATAGCGAGAGAGCATTCCATCCCATTCCACACGGACGCGGTGGCTACGGCCGGCGTAATTCCGCTGGATGTGGAGGCGTTGAATGTGGATCTGCTTTCTTTATCAGCGAACGCCTTTTGCGGACCTTTGGGGATCGGCGCTTTGTACGTTCGTAAGGGCATGAGAATCTCCCCACTCTTGGATGGAGGAATTCAGGAAGGCGGCCTCAGGGCAGGGACAGAAAATGTTCTGGGTATCGTGGGCATGAGCAAGGCAGCGGAAATTGCAGCACAGGAGATGGAATCCAGAATAGCTTACTTGATTCCTTTGCCGCGACAGGCTTATAAAAGAGATTCCTGCGGCAATCGAAGAGGTCGAGCTTGTGGGACATCCCACTCAAAGACTTCCGGGCAACGTCAGTGTTGTTGTGAGGTACGTAGAAGGTGAATCCATGCTGTTGTTCCTCGACATGGAGGGCATCAAGATAGCGAGTGGTTCGGCTTGCATTTCGCGATCGTTGAAGGTCTCGCACGTGATGCTGGCTATGGGAATCGATGCAGGCACTGCTCAGGGTTCATTGCTGTTCACCCTTGGCAAAGACAATACGGAGCAGGATGTGGACGAAGTGGTTAGAGTCCTTCCCCCGGTGGTTCAGAAGTTGAGGGACATGTCTCCGCTATACAAGAAGACCTCTAAATTCAAGACTGTCGTTTGATCGGACAAGGCGTTGAGCGATGCCGCGCATAATATGATAGGAAGTCGTGATTTCTTACAGGCCGAGATCATCTAGGGAGTGAAGATATGTATACTGACATTGTCATGGAGCATTTTAAGAATCCGAGAAACGTCGGCGAAATCACTGACGCGGACGGCGTTGGTGAAGTGGGCAATCCGGCCTGCGGTGACATAATGGCTTTTTATATCAAGGTCAAGGATAACGTGCTGGAAGACGTCAAATTCAAGACTTTTGGGTGCGGCGCTGCCATAGCGGTTTCCAGTATGGTCAGCGAAATGGCCAAAGGAAAGACTCTCGATGAAGCAATGCAGATCTCTAACAAGTCAGTGATCGAAGCTCTAGACGGTCTTCCTAAGAAGAAACATCACTGTTCCAACTTGGGTGCAGATGCATTGCACAGAGCCATCGAGGATTACCGGGCCAAACAAAAAGGCCAACAGATGGCAAAACCAGTGGACGGGCCGGAAGTGTGCTCATGTCCAGTATGCGACATAGACGATCCCGAAGAAGCCCCTTACTGCAGCGCGGCTTGCGATCATTCATCGAAGAAGTGATCCAGTTCCAATTCAAGCGAGGGGAATCTGTGAAGGAACCTTCTTTAGACAAAGGAGGTTCCGACAAATCTGAATGATTCACAAGGTGAATTTCATATCAGCCTAACCATGGCATGTGGATTTTGGCTTTTCTCCATCCCTTCCAAAGAAGATAGGAAAGCCGGTGATCCAACAATTCTCGGATAAGCCTCGAGGAGACCACATAACCACGCGGTCGGGCAGAAAGCCAATCCTGCCTGCGGGCCCTAACGTCTATCTGAAATACCCCTGGTTTTTCATGCTTTTGGAAGCGGAGAGGGATGTCCTGCAATGGTGGCATGGGTGAACTGTCGCGCGCCCACGACTCGATTGAAATGTCGGTCGTGAAAGGAATGAAGAGGCTCCTGATTTGTTCGATATTGCCTTCAACGAAAATCCGGGAACCATGGAAATGAATAGGGGCATTTAATAGCACTGAGCCACCGACTTTGCAGGCCCTGAAACACTGCCAGAGGCCTAATTCTGGTCTGCAGCCGTATTCTGACCAGTGTTCGAGTGTCTGCGTACCAATGACAAAATCAAAATATTGGTCTGGAAAACTGAGTTTTTCGACTGATTCAAGCCTGGTTGCAACAGTCGGAAGGCCCATATAATGGCTCTCCGTATCGACTCCTTCCCACTCTGCTCCCACCGCGAAGCAATGATTTCTGATCAGAGTGTTCGCTCCGCACCCGATCTCCAGCACCCGCGTCCCGGCTGAAATCATTCGGCAATATTCGTGCATGATTGCCCGCACGCACCATCTCAGCCGTGGGATAACCGAGTCAGGGGCCAGTCTTGAGTTTACCGTACAGCCGGCCCCATCAAAATAGTCGCAATCTCTACAATCGGGCATGATTTTCAGTGACTCTTAAGTCTTGGTCCATCTGCCTTAATGGGCCTGTTTTTGCGTTGTCAAAGGAACACAGTGCCAAGGACGCTAGGTAGTCTGCCAACCTCTCATCCCCGGCCGGCCGGGAGTGACGAACTTTCAGCATCTCGAAATTAGCTGAAGGATTGTGAATTAGTAAGAATTTATTCCGGCTGAACTATACCAGACCTCATGCGGAAAGGCACGAGCAACCCACGGGATCGCTTATTCATCAGATTTTCAGCCTGTGCCATCTATTGATCGATCTCGTCGCAACACTTCCTGAAGTTGATCTGATCAGGGAAGGCTCGAGATTTAGCAACACTTCCCTTCAATCCACATGGTCGTCGATTATAGCTACTAACCTTTGACACTAATTTTCACGCGTGCGAAAAAATTATATCCTGAAACAATTTTTTCATTCTCTTGCCATAGCGGAATTATCCTTCAACATTTCCTAGCATATGCTCCGAGAAAAGCCTGCTCAAATCCCAGGGCCTTAAGTCACTATTACATCGTAATGATCCGTCCGAATGATTCCCCCTTTCTCACCACGCACGACTTACCATTAGATCCTATGAGCTTGTCATTGACTGTAGAGCTAATATTGAAGTATGCTTAAGCCACAGAGTTGATGAAATCTCTCAGATTGTATCCCTATGGCAATTTCAGCCGTTTGTCGAGAAGGTGAAGCTCGGTGAAGAGTTTCGCATTTTCATAGTCGCGATTGATTGCGACTGGAGGAGAATTTTGAGATCGAGATACTGGGTGTATTCGCTTTTCTTCGCGTCCGGAATCAGTGGTCTGATGTATCAGATCGTGTGGCTCAGAATATTGTCCAGGACCACAGGTGTGAGCATTCATGCGACAGCGACTGTCGTGGCTGCTTTCATGGCAGGTCTTGCATTGGGAAGCTTTATTCTAGGCAAATTTGTTGATAAGAGAAATGATCCACTCAGAATATACGCCTTGCTGGAACTATGTGTAGCAGCGACGGTTTTTCTAATTCCATATGCATTTGAAGGATCGGTCCCTTTTTATCAATTCCTCTATCAGTGGAGCAATGAGAATGTAGTCATAACAGCGTTGGGTATGGGAATCGTCTCTTTTATTACCTTGCTGATTCCTACTGCCTTGATGGGCGGCACGCTTCCGGTCATGACGACGTTTCTTGTAAGGAAAGACCACCTGCTTGGGAAGAACCTCAGCATGTTGTACGGGCTTAACACACTGGGAGCAGTTACAGGGGTTCTTTTAAGCTCGTTCTTATTAATAGGGTTCTTTGGCGAAAGAGCAACAACATATATTGGAATTACGATAAACGTGCTTGTGGCAATCGTGGCATTGTATGTCTTTAGAAAAGACAGCAAAGTTGCCCCAACCGAAAAGGCCTCCGAAGAAGAACTCGATCCAGCCGCACAGTCTATGTCTTCCTATTCTACAGGAACAAGGACCTTTGTGCTTTTAGCATTCTTGATGAGCGGGTTCACGTCAATAGCTTATGAAGTCATATGGACGAGGCAGTTGATTCTGTTCCTGGAAAACTCGATTTATGCGTTTTCGGCCATGTTGGCGGTTTTTCTCGGAGGTGTGTCCCTGGGAAGCCTGGCCATAAACCGATTCGTAGACAGGCTAAAGAATCCTTTGACGCTTTTCGGTGTTCTGGAATTGGCTATAGGATTTATCTCGGTTTTGAATTTATATTTGTTCGATCCGATTGACAGCTTTTTCGTAGATCGCAGTTTAAGCATTATTCCACCGTTTATTGCGACAGTAATCCTTGTATTTCCAATGACCTTCATCTTCGGAATGATATTGCCGGTGGCAGGCCGCTGTTACGCCGCGAATTTGGACAAGACAGGCTCATTGGTGGGCAGACTCTACGGATTCAATACTGTGGGATGCATTCTGGGATCGCTTCTAGCGGGATTCTTGCTTATCCCCATGATCGGTTCGACCAAGACGGTAATTGTCCTGGCAGCGTTCAATCTCGTTCTGGGGTTGGCCCTTTTGAGGCTGGAGCCCAAGAGGTCTGCGATTTCAAAGTGGGCGTTTGCCCCTGCATGCGCGATTTTCGCAGTGCCGATTATTTCAATGGCAGGCGTTGATCCTTTCTTATCAACCATAGAAAAAAGAATTCAGGAAGGCCGATTGCTGGTCAATTTCAGGAATCCGGATTTGGGACCAACCGCCAAGATTTTTTTTAACAAAGAAGGGATCGAGGGAACGGTCACGGCTTTTGGATGGGGAAAATTGAAACAGCTGTGGATAAATGGCATAGGAATGACTGACTTAAGCACTGAAACGAAACTAATGGCGCATCTCCCCATGATGTTCGCCAAAGACCCCAAAGAATTGTTGGTAGTGTGTTTCGGGATGGGCACAACGGTGAAATCTGGGGTAATTTACCCCGATTTAAAGATAACCGCGGTAGAGCTGGTATCTGAGACTTTCGAGGCTTTCAATTTCTTTCATCCGAACTCAGATGCGCTCAAAAGCGAAGATGTTCGTCTGATCGCAAATGACGGCAGGAATCACCTTTTGTTATCTCCCAAGAAATATGATGTAATTACGGTTGATCCTGCGCCGCCCGTTTGGAGCGCGCGGAACTGTGAATCTGTACACGATGGAATTTCTGGAATTATGCAAGTCCAGGCTCAATCCGGATGGTGTTATGTGTCTGTGGTTTCCTGGTTCATTAAAAGAAGACATGGTGTGCCTTATTAAGACGTTTACTGCGGTATTTCCGTATGCGTCAGCCTGGTCCGGTCCCAAAATGAAGCAAGGCTTTTATCTCATCGGGACTTTGAAAAATGTCCCGCAAAACGTGTTCCAGGAGAGTGTAGCTAATGCTTTCAATAACGAAAAGATTGTGACGGATCTCCGCGAATACGATAGTACCTTGTGACACTCCGGAAAAACTGTTCAAACTGATGTATCTGAACGAATTTCATATCGAAGCAATCAAGCACGACAAATCTTTATCGCTCATCACCGATGATTATCCGCTCACGGAGTTTTTCCTATGGAGGTATTTTTTAAGATAACGTGGTTGTAATGATGCGAGTCAAATATATAGCTGCAATTGGAATATCGGCCTTGCTTCTACTATCATGCACCGGGAGCAATTCACTGCCGCTGCACAAGTCCAACCGCCTCTTAATGGGCACTGTCGTCGACGTGACTGTGATAGGCGAGAAGGAAAAAGCAAAGGCCCTAACGGAGTCAATATTTGATGAAATAAAGCGCATTGAGAATCTCACGTCCTTCTACAACCCATCCGAGCTCACAAAAATTAATGATAACGCAGGAAAGGGACCTACGAAGGCCGATAGGGAATTACTCAGCCTGATCAGAGAAGCTTTCAAGATTGCGAAGCAAACTGACGGGGCTTTCGATCCTACAGTTGGGGCTCTCAGCAGTCTATGGCAGTTCAGCGGTCCGGGTGAGCCGCGGTTACCGTCGGAATCGGAAATCCGGGATGCCCTGAGCAAAGTGGGCTGGGAAAGAATAAAAATCGATTCTGATGCCGAAACCATCCTGCTTCCCGATGGAGGAATGGCCCTAGACCTTGGCGGAATAACTAAAGGCTATACACTGAATCGCATAGCGGAAATCGTCAGGACAGCCGGGGGTAATGCTGTTCTGGTGAACATTGGTGGGGACATTCTCGCTGTTGGAGAAAAACAAGCGAACAAGCCCTGGCTTGTGGGAGTGGAGGATCCCAGAAATCCAAAAGGTATAATAGCAGTCGCCCCCCTCAAAGATCGTATAATTGTAACTTCCGGTGACTACGAGCGGTTCTTCTTAAAAGATGAGAAACGATACCACCATATAATCAATCCCAAAACCGGCTATCCCGCGGACAAACTGCAATCCGTCACCATAGTTGGGCCCATTGGAATGATGCTGCAGCCCGCAGGCACGGCCACGTTCGTCCTTGGGGTAGACAAAGGCACAAAGATTATCGAAGCCATTGAAGGCGCAAAAGGATTTCTCATCGACAACGAAGGCAAAAATCATCTTACTGTAGGCGCTCAGTCGGTTTTCGAGACAAAATAAGATGATTCATTACGAATCTGAGGAGGACGATGAGCGACAAACCAAAAACTAAAATTAAGGCGAGCGAAATCGTTTCTGATATCCGCTCGGGTATGAGCGAGCCGGAACTAAAACAAAAATATGGTTTGCGTCAGAAATCCCTGGAGCAAGCGCTGGGAAAACTTTCTGCAGCAGGCCTGTTGACAGATATTGAAATACAGAAGTGGAATAAATCAAACGAAAATTACGATTTGCGGCCTCGCCCTGAAGTTCGAATACCCCAGTGGCGATGCCCCTCCTGCAATGCTCCACAACCTGAAGAAAAAGACGAATGCCCTGTCTGCGGAGTGGTAATAAAGAAACTATTGTCACACCGAGAACATGACTTCTATATGCCGCCGACTTCTGAGACAAGTACCAGCCAGGGGAAAGGTTGGTTGGCAGTAGTCGCAAGCATCATAGTCTTCGCAATTGTGGGTACGGGGTTCTTATGGTGGTCCAAGCACCGGGCAACGGAGAAGACTCGGGTCGCAGGTCTGCACTTGAAGCTCAAAACGCTGGATAGAACCGAAGCCGCGCAGAATGCTTATCAATCTTCTTCAGGACAAGACGAGCCTTCGAATTCCCTGTCTTCAGAAGGAACAGACAGTGGCGCCTCCAACCTAGATCTCAGCCCTGGTTCGGCACCTCCACAGGAAGCCACTTCAGACACCCGTATACGATCAAAAGAAGACAGCCGGCCCAAAGAGAAGGAGCCCATATCAAGCAAGTATCGGTACAGGAGTCCTGAGGCAGTTCAGTTCCAAAGACTTCAAGGAAGAAGTGGTGGAAGCCTCAAAAACCTATCCAGTAATTTTCCAGTTCTACAGCAGGTACTTGACCGCCATGCAGGCGGATGGCATCCGTCTTGGACAAGGTGGCAGGAGAAACGAGAGGCCGGGCAATCATCGGTCTGGTGCCCACAAACGATGTCAATTTGGCTAGGGCTTTCGAGATAAAAAGCATACCGGCCGTCTTCGTCATTCGTAACGCAGAGGTCGTAGCATCCTTTGTCGGAGCAGTGCCAAAGGCACAAATTGAAAAAATCTTGAAAGACAACGGGGCCTGATTACCCACACGATCTGATATTAGGCTGACGATTCAGTCGTTCGCCTAAGATTCCTATTTGTGGGCTTCAGTAAAATCCTCGCTGTAATCTAAGGTCCCAAGCGGGCCTGAATCAATGCTCTCTGCAAACAGCAGTTAGATAAGCCATTCCCGCGACGTTTTGCCTCGACTGTGTAAAAGAGAGATGCTATGTCTGTTCGATGCTGCAAGTGAACAACCTCGAGGTGGTTTATAACGATATTGTTCTAGTGCTCCGAGGAGTGTCTCTCGAAGTGCCGGAAGGGAAAATCGTCGCTTTCCTGGGCTCAAACGGCGCCGGAAAATCTACCACCTTGCGAGCCATTTCGGGCCTCCTGGATTACGAGGATGGAGAAATCAAGAAGGGGTCCATAGAATTCAGGAATCAACCCATCCAGGAAATGGAGCCTCAACAGATAGTTCGTCTTGGAATCACCCAGGTCCCAGAAGGACGTCGTATTTTCGCTGAACTGACGGTCGAAGAGAATGTGCGAGTGGGAGCGCATACGCGTCGGGACGGCAGATCAGAAGTTATGCGGGATTTCGATAGGGTGTTGGGCTACTTTCCAAGGCTTCGGGAGAGATTGAAGGTGCAGGCAGGATTTCTCAGCGGAGGCGAGCAACAAATGTTAGCCATAGCTCGCGCGTTGATGGCCCGACCTTCACTCATGATGCTTGACGAGCCTTCGCTTGGATTAGCGCCTATGCTGGTGATGGAAATTTTCGAAATTATCAAGAAGATCAATCAAGAGGAGAAAGTGTCGATTCTGCTCGTCGAGCAGAACGCCTTCATGGCCCTCGATGTATCCGACTACGGTTACATAATGGAAAACGGCAAAATAGTCCTGGATGGACCCAGCCATAAGTTGATGGAAAACGAAGACGTCAAAGAGTTTTACTTGGGCATCAAAGAAGACGACCGACGCAAGAGCTTTGCAGCAATAAAGCATTATAAGCGCAGAAAACGTTGGCTGTCGTGAGGCCCCACACTCAGACAAAAGAGCACCGCAGTGGGACCCGGTATCCTGCCGGTCACTGTCAAGCCACAAGATTTCATCTTACTGCATGTAGGATCTTTGAGAATGCGCGACCGGTGAGCTGTACAACACTGCTCATTACGGCGGCTAGGCTCGCGCGTTTGGTGTCGTGGACCATAATGCAGCCCGCAGTGGTGGACAAAAGCACTAGAACTGACAATGTGACAAAAAAATGCCACTTCTAGAAATAAAGAAACATATCCCTCAGCTTCGGAGGAATAACAGCCCTGAACGCGATTTCTATTACCATAGAAGCCGGAGAACTCTATGCAGTGATCGGTCCCAATGGGGCCGGAAAAACCTGTTTGCTCAACTGTATAACCGGTTTCTACAAACCTCAGAGTGGGACTGTCCTTTTCGAGAACCGGGACATACGACGATTGCGACCAGATCAAATAGCCAAGCTGGGGGTTGCCAGGACGTTCCAGAATGTGGAGCTGTTCGCAAATATGAATGTCATCGATAACTTGCTGCTGGGACGTCACAATCATTTTACTACCGGTTTTTTCGGCAATGCTGTGAAGGGCCATTTCTGCGCTGAGGAGACAATCCATCGTCGCAAGGTAGAAGAAATAGTAGATTTCCTGGAAATGGAGAAGTGGCGGAAATATATGGTTTCCAGCCTTCCTTACGGAGTGAGAAAACGGGTCGAACTGGGTCGTGCGCTGGCTCAAGAACCCAAACTTTTGCTACTGGACGAACCCATGGCCGGAATGAACCTCGAAGAGAGGGAAGACATTGCCAGATTCATTATTGATGTTCATGAGGAATTGGGATGCACGATCCTCATGATTGAGCACGACATGGACGTAGTGATGGACATATCCCAACGAGTCTGTGTCTTGGATTTCGGCAGGAAAATAGGGGAAGGCTCTCCCTCGGAAGTCCAAACGAATCCTGAAGTTCAAAGGGCCTATCTGGGGCAAGATCGTGAAACGATTATGAGAAGAGGGCGAAGCCTGTGAGAGAGGACACCCTACCACACAAATTTTTGGTCCAGGTGAATAAACTGGGATCCCGTGTCGCCCTGCGGGAAAAGAAGCTCGGCGTATGGCAAGAAATCACATGGGACGACTATTGCCGCCACGTGCGCCATTTATGTCTTGGCTTATTGGAACTTGGGTTAGAAAAAGGCGCCCACGTCAGTATCCTCGCCGACAACGAACCTAAATGGCTGATCGCTGATATAGCTATCCAATCAGCCGGCGCAGTTGCAGTAGGGGTTTATCCTACGAACCCGTCCCGAGAAGCCAGGTACGTGGTAGGCCATTCAGAATCGACTTTCGTTGTCTGCGGTGATCAGGAACAGCTGGACAAAATTCTCGAGGTCAAAGAGGAATTGCCGCTTCTCAAGAGAATAGTCGTAATGGACATGAAGGGACTGCGGAACTATAGGGATTCCTTGATTATGTCCTTCGAAGCAGTTGAAAAAATCGGCCGGAAAATTGACGAGAAAGACCCAGAGAAGTTCTATCGCACTATGGATTTGCTGAAGCCTGAAGATGTGTCGATTATGGTGTACACCTCCGGAACCACAGGACCGCCGAAGGGCGCTATGATACGGCACGAACACATCCTCAGGATGTCGTCTGCCATATGCAAAGTCATACCTCAGGATGAGAATGACGAAATCGTATCATATCTCCCTTTGTGCCATGTGGCCGAGCGTATGCTGTCCGTGGGAGTGCCGCTGTACACGGGCGCGACCGTGAATTTCGCGGAAAGCGTCGATACAGTGACTTCAGCAATGCGGGAAATACTCCCCACCTTTTTCTTTGCTGTCCCGCGGATCTGGGAAAAGATGATGGCCGGGATACTTACGAAAATGAAAGACGCGAGTCGGCTGAAGCAACTGATTTTCCGGATCTGTATGGTTATCGGCGACCGAATGGCAGACGCGCGGCTCTCCGGCGGAAAACCCCCGACTTCTCTCAGAATTCAATATGCTCTTGCGAACCTGCTGTCGTTTAGACATCTCAAAAAGGAAATGGGACTTTTGCGGGCACGCTTGGCAATGAGTGCGGCTGCACCCATTGCTCCAAAGGTTCTTAAATTTCATAGGGCCTTGGGCGTGGAGGTAATAGAAGGTTGGGGCTTGACGGAGGAGACAGGTCTGGCGACCTGCAATGTGGCGGGGGACGTAAAGCTCGGGAGCGTGGGCAAACCAGTGCCTGGAGTAAACATCAAAATCGCGGATGATGGCGAGATACTTGTTCAATGCAGTCACATTTTCGCAGGATATTGGAAAGACCCTGAGGCCACGGCAAAAACAATACGAGATGGCTGGCTATACACGGGAGATGTCGGTGAACTGGACGAACAAGGTCGATTGACTATAACCGATCGGAAAAAGGAGATCATCATCACTTCCGGCGGGAAGAACATCGCACCTTCGGAAATCGAAAATCGCCTCAAGTGCAGCCTCTTCATAAATGAAGCCATCGTTGTGGGTGATGGGAGAAAGTATTTGTCGGCGTTGATTCAAATTGACTACGATAATGTAGCCAAATGGGCTCAGGAACGGGGAATCGCATATACCACCTTCAGGAGTTTGGCCCAAAATCCTGAAGTGTATAATCTGATCAAACAAGAAGTGAATGAGGCCAACAAGGATTTCGCTCAAGTGGAAACCGTTAAGAAGTTTAGGCTCCTCGACAAAGAGCTTGATCACGATGACAACGAATTGACCGCCACTATGAAAATCAGGCGGAAGACAATTCACAAGAAATTCGGCGAAGTCATAGAGGAAATGTATCGAAGCAAGGAATAATCCTTTTCTCTCGCGAAACACCTAATGAAATGAAAATATTGCAAGGGATATATAGGGCGCGACGGCGTCACAGGGGTTGAGAGTGGATTTTCAAGTCTTATTACAGCTCACCATCACGGGTTTAGCATGGGGCAGCGTGTACGCCTGTATAGCCCTGGGTTTTGTTCTCATATACAAGGCTACGGATATATTCAACTTTGCTCAGCCGGAATTGATGATGGTGGGCGCATATCTCGCTTTTTCTCTTATTACGGGACTAAAGCTTCCTTTTGTAATCGGATTCGTGTGTGCACTGGTGCTGGTTGCTTTGATTGCGGCTCTGCTCGAAATGATGGTAGTCCGGCCGCTAGTTGGCGAACCCGTGCTGTCAATCATAATGGTTACACTTGGCCTGGCCAATGTGCTTCGTGGCATGACGGGCTTGGCTTGGGGTTACGAAGAGCTTCAGTTTCCATCGCCATTTTCGCGAAGTCCAATTCATTTTTTCGGCGCTGCTATCAATCAAGCGGAACTCTTTACGATCGTGGCCACAGCCATCTTGCTGATCGTTTTTTTTCTGTTTTTCAAATATTCAAGTTCCGGAATAGCTATGCGTGCAACCGCGGAGGATGCGAAGACGGCTTTTTTGATGGGCATAAGCGTCAAACGGGTGTTCACCGCATCTTGGGTCATAGCATCAGTCGTAGCTACTGTTGCTGGAGTATTCTTGGCCAGCTTGACCCATTTGGAACCGATCATGAGCTTTACTGGATTGAGGGCGCTTCCAGCCATAATTCTAGGGGGGCTCGACAGCATACCCGGCGCGATCGTCGGAGGGCTGATCATCGGAGTGGCTGAAAATCTGGCCGGATTTTATCTCGAGGGTTATCTCGGGAGCGGGGTGAGAGAAATTACGGCCTATGCCATAGTCTTGATCGTGATGATGATTCGGCCGTACGGGCTTTTCGGCAGCAAAGAGATCGAACGTGTCTAAATACGAGTAACGACTTTTGTGAGACATTTCACAGGCGAAAGCCCTCACAAGGGTGTCGCCTCTTCGGAATGCATTGAGATCTAGAGGGAGTTTATGTCGGTTACCAGGTTCTGTGTGAGAACATATAATCAAGACCTGAAGATTTTTGCGAGTCCTGCGGCCAAGGCCTCGCTGGTGTTGTTTGGCATAGCGCTTCTCTTTCTGCCGCGGGTTGCCGGAACCTATGTGGCCTTCGTGTGTTGCGTGTGCGGAGTCTCGGTGATCAGCGCTTTGGGGTTGAACATCCTGACTGGCTGCACAGGCCTGATATCTCTGGGGCATGCCGCATTCATGGGTATCGGGGGCTACACTGCCGCTATTCTAGCTTCCAAGTTCGGATTGCCTCTGATCGCCACTCTGCCACTTGCTGGTTTGGCTGCGGCTGTCGCCGGCTTTGTAGTTGGCGTGCCAACGTTGCGCCTAAAAGGTCTCTATCTGGTGGTAACCACTTTGGCGTTCCAGTTTATTGTGGAACATGTGATTTATCATTGGGAAAGCCTGACACAAGGGGACAAAGGCATCAGTTTGCCCGATCCCACTCTTTTTGGATACAAATTCGGAACATATGAATCTTTCTATTACATCATACTGGCCGTTGCATTACTCACTGCGATATTTGCAAAAAATCTGGCCATGAGCCGGACGGGCAGGGCTTTGGTTGCCATCAGAGATCGCGACATAGCAGCTGAAATGATTGGTATTAATGTTTCCAAGTACAAAATTCTGGCCTTTGTCGTAAGCTCCTTTATTGCCGGTCTGGCAGGAGGACTGTACGCTTACCTTCTCCGTCTCATCAGTCCGGATCATTTCACCTTTAGTCAGT
Organism: uncultured delta proteobacterium; assembly: GCA_963700305.1. Lineage (GTDB taxonomy): Bacteria > Desulfobacterota > Desulfomonilia > Desulfomonilales > Desulfomonilaceae > Desulfomonile. Next base: position 782,842 of record CAVOXB010000011.1, read on the forward strand.
CCATTCTTTATATTGCGATGATTATCGTGGGAGGCATGGGCACGGTGCTCGGATCGATCGTAGGAGCCCTGTTCATGGTGTTGCTGCCTGAGGCCCTGAATGCCGTATCCGGGCCTTTGGCATCGGCTTATCCCGCATTGGCGCCTCGGATCGGCGGTGTTTCCGCAGCCGTATATGGAATGGTGATAATTCTGTTCCTTCTCCTGGAACCTAATGGTCTTTTCGGCATCTGGATCAGGATAAAACGATATTGGAAAACCTGGCCGTTCAGCTACTGATACCAAACCCCCTTCGTAAAAGTAACTTTATCTCGCGTTGAGTCGCTGTTTTGGTATCACCTCGTCCGATTTAGGAGGTGAATATGGGAAGGGTGACAAGGGCGGTAGAACATCTGGGCATTGATGAACTTGTAGTGCGTACTGATAGCACCAAGAACGCATGGCACGTCCGCAAATTATTGGTAATTTGGAACGCCACAGTGGATCCTCGACGGGCAGGCTTCCAGAAGACTCTGCGTGGTAAAGCGTGCAGCCTATCGTAAATACCTTAGCTGCTTTACGACTGTCTATTGAGGTCGTCCGGATCTAACCCCCAACAGAGAGTTAGCTCCAGACTATCAACGCAGTGGCTATTTCAAAAACTCCATTTTTGATCGGTACCGCATGTACGTATAGACAATGGGAATTAGTGTGCATGCGGCCAAGATCATCCCATAGACAAGATCTGTCTGGAATTCCATCTGCACATAAGCGATGCGGACAACGGAATCGCTTAGGTTGCTCATCATCCTCAGCAACACCAAGGCCAGCGGGATTCCGAAAAAAATCGAACAAAGAAGGCTCACTATATCGAAAAGTTTTCTCGCATCCTGTACGTCATCACACTCAGCCGAAGGAAAGCAACTCACGCTCATGGTTGTGGCTCCTTTCGCGTAATCTTGAACTGAAGTTAATTCTTCAACCGCTCTTTGTCCATGAGGGCTGCCAGGGAATTCTCGATTGCGGGCGATTCACGTTCAGTCAGCCTCAGGCTTGACATATTTGATTTTACGGGATTCGGCCGTATTCGCATTCCGGCTTCCGGGGACTGTGCCTGCGCCAACAACTTTCCACTAGCAAATCCCGTTCCCAATTCCCATTTCGCTGACGTTGAGCATGAAACGGAGTAATTATTTCAGAGTGAGCCATTTCAGCAGGGCTGACCGTTCAAAAGCCATGTCCGCGATGAGTCACAGCGTGGACCGTTCCAGGTCAATGAGGCGCTTCTTGGTGTCCAGGCCGCCTCCGAATCCGGTCAGCGAGCCGTCGCTGCCGACGCACCGATGGCACGGTACAATGATAGGGATGGGGTTCTTTCCGATGGCTCCGCCTACGGCCCTGACTGCTTTTGGGTTGCCGATGACTTCTGCGATGGTTTTGTAGCTGACCAGCTCTCCGTAGGGGATGGTGAGCAGTGCCTGCCACACTCTGAGCTGAAAAGGCGTTCCCACAGTCGCCAGTGCGAGACCGAACTGTTTGAGCTCCCCCTTGAAATAGGCACGCAGTTGGGCTTTGACCGGCGCAAAGAACTCAGGCTGCTTCTGCCAATCGTCCTTGATGGTGGTCGGGTTTTTCTCCTTTGAAAAAACGATGTGCCGCAGCCCTTGTTCGTCTCCCACAAGGGTCAGGGTTCCGATCAAGCCTGTATCAAAATAGTCGTAGAACATGACATTCTCCCTTTAGCCGTGCCAGAGGTACATGGCCGCGTAAGCACGCCACGGGCGCCACTCTTCGGCCCTTTGCCTGATTTGTTTTGGGGTAAGCCGTTTATCGCCTTGCTGCAGCGCCTTGATAATGCCCAGATCCGCGGCTGGAAAAGCGTCAGGTTCACCCATTGCCCGCATGGCTATGTACTGAGCCGTCCAGTCCCCGATACCAGGAATCCGAGTCAATTGTTCAATGAAATCCGAAAGCGACCCATTCACTACAAATGAAATCCTTTCTCGATCCACTTCTTCCGCCAACGCTCGGACCGTCCGAACCCGCGTTTCGGGCATGCCGACCATTCCCAGGTCACAAGCGCTCAACTCATGTGCGGTTGGGAAGAAGTGAGTGAGTTCCGGATGGTCCACGGATTCAAACATCGGCCCAGCCTTTGAGGCGATCCGTCCAATGACGGTGCGGGCTCCCTTGACTGAAATCTGCTGGCCTACCACCGCCCGTACGGCAACTTCAAATAGGTCCCACGCGCCTGGAAGCCTGAGGCCCGGCTGTTTGCGCACCAGCCTTTCCAGCAGACTGTCTGCGGCCAAGACATCGTGAATGGCCGTCATATTGGCGTCCAGGTCAAACATGCGACGCACCCTCTCAACAATGGGCATCAGGTCGCGGCTGTCCGATAAGGCCACTGTCAGAAGCAATGAGTTATCTCGCGGTCGGTGGCCCACGGAAATCACACCGGTGGTCTCGTTAATCCGTATCGTGCGATGATAGTTGCCGCGTGCAACGGACTCCACGCCCGGTATAGACCGCAACTCGAAAAACTCCAGCATGCGCTTCCAATGAAAGGGCGGGCGGTAGGGCAAGGTCAACGTGCATTGAAACAGAGCGCTCCCGGTGGTCCTGTTGCCATTGCTCGGCCTGCGAAGCGCAGACGGGGTTGTGCCATAGATCTTGATAAACGCGGCATTGAATCGCCGGATGCTGCCGAAACCCGATGCAAAAGCGATTTCGGTGACGGGCAGCGATGTTTCGCTCAACAGCTTTTTTGCAAACAGGATTTTTTGGGTGGTTGCCAAACTTTTGGGCGAGGCTCCGATATGGGTTTGAAACAGTCGGCGCAAGTGACGACTGCCCACACCAAGCCTCGAGGCCAGGTCCTCCAGGCTTCCTTCATTCAACGCACCCTGACGGATCAGCACCAAGGCCCGGGAAACCGTGGCGGATGTACCGTTCCAGGCCGGACTGCCGGGCGCTGCCTCGGGCAGGCATCGGAGACAAGGACGCAACCCTGCTTCAGCCGCTGCAGCAGCCGAAGGAAAGTAGACAATGTTCTCAGCCTTGGGTGCACGCGCGGGGCATATGGGGCGGCAATAAATACCGGTGCTCAAAACACCTATGAAGAACAGGCCGTCGAACCGAGTGTCTCTCGCCAACCGCGCCCTGTCGCAAATCCGTGTATCAAGTCTCATGTCTGTCGCCTCAGGCCCAGGATGCTTCAAATCCTGGCTGGATTTTACCCCGCTGGTGTTTTGAGCAACGATTCACGCAATCCAAAATTGTAACCATATGTTGATCACATTTCGCTATTGAGGCAAGACGTTTTCGGACATGGTTGTAAGAAGTGCCTGCAGGACAAAGAAAGAGAAAAGGGTCTGCGAAATTCCGGGCCAGGGTGTGAAAAGCACGGTGGACAAATTGTGGGCAAAAGATGAGACTGTTATATGGAAACCATCGAAACATAAGTTGGGCGTTTGCATTGAACGATCAATTCGAATGGCCTCTATGGGAGAGGATTCGGCCGTCGACGATCTACGGATGCACTGTATCTTGTTGATGTCTGAAGGAGTCACGCATGAAGCAGGAAATCATCGGAAGAGGTCAAGGACGGGATTAAGATTGGTAAAGTGACCATATCTTCGTCAAGACCGCCTCGGACACGACCGGCGGCCGCGTTACGGTCGTGGAAGTCACCCTGGAGCCAGGTTTTCACCTGCCGCGTCACTACCACGAAGAGATGACGGAGACCTTCTACATCCTCGATGGCGAAGTCGTGTTCCGATTTGACGATGAGACTGTGATCGCCACACCCGGAACGACTGTGAACGCCCGCCATATGTCGGGCACGATGTGACGAGTGAGAACGGCGGGAAGCTGCTCACCATCTTCACTCCAGGCGGATTCGACAAGTACCTGGCGGAAATGGCCTCTCTCACTGAAGAGCAGCTCGCCGACGATGAACTGATTACAGGCCTGGCTGAGAAGTACGACTCCTGGAAGTAGCGGTTTAGTGATGCTGACAGCGCTCAGGAAGACCCATACCCTGCGCCTATTAAGTCGGGCCAGTGGACTGCGAGCACCAAAACAACAGCGAGGCAACGAGTAATTATTACTTGCGCAAGTTAAGGGTTCCTGTTCACCTTTTTGAGTTCCTCGGGAGTGCGGCATATCTGTTCTCCCTGGATCGACTGTATGTTTGTGAGCACTGCGAAACCGTATTTGTCGCTGTATGCAGTCTCGCCCCATACCACGTCTTCTACAACTTGATGGTCCTCAGGACGCATGATTTTCCATCCCTCTGGAGTCAGCCAGGCGAGGGGTTCTCTTTCCACTGCTTTCACTATAGCCTCTGGATCCGCGGTTCCCGCACGTTCCAACGCGGCCTTGATGAAGTAGACCCCCGCATACGTTTCTTCGGCCATGTAATCCGGGTATTCTTTGTATTTATCGTGGTATTTCTTGACAAACTCTCTGTTTTCTGCGGAATCCGGCGTGGTAAAGAAATATCGAGATGCCATGAACAGGCCTGCTGGAGTTTCTTTGCCAAGGGGGACGAGAGTCTCAAGAGCCGCTCCCACGGGAAAAGCGAACTTGATCTCATCGAAAAGCTTGGCTTCCTTTGCCTGTCTGATAAAATCCACAGCGTCCTGACCCCACAATGGGCACCAGACGGCATCCGGCTTCACTTTACGAATCTGCTCTATGTGCGTGCCGTATTCTTTGGCCATGAGTTTCGGAAATATCTCGCCCACGACCTCCATATCGGGCTTCAACTCCTTCAGTTTTTCCCTGAATAAACGCCAGGATTCGTGGCCATAGTTGTAATCGGGACCAATACACATCCACCGCTTGTAAGGTCTGGATGCCATGAAGTAGGCGGCTGCACGGGAATGCATCATTACATTACTCAGTGTACTGAACAGATAGGGGTTGAATTTGGCTCCGGTTAAGGTGTCCGTGGCTGCTTGCGTGACAACGAGGATTTTCTTGTGCTTTCGCGCAGTCTCCGATAGAGCCATGGCGACACCGCTGGAAGTAGGTCCCATGAGAAAATCGACCTTGTCCTCAGCGATGAATTTCTCTGCAAGCTCGACGGCAACCTCTGGCTTCAATTTCGTGTCCCCGAAAGTGGCCACCAGCTTTCGGCCGAGCACGCCGCCTAAGCCATTGATTTCCTCCATTGCCATTTCAGTCGCCCGCTGGCCGTTTATCCCGTAGCCTCCGAGTGGGCCGGAGCTGATGAACATGACTCCTAATTTGATCGGTTTGTCATCCGAATAAACAGGGTTTACGAGAGTTGCCGTCAAGAAAAGCGCAAAACAAAGAATAACCAACTTTCTCATGATCTACCCCCTTGATTAAATGCGTCTTGGTTTAAAAAACCGCTAGAAATCATTGGCAAAAACATGGCTACCAAGCTTGTTGATCAGCTTTCATTACCCATAATGGCTCCGCCCTTGCAGATACACCTCCTTTTCCAAAAGCAGTTGCCCGCTCTGCCACTCTTGCATAGTCGCCGAATCTCGCTACTGCGTCAACGATTCCTCCTCTGCCCTCGGGTCATGGTGGTATAAAACGAGTTGTAAGATCACCAACGGGGCCCAATGCCTGGGGCAGACTGAGCCTCCCTAGGTATTGCGGGTGACCCTGATTCAGCTTTTTCGGGGCCAGAGGAACCGTTCCGCAACCGGCCGCCTAACGAAAGCCCCCCGGAGAGGTAAGACCGCTGTATGATTCCGGTTGAATCATGAGCGTCCTAAACTCTCCCCCTCAATTCTTTGCGTGCGCGTGACTTTGTAGGCAATGGCAATCATGATAAGATTACACAAGGCCTCACTGACTTTAGTGATTTCTAACCATTTTGCATTGTGTCGTCTGAATCGTCGAAAAATTTTCGGAGTCCACTATGACTGAACAAGACCGCTTTCTCGTAAAAAAGCCGTTAGCCGTTGATGCGGAAGAATCCGGCGATAGAGCGCAGAAAGGGGACGGCGTTGCCCAAGCTGAATTGCAGGAGAAAATCCTGGAAATCGAGCGTTTCAACAGTCTGGTCATGGCAAGGGAACAGCGGATCCTTGACCTGAAGAAGGAGGCAAACGCGTTGGCAGAGGCTGCCGGCAAGGCAGCGCCTTACGGATCCTTGGAGCAGATTGAAAAGGATGCGGCCTTGGACGAGGCGGTACTGGCGATGGCGGATCGAGGTGAAGACGTAGGCTCTGATCCTGAGGAATTGCAGGTATCGGACTTGTTGGATCTTGAGGATTTGCAGACTCTTCTCACCAACTTCTGCGACGCAGTAGGGGTTGCTTCAGCCATATCAGACCTCAAAGGCAACCTTCTGGCATTTGCAAACTTTCGGCGAGCTTGCACCGATTTCCATCGCGTTGGCGAGATTTCCTCTCAACGCTGTATCGAAAGCGACACATTACTGGGTTCCAGACTTGAGGAAGGTCAGGATTTCACCATTTATCAATGCAAAAATGGCATGACGGACGCGGCTTCGCCGCTGATCATAGACGGTAAGCACCTGGCCAATATTCTCATCGGCCAGTTCCATTTGAAGGAACCTGATCTGGACTTCTTTCGTCGCCAGGCTCGAGACCTCGGTTACGATGAAGAGGATTATTTGGCATCCATCAAGGAAGTGCCAATCATGTCCGAGGAGAAGCTGCCCAGCATTCTCGGTTTCTTGTCAGGTTTCGCCAAGATCGTAGGCTCCCTCACGCTAGACCGAATTCGCGCTTCACAGGCAGCCGAGGATCTAAAAAGGAGAGCCGAGGAACTGCGCCGCAGTCAGGCAGCGGCTTTGAGCCTGGCCGAGGATGCAGAAATGGCCCGCAGCGAGATCGCGCGATACAGGGATCATCTGGAGCAGTTGGTCAAGGATCGCACCGATGAGCTGCGCGTATCGGAGGAACGCACCCGGCTGCTCCTGGAATCTGTGGGCGAGGGGATCATCGGCGTGAACACGGATGGCAAGATCACTTTTGTCAATCCTGCCGCATGTCGAATGCTCGAATACTCGCCGGATGAATTTGAGGGCCAGGGTCTCCACAGCCTCATTCACCATTCTCATGAGGATGGTTCCCCATATCCTCAAAAAGATTGCCCCATGTACAAGACCTTTTCACTTGGCGCCGTAGGTCATGTCGATAATGAAGTCCTGTGGCGAAAAGAGGGCACGAGTTTTCCCGTAGCCTATTCCAGCAACCCTATTCATAAGGACGGCGGAGTTGTCGGCGCAGTGGTCACGTTTAGAGACATCACCGACCGCCGCCGAGCCGAGGAGGCACTTGCAGAAAGTGAACGCAGAACGCGCACGATTTTGGAGACGGCCATCGAGGGGGTCTGGATGGTCGACAATGATGCCGCCACACTGATTGCAAACCCCGCCCTATGCACGATTTTGGGCAGGCCACCGGAAGAGATAATCGGCCGTCATATTTTTGATTTTGTTGATGAGGAGAACCGCCAGATCTTTCTGGACCAGCTCGAGAAAAGAAAGAAAGGACAGTCAGGGGCCTATGAGATTTCATTGCAAAGATCTGACGGGGTGAACGTACCCTGTCTTTTCAATGCCAGCCCTTTTCTTGACGAAAAAGGTTTCAACAAGGGCTCTTTCGCGCTCGTGACCGATATAACTGCTCGAAAACTGGCCGATGAGCAGGTTCGCCGCGCCAAGGAGATAGCTGAGGAAGCCACTCGGATGAAGAGCGATTTTCTGGCCAACATGAGTCACGAGATCAGGACACCTATGAATGCTGTGATTGGCATGGCCCACCTGGCCCTTCAGACAGAGCTCACTCCAAAACAGGCTGACTACGTGAGAAAGATACAGCGTTCCGCACATTCTCTTCTGGGAATCATCAATGACATCCTGGATTTCTCCAAGATCGAAGCGGGAAAGATGCATATGGAGTCCGTGGATTTCAGCCTGGATGAAGTCCTCGACAACGTGTCCACGTTGGTGGGAGTGAAGGTGCATGAGAAGGAGCTCGAGTTCTTGATGGATACATCAAAGGATGTGCCCCTTGGGTTGGTGGGCGATCCGCTGAGGCTGGGGCAAATCTTGACCAACCTGTGCAACAACGCGGTGAAATTCACACAAGAGGGTGAGATCGTGATTTCCACCAAAGTGTTGGAGAAAGACAAGGAGTGGGTCAGGCTCCAGTTTTGTGTTCGAGACACCGGGGTCGGCCTGACCGAAGAACAGAAGGGGAAGCTGTTTCAAGCTTTTAGCCAGGCAGACTCTTCTACCACGAGAAAATACGGTGGGACAGGGCTCGGGCTTACAATCTGCAAGCGTTTTGTCAACATGATGGGAGGGGAGATCTGGGTTGAGAGCGAACCTGGAAAGGGGAGCGAGTTCGTATTCACGGCAAAATTCGGTTTAGCGAGGAAGGTCTCAAGGAGGCACATGGAGCCATCAGTGAGCCTGCGGGGGATGCGGGTTCTGGTGGTGGACGACAATGCCTCATCCAGGGAGATTCTGCAAACTTTGCTGGAAACCATGAGTTTCAAAGTAACCGTTGCAGCTTCTGCCGAGGAAGGGATAGCAGAGTTGGAGAAAGAGGCCAAAGCCAGTCCCTATAGGCTGGTACTAATGGACTGGAGGATGCCTGGTATGGACGGGATCAAAGCGTGCGCGGTGATCAAGAGGCATCCGGGACTCCCTCAGAAGCCCAAGATTATCATCGCGACCGCCTATGGTCGTGAAGAGGTCATGCAGAGATCCGAGAAGGTGGGGGTGGACGGCTTTCTTCTTAAGCCAGTAGGCCAGTCAGTGCTTTTTGACGCGATCATGGTCGCTTTTGGGAAGGAATCTCCAGAGGGTGAGGCCGTGGCACGGGTGAGCAGCAGTGATGAGGAAGAGCTGCGAAAGATTTGCGGGGCAAGGGTGTTGCTGGCGGAGGACAATGAGATCAACCAGCAGGTGGCCAAGGAAATTTTGGAGCAAGCGGGATTGGTCGTGAGCATTGCCAACAACGGAAAAGAGGCTGTGGAGATGGCCAAGGCTGGGAACTTTGATGTGGTGCTCATGGATATACAAATGCCCGTTATGGGGGGATTTGAGGCGACTAAGGAGATTCGCAAGGACGAGGGATTCAAGGGTTTGCCCGTCATCGCCATGACCGCCCACGCCATGGCGGGTGACCGTGAGAAAAGTCTTGAAGCCGGCATGAACGATCATGTGACCAAGCCCATTGATCCGGATCAGCTCATAGCTGCCCTGGTAAAATGGATCAAGCCGGGTAAGCGGGATATGTCTGAAGGCGTGTGCGAGTCATTGATTGGAAAGAAGGCGGTTGAGGACATTCTCCCTCGTGAGTTGCCCGGAATTTCCATAGCCTCCGGTCTCGGCCGAGTAGGCGCGAACAAGCAGCTCTATGCGAAGCTCCTGTGCAAGTTCAAGGACAGCCAGGAAACGGCAGTGGAACAGATCAGAGCAGCTCTCCAATCAGGCGATGTGGAAACCGCCGCCCGACTTGCCCATACGGTGAAGGGGGTTTCCGGAAACCTTGGAGGAGAGAGCCTCTACCGTGCCGCGGCCGAGTTGGAAAAGGCGATTAAGGAAGGCAAAGAAAACCTGGATCATCCCATGACAGAGTTCGGCTCCGAGTTGAAGGTCGTAATGGACGGGATAAAGGTTCTTGAGGAAAGGCTGGCTGTGCAGCAAGGGCCCGAGAAGCCTGTGACGGAGGTACGGGTCGATAAGGAAGCGGTTAAGCCTCTGCTTCAGGAAATGGCTCAGCTTCTGGAGAGCGACTTGACGGAGGCCATGAACCGCCTTGAAGCTTTGAAGCAACAGCTGGCGAATTCATCGCTTGATGATGAATTCAAACGCCTGGAAAAGCAAGTTGAAGGCTTTGATACGGACAGTGCACTGAAAAGCGTGGCGGCCATCGCCACGAGACTGGATATAGAGCTGTAGGAAGGGAGTGAGATCGTGGAGGGCAAGAAAAAGAACAAAATTCTCATAGTGGATGACACCCCCGAAAACATCCAGGTGCTCATGGAGACCTTGAAGGATCAGTATGCCATTGTGGCTGCCATCAACGGAGAGAAGGCACTCAAAATGGCCAGCGCAGAACCGCGACCGGATCTCATTCTCCTGGATATCATGATGCCCGGCATGGACGGATACGAGGTCTGCCGTAGACTCAAGGCGGAAGAGCAATTGGTTGACATCCCGATCATTTTCGTCACGGCAAAGACCGAGGTGGAAGACGAGACACTAGGATTCGAGCTGGGCGCAGTGGACTATATTACTAAGCCGTTCAGCATCCCTGTGGTCAAAGCGAGGGTGAAAGCCCACCTAGATCTAAAGAGATTGCGTGATCTTGAGGCAATTCAACGAGCAAAGCTCGAAGCCACGCTCGAGAAACTCAATAGCGAACTTGCTGAGGCTGCCGATTACGTCAAGTTCATCTTGCCGCAGCCCCTCACTGAGGGACCACTTAGAGCCAATTGGCGATTTGTGCCCTCAACCACACTTGGAGGAGACGCGTTAGGGTACCATTGGGTCGATGAGGATTCGTTCGCCATCTACCTGGTTGACGTGTGCGGACACGGAGTGGGTGCAGCGCTCCATTCAGTTTCAGTGCTCAACGTTCTACGATCCGAGAACTTGCAGAACACCGATTTTCGGAAGCCGGACCAGGTTCTTGCAGGCCTCAATGCGGTTTTCGCTATGGAGTACCATAAGGACATGTATTTCACCATATGGTACGGCGTGTACAACCGCGTCTCACATCTTTTGACCTACGCGAGCGGAGGGCATCCCCCAGCCCTTTTGATAGAGGTTATGCAGGGGAACGGTGCAAAGATTCGAGAACTGAAAACGCCGAACCTATTTATAGGTGGGCTGGCCGACGTAGATTTCGATCGTGACGAGGTTTCGATCAAAGGTCCCGCCAGACTGTATGTTTTTAGCGACGGAGCATTTGAGATCACAAACGACCATGGTCCAGATTGGGGGTTCGACGACCTGGTGGCCTACTTGAAGAACTCTGGCGTCCGGGGCAAATCGACTATTGATGATCTCTGGGCCCACGTAAGGCAAATCGCAGGCTCGAAGACACTTGATGATGATTTCTCCGTTCTGGAGATATTGATACCTTGAACAACGGGGTGCTATGTAGCTGCACTGAATATATCTGCTCTTGGATATCTTGAAATACGCTTCAACGTATTCGTCCCCTCGCAAATTAGGCTTCTCAGCCTACTGAACGGATACGTTTTGTAAGGAGGGAGAGACATGGTAGACGGTGGGAAAAGAAACAAGATTCTCATTGTGGATGACACGCCGGAAAATATCCAGGTTCTTATGGGGACGCTGAAGGATCAATATGCCATCGTGGCCGCCATCAACGGAGAGAAAGCCCTCAAAATGGCTGCGGCGGAACCGAAACCGGATCTCATTCTCCTGGATATCATGATGCCCGGTATGGATGGGTTCGAAGTGTGTGATCGACTGAAGGTTGATCCGGAAACTCATGATATCCCGGTCATTTTTCTTTCTGCCCTTGATGATACCGCCAATAAAGTAAAAGGGTTCATGGCAGGGGCTGTGGACTACATTTCGAAGCCTTTTCAGCCGGAAGAAGTTCACGTTAGGGTCAATACCCATCTCACTATGAACCGGTTGAAAAAGAGTCTGGCGGAGAAAAACAAGGAACTTCTGGTTTATAGTGAACAACTGGAAGAAAGGGTGAGAGAACGGACAGCGGAGCTGGCGTCGTTGAATACCGTCTATGAGCGTTTTGTTCCTGGGGAGTTCATCAATTTACTGAAGAAGGAGAGCATTCTCGAAATCAATCTGGGTGATCAGGTGAGCCAGAAAATGACCGTCATGTTTGCGGATATTCGGGGATGGACCGCCCTGCTCGAAAAAATGACTCCGACAGAGGCCTTCAGTTTCATCAATGCCTATCTGAGACGGGTGAGCCCTGTAATCAAGGAGTGCAATGGGTTCATAGATCAGTTCTACGGCGACGGCGTGATGGCTCTTTTCCCAGGAACTCCGGATGATGCGGTTAGAGCTGCCATTGGAATGCAAGAGGCCGTCGCTGAGTACAACAGGGATCGCGAGAGAGATGGGTTTGACCCTATCGGAATCGGCGTAGGGCTCCACCTTGCCGATCTCATGCTGGGCATCATCGGGAGTGAAGATCGCATGCAAGGGGCCGTGGTGGCAGATGCGGTTAACCTTGCTGCGCGAATAGAGGGTTTGAACAAGATTTACGGCTCATATGTCAGCCTGAGCGACGAGACCTTTTTCGCGATGAAAGAACCGGACCGATACAGGCATCGTTACATTGACAAAGTGCGTGTAAAGGGGAGAGAGGACGCTGTCACTGTTTATGAGGTGTTTGAGGGAGACCCCAAAGGAATCGCCGGTCTGAAAGAGCAAACGAAACCCGCATTTGAAAGCGGTCTTCAGTTCTACTATGGCAAGAGGTTTTCTGAAGCCAGTGTGCATTTCAATCAGGTTCTGGAGCAGTATCCGGCGGACCTGGCTGCTCGAATCTATCTGAAACGTTGCGCAAACTACATGGTAAACGGCGTTCCGCCCGATTGGACAGGGGTCGAGACGCTTTTCGAGAAATAGACAAATTTTTGTATCAGGACTGGATCAGGAGTTCAGCTGGGAGCCCTGGGATTCACCTGTACTCCTGACTTTGCCTAAATTGCTGAATTCTGTTTCCGGTCTCGTTAAATAGGACTCTTAGTAATTGCATTTAGTATCTATTTCTTATTTTCCCAGTTTTTTTGCGGCTTCCATCATGAGATTTTGACCATCCGTCATGAGCTTGTCAGCAGTCTTCAGGTCCGCCTTTTGAGTCATTCGCAAACCTCGCATCATTGTCCTGGAACCTTGCATCATTTTCTCGATTCGGTCGTCGTCCATCATCTTTTCTGCTTCCACAATCATTTTATAGCCTTGGGCCATTAGTTTCTCTGATTCTTCTTCATTCTTTTGGATTTTAAGCGCTTGAACGCCGTCCATCATCAACTTTGCACCTCCTTTCATGGTGTCCTTCTGAATCTGTGCGGCCGCCTTTTCCGATTCCATCATCATTCTGTGTCCGTCTTTAATCGTCTTTTCTGCGGAACCCAAGTCTTTTTTCTCTTCCAGCTTCTTCCTGCCTTCGATCATCAAATTGGCTCCCTGTGTCATCTTAGCCACGTTTGATTCCCAATTATTCATCTCAGCGACAGCCGGTTGGCAAAGTTGAGCGAGAACTCCCGCCACTAAAAAGACCGTGAGTGTCCATGTGAAGCTATTGCTTCTAGTACGCATCAGTACCTCCGATAAGGCCACAAACAACTGCGTTCGTGTGGAATCTTGGAAAGGGCTACGAATTCCTTTGCCCTTCCCAACTACATATCAAGATTGTTCACTTTACTCTAAAAGGCAGAGACTTCCTGAATATTGTCGTTTGGTCTCCCTCAAAACTCGGATCATTGTATCGATTCAGGTCGTAGATCAGGCTTGCCCGCACTTCATACTCTCCTGGTTTGAGTTTCGGGTCCCAGCTCAGGATGTGCTCTTCTCCGGCTCGAATAATCGTTTCATGTGGTCCCTGTGCATCAGCCATTCCGGCCGATATAGCATCAGGGCGTTTCTTATCTTCCTCAAGGAAAGCCTTGTCATCAGGACGATCCCCATACCAGGGGGCGAACATCCAGTCCTGTTTTGCGACAACGGTGCCTTTGCCGTCAGCCACATCCGCTTTGAGATACATGCCTCGTCGGTTCGACCCTTTGGGAACAGAATGTCCAGCCCCTATGTTGATGATATGAAAATTGAGGGCTGATGTTGATTCTTTCTCTGAAACAATGACAAGGCTCAATGCGCCTGAGATTCGTTGAGGCGAATGTCCGCCGGTCCAGAGGTGTCGCGCTACTGCTCTGATCGGCACATCGTCTCCTTCAGCGGACTTCCGAAGGGTTTTGGGCATGTGGCAGTCCTGGCACATCTGGGGACCCAGCCCCGGTTTGTGGAAGTCCTCGCGCCATTCAAGAAAGGTCTGGGTCTGTTTTGAGACAACTCGCTTTCCTGCGGAATGGCAATACGCACACATGGCTGCTGTCTGAATTTTGGGGTCCTTGACGGTTTCATGTGGCGCTTCGGCTCCGTAGGGTCCCCGAATCTTCCCGTCCGGGGTGAGATGGCAACTCGCGCACGTTATTCCAGCGGCTTCTTTACCTTGAGGCCGACCTTTGGGGCGTTCGATTTCGACTTTTTCCAGATCAGGGAGGTCAAAAGGCTCAGGATAGTGGCACACATTGCAGGACTTTCCCCCCATCTCTATATCGCGGGAGTGCATGGGCCAGGGATCGGTTCCCGAAAATGAGTGTGCCGATCCAGCAGTCAGGTACTCTTCCCGGAAGAGAGAGTAATTCTTGCTTCGGGTCCTTGTAAGCCATCGGCTTATAAGAAATATCAGATCCAAATCCGAATGCATACTCCCGGTAGATTGCCTGATGGCACTCGCCACATTCGGCTGACGGAGTAGCCGTTCCTTGTGGTAAGTCCTTGGATTTCGAAACGAATTTCTTCGGTTTCTCTACAGGCTGCTGTTGGGCTTGTGCCTCACTCTTCTCCAAATAGATCAGCGTCAAGGTCCCTGCGATCATGAAGAGTGCCAGGAAACATATACATGCCTTTCTCATTGGCCTGAACATCCTATGTAGTCCACCGGCAATGAACTCTGCCGGTCTGTTAAAACTCAACGGTGAGCAAGATCCTGATGCCGACGACAGGATCGATAACTCTGTTGGGATTGATCCCGAATTGATTGGCTGACGAGGGGTTGTCCCAATTAGAAACGGTCTTATCAATGCAGGCATAATTGAACCACCTTCCCGGTTGCCAGTAGCCTGCTGCCATTCTTACGGTCCATTTATCCAGCAATTGCCAGTCTACACCGGCGTCAATCTCCCACCCCATGTTGTTGTCAGGGATAGAAGGTGCATCCGGCCTAGCTGCATTAATTGTGCTCAAGTTCTGGAATTGAACCCTGTTTCCTGTGGGGGCTGGGCGTATGAATCCCCATCCGTAACCTTGGGCAGCGGCCCTGTCAACCCAACAGAAGCTACAGGAGACGTTCAAGTTCGACGCAACAGCACAGTCCAGTCTTGCAGCCAAGATCGAGGCGTCGTTCAAGTACCCGTCCGTGTTCAGGTTGTGCAAGTTCAAGCCTCCACCGTAATAAAAATTCATGACAAGGCTGTACGGCATGAATAGCCCGTTGTTGGCAAAGCCGTAGAAGTGCGGCTGCCTGTCTATGAGAGTTCCGTGTCTCCTGTCAGGACCCGGCAACCAAGCGTATATGAAAGATGCCCTGAGCGGCCCCGCCATGAACCCCGTCTCCACCATCCACCTCCAGGCTTCGATGTACCGAGGCGCAAACAGACTTCCGGTTCCGTCCGTTCGGTCAGGAACTCCAAAGAAAGTGCCATTCAGAGATCGCTGAAACTTGGTTGTCTTGTTTACCCAATCCAACTCTGCATTGAAGAAATACCTTCCGTTATAATATTTCACGAAGATTCCGCCATCGGTGCTGACGATATCGCTCGTGGAAAAAGATGCTCGGTTGCTTTGGATCCGCTGGGATTCGGGCCCTCTGTGATAGCTGAAGTATTCCGCTAATATGCCCGCGGACAGCGGTCCGGCGTCATAGGTGAGAAACACAACAGATGACACGGCTAGCGTCGCATTGGTGTCCAAAGGATTAAAGTACGGGTTATCAGGAGGTCCAGGGAAGGAGTTGTTGGGCTGATCCTGTCTGAAGGGATTGTCAGGCTGTTGTCTCCAAGGATAGAAACCGATTCCGATTCTAAATGGACCTGTCGGTGCAACCAGTAGCAATGATTCGGAAGTCAGATCCTCGGCGCCGTTGTACTGGAGTCCGCATCCGAATTTGAAAGGTCTCTTTCCGTAAACCGCGATGCCCCAGGGCGTTTGGGCTGAGAAACCACCACATAGTCCACTGTCCTTCTGAGATAGCAACCTGAACTCCCGGACTCGTGGAATTGGTGTATGACGACGCGACAGGGTCTCCGAAGGCTCCGATGCGATATTCGCCTCTCAGCATCATGGCAGGGTTTAACCTCAAGTCAGTCAGGACATTCGTCTCCATAACCTGGTCCGCAGCTCCACTGGATGACGAAAGATCATTGAGTTTACCGCTAGCCCAGCCGTTGACAGAGGCGTAATTGCCTGGCGTAGAACTATTATCCAGGTCATACTTCCCGAAGAACCCCCTAGATCCGAGCTGTCCTACAAATCGATTCTTCCAGAGGACTTCGCCTTCCATTGAGAATTCCCAGGCTGAGGATGAACTTGCCCCGAAGAACACGTTCAACACGAACGTCACCAGGAAGAACCGGACGAATGTCGAATGAAACATGAGCCCTCACCGAACAACCCGAAACCAAAATTCAGACTGTCTTGGAACAGGCCTGTTTAGGATACAGGAACCGAAGAACTTTTAACAATCAAACGTTTCCCAAATGCCCTGATCAGAGGCTCTCAAGATTCCCGCGGTAAAGATCCAGATCCGGGCATGGAAAGAAAACGAAACCCATCGCCTAAACCTTCGAGTATCATCGAACTTGCGTTATCAACGTTTTCCGCTTACTTCAAGATCGTCGAAATAACTCTGGGCGTCAGATTTCGTCCACAGACCTATCTTGCCCGCTTCCTTGAAGGTGGAATCCTTAGCATCCAAATATTTTTTGCCGTCGTAATAGCACTCGATGTGATCGGCAGTCATTGAGACTCGCAGCGTATGCCAGCCGGGAGTGTGTGGAATATCGGCGCTTTTCAGTTCGGAACGCTGTCCGTTTACAACATGATAGAGCCTATAATTATCTTCCAATGGGTTGTACCGGGCGACGTAGTAATTCTTGACGTCCTTTGCTCTCCACACGATGCCCCCGCCCTGGTCTGCACTACCTGCGATGGCTTTCATCTTTACCGTGATGTCCACGTCCTTGTAGTTGGTGTCGGTAACAAGTGTAATATTGAAGGTTGAATCGGAGCTTTTTGCCAGCTGAGCCAGCACATTGGGCTGTGAAGGAGCGGTATTGTCAGACACCTCTTGCCATTTGCCTACATCGTTGGTGAATCCTTTGGCAATTGCGCCCACTTTGTCAGTACCAAAGTTCCAGGACATCTTCTCGGATTGAGCGGGTACACTGCCTGTGGCTAGCACCACGCCCATAACAATCATCGCTATTTTCTTCATGTTTCTGCGGTCCTTTCCCATTTGTCTCGACATTCCTCGTGAAGCAGGGACCCTCTTTTTCCTATTGTGACTCGTCTTCTCTTGCGTCTCCAGCCTGCAATTTGAGGAAGAGTGAGCTGCAAGGACCGCAACTATGCGCGACAATACCGTCACCAGCCTCCTCGATAGAAGCTTATGACTAAAGCCCCCTTGGCCAGAGTTTCTTTCAGGAATACAGCCCTCCTTTGGGTGTCAAACAACACTGAATCAGGCATTCCGGAAAAGATCTTTACACAATGCCCCAGAACACCGAGTTCCGCAAGATCATCGATCTGTTTGCGAATGACCTCCATGATCCGCCTTGGTATCGTCTCGCGTGACATCCTGTTGATTTACAAAAGTTGTTCCCTTAATGACATTGGGTTCCTCCTAGTGCCATCTGAGATCGTGTTTTGATCTTCATGGTATAACCTTGATTCAAAATGGTCGAGACCACTCCAATGCACGAGTGACCGGTCGCACCATTGACCGGTCACTCTAATCCGAGTTCATCTTGTCTCTGCTTAGCCATGCGGCGGGGGATCGTCGCCTCTCTTGGGAGGCGGCGGGTCATCCGCTCTTTTGTGCGGAGGAGGATCATCATTCTTCCCCTGAAGAATCGGAATTTCAGACGAAGGATGAAAATTCTGGGCAAGGTATGTGACACCCGCACCGTCGCCGTTGTAGGCATAATTCAAAGCCCACGCGGGCGACTGTGCGACGACCAGAGCCAAAATCATAGCCAATCCAGCTATCAATTCACTTCGGGGCATGACGCACCTCTCTATCGACCGAATTAGGATATTTGTTTCTGCTCATTGGGATGCTCCCGCTGTGCGAGAGATTCAAAAATTCCGGTACGTTAGAAAAAGCGAGTTGTCCGGGCTCGTGGCGAATGATACCTGCGAGCTCCTACCAAGAGAGAATCCGCATGATGCACTTTGTGGCGGCCACCGCAGCATGAGTGAAGCGAGAAACGTTGATGGATGATGAATCGCTGCTCCATGGTTGGCATCAAATAGTCCAGAAGCAAACCGCTGAGTGACCTGTACGATTTGAGGAGGCCAACATGAAAAGAGCTCTATTGTTACTTGCTGTTGTTTTGTGGCCTGTCATGGCATTCGCTGAACTCCAAACGCAACCGGTGGATTACCGCGATGGAGCTACGGTGCTGGAAGGCTACCTCGCAGTTAAGAAAGGTATCGAGGGAAAACAACCGGGGGTGCTGATCGTTCCCGATTGGATGGGGGTGAGAAAACCTGTACGCGGACATCGCCGACAGACTTGCCGACATGGGCTATGTGGCTTTTGCCGCGGACATTTATGGCAAGGGTGTACGACCCGCAAACAACCAGGAAGCCTCGGCAGAAGCCACCAAATATAAGACAGACCGGAAATTGCTCAGACAAAGAGTCTTAGCGGGGCTCGATGAACTCAAAAAGAACCCAAACGTCGACCATAATCGCATTGCAGCTATTGGTTACTGTTTCGGCGGAACCACCGTGTTGGAGCTTGCCCGAAGTGGAGCGCCCGTAGCTGGTGTGGTCTCCTTCCACGGCGGGCTGGACAGCCCCGCTCCGGAGGATGGCAAAAATATCAAAGCCAAAGTCCTTGCACTCCATGGAGCGGACGATCCCTTTGTCAAAGCCCCGGATATAGTTGCCTTCCAGGAAGAACTCCGAAAAGGGAACGTGGATTGGCAAATGATATACTATGGCGATGCCGTCCACTCGTTCACTCAACCCCAAGCGGGCACCGACAAATCCAAAGGGAATGCTTACAACGAGAAGGCCGCAAAGAGGTCTTGGGAAGCCATGAAGCAGTTTTTCCGCTATATTTTTGAGGAAAAGGCAATGAAGTGATAGTGCAAGATTAGATATTCCGTACCAACGGCAGCACTTATTCCAAGCTTCCTCAAGAGACCTGCGCAGGGAATGGTGTTTCCTTGGTGGTTGAGACTTTCCCGCACGTGTGACCAACGCTTTTCTTGGATCAGGCTGCGGCATTGCGCCGAAGCGCAGGAAATGGGCAAGAACTGACATTGTCTCAGGCTTTGTCCTTAGCATAGAAAGCCTGTAGTCTTTTTCTCGGTTTACTAAAATATAGTAGTTAAGACCTTTTCTGACTTTTCTCCTTCTAAATTCCTGGCGTATAGCAGGAATCAGATAAAATCTTAACTATTACAACGCCCGCGATTTTGGCCCTTGCCTCAGTCCAGCGCGATTCCAAAATTGATCATTTGTTATGGAAAGGCAGTGTCTCAAGAAACACGTTGGTTTGACCTTATTCCACTCTCAGGGAATCGAATTCCGTTACCGAATCCGCCTTGGTCCATAGTCCGAGATATCCCTCCATGGTTCGACTCGCTTCATAGTCGATGAGCAACTCGCTATCAAGATAGGCTTGCACATGCGAGCCGGCGATCTTCTACCCTCAGATGGTACCATCTATTTGAAGCAACAGGAATATCCACTGTGGCAAGCTGGAATCTTTTCGAGTGTCTGAATTCGAATAGGATGGCGTTGTTCTCAAGCGCATTGATTCTGAAGACGAAGTAGTTGCCCACGTCTCGGGTGCCGAACGCAATGCCGCCCGCCTGATCAATGAGACCGGTGCGAAGCCTAACCCTCACGCTTGCCACGCCCTCATCATTGAGCAGACTTCCTTTTCTAACAACCAGTGGGAAATAGTAATAGGCTCCTATGTTGTCCAGAAATTCTTGGTACCGGCTGCCTACGAATCTTCCCATCAGTCCGGCGGCACGAGAGGATACCCACGTGGCGTACTGTAGATCCGTCTGAGAGGCATACCGTGCGTCCATCCGATTCCGCCTGCCTCCAATGGCCCGTACTGATGTAGAAATCGGGCGGTTCATCAGGCCGCTTTCTTTCCAGGAAATTATAGTCCTCCTTGAAAAAGGACTCGATCAGTTGAGGGATCTCTTCTTGATTGGCGATTCCCATGTCCATAAGTCTGCTGGACCCCAGCAACCTTCCCAATTGGTCCAGGGCAGCCTCCATAGCCACCGGTCGATGCGTCCGAGCGATGCCTCGATGAGATCACCCTTGACCTGAACAGTAAAACCCAGCCGCTGGAGGACTTCTCCGAGGAATCGGATTCGTAGCGACTTGCCGTAATACGATCCAACCCCTCCTGCAAATTGAAGGGTCACGTAGTTTTGGTTAGGGTCTTCGCCGCACAGTGAGTCCACAGTCGCAAAATGATACCCGAAGCGTGCATTGAAATTCATGTAGTCGTCAGATATAAGAGCGTAGCTCGGACTGCCCGAGGACATCTCCCGTCTGCGGCCCGGCACCCCCGGCAACGAGGTCCATCAGATTCCGTGCACTGATACCAATGGTCGCTTTCCAGTTTATTCCCGGGTGATACAGGCCCCGCAGGATGGCCGCAAAGGGGACAGATGTTATGCTTTGGGCATCAGGTGTCGCCCCGGCCGCAACGTCCCCGCGTAGTCCCCCTCCGAGATCTATGAGATAGAGCCACAAAGGGATGCTCAGTTTCATCTTGAGGGCTCCTGACACCCGTTCAGCCACGTCTCCATACCCGAACATTTCCCGCATGGCCTGCTCATGGGTAAATCGAATGATGTCGTGGATGGTTCGACACCCTTCCGGAGAGAACTCAGCGGCCTCTGGATCGGTCAGGTTCAAAGGCGAGATACTGTCCAAGACCGCCTGCATCTTCAGGTGCGTGGGGCTTGCGAAGATGGGGCGTTTTACCTGGCGCACGGATTGCAAAGGTCTTCTACCACTCCTCTATAGACCCTGGATTGGCTGGCCCATAACGTAATATCCTCGCCATCGACGAGTTTCGATGTGGCACATTTAGTATCAAAGAGAGCAGGAACACCGAACTCCCTGGCAACCGAAGCAAGGTGACTGGTGATACTGCCGACATCTGTGACGATACCCTTGACTCTTGCGATGACTTTCGCATGTTGCGGAGAAGCCGCATGGGTAACTAGGATCGCGTCTCCTTCCAGGCGCTTTGCGTAATCTGAATCTTCACCGGCCTTGAGAAGGAGGACTTTCCCCACGACTGCTCCTCCGGATACGCACTTTCCTCCCTCAATCAGCACCTCATGGCTGGGGTAATCGAGTGCCGTTTCCTGCGCTGACGGTTCGTCTTCTTTGTACAGGAGTAGAGGACGGGACTGGAGTATGTACAATTGCGCGGATTGGTCCACAGCCCATTCGATGTCAAGGGGGCGGCCAAAATGATTCTCCAGAATTCTACCGCAATCCCAGAGTTTCTAAGAATCGCATGTCCGCCGTTTTCTCCCGTCTCAGAAGGGGTGCGATGACAAAGCCGGAGCAA
The DNA here is from genome assembly GCA_963700305.1 of uncultured delta proteobacterium. GTDB lineage: Bacteria > Desulfobacterota > Desulfomonilia > Desulfomonilales > Desulfomonilaceae > Desulfomonile. Next base: position 804,434 of record CAVOXB010000011.1, read on the forward strand.
GCTGTGCAACGGACTCCTCCTCCACTATCGAAAACCTGTCTTTGTCCAGCAGATACGTCGCGTGTGCAGAGGCTTCCCCACCCACGAGAGCTTCCCCGAGGCCTTTAACGGCATTGATCTTCATCCGCCGCACATCTCCGGAAACCGGGTCCGCCGTATAAAGTACCCCACTTTCCCATGCGTCCACCATAGCCAAAACCAAGACGCACATTGGCGTTTCCCTGTCATCAAGGCCGTGAAAAAGACGATAAGAGAGTGCAGATGCCGAATATTTGCTCGCTACCACGGTCTTGTACGCTTCAACAAGATTGTCTCCGGTCACGTTCAGGACTGACGTATACTGTCCGGCGAAAGAGGTTTCGCTGTCTTCACCGACCGCACTGCTGCGTACCGCGACCATAACCCCTGAAAGGGTTCTCTTTCAAGCTCTTCGTATTCCCGAACCAGCTCCCTTCTAATTGAATCAGGAACCTCCGTTTCCATGATGCGAGACTGGATGCGTTGTCCGGTAGCCTCCAGCGTATCAAGACTGTCCGGGTCGATCTCTGCCAAAGCGGCCTCGATCTCTCCAGCAAGTCCTGTTTCTCGGACAAAGCGCTCATAGGCGGCAGAGGTGACTGCAAATCCTTCGGGAACCGCTAGGCCCAACTCTCGCTTGATGATGGCTATATTTGCAGCTTTTGCTCCAACGGCTCTGAGATGTTCGGAATTGACCTCTTCCAGAGAAAGGATCAGGCTGTCGGTTATCGAGGAAAATTTCGGTGCGAGCTCATCCCGGACGGTGCGCCGAATTCCGGCCAAGACATGCGATAGCATTTCGGTATTCTTTACCGGACAAGCCCTGGAGGCAGCGGATAATTGCGTGCACCTCGGAATAGAGGTCATCACAATGGCTCTTGATCTGTTGAACCGTGAATGGCTGGTTCGCGTAATAGGTCTCGCTCAAGATCCGCCAGGAGCGTTAGAGCCCTGCGGTTGTGGTCGAGGAGTTCTTTGAAAAAGCTATGCTTTCCGGTGTACTTCGGCCCCACATCTCGCGACGGGGCATCAACACCGCCTTCCAAAGGAGATTTCAGAGATTTTTCCATGGTAACTTACCTGTAGCCTTTTGCGAGGTAGCAAGCGACGAATGTTTCAGTGGTCCGAAAGGGCGACAAAGCCTGTTTTAATCAGCACGTCGTAGCGCTGTGTTTTTCCCGATTCGTCCTACCCGACGAACATCTTGATAACGTGATACGCCACCCCAAGGGCCGCACACCCCGCAATGGTGGAGATCATTCCGATCTTGAAGCGAAAGAGAGCCAGCAGCGCCACAACGGCAATGCAAAGCGAAGGCATGTTGATGGTGTCCAAGACAGGGATCTGCAAATGAGCCCCAAGAATATACACGTCCCGAAGCGACCCAAAGATGGTGTTCAGAGCGAACCAGACCGCCAGATTGAGGACGACCCCTACGACGGCTGCGGTGATGGAAGACATTGCCGTTTTAAGCGATCTGTTTCCCCGCAGCGCCTCTATGTAAGGCGCACCGAGGAATATGAAGAGGAAGCACGGGACGAAGGTCACCCAGACGGTAAGCCCTGATCCCAATACTCCGGCGAGCATGGGATCAAGTCCGCCGGGGTTTCGGTATGCCCCCAAAAAACCGACAAATTGCAGGACCAGGATGAGAGGCCCAGGGGTGGTCTCTGCCAGGCCCAGGCCGTCCAACATTTCACCCGGTTTCATCCAGCCATAGAAATCGACCGCCTGCTGAGCGACGTAGGCCAAAACAGCGTAAGCTCCTCCGAAGGTCACTACAGCGGTTTTGCTGAAGAAGATCGCCTCCTGAAAATAGACGTTCTGTGATCCGAGATAGAGGAAGATCAGGAGTATCGGACCCAACCACAGCACCGACCAGACAAGCAGGACCCTCATAGACCGCACGAGGGAGGGACGGACATGCTCCAGGTTTCCTCTATCCAAGAGGATATCTATAGCAGGTCCATCGCATGTCAATTGACCGTTTGTGTCCGGCTGAGACACAGCGAAGGCGTCGGGTCGGAAACGGCCTCCCAGGAAGCCGATGACCGCGGCAGACAGCACGATGACGGGAAACGGCACGTCATAAAAGAAGATCCCCACAAACGCCACCCCGGCCAATGTGATCATCAGCCTGTTTTTCAGGGCCCGTTTTCCGATCCGGAGGACGGCTTCGAGGACGATTGCCAATACGGCCGGTTTGAGACCAAAGAAGAGCCATTGCACTACACTCAGGTTCTGATAACCGGCATACAGGATGCTCAACACGAGCATGAAAAAGAAAACCGGGTAGTACAAACAGTGTCCCTGCTACAATCCCTCCCTTGGTCTTGTGGAGTAGCCATCCGATATAGGTCGCCAACTGCTGCGCTTCAGGTCCCGGGAGAAGCATGCAGTAATTGAGCGCGTGGAGAAAGCGCTCTTCACTGATCCAACGCCTCTCTTCCACCAAGTAACGGTGCATCACCGCTATCTGGGCAGCCGGGCCGCCAAAGCTGTTGAGTGCTACCCGGACCCATACCCAAAAGGCCTCCCGGAACGTGACCATTTTCAGTGGGACACCTTCACAGACCGGTTCAGCGCGGGGGTCTTCCTTTTGTCTTCCTCTTCCACGTCATATCTCCTTGACTCAGAACCGAATTGCTGCCCTTTCTTCATAGGGACTATTTCATCTTGTCCTTACACCACGCATAAAGGGCATCGTAAAGGGGGAACTCGAGCTCCATCTTCTTGTAATCGTCGGGCCCATGAAGGAGAGAAAAACCATGGGCTATAGCTTTCAGGCCGGCCCCTTCCGGTGAGCTGGCCAGATCAGCGGACACATCTGCAGCATGGATGATCTTTGCCATACGGGCAAGGGCCGAGTTGTCCGTAAGGCCATATTTGGCTATGATGCTTTCAAAAGAGCACCATCCATCCGCGTGGCCTAGTTCTACCCCGGCAACATCAAAAGGAATAGCCCCCTGGATTGTCGGCTTCTGAAAGCACCCGATCTTTGGGGACGAACAGAGAACTCTGCGTCCTTGTCGATGAAGCGCTTTATCAGCCATGGGCATGCGATGCGGTCGACTTTCGCGTTCTCGCGGGTAATCCATTTCATTCTTCATTCCTCCACGGGTTCGCCGAGTTCAACCCATGCCTTGATTCCGCCTTGGAGGAACTTGACGTTTTGATGTTGTTGCTGAAGACGGTCAGCTATTCCTTGGCTTACGGAACCCCCTTTGACGCAGTACACCACAACTGCTCTGTCCTGAGGTAGTTCAGCAATCCATTCGTCGGCTTTTTCCGGATCAAGCCAGGCAGCGGTTTCGATTTTCTTTGGAGCAGCCTCGAAGTCGGCTTTTCTTCGTACATCAAAGAGAGCCGGTTGCCGGTCGCCGCCCATGAGGGCTTTCAGTTCCTCGGTAGTTATAGAATCGGCCATCTTCACGTCTCCTCTTTTTGAAGAATTGAACCAAACGCTCCGTAGCACGAAAAAACTCTCCGGGCCTGTTACATGGCCCGTATGGGATCAGGCTTTTCCTCCAGATCCTTCCCGTAGATCGCGAATCCAATGGTGCCCAGCACGCCAAAAGCGAACCCCACCAAGAAATTGGTTTCCGGGCTGATCTCCCAGAGCAGAGCGCCGCCGAAGGCAGCTATGGAGCCGATCACGTCTCGAATCAGGTAATACAGGCCGAACATGCCTGCCTTGCAGGAGTCGGGAGCGAGATCCATGATCAAAGCCTTGCGAGTTGGCTCTCCGAATTCCTTGAGTCCCCTCACTATGAAGGCCAGGAGTAACCACTCGAAGCTCCTGCAGTACATGAGCACCAGGGGGAAAAGGGTGAAAAAGCCAAATGTGATAAGGATATAGGGTTTCTTGGTTCCCTTATCGGCCAGATAGGCCACAGGAATATACACCAGCACTGCCGTAGCCATTTCGATGCTGGTGAGGAGCCCGAACTGGACTGCGGTCACAGGCTCTGCGACGACCTTCATGCACCAGACGACCACGAAGGCATACGGGATCTGCTCGCAGAACCGTATCAGAATATCAGTCACCAGCAACCCCCGCATCTGGGGGCTCATCAATTTAAACATCTTCAAGGGATTTTTCTCAGGCACGAGTTCGCACTCGTTGGTAGGATCGGATTTCCCCCTGTCTTCAATTAGGATCTGCTGAAGAATTAGGGCCACCCCGGCCAACACCAGTGCTGCTATAAACGCGATCCGGACCCCTTCACGCTCTCCCCAAGCGCTAATACAAAGGCCTCCGAGAATGGGGCCCAAGGCCATGGGAATACGGCGCACCAGAGAGTGCATGGTCACGCCCATGGTGCGCTTGTTGTGAGGGAGTACCTGGTACATCAAACTCATGGTGGCAGGGAGAGATATTGCAGACCACGAAATGAACAACACTGCACCGATCAAGACCGCCTGCCAGGTGGGCACGAAAATCACGATGGCAAACCCAGTCATGGCCACGAGATTGAACACCACCAGCGCTTTCTTGCCTCCGATCCGGTCCGACAGATAGCCTCCGGGAAACGAGTAAAGTGCGGACAACAGATTGTCCATGGCGTTCAAGAAACCAATGGACAGAGCACCTCCCCCAAGGGCCATCATGTAGATGGGCAGGAACCGCTCGGCCATACGTTCGCCCATCCCCACGAGGATCACGATAGAGAGCACTCCTACCGTGCTGCGCTGCAACGCCAGGAAACCGGGGAGACGCCCAATGTGCGTCCGAACTGAGTTAGCCATGAGATCCTCCCAAGAGACTACGACCGTGACCATCAAATTTCAGAATCCCCGCGGAAGACTGAGGCCTCCGAGGTCAGTGCTACGGCACAGGCAGCTCGTGATCTTTGCAGAAAGGAGCCTCTCCAACCACTGGAATTTGGCATACGCGACATAATACCCGTCTCACGCGGTCTTCGATGTGCGCGCGTGGACCCGCTGCCCGTGCTTCCTTTGATCCCGCCGGTGCGGTTTCCTCAATCTGCCCCCTCTTTTCGTTTCTATCGGACATGACGAATACCTCCTCTTTGATTGTCCTCAGGTGGACTCGCCCATTCAGTCTTCGGTTCCGCAGAGCCTCTGTCGGCTTTGCGACTGAGGATTTTTCCATCAACCCATGCGACCTCTTGACATCAAGATACAACTGCATCATCATCATGTCAAGTGTTGCAACGAGGTGTGACGATGACCGAATGCTTTGACGGAAAATGGCTGCTTCTCATCCACCAGATTCCCCCGAAGCCCGGCTACCTAAGGGTCAAGATTTGGAGGAGGCTGCAGGCCCTTGGCGCTGTAGCCATAAAGAACTCCGTGTACGTCATTCCCAGGAACGAACAGACCCTTGAGGATTTTCAATGGCTTCTCAGGGAAATAGTGCAGGCAGGAGCTGAGGCTTCGATCTGTGCGGCGAGTTTTGTCGAGGGATTGACGGACGACCAGGTGGAAGGTCTTTTCCGGACAGCGCGTGACGCGGATTATGGACAGATTGCCGACGAGGCCAAGGTCGTCCTCGACACCGCTCCACCTGGCGCGTCGATGACGGACGAGGATCGATCCGAACTGGAAGCTGCTTTAGCGCGTCTCAAGAAAAGATTCTCGGTTGTCGCTAACCTGGACTTCTTCGGGGCCCAAGGCCGCGAGGCGGCATCGACCCTGTTGGAAAAGATTGAGTTCAGGCTCACAGAAGCATTGAGTCGCACGGACTCGGAGTCGAAACAGCTGGACACATCGGATCTCACTCAGTTCCGAGGACGTACCTGGGTGACGCGTAAAGGGGTGTACGTGGACCGGATAGCCTGCGCATGGCTCATTAGCCGCTTCATAGATCCTGAAGCTTCGTTCAGGTTCGTTTCTGAGCGAGGCTACCGTCCGAAGACTGGAGAATTGCGGTTCGACATGTTTGAAGGAGAGTTCACCCACGAAGGCGATCTCTGCAGCTTCGAGGTCCTTGTCCAGCGTTTCACCGTACATGACAAAGCCCTCGCAGAAATCGGCAAGATCGTACACGACCTCGATCTGAAGGAAACAAAATTCAGGAAACCCGAGACTGCCGGACTCTCGGCTTTGCTCGACGGAATCGTGGCCTCCCGCAAGCCTGATGAGGCTCGGTTGGATCGAGGCTCAGCTCTGTTCGACGACCTCTACGAATATTTTCGTAGAAAGTGATTCCCCAGGAGGAGCACACCATGCCCAGCATCGAGAAACCCGCAGAAACGAGTCGCCGTAGGACCGGCAAGGATTATTTGGAATTGCACGAATGGATCGACAAAAACACGGAAGAGAAGGTCGAGCGGCACGACATTACCAAGATCTACGAGTACGGAAAGATGATGCAGGGCAAATACGGTCCTGAGGGCCTGCAGGAGTAACTCGAACATATCCATGACGAGGCATCTGAAATACCACGAGGAGATTCAAGGGTTCATGAAGAGCAGGGCATGACATCTCATGGAGGGAAGGAATGAACGGGTCTGATTCCAAAGCGCTGGCATCATCGGCTAACGGTGCATCAAACGCCCATGGAAGCCCAGCTTCCGAGGGTTCCCCCGTATCATCCAGGATTGTTGCTTCCGTCGAGGTCGAACGGGCCGAAGAAGCCGTTGGAGCCGAGCTGTGAGCATACATCGTGTTCCCAGTTGAATTGATCTTTCAGAGAGAATTCCCTTGCAAATCCTGGCTTGATTTGAAACGCGATTGCCAACCTCAAAACACTGATGGTCTTCAAACACCTTCACATGGGCGAACCGTCACAAAACAGTGACCGACTGATCGTATTACGGTGAGAGAATACGGAAATGAACAAGAATTCTTTCGACAAGCAATGCGTGTCGATATGTCCCAATTCTGCGCCTTGTCCTTGATTTCAATGATGACCCATTTGCGAAACGATCACCGGTCCAGACTGTCGGCAACAATCCGGCGCGCATTCTCCAGGTCTTCAGGCGTGTTCAGATTCATGATAAATCTTAGTCCGGGATCGAAACAAACCAGTTCTTCCTCACCTATTTCTACAACTTTTGCCTTATGTAAGAAATTCAAAATCTTAAGGTCATCCTCGGCCAGGAGTCCTTCTATATGCGGCAAACATGTTTTTGAATAAAACGCGTGAAGCGGCTCCAGCCATCCATGAATCTTTGGAATCACGATATCTGAGTCGCCTAAATGCTTCAACATGTGAATAATCACATCCTCGTTGAGGAACGGCATATCGCATGCGACAAGAAATGCCCAGTCTCCTTTGCAGAGACTGAGTCCGGTGGTACAGACCTCCCAACGATCCTTTCCCGGGAATCAAGTCTTTGTGCATGGGAAAACCCAGAAAACCAAAATCGTCTGGAGAATTGGTAATTATGATGACTTCGGGGAAAATACGCTTCAAGACAGACGCGGTGATTTCTATGATTGTTTTGCCATGTATTCGCAGCAGCGCCTTATTGATTCCACCCATTCTCCGGGCCTGACCTCCCGCCAGTAAGATGGCGCAAACGTGCAAAGGTTCCTTGGACCCCAAATCTGATCGGGTCTTGGAATTCTCACATTGAGATTGCTGGTTTTCGTGGGAATAGTTTATTGGTTTTTCGGAGAGAGGCAATGGAATGAGGCTGCTTAGTTAAAATGCGGGAGGGCCGCTGTGTGCGACCCATCCCGGAAAAATGTTGTTCTTACCTTGGACGAGGGACCCGTCTTTGGCCTCCTGGAGCTGCCGGTAGTTCGGGTCGAGGAGTTTCCGGCGCAGCCTTGACATCTTGAGACAGTGTCAGCGTTCGCCTGCTAAGGCGATCAACATTCTTCGTGACTTCCGCCAGCTGCCTTCTGTAAATGTCCAAGGTCTTGGAATACTCAGCAAATTGGTCTCTACAGGATCGCTCCTTCACAAATTTGTTAAGAGAATTTACTGCAAGAGCTCTAAGGATTTCAAGTTTCTTGTAAGCTGTCAAATATTCGATGACATTCTCGTCTATCCCTTGCAAATCAGAGAACCTTTTTCTGTCGCAGATGTTCATCAGATGCAGTGCCATGATGTCGTAACGGCTCAGAAGTTCTTTAATATCCCAGATTTTCTGGTTGATTTCGGACAACAGTTCCGCAAATCTTTTGTATGTGGCAAGTCCGTCACAGGAACGTCATAGACTTTGAATTCGATGCCATCGACCCATTCGGATTCATCAAAGGCGAGATACCCGCCGGTTTTGACTCTATATAGGGCCGCAGGATTCAGGTCTCTATCGCGGACGAGTTCGTCTATATTAATCCTTCTCTTATCCGGACTCTTGAGAGTAATCTCGTAATAGCCCTCGCGAACTTTTTCCTGTGAAGTCTGCTGCGCCTGAACCAGACTTGCTGGCAGCGCTATCATGAAAAAAGAAAGGAAACCAACTAGGAAGACGTTCCTTTTTGGTCATCATATTCTCTCCTTCCGGACTAGGCCGGTGAGAACATTTTCAGACATCTTTATAGCGAAAGTTACACCGAATAGCTTCATCTATACATGAAAAGTGGCGAAAAATCAACAAATATCATCTGACTTCGGCACGCGATTGTAAAGGTGATTAAGGAACATTCAGGGCAGACGCTCGGGGTGATAATTCTTATCCAGGGACAGAGAGCTCCTGTGGGAAGGGCTTTCCTGCCTGCCTGCTCCGAAATGCCGCAATGGCGGGGTGGAAGAAACAGTCTCAAAAGTCCGACCATGGTCGATATGGTGCCACGAAAGTCGTCATAGTCCTGATTCCCAGGCTCCGCCTCGGAATCCATGTCTGCCGGGCTCTGCCAGGCAAAGCGGCTGTTATTTCAACATTATAATGTAGGCAGAGCCTCCAAGTCAGGCATTCCCAGGCAGAGCCCGGGAACGAGAAATCTGGAGTTCAGTAACACGATTTCTGGTCGACTTCTAGTTTTGAGACAGTCTCGAAAAGCCCCACAGCCTGATCCAAATGCGCCAGGATGGATTCATCTTATCTGTGGCTTATTGATTGCGCTTCGCCGAGCATTGAGATCGATAACAAGCTCCTGGTGCTGCTCGTTCCTGCGATTGCCCGCGTCATAGCTGGCTTACTCGGACCGGGTTCAGGTAAATTATTGACAAAACGGGTTATTTCTGATATGACAAAATCATCCGTGCTTTCCATAGGGGGAAACCGATGAAAATAAAAGGCGCTGCTCTGGCTTGCGTTCTGGTGTTTTTCTGGGCTTGGCCCATTCAGGCGGCCAATGTAAACGTAGAACAACTCCTACTTCAGGCTTTCCAAGCTGAAAAAAGCAGTCCTTCTTCTGCCAAAACGATAGAAAAATTCGAGGACGTCCTCAAGCAGGACCCGGAGAATTATTTTGCCCTCCTTAAAATGGGGTTGGCGAAAATGGGCGATTCAGCCCAGCATATAGACGCGGTCGATTATCTCTTGCGCGCGGCCCTCGCTAAACCGGATTACCCCGAGGCATACCAGTATCTCGCTCAACAGGTACTACAGAATGGGATATATGAACGAAGGGGATAGTTATCTTAACAAGTCCCGGAGTCTTAATACCCAGGATGTTTATGATTCCATATGCTTGTTGGGCTGGAGGTACGAAGATACGGGCAACTTTTCGGCCGCAGTCAGGACTGTACGCAAGAGCTGCACTCGCCCCAACTTCAAAGCTCAGGGGAAATCCGTATCTTATGAAAAGGCTTTACGAATCAGTGCTGGCATCGTCCGAACCCTACGATTGGGCGCAGTCGGTATTCAAGTTAATGCAGGGCGAAACCGAAGGCGAAGCCATCGTTCAATCTCTGAGAGCATCAACGGAACGCACGCTGGGCGAGCTGGGCACTACTGCGGCAAAAAGGCAAAACTCGTCAGTCATTTTGGACCAAACATTGCGCCAGGCAATACTCGACGAGCTGAGGACCTTTACGGCAAGCACAGAACGAGTGCCGGATCGCCCTGAATTGCCGAATAATGTTTACAAGTTTTTTTTCTGCAACCCTGAGAATGTAAGAATAAAGGCCGCTCAAGATCCATACGAAGCATTTGCAGCCGCTTCAGTTGATTCGGCCCAAGACCAGAAGCGCGTTCTAAAAGACCTTCAGGGGATCCGCGAAGAAGCTTTGAGAGAAATCAGCAAAGAAACCACGGACAAAGATAAGGCGGAAAAACTGTTTGGTTTCCTCAGGCGCAAAGCTCTCACAGAATACGACGCTCTCGAGGGCTACAGCGCCAAAGGAATCATCGATAATAAAAAATTCATCTCACTGGATGGCACTATTCTCTATTTCTTGATTGCTCGTGATGCCAAACTGAACGTTGATGCCCACTTGGAATCAGGGCATGCGTATCCGGTCCTCAACTTGGGGAAAGATCAGAAAATAAGAATAGAGCTGACTGCTGAAGCTACAGAAGGTTTTGATTTCAAGCCGGATGCCTCCTCGAAATTCGTTTCCACGGATAAAGGATTTCGTGAAGGCTCCTTCCAGACCTTCGGTGACATCTCGGATCCGGGCAAATTGATCATGTTCCAATACAGGGCATCTTCTGATTACAGCCTTTATCGGTTCGTTCTTTACGATAATGAACTCTTGTTTAGACAAGCCATGAAATCCGAGTTCAACCTGGATTATTCAAGACAATCTGAAATAATCGGCACGATGAAATCCGCGGGGATAGCGGGAAATGAAATGAATAATTTCTGGCGGCTGGTGAAATCAATGGCGGTTCGTGACAATCGGTTCAGATTGGAGTTGATCAAGCGATTCGACCGTAGCATTGCTTTACTGAAGAAAGGCGGCGAGATCGATCCTTTTGATCGAAGCGTAAGAGATCAGATTTATTCACTGACCGTGCAAGCTGCCGCTTATGAAACGCTCCCGGCAGAAACTGCCATTGCTGAAAGGCTGCAACGAAAAATAGTGGGATTGCCTTTGGCAGCCCTGAAGCAGGAGGGAGACGCCGGCCTAATGCAAGCCGAAGCCGGCGCTGGCGTTCCGGAAGCTGCTCAAATAGTTGAGGAAGAAAGAGAGAGGTGGTCAGCGGAGAAACAACACTGGATCAGATCAATTGAAAGAATCGCTGCCGCAGTCAGGGAAAATCCCTGTGACGAAAGACTGAAAGGATTGCTTGCGGCTATGAGGGACAGAGTTTTGAACTTTGCCGACAAATTTGAGGATATACTGGCCGCTGACGAACTGCGGATGGTAATAGCGGGCTCAACAAGATAATTCGACAAACCTTCTACATCGTTTCGGGGTTGAGCGGGATTCACTACCAGCGAACCCCGAAACGCATATCGCTCAGTACTTTTCATCATGATATAGTGAACAGCCACCCTACCACCTTTGGCAGTAGGTCAACGGGATGACACGAGACTTGTCCTGGACCGAGCGCAATTCCGAACCTCACATTCACGGTCTTCAAAGACAAGATGCATTATTCCGGGCACCCGCAACCCCCATAGTGATAGTCTGAAATTGAACCATCTATTTCAATCGCTTCGATGCTGTCGGTTTTCTGACCTATGACAGTGCATTTGAAACAATATATATTTTGATTGTCTGACTTGCATTCTCTGTATGACGACCCGAGAAGTCCCATAAATTCAGCCACTGTCAGGTACTTCTGTTTCATCATTCTTGTGTCGAGTTCTCTCAGAGCTTTGTGGCATGCTGTTTTGGATTTCTGTGCAGCTGGCGGGATTGGGACGGCTGTTCCGTCTGTTCCCCCTTGCTCTGCGCCCCACGGAATTACCGGGGAACCCGGCGGAGTGCCTAGCGAAGTTTGCTCAGGCGCTTTATCTTCGGCAGCCATAGCTTGGGCCTGTTCCACGGGCTCTTTGACGGCTTGGTCGGGCATTTCGGCACTGGGGGACTCGCCGTATTCTGCAATATTATCATCTTTTCTGACCCAAAAATGAACCCACTCTTCGCGTCTCAGATTTCCCATCTATGACCGGGGTGTGCTGAAATTTCCACGGGGGGATAGGATCAGGATACGCCCACAAGCCTATCTTTTGCTCTTTGGCCTGGTCTTCGAGGTGTTTGTAGCCCCTTTCAAACGGAACGAACGGTTTGTGCACCACAGGCAATCCCTTTGGACAAAAGCTCTTTGCCGAAAGACTTCTCGTCAATGTAAACAACGCCTATGACCCTGTCATATTTCTTTGGGGTCTTGTCCCAGTGGAGCTTGTCGACGTGCCTGATTTCAGGCCAATACCACTCGCCCTCAATCCTCCCGGGAAGCGGTTGAACCTGGACAGTCTTTTCTATTAACCTTTCGGAAGTATAAAGAAATGCCTCCTTTCCGAAGAACTGCTCGGATTCAGGCAAGGGACAATCAATTCCATAGATGCGAACGTTCACTGTTTCGGCATCATTCTTCTTGACTCTGATTTCGTCCGGCCTGACAATTTGCACCACGGTTCCTGTCCAGGGAGAAAATGCATCAGGATACACAAGGCTCAAGATCAATATAAGTAACCATCGAGCAGCCTCGACCAGATATCCGAGAAATTGGTCCAACAAGTCTTAAGCTCCTCAATCAAGCTTTAGCTATGGCCTCCATATGAGGCGAGATTACTACAGTTTACAGCACGAAGGCCTCTCTTGCTTCTACAAGGCTACCTTTCGTGATCACCATGCATTGAAGAGCACGTGGATGCCTATTAATGACAACCCGTAAATAAAAACCTCTTTCAGCGTCTGGTCCGACACTCTGGTGGCTATTCTTGGGCCTATTTGACCTCCCACCAGTGCTCCCAGGGCCCCGAAGAGAGCAGTCCCGCCTGAAAACGATCCTCCGGCGATCACCACGTGCATACCGAATGCAGCGGCCGCATTCAGGCTCATGACTACCAAACATGCGCCAATAGCAGCATCCATGCGCATGTGGAGACGATTTCGCAACACTGGTACCAGAATAGGACAGCGTGATCGTGGTCACATCCCTGGGCAGCTTGGGGTCGATGACGAAGACCACCGGCCATTGCTTCGACTCGCCGGCCTTCAGCGTGTATTCGTTGAAGCGAAGCACTCGAGCTTGTTGAAGTGCGCCATCGCCTGCTTGGGCGCGTAGCTCGGGATGGCCTGCGCGGCCATGGTCCGGTTCTGCTTGTGCGGAACTCGTACATCACCGTGGCCATTTCGCCCGGGTGCGCCATCACCGACGTCTTGGCGGGCTTGAAGTCCCAGGGGCCGCGCGCGTTGGCATCGAACTCCACGGTCACCGTGCGCGACATGTCGATCTGGGTATTGCTGACTGCGGCCGGCCGCGGCATCAGCCCGGCGCTGCTCGGCCAGCGACAGCACGTTCACGCCCAGTGCCTCGCAGATGGCGCGGTACATCGGCACCAGGGCATAGCCGAAGCCGAACATCAGCAAGGCAATGACCAGCAGCTTGCCCAGCATGCGCCGGTTGTCGGCCAGCAGGAGGGATCGGGCACTGAAGGCAGCCATGTCGTTTGCTCAGCCGCCGAGCACGGCAATGCGCAGCACGAAGCCCAGACCGAACACGACCGCGATCGCGGCCAGGATCCAGGCCATGCGCAGGTTGGCCTTGCGTTGCGTTTCGGTGGTCATGCGCAGTTCAGCCGATCACCCGGGTGGCCGTGGCGTCGAGCTTCGGCGGGTTCTCGAAGGTGTGCCACGGTGCTGGCGACGGGACTTCCAGTCCGGCCTTTGGCGCCTTCCCACGGCTTCTGCGGCGCCGGCGCGCCCTGGCCACGCATCATCGGCAGCACCACGAACAACAGGAAATACACCTGCATCAGCCCGAAGCCGAAACAG
>CAVOXB010000012.1:0-274665 GCA_963700305.1 uncultured delta proteobacterium
AGGGCTATGTGCACGAAGTGACTCCGCTGCGCGGCAGAAAGCATGCCGCTACCGAACTCCTTCCACACGTTCACCGCGCCATATCGCTCTTGAAGCGTTGGCTCTTGGGTACTCAGCATGGCGCAGTAGGCCACAAGCATCTCGATTACTACCTCGACGAATTTACGTTCCGATTCAACCGGCGAACTTCACAACAAAGAGGCAAGCTGTTCTTCCGATTGGCTCAACAAGCGGTCGTCGGGAACCGAGAACATACAGATCGCTTCTAGGGAATCAAGGCGAAGAGAATTCAAAACAGTGACCACAACATATTGTGGTCACCTGACTAAAGTGCATACCCCAAATCCGACAATTCAAAAGAAATGGTCCGCTTGATGCACGAGCTGTTGATCGGAGAAGTGAATACCTTCCGCTCGGAAAAAAAGATGGTGCGTAAGGACGGCTCATTAGTTTGGACAAATATTACGGTCTCAGTTCATAGGGACAAGCTCAACGCTCCAAACTATTTTATATTGGTCACCGAAGATATTTCGAGACGCAAGCAGATAGAAGAATCGCTTCAGGATACGCTTTCAGAGTTCGACGCTCGAACTCCGAGTTGCAACAATTTGCTTATGTTGCATCGCATGACCTGCAGGAGCCGCTGCGCATGGTCTCCAATTATGTCAAACTATTGGAACGACGCTATAAGAAAAAGCTTAACTCGGATCCAGATGATTCATAGCGTACGCTGCCCGATGGTGCAAAACGTATGCAAACGTTGATAAACGATCTCCTACAATATTCACGCGTGGGTTCGAGAGGAAAGCCCTTTGCACCCACTGACTGTGAGTCGGTATTCGATCAGGTCCTAGCCATCCTCCAAGTGGCAATCGCTGGTTCTGGCGCTCAGATAATCCGATCCCCGTTGCCAACCGTTCTTGCTGATCAGACCCAGCTTGCGCAACTTTTTCAGAATCTTATCGATAACGCCTTGAAATTTAAAGGTGATGAGACTGAGTTGATTCATATTTCCGCTTCTGGGGTACGCGATCATTCGTTATCTTCAGTGAGAGACAATGGCATCGGTATGGATCCTCAGTCTCCAATCAGATCTTTGTAATATTCCAGCAGCTCCACGGACAGCGAGGAATATCCCGGAACTGGGATTGGTCTGGCGATCTGCAAGAAGATTGTGGAACATCATGGCGGTCAAATCTGGCTCGAATCAAATGGAGATAGAGGAGCCACCTTCTTTTTTACTCTTCGCGAGAGAGGCTCATAATGAGTGCAAAATCAAGCAACCATATAAGAAATCCTGCTTGTGGAAGACAACCCCGGCGATATCCGTCTCACACAGGAAGCCCTTCAAAGAGGGCAAGATATTGAATAATCTCAGCGTAGTAACTAACGGTGTCGAAGCTATGGCGTTTCTCCGCCGGGAGGGCCGTTATCAGAACGCTCCTCGACCGGAACTGATTCTGCTGGATCTCAATTTGCCCAAGAAAGATGGGCGTGAAGTGCTGGCTGAAATCAAGACAATCCCAATTTGAAGCTCATCCCGGTTGTAGTGCTTACGTCGTCTTAGGCCGAGCAGGATATCCTGAAGAGCTACAAGCTTCATGCAAATTGCTATATATCCAAACCTGTAGACTGGGACCAGTTCATTGAAGTGGTCAAATCAATTGAGCAATTTTGGCTTATCATCGTTAAGCGTCCAGTGAGAAATTGAAAGGAAGGTCAATCGATTGAGAGTTTTGTTGATCGAAGACAATCCAGGTGATGTTCGCCTCATAAAGGAGATGCTGCTAGATGTTGGAACAAAGGAGTTTGACATCGAATCGGCGAACAACTTGAAATCCGGTGTCGACAGGTTGACTCGGGATGATATTGCGGTGGTTCTCCTGGATCTTGGCCTTCCTGATAGCCAGGGGCTCGACACACTGGCCGAGGTCTGCGGCCGATTTCCTGAAATCCCTGTCGTTGTGCTCACAGGTCGTGATGATGAAGAAATCGCACGCGAAGCTGTGAGAAGAGGGGCACAAGATTACCTTGATAAAGGGAACGTGGATGAGAAACTCCTTGTTCGGTCAATTCTGTACCAATGGACCGAAAAAGCATGGAATTCGCTCTCCGCAGGGCTAGAGACGAGCTCGAGAAGCGCGTCGAAGAACGCACCGCTGACCTGCTGACGGCAAATCGCCAGCTCGAGCTGGAAATGATTGAACGAAGCCGGACAACCGATGCGTTGCGTGAGAGCGAGGAACGATTCAGGGCGATTTTCGAAAGCGCACCGGACATGATCTTTATCAAGGATGTTTACCTCAGGTATACCCATGTAAATCCTGCGATGGGAACCTGTTCCGGATGAATGCATCCGAGATCATCGGTAAGAGAGCAGATGAACTCTTTGACCCGCAAGCCGCCATCTACATAGGGGACGTGGAGACGAGAGTATTAAGAGGTGAATCCATTGAGGAAGTGTGCACTAGAAAAGTAAACGGTGTTCCGCTCACTCTTCATGAAATAAGGATCCCTATGCGGAACGGCTCAGGGGAGATAGTCGGAATCTGCGGGATGACTCGCGATGTTACTGATCGGAGCAGGCGTGAAATTTCAGATCGTCCGCGGACCGGGGATTATTCTTCCTCGGTCATGAGGGAAACACTTAAGAAAGCTGGGTTCGCTGCAGCAAGAGATAGCGTCGTTTTGCTTCTCGGCGAAAGTGGAAGCGGCAAAGATCACCTTGCCAAATATATCCACGAGCATTCCAGGCGGGCCCCAGGCCCCTTCTTCTCCATAAATTGCGCCGCAGTTGCCCGGAACTAGCAGAATCGGAACTCTTCGGCCATGAGCGTGGCACGTTTACGGAGCACAGGCGCGAAAACGCGGACTTCTGGAATTGGCAGAAGGTGGGACACTGTTGCTGAATGAGATCGGGGAGCTTTCGCTTACACTGCAAGCCAAATTATTGACTTTTCTCGACACGCGACAAATTACACGCGTGGGCGGCGAAAAAAATGTTACTGTCAACGCTCGACTTATAGCAGCCACAAACAAAGACCTTGAGCAAGAGGTTAAGACTCAACGCTTCAGAAAGGAACTTTTCTACCGACTAAACGTGATTTCTATAACTGTGCCGCCCCTGAGGGAGCGAAGTGAAGATATTCCCAAGATAGCCTCAGACATTCTGTCTGGACTGGCCACAGAAATGCAGTTCGGTTACATTCCCTCCATTGATGAAGCGGCAATGGCAAGCCTTTTGAGGTATACTTGGCCGGGTAATGTGCGAGAGCTGCGAAATGTTTTGGAACGTGCGCTAATATTGTCTGATGGGAAGCACTTTGAAATCGATTCCTTTATTTCTGAGCGCAGCATCAGAAAGTGGTCGCACACAGTCACTATGGAGACCGGGCAAGGACTGCGTGACGTAATCGACGAGGTTACTAAATCGCTCTGCCTGGAGGCTATGCGGCGATGCGATGGCAACAAAAAAAGCGCAGCGAGTCTCCTGCGCATTTCACGTGATTCGCTTTATCGTTATCTGAAAGAGTTTGATATCAGTCCGGATAGTTGTGGAGGAAGCGAATATTCTAACGACAATTGACCGCAGCGCCATTAGCTGCAAGTTGACTTCTGATGCTGAACACAGACTCGAAACCGTTGCCCATATTCCATGAATTCTCATATCGGATCGTCGTATCGTTTGCCAAAGTTCTTATCCGATTGAGGGTAAGAACACTTCGTAGGTGCCGGTCTCCGTTACGGCACATGTTTAGCAATCGGCTGTGATCTCTATGGGATGGGTCGGCAGGGACGCTGACCCTGACGGGTTGTTTTGCGTTCGAACGTGGGAAAACCGTCAGGATTTTTAGCAATTACTATTTGTCACGTGCCTCCTACAGACGCTCTTCCTTTGAAACGTGTGGAGGTTTAATGTACTTGCACGGGTGCTTACCATAACAGTAGGTGGTTCGGTCAAACGGACCACCAGATATCAGAAATCTGTGTCGGAAGTAATTGAACCGTATTTCAGGAGGAAGACTATGCCGACGAAAGTGAAGCCCATTCCAGAAGGATATCATACGTTAACGCCAATGCTGACCGTTAAGGATGCAGCGGCTGTAATTGATTTTTACAAAAAGGCGTTCGCCGCGGAGGAGCGATTCCGTATGCCGACCCCTGATGGCAAAGGAGTCATGCACGCGGAGCTTAAGATTGGAGACTCCGTCTTCATGCTAGGCGAAGAAATGCCGGAACACGATTGTAAATCACCGTCGTCAGTCGGAGGGACGCCTGTCAGCTTCTATGTTTACGTTGAGGACGTGGATGCAGCCTTCAAAACCGCAGTTGATGCAGGCGCCAAGGTGAAGATGCCGGTGGAGAAGTATGTTCCGGGGAGACCGAATTGGCGAGGTGACCGATCCCTCAGGCCATGTCTGGACTTTAGCGACCCACATGGAAGATCTCAGCGAAGAAGAAATCCAAAAGCGTGGGCAGGAGTTTCTCTCGAAAATGGCTTAGTGGGGAAACCCGAGTATGCGCAATTCACATGGAGAAAACCTGTGGGGTCATCCTAGAGGGCTCTATGTATTGGTCTTGACGGAGATGTGGGAGCGCTTCTCGTATTACGGAATGCGGGCTCTACTCTGTACTACATGATAAAGGAGCTCGCTTTCACTCAGGGCCACGCCTCGCAAATATACGGGCTTTATACAGGCCTGGTCTATCTGACACCTCTGTTCGGGGGAATTCTAGCGGATCGTAAACTTGGACAACGCAAGACAGTGATTTTGGGCGCCGTGCTGATGGCCCTGGGTCATTTTATGATGGCCTTTGAGTTCCTGTTTTTTCCAGCGCTGCTGTTGTTAATTCTTGGGAACGGGGCTTTTAAGCCGAACATCTCTACGCGAGTGGGCAGCCTTTATCCGCCAGGAGACCCTCGCAGAGCGGGCATTCAGCATATTTTATGTCGGCATCAATTCGGGCGCTTTTTTTTCGCCGTTGATTTGCGGAACTTTAGGTGAGCGTTGGGGCTGGCATTATGGATTCAGCGCAGCCGGAATCGGAATGGTCGTGGGACTTTTGATTTATCTTATAGGAACGCGCTGGCTCGCTGCAGACGTAATTGCCCAGACGGTACTCGGCCTAAAAAGAGCTGATCAAGTCCTTGATGCGGAAGAAAAGAATCGCATATTTGCATTAATTGCCATGTGCGTCATAAGCATCGCATTTTGGACTGTTTACGAACGGCAAGGAGACGCTCTCGCCTTATGGGCTGATGCCAACACAGATCGATACATCTTCGGGTGGATATTTCCGGCATCGTGGTTTCAAGCCTTCAATCCTGCCTTTGTTTTACCTGCACCCCGATAATAACCACAATCTGGGCATGGCAGTCGAGAAACCTAAGGAACCTTCCGCAATATCGAGTGGTCATGGCTGCTTGTT
The DNA here is from genome assembly GCA_963700305.1 of uncultured delta proteobacterium. GTDB lineage: Bacteria > Desulfobacterota > Desulfomonilia > Desulfomonilales > Desulfomonilaceae > Desulfomonile. The sequence goes on from CAVOXB010000012.1 coordinate 5,431, forward strand.
GTATCGTCGGCTCATCCTCATGATTCCTGCGGCACAGGTTTACGCTGCCTCCGGCACTCCGGTAAGCATTTTGGCTTGTGGCTTTCACATTACTCGTTACGCTCGGGGAGCTGTATTTATCCCCAGTGGGCCTTTCTTTGGTGACAAAGCTCGCGCCGGCCCGGATGGCTTCCATGATAATGGGAATCTGGTTCCTGTCGTCTTTTCTTTGGCAACGGCGCTGCCGGCTTGCTCGGCAATTACTGGGAAGAAATTCCCAAGGACACTTTTTTTCTGGTAATGGCTCTCATTGCCTTTGCGGCCGGCGCTGTCATTCTGGTAATTCGTAAACCACTAGACGAGCCGTTGGACCAGACGAATATATCTGATCGAGCCAGCGGAAGTCTTTGCCTGAAACACGCTCAAGAACGATATCTTGATCTAAGTGAAGGCGAGTTCAAGAGCCATCCCGCAAGAATGGTAAAGAGAGTACCGCAGTCAGAATGATCACTGCTTTTTCATACGGCCTATGCATGATCATCCGTTCCCTGACGAGTCCGAGAATAGCGTTCATCCACACAGCTGCAGCTGCATAAGCCGCAATTTGCACAACAATCAATATCCACCGTCTTCTGATCAGCAATAGCAGAAGGTACTTTCCAGATAACACCGCCAATTCAAGATTCCCGCTGCGGAAAAAATGTGCGGCTATAAGGAGAAAAGCTATTACCGATGGAATCAGCCTCAGTATTGTCATGGACACCTGTCCGCCAGGTAACTCGCAAAGGGTGCGCACAGTTTATCACATTCAGAATGGTTAAGAATCGTCTCCTGTTCCAGTTGTTGAAGATGCAGATAAGTCCCTAAATATGCCTGCAAAACACTCGGTATTGACTGGACGCAGTCCTAAGAAGTATTCTCACAGGCAGATTAAAGATTTCTTAAAGTCAATTGCTGGTTCCTGACAATTGTTTTTGAGCGACATTCCCGACAAACGACGCTCATTCGACTTCTTCTCAGGCGAGGAATAGACGATGTCTAAAGTAATGATTCACCCTGCTACGTATGAGGATGTCCGCGAGGCCGTGGACAAGTCATTTGAATTGTTCCCCTTGGAATTGCGAGGGAAAAAAGTCTTAATCAAACCTAACGTGCTGAGGGCTTCGGACGCGCGAGAAGGCATAGTCACACATCCTTCGGTTTTACGAGCCGTGGTTAAGAAGGTGGAGACACTCGCGCCCGCTTCCATAGTTGTGGGTGATAATCCAGGACTCTTCAACTATGGAGCGAACGAGGCAAGTTTTGAGCAGGCCGGCCTGACAGCAGCAGCCGGGAGCTACTATCAGAACATAGGAAATGATTCCCAGAAGGTAGATTTTAATCCCGACTACATGCCGACTGTAAGCCTCTCAAGAGCCGTGCTTGATGCGGATATCATAATCAGCCTCCCGAAATTCAAGACTCACGGTTTGACGGTCATGACAGGAGCCATAAAGAACAGTTACGGCTTTTTGCCGGGCGCCCAAAAAGCCAAACTTCACAAAGCCGCAGGCAGCCCTGAACGATTCCATGAAATGCTGGTTGATGTCTTCCGGTTACGTGTGCCTGATTTCTTCGTGGTGGATGCTGTGGTGGGCATGCAAGGGAATGGGCCGGCTTCACCGGATTTAAGAAATATCGGTCTGATCCTGGCCTCTGACAATGCAGTGGCCTTGGATGCAGTGATTGCAACAATGATGGGATGCGATCCGGGTCGGCTGCGGTTCCTTCAAAAGGCCAAACAATTGGGCTTGGGAGACTATAACCTGAAACAATTGAAGTAATCGGCGAATTGCAGCGCATACCTGATTTCAAGCTTCCTCCGCTCGGCGGCGAAGCGATAGCCAACAACGAGGCCATACAGCAGATAATCCACAGCCGCACCGTCGTGCTCCCTGAAGCTGATTCGGAGTTGTGCACTTCCTGCGGTACCTGTATAGATCAATGTCCCGTATCGGCTTTGTCCATGATTGACAACCTCCCGCAGGTGGATGCGGACAAATGTATTACTTGTTTTTGCTGTCAAGAAATGTGCCCTGAAAAGGCTATCGCTCTGAGATAGTAGACCGTATTGAGTTGCCTCAAGCCGCCGCCCTCTTGGTGAGGTGCACAAGTGATTTATTACTTGAATCTATTTGGGACCGCGATTTTTGCTGTCGGTGGAGCCTTGGCAGCGGCTCGCAAGGGCATGGATCTATTCGGAGTGGTGGTTGCAGCTGTTTTGACTGGGATCGGAGGTGGGAACGCTCAGGGACCTTTGCCTCGGAGTGAGACCAGTAAATTGGGTGACTGATTCCACAGGTCTTGAGATCTGTGTCCTGTTCGGCCTTCTAACATTTGCGGACTCTGCGCTCCAGGGAATTTGATCATGGCGCGGGCAAATTTCTCAATGTCGCAGATGCCATTGGTCTGGCTGTTTTTACAGTGTTGGGATGCAGGACTGCTCTCGCTCACGGTGCAGGCATCATGATCACCGTAATAATGGGCATGCTGACCGGGTCTGGAGGCGGAATTATACGGGATGTGTTTTCTGCGGAAATACCACTCTTCTTTCGCAAAGAGATCTATGCGACAGCATGTCTAATTGGTGGAAGTGCTTATCTGGTCTTGCTGGCTCTACCCCTACAAGAAGACTGGGCCGATGATCGGAGGGGCGGCAGTCACGCTAATGATCAGATTGGCTGCCATTCACTGGGGCTTGTCTCTGCCGTCACTGACGCCTGTTGATCGCCAAACAGACTGATGTTACTCTCCAACAGCCGATCAGATCATGGCTCGCAGTGCATCACGAATGCTTCCGAGCTTCTTCAAATCATCTTCGGAGAGTTTTTCTCCATTCGCAGCGAGCCGGTCCTTCAAGCTGACCAACTCCGCTTCAAGGTCGGCGGTTGCAGCAAGCATGTTTTGCCGCAAAGTCTGGGCAGGAACAGGCTCCGGGAGAACTTGGGAGATGATTTCACGCCTGTCGAGCATGAGTACCTCTCGGCGCCTTGGCACTAAGACTTCTAGGCCGAATCGCTCTCTGATCGCTTCCGCCAGGGCCCGGCTCGAAGTCGGCTCTCCGTGAGTAACAAAGACCCGGGGCCTCGACTTATCCGCAAAATGACCAACCCACTGGAGCAGACCGGCTTGGTCCGCATGACCCGAGAAGCCACCTATGGTGAATACCTTGGCCCTGACCGCCACTTTTTCACCGAAAATTGTGACTGCTTTGGCTCCTTCCACAATTTGGCGGCCGGTTGATCCCTTAGCTTGGAATCCAACTATGACAATGCTTGCTCCTGGACGCCAGAGATTATGCTTCAGATGATGCTTGATCCGGCCGGCAGTGCACATGCCATTTGCTGAGATGACGATCGCCGCTCCCTGGAGCTGGTTAATCTGCATGGAATCCTTCGCTGTGGGAGTGAACTTCAAATTAGGAATTTTGAAAGGATCGAATCCCTGTCCCACGATAGCCTGTGCATCTTGATCGTAGCATTTGTTATTGCGAAAAATCTCGGTGGCTTTGATCGCCAAAGGGCTGTCAAATATATATAGGAATATCAGGAAGCTGGTCGTCGTCGAGCAAATTTCCCGAGGATATAGATGTACTTCCTGGTCTTCTTTATTGCGAATGCCGGAATTATTACTTTTTCCCTGTGGAAACTGCATACTGGATCGCTTCCAAAAATTCCAGTTTACTCTCTTCAAGCGTGCGATGTGAAAATGTGTAATTGCCATAGGTTGATTCTATGAAAAGATAGTCAGCGTCAGGTATCGCGGCCGGATCAGCCACAATGAATTGGGCCTGTTTTCCCAGATTGCCGGAAAAGACTATTTTTGTCTTTTTCCTTTATCTCTGATCTACAATTCCACAATGGATTATCCGAGATATGCCCTGCATTTCTGAGTCGAGCCTTCGCGCCGGTTCAGAGAGAGTAATGATTTGGGGCTGAAATTCAACCGGAACCAGGTGCTTGAGGGATCTTCCGCGTCTTTTGCGGTATAAAGCGGTGGCACGTCGCGCCTGGCCTGCCTTCGGTTTTTCCTGGTCCTCCACTCAGCATCCATTTCCTGGACATGGCCGGAATCAAGGAGCATCACTTCACAGAGCTCAACGGTCGGCGGCGACGCAGTTATCTTACCTTTGAAGCCGTCTTTCACTGTATTTTAGGAATACGTCCGCTGTGATCTATGTGGGCATGCGTCAGGACGAGATTCTTGATGTCTTTTGGGTCGTAGCCCCATTCTTCCCAATTCTGACTCTCAGTCTCCTTATCGCCCTGGAAGAGGCCGCAGTCCACAACGACCTTGAGCCCCGCGGAATTTTCAATCAGAGAATCGGAACCGGTTACCGAACCTGCGGCTCCAAAGCACGTAATCTTTATCATAAATTCTTCCTTTCAATTTCGGCCGACAGAGGCCTCCATTCGGGTGGCGAAGACTTAATGCTCCGAGAGTTGTTCCAAGCTGCCTGAAGGCAGGGCCAAGGGAAAAACTCTCTGAGAAGAGGACAGTTCATTCTATTCAATAAAAGCTGCCAGTCAATGAAGACTTTACTTCCAGAATTGAATACTTGATATTACTGATCTGCTGCCCTCTGAGGACTTTGGGCTCTAAGGAGGCTTTTTTATGGCGAGAATTCTATACGGAGTTATGGGGGACGCACGAGGGCACGTTTCCCGAGCGCTCACCGTTGCACAACAAATGCAGAACCATGAATTTTTTTTCTCGGCGGAGGATTGGTCCACGATGCGGCAAAGAAGGTACGCTGTGGAAGACATACCTGTTCCAGGCACCTTTTACAAAAATAACAGAGTCGATGTCCCTGCAACAGTTGCGAATGCTTTGAGAGTCCTGGCCAATAGATCCTCAGTAATTCGGAGAATTGGCGAGATCATTGACGATTTCGATCGGATCTGATCCTTACAGACTATGAGTATTTCACTCCATTGGCTGCAAGAAGCAAAGGCCGCCTTTGCATCAGCCTTGATCACCAACACATCATAACTCATTCCGTTTATGATGCACCCCGTGTGGAGCGCCTCAGCAGAGCGATGACGCGATTTACGGACAAAAAACTGTACAGCAATGCTGATCTCTTCTTGATCATATCCTTCTTTTCATTGCCTCCCATTAACCCCCAAACTACTCACGTGTTGCCTGCAATTGTCAGAAGTGTGGTCAAAGATTATGCTCCCGCCGACGGAGACGATGTGTTGGTCTATCTGACTTCTCCTACTTTCTACAAGCTGCTTCCGATTCTGGAGCAAATGAAATCACGGTTCCTGATTTATGGGTTCGGAGACCTTCAATCAAGGAAGAACCTGGTTTTTAGACAGATCTCGACTCACGGTTTTCTTGAGGACCTGGCCTCATGCAGATATGCGATAGTCAATGGCGGTCACAATGTGATTTCCGAAGCACTATACTTCGGAAAGCCCTTGTTTTCATTTCCGATCCAGCAGGCGTACGAGCAGTTTATCAATGCTTATTTCCTGGCACAGTCGCTTTATGGCGACTACTCAATTAGTGAGCCGTCCAGAAGCGTGTTGGAGACCTTCGAGTCCCGACTGGATGTGTTCAAAGATCGAATCAAAAATGGCTTTCGGGTAGGAAACGAAGATGTGGCAAGCATGTTGGAGCGATTTATGGGTCACGCGGACTTATCGAACCTGGTGCCATTTGAGTAACGTCACAGGATCGCGAGCCACCACCTTGATTTGGTGGCAGCCGGCGTCTCTGCCGGCCATTGTGGGCAAAGGAGCACCCGAATTCGCGCGCAAACTTCACCTGTGCGGCGGAAGACTTCCTCAATGGCGAGCGGATGAAGGCCACCATCTGGCCGGCAGGGACGCCGGCCGCCACTGTAGTGACTCCAGACGGCCTTATTTTAACGCCCATGGGCGAAAGCCGGGTCCAGTTCCTCGTTCGCGAGATTGAAAAACCTGGATCCCGTCTTTCGACTGGATGACGACAAGAGGTTGCTCATCGTGGCTTGATGGCATAAGTCAACAGGATTGGGCTTCCTGCTCCACCATGCTTGTCGCAATGCTGTTTTTTTGATAAGGACTTCGTACAAGATTACGCGTCATCAAGCCAGTTTCTTTTTTTCTTTCAATGCCTTCTGAATCCGGTCCGGACTGACAGGCAGCTCGTGAAAACGCACGCCGATTGCATCGAAAATCGCATTGCCAATGAGTGCGCCCATCAGGGTAATCATGGGTTCTCCCCCTTCCTGCGGGGGAAAATCAGGATTATCTATGAGCACAGTCTCGATCTTGGGCAACCAGGAGAATCTCGGCAGCTGGTAAGTGTCGAAATTCAAATCCATCATCTCGCCGTCCCGGAAACGAACAATCTCGGAAAGGGCATAACCTAGCCCCATCATTGCGCACCCTTCCATCTGCATCTTCGCCCCTTCCGGGTTGATGACCTGCCCCATATCCTGGACGCATAAGGTACGTTTCATCTTGCAGTTGCCGCTTGATTTGTCCACTTCGACTTCACCCATCGCGGCAATGCAAGTGCCCTTATAAATACCGCAGGCCATCCCTTGGCCTTTTCCGCTGGGTGCGGTTGCAGGAGACCAGCCGAATGTTTTCGCCGCCGCCTCGAGCACCCGCAGCAGGCGCTTGTCCTGCAAGTGATTCAAACGAAAGGCAAGAGGGTCCGATCCAGCGCTTGCTGCAAGCTCATCCATGAAGGATTCACGAGCAAACGTGTTTGTATTACCGTTAGGCCCTCTCCACGGGCCTGTCCCGAAAGGATGCGAGGCCTTTGATTCCATCCAGCTACCGTAGGCAGTGGTCTTCTTGTGCGGTATGTCGTAGAAAGACGGCGCCTTGTCACCGCCTGCGAAGTAAACATGATAATCCCAGAAGACGATCCGATTGGATTCATTCAGACCGGATGCAATCTTGACAATCGCCGCAGGCTGAAACGTGTCATAAAAGAATTCTTCAGCCCGAGTCCACGCTACCTGTACGGGCTCACCGACCAGCTTTGCCAAGCGAGCAGCTTCCACCACTTGCTTGTTGTTGTTCTTTCCGCCAAAGCCGCCCCCAACGAACGGAGTGACGATGCGCACGTTGTTCAACGGCACGTTCAGCGACTCAGCGACTTCTTTTTGCGCTCCAAATGGACTCTGCGTGGAAGCCCAGACTGTTACTTTTCCGCCATCTATGCTGGCTACAGCTGTGTGAGTTTCCATTGGCGCGTGAGCAACATATCCCTGGGTGTAGGTCGCTTCGAGCACTTTTCCAGCCAGTCCTTTTCCTTGCGCTATATCTCCGGCTTCAGCAACGATTTTACCGGTCGGTGCCACTGCCAAAAGGCGCTCGAAGATATTCCCGTCGTTCAGGTTTGTTTGCGGCCGGATGAAATTCGCCTTTACGGCATTCAGGGCCGTTTCAGCTCCGTCGGGATTAGAGTGAAGCACGGCGATGAGATCGCCGTCTCGCACTATTTTAACCCCGGCAATCTTCTCAGCGGCAGACGTGTCTGCTTCTGCAAGTTTCGCTCCGTGGGCCGGTGGTCTCAATATCCTCGCATAAAGCATTCCGGGGAAGGAAATGTCACCCGCAAACTTCGCTGTCCCTGTCACTTTTTCAATGACATCAGTTCGCAGAGATGATTTCCCCGAAATTGTAAAACTGGAAAAGGCTTTCAACGCTGGCTTATCGGCCAGCTGGCTCTCGATTTTTTTCCCCTTGGTTAGATCAGCATATGAAATTTTCTTGTCTGGAGCCTGCTTGTCAAAGACCACACCCGCCCGAGTTTCCAGCCGATCCGGAGTAACTCCGAGACGTTCCCCTGCCAACCGGACCAATATTGCTCTTGCTTCAGCGGCCGCGGCCCGCAAAGGAGGACCGAAATACTTTACGCTCATGGAGCCATAAGTCCCGGCGTCCCAAGGACATAGATCCGTGTCGCCCATTACCATGTTCACTGACTTGAATGGAACGTCCAGCTCCTCAGCGAGCATCTCCGCGAGCGATGTGACTATCCCCTGCCCCATTTCCACCTTACCTGTAAAACAAGAGACTTGGCCGTCTTCGCCAATCATCAAGAACGTGTTGACATCTTTGGGTAATGCAGGCCCTTCTGCCGAAATGGCATCAGGCGCATAACCTGGCAAGGAGGTTGCAAAATAGACGATAATTCCTCCGCCCAGCACCTTGAGAAATTGGCGTCGGTCCATGCTGAAGGCTTGAGAAAGGGAAGAATTCGGCCTGTCAAGAGTGCTTTCTTTCATCGCTTCACCCCCTCATCTGCTTTTGCAGCAGTCTGAATGGCCTGCACAATGCGCATGTAACCGCCGCATCTGCACAGATTGTCTTCCATGCCTGCTATTATTTGGGCCTCGGTGGGTGCCGAATTTTTCATCAGCAGGCTATAGGCATTCAGGATCATGCCTGGAGTGCAAAAGCCGCACTGAAAGGCATTGTGATCCACAAAAGCCTGTTGAAGCGGGTGAAGGATTCTGTTCTTAGCTAAACCCTCGATAGTCAAGATTTCTTTGCCTTTAATATCAGCCACCGGGATTTGACACGACCGAACAGCTTCTTTGTTCATAAGCACTGTGCATGTTCCGCAGGCGCCTATTCCACAACCGAATTTTGTCCCCATCAGACCTAAATCGGTTCTCAGCACCCACAGGAGCATTCGATCTTCTTCTACTTGCAGTTGTACGGGTTTATTGTTCAGCACAAATTCTACAGTGTCTACCATTTCAACCCCCTCTGCGCTTGGTGTATGGAGCGTCTGATCAATTCTATTTGAAACAGTATAGCCGTAAGTCAAATAATGAGACAAGTGGTTAAGCAAATCCAGGTGTTGTCGGCTCTTTCTACACTTCTTAGAAACGCCCCCAAGAACCGGGGCTGCCACAGCAGGAAAATGGAGACAGAGCCTCCAGGTACGCATTCCCAGGCTAGAACCTGGGAACGCGGGAAAACCCGAATCATCTATTTTGCTTTTGGCAAACCGACGGTCTGAGCAAATGTGATTCGTTGGTCAGGCCGCAGTTTCATGGCTTCAGCCAGTTTCGGCTTGTCCACTGATGCCCGGAAGACAGTAGCCAATCCTTCGGACGCACAAAAAAGGTATACGTTTTCAGCTATGAAGCCGGTGTCTGCCGCAGCAAGGTACATTTTTGCCGTCTCTTCCGTATCTCCCATCTTTGAAAGATCAGCAACATAAACCAAATTGATTGCTGCATCCTTGAAATAGGATTGTGTGCCGGTCTGAATTCTCAGATCACTTTTTACCACCGGGACCAGGGCATGTCCCTTGGGATCGTATAGGTACGTTCCATCGGCCATCGCGACATAGACGTCGATCGCCTGGCGATTCAAGGCTGAAGGCGCTGTACGCCTTCCGGAATCAGGGCGGTTTATTCCCCATGCAGCCCAAAGTAGGTTTGAAAGGGTCTGCTGCGGGAGGTTTCCTTCACTGTATTCTCTTGTGGTTTTTCTATCCTTCAACGCCTGTCCCAATGATTTGCTCTGGTCCAGTTTCGGTTCCGGTAGTTGAATCGGCTTGAGCTCCTGCCCAAAAGCAGTTGCCAACAAACCTGTGCAGAGAATAATACACGCAATGATCACAGTGATTGTTCTTGCTTTCATGAAAGTCCTCCCAGCAATTTTCCCTCGACCTTTATGTGATCGGCGATTGAATGTCAAACTCACGGCCGGAATCATGTTTCATTGCGTGGCGAGCAAACTCGGGGGCTTCTTTTTGACTTGTGAAAAGGTGTATGGAATCAGGGAGCCGTATTACACGGCATCCCCGAGACGATTTCAGCCAGGACTAGTCCTCGTCATCTAGCGGGCCTGCGTCAGCATGTGGTCCTGCGTCAGCGAATCGACCTTCATCGCTATGTCGGCCTTCAAGACCGCGGCCGCCTCCGCCCTGCATCATCGGTCCATGATGTCTCTTCATCATCTTGTGACGGAATTCCTTTTCTGCTTTGAAGTCCGCGATACGTTCAATTTGTTCAGGGGTCATTAGGGCCAGTCGGTCTCTTTTTAGCTTGAGCGCTTCTCGCATCACGTCGCTTCGAAGCTTGACCAGTTGATCATCTATTTGGGCAAGTTTCTGCTGGTCAATTTTTCCGGACATCATCATAGTCTTCTTTTCATCTTTAAGCGCCATCGCTTCGGCGCGGGACTTGCGAGTCCGATCGCTGAAGCCCACGTAAAGACTACGGATTTGCTTCTTTTGCTCGTCTGTAATTCCGAGCTTTTTCATCATGGCTTCCAAGCCGTGGCCGCGACGTCCAAAATTCTCCGGACGGTCAGATGGCATGGATTCAGCTCCGCGCATGCCCGGATGTCCAGGCGGCATACCCCTTTCTTGAGCTGTGGATGATGCCACAAAGGCTCCGATTGTCAAAAGAGCTGCCAGCGGCAGCACTAACAATATGCGTTTGGCCATTTCAAAATTCCTCCGTTTCGTATTTCTAATCAGTTGGACGAAGGTTCGACTCCTTTGTTAAATGAAACGTCTTGAGTCAGTTCCTCAAAAGAAAAATCTCATTGGAGCACAACTGATTTGAACGCTTTTCCAACAAAAAAAAGGCGGATCATCTCCGCCCGGGAAAGTCATTGGTTTATTCAGCAGGTCCGAGTCATCATATTCCCATATTAATCTTGTCTTTCTGTAGGACCTATCTCCTGCATCGGTCGTGGGTTGCGCAATATGCACCTTTTATCGGCCGGTGATCGGGCCAGAAGATTTTGGGATTGCCCCTCTGTTCTGAGAGTGCTACATGCAAACGATGTTCATCACGGCAAGAACACTCATTCAGATTGGCATAGGCTTCGACGAAATTGTCTTCTGCACGTTCTACCACGTCAGGAAACTCTCTCTCTTTCATTTCTACCTCCAAACCGTATCAATTCTCGTCGAATATTGACGGACACCTCAATAACGGCTTTTTCTAACCGTAAGCATCTTATATTCAATGGGCAAGAATGAGGGTCGGATTTTGAGATGCTTCGGGGAGGCATGCCTCGCCTTGTCACTCCACCCTTTAATGAGGCCTTGTTGATGCGTTGAACAGAACGATTGATGCCGTTTCCCCGATTTTCGTGGACGCAGGCATCCCGTGGTGGAGGCTAGACTCTTCATTACCAAGCCAATGGAGTTGGAGGGTTATATCCAACCCAGACATTCCATTCAGGAAATCCTCGAATGAAGTAACTTTAATAGAAGAGTCTTTGAAATTTGGATATCCGGCTTGACCTAGCCCAAACAGAGAAGATTCGCATAATCATATTCCCAGCTGCTCCTTGATCTTCTTCAGATATCTCCTGCTTACAGGCACGTTTTTCTTTGAGCGAGTCTGTATCAGAGCGGACTGATTTTCCTGCAGTATGATCTCATCGACCTGATCAATGTTAACGAGGAACTGTTTGTGACAACGGATGAGATTCGCCCTTGCTTCCAGCACTCTGAGCGTGAGTTCCGTGTAAAACTGGCCGTGGGCGCATACCAGGTAGATGCCTGAAACATCCGATTTGACATACTCAACGTCCGAGGTGTTGATCAACTTTATCCGGTTGGATGCGAGGCAAGGGATTCTCCTTATCTCCATGACCGTGTAAGTTGCTCTGTCCTCGTTTCGCAGCCTCCTTTGGAGCTTAGCCGTTGTTTTGGCAAGTCTCTCTTTTTCCACCGGTTTCAACAAATAGTCGAAAGCGCTTTCTTCAAACGCCTTGAGCGCATATTCATCGTATGCAGTAACGAAAACCACTGCCGGCAGCACCTCTTCATCGATCATGCTGAGTAATTCCATGCCCGTGATGCCGGGCATCTGAATGTCCAGAAATACGACCTCCGGCTTTTCGCGTCTAATCACTTGGAGCGCATCAATAGCGTTTGCACATTTTCCGACAACCAAGAATGCGCCTGTTTCCTGAAGAAGAGCTTCAAGCTCCTCCCGAGCGTGAACCTCATCATCCACGATCAGAGCACGGATCATGATTGCAGCCTTCCAGCGGAACGCGAATAGTTACCCGAGTGATCTTGTTGGGCACACAAGAAACAGAAGCCCCATAATTTGGCCCCATAAGTAGTTTGAGACGCCTATCGACAATCTTTATGCCCAAGCCGTTTTCGTTTCCGTTCTCGCAAAAGGTCCCGGCATTATCTTCTATAATGATTTCCGCCATGTCTTCATTCTTGAAAGCGCGAATCACGGCGAGACCCGGTTCCAGCATGTTTGCAATTCCGTGTTTTATAGCATTTTCCATCAGCGGCTGCAGAGTGAACGCGGGCAGTCTCAAGTTGAGCAGGCTTGGATCGATATCGGTTTCAACAGTAAGCCGATCTTCGAATCGAGCTTTCTCGATTGTCAAATAGGAGTTCACATGAGCCAGTTCTTCTTCGAGAGTCGAGATGTCGCTGTTCCTTTTGAGGTTCTTCCGTAGAAAACTTCCGAGATGTATCAGGAGCTCTCTGGCTCTGTCTGCGTCCTTACGAAGTATTGCAATGATAGTATTCAAGGAATTGAATAGGAAATGCGGGTTCACCTGGGCCTGAAGCAACTTCAGTTCGGCCATTACAAGCAGGTTCTTTTGCTGTTCGTACCTGGAAAGCACAAGCTGATTTGAGAGCAGCCTGGCAATTCCCTCTCCGAGCGACTTATTCATGTTGAGAAACCGCTTGTTGCGTGTTTCATAGAGCTTGATGGTACCAACCACAGCGTCATCTACGGTAAGGGGAACGACTAAGGCTGAATTGAGCGGACACGCGGCCGATACCGAGCACGTGTACTGATCCTGTACACCGTCAGCAAACACGACCCTTCGTTCAGCAATCGCCTGCTTGGTCAGCGGTGAGGAAATAGCCGCATTCGGGAGATGATGCCCAGACCCTATGCCAACAAACGCCAGCACTTTTTCGGCATCCGTAATTGCGACCGCACTGACTCCGGTTTCCTCATGAATGATTTTTGCCACTTCATCAGCAGTCTGTTGATTAATTCCGGTTGTGAAAAGACTCAGAGTTCTTTCCGCTATGTTCAGCGCTTTGGAGGAAAATGCTGCCGCGGTTTTGTCATACATGTCTCTCTGGTCCCTGATGATGCTCATGAAAAGTGCGCAGCCGCTCGAACTGGTCACGATCATAGGTATGGCGATGACTTTCACGAGCGCCAGAGCGTCTGAGAACGGCTTGGACACACCAAGGATAATCGCCATCTGGATGATCTCGGCAACCATAGTAGTCACGAACGCGACTTCCGGACGGAATATGTCCTGCAGCTTGTTCCTCCTCGCGAGATACAGGTGAAGCATGCCACCGATTAAGCCTTCCACCGTTGTAGACATGCCGCAAGAAGAAGCTGTGAAGCCCCCCTGAAAATACCTGTGCAATCCTCCTGTGAATCCCACGGACGTTCCGAGCACCGGCCCGCCGATGAGTCCAGCCAAGACCGGTCCGATAGCCCGCGTATTTGCCAATGCGTCCTGGACCGGATGCCCGAGGTACGTGCCAAGGATAGAGAGAACGGAAAAAAAGAAGTACAAATACACCTTGTCCCGGAGTTCAATGGTCTGGTTAGTGAGTGGCCTGAACCATGGCGATTTGCAGTATAGATAGCCTACGACCAGAAAGACAGCCATAGTCTGCAAAAGCGAGAAGAACAGGCTCATGCTATCCTCCTGTACTTATAGGGCCTGGATGCCTTGAAGGGTTGGCACTCCAACAAACTCGGTATCTCTTTTACGGACATCTGCTGGATAGTCCAGCACAGTTGGTGGCTGCTATTTTGATTGCGCATTCTGATTACAGTCAAACAGGAAATTTTGATTCATGGTACCTATGAGACAACCGCCATGAGAGAAAACAAGAGAAATTACCGTAATGACTATTATATCATCTCAAGTATTACTTACAATTCATAATGGAATCCAGATGGGCGGATTCGGGAAGGCTCTCTGCAAAATGAGCCTCCCCGCAAGATCTTCCAAGAACTCTTAGGGTTTGCGACAGCCTCTAAGCAACCGCGTCGTATTCTTCTTCTCGCCTCAACGCAGCGTGCTCTTCACGAGTCTGCAGAAGCTTGTACCATTTCTTGAAGGCGTCAATGAACACTACTGCCATGAGAATCATCAAAACTATGGATAAGACGACGAGCAGATACAACCCCTTAGGCAAGAAATTGTTTACAACATTCAGATACCCGGCAGACATGGTCACAGGGACCATAAGCAGTCCCGGAACGGCAGTCACCCAAGCATACTTCTCTTTTCCCATTCTCAGGATCATAGTTGTTCCCACGATTAGTCCGCATGTCGCCAGAAGCTGGTTGCTCATGCCAAACAGCGGCCAAATCGTTGCAATATCTCCTGTGTAAACGAGATAACCCCAAGCCACAGTAAACAGGAAGCTCGTGGAGACTATCCCGGGTATCCATTTCTTTTCAGTGAACTTCGGAATTACTTTCCCGATCATTTCTTGAAGAAGATAACGGCCCACGCGGGTACCTGTATCGACAGCAGTCAAGATAAACACTGCCTCAAACATGATCGCGAAATGATACCAGTAAGCCATTAGTCCGCCCATCAGAGGGACGGAGGCAAAGATGTAGGCCATGCCTACCGCGAGCGAAACGGCTCCGCCGGGACGTCCTTGCAGCTGTTCCCCTACTGCCTGCGAAAGAGCGGGAAGATGAACGGGGCTCATGCCAAGCTTCTCGTAAACCGCAGCAGCAGAGTTGATGGCAAAATAATCTGCAGGCACAAGCACGCAAGCCGCAACAAGCGCCATTATCGCTACAAATCCTTCAACGAGCATCGCACCGTATCCGACGAACGGAATATCGCGCTCATTGGCGATCATCTTGGGCGTTGTCCCGGTACCGATTATCGCATGAAATCCGGAAAGCGCTCCACAGGCAATCGTGATGAAAAGAAATGGAAAAACTGAACCCGGGACAATGGGTCCGCCGCCACTCACGTACTTGGTAATCGACGTCATCTGCAACTCAGGTTGCACTACGAAGATGCCTACTGCCAACATCCCTATCGTGCCGAGCTTCAAGTACGTGGAAAGGTAATCCCTCGGACACAGGAGCAACCATACAGGAAGCGCAGATGCTACGAACCCGTAAATAGGGATGCACACGGATAATTGTTTTTTGGAAAGAGTGAACCAAGAGGCAAGCGTGGGATTCTCCGCCACATACGGACCAAGTATGACAGCGAAGAACAATAAGACGCCACCGATAATGCTTCCTCCTTTCACGTCTCCGGGTTTCCAAACATGCATGTAAACGCCCATAAGCAGCGCAATGGGAATGGTGCAGAAAACCGTAAATGCACCCCAGGGACTGTGAAACATGGCATTGACCACGGCTATGGAAAGACCTGCAAGAGTGAGGATGAGAATGAACAGAATCGCAAAAGACGCGACAGTTCCAGCCCTTTTGCCAATTTCGGATTCGGCTATAGAAGAAAGGCTTTGGCCCTTGTGTCGAATCGACGCGAATAACACGACCATATCATGAACCGCGCCTGCAACCACTGCACCGATAATGATCCAAAGGGCCCCAGGGAGATAACCGAATTGAGCGGCAAGGACAGGACCCAAGAGGGGCCCAGCTGCTGCAATGGCTGCGAAATGGTGACCGAAGATCACGTATTTGTTGGTGGCGTGATAATCGTGACCATCTTCCATCACTACGGCAGGTGTGGGTCTGTTCGGGTCAATGGACAAGACTTTTCGAGCTATGAACAGTCCGTAATAACGGTAGGCCAGAGCGAATACAACCATGGCGACAAAAACTAGAGTCAGAGCATTCACGTTTTCTTCTCCTTTTTGGGATGCGATTAAATACTGAAAGAGAGCATTTCCTTTCAAGGAAGCTGCGGCATCAGGATTATAGCGGACACTCTTATCGGGAATTTCAAAGGCCATGAATGCGCTTATTCCGATGGAATTACCTCCGGTAACTCCGACGAGCGCCTCTTTATTCCCTGTGTACCTCATCCTAAAGAGTGGAAAAACGATCGCAACAGAAGACCGAGTGAGCGGCGTCATAATCAGGCGACCGGTGCTAATACCCACGTGACCGGCTCCGAAGGTTTTGGTTGGCAGGGACTTTTCTTATGAAAGGCGAAGTTTTTGCCATGTCCAGAATCGCCGGAGCACCTTGACTGTCTCGCAATTGTAACCTTAATGGGAATCAACGCATCTGATTTTTCAACGATCACTGAGAGATCCTGAGGAGAGACAAATGGAATGGCGAGCAACCAGTCGTAGTTGGTTCATGGGCATTGTGCCTGTGTGGATTATTGCAGCCGCTTTGATAGCACAGGGTATGCTGGTTTCATCACCCGCCAGCGCAGCAGAACAACAGGGCATTCAGTGGTCGGAAGATTTCGAGGAAGCGCTTAGCCGAGCACAAGTCGAGAAGAGGCCAATCTTTATAGATTTCTTCAATCCCAATTGAATGGGCTGCAAACAGATGGATGCGGTTACGTATCTAAATCAGAAACTCTCAAAGTTCATTCAAGATAATGTTGTCGCTGTAAGAATCCGTCATGATCAGCCGTTGGCCGATCTTTTCAAGGTGAAATGGACCCCGACTCTGGTGCTCGCGGACTCCGATGGGAAAGAGGTATACCGGAATGTCGGGTTCCTGTCCCCAGACAGTCTGGTTCCCGCTCTCATGATGGGAATCGGAAAGCTGGAACTTCAACACGGCGATCCTGGTAAAGCAGTCGTTCATTTTGAGCGGGTCGCAAGCGGCTTTCCAGAGAGCGAAGAAGCTCCCGAAGCCGTCTATTTCACGGGCGTGAGTCGTTTCAAGATTAGCCACGATATCAAAATGATGAAAGAAGCGTATGACAAGCTTGTTGCCAAGTATCCGAGCAGCTCGTGGACAAAGAAGGCTCAACCATACAGCTCCCTAAAATAATCACAGGGGCACGAGCGTTAGGTTTTCTTCGTGACATCGGACCTCCATGGATTAAGAGGGAAGCAGCAGCCTTCGCCTATTTCCAAGAAACATTCATATCTTTGAGGGTCCCCAAGGTACAATGAACATACGTGGCGAGTTCCATTCCACGTTAACGCCGGACAAGGATTGGTGTAATTACCGTAGATCATCGCACCCAATCTGCAAATCACGCTGGTGCAACAGAATCCGCACCCCACGCATGCTCCAGATTCAATCAATCCAGCAACTCCCTTAATACTCTAACGTATTTGATCCTATTTAAATATTCTCTCGCAATATTGTTTGCAAGCTCAATCATGGTCAAATTGTTGCTGTGTATCCTGTGTCTTATTTTGCTGCTTCTCGACGGCGACATCCTTGTAATGATCCAGTAGCAATGATATTCTAAACCGACTCGTCGCCACATGAAGACCCTGCACCACGGCCCATTTGAAAATGCCGCATGGATTAGCAAGGAGGAAGTCGTGGACACAACCACCCAATCTTACAGGCCTGCCCCTGAGACTGATCCCGAAGAGATCAAGCATCCATGCGACACTGCAGTGGCTGAAGAAAGTACCAGCGCACACGATCACGATAGTCTATTCCAACAACAAGAATCCAGATATAGACAAATAGTGGAGGACCAAACAGATCCTGTCTGTAGATTCCTGCCCGATGGGACCCTGACATTTGTAAACAGCGCCTATCACCATTTTTTCGGAGAAGCTGACCAGGAATTGATCGGCGGAAGCTTTTTCGATTGCATGTCTGAAGACCACGCTCTGAGAGCTCGAACAAGGATAGGATTTCTAAAGCCTGCGGAACCTGTTTTTAAATGCGAGCATGAGATCAAGCTGCCACCCGCGGAATTCCGTTGGATCAACTGGACTTTCAGGGGGATATTCGATGAGGAAGAAAGAATTGTTGAAATCCAATCGGTGGCACGCGACGTTACGGATCGCAAACGGGCCGAATTGGATCTCAAGAAAAGTGAGGCGCGATATTCTAATCTAATAAGGGCGATTCCGGACGGCGTGGTCGCTTACGACCCGCAGGGAAAAGCTACTTACGTGAATGATGGATTTGTCCAGCTTTACGGTTGGACCCAAGAGGATCTGACTCAATCCATACCATTCGTGCCTCCGGACGAAAAGGAAAGAACGTTAGATGCATGGGAAAAGACTTTTCAGGGCGAGAAAGTCCTCCTGGAAACGAAACGAGTCACCAAGGACGGCAGGTACCTGGACATACAGCTTCGGACCGCCATGCTGCTTGACAGGGACGGAAATTTCACCGAAAGCATTGTAATTCATAGGGACATTACTGAGCGCAAGAAGGCTCAACTAGCCTTACAACAGGCACACGACGAACTTGAGCTTCGTGTGGCGGAGCGCACAGCGGAACTCGCGGAAACAAATCAGCAGCTCAGACATGAAATTACGGAGCGAAGGCGGGCAGAGGAAAAGCTCAGAGAAAGCGAATCTCGTTACAGAATGCTGGTTGAAAATGCTCCCCTCGGGATTATTTGGTGTGATCTCTATGGCAACGTTGTTCAAGCCAACTCCAATCTTTTGACAATATTGGGATCGTCTCTTGAGGAAACAAAGTCCATTAACATGCTGACTTACGCTCCGCTAGTGGAAGCGGGAGTCTCCGAGGAAATCCGGCACTGTATAGAATCCGGCGGAACCAGAATTTACGAATGCCCTTACTCGAGCAAATGGGTTAAATCCGCATGGTTGCGATTCCACATGGTTCCCACAAGAGACAGCCTGGGCCTCACTGATGGCGTGCAGGCCATCGTGGAAGATATAACCGACAGGAAACACGCTCAGACTCTACTGGCCGACAGCGAAGAACGATTCAGGGCCGTTTTCGAGACGGCTCACGATTTGATCTTTCTAAAGGACCGCAATCTCGAATTTACTCACGTTAATCCCGCTTTTCTGAAATCTTTGGAGCTGCAGGAACACGAAGTCATTGGAAAGACCGGCGCAGACATCTTTGGCATACAGGAAGCCGATTACCTGATGGATTTGGAGAATCGAGCACTCGGCGGCCAAGTCGTTGAGGCCACTTATAATCTGACCACTCGAAATCTTTCCAAAACTGTTCATTGCATTAGAGTTCCGATGAGAAGCCCGTTAGGAGAAACAATAGGCGTTTGCGGCATAGCCCGAGATATCACAGAGCGCAAAGCACTGGAGCACAGGTTTCCGCGCTCAGTGGGACGTTTCAGATCCAGGATTATGGAAGCAACATTGGAGCAAGCCCGTCTTGCGGCACAAAGTGAGAGCATAGTTCTGTTGTTGGGTGAGAGTGGCAGCGGAAAGGACCATCTTGCAAAATATCTCCACGATCATTCCAGGCGAGTAGGCGGACCGTTTTTCGCCATAAACTGCGCCGCCCTGGCCGCTTCTCTTGCCGAATCAGAGCTTTTCGGCCATGAACCTGGTTCTTTCACCGGCTCACGAGGGCGAAAACGTGGTCTACTGGAAATGGCAGAAGGCGGCACCCTGCTGCTAAACGAAATAGGTGAGCTCTCGAAGGAGCTTCAGGCAAAGCTCCTGACTTTTCTCGACACTCAATCGTTTACTCGTGTTGGCGGCGAGAAGATGATTCAAGTTAATGCCAGAATCGTTGGAGCCACCAACCGCGACCTCGAACAAGAAGTAGCGTCAGGCAGCTTTAGAGAAGACCTTTACTATAGGCTCAACGTCTTTTCCATCCGTGTGCCTGCGTTGCGAGAGAGAAAAGACGATATTCCATATCTCGCCAGAGACATACTCGAGACTCTCTCAGTGAAACTGGGCAGGTCTGTGCCTCCGATTCTGGATGTATCCGGATTGGAAGCCCTTGCTCGTTATGATTGGCCGGGAAACGTGAGAGAACTCAGGAACGTTCTGGAGCGAGCCCTGATTTTGTGTGGCGGCGATATTATAAGGTCACGCGACATAAGCATTCCTGACAAGAAGTCCAATGATCCAAGTAATGAAAACGAAATCTCGTTTTCCGTGAGCATGTCCGGCTGTCGCAACATGAACGAGGCCCTGGAAAAAGCCAAGCGCGACATGATTAATGGATCGCTCAGGAAATGCAACGGGAATGTTTCTGCTGCAGCGAGGCTGCTTGGAGTGTCGCGGGATGCTCTGAGGCATCACATGAAGATGCTCGAATTGGATAGGCAGCCTACTTCCAAAGACAATTGAAATGGGCGGCCTTCCTAAAGTAGAGGCCTCTTGGTCAAAAGTAGCGATTCCAGCTGCGTTCGTTTATCCTCGTATTGCTGCTCCGTATTGACTGGCTCGCAGAGGCTCAATTCGATCTGTCCCGCAGCCAGCTTCAACGCAAAGCTGAAGCAGGAGCTTTCCCCGCACGCTTTGCAGTTGGTCCTCGGAAGTAAACGATACAGCTCTAATGGCTGAAGATTCTCACGTGTGGTCGTGTCCGGCTGAATTTCTTCCCTCTTGTCCCAGACGTCGTTGACCATCTTTACCATTTGCTCGATCATTTCTGCCGCCTGCTCCCGACTCTGAAGATGGTCCACCGCGATACGGTTCGGCCAAAAGCCGATGGCGTGATCGTCCTGGCGCCAGGAAAACACAGGTCCGTCTTTAAAATAGGTGCCGTTCCTCAGGGTTGCGTTCAAATAAGGGAGAGCTTGGCTGATGTCCACAGGGAGATGCGCCATGGCCTCATACTCAAATTCTTCTGCGCTATGTGGTGATACTTCAATCACAAGGTTGTAAGACTCGATCAGCATTTGGACTCCTTGCACATTCGATGGCTGAGACAATTAATGTACAACCAATACTCTCGCAATTTCAAGAGATCCGATATGAGACCCATGAGCATTCAGGTTAAATTACCCCCGGCAAAGCCGGGGGCATATTCCTGTTAGCCCCCCAAGGGGGTCAGCTCATGAGTCCCCTGAAGGGGACGGGTCGTCGTCAGAAAGCCAGTTCAGTTGATCGAGCCTTGCGTCTTTGGCGTCCTGCTCGCGAAATGTACTTCCTTACAGACTCTTCGTCCAAACCCACTGTTGAGACATAGTAGCCACGAGCCCAAAAGCTCTCTCCTGCAAAGTTCCGCTTTCTCGCTGTGAAATTCCTTGCAATGGAGATCGCACTCTTGCCTTTGATGTACCCGATCACGTTGGACACAGCAAACTTGGGTGGAATACTCATGCACACATGGACATGATCCGAGCACAGATGTCCTTCCACTATCTGGGACTCCTTTTGGCGAGCCAACTCATGAAATATCTCTCCCAGGTATTTCCGAAGGGAACCGTAAATCTGCTTTCTCCGGCGTTTGGGAATGAAAACCACATGATACTTGCAATCCCACTTCGTGTGATTTAGGCTCTTATAGTCTTTCATGAAAACCTCCCAGAATTGAAATTTGGTGTGTTCTGGGAGGTTGCCTCTTACTGCCTCACACGGTCAAACCTTGGGGAGTCTCCCCGGCAAAGCCGGGGGCTTACCATTTTCTGGTTACGCCATAGATGTACCCGCTCAAGCGGGTTGCAGTCTATGTGGGGCAGGCTTTCCAGCCTGCGATTGCTGGCTTCTTCCTGACGGCAGGCTGGAAAGCCTGCCCCACAAAGACTATTTTGCCGCCGAACAGCTGAATGGTTAAGGCAGTGCAGCAAATCTGATTGACACAACGCTCGGGCCTGAAGTAAGCTCAAAAAAACGTGAAATCAGCTTGTTGCACTGGAAAGTATCGGAAATTTTCCAAGCCGCGACACACTCATCCAGCGAGTCGAAGAGCCGAAGCTATTTCTTCGGTCTGACAAGAGTTTCTGGTCCTCAGGAGGTCACATGGTTACAGACGCTCACAACCCGAGCGTGGATCCCGGCCTGGTAATGGAATTCCTTGCAGGAACGGTTCCCTTCAACGAGTTGGATCCAGAAAAGCTTCGTGAACTCTCTCAGCGTTTCAAGGTGAAATTCTTCCCCGGACAGACCACGGTATTCAGGCAAGACATCGATGACGTCAACCATTTCTATCTGATTTACAAAGGGTCTGCAAAAACGTACCTCACGGGAACCGACGGCGCTGAGACGCTGCTGGATTTTCGCGGTGCAGGAGGATACTTTGGCGCTCTTGCAATCATACGAGGCTCAAAGGCCAATTTCAACGTGGAGATTTCGGAGGATACCGTATGCCTGGAGCTTCAGAAAGAGTCATTCCTAGAGCTGATTCGTAACTACCCAGGTTTCTCGGAATACTACCTCAAGAAATTTTCAGAAGATCTTGTCGGGACGGCTTACGCCGAGCTTCGCGAAAGAAAAATTAAAGCGCGTCCCCAGGAAATGCTGTATTTGTTCAACGTGGAGGTGGGTGACGTAATCAGGCGAGCCCCTGAAATCATTCACGCATCCCAGACGATTCAGCAAGCGGCAGAGCTCATGACCGAACAGGAAATCGGATCTCTGCTCATTGAAGACCAGAGCGGAGAAATTGCGGGCATAGTTACGGACAACGACCTTCGCAAGAAGGTGGTAGCCAAAGGTTATGATTATAATGCGCCCGTCGGGCAGGTAATGTCATCTCCTGTGCGGACTATCTCATCCAATACCCTGTGCTTCGATGCTCTACTGCACATGATGAATGCTCGCGTAAACCATTTGGCCGTCGAGCGAGGCAAGCAGATCGTGGGCATGGTAAGTGTTCACGATATCATGGTCCAGCAGGGATCTTCGCCGCTGCACCTGTTTCGTGAGATCATCGGCCAACGAAAAATAGAAGACCTCTACCCACTGTCCGAGAAGATACCTAGGGTCGTGAGGGCGCTCGTCGAAGAAGGAGCCAGGGCGAACAACATTACTCGAATTATCAGCGTACTGAACGATCAAATCGTCCATCGATTACTTACGCTGTTGGATGAGCAAATGGGACCGGCGCCTTTTCCTTTCTGCTGGATCACGTTCGGGAGCGAGGGGCGCAAAGAGCAAACATTCAAGACGGACCAGGATAACGCGCTCATTTATGACACTCCGGCTGATGATTGGGACCAAATCAAACTCGCGAAATTGTATTTTAGACGATTTGGAAATGAGGCAGCGCACCGTCTCAATGATTGCGGATATCCACTGTGCAAAGGCCAAATGATGGCTTCAAACCCCAGATGGCGTAAACCATATCGCGTCTGGAGAGACTATTTCGACCGCTGGATGATGGCTCCTGAGCCAGAAGAAGTACTTAATGCCATGATCTTTTTTGATTTTAGGCCCGCGTACGGAAGGCTTGAACTGGCGGAAAACCTCAGAGAGTATCTCTCAGTGCAGGCGCCTGCACGAGGTATATTCCTGCTGCACTTGGCCCAAGACTGTATATCTGCGAAATCTCCGCTCACGTTTTTTAAAAATTTCATCGTGCAGAAAGATGGAAGATATAAGAATCATTTGGATCTGAAGACGCAAGGACTTACTCCTTTTGTAAATTTCGCCCGCCTGATGGCTCTACGGCACGGAATCATGGAAACCAATACACTGGCGAGGCTTGAAATTCTGGCAGAAAACGACTGTATACCGAGGGAGTTGTACCTGGAAACGCGAGATGCCTACGAGTTTCAAATGCAGCTCAGGCTCGTAAATCAGTTGCGAATGATCGAAGCCAACCAAGCCCCGACAAACCACATTGATCCAGCTGATTTGTCCGAACTGGAAAAGCAAACTCTCAAGGAGGCTTTTGCAGTGATCGGACGGATTCAAACATACGTGAAAACAGAATTCAGGGTGCTTGAATAGCAGTTACTGAGAACAGTTGATATCATTCGCTGTATATAGGGATTCTGGCAATTAATGTCGGTTTGGCTGGGCGAAACGATTGGATGATTGTCATTGCGAGGGCGCAGCCCGAAGCAATCTCCGATCAGCCAAAACTGAGATTGCTTCGTCGCTCCACTCCTCGCAATGACATGGTTAGACCTTCCGGATTGTGAACGAGAATAACGCGCGAACCCGACACAATTTTCGAGAACTGCTATAAAACCAAATTGGCCGGCACGGCGGCCGGCAGCCACTGGCCCATAATGGGGCTCCCTGCCGGGCCAATCGGCCTTTTCCTTTTCCGATTAAGGCAGGCAGGTAGGAACTACGGCCCGGATCAATGTATGGTGAGGCCTTCTGTCGGATGGCCGATCACGTAGACCTCATTGGTTGAAATCCAGGACCTGACTATTTCCTTAATTGCCAGGCCCTGGAAGTCTTCCACTAGCGTCACCGTTTCGTGTCTCGGGACATACGCTGCGTTAATTCCGAGCAGTAAGAAACCTTCCGGATTCAGGAAATGATCGACCTCGGCGAGGATGCACCTCGCGTGAGCCAGTCCGTCGTGGCCACCGTCCCATATTTCAGGAAAAGTATCCAAGTGTTGATTACTGGACCCCACATCGGTCGGGATGTACGGGACATTGCCGAAAATCAGATCGAACGTTCCATCAACATTGGAGAACCAGTCACTCTTCCTGAAATCAATTCCAGATGCGCCACTCGCGGCTGCAACAAGCTGCGCGTTTTCCAGGAATTCCTCGTTGACGTCCACTGCGACCACTTTCACGTTGTGAATGCGTGCGCAGAAAACGGCAAGCAGCCCCAGATGACCTGTGCCAATATCCAGCACCCGCTGCCCATCCCTGGAATAGCGACGAATAACCTTCCGCAGCAAAAGCGAGGTGCCGTCCCAGATATGGTCGTGGATTAGACTTATTGCATCAACCTGGAAGTGCCAGCCGGCCAGGGCCAGCCTCAGCGCTCGAAAACGAGGCACACCGCGCAAGAATTTCTCGAGCGGCAGCCAATGCCCTACTTCTTCCGTTCTCATCCGACGCCCCCTTTAACAAAAGTTGAGCAATCAAGATTGAAACGTCAGGCAGCGCATGTCCCGATCCGCGCTTGCTTGCTTAATTTGCCCTAAAACATCTTGTATCAGCTGTTTCCATGAATTCTAACAAGTTCGATTATACACCTTCAAGATACGACTGTCCGTAAATTTCGCATTTCATCGCGACACAATTCATATTGACACTTCTTGACATGCAATGACAAGGATTTTGTGGACAGTTGGATGTCTAGCCGCGAGTAAGTTGAAAATTATGCTAAGTAATCATATCAGAACCAGACTCACACTCCTATCCACCGAACGTGAGAAATCCATAGCTGGAACTACATTGTTATTCCTTCACAATCCAGCCCACAATTATCCCGCCCAACACATATTCCGCGAATACTCCCGAGACACCATGTTGCTGCCATAGAGAAAGGAATAGGCATGACCGAATACGTTCCGAATCCCATGGGAACGCCTACGGTAATGCCGAACAACAGCCCGTACAGTATACCGATTCCGACGCCGCTTTCAGTTACGAACCGCGCATAAATGCAAACGAACGCAATTGCCGCTATTAGCACGGTCGAGTAAAGAACGACCATCTTCATTTCGTTCATGGGCCTCCAGAGTTCCTGTGTCACCTCATAAGTAGGACCCAGAATCAACCCGTGAATGATGAAATCAAAGACGGACCAGACCACAAAGATGGCCACAATTGCCAATATAATTCTTTTCGCCATTGTTTCTTCTCCTTGCTTTCCAGCCATTGCCCCGACAGACTCCGATTAGGAAGTTACCCGCAATTTAGCCTTATGGTATAATAAAAACAGTCGTTCGACATAGCAGTTTATGTCAGAATCGGCTTATCTCATCTTATGGCTGGGAGGTAGACTTGAAAAAAATTATCGTGCTGACACTCGTGGTGGCTGGACTCACCTTGGCTGGACTGGCATATGCAGGTCCCCTTTCAGTTGCAAGCCATTTAGATCTTGCCCTGTCAGATTCAGGGATTGCTGGTGATTCCGGAGTTCCTGTGCAATTTGCGCAGTATTATGGCCACCGGTGCTACTGCTGTTGGCGCTCGCACCGAGGAGATGTGAGATGTAAGTGGATGAAGCACTGGCGCTGCCGTGAAAGGGGCGGCTGGTGCCGTTGGTGAGCTTCACAAGAATTTGCTTTTAGAGTGGTCTGAGTTGGGGAGCCTTCTTCATGTAATAAGGCTCCCCAGACCGTCCGTAGTTACCGGACTAGTTCAATGACCACTGCGGTGCCGTAGCAGAGCACTTCACTCGCGCCTTGGCTGCTTACCTCTTCTGACGCGTCGTAACGCAAGCCAACGACCGCATTGGCACCTGTCTGTCTGGCGTGTTCGATGAGCAGTTAGTATGCTTGGCTTCTGGTCTGCTCACACATTTCTGTGTACGCCCCTATGTTTCCTCCAATGAAACCTTTCAAGCCGCCCAGAATGCCTTGAGAAATGGTGGGCGACCTGACGATGATGCCGCGAACAACACCCTTATATTCTTTAATGCGATAACCCTAGATGCTGAATGTAGTGGTGACTACCATTTTCAAAACTCCTTGGATAGATGGATGCCAATCCCATAATCTCCAAAAAATCACATCTCTGCGCGCCAGCGTCAATAAATGCGAGCACGCTAAAACGAAAATCCTCCTTTTCTCTTCCATACTGCTGGATTATCACATAACATGCCAGACAAAACGTTTTGTTGGGAAATGCTATGACGGTGCGAAAGCTCTCTCGAAACGAGGTGCTTAAGGACATTCGCTCGGGAATGGACGAGAATGCGCTTCGATTGAAATACAAATTGTCCGTAAACGGCTTGAAGGCTCTATACAAGAAATTGATCGAAGCTGGGGTGCTGCAACCCGACCTGAGTCCTATTCGCCGCAGACTCAACCTCAAGGAAATCCTCACTGATATCAAGAAAGGAATGAGTAGGGCCGACCTCATGGAGAAATATGAGTTATCCGCGGACATGCTTCGGAAGGTGAGCCAAAAACTGCTGGCTGCTCGGGGGGTGAGGTCTGCGTCTGATGGACCGGATACGGTTATAGAAGAGTCCCCGGATTTTGTGGCGACGCGTGAACTGGTAAGGCATGAAGTGGATTTTGACCTGCCGGTGTACGAACCAAGTCGGCCCGAAACTCTCGGCTTAGTCCAAGATGTCTCAGAAGAGGGCGTCGGCATAGCTGGAATCCAGGCTAATGTGGGAGACGTCAAGACTTTGGTTGTGATGGGAGATGATTTCGGCGAGTTCTCGTCGTTTGAATTCGAGGGCTACTGCAGGTGGGGCTTTACTGATGCAGAAGACGGCACTTGCCTGACGGGTTTTGCAATAAGCAAGATATCTGAGAATGATCTAGGGGAGCTGCGAAAGCTCGTACGCCTTGTCACAGTGGGCGGGTAGCGCCAAAACGCCAATGATCCTCTGGATTTTACGTATTGATAATCAGCTCCAATTTTGGTAAATATAGAAAACACTCCCAATAAGCGCGGCGTAGCGGTTTTGTTACTGCCTCTCGCATTTCGGACGCATGATGCCAGGCAGAAAGGCCGCCACTCAGGCAAGTATGTGAAAGGGAAGAAAACATGAAAAAACTAATTCCTGCCTTGATTCTGATCTGCCTTTTCGTTTCTGCCGCCGCGGCTCAGTTATATATCGTTCCCGACGGTGGGACCGCACCGGATGGCACAGTGAATTTCGGGTTTCCTGCTCATGCTCCGTTCGTGCCAGGCGCTCCCTTCGGAAGTCATTCCTATCCGGGCCATGCACCCTACGGTCCTGCGGTCGTGTCGCCGTTCTATTGGGCTTCCTATCCAATGGTTCCGGTGCCGATGGTTCCGCCCTCCGGGCCGATCGATGCATGGGCTGAGCGACAGCCTTCGCAATAGGTTGACTCACGGCGTAAGGCCGCTCGAACCGGGCCGAAATGAAGATTCCCCTGTCTTGAAAAGAAACCTCGTAGCGTCTTTGAAATCGTTAATCACATTGCTGCCCAAATATCTCGCCCACCTGGGCTTCAGCTGGTTCTGAAACCACGCCAGATGTGCGAGCGCATAGCCGTACATTGGTGAACTCATGTACTCTGGTTTGTTTATCTCAGTGCCGGGCCACTTCGAGAATTGACTATTCCAGACCCGGGGCGAATTGGCCCCGAAAATAGCAAAGCCGAGGAAGAAAGACGTAAGATCAGTCAAAAGCTCATCATCATGATGGCGACCTCGCAACCTACCTTCTCCGAGAAGGCGGGCATGGGCCAGTTCATGAGCCATAGTCGTCACAAGGTCTCCAAAATGATACAGCTGATCCGTGTCCAATGTGCTCACGTACCGTTTCCAGGTTCGTGCATACATGCCTGCGGCGGGTGGCAAGTAATCACCATTATCATTTACAAACAAAACCTTTTGAGGCTCGTGATTAAACTTGAGAACGACGCTCTCGCCCGACACTCCCATGAAATCACATACTAGAACAAGGAGCGCTTTTGCGTACTCTTTTGTCGGCTCATACTGATTGGAAAAAAACTCATCTGTAGGCAATATGAGCGGATGATCAGTGAAGATGTTGGAAGGGAATTCACGTGACAGCCATTCCAAGCGTCTCTCGATCCACTCCTTGGCAGCGGAATCACATGGGCAGAACGGCCTGGACAACCATCGGAACATTCGCGCGAACTCTCTTGATCACTATAAGTTCATATCTCAGCGCCGCGTAGTGAAAGGAGCACAAGGATTCATGAGATCGGTTCTGGATTTCAGTCTCTTGTCCACGAGGTCCGAGAAAGCCGGGTCTCTGGGATCGGCATTCAAGACGAGCTCCGTGTAATGGGCGTATGAGGATGCTGCGTCGAGCAAGAGGGGCTTGCCGTATGTCTTGAGGACCATTGCCAATTCCTTTTGTGCGTCCGTATAGTTTGCATCGCGTCTTGCTTTGTCTTTGATTGCACGAGTGGCGTCTATCTCGGCTACAAATTGTTCTATTGCATTGCACAGTTCAGAGGATGGTTCGCCCTTGTTTTGAGCGAGAGCAAAGCCAGTCATTCCCAGGAAAACGATTGTGAATATCAGGCACCACATAGATTCTTTCATGACCGTCCCTCTTTGTTCAAATGCTAAAGATAATGTCTGACACCCCTTCAATGGCTGAGTTTGACCCCGCGTCAACTTTATGCCGGGTGCCACTGCTGGCTTACCCAGCAGTGATGAGGAAAGACACTGCTGGTCGAGCCAGCAGCGGCACCCAAACTCCAAGATCACCACTTTATTCCCAAGTGCTGGAGAAACTGAAAAAAGCCGTCCAAAAAAAATCAAGTTGCAGCATGAGCATCCGAGGGCCCTGCAGTTTTCTTCTTAAGCCTTTGAACCAATACGTACATCGGTGGAGTGAAGAACACGCCTAGCATAGTGACTCCCAGCATGCCGAAGCAGACTGCTGTGCCTACGGCTTGCCTGCTTGCAGCGCCTGCGCCTGTAGCTATCACCAGCGGCATGACGCCTACGATGAAGGCGAATGACGTCATTATAATGGCCCTGAAGCGAAGTTTGGCACCTTCTATCGCGGCCTCAATGGCAGACATGCCTTCAGCTTGCTTCTCTCTCGCGAATTCCACCACAAGAATGGCGTTCTTGGCCGATAGACCGACCAAGAGAATGAGCCCCACCTGCGTGTAAAGGCTGTTATCCAGCCCCCGTATCGCGAGGCCTACAACTGCGCCCAACACAGCCAGAGGCACAACTGCGATGACTGCTATGGGATCGATCCAGCTCTCGTATTGGGCTGCAAGTATCATCAAGACGACTAACACGGCCATTGCAAACACCAGATATACCTGACCGCCGATCTTTTGCTGCTGATAAGCCACACCCGTCCATTCACTGCCGGTCCCTGGAGGAAGATTGGCTTCGGCCAAGCCTTCCATTTCTTGCATAACCTGTCCCGAACTGACGCCCGATGCACCCTCCCCTATCACTCGAATAGCAGGAAACATGTTGTAGCGGTCAATTCGCAGCGGACCGGGCGAATAATCCACTTTGACCATTGTGCCGATGGGTACCATGTTCCCATCCTGGTTTCGCACCTCCAGCCTTTTTATGTCGTCAGCGGAAGCGCGATACTTGGCGTCTGCCTGGGCCGTTACATGCCACGTCCGGCCAAATTCATTGAAGTCATTTACATAAGTGGAACCGAGATAGGTCTGCAGAGTATCGAAAACCGACTGCAGCGGAACCTTCAGGCTAAGGGCCTTTACCCTGTCAACGTCAGCAAAGATTGTCGGTGCACTGGCTCTGAAAGTGGAGTTAAAGGCACGCAATTGACCTTCTGAATACGCCTCTCGCAGCATTTCATTGGCTGCTTGATTCAATCTCGGGAGGCCAACTCCGGCCCTGTCCTCCAGCCACATTTCAGATCCGGCGCTTTGCCCGAGACCCACAATGGGCGGCAAAGAAAATGGGAAAACGATGCCGTCCTTAATATGGGTGAACTTCTGCGACAGTTCGGCCAGAATGACTTCCTTGGTTCGCCCTTTCTTAAGGCGCTCATCCCACGGTTCCAGCGAGGCAAATCCGCTTCCCAGGGAAGGTCCGTTGCCATCCAGAATCGAAGTTCCAGGAATAACCGAATAATGAGCAATACCATCTGTGGATTTCAGGACCTCCATCACCTGCTTCATGGTGGCATCCGTGCGCTGAAGCGATGCTCCATCCGGGAGCTGTGCATTCAGCATGATCAAACCGTCGTCTTCGTCAGGAAGAAATCCCGCAGGAACTTTGGTGAAAGCGTAATATGTCAAACCTATTGCTACTGCCCAGATAAGCACCATGACAGGCACGTTATGCACCAGGAAAGACACAATGGCAGTGTAACGCCCTGTAATTTTGTCGAATACGACGTCAAACCACCGGTAGAAGGCGTTTTTCTCGCCATGTTGCGGACGCAGCCAGAGGGAGCACTGCACAGGTTTGAGCGTCATTGCATTGACCGCACTTAGTAGCGTCGTAACAGCAATGGTCAATGAAAATTGGCGATAAAGCTGGCCCGAGATGCCGCCCAGAAACGCTGCTGGAATAAACACTGCCATGAGCACCAGAGTAATTCCGATGATCGCGCCTGTAATTTCTTCCATAGCCTTTATGGAAGCGTCCTTGGGGCTCAAACCATGTTGCCGCATGTTGCGGTCGACGTTCTCCACGACCACTATGGCATCGTCCACCACAATTCCAATTGCAAGCACCAATCCGAACATCGTCAACATGTTTATGGAAAAACCCAGCAAATACAATATTGCAAAGGCTCCCACGATAGAAACGGGAACAGTAGTTGCTGGCACCAGAGTGGCCCGCCAGTCCTGGAGGAAGATGAACACAACGATAAAAACAAGGATGAAAGCTTCAATCAGTGTAATGACTACCTCTCGGATTGACGTTCGTATGAAATCCGAGCTTTCGTACACGATCTTGTAATCCACACCTTTTGGAAAATCTTTCTTCAAAGTCTCCATGGTACGATGGACATCGTCCGCAACATCCAGAGCATTCGAGCCTGGGGTCTGATAGACAATAAGCGTAACAGCAGGAACGCCGTTGTAATACGAACGAGTATCGTAGCTCTTCGCTCCCAATTCCACGCGGCCCAAGTCTTTTACGCGAACAATGCTTCCATCTTTGCCGGTCTTTACGATGATGTCTTCAAATTGTCCTACTTCTGTCAAACGACCGAGTGTGTTCACAGGAAGGTCCGACGTCTGCCCTTTGGGAGCAGGCTCTTGGCCGAGGCGACCGGCCGCAACCTGAACATTCTGGCTTTTCAGGGCGCCGACTAGGTCGTTTGTCGTCAGGCTGTTGTACTGGAGCCTGTTAGGGTTCATCCAGACACGCATGCTGTAGTCTTTGGTTGGGAACATGGTGACATCACCAACTCCGTGGAGACGACTTACCTGGTCCTTTATGGTCGTGGTCACGTAATTGGTGAGGAAAAGATCGTCATATGAACCATCCGGAGAATACAGACAGAGAACGGTGACAAAAGATGTCGACGCCTTTTTCGTTATGATTCCCTGGCGCTGAACTTCTTGCGGCAAGGATGCCATTGCCCAGTTCACCCGGTTTTGCACCAGCACTGTCGCCATATCAGCGTCAGTTCCCAATTCGAAGGTGACCTTTAGAGTGTATGACCCATCGCGAGCGCTTGTGCTCTGCATGTAGATCATGTTTTCAACGCCGTTGACCTGCTGTTCGATCGGCGCGGCCACAGTATCGGCAACAACCTTCGGATCAGCGCCCGGATACGAGGCCGTGACCTGGACCATGGGTGGAGCTATCGGAGGAAATTGGGAAATTGGCAGCGAAAAAATAGCCACCGCTCCGGCTGCCATGATCAACAAGGAGATCACGGAGGCTAGAATGGGCCGATTGATGAAAAAACGGCTGAGCATTCCTGTAACCCCCGTCTATTTTTCTTTGTTTTTGTGAGGAGCAGTGGAATCAGATTTTGGCTCGACAGCGGCTGCCGTGATATTAGCCTTGGAGCCGGATCTCGCCCGTTGCACACCCGTCGTAATCACCCGGTCCTTAAGACTGAGGCCTTCTTCTATCACCCTCATATCTTCAATTTGCTCGGCCATTTTTATGCGCTTTTGTTGAACGATATTCGCTTCGTCAACCACAAACACGTACCTTCCGCCTTGATCGAATTGCACGGCTACGTCGGGGATCAGCAGCACCGATCTTTTTTCAGAGGGAACGCGAATCCGCGCGAACATACCCCCCATCATCAGGCCATCGGGATTGGGGAATATTCCTCGCACCTGAATGGTTCCAGTTGAGGAATCCACGGTGGTTTCAGCAAAATCAAAATGGCCTTCATGCGGGTATCCGGTTTCGTCAGCCAGCCCCATATAGACCGGAAGCTTTGCAGAAGGCTTATTAGATGGATCGGTTGTTTTGCTGGCAAGCCCTCGCAAGACCAAAAGAAGGTCCAGTTCGCTCACGTTGAAATACGCATAAATGGGGTCGTCTGCTACGACTGTAGTCAGCAAGGTCTTCTCAGTGGCTCCGACGAGATTGCCTAGATCAACCTTATTTCGACTGACCCGGCCGTCAATCGGAGACGTCACCTGGGTCCATTCCAGATCCAGTTTCGCCTTGTCCAAGGCAGCGTCAGCAAGGTCCACGTCGGCACTTGCAACGTCTCGTTCCGCTACCTTTTTTTCGAGTTTCAGAGCGCTGATTGCCTCTTTGCTCTCAAGTTGCTGCGAGATTTGCACTTCGGTCT
This sequence comes from uncultured delta proteobacterium, assembly GCA_963700305.1. Taxonomy (GTDB): domain Bacteria; phylum Desulfobacterota; class Desulfomonilia; order Desulfomonilales; family Desulfomonilaceae; genus Desulfomonile. The sequence goes on from CAVOXB010000012.1 coordinate 38,521, forward strand.
GTGCGAGCTTGGACGAAGCTTTCTGGGCCTCCAGTTTGGCTTTGGCTTCTTTCACGTTTGCCTGATACTGCCTTGGGTCAATGAGAAATAAGGCATCTCCTGCCTTGACCTTTGCCCGAGGCTGGAAATACATTTTATCCAAAAAACCAGGCACCCTTGCCCTGATGTCCACTGTTGCCAGAGGAGCTGTATTCCCTGTGTATTCCAAATATTTGATAACCTCTTTCTGGTACCGGTAGAACCACTGTCACTTCCGCGGGAGGAAGAGCCTTCTTCGTAGGCTTCTGGGAACATGCCGATACAAAACACAGGGCCAAAATCACTGATGTTAAAGTTAGATGCCTGGCTCGACCATGCATCGCGAACTCCTTGGAGAACTAGATCGTACCTTACAAGTAGCAGGCCGGCCTTTGTGGCGAAGCGCCCTCGTTGCTTTCAAGAAATCATCACCTCAGGCCAGGTTTCCTGATTCTGGTATGCACAGGCCCTGCTACGAAAGAACAGCCCTTAATTAAACGGGGAGACGATATCACCTCAATCAGAGCAAAGGCAAGGCAAAACGCGAGAACGAGTGACTCTTCGTTATCTGCACCTATTAGGACATGGATGTAGTGCATAGATAATCGTTCCGCAAGGCTCGGATTTTAAATAGATTAAAAGTTCGTACATTAAGACGATCCACTTCGGTAAATGGGTGTCCCATTCTCTTAGCAACCAGGACATAGCTGAGTTGCTGCTTGACTGTGGGAAGAATCTTCATTTAATGTCCATTATATGTATGTTGCATGACTTAATTTCCTTAACTTGGCTTCATATTATGGAATAAAGCTGATTTCCGAAATCCCTTCAACGTGCATTTCGTGTCGGCCACCCAGAGGGATTTCCATTTGAGTAGACTCTGAGGAAGTCTTTAAAATGCCATCACCGAGAAAAACCACCGTAGGATTGACCGAAGAGCCTGAATGGTACAAAGACGCTGTCATTTACGAAGTCCACGTGCGGGCATTTTACGATAGCGACGGAGACGGCGTCGGCGATTTCCGAGGCCTCACAGAGAAGCTTGATTATCTCCAGGACCTTGGAATAACAGCCATATGGCTATTGCCTTTCTTTCCTTCCCCTTTGAAGGACGACGGCTATGATATCGCGGACTATAAGAATGTCCATCCCGCTTATGGAACGCTTAGAGATTTCAAGGTATTTATTAAGGAGGCCCATCGCCGCGGCCTACGTGTGCTTACCGAACTCGTGCTCAATCACACTTCGGACCAGCATCCCTGGTTTCAGCGTGCCCGTCGAGCTCGCCGAGGAAGCAAATGGCGCAATTTTTACGTCTGGACCAATAATCCGGATTCGTACCCGGGCGTGCGAATCATTTTTCAGGATTTCGAATCATCCAACTGGGCCTGGGATCCTTTGGCCAAAGCCTATTACTGGCATCGCTTTTATTCTCACCAGCCAGATTTGAACTTCGACAACCCGATTGTGCGCCGGACAGTTATGGGTCTACTAGATTTCTGGCTCAAATTGGGAGTGGACGGGTTGCGCCTTGACGCAGTCCCGTAACCTTTTCGAGCGTGAAGGAACCAATTGCGAGAATCTTCCGGAGACCCACGAATTCCTGAAACAACTCAGACGTCATGTGGATAGGAATTTCAAGGGTCGTATGCTCCTGGCTGAAGCCAACCAGTGGCCCGAGGACGCTGCAGCCTATTTCGGAAACGCTGACGAATGTCATGTGGCATTTCATTTTCCTATCATGCCACGTTTGTACATCGCACTCCGCATGGAAGACAGATATCCGATCATCAATTCACTCGAACAAACGCCAAAGATTCCCGACACCTGCCAATGGGCTCTTTTCTTAAGAAATCACGACGAATTGACCCTGGAGATGGTGACGGACGAGGAACGCGACTACATGTACAGGGTTTACGCCCAGGATAGGCAGGCCAGGATCAACCTGGGGATACGTCGCCGCTTGGCCCCTCTGATGGGGAAGAGTCGGCGCAAGATGGAGCTCATGAACAGTCTGCTATTTTCATTGCCCGGAACTCCTGTGATCTATTACGGCGATGAGATCGGAATGGGAGACAACATCTATCTTGGGGACCGCGATGGTGTACGCACGCCCATGCAGTGGAGCGCGGACCGAAATGCCGGTTTTTCAAGAGCAAACCCTCAGGGGCTTTATCTTCCTCCAATTATCGACCAGGAATATCATTATGAGGCGCTCAACGTGGAAGTCCAACAAAATAATCCGGAATCCTTGCTCTCGTGGACCAAGCGTGTGATTGCGTTGAGAAGGAACTACAAAGCTTTCGGCAGAGGAACCATGGAATTTCTCTATCCGGAAAACCGCAAGATTCTCGCGTTCATCCGTCGCTACAAACAGGAATGCATTCTCGTAGTAGCCAACTTCTCGCGATTACTCCAGTTTGCGGAACTGAATCTATCGGAATTCAAAGGCATGATTCCGGTCACGCCTTACGGCCGTGTCGAATTTCCTCCAATTGGCGATGCTCCGTATTTTGTAACCATGGGGCCTCATAGTTTCATGTGGTTCTCTATTGAATCACCCGGAGAAGACCACATCACAGCGTATGCGACGAAAAAAGATGAATCGCCCATTCTTGAGGTGTCCGGCCACTGGAGCACCTTGCTCGAAAAAGAGTCTCGCCTCAAACTGGAGAGCGTGCTGCCCCGATTTCTTCTGGGGCAACGCTGGTTTCGTTCCAAGGCCAGACTCATGCGAGGGGTAAGAGTGACTGAGATGATCTGGTGGAACAAATCCAGGAGAGGCCCATGTTTGGCCATGCTGCAGGTTGAGTATACGGAAGGAGACCCTGAAACCTATCTGCTCCCCATATCTTTTGTAGCTGAGGAGAGTTGGAGCACGGTGCTCGAAAACGCCTCTCATGCTATCATCTGTCGCATTTCTATCAAAGATACTTACCAGAGTGGGTTCCTCTACGATTCGACAATAGATCCGGAATTTGGATCAATGCTTCTCGCGTTGATGGAAAGACAACGAGTTTTGAAAGGCGCTGCAGGCGAATTGATCGGCAAGAACACCAAAGCTCTCAGAACATTGACTGGTACGACGACACGAAGTTTTGAGCCGACGATAATGACGAGTGAGCAGACCAATACATCAATTCGATTCGAGAATCGGTTTGTTCTGAAGCTGTATCGGAGACTGGAAGAAGGGATGAATTCCGAGGTCGAAATAGGTCGATTCCTGGAAAAAAGAGCCTTTCCATTTGTCCCGCCTTTGGCCGGTGAACTGGAATATGTTCCTCATGCCAAAAGACGGCGAGAACCCATCATGATGGCAGTTCTTCACGGATGGGTCCCCTACCAGGCGGTGGCATGGGAATACACGTTGGATGTCCTGTCCCAATTCATGGAGGAAATGCTGGCCCGTCGCCCCATTCTTGATGTCCTACAAACGCCTCGAATGCATTTGGTGGATATCGCTCTGAGTGAGCCACCAGTTTTGTCCTACGATCTCGTCGGTTCATACCTAGAATCCGCGCGACTAATTGGAGAGAGAACCGCTCAGTTGCACATAACTCTGGCTGCCGAAGAGGATGATGAAAACTTCAAACCCGACAAGTTTACGCTGCTTTATCAGCGATCGCTCTATCAATCTCTGATCAATCTGAGCGAACAGGTGTTTCAGCAATTACAACAGAGACTTAGATCTCTTTCGGACGAAACTAAAGATGAAGCAGGGGCTCTCCTCGCAGGCCAGCAGGACGTGCAAGAGCATTTCAAATCCGTACTGAGTGCTAAGTTTAATACGGTTCGTATTCGCTGCCACGGAGACCTTCACCTGGGACAGATCTTGCACACAGGAAATGATTTTGTGATCATGGATTTCGAGGGAGACCCCGCCAGATCAATTACCGAACGTCGCATCAAGCGCTCTCCTTTGCGGGATGTGGCCAGTATGATCCGATCTTTCGAATACGCATCGTATTCCGCTCTGTTCGCCCTACAGGATGCAGGACTGCTGCGCGGCGCTGATGGCCGCTACGCTGAATCGTTGATATCGTTTTGGAGTTTATGGGTGCAAGCATCATTCTTGAAGGCGTATTTAGAAATAGCGCAAGGGGCCGAGTTGTTGCCGGACAACCGATACGAGCTACGAACGATGCTGGACGCGTACGTTATGGAGAGAGTAGTGCATGAATTGGGATATGAACTCGCTAATCGTCCTAATTGGGTGAGAATACCGCTTCGGGGAATCCGGCGGATTCTTGCAGGCAAATCTGGTGAGGTTCCGACGCCGCGATGATATGTACTGATTCGGTTTATGCATGATAATGCAAAATTGAAAAAGGAATCATTATAAACGTGCTGATTACTAAGGAGAGACCATGAACATTCGCGGGGGAGGCATTTTATTGCACATCAGTTCTCTTCCCTCAAGATTCGGCATCGGAGATATGGGCCCGTCGGCCCTCAAATTCGCGGACTTTCTTGAGGAAACCAAACAGACGTATTGGCAGATCATTCCTTTGACTCCGCCCAATCCTCATCATTATTCGCCGTATCACAGCCCTTCAGCTTTTGCAGGCAATCCTCTGCTCATAAGTCCTGAGTCGCTTGTCACGATGGGTCTGCTAAAGCAATCGGACGTGGAATCCCCGCCTTCTTTTCCAATAGAACTAGTCGACTTCCCGGCGGTAATTCAATTCAAGGCTGAACTTCTGCGAAAGGCTTATACTTCATTCAGGGGTGAACACGGTGGCTCTTCCTTCGACTACTCGCATTTTTGCGAGGATAATGCACGTTGGTTGGACGATTATGCCCTTTTTAGTGCGATTTCGGAACAATTCGCGGGTCAGACATGGGGGCAATGGCCGAAGGAATTGAGAGATCGACAATATGATGCATTGAAGAAATCGTCAGAAGAACTGCACGATGTCATTGAAATGGAGAAATTCACCCAATTTATTTTTTCTAAACAGTGGTCTGCTCTGAAAAATTACTGCAATAGAAAAGGCATCCAGATTATTGGGGACCTGCCTGTATATGTCGATTACAACAGCGCTGAAGTGTGGGCACATCCTGAATTTTTCAAACTCGACCAGGACATGAGACCGTACGTGGTCTCAGGCGTGCCCCCTGACTATTTCAGTGCGACTGGCCAGTTGTGGGGCCACCCGATCTACAATTGGGACAAACTGAAAGAAACCGGGTATTCCTGGTGGCTGGATCGGATCGAGCATAATCTCAACCAATGCGATATCCTTCGCATTGACCATTTCCGCGGATTTGTTGGTTTTTGGGAAGTCCCTGCAGAAGAGAAGACTGCCATAAACGGCAAATGGGTCCAAGGTCCCGCAGATGATTTCTTCAAAAAAGTGTTGCGCAGATTCCCTGGCATTTCGATCATAGCAGAAGACCTTGGGGTCATAACTCCCGATGTTCGAGAGCTGATTGGCGAATTGGGCGTCCCAGGTATGAAGGTCCTGATGTTTGCGTTCGGTGAAGATTTTGCAACCAATCCTTATGCTCCCCACAATATTCCGAAAGACTCAGTGGTATTCACAGGGACTCACGACAACAATACTGTAAAAGGCTGGTTCAACCGCGAGGCAACGCCCGAAGACAAGGATAGGTTTTCTACATATGTGGGGAGAGGAATAGGGGAAGACGAGATCCACTGGGAAATGTGTCGCCTCGCCATGATGACCGCGGCCAACATCGCAATCTTACCTATGCAGGACATTCTCGGCCTTGGCGAGGAAGCTCGCATGAATCTTCCTTCTCAGAAGGAAGGTAACTGGCTCTGGAGAATGTCACCGGACATGCTGACTCCGGAAATTGCCGGCAAGCTCCGGATCCTTACCGAAACATATGGCAGGGCTTGATCGGATTACGAATGGTTAAGGTGGATTTGACACCTCAAACAGAAAGCCAACCCAGCTTTCAAAAAGCGGATGCCAGCGACCAGCAAGGTGCATGGCGATTGTGCGGCAGCCCGAGGTTTCGTGATTGAATTCCCTTAGCCCGTCCACTATATTCTTCGAGTGAGACATATAGTCGCTTCCGTTATCGCGTATTCATGTCCAAGCGAGACTTTAGATACTCCATGGAGCAGGAATTGGCCGGTTCCAATCACTCAGGCCACAAGTATCCCTTTTCTGCCATAGTCGGCCAGAATTCAATGAAACTGGCATTGATACTTAATGCTATTGATCCCGGAGTGGGCGGGCTCTTGATTCGCGGCGAAAAGGGGACTGCTAAATCCACGGCTGTTCGGGCTCTGGCGAATATTCTTCCTAAAATCCGAGTTTCCTCCTACTGTCCATACTCTTGCGATCCCGATGACATCGCAAATCTGTGCGATGCGTGTCGCGGCAACGGTATTCCCTCTCGGAAACGCAGAGTGCGAGTTGTTGACCTGCCGCTGAACGCTACTGAAGAAATGGTGGTCGGAGGACTGGACTTCTCCGCGACGATCAGCGATGGCGCTCGAGTCTTCCAACCTGGGCTCGTGGCCCGAGCGAATCGCGGAATCCTCTACATTGATGAAGTGAATTTGCTTTCGGATCATCTGGTGGAGTCAATCCTGGACGTTACAGCCTCAGGAGAGAATGTAGTCCAGCGAGAGGGTATATCTCATCGTCATCCTGCCCGCTTTATTCTCGTAGGCACTATGAACCCCGAGGAAGGCGAACTTCGGCCTCAGTTGTTGGATCGTTTCGGGTTGTTCGTAAACGTGCAAGGCGAGCAAAATGTGTCATCCAGGATCGAGGTGCTTCAGCGAAGGGATGCCTTTGACCGCTTTCCTCGTGCCTTTTGCGAACAATTCGAGGATGAGGACAAAATGCTGGCAGCGCGAATCTGCCGCGCGCGAGTTATTCTCCCAAATGTTGAGTTTCCGAAAAATCTCGACGCTCTCATTGCCGAAATCTGCATCGATCACAAGGTAGCAGGCCACAGAGCGGACATAGTCATTGCTCATGCAGCCAGGGCTCTGGCGGCCTTTGAAGCTCGTCTCGAGGCGACAGTGGAAGATGTTCACCTGGCTGCGTTTCTTGCCATTCCACATCGATCTCGTAAGCTTTCGACAACGGAAGATGCGTCGGCGGAGCCCGGCCCACACATCACTGTCCAGAAAAGGCCAAGACAGTGTGGTATCGAACAATATCCCGAACAAGCGCCCATTTACATGCAGATAGGCGATTCATCTACTGAAAAGCTGCAGTACGGGCCTGTTCGGAAGCCTCAGCAGCGATCCGATAGTCCTGAAGCAATCTTTGAAATTGGAGAAACCTTTAAAGTCAGAGAAATCGGCCACCGGCCCGACAAGCGCTTCAGACAAACAGCGGGCAAGCGCACGAGAACCGGAACGCGGCACAAAAAAGGTAGATACGTCAAGAGCACCCCTCACAGGCTGACCAATGATATAGCTTTTGACGCAACGATAAGGGCAGCAGCAGCGAATCAATCCAAAACCAGAGATGAAAAACACCTTGCTGTGACGATCAGAAATGAGGACATTCGAGAAAAAGTTCGAGAGACCCGAACAGGGAACTTCCTGCTTTTCATAGTCGATGCAAGTGGGTCTATGGGTGCAAAGGGTCGCATGGTCGCGTCCAAGGGAGCGATTATGTCGCTGCTGAACGATGCGTATCAAAAACGTGATCGTGTGGCTATGGTTTCCTTTCGCAAGAACGAGGCCGTTGTGAACCTGCCTCCCACTTCCTCGATTTACCGGGCAGCAAAGTTTTTGCAGGAGCTACCTGTGGGCGGAAAAACACCACTGGCCGCCGGTCTTCGCAAAGGACAAGGAGTGCTGCGCAACGTGATGCTCAAAGATCCCGCGTGTCGGCCGATTCTGATCATTATCACGGACGGAAAAGCCAACGAGAGCATCGGGAAAGGAGATCCGTTCTGGGAGGCGCTCTCAGCCGCAAAAGGTCTTGCTTCTGACGACCGGATCAAATCGATCGTGGTTGATGCGGAGGAGCAAGGGGGTTTTCGATACGCGTTTTCTGCGAGACTCGCTGAAATTTTGCACGCAGAGTATTTTAGAATCAAAGACTTAAGAGCTGATGTCTTGCTGGAGATTGTCAGAAGTGGAGGGACAAAGGCGTGAGAGCTGCCTCAGAACCCGGACTGAGCCCACCTTCGGCCCTGTGTTAAATGAATTAACGCACATTGACATAAATGCCTACTCCCGGTTCTTGTTTTCACTTGACAAAGGCCGTCGGGTGGGTAATGATCACTTACCATTCTGGTTGCTGAATTGACCAGATCATTATAAGGTCATTAATTCAAGCTGTTATACCCAATACAATGAAGTAGGCTACATTCACCGACAAATCGCCGGACACCCCGGCCGGAGGCTACACCATGGCGGATAAATACGTAATCGTGGGGGCAAAACGGACTCCCTTCGGCAAATACCTCGGTGCGCTCTCGGAAACCGAGCCTGTCGACCTGGGGGTTCACGCCGGCAGGGCTGCGCTTAACGACCAGGGAAAGGATTTGACAGAGGAAATCGATCAAGTTTTCGTCGGGAATTGTATACCTCCCGCTTTTGAGACGGGTTCCGTCACTGGCAGGCAGATAGCTTTGAAGCTTGGAGTGGACAAGTTCACAATAACGCTCGATACAGCCTGCTGTTCACCATTGACCGCATTGAGAATGGCGCATTGGGGACTGCGTCTTGGTGAGATTTCATCCGCCCTGGTGATCGGTGTGGAAGCAATGAGCCTCGTGCCTCACATGTCTCGCAAATTGAGGGCTGGTGTTCGCATCGGCGAGGTGAAGCTCGTCGATCAGCTGTTTCCCATTAGTTACCCGAATTACAATCCTGTTGCTGTGGACGCCTCGGACGGAGCTGAAAAGTATCAGGTTCCCAAGCGAATGCTGGATGCATGGGCAATGGGATCGCAACTAAAATGGGCAAAGGCCCAGGAGAGCCGTAAGTTCAAAGATGAGATCGTACCCATAACGGTCAAAAAGGGCAAGGAAAAGATTCGGTTCGAGGTTGATGAGTCGCCTCGCCCTCACGGAAATCTGGCTGCTATAGAGCAGCTTCCAACGGTGTTCGGCGCTAAGACTACCACAGCAGGAAACGCTCCAGGTTTAAACGATGGCGCTTCAGCGATGGTGGTAATGACCGAGCGCCGGTCGTTGGAACTGGGCTTGAAGCCCCTCGGAGAAATTGTTGAAATGACGGGTGAGACCGATATGCCGTACGGCATTTCGTGGATCCCGGCCTTAACCATAAAAAAGGCCCTGAAACGGGCAAGTCTGGGTCTTCACAGCATAGATCTCATCGAAATCAACGAAGCTTTCGCTGCAATGCCGCTCGTGAGCGACAAGATCCTCGCTGAAGGCGACACCGAGAAATGGCACGAGCTTCTCCAGAAGACAAACGTAAACGGCGGCGCAATAGCGATAGGACATCCTGTTGGCGCTTCTGGCCTCAGGATTACGATGTCAATGATGTATGAGCTTCGTCGCCGCGGCGGAGGCCTGGGGGTTGCGGCAATTTGCGGCGGGCTGACCCAGGGCGAGGCAGCCATAATACGGGTTTGAGAAAGGGGAAAATCATGCCGGAAGTCGCATATATATTGGATCAGGCTTCAAATATTGCCACTTTTATCATAGACACTGCAGGCCCGGTTAACACTATCGGCCAAAAATTCGTAACCGATCTGGAAAAAGCTTCTGCGAAAGCCGTACAAGATGGCGTGCGTGGTGTGCTGATCGTATCCGGAAAGAAAAAGAGTTTTCTCGACGGAGCCAACCTTAAAGAGATCATGACTGGGGGGACTCCTCAGACCGTCAGGCAGGTTGTCCAGAGATACCAGGACTCGCTTGCTTTCCTGGCGAAGTGCCCTTTTCCGGTCGTGGCTGCGTTGGATGGCCAGACAGCTCTTGGAGGTGGCTTCGAGCTCCTTTTGTGGGCATGCGACTATGTGTTTTCCACTCCAGGTTCTAAAGTTGGTCTACCTGAGGTCAGTGTGGGACTTTTTCCTGCAGGGGGAGGAACACAGACCCTGAAGGGGGTCGTAGGGTTCAAGACTGCTGTGGAGATGATAACCACTGCAAGGGTGACGGCAGTCGATGATCTTGCCGATTCCGGAGTCTTCACCATTTGTCCCGCTGCTGAACTCAAGTCTCGCTCTGCGAAATGGATACAGGGAAATCAGAGCATAATTAATCGCAATTACGATCCCAGCTATGCCGAACCGGAAGCTTTATCTCTGGAAGAGAAACAGACAGTGCTAAACAGGACCCGTTTTCGTTACACTGTCAGCCCTTACCGGCCATATTTGCTTGCAGCAATAGAAGCTCTGGAAGCCGGACTTTCCCTGCCATTCGAAGATGCCGTGAAAAAAGAAGTCGACTTGTTCGTCCCCTTGCTGTTCCACGAGAATAGCCTCAACAAGATCGACCTTTTCTTTTTGGTCACCAGTCTCGCTCCGAAGCTCGTCAGGGTCGATCAGTCAAAAGCCGTGAATGTGGACAAGATAGCAGTCATCGGTACGGGTTTGATGGGTCAGGGAATCGCTCAGGTGGGTGCGGACAAAGGCATAAAGACTGTTCTTATAGACATTGACGAAGCCAGGGTAAGAGATTCTCTCCAAACCATAACTAATAGCCTTGAGGATCTGGTTGCCAAAGGACGTTGGAGCAAAGCCAGAAAAGATACCGTCTTGGGAAACTTGAGTTGCACCACAGACTATTCGGATCTAGCGGACGTGCCGCTGGTAATAGAGTGTGTGTTCGAAAACCTGGAGCTGAAGAAGCTAATCCTCGCACAGGTTCAGGCTGTAAATCCGGATGCGATTTTCGTGTCTAACACGTCTACTATTCCAATGGCCGAGATCTCTGCGGGAGCTAAAAGGCCTGAACAAGTTGTAGGAATGCACTATTTCTCGCCTGTCCCATTGATGCCGCTTCTCGAAGTGATTCAGGGGCCGGCTTCCAGCAAGGCTGCGGTAGCCACTGCTGTTACCCTTGGACGGGCCATGGGGAAGACTGTCATCTTGGTGGGGGATGGACCCGGATTTTACACCAGTCGAACTTTCGGCAATTTCGTTATGAACGGGATACGGCTTGCCGAATTGGGGGTTTCCCCGTGGGAAATAGACTTGCTCGCTTTGCAGGCAGGTTTTCCCCAGGGTCCGCTTCACATTTACGGGACTACAGGTGGCAGCGTTATTTATCATGCGGGCAGTTTTATGGCTGAAAAGTTTCCCGATAGGATGGATCTTCCCCATACCATCACTCGGCTGTACGAAGGGGGTTACGTCGGTGCGGGCAAGCCTTGCTTCTATATTGATTCCAAGAAAATGACCCGCGATGAATCAGTCCTGGAGCTCATTGTCCGTACGGAAGGATATCCCATTCCAACAGACCAGGAAGTCAAGGATGTGCTTCTCTTGGGGATGGTCAATGAGGCTTTCTGGTGCTTGAGCGATGGGGTACCAAAGACTATTACAGCATGGACCTTGGCGCTGTTCTGGGTATTGGATTTCCTGATTGCTGGCACGGCCCGGGGCGTTACGTAAGCCTGAAGGGGGTGTCTAATATCAAAGCCCGTCTGGAAGAGCTGGCCGAGAAATTCAATATGCCTGCGCTGAAACCCGCGCCTGAGTTTGCCCGGCTGATCGCGTGCGGACTGGAGTCCTCACTGATTTGAAACTCGCACCGAGGGGACTTCTCACGTGAACCACGAATCGGAGTTGACAAGGTAATTGCCTCAGAGACGCTTTTCAGTTACGTTTGGCCCAAAAAATATGACAGGCCAATGAATGAAGATGAACTACTCGGAACGAAATAAGAATGGCGATAAAGAACGGCCTTTCCCTCCAGGTCGGACCAAAATAGTCGAGGCTTTGAAGTTTCTCTTGGAGGAGAAAGAGTTCAACGCCATCACAACTGCCGAGATCGCGAAGACTGCCGGCGTTACGGAAGCTTTGATCTACAAGGTACTTTCAGGATAAACGAGACCTACTTCATCAAGTACTGAATGAATACGTTGAGTTTTTCCTTTCAAGGGCGGAGACAGACCTAAGAGGGATAAAGGGTTCCCTCAACAAGCTGCGCAAACTTATTTGGTCCCACATCAACATGTATGCAACCAGCAGGGTGTTCGCAAAAATACTTGTGCTGGAAGTGCGCAACTATCCCGACTACTTCAAGAGCCACGCTTACGAGACGGTCCAGAGATATGCTCAGATCGTCCTGGAAATTATAGAGGAAGGCGTCCAAAACGGGGAAATACGACAGGATCTGAGCCCGACGTCGATAAGACAAATCATACTGGGGGGCATTGAGCATCTGTGTCTTCCCGGCGTGATCTTCAACGGTGAAATTTCCCCGGACGATCTTACTGAAGACCTTTGTGAGCTTATTTTCTACGGGATAGCTGCTGATAGGAAATAGAAGAATTCTCAAGCGGCATGGATGCAGGAGTCGAAAGTGGAAATCATAAGCTATGAGGAAGAACACAGGATTTTCAGAGAAGCTCTGAGAAAATTCTTCGACAAGGAAGTGGTTCCGTATATCGAAGAATGGGAAGAAGCTGGAATAGTTCCTACGAGCGTGTGGCAAAAAATGGGCGAACAGGGCTTCCTGTGTATGCAGGTCCCTGAAGAATACGGCGGTATGGGTGTAGATTTTCTCTATTCCGTAATTCTCATGGAGGAACTCGGCCGGAGCAATTTCTTCGGTTTGCTTGCTCCGCTTCACAGCGACATAGTGGTCCCATACATAATTTCCTATGCTTCAGATGAATTGAAGAGCAAGTATCTTCCTGGTTGCGTTTCCGGGGAAACTATAACAGCGGTGGCAATGACCGAGCCCAACGCTGGAAGCGATCTTGCTGGGATTCGTACTACCGCAATCGAAGACGGTGACCACATCGTAATAAACGGACAGAAGACCTTTATAAGCAATGGCATAACCGCAGATCTGGTCGTGCTGGCAACCAGAGACCCAAAAGTTGAGAATCCCCATAAGGCAATAGATTTATACCTGGTTGAGGCCGGCACTCCAGGATTTGAGAAGGGAAGAAAACTCAAGAAGATAGGTTGGCACAGCCAGGACACTGCAGAGCTTTACTTCAATGATTGCCGTGTGCCCAAAGCGAACCGCCTGGGTCAAAAAGGCGGCGGATTTGTGATGCTCATGGAAAAATTGCAGCAAGAGCGACTGGTGTGCTGCGTAGGCGCAATGGCTTCAGCAGAGAATATCTTCAGGCTAACGATGAAATACTGTAATGAGCGAACCGCTTTCGGCAAACCGATTTCCAAATTCCAGAACACTCAGTTCAAGCTGGTGGAAATGGCTACTGAGCTAAAGCTCGGCCGCACGTTTTTGGACAAGCTCATTATGGAACACGTCGAGAAGCGTGACGTAGTCACGGAAGTCTCCATGGCCAAATTCTGGATAACCGAGACTGCGATGCGTGTCATTGACACTTGTCTCCAACTTCACGGCGGTTATGGATACTGTGAGGAATATCCTGTCGCAAGGGCATGGCGAGACATGAGAGTCTTTTCGATTTTTGCCGGCACCAACGAGATAATGAAGACTATAGTGGCAAAACGTATGGGGTTATAATCCATAGGCGTCAAAACAAGCAGTGCAGATGATGCGGGGAATGACCTTCGTGTGGCAGCGGCATGGTGCGAAACACCCTATTAGTGGCCCTTATCCGACATTATCTTGACAGTAGACGGGTCTTGCCGACTTCATCCTCGCTTGGTTATTCTGACTTCTCTAAGCCCCGATATCCTTTGTTCAACATGAACGGTTAATGGAGACATCATGCAAGCACTCTCCGGCCTCAAAATTGTGGATCTGAGCATGAATTTGCCCGGCCCGTACATGACGTGGCTGCTGGCCACGTTGGGTGCAGAAGTAGTGAAAATAGAGAACCCTGCAGGCGGCGACTATGCTCGAGCACTCGGTGGTCAGGGCCAGAGTTCACCTTTTTTCGCGGCGGTAAACAGGAACAAGAAGAGCGTTACCCTGAATCTAAAACATGAGGATGGTCGAAAAATCTTCATGGATTTGTTGGACTGGTATGACGTGCTGGTTGAAGGCTTCAGGCCCGGCACTATGGAGCGCCTCGGTGTTGGATACGACATTACCAGTGCTCGCAATCCCCGGCTGATTCACGTTTCTATAACCGGCTACGGACACGATGGTCCTTACAGACTGCGTGCGGGACACGATCTGAACTACTTGTCGCTTGCCGGAATTATAGGCATGACCGGAACCAGGGACGGTCAGCCGGGGATTCCGGGGATTCAGGTGGCAGATCTTGCTGGAGGAGCTCTCCTTGGGCTGACAGGTCTTCTTGCCGCGATAATTCAGCGTGAGAAAACCGGTCGCGGTCAGTTCGTGGATGCAGCAATGTTCGACGGTTCAATGTCAATGGCGACCATGGTCTTTGCCGGAGTCGCGGCCGGCATGGAAATTCCCGAACCGGGAAGAATGATGCTCAACGGGCGATTTCCATGTTATGGATTGTATGCTACTAAAGACGGGAAATATATGTCTCTCGGAGCGCTTGAACCCAAATTCTGGCTGAACTTCTGCGATGCAGTTGGAAGACCCGACCTTAAAGCGGGCCAGTTCGGAGGCCAGGAAACAATAGATCAGGTCAACGATATATTCAGGTCGCACACACGAGATGAATGGCTGGAATTCCTGAAGAGTGTCGATGCTTGCTGCGAGCCGGTCCTGAATCTTGCAGAGGCAGTTGAGAGTCCTCTGGCAAAGGCCCGTAAGATGGTGAGCAGATCTTCTGGCGGGATGAGCGCTATTGCGTGTCCCCTGAAGCTCTCGGATTCGCCTTTGCCTGATGAGGCGCCTGCTCCGGATCTGGGTAGGGACAATGAGGAAATACTGGGCAGCTTAGGATTCTCCTCGGATGATCTTGCTTCTCTGGCTCAGAAAGGCGTTATCTAGTCACTTGTTAATTAGTTGAAGACAAAGAGACCTGGAAGTGTCAAAATATATATTACCGTCCAACAGTACATTGGGACGATTGGCAGCATCAATGAGTCTGGATCGATGGACGTTTTAGCGAGACGCTCATCTGCTTATAAAGTTGATAGATATTCAGGTGGTGAATTGGGAGCTCATTGAACCCACCTTGTCAAATGAAATTGCTATATAAAATGGATCTGACACCTTCCAAGAAAGGAGTTCAGCTATGGAGTACAAGAGCATCGACGGCCCAGTCTATTCGTGGCACGCGATGAGCCCGCCGATCGTCAATTCCGGTTTGGCGACCCAATACGGCATCAAGGCGCCGTGCATGGTGGAACCCGGACAGTTCGTGGGCATTGAAGTCGGCGGTAATGTGAAGCTTAGACTTCTGGTTGATCGTGGGACAAGGAAAATAACGTGCCACGGGTCCATCGATTGGATCAAAACCGACGAGACCACAGGTAAGAGTTACGTCGGTTTCGGCAGCCTATCGCTGAGTGATGAGGAATTCCGCATTCTTGAGCGAAATTTCGTGGACGAAACGTCAGAAATTGTCGAATTTGTGCCAAGACTCAGAGAAAAGGCCGTGGAAGCTGAAAGCGTTATTCTCGCTGATGTGGCACATGAAATTATGCGATACAAAGCCGTGCATTTTCCTGTGAGCGTTATCGAAGCCATCGATTTGATGCGCGGAGACACCCCTTTTTCTGAATTCGTGGTGAATGCAGTACGCCAATATATTAAGCAGTGAGCTGCTTTTCATTAGAGCCAGCGACTCGCCGGACCACGACCCACGAAATGCCGGTCCGACTAATTGTCCAGCGAGGCGCCAGATCGTTTCACTCCGGGCAACAAGCCTTGAGAGACAATTGCAAGTACGAGCGAGAATGAGTAGTTCTAGCAGTAACCAAAAGTAATGTCCTTTTCCTCGTCATTTCTGCCTAGGGAGGAATCCAGAGTCTGGACCTCGGATCGAGTCCGGAGTGACAGGTTGCCATTCCCGCAAACAGGACAAGAATTTTGGCAAGTGGTATAATCTGCCATAATTTCAGAGAACCACTCTAATTGACATACTGAATCCAAAACTCGTTATTGCGCATCCATTTGTCAAACATGGATAAAGGGGGAATACAATGAATTTTTTAGGAAGGCTGTCGATGGCATTTGCAGCTGGTTCATTCGGAGGATTGGTCAACGCTTTGGCCGTCTGGCTCGCGGGTTACCTGAAAATAACGGCTGCTGCCGGTGTGAATATAGCTCCAGCATTGACTTCTGCGATGATTTATCCTCGCGTGGTTTGGGGTGGATTGTGGGGTTTTATCTTTCTGCTGCCATTCTTTCGTAATTCACCGTTGTTGCGAGGAATAATCTTCAGTCTAGGGCCAACGCTGGTTCAACTGTTCGTTGTGTTTCCGGCAAAAGCGCCTAACGCGTTCTTGGGGTTGAACCTCGGGACTATGACGCCTTTGTTCGTAATCATTTTTAATATTGTGTGGGGTGTGGCCGCATCCTATTGGCTTAATTACACTGAGGAAAAGAGGAAGAAATGGCTGTAGGCCTGTTATGCAAGCCAAAATGGGAGATTAGCATGCTGGTCTGACCAGCAGCGGCATCCGGCGACCACCGTTGCTAACAAGCTCATCACGCTTATTTCTTCCCTAGTCGGACAGGCTCCCATTTTCGTAAACCTTTTTGGGAACTTTACCAGATACGTCATATACGTACAAAATCCATTCGCCGCAACCGCAGCAACCGGCCCCGATGTAGGCAAGGTGCAGTTTGTTGTTTGCGGTGAAAAAGAGATGCTCCCAAGTGCAATCTCCATCCAATCGGGTAGCACTATTGTTGGCAAACAATACAGAAGGACCATCCTTCCATGCTGATTCGCCGTCGTGTGTGTACCCTAACTGAACCACAGCCACTTCCGATCCTTCCAGGCTGACAAGTCGTGGCGCTATGAATTCCGTGCCTTTCGGCAAGACATCATTCCTTAGAATTCGACGTGCTTCCAATTCCATATCTTTGGGAACAGGAGAATTGTCATGTATTGTCGAAATGAGACGAACAGCCTCAGGCTCCACTCCCAAGACCGCAACCTGGAAACGACCATAAGAAGATTCTTCCTCAGGTCTCAGAAAGAAGCATTCCCTAGTGCCTACTAAACGGGTCGCTTTGAATTCACTGGCGGCTGCCCTATGATCATAAATGAACGTTTCAACAGCCGTCGCCTTGCACGTCTCTGTTTTATTGATAAGGGTTACCTTGCTTCCGCGTTCAATTGAATCGGCCAAGCACCCCCCCGCACGCCCTTCTTCACCACAAGTGAATGGGAGGGAAAAAGAAATACCTGATTGTGTTGCGGGCTCTGCACAGCTGTCCGGAGAAGCAGAGACAATTACTAACAGGCACAAGAAAAGGACGATAATTGATCTCACGGCTTCATACCTTATTCACCCAGATCATTGATCATGTCATTTCATCATCTATTGGCCGGCAGAGACGCAGGCCGCCACTTAAGAGGACAAGAAGCTATCTTGATGCTGTGCGGCCCATGACCTATTGCTTCAAAATAGTATAAAAATTCCGGCAGGATCAAATATCCAAATTCTGAACTTCTTTCGCGTGCTCTTTTATGAATATGAAGCGTTTCCGTACGTCTTTCCCCATCAAAGTATCGAAGATGTCATCCGTTTTCTGGCGATCCGAAATGCCGACCTTCAGGATGGTCCTGGTTGCGGGGTCCATGGTGGTGCTTTTCAGGATATTCGCATCCATTTCGCCGAGTCCCTTGAATCGCTGTATTTCAACCTCCTTGCCGTTTTTGTGCTTCAGTAGCTTTTTCTTTTCCTCGTCGGAAAACACATACTCCACGGCAGTCTTCTTTCCAGAGCCGATCCTTATCCTGTAGAGTGGCGGCAGAGCCAGGTAAACATGCCCACGTTCAACAAGCACGGGCAAGAATCTGTAAAAGAATGTCAGCAGCAACGTGGCTATATGATATCCGTCAACGTCAGCATCAGTGTTGATTATGATTTTTCCATAACGAAGGCGGCAGTAATCGAAAGAGCCGCCCATGCCGGTCCCAATGCTTTGAATGAGGCTTTGGATTTCCTTGTTCGCCTTCATCTTCTCCGCTGAAGCTTGCTCAACATTGAGTATTTTCCCCCTGATGGGGAGAATTGCCTGAAATTTCCTATCCCTCGCTTGCTTTGACGAACCTCCAGCGCTGTCGCCCTCAACTATGAATAATTCGGTATCATCACGAGAGGTAGAAGAACAGTCAGCAAGTTTACCCGGAAGGATGAGCCTGCGGGTGGCAGATTTGCGATTGACTTCATCACGGGCGGCTCGTGACGCTGTGCGCGCCTGAGCAGCCAAAATAACGCGATTAACGATGGCGTTGGATTGGGTGGGGTTCTGGTGGAGCCATGTTTCAAACGCCGTCCTAACCAGCGGTTCTATTTGGCTAGCCGAGGCGCTGTTGAGGCGTTCCTTGGTCTGCCCCTGAAATTCCACATCGTTCAGATACACGGAAACAATCGCCACCAGGCCTTCCCTGACGTCCTCAGCGCTGATAGTTTTCACTCCTTTTGGAAGGCCGTTTCTCTTTTCGATGTAAGTCTTGACCGCGCGAGTGAGGCCGTTACGGAAGCCTACCTCGTGCGTTCCGCCTGCCGGCGTAGGTATGGAATTGACGAATGACACTATTCGGCTGGAGGTATCTTGAGTCCACGCAAGCACCATCTCGAACCTCAGGCCGTTGTTATACTTGAAATTGAAAGGTTGAGCCTCGATCAGGGTACGGTTTTCAAGCAACTTGTTCAGGAAATCGTTAATTCCTCCAGGATAGAAGAAAGTCTCGGAGGTGTCTTCCGCTACATCCTGAAAACGTATCTTCAATCCTGCAATTAGAAAAGCCTTGATTTCCAGGCGCTCCTTAATGAGAGTCTTGGAAAACAGCGTGTCCTGAAAGATTTCATGATCTGGTTTGAAGGTAACTTTGGTGCCCGTTCCGTCAGCTTTGTCGATCTTGCGCAGCGGCGTACGATCTACCCCGCGGCAGAATTCCTGTCTGTGAACAAATCCGTTTCTCTTGACTTCCACCACGAGCTTTTCGCTCAAGGCATTCACCACAGCGGCTCCCACTCCGTGAAGACCGCCCGCCACTTTGTAAACATCGTCGTCGAACTTTCCGCCCGCGTGCAGATTGCAAAATATGGTTTCCACGGTATTTTTGCCTGTGCTTGGATGCTTTTCCACGGGCATCCCACGACGAAGTCTTCAACGGAAACGCTGCCTTCCGCAAGAAGGACCACGTCAATGAAATCGCAATGACCGTTGAGCGCTTCGTCCACGCTGTTGTCCAGGATTTCCCAGACAAGTTGATGCAGGCCGTCAGATCCAGTGTCGCCGATGTACATTCCGGGCCGTTTTCGGACCGCCTCGAGTCCCTTGAGTACCTGAATGTCTTCTACAGTATATTGATTAGTCATTTAGCCCACTCCCAACTTCCGTGAACCGCTCAATTCCGACCATACCTGCGCAGGACGCCTTCCCCGCTCCAGCTCGGAGTCCGGCCTCAATATCTTTCACCGGCAAAATCTTATCTCTACCTCGTTTTCTGCGGATCTTCAGTTGATCACCCTGATTCAGCGTTTCCAGAGCTATTACTTGAGCCCCGTGTGGAAGCTTCATCAATCTTACTCCCTGGCTCGGTCCTGAAAACACCGAGATCTGATCAACCTGAAAAATCAAAAGCTTACCGGAATCCGCCCCAATTGCTGCGAGATCTCCTGTCTCCGGCTTGACCGTCAAGACTTCGTCGCCTTCTTTCAGTATAACCAGCCGCCTCCCCATTCGCTTCGTGGTCTCCTGAACAACAGTGTAATCGAACCGAAAGCCCTGCCCTCGCCTCGTTACAAGGATTCCTCTTGTGCAGCGTTCTGGTTTGGATAATACGGCCGATTCAGGTTCAGCGTCGTCCACAGCAAAAAGAGAGGCTTGTTCAAAGCCTTCTTCGCCTTCTGCTTCAGGTTCCGGCGAGGATTCTTCCGAATCTCCGCCCGGCAACTCCGGAGCTATCATTCCCACCACTGATTCTCCGTCCCCGAAATTAAAAATACTTCCTATCGGCTCGCCAAAACCGGTAGTCGCCGGAATGTCTATGGCCTTGATTACGTAGACCTTTCCAATGTTGGAGAAGATCGCAATAGGCCGCGAAGTGTTGACCCTTACCAGGCCGAAAAGCCCGTCCGATTCGCGAAACTTTAGCGTGGATTCATCCCCCACTTCAGTTTTCATGCGACGAATCCAACCCTGACTGGAAAGTATTACGGTTGCGTCTTCATAATCAACGAATTCCTCTGGATTGAATTCCATGGCAACGGCTTTGGTTTCTTCAACTATCCTTGTTCTCCTGGGATCGGTAAACTTGGAGGAAATCTCAGCCAATTCCTTGTCTATGATTTTCCAGATACGCTCCGCGCTTGGCCAAATCTTTGCTGATTTCCGCGGCCTCTTTTCTTTTGGCAGTTAATTCATCCAGAAGTTTGCCAATTTCCATGCCTACGAGTCTGTAAAGGCGCATCTCCAGAATGGCTTCTATTTGTTCATCATCCAGAGGAAAGTTGTTCTTGAGTCCCTCTTCCGCCTCTTGTCTGCCCCTCGCGGAGCGTATTATCTTCAGCGCCTTGTCCAAATCCTGAAACAAGGCATCAAAACCTTCCAACAGATGAATCCTTTTCTGGAGCAGTTCCAGTCTGTAGTTTAGCCTGCGTACGGTCTTTTCATAGCGGAAGTCGAGAAAATAACGAATTATCCTGCCGAGCCCCAATCGATCGGGCACCCCTTGGGGAGTAATTGCTATCATATTCACCGGGAAGTTGATCTGCAGATCAGTGTGCTTGAAAAGGAAAGCCATCACTGTTTCCGCGGATACGTCTCCGCCTCTGACTTCAAGCACTATTCTGATATCAGCAGTGCTCTCGTCCCGGACGTCCTGGACATATTTGAGTTTCTTGTCCGTGATGAGTTGGGCTATTCGCTCAATGAGCCTGGATTTATTCACTGAATATGGAATCGAATCCACGATCAGGTTTTCGCGACCCCGGGAAACCTGTTCAACATGAAATGTTCCCCGAATTCTGATCGAGCCGTGCCCTGTGGAGTAAACTTCCGCCAGATAGCCGGGGTCGTCCAGGATCTCGCCTCCTGTAGGAAAATCCGGACCTTTCACGTGCCTTAGAAGCTCCTCGATATCCAAATCACCTTTATTGATGGCAGCTCTGCAGGCGGCAATTATCTCGCCAAGATTATGAGGCGGAAAAGAGCAGCTCATTCCAACGGCTATCCCTGAAGCTCCGTTCAAAAGCAAGTTGGGGACCATGGCAGGGAATACGTCCGGTTCCTCACCCATAGCGTCGTACGTGGGATGGAAATCAGTGGTCCCCTGATCGATCTCCCTTAGTAGAAGCCCGGCAAAAGGGCTCAACCGCGTTTCGGTGTAGCGCATCGCGGCAGGAGAATCTCCGTCAATTGAACCAAAATTCCCCGATCCCTGAATCATAGGGTACCGCAAGCTAAAATCCTGAGCCATTCTGACCATGGCGTCGTAAGCAGCCTGATCTCCATGGGGATGATATTTTCCAATCACTTCTCCCACTACGGCTGCGGATTTCCGCATTTTTGCGGTCTCGTTGAGACGCATGCTATGCATGGCATAGAGTATTCGACGATGGACCGGTTTGAGTCCATCACGAACGTCCGGCAACGCCCGAGATACAATTGTGGACAGCGCATAGGCCAGGTATCGCTTTTCCACCTCATCGTGCAGAGACGTCTCGCTCTCCCCAGAGCGTCTATCCAATGTAAGGGCCTTCACATTTACCTCTGAATCTCAAGTTTTCTCGTCGGCTGTCTGTTCCTCCACCATTTACAGGGACCTCAACATATCCAAGCTAAAATTAATATCAACATAAAAATGATGGGAGGATTACCGAGAAGTTGTTGACAAGCCACTCTCGATATGTAATTGTTATTATGGCCGAAAAATTGTCATCATCCTAAAAACTGAATTTTATAGCACGTTTCGCTCTGAAGTCGAAAAACTGGTGAGCACTAATCCTCAATCCCCAACTGGGGGCAGGCATGCCTAAGGTTAAAATAGACGCAAAACAAGCCCTTACAGATATCAGATCAGGCATGACGGACTTTGCGTTGATGGATAAACATAAGCTCTCGTCGACAGGCCTTCAAAGTCTTCTCAAAAAACTGTTGGATGCCGGACTGCTGAAGCAAGCAGAAATTGATGAAAGAATGCCTCTGAGCCAGAAGACCGTGGACATCCTGCTTTTCAGGTGTCCCGCGTGTGGAATGCCGCAATTCACTGAATTTCAGGACTGTCCGCAATGCGGAATCATTGTTTCCAAGTTCATGGAGCGACAAGCCAAGGCAGTTGACACTGGACAGGGGCTCAGTCAAGGCACAGCGGTCGTGTCAAGCACGGCGATTCCAACTGACCTCATGTTTCGGGCAGATCTCCAGCGCACAGGGTGTTTCGACTCAAAAGGAATCAGAGAACTAAACGAACTCAAATGGAAATTTAAGACTGGCGGCTGGGTGTCAGCCTCCCCTGCGATTGCGCTTGCAGGAATATACTTTGGAAGCCTGGACGGAAACCTGTATCTGCTGGACACAGACACGGGTCAGGAGAAGTGGCATTTCGAAGCTGCGAGTTCCATCTATTCCTCTTGCGCGGTGAGCGATTCCGCAGTCTATTTCGGAACACTCGACGGCGGGTTGTATTCCGTGAGTCCCTCGGACGGCAAGCTTATATACAAATTTACGACCTCTGGACCCGTATATTCTTCACCGGCAGTTTCAGAGGGGGTTCTATTTTTCGGAAGCCTCGACTGCAACCTGTACGCGGTGGACGCGCGTGGCGGGAGCGTCAAATGGAAATTCAATACCGGCGGACCATTGTATTCTTCCCCCTCCATTAGCGGCGACACTGTCTTTTTGGGAAGTATAGACGGGCATCTTTATGCAGTCGAGAAAAACTCTGGCCAGGAAAAATGGAAATTCAGGACCGGCGGGCCGGTGACAAAAACCGGAGCTATTGCCGACAACACGATTTATTTCGGCAGTGGGGATCGCTGCATGTACGCGGCTGACACAGAGTCCGGAGAAGAGCGCTGGCGTTTCAAGACCGATGATAAGATCACTTCATGCCCAGCGGTCGCAGCCGAAGTCGTCTATTTTGGCAGCGCGGACAGGCGCGTTTATGCCGTAGATACCAAGACCGGCCTGGATAAATGGAGCTTCGAGACAGGAAGCGCAGTGTATTCCTCGCCCACCCTCGCGAGCGGGGTCGTTTACTTCGGAAGTGGGGACAGAAATCTCTATGCGCTGGACATCAAGACCGGACAGGAACTATGGAGATTCAAGACAGGGAGCCCCGTGTATTCTTCGCCTGCGATTGAGGACGGCGTGATATACTTCGGCAGTGATGACGGCTGTCTGTACGCGATCCGGTAAATCCCCCATCAACGTGCTGGACAAATCATCTTTTGGGGCCCCATAATGCAAAAACGTAAAATAACCGCAAGAGAAGTTTTGCAAGATATAAGAGCCGCTAAGAGCGACAAGACTTTGATGGAGAAGTTCAACCTTTCTGCGCAGGGGCTGCAGAGCCTATTCGACAAGCTGGTAAGAGCTGGAGTGGTCACTCAGGATGAACTGGACGACCGCGTCCCGATTTCCGAACGAACTGTTGACCTCGGACTGTTCATCTGCCCTGCGTGCGGAAACATCCAAGGCAAGGAATTCGTCAAATGTCCCAGGTGCGAGTTTTCGGTCCCTGGCAAGAGCGAGGAACCTCCACAACCGGCGACTGCTACCAAGCCGAGTCCCAGAGAATCGGGGACCGCTCACAAAAGAAAGCCCAGTGCTCTCCTCCATGCACCTGCGCCTATCGGAGTAGACGAAGCTTCAGCAGACCCGTCGCTGGGGCTGATCCGGATGACCAACTATTGCCGTATCCTGAGCGTAGCAGCGATCATTTCGTACGCGGTGGCGACAATAGGCCTGCTGTTCATCCTAATCCGATCCCCAGCTTCCACAGCCTTTGAGCTGCTTGTCGGAGTGATCGCTCTTGGAGTTCCAGCCATCGCAGTTTCGATTACCGTTTTTGTTTCTCTGAGGGTACTCACGGAAGCTGTAGGAGTATTTTCTTCGCTGTCCGCCGCGGTTCTGAGGAATTCCTCTGGCCGTGGCGATTATACCGATTCTCGAAAGTAATGTCGGTTGTCCTAGAGTGAAGACTGGAAGATTGTCATTGCTAGCGAAGCGTGGCTATCTTGATTTCGGCTAATGGAGATTGCTTCGTCGCTCCGCTCCTCGCAATGACATGGTTTGACTTTTGTGATAGCGAACGAGAAAGAGTAGCGAATCCGACAGAATTTTCGAGAACTACTGTAGGCTCTCTAAGAAAGCATGAAGGAATCCAAAGTCGCAGCCTCAATCGTCGTAATTTGCATTGCCCTTTTCATAACCATAAGCTTGTCAGTTACTTACTATTTTGCTTGTGTTTCACATGCCTCCGGCCACGAAGACAATGCTATTGCGTTCAAGTCTTTTTCTTCGGGACTGGAACAATACAAGAAGCTGAGGCAGGAATGGCGGCCAAGGGTCTTCGCAAATTATTTGGCTGGCATGCTCATCCCTTCCAGTGCGAATATTCGAGTTTTTGAGCACAGTGTAGGGCTCTGGAATGCCGGATGGTTTTTGCTCTGTTGTCTCGCCTATACGGTGTTCGACTTCAGAAAGGCCATTTTCTTGATTTTTGGCACCTTTGCAGCCCTACACTATGCTTTTACGCCTCTGTCCGAATCTCATATCTATCCGTGGGATATGCCTGCCATGTTCTTTTATGTACTGATCTACGTAGCCCACGTCCGCAAAAGCATCACACCGCTCCTTTTCATTCTGTGGATAGGTTCGGGTTTTAAGGAGACCGTTGCCCTGGGTAGCCTCGTGTTTCTTGTTTCGGTCGGACATCTCAATTCGGGCAAGGCTGGCTTATTTTCTTGCTGCGGTCATGGGCTGCGTATCCGTGAAGGTGGCAATTGACTTGATTACAGCTAATCCGTCGCCGCTGTTCACTATGACATTCTACAATTTTGGTCTGCTTGACGAAATAGCCGCAAGACATCAGGGACTCGACTACAACTGGCAAGCCTTGATCAAGCTCTACTGGAACCATCCCATATTTGTAAATGCAGGGACTTTCGTAATATTCCTGCTGCTGCTACCTAGAGACATCGAAGATTGGATGTGGAAGATAGTCGGAGTATTTTTTCTGGCGGGAATTATGTTATTCGCAGTGATAAACGAGGCCAGAGTGTTTTTCGAAATGATCCCCATATCACTCTGGGCAATGGACAAGAAGCTGCAAGGGCTTGTTCCGGGGGGTTGAGCAAACACTTTCCGCTAGAATGCTTTCATTCCTTGCGCAGATCGCTTCGGATAATGGCCATAATCTCTGCATCACTGAAGGCTCCCTCAGCAGAATCAAAACAGTGTCTGAGTTCCTCCTCGGTGAAACTGTCAGGCTCTTTCAGGGCGCTCAATGGGCATACATACTCTTTCCCCGACCTGTCGTGAACTCTCACGAGAACGATCTTCGGATCATTGGATTCTGGCATCGATTCCTCCATCTTTCTCTTTCACACATTATACAATAATTCCGTTTACGATCACTGCAAAAGACAAAAGTTGCACGACAAACACTTCAGTGGGTAGGGTGTTATGCCTTCTGCCGCCATTCCGACGGAAGTCGGAATCCACGCTGTTCAATGATTCTGGACCCCGCCGCGTTCGCAGGGGTGACGACGCGGGCTGAGGGCACTCTCCTCGATTCAACTGTTTTGGACCGGCAGCGCCTCCGGCTGCTACTACTGGTGGTGGAAGCGTCCTGCCTTTGGTCACCGTCCGGAAAAACAAAAAAAAAGCAATCCTTCAGGAGGATTGCTAGGAGGGTATGATTTAGGATTTGTGTCCAATACGAAGAGCAAGCTCCGTGCCACAACTGCCAATAACACGATATCGTTACCTTTGTCAAAACTGCTTCCTGTTCGGGGCAAGATTAGTCGGTCAATCGTTTCACACTTTCCCCCTAATCCGCGAGGGTCTGTGAAATTGTTTCACAGCCATGCTAAACCGGCCCCAATAATCAGCGTCAGCGTCATTGTTCATCGCGAGGGGTGACAAAACTGCTCAATGCTGGTACTGGGGAAAACATTTTGTCTCCTCGTCCCCTCGAATGAAAAACAGTTGTCTCATCCAACCAAATTGTAAGATTATGTGTATAGCGACAGCGTAGCCGAATTCCGCAGAGAGTCTTTGCCGCTGTGTTCGTGATCTTAATGCAGCGCTTAGCGCAAAGGAGGCAGAGATGTATCAGTCATTGGAAGGAATCCTTAAGACCGACCTTGATGAGATCCGCTCTTCCGGTCTTTACAAGGAAGAGAGAATTATTCATAGCCCTCAAGGGTCCCACATCCAGGGTACTCAGCGGGGAAGTAATCAATTTTTGCGCAAATAACTATCTTGGGCTGTCGTCTCACCCGGCCGTGATAGAGGCGGCCCACAAGGGACTTGACGACCGCGGTTATGGCATGTCGTCGGTCAGATTCATCTGCGGCACTCAGGACATTCATAAGCGGCTTGAACGCAAGATATCTGAATTCCTGGGGACTGAAGACACAATTCTGTACTCCTCGTGTTTCGACGCGAACTGCGGCCTATTCGAGACGATTCTGGGAAAAGACGATGTAGTCATATCCGACGTGCTCAATCATGCAAGCATTATCGATGGTGTTCGCCTTAGCAAAGCTGCTCGAAAGGTTTATCAGCACGCGGATATGAGTGATCTTGAAAAGCAGCTCAAAGAATCTGCCGGATTTCGGCTACGGATGATAGCGACCGACGGCGTTTTCAGCATGGATGGAGTTTTCGCTCCGTTGGAAGGAATTTGCGATCTTGCCGACCGTTATGATGCTGTAGTGATGGTCGATGATTCGCACGCTACGGGATTCGTAGGCCCCACTGGCAGGGGTACTCCCGAGCAATTCGGCGTAAGCGACAGAGTTGACATTATCACCTCGACAATGGGAAAAGCCCTCGGAGGCGCGTCAGGAGGATTCACCAGCGGTCGCGGAAGGATCATTGAATTCCTTCGGCAGCGTTCCAGACCATATCTGTTTTCCAATACGTTGGCGCCACCAATAGTTTACGCCTCAATTGCCGCGCTTGAGATGATCGACGCTAGCGACGAATTGCGCAACGCATTGAGACAAAATACCGCTTATTTCCGGGGATGTATGAAATCGGCGGGGTTCAACATAGCAGAAAGCACTCACCCAATCGTCCCGATCCTGTTAGGGGAAGCGAAACTTGCGCAAGATATGGCACAGGACCTTTTGGAAGAGCGTATCTACTTGATAGGCTTCAGCTATCCTGTTGTCCCTAAAGGGAAGGCGAGGATTCGGGTTCAGATATCCGCAGCTCACGTTAGATCAGAGCTGGACCAGGCTGTGGACGCCTTCACGAAAGTGGGACGCAAGCACAACGTGATTTGATCCAACCAAAAGTTGTCATTCTTGGGACTGTTCGACGAAGGACCAGAACTTGCGGAAATACTCGGGCCCTGCAACGAAGTACGTGTCATTGTGCCCGGCACCTGGGATGACGACGAATTCTTTCGGCTCAGGGGCTGCCTCAAAAAGCTCCCTCCCCAGCGAAATGGGGACAATGTCGTCTTTGTCACCGTGAAAAAAGAGGATTCGTGCGGTAACTTTGCTGATCTTGTCCACAGAGTTCAACCGGCCTTGCAATAGGCTGTGAGGAACCGGAAGTGGAAAATGCATTTTTGCCATCGCTCCCAGATTGGTAAAAGTTGATTCAAGGATAACGCCCGAACAGGGGCTCTCCGAAGCCAGGTGGTACCTGCGGCTATCCCACCCAAAGACCTCCCGAATAAGATCAGTTTGAGATTTTCACGAGCCGCGTGTTCCCGTGCGATTTCGTATGCTGCTTCCGCGTCCAGATAGAAGCCGGATTCGGTTATTCTTCCACCGCTTAAGCCATAACCTCGGTAGTCGAAAATAAGGACGCTCAGCCCGATATCGTGCAGCCTACGTATGTTGTCCACCCTATGGGAAATGTTTCCTGCATTCCCGTGGCAGAACAGGATCAGGCCGATGCTCGCCTCTGCGGGTACCAGCCATCCGTGCAGAGTTATGCCGTCCCTGGTCTTGAATCGCAAGTCCTCGAATTCCAGACCTTCATCCATGGGAGTAGCTACAAGATAGGGGTCTGGGAAGAATATTTGGCTTTCAATAACACGATTAAGCGCATCGGTTGTTAATCCCATGAACGTCAGTCCTCTCCCCAAATTCTATTCCTTGGATTTCTTTCCAGTCATGCTTTCAATTTCGATCTTTATCACAGTGGCAAGCTTGGTACCGGTCTCATTGTAAGTGTGCTCTGAACGGCCAGTGTAATGGCGCATTATAGCATTCAAGCCCCTAATTTTCTCGCCGGCATCATTAATTAAACACGCCTTGCCGAACCCGATCACGCTCAGATATTTTACAGTCCATTTGCAGGCTTCTTCGCCGGGAATGATTTCCGCTTCGGCTTCCGCTTCAAAACAAACATTGTTGTTTTGCTTAATGATATCGATCTTCTTTCCTTCAGCCGCACAATGAATATAAATGCAGTTGTCCTCGTACCCGAAACATACAGGCACAATGTAAGGGATTCCGTCTTCGCACAATCCCAGCCTCCCGATCAGTGCTTCTTCAAGAATGGATTCAAGAACCGATCTATCCGTGATTTCCTGTTTATGCTTTCTCATAAAACCCTCTGTTCAGCTCGCTCGCGAAGAGTCACAATATTAACGGAAGATGAACTTTACACCTCAAGACCTACTGTGTAAACTCGCACCACTATCCGATTGAGGAAGCACGCAATGGCGAAACATGTTTGTCCGTGGTGGCTTGGATATTTGTTGGCAAGTCCATTACGTCGCTGGTTGCAAGATCCCGAGAAAATCCTGTCACCCTACATAGCAGAAGGCATGACAGTACTCGACATCGGTCCGGGAATGGGCTTCTTCACAATTCCTGCAGCCCGTATGATAGGAGAGACCGGCAAAGTAATAGCCGTTGACATTCAAGAAAGAATGCTGAGCTCGCTGCGCAAGCGAGCTGAAAAGGCCGGAGTAGCAGGCCGTATCATTACCAAGGTATGCGGGCCTTACAGCCTTGGGATTTCCGAGCAGGTTGACCTTTGTCTGGCATTTAACGTCGTGCATGAGGTCCCGGATGCACGTGCCGTTTTGTTGGAGATCAGGGGGCTTCTGAAGCCGACGGGAAAATTGTTTCTTGTTGAGCCTCATGGCCATGTTTCTGAGAAGGAGTTTCAAGCTACCATGGCGTTGGCCTCAGCCACCGGTTTGAAACTCATTGGAGAACCGAAAATAAGAAGGAGCCGTTCGGCAATTTTCGCGTTGGATTGAGCGATCTTAACGGACTTGTGTCAATTCTCCAAAGTGTACAAAGCCGCGCCCAGAGCCCCGATAATCTGAGGATGAGGCGGAATTCGGATAGGACTTGGGGTGTGCTCCTGGAGCAATTCAGCTAGAAAGGGATTGTGCTCAATGACTCCGCCTGTAAGCACCACCGTGTCGCTCAAGGTATCCATTTCGACTATTCTCTTTATCACCGAACGGAATAACCCCCTCACGATGCGATCAACGGGATGGCCGGCCTTTATTTTCTCCAGAACCTCTGTGGCTGAAAATACCGTGCAGTAGCTCCCCAGGGTTACTTCACCGTCAGCAGAGCGGGCAAGGCCGTCCAGTTGCTCTATTGGAAGTCTCAATCTGAGGGCCATTTCTTCGAGAAATGCTCCGGTGCCTGCCGCACATTTTCTGTTCATCTTGAAGCTCACCCGCTGACCGCGGGCATCGAGCTTGATTATTTTGTTGTCTTGGCCACCTATATCTATGATCGTTATGGGACCGGAATAAAAATTCAAACACCCCCGGCCGTGACACGAAATCTCCGTACGATTGGCTGTGGCGAACGGCACGCTCTTTCTACCGTACCCAGTTGAGATCACAGAAGTCACGTCACCGTTGTTCAAACCGGCTTGACTCAAGGCATCAGCCCAAGCTTGAGCAGCTGCCGCCTCGAAGTCCGTTCCGGAATAGACCACCTGAGTGCCGACAACTCGTGACTGACTATCTATGATCACAGCTTTTGTGGTGCAGGAACCTACATCCACTCCGGCCGAGAAATCCTTGGTCATGAACTACTCTTCCAAAGAAGCCAAGGGACTGCTTTATGCAGCAAGACGCCCCGTGCCCTTTCAAGAAATTTTATTTGTTTTCATGATTTGGCTTCCCCAGCCAGGGAAGCCAAATCATGAAATGCATAAAAAGTTTTTGGAGAGGGGTGTGGGGAGGACCTTTTTACAAAAAGGTCCTCCCCACAATTCTTTGCTCTGCTCCGCTCTAGCGCTTCTCTTCCAACTGCTCTATGAAGGCTTCGATATTGGTCTTGGCCTGTTCTTCGGAGTAGCAACGCAAGTCGTTGAGGTCTCCGTCTATTACCAGAGTAGGTACTCCCAGGCGTGACGTCATCCGCTGGGGCATGCAATAGCGACTATTCGAATTATTGGGGCAAGTCCTGGCATCGTGAAAGATCACTCCATCCACGGAAAACCGCTTGATCCACTCATCCATGTAGGCCTCTTTGTACGTTTCATCGCGTACCTATAAACAGTTCGGTATACGCTCTAGCCATTGATTCAAGTGGGTTAGCAGGATCGAATGCATCGAAAATCCAACTATTGCAGTAGGTAGAGGCCACAATGTTGGCTTTTAGCGACGTGAAAAGAGCGCTCAAGTCGCGCAATTTACCCCACACAGGCATGCCATCCCAGTATATCCTGTGACGTTCACCTTCCACTGCCGCGATCTTGTTTTCCATTCGCTCATGGAGTTCTTTCAGCAACAGCTTGTAATAATCCACAGCCTCAGGCAGCCCTCGAAGCAAAACTGCAGGCGCCATATGTATTGTCGCGTCGAAGAACGTCAAAGGCGAAGGCACTGCCGCTCCACACTCCAGAACCTGCCGCCACAGCTTCGTGCATTCCAGGGACAATCCGACGACTTCTCGAAGACGGTCGATGTCGAACCGATTTCCGGATACTGCCTCGAGTGTGGGAATCATTTCCTTCATCTGGGATGCGAGGTCAGCGATGTGGTAGTCCTCGACGGCTTTTATGTTCCGGTGCGTGTGAAGGCCCACTATGGGAACGCTCCATTCCCGCGCGTAGAATGCGAACCAGTCCTGGACGTCTCTGCACTGATTTGTGTTGTAGACGAGCACATCCGCCTTTGGAATGGATTCCAGTCCGTAGGATTTTGTCAGGGGGGTAACGCCTTTCAAATAGGCGCCCACATCCGCTGTAAGGTATGAGCAAATATCAGGCGAATAACCGATAGCATTTGCCAGCGGAATGAAATCTGTTGCCATTCGAGTTGCGCCCAATAGGGCACCATGATTCTCAGGAAAATAGACCAGGAATCCCATTGCATGCAAAAGCTCTGCAGGACCGACTGAGGTGCACCAGGCTACCTTCGGTTTTCCTTCCTTCTTGGCTGTATCCAGGGCGGTGAAGTGATCGGCCATTAGCTTTTTCATCTGGGATGCAGCAGCTATTGATTTACGCTCTGACATTGGATTCTCCAGGGCAGAGAGATGATTGAACGAGTTCACAGTAACTCATCATACTGAATTTTGCAAGACCTCTAATACTCATAATATGAGCATTATTGCGTATTAACAACCGCGTGAAATCGGATTGCTTGTTCACGATCCGAAACGACGCCACCCTCGGCGATAGTACTTTACTAATATCTCGTCGTCCAAACGGTTGGGGACAACATCGTAAATTTGTGCATTGTCTTTGGGGAAAACAAATAGAGTTGGCAACATTTCATCAGTAAGAAACTTGAGCGGGATGTTCCTGTGGAGTTTCAAAGCGTGCGCATCGATCCTTCTCTTGGAAGCCATGACAAAGCCCCAATCGCCGAAAGAAGGCACGTACACATGATACGGATAAACGTGGAAACTGTTGCTGCCTTCCGGACCTATTCTGGTTTCCTGCCAGGTCTTGGCCACGCACCAAAACGCCTCCGGAGCGTAAAATGGGCTTGTCGCCTGAGTGACAGCGATTCCATTTGCGTTGAGGTGCTGAGACACAAGCTTGTAGAAACTCTTAGTGTAAAGCCTCGCCAGAGAAAGGTTATTCGGGTCCGGCAAATCAAGAAAAATCGCGTCCCAAAATTCTTCGGATTCCTCGAGAAATTTGCTCGCGTCCTGTATGTGCACTCTGACCCTTGGATTCGAGAGGGCATTGTCGCTGAGGCCCGAAAGTGCGGGCCGTTCACGAAACAGCCGAACGACTTCAGCGTCGAGATCCACCAAATCTATAGTCTGGATTCGGGAGTACTTCAAAACCTCACGGGCGGTCATTCCGTCGCCACCACCGAGTATCAGCACTCTTGCAGCTCCAGGAAGAGCCGACATTGCAGGATGAACCAATGATTCATGATAGCGGTGCTCGTCCACTGACGAAAACTGCAAACCTCCGTCAATATACATGCGGACATCGCTGCGCCACCTGGTCACGACAATTTTTTGGTAAGGCGTTTGCCGAGACAGAATAATGCTGTCCTGATAAAGAACATCTTCTGCAAAGGAGGTGAACACCCCGGAACCGGCGAATCCAAGCGCAAGCACTATTCCCGAAGCTGCCGCTGACATGGCCAACAGTCTTTTCCTTGCGAGCATGGGACCCATGACACGTATGCCCACACCTGCCACAACGATATTAATTATTCCGAACAGAAAGCTCGTCCGAAGCATTCCCAAATGCGGGACGAAAAAAAGCGGGAAAGCGCATGAGGCAAGCAGAGCGCCGAGATAATCCAACGCCAGGACGTTTGATACAGTGAGCCTCAAAGCCTCCTGACTTCGCAAAATCCGAATGAGTATCGGAATTTCCATGCCCACCAGGGTCCCAGTGACTGTCAAGACGCCCACCAGCACAGGAAGGTAAGCAGGCAGAGCTACAAACGTAAACAGAAGTATCCCCGCAGATAGCCCCCCTGAAAGTCCTATTCCGATCTGAATAGCTATGAATGCGTCGGAAAGGCCTTTCCCGACGAACCTGGTCAAATATGAGCCCAGCCCCATAGCTGAGAGGAAAACCCCTATGACTATGGAAAACTGAGTTACCGAGCCGCCCAATAAGTAGCTGGAAAGAGAAGCGGCAATTAGCTCATAAATCAATCCGCATACGGCAATTACAAATACCGCTGCTAAGAGAAAAATTCCCGGAAAGCGTTGGTCCATTATTGTGCGATCAGTCCTAATCTTGATTTATCGCATCGCAGCTTGAATAATTATCGCCAGCGATAAGAATACAGACCCCATGATTATCGCCAACGCAACATTCTGATCTTCTTCGATTTCCTTCCGTAGGGAAAAAGGCGAGACCATTTGCATGATCCAGAGGGCTGCAGCAAATATGGCCAGCCCGATGACCGAATAAATCAGCGTGCTGAGCATAGCCAATGGTTTCAAATCGTGCCAAAATTGTTCCATATCCATTCTCCAGGAATATTGTTGTACTACCGTACCAAAACCAGGAAGTATCTTTCTCGTCGCGACTCCTGCCTCCTCGCGGCAGGATCGGCATCTGGAAATGCCTCAAGACCTCGAGATAGAATCTGTTCCTGCGCGGGGGCGCGTCGAGAAACGCCTAGATTTGGGCGGTTCACGAACTGCCCCTGCAAGTGGCAACGTTGCTTTTGCAAGGTTTCCAATTGTGACACGGTATAACTGTAACCTGTCCTCCCAAATCATTTTCCGCCCCTGTATCCGCCGCCTCCCGCGTGGGTCCTGCCCAGGAAATAGTAGCCAGCGCCGCGAGCCCCATGGCCCGATGATCCTTCTCTAATGCTCACGGGCTTGACGAGCGGTTTTGGCAAGAACCAGCCGTGAAAGCACGCTCCATAAGCAGTCACGGTTGAGGCTAAAAGAATACCTGCAACAAACATTTTTGAGATCAGGCCCTTAAACAAAATCTCTCCCCATTTGTGCGATGTGTTCGAAGTGGTTCGCTCTACGGCTTATTCGGATTCAATCATCGTCCCCGTCTTCTGTCACACTTTTCCACCGCCTCGACTCAAATATGGACCTGCCAATAGGCCGAATCATCAGAGCAGTGAAAGCCATCAATATCGGTATTATGAAATACCATGAGATGGTGGTGCCCGAATATACTGTTATGTACATAGGCTCATTTCTCGGTGGCCCACTTGTCCCGCTACCTCCGGCGGCATGAACCAGAATGCGATACCATCCAGCCTTATTGATCTTAAAGTAGGAAGAAAAGTCCGAAGCTCCCTCGCTCCAGTGCCCCTCAGAATCCGTCCCGTGATAATAGCCCGCTTCATCGAAAAATTCCGAGATTACGCTGTCGGACGCATCCACAACAGCGAAATCTATAGAGAGCCAGGAGTTATCCAAAGGCGCATGGCCCACAAGCCGCAACAACGTGCCGCCACGGTTTATCTCGAACGGTTGAGTCAGATATTCCTTGGTATATTGCTCCGCCGTAACCTTCTCTTGCAGCAAGCGATTGTTTTTGTTAGCTGAAAAGCTGTAAAGCAGTAAGACGACATTCAGGATCAGAAAAATCCCTCCGATGGCCCATAAACCGTTTGTCCACGAGTACGGAACATAAGGTTGGCAGGAATAGACTCCACGACCCGACGGAAGCCTAAAGTCCTTTGGGAGAGCTGCTTTCAATTCCTCATGACTTACATAGCGCCCCCGGAACATCTCGACTTCGGGGCCGGTGATTTCCCTGTCGATAAATTCGGGAGGCTTTATCAGATGCGTGTACTGAGTCGTTTCTCCCACGACAGCACGCCACGGCAACGCTCCATCGACCCATTGAAGCCTTTGCGCACCCTGCTCGTACAATCTGAATGTCTCCTGCCCTACTGTGATTTTCTTATTGGCTTTGCAGCCTGGCGGGATGGCTACGGTCGTATGTGATGGCAGGCTTATTGTGAAGTGACCGTCTTCTTCCGAAAGCCACAAATAACCTGCATCCGGATTGTGCAGCACGTATTCAAAAGATCGATATTTGTTTTCAGCATAGAGCAGACGCCCCATCACTTGATATTTCACTTTGTCCAGCGTCAGCGGAGTTCCGATCTGAAAAGTGAACCTCGGTTCTTTGCCGACATTCTTGCCAACTACTTTGGCTTTGGCCTCGTCAAGCTCCAGTCCGGAACCACATGCCGCACAGACTACCATTGCAGTGGTCTCGACTCGTGCTCCTTCGTAGGGTTTTCCACAAGATGGACAACGAATGATCTGGCCAAGTCGGCTGTCCGGAGCTGATTTCTGGTCAGACCGGCTGGATTTTAGCTCGATTATCTGGCCGATGAACGCCCGAGGAACCCCCTCACTGTCGTATTCCAAGCCGAAAGAAAAACTGCCGTCAGGGGCAGCACCGTCAGCGTACGGATAAACTTCCCCGATTTCCACCGGGAACGGAATTTCGCCTTCTCCACCGATGCAGCGCGCCTGTCCTATTTCCTCCACTATGCCTGTCTTCTTGTCTCCCAGAGAGATTTCCATGCCCGGTTTTAGCACTGAATGCTCAGGCACCGTTCCGGTCAAAGTCAGCGGTTGCTCAAGAAAAAGCTCGCCTTCGTCTTCGCTCAACCAAAGGATGCGGCCATCCTGCATTTCCACGAACCATTCGTTCCAGGAGCCGCTTTCGTGTGAATATGACAATCTGCCAAGAACTCTGAAAGACTCACCTTTGACCTTGCCGGTAGCACCAACCCTGAAACGAGAGGATGGGGGCAAATCCATCGACTTCTGCCCTGCACGCAGCGCCGATTCGTCATCCCAGTACATTGCGGTCTTGCAGTAATCGCAAACCTTCATCAATATTCCGGGATTTGTTACAAGATTTGCTGCACCGCAAGAGGGACAGCTGAATTCTCTTTCCATGTTTAGAACATTCGCGTGCGACTTTGGTTAAGGATAATCATTTCGGCTGGGGATGATTGTCGGTCAAATCAGTCCTGATCCAGCTCAACGCCACGTTTAGTGGCAGCTTCTACGACTTCCATAAGAATTCCGCGCAGACCGGCTCGCTCTAAAACCTTCATCCCTGCGATAGTGGTACCACCCGGAGAAGTAATACGGTCCTTTAACTCACTGAACTGGGCCCCACTTTCAGCCATGGATGCGGCCCCGAGGAACGTCTGGATTGTCAGTGCTCGTGCTGTGGGACGGTCCATCCCCATGCAGACCGCTCCGTCCACGAAAGCCTCCATGATTGCAAAAAGATAGCCTGGTCCGCTTCCCGAGAGGGCGGTCACAACGTTCATCAGCTTCTCTTCCACCGACACAGCGGATCCAACAGAGGAAAAGAGGTCCAGAACCTGCTCGAGGTCCTGGTCAGTTGCATTTCCGGCCTTGCACATGGCCGCGGCGCCGGCACCAACCATCGCTGGCGCGTTGGGCATTACCCTGATTACTCTCGCGGTAGAACCAACTTTAGACAGAATGAATTTGGTGGAAATTCCAGCTGCAATAGACACCAGAATGGGCCCGTCTTTAATCTGCGGGGCTATACCCTCCAAAACAGGACTGATTACCTGTGGTTTTACAGCAACAATAACAACATCAGTCTGGGAATCAATGGCCTGGGAAAGCTTCTCCACAGGGAGAATCCCGAATTCGTCCAGGAGCGGTATGATCTTTCCTGGATCCACGTCGAAAACGCGGATGCCATCGGGCATAGCTTTTCCCGATGCAATAAATCCTCGCAATAGGGCCTCACCCATATTGCCTGCACCTATTATGCTTATACCTTTCAAGTTATGCTCCTGCGCTCTTGAAAGAGCTACTGAATTAGTCTATAAATATTATAGGGAAAGCCGAAGCTTATTCGGTCACACATATAGTAGCACGGAAGGCATCGGCTTCACAGGAAAAATCAGCTTTTCCATGTGATAAGCGATTCCAATACGCAGGAGGATTCCTAATGAATGACGTTTTCATGGTGGACGCTCGGGGGCTTTCGTGTCCCCAACCGGTTCTGGAAACCAAGAGGGCATTTGAGGAGTCCAATGCTCTCCAGATTAAGATTCTCGTAGACAATGCGACTTCAAAGGAAAACGTCAAAAGATTCGCGTCGAATCAAGGCTGCGAAGTTCAGATCCAGGATCTGGGAGCGGAGCAGTATGAAATTAATGTAAGAAGACCGATAGGGGAATCGCCGGCAGTGACCATCCAGGAATTACTGCCCTGCCCTGCGCCTGAAACCGCGACCAATGGAAAAAACGTGGTCTACATCGGCACTAACAGCATGGGGCTTGGCGATGAAGATCTTGGCCAGAAGCTGATGCGCGGGTTCCTCAGGACCTGGATTGACGTTACACCTACGCCCTGGCGGATGATTTTTATCAATTCAGGCGTGGAGCTGACTACGCTGGACGAGGAAGCTGTCGAAGCCATCTCTTTGCTGGAAGAAAAAGGAGTGGAAATACTTTCCTGCGGAACATGCCTTCAGCATTTCGGCTTGACCGACAAGCTCAAAGCGGGCAGAGTGACGAACATGTTCGAGGTAATAGAATCCTTCAATGCCGCAAATAAAGTGATCTCACCGGACTGATGGATTAAAGCTCTATTTCCAGGCTCTCGTATGCGGCCATTGTTTGTGGAAATCTTTCTTGGGCTTTTCGCTCTATTTCTGCAACTATTTCGTCGCAATTACCGTGATGGAACAGCACCAGGAGCCCCACTTTCGCTGCGGCTGCCAATTCTACTGCCGCTTCCCAGGTGCTATGACCCCAGGATTGCCTGGAGATGTCGTCATCAAGTCCGAGGTACTGCTCTGGGGTGAACATGCTGTCGTAGATCAGTACGTCAGCTCCTTGAGCCAGCTTGAGCATTTTTGAGTGGATTCCTTCCTCGTGTTCCGTGTCGCTGGCGTATACGACCGTCTTGTCACAAGCCTCCAATCGATACCCGAAGCTACCTCCAGGATGGTTTAACCGTTCGGTTTGCACGACAATTTCATCGATCGCTATTTTCTGGCCTGGGTCAAGGTCATGGAACGTGAGGGTTGCGCTCAGTTCATCGAGTCTCACCGGAAAATTGGGATAGTCCATTTGCTCGCGCATCAGTCGATGTATTGTAGAGTTCAGATTACTGCCGCCGTAAAGATGAAATTCTGCGCCATTCAAGAAAGCCGGAGCAAAGAATGGAAATCCTTGAACGTGGTCCCAATGGAGGTGAGAAAAGAAAATGTGGCCGTAAAGTCTATCATTCTCATTTGCGGCTTTGCGCCGCCTAACGATGTCTTCACCTAATTCGCGAATGCCTGTTCCAGCGTCGAAAATAATTAGAGTGCTGCCGCACTGTACTTCAACGCACGCGGTATTTCCGCCGTATTTGAGAGTAGTCGGCCCGGGACGAGGTAAGCTTCCGTGAACCCCCCAGAACTTTATGAGCATGAGCCTTTCCCACACCTCCATCCACAGCAGGCAGGACGGAATAATCGACCGTACATTAAAAGCACATTATTATTGCAGATGTATGGCCTTAAAGTCAAGAATTCCATGTGTCCATAATCCACGGTCTAGTTTTGTCATGTCGCCGGTATTTGGTTCCGAGGTACCAAATGAATGAGTTCACGTCGGCAGTGAGGCCCATAGATGAGGTCTGACTGGGCGACTGCTCAAAATGTATGTCCCTTCCCCTGATTCGGGCTGTTTTCTGAGCAAACTATTCCCCCCGGCTCTTCTCAGCCCCCTCCCAGCCCCACTTTGCCCCCGCGCTTTGTCTTAGCCCGAATCGCACAGGCACATCATCCTCCTTCGCGCTTCGAGAAGTATCTCGTTCGACGCATGCCCCCCAACCAGCCGAACGATAAGGTGTCGAGAGTGTGTGAGCACACGTCCCGGCGCCTTGATCAGCCAGAAGCGAATCGCCTTGAGACGACGATTTACCCAGCTTCCCCCCAATACCAAGCGCTTCATGGCCGAATTCAGATTGAACGCAAGAATCATGATCTGCCACCATGCGGCATTGGCTCCAAAAAGACCGGAAGGAAACTTCCCTCCTGCCAGGTCCTCCTTCATGATCGAATGCGCTTCTTCAGACTTCCCGCACCGGCCTCGATACCACCAGATGAGTTCATCGGCCGCACAGTCTCGGTTCGTCACAATGCCCGTAACCTTGTACTTCACTCTCCCCCAATTCATGGTCTGAAACGGCAAACTCAGCTGATCATCCAGGCCGGGGAGGGCCTGCTGTTCGAGGGGTTCACGAATCGCAAGATACCGATACTCCGGACCGTGCTTCTTGCGCCCAGCCCACGTGGGCACGAAACAGACTTCAGCATACTCCTGGCACGTATCCACCAGCTTCCCCTTCAACTCTCGATACAAAGGCTGCCAATCCTCGTCCGCTACATCTGCCACTGCTTGCCGATATGCCTCGTTCACCGGCGCTCCCACAGCGAAACCTATGGTCCCGAATCGTTTATTTTTCCCCTCAGCGCAGTATTTGAGGAGATCCTCTTGATATCCTGCCGCATCCGAACGCAGATACACCGTCTTCACGCCAGAGGGCACAAACCCCAACGTTTGCTCGAATGCACGGAGAAGATCATAATTGGCGGGAACATTGCCGTCTCGGAATTCGCTGAACAGGATGAGTCGCTGCTCGGCCCAATAAAAGTTCAGCGGCTGATACGCCTTGTATTTCAGGTAACAATATTCCGCCTCCTTCTTGTGCGTCTGTGACACGGTTGCGTCCATGTCCACGGTAGCCGTGGTCTCCGGAGATTTCCTCTGCATCTCTGCCGCAAAGCCCGCATTGCACTCGATCAAACCCATCAGATGCTCCGTGGGCCGGTGAATGAAAGCCTTATGGGGCTCCTTTTGCTTCTCCTGCTCGAAATCGTGAAAACACGCCAGCCACTCACGGATAATGGTCTCAGACGGCACTGTCCGGGTCCTTGCTTTGCGCCACCGTCTTCTCAGCGCCCGCTTTTCCGAACCCGTTCGACCATAGCCCTCAATCTCCCGAAGAAATCGACAGAACCCCTCGTCACTCTCCAGTACCCTGACATCGTCAACGCAGTCTCCTCCCGCAACATTCAACCAGATCAGCGGCAGCGCCATCTGTTCGTCCGTCCAGCCCTGATTACCCTGACGAACCCGCACATGCTCGGATATGAGGCGCCCTAAACCCATCGCATGAGCGAATTCCACGTATGCAGGCAGCCCCGCAAGCGCTGTGAGCCCCCCGTCTCTCTTTTCTATTTCATACTGGAATGGAAGAAGACCTTGTGCCATACTCGCTTCACCTCGTTGGTGATAGATTCTTCGTGGTAAAAGCATTCTATCCCCCTGAAACCTCAGGGGCAACGAGGTTTTTTACTTTTCTTGACCCGCGATCTAGGGTGTTAGAAGTTTCTTCGAGGGGAGTTCAGGTGCCGAGGTTTTGGGGTTGACACGCGGGGAATGTGCTCCGCAGCTCTCCGAGTCTAATGGACAAAAAGAAATTGCCTGAACCGGATGACAAGGAACAATCCACTGGGTTTATTGAGACCGCCGAGCGCATTTAGGCCTACGACAAGTGCTTTTACGTCCTATTATTTCACAACAGGTCCGACACGTTTTTGACGAATAGTTTAACAGAGTCGATTAATATTCTAGCCTCTTCGTCAGTATAGGTTTGTTTCGGATGCATTGTAGGATTTCGCCAACCCACCCTTACCGCGCTTAAAGAGGCAAGTGCCCCAGAGCGTTTGTCTTTCAAGTCACCTTTAGGCATGGCATTGGCAGCTCTCGCGATTGCTAATTCTATTTGATACCAGTCTTCAGTTTTGGCTTTGAGCGGGCTCCCATCTTTATGGGTTACCTTAAGTTCTTCAGCTAATTTCTGGACCATAGTTTCCATTATACGCATTAAATGAAACACTGTGGCTGTATACCTACCAAGAGCAAAACAATTGCCTGCTTCTTCTGCGTCTTCTCTTAACTCAGCTATTTTAGAGACTACCTCTTCCCCGAGAAACAGTACCCACACAACCACAATAATTTGCCCTCGAAGAGGGGATCACAATAAAATGACGGCCCTTTAACTCGTCTTTGAATCTAACAAGTAACTCTCGAAGGGCCTCTTCTACTTCAACAGGTTGGACCGATTGATTATTTCTTAGTAACGCAATCAATTTTTCAGCACTGATTTTAGTTAAAGGTAAATCCAAGAGTTGAAGGTCAGTGCACCGATTAGCCAATCCCAATGTCTGGAATATTTGACTAAAATTCTCCGCCGCAGCCACATTAGGTAGTTGCCTTGCGAGAAAGAACATGCCGTGTGCGCCAGCTAATCGTCAACAGACGTTTACAAAAGCGGTTGCGTTCAATAATAACATGGCCACAGACCCACAAGTTTCTAGGATTGCCCCGCAGGATCTTCGCGCAAATCCTCATCTTTTTGCAATTCAAAAGCTAAAGTCACCCTACACCCCTTGTTGGGTGTGCCAACTACAATAGCGCGTTACAAAGGGGGCATTAATAGCAGTGTTGGCCGATGGCCGGGGCACGACCAATAGCCGAGAAAAGTCAGGGACATCGGCTTGAGTCAGCGCATATTAGGCGGAGCCTGGGAACTAGAAATAAGGTCTGCAATCTGCTCCAACCACTCATTGAAAATCAATAGCAGCCAAATCTTATGAGCATTATCAGCACGGCCGGACTGGTGTTCCGTCCAGATCTTTTCGACCTGGTACTTTCTGAAGAAGTTATGGTTCTCGGCTCAGCAATCGATCCTCTGCCCATTTCTTCAGGTCGGTCTTGAACCAAAGGCCAAGCGGAACCTGAAACCCGTACTTCGACCTTCTAAGTATGGACTGAGGCACGTACGGCCTCGCGACATCTCTCAGGATTCTCTTCGTAGTCCGCATTCCAAGCTTGAATCCGACAGGCATTCGGCAAGCTAGCTCTACGAGCCGATAATCCAACAACGGGCTGCGGACCTCCAAAGCATGGGCCATGCTCATGCGGTCCACCTTCGTCAGAATGTCTTCTGACATGTACGTCTGAATATCAGTAAAAGTCATTCTGGACACAGGGTCCAGACCTGCCCACTGCCTTGCGATTTCAATCACCGGGTCTACATCAGGTTGATATTCCAGATCGGTCAAGAGCCGAACATCCTCGAGGGAAAAAGTCCTTGGTATGACAGCCGAGGGATTGTCTCTGATGCGCCTCGCTGCAGTTATGAAGAGCTTAAGCTTCTTGGTGAAACTCGTGCCGTAATAGTCTGTGGTGGCAGGCAGGTGTTCTACAATGGGCTCTATGATGCGACTTCGGATTCCGCTGGGGATTAAATCGTAAATCGTCTGGAAACGGCGAGCGAGATAGCGTTCGTAGCCTGCGAACAGCTCATCGCCTCCATCTCCTGAAAGCGCAACAGTAACATGCCTGCGGGTGTGCTCCGAAAGATACCAGGTCGGTATCGCGGACGAATCACCGAACGGCTCGCCAAAGTGCCTCACGACCCTGGAAAAGACGTCCCCAATGTCGTAATGCACCGGATGCCCGTTGTGATCTGTTCCAATAGAATCAGCGGCCAAGGAAGACCATTTTGATTCATCGTGTGTAGTGCCGGGGAAAGAAATGCTGAAGGTTTTGACCTTGCAGCTGCTGTTCCGAGCCATCAGAGCCGTCACCAGAGTCGAGTCTATTCCTCCGCTCAAAAATGAGCCGAGAGGCACATCGGAAATGAGTCTCCTCGTCACAGAATCTTGAAGCAGATCTTCCAGTTGCCTTTTAGCCTCCCCATAATCCATTGACCTTTCAGGCCCTGGAAGGTCCCAGTATTTCTCCACACGGAATCCGTCGGCATCAAAGACTGCCATGTGGCCAGGCAGAAGCTTGTTTATGCCTTTGAATATAGTGTGCGGCGCAGGAATGAAATCGTAGAGAAGGAATTCCATCAAAGCCTGATTCCACAATTCTCGCGGCACCTGAGTATCCTGAACCAGTGAGTAAAGTTCAGATGAAAAGCTCAGTCGACCATTTCGTTTACAATAGTAAAGCGGCTTCTTCCCGACTCGATCACGCGACGAAGAATCAATTGTTTCCTGTGATCGT
Source organism: uncultured delta proteobacterium (assembly GCA_963700305.1). Lineage (GTDB taxonomy): Bacteria > Desulfobacterota > Desulfomonilia > Desulfomonilales > Desulfomonilaceae > Desulfomonile. The sequence continues at coordinate 81,857 of CAVOXB010000012.1, forward strand.
CCCAAATTGCAAAGCTGAACATGCCATTCAGGTCTTGCGGTGATGCAGTTCGCCGCTCCAGGTAAAGCTCCAGGATCACTTCTGTGTCCGAGCGAGTCCTGAAAGTGCGGCCTCTCTTTTCCAGGTCTTCACGCAATTCCTGGAAATTGTAGATTTCTCCATTGAACACGAGCGCAACTTTTCCATCCGTCGAGAGCATAGGCTGCTTTGCCGCATCCGTGAGGTCCAGTATGGAAAGCCTCCTGTGACCCAAGACGCATGAATCGAATGAACAGGCTCCACCTGAGTCCGGCCCGCGGTGGGTCAGGCTGTTGTTCATCGCTTCTACTGTCTTGATTCGAGGCGGCAGAGAGAAATCAACAATTCCGCAAATGCCACACATGTCGCTAGTCCTCTGATTCCCACTCGGGATGCGGCTCTTTTGCCATTTGTTCAAGGCGCTCCAGAAAAAAGTCCCGATCCGAGTGACTACAGAATAGCCTGCCTTCAGAAATAGCTTCCTTCAGGGCAGACGTGTCGCCGTCTATGGCATCAAGAACATCGCCGAGTGCAAGAGCATATGCTTCTGTAGCGGAATTTCTGAGCTCTTCCCAGGTCGGGTTCCTGACATCAGAATGAGGGAGGAAGAAGCTGAGCTTCAATCCTCGCTCGAAAACTTTGGCCAGAACCTTCCGCAACATAATAATATCCATGCGGTTTTTCCCATTACCTAATCCTTTCTCGCATGACCCAAATTCATTTCGGCAACATAGCACCATTCGGAATGCCAGTCAGTTAGAAACGCGATTTTTTTGGAGTGGTAGGACCGGCGGCTCGCCGGTCCGTTGACCGGCATGATGTCGTTCCTAAACGGATTACTTTGCTCGCTCGCAGGGACAATGTCCGGAGCCGCCTTCGCTCCACTTCAGCGAATGTTTACCAATTATATGTTGTTTTTCTTGACATTTGTATTATTTTATGAAAGTTGTCTCTCGTCGTTGACTGCAACTTAGCGCATCAACGCACTTTTTGAGTAGGCTATGGCGAGGAGCGGTTACATGATACAGAGTCGATGCCCGGAATGCGGCTACATTCAATCACTCTCCGAGGAGAGATTGCTGTCCATATCCGAGGATTTCCTCAGTTGCCCTCATTGCAATGCCAGGGTGCCGAAAGAGTGGAAACAGCAAGAAGGTGATAGTGTGCCGGAAGAGGCCCGTCATAAAATGCTGGCTTTTTCGCGCAGAATCCTCAATGGCGGGGGAGTCGCGTGTGGAGGTGGTATTTGCTCTGGAATCCCTGGTGCGTCACTACGGTCCCATGGAGGAGAGCAACCGGGCATTGGGATTGGGATATGCGGCCATGGGAGAAAAGAATAAAGCAGAAGAGTTTCTCAAGGCAGCCAGGCTTGAGTCGCCAAAAGATGAGCAAGTGATCAGAAGTTTGTTGGAAGTATTCTACAGCAGAAAGAAATTCGACGAGGCCGCAGAGGCTGGCGAAGCTTTGGTCCAACTGAATCCTTCCGGATTGCGTGACGAGGACACTGCACGCCTTGCATTGTCCTATATAGGATTGAATGATGGGGATCGAGCAAGCGCCCTTCTGGAATCCTATCCGAATATGGATTGTCGCAATTCGCTAGTGAAGAAAGCACGCCGCGAACTGAACCGCCTCAACGGAACAGGTATCCGGTCGATTTTTGCGAAGCCGTGGCCTTTTCAGAAGCTCTGGGCTGGAGGAGTAGGGCGGGACGGGCTCAAGAGTCTTAGCACTATGGCCAAAAGCCTCGTGACCTCGGCAACTGACTCCGTATCAGGTGGGACGTCTGGAATTGAGCCAACAGGAATGGCGGCAGCTAATTCGGCCAGGCTCCCTGTGATGCTGGAATACTGGATTTATTCCCCTGGTTGCGCCATCCCGACGTGGGATGACATAAGGGACGGCCTAGTCGATCGTTGTTCCGGCAGATCCGAACGGCAGCGCATTTTTAAGTTTTTGGAATCAGTAATCGAGCGACAAAATCTGACAATCGATGTACATCCTTCGCAGGGAATCAGAAGATCTTTTTTATTATCCTGATGACTTGATACCCTGCAATTCAAGAGATCTGAGCCCGGACGACCGAAAGGTGCTTGCCGAAGCGCAGATGATAGTTCGCCTCAGGCTTTCTTTACCTGACCCTGTGGGGACGGATCACCTTATCTTCATGGCAAAATTTGTGGAAACTGTGAGAAACCTTGCCGATGGTGTGGTTCAAGACGCCATTTCTCATATTCTGTGGGGTAAGGAACCGTGGAAAAAGCATGCTCAAAATCCTTCGGCCAGACTATTGGATTCAAACGTTCTCATTGAGATACTTGCGCAAGATGGAAACGCTTGGATTCATACCCACGGCATGCAAAAATTCGGAATAGCCGACCTTGAAATGGATGAGATACCTGAAGAGCTTGCAGCCAAGGGAAGAACGCTCATAATGATCGCCGCGGAGGTTCTCATAACCTCTGGGGACCAACGGCCCGAATTTCCCGCAGAAATAGTTGTCCCTGGAACAGAAGTATTGATGTACGTTGAGATCCAAGCTCCGGATTCGGAAGGCCACTTTCCCGCTGGAAGTCTCAAGATTAGGCCATTCCAAGCTGGAAGCGATCCCCGTGAGCCCGACAGTATACGGCGAGCTCTTTCAGATTTCGTTCTTCCAGCGCGTTCCCATTCTTCTCTGGGCCGCAAGAGCGAGCCTAGAGACAAACATCACATTTCAGACAGAGGCGAAACTTTGCGACAGAGGCTTCTCGAAGCTCACAAACGAGCAAGGGAAGAAGTTCCTCTTTTCAAGACGAGTTTCCAGCAGCGAACGGATTCGGATGAACACGTCCATGCGGTAAAAGTAGGATTTCCTACGCAGAGCGGGGATTACGAATGGATGTGGATTTCTCTGGATGCGTGGCGTGGCCAATCAATTGTCGGATACCTGGAAAACACGCCTGTGCTCCGTAAAGATCTTGCAATTGGAAGCAGGGTTCAAATCACTGAAGGCGAAATCTTCGACTGGGTGATTACATCCAGCGGCGATGTTCTCAAGGGAGGGTACACGGAGAGAATAACCGCCTGATGACCTCAAGCTGGTTGACATTATGGCTTGAGAGCGTTATCACCCTCAAAGGATGATCGTTCACGCAGCACGAACAAAAAGCTATCAACTGCCCGTGATTCCGACACTGGTACTGCTTCTCATCATATTCTTCAACTGCTTGTTATCTTTTGAACAAGTGTCCGCAGGAGATATCTCTGTGCGCCCTGACGAAGAGATCCCTACGAACGCTCAAATGCAAGCGCCACCTCCTCAAAAAGCTAATTCAGGCAATCAGGAAACAACTCGAACAAACCATCAGCCGCCCGATGAAAAGACCAGTCTATTGCTTCGCACGAGGCAAGAACAACTTCTGCGTTTGGATACAGCTCTGGAAGAAGAAGAGCACCTCATGATGTCGGTGGTCCAGATCATGGATCGCGACTCCGCTGCGGAGTGGTTGTCATCGTTTATTTCTGCCAAACCTTTAAATTGCCCGCTTAGACAACAGCGACAATGGGTTGAGGCAATGATCCAGGCCGCGGAAAAGAACAGATTGCCCGTATGTAAAGAGATTCTCGCACTGACGGCGGTGCTGATCTCGGTAGAATCGAGCTTTCATGTGGATCCCCTTGTAGTGGACCCGTCCAGAGGCGAAGACATGAAGTCTATGCTCGATCGAGCCGAAAAAGAGATGTATCAGAAATTCGGTCCGTTAATGTCCATCCCGCCGGTGCCTCAATTATATGCCGTGTATAAAGACAAGTACTACCCTAAACTCGCTGCCTGTCGCACCGAAGGATCAGTGGAAGCGGTCGCAAGATCAATCGCCGGGCATTTGAAAAAGGACGCGGAGAATTTGCCCGATGTCATAAGGAACACAATTTATAATGAAATAGAAAAGTTGGCTAACATAGTTCGAACCAAGGGCTCGATGCAGCTGAATTTCCCGAGAGCCAGACAGGTGATGCAGGAACGTGGGGAACAGTTCACGGATCTCGAGCTTACAGAGTATATCTATACCATGAACGGTGGAGTGGATGTGGGAGTGGCAGCGCTCAGGCCCATGTTCGTGCAGTACGCTGCCAGATATGGGTCTCCCGGTAATTTGTCATGGCTGTTCTTTGTTGGCATGGATTACAATTATGGGCCGTTTTCCAGTAGAAATATGATGGAGCAGCTAAGGATCCGAGATCTTTCGGGACGAAAAATTGCCATTGATGGTGACTTTCTTCAATATGACGACCGCTGTTTCCCCGTACACAAGGAATCTGAGACTATGGCTACAACGGCTTCAATATTTCCCTCCATGCAAAAGGCAAATTTGTGGAAGGCGTTCCTGCTTGAAAAAGACCAGCACTACGCGTACACGGAAGTGCATCAGGCAATTGCCGAAGCTCATAGAAGAAAGTTCGGAGAGACTCCGTTCGCTGTCATAGGCGAATTGTGGATGGGTGAAACCGCCCAGGTGAAACACGGCCACGCGTGGAAGACGAAAGTCTATCTCAATAAGCTGGACAAGCTGTTGAACTCTATTCCCTGGGACTGAAAACGCTGCCGCTCAGAGTTTCACGGAATGACTAGCAAACAGCCATGATTTTCGGCAACTGCCATAATTATGAATGCGGCGAGGCACCCTCGTTGGAATCCAACTCGGATTTAGATTGACACCACGCTGCTATTATGAGAATTTTATGCAAATTTTTCTTGGAGAAGACATGATGGGAAAAATGCTTGTCGTCGGAATCTGTGTATTGATGGCGGCATTCCCTATGAACTGCTTGGCCGCTTCTCCGGAAGTGAACGATGCGTCATATTGGTCCAATGTTGTCCATGAAGAGAATTCCATTGTCGCGAGTGTATTATACATTCCGTACGTTGTTTTTGTGGTCCCCGTCAGAATTGTTGATGGCATAATAAATCCCAAGCCAGCCAGTCAGGCTAGAATACCCCCGCCTGCCCATATGGGGCGCTGAGTTTCTGCTGCACTTGTTGTTTTCCCGCTGGTCTCTTCTTATGATCGCGTTATTTTGCCCGATTCTTGGCAAAACCCAATGTCAAAAATTCGCCATGTCATAGTTATATAATCTGACCCAAGCTCGGATTGAGAGGCAAAAAAAAAGCCGGGATCATATAAGACCCGGCTCTGTAGGAGGTAAAGGAGTGTTGAAGTTCTCGTTGTTGATAAATCGCTTTAACTTCTGATACTAACTTATCACAAATTCATCATCTTTGTCAACATTAAAAATGAAGTGGCGGCAGAACCGTGGCTCGACGGATTATGTGTGTAAAGGCCCACATTAATCCGTTCAAGAAAGAAAATGGCCTTTCCAGCACTCCAGAAAAACACTAGAATAGCGCAACAATCGTCAGGAGTGGTTTTCTATGTCAACCCTTCCACTTTACCCTTTCGCTGCAATCGTGGGCCAGGACAGCATGAAGCTGGCTCTTATACTGAACATTATCGACCCGACCGTAGGCGGAGTCCTCATAAGAGGTGAAAAGGGGACGGCAAAATCCACTGCGGTCAGGGGTCTTGCAGATATTCTTCCGGTGATTGAAGTCGTCGAGAACTGTCCATTTCAGATACCGATCCGCGACTCCTGCTCTGTATGCTCTGATTGCATAGATCAAACTTGCAGCAATGGCAACCAACCTTGCGAATCTTCAGCCCAGAAGGAACGAAAAGTCAGCGTCGTGGAATTGCCGCTGGGAGCAACCGAAGATCGCCTGGTCGGCACCTTGAATATCGAGCATGCCTTGAAAACCGGCGAGAAGCGGTTCGAGCCCGGAATTCTAGCTCACGCGCACAGGGGAATCCTGTATGTGGATGAAGTAAACCTCCTGGATGATCATCTTGTGGACGTCTTGTTGGATTCCGCAGCCATGGGCATGAATACAGTGGAGCGCGAGGGAGTCTCTTTCGCTCATCCTGCTCGGTTTACTCTTGTTGGTACAATGAACCCCGAAGAGGGGGAGATCAGGCCCCAGTTGCTGGATCGATTCGGCCTCTGCGTTAACATTGAAGGGATTCGTGATGCTGAAGCCAGAGTGCAAATCATGGAGCGCCGTCTCGATTTTGAGCGAGATCCTTTGACCTTCTGCGATGATTGGTCAGGAGAATCAGCCAAAATATCGGCTCGCATTCGAGACGCTCAGATGCAATGCCCATCAATTACAGCAGACCGATCAATAATGGAGAGGATTGCGACCGCATGTTTGAAGCTCGGTGTGGACGGCCACAGAGCGGACATTGTGACTCTAAAGGCTTCCAGAGCGTTTGCCGCATATCACGCTAGAACCAGCGTAACCACTGAAGATGTCTCAGCCGCAGCAGAATTGGCACTCCCCCACAGACTCCGACGCACACCCTTCGACGGCGTTGCCACCGAAGTCGCTGCAGAAATCAGACGAGCTTTGCAGGTGAATTAGGAAGAATCGAGAAGGAACTTTTTGTAAAAAATTCCTCCCCGAAAATTTTACTCTTATGCCTTTGCTTTTCGAGCTGCTCTGATTTCGTCCAGGTAAACTTTAATGAGAGGGCTCATTTCAGGAGGCTGCCATTTCGCGTCCTTGGGTTCCTCAGGCCAGATGAAAGGCAGGTGCGCGACTTCTCCGGGCTTCTGCGCTTTCTCTAAGACGGAAAGGGTAGCAAGCAGGACTTCTCGTTGGCCAGCAGCATCTGCCACCTGACCCAAAAGTCTGCCGTAGGGATATTCTATGGCCGCGGCTCGCGGCACACCCATAATATTATGAAATACCGGGGTGGGTGTAAGCACAATTGTGGAAAAACCGGCTTCTTCCAAATATCTTGCAGACAGTCCCACGGACTGGCAACAGAAGGGTCAAGCAGGGGTGAGAATCGCAGCCTCAACTCCTTCCTCTCGCATTTTCTCTGCAATGGGTTGTATGGCTTCCGTCAAGAATTCGGTGCTTTGCCACTGGAAACCGTAAAACGAATAGTCGGTTGGCGCAAGGCGACCTATGATTCCTTCCTTTTCCAATTCCTTCATGCGAGCCAGAGGCAAAATGACATTTATGTCCTGGAGAATAAAATCCTTGTTTATGTGCAGATGATTCACATCGATGTCAGCCGCTGTCGTGCCCGCAGGAATTGGCCTGAAAGATCGATCTCCCCAAGTGGCTTCTCTTTTTTCTCTTTCCATGTCAAAGGGCGTGTCTGTCTTCAGGCTGATTCCAGCGCTAGTAATCAGGGTGAAGTTTGTCTTATTCAGAGGCTTGGATAAAGGCGTCCAAGGAATGTCGCCCTTGAACTCTTCTTCAGGTATGAGGCTGCGTATCCATGCTGCCAAACTGGGTGGAAGAAACCGGAATCCGTCAACGGTCTTTTCAGATGCTCCCATGACCTCTCCTTCTTTGTAGTCGATTTTTCAGCGGAAAATAACCCGCGGCGCGATCGTCTCGTCAGTCGCTAAAAGCTTGGAGTAGCTCTCTGCGGCACAAGAAAGCCGCAATGTCAGCCCTGATTGAAATGACTTGCTCGCACTGCCCCGAATTTAAGAATACCTCATATGGGCTCAGGTACAAAGCAGTTTATGCGTGGTTTCCTCTGTAGAACCGATGATCAAAATTGACTGAGAAGTATCAGTGAAGTATGCTCGAATTTGGCAAAAAGGCAATTTACACGGACATAACTGCTTCTAGGACTCGAAAGATCCGGTTACATGAATATAGACAACAATAATATTGAGGCCGGTTTTTCCGTCGGCCTTCAGTTTCTTGTCTTCGCTCTTGTTGCGGCCGCATTTAGCACTATCTATATTACTCAGCCGGTGCTTCCCATAATTCAGACAGAATTCGGAGTTAGCGAAACCAAGGCGTCACTGACCATATCAGCGGTAATTCTTGGAATCGCTCTGTCAAATCTTCCTCTAGGGAGTGCTGCAGACAGATTTCCGATCAAGCCGATAATATTGATCGGCGGATGCGTCATCACTCTTTGTGGGCTTGTTTGTGCTCTAACCAGTGACATAACGGTGTTGATCGCCACTCGTTTCCTTCAAGGACTTTTTATTCCCTGTTTGACAACATGTATGGTTGCTTATCTTTCAAAAACTCTTCCGCTGGAAAGCTTGAATGTGGTCATGGGATCTTATGTAGCAGCGACTGTGGCTGGAGGGCTCGGAGGAAGGCTGCTAGGAGGCTTCATTCATCCCCCGCTTCATTGGCGCTATGCTTTCGTGACTGCATCGGTTGTTCTGCTGCCCGCGACGCTTGCAGCCTGGTAATTCCTGCCCGCTGAAAAGAGACGCCATGCGGCGGAAATGAAAAATCAGGGATTCCTGGATCTCGTAATGCGGCCCGATTTGCTTCGCATTTTCGCCGTGGCTTTTACTGCTTTTTTTGTTTTTTCTTCAGTATTCAACTATCTTCCATTTTACCTGGCGAGTCCGCCGTTTGGGGTCTCAACCGAGGTCATAACTCTAATATACTTTTCTTATCTCATTGGAATAATTGTAGGACCTATCGCCGGAAAATTCAGCAACCGACTCGGAAACGGTACAATCATGACGCTTGGGGCAGTCATATTCGGGGTATCTCTGGCCGCGACGCTTATCAAATCAGTCCCTGCGATTGCCATTAGCCTTGCTGCAATCTGCGCGGGTTTTTTTTCGGTACATGCTGCTGCAGCAGGCTCCCTCAATAGAAAACTCCAATCCAGCCGGGGAAGAGCGAATTCTCTTTACGTTCTCTCCTACTATTTGGGAGGATTTATAGGCATAAGCTTGAGCGGGTACGCTTATGTTGCCTATGGCTGGCCTGGTATTGTTGTTATCGGAGCAGCGATGCTAGTGATTCCTTTTTCAACAGGTATTTGGGAACTCCTTGCGGAACGACGAAATGCGGAAAAACCAGAAGGTGAATGACAAAGCTAGAAATACTGAGCTATTCCAATAATTGACCGCAATACAGGAGTAATCGCCATGACAAAGCACGTGATCAATTTTTGCAAAACTGCACTGGTGATGGCGGCGCTGGTCGCTATAGGACCCTTTGAGGGAATTGCGGGAGCCCAGGATAAGAGTGTGGATTTGTTAATCTCCGCTGTACAAGGAGATACGGAAAAGGTAGAAGTCCTTTTGAAAGAAGGCGCAGACGTAAATTCAAAGGATGACAACGACCGGACTGCCCTAATACGTGTCTCTTCCAGGGGCCATATAGAGGTAGTGAAGCTACTCTTGGACAGGGGCGCAGACATTAATGCGAGAAGTAAGACCGGCGAGACGGCTTTATTGTCGGCTTCCGGAAGGGGAGGCCTTGACGTTATCAAACTGCTCTTGGAGCATGGGGCAGACGTCACGGCCAAGAACAAAAATGATCAGACAGTCCTGATGCTGCCTTGTTGGGCAGGTCAGGTTGAGGTGGTTAAACTACTTTTGGACAAAGGAGCCGATTTTAGAGCAAAGGACAAGAACGGCCGAACTGCTCTGATGTGGGCTTTGGAGCAAGGCCAGACTCAAGTTGCAGAATTGTTGAAATCATACGGCGCCAAGGAATAAAAAACCATCCGTGTGGATCGCCTGTCGGCCAGCATAGTAGTTGCCAAAAATAGTGCCCGTTTCCTCGTCATTCCTGCGAAGGCAGTAGTCCAGAATCTGGCCAGGATCTGGTCCCAACACTGTTGAATTAAGGAGAACTGCGCTCGCGCAAGTCGTCTCCCCGACGAAAGTCGGGGTCCAGTTTTCGCGTTTCGCTGCATCGAAGAACCTGGATTCCGTCTTCTGACGGAATAACGCAAAAGGTACGCCATTACGGTCAGGCGGCTTAAATCAACACCACTGGGATCAAGTCCGGGGTGACGGATTGCCTTCCCCTCACACCGGACAAGAATTTTGGTAATTTGCATGACTCCGAATGCCCATCGGTTAGTCTGTCTTCCCGAAGATTGGCCGAATCGGTCAAATCATGTTCTCAGCCCTAAGTTCGGCCTTAAACCAGGCGTAAACCACTGGAGCCGCAATTAGGCCCGCAACTCCGAATATTGCTTCCATAGCCAGCATAGCGCACAGCAACTCCCATGAGTGCGACTGCACTTCTCCTCCCACTATCCGAGCGTTAGTGAAATACTCGAGCTTATGGATAGCGACGAGAAAGATTAGCGAAGCCAAAGCTAACCCCGGAGAAACCCCAAGGCTGATGATTACGATTGCAGCATTGGAGATAACATTCCCCAGCACTGGGAGAAGCCCTGTCACAAACGTGAGCGGAATAAGGACTGACCTCAGCGGCAAATGAATGCCAAAAATCGGGAGGATCACAATTAGATAAAGTCCGGTTAGGACTGTGTTGAGTGCGGCAATCTTCACTTGAGCCAATACCACCTTGTCGAACGCGTACGCCAGCGCTCGCATTCGTGCATGCAATGCGGTAAGGAACGGCGGCCACTCATCGGTTTTCTCGAAGTGGTGCAAGGCGGTCAAGCCTCCAATAACCATGCCCAAAAGCACATGGACAAAGGTCTTTGCTCCTGCAATCCCTGCGGCAGAAATCTTATGCGCGTGTTCACGCAGCATTTCAGTCAGTTGCTCTCGCAGGTCTATCATGCTGTGCGGCATGGAATCCGCAATATCAGGAGGCAGAGTGCGTCTTAGATTCTCCAACGTTTCCGCACCCGCTGCGAGCAGCGCTGCCATGCCTCTGCTTCCGTGCAGAAACGACCAGAGGCCAAGGCCAATACCGAACAACCCCAATATGACAAGAATCGCTATACCTGCCAGAGCCAGTTTATGGGCGAGACTACCCCATTTGACCGGGAGTCGCGTTGCCAGCCTTACAGTGAGGACATGCACGGCGAGGCCGGCGAAAACAGCAGGCAACAGATGAAAGTGCAGTACCAGCGAAACCGCAACTGCGGCCAAGACGTAGCTGACAATCGCGGGACTGAGCTTCATACTTGCCATCTTTTCAGGGCAAGATTCGCAAATTGTATCTTTTGCTGTCATCCTTGCCTCAAGCTTCCAAGACTATGGGTCAAAAACCTTTATCCAGTCCTCGATAGTGACGTCAGGGGATTCGTGCGGGTGTGCAGCAAAGAATTCTTCCAGCGCCATCCGCAATTCTTTGGAAGATACGCCAGTGATCCTTGACTCCAAAGAAAAAACTGTTTCTTGTGGAAAATAGGCCAAATCCGTTGAAAGGCATACCTCGCGAAAAGTGTTGTCTCTAATCTCGAAATCGGCTCGAATAAGGCAGCCGTTGGTTTTGTGGATTCTGTGAATCACGCTTACTCCGGAACGGATTTTCGTATGGCGACCATTCAGCTGTCTGCCTCGCCTGTAGAGCCACGATTCCGAGGTCATTACCTTGCCCAATTCGTCCATTTTTGCCTTGAGCGTGTCGTCCATTTCCCGCTGTTCAAGCGGCCCCAGAAGCTTATGGAATTCTTCCACCATGAGGGCGTTCAATGTCGATTCCGTCCACTTGTTTGCTTCTTTCTCGCCAAGTTCCCTGCGAATATTTGTGACATTTGTTTCAATGGCCTTCTGCACTCGGTCACGAAATTTTTCGTCAGGTGTTTTCAACACTCGTGACATGGTCTCACAGTCAAAATCAATCATCAAATTTCCCACAAAGACTACGCAATCGCCAATCTCGCCGGCACCAGTCCCAGATATTTTTTTTGAGCCTGCCAAAATGTCATTGATAGGCTCGTATTTGGCGGGTATGCCGATTTTGCCGTACACCTGGATAGCAGGCTCCAGGAACTTCCGATAGAAGGTTTCTCGCCTGAGCGGAGCCAGAGGCGAATCTCTGTGCAAAATGATCTGAAAAAAGAGCTGATTGCCGTCCAGATAGACAGCCCCTCCTCCCACTTCTCTCCTGAAAACCGGGATATAGTGCGAGCGACAAAAATCAAGGTCAATTTCTTGTCGAGCGTCCTGATGATAGCCGACACACACATAACGACTGGCGGGCGAGACCAGTACCAATGCCTCACGACCCAATCGGGCAAGAGCATGATAGCAAAGTTGTGATTCGTGCCATGGGACTTTGCCCAGACGATATAAGTCCAAGGACATACCACCCTTTTTCTCGTTCCCAGGCTCTGCCTGGGAATGCTTGACCTGGAGGCTCCGCCTCCATTATCACGCTGAATTACAGCTAGTTACCGGGCAGAGCCCGGAAGATATGGATTCCCAGGCAGAGCCTGGGAACCAGGAACATCATTGATTATTTTGAAGATGTGCCGGCACGGAGGCCGGCACCTACGAATTATCCTTTTCTTGATCGCACAACGAATTTGGCAAATGATATACGTTGACCGGCAAGATGCCGGTCCTACTCAAGATGCGGGTTTTCCTGACACGACAGGCTCACTCCTTAAGGGCCTTGCTGACCAACCTTGTTATGTCCAGCACCTGAAGCGAAACATCGTTGCGTCGAACCCAGGTCGTGATAGTCCTCACGCATTGCTGGCATGAGGTGACTACAGCTTGAGCGCCCGTAGCCAGGATCTCTTTGACCTTCAACTCCGTGATCCTGCTGGAAAGTTCCCCGTCAATCATCTCAAGATTGCCACCGCCGCCGCAGCATCTGCAGTTCTCACGGTTTCGTTCCAATTCCACAAATTCTACGCCGGGAATTGCCCGTATTAAGTGCCTTACGTCGCCGAACTCCCGGGCACCTCGCCCCAGATCGCAGGGATCGTGGTAAGTCACCTTCAAAGGTAGTTCTCTGAACCTCAATCGGTTTTCGCGAACCAGGCGGAGCAAAAACGCTGTGGAATGGAAAATATCGACTTTGCCTTGACAATGGTAATGCTCTCGCCACATCTGATAACATGAGGGGCATGAGAAGACCACACGGCGAGCTCCCATTGCTGATATGGCCTCAATGTTGTGGTTGGTGAACGCCTGCGCATGGTCGTGCAATCCGGCCCCCAAAAGAGGAAAACCGCAACACCACTCGTCCGGTCCGAGGATCGCGAAATCAACCCCTGCCTCTTGGAAAATAGTCGCAATAGCCACGGGAATTTGTTGCGCCACCGGATGAGAACGAAGAAACACAACCTGTAAAGTACACCGTCTCGGCGGTTTCTTTACAAAGGCCATTTTCAGGCAAGTCTTCGCATTCCTCGACCCACTCCGCTCTTTCTTCATTATCCTCGTCAAAAACGTTGTGCCTCTCTGCCAGATTCTTTCGGATAGCGTCGATTTTTTCCGGATAGTGGCGTGAGCGATTCAGATCCTGTCGAATTTCCAGCCAGATGTCCTTCAAATGAATGCCTGCAGGACAAATCTCCTGACAATTACCACACAGAGTGCATCTGAAGACCGTCTGGCTGAAATCCTTCCACTCAGAGTTCGACGGCTCTTTTCGTCCGAAGAACCGCTGCCATAGTGCAGTCCGTGACCTTAGTATCTTTTTCAGCTCCGAAAGCCGATAAACTCCCGAAAGCTTCCCCTCGCCCGCGGCCTCCACGGCAGGACAAACTTCCGCACAGATGCGGCAGTTCGTGCAAGCATCCATTTCGAGAAGACTTCGGAAGCTGTATTCCGGGCGCGGCACGTTCTTACCTCTTGTATTTCTCGATGTCGGCCAACGTCCAAGCAGTTAACGCTTCTTGTCCATGGAGCAGGTTCTCGACCTCTGCCGGGTCCGTGGGTTTTATTTTGTACATCCAACCTGTGGAATAGCAGTCTTGATTGATGAGGCCCGGATTGGTGTCCAATGCCTCATTGGATGCAACCAACACACCGTTCACCGGTGCGAACACTTTTCCTACCCACTTCCCCGATTCTATTTTCGCGAATTTTTTGCCAAGAGACAGCTTCTTGCCAGGCTCAGGCAACTGGACAAACACTATCTTCCCGGCCATTTGTTGAGCAAAATCAGTCATGCCCATGATCAGGATATCGCCATCCGGGCGAACCCAGAATTGATGCTCTTCATAATACAGTTCGTCCGGCAAATTATAGCCTTGTATTTCCATCCACACTCCTCCGCTCCTCGATGGTCGAATTCAGCACTAGGATCACTGGCGCCATTATCAGGTGAAACAAGCCGCTGAAAGGCAAGTATACCAGAAAAGCCCCGGTCAGAATTGCATGCAAGTACCCAGACGTACCCGTAGATTTGGTCTAATCCCGCTGTGCCGCTCCACAAGAAGCTCAAAGCCCAGCCGATAAACGCAAAGTGGGCTCCACCGGTTGCGGGGCTCAAGGCAATGCGTGCCCCTTCCGGAACAAATCCCACTACAATAATGGCTGCGAATAACCCAACGCCAAGCCAGTCGCGTTCTGGAAGCCCCTTGACTGGCGCAACATCACCTGAAAATCTACGGCTAATTACAGCCAGTATTATCCCGCAAATTATCGCTAACCCGGTAAAGTCGAAAAAGAAAGCAGTGAGTGAATAATTCTTGTCCAACATTTTCCAGACCCAATCCTGAGCCGGCCATGCCAAAGATCCCACCAGTGCCACGAGTCCCCAGGTGAACCGCAACATCATCGGCCATACTATGAGTCCGTGAATCAGCCAGCGCGAAGTTGATTGGCGGAACAGTCTGCGCTGGAGCAACCCATCCAGAAACATGGCCTTCAACGTACCACCCAAGCGGATGGAAAATGCCGGTGTTAATCCAAAGCCGGTGGTCATGCGAGGCTTCGGACGAGCCATTCCTGAAATCCAAACCGAAGCCACTGCACACATGCCGAACGCAAACCCCAAGATTGCCAATATGCTGCTAACATCTTTTATCGAAAAGGTTGCAGCATGGCAGGGCATGCAAATAATGCTCTTTGCAGGAAGAATGATTGCAGCAGCCCCTACATCATTTCCCGTGTGATGGCAACGTCCGCAAGAGTCCTTACCTCCCGCGGGCCTAATAATGTTGAGATGACTAATGCCCTCAGTTCGAGGAGAATTGTTCCAGAACGCTTTTCCTGTTTCAGGATTGCGTGAAGGTTTGATTTCACTCAGGTGACAGGCCTGACACGTGACTGTTGAATGGGCGTCGTGGATCGTTGCTTCATCGTGAGGAGTATGGCACTTGCGGCAATCAGCCGAGGGCTGTCTATTGTGCTTGAATCCTGCGGCCTGTGAATGGCAGCTCAAGCAATCCAGCTTGCGGTGGCCTTTAACGAGGTGACTGCCCGAATCTATCAAAGGGACGGTGACAGACGCTCGTGCTGCGACTGTGTAATCTCCATGACACGAGAGGCATAATCGATCAACGCTTTGTGTTTTCTCATTGTTTGGTGAGCTAATAGCGCCATGGCATTCGAAGCATCTGGCATTGTCGGCCGACGGGCGAGGCAATGCTTCCTTCTTTTCATGACACGCGGCGCATGGTTCGCTTCTTTGTGGCAAAGAAGCCAGTCTGGAGGTCGGTTTCTTGCTAAGGTAAGCTTGATAATGCGGATCGTGGCATGCAATGCAGTTTGAGTAGTTCTCATCCCTCTTGATCGACTTACCGCCGTGCAAGCCCTTCTCTAAATTCTCCTTTATATTTTGCGCTTCATGGCAGTTGAAGCACTTTTCGGACTTGAATGATTCTCTCGGGTTTCTGCTGACGAAGGCTGGGTCCGGATGGATGGAATTGTTGACTATATCTGCATGGCAATCCTGGCAGGAAATCTGTCCGTGTGTAGAAATGTGATACTTGAGAGCATCCACAAACCACGATCCGGTTTTCGAGGCGTCTCCCACGGAAACCGTCGACGCGATCAGCAAAGCAAAAACCATTGCGACTTTGAGGCCATATCCTCCATGGCGGCCAAAGATGGATGAAGTTGAACTGGGCTCAAAAAGCATAGTCTCGCAGTTGTGCAACTATTCAGTTACAGGTGGAATGAGATTCCCTTGCAGGGTATATGTGGGGCAGGCTTTCCAGCCTGCCATTATTGGTTTTTGGGAACAGGCAGACTGGAAAGCCTGCCCAAAAAAAAATCAAATCACCGCTTCCTTCTTGGAAGCCATACTAGCCTGCTTGTCTCTGCGGTCGTCGACCTTGAGATCGATCACAATCCGCATGGCGCCTTCTGCCACATGAGCCGCATGCACCTTTTTCACCAGGGCGAATAAGGCGTCGAGATCGGGCACCTCCACGGACGTAGACATTGCACCCACCTCGTACGGATAGCCCGATTCTTTAACGACTGCTATGCCTTTCTTCACATAGCGACTGAGGCTCGTGCCTTCACCTATGGGATACACTGAAAAACTTGCTATCATTTGCGGCTGCACCTTTCATTCCTGTGTTAATGACTTCGTGACCAACTGGGTCAAGTCCATTACGTTAAGACTGATGTTTTCGCGGCGTACACGGGTAGCAATTGTGCGAAGACACTGCTGACACGAAGATATTACAGTATCAGCTCCAGTGCCGAGAATTTCCTCGATTTTCCGTTGAGCCACAGCAGCGGAGAGGTCCGGGTCAACCATCTCCACGTTGCCTCCGCCACCGCAGCAAACGCTCATATTGCGATTATTCGGGAGTTCAACGAACTCAATCCCTGGAATAGCCTTTATGATTTCACACGGTTCCTCGAAGATACCGGTATTTCTGCCTAAATCGCAAGGATCATGGTAAGTCACCTTGAGCTTGAGCCGTTTCAGTTCGAGCTTCCCTTGTTCGATCAGTTCTCCGAGCAATTGGCTCGCATGCAGCAACTCTATTTCCGGATTGTATAAGTGTTTCCAGGTGTGTAGACATGACGGACACGAAAATACCACTTTGCGGGCCCCAACGCTCTTGAGCTTCTCGAGATTGTGTTCCTTGAGCTCGGTGATTTTGTCCGGCATTCCGGCTCCCAGGAGTGGAAACCCGCAGCACCATTCTTCCCCGCCCAGAATCGTGAAATCCAAGCCCCCTCGATGCATTATCGTTGAGAAATCTGCAGGAATTTTCTGGGCCATAGGGAAAAACGAAGCAACGCAACCGACGAAGTATACGATATCAGCGTGGTCTTTTTCGAAGAAAACTCTTCGGGGACTTCTTTCAGATATTCCTTCCACTCTGCGCGGTCTTCATTGTCGTCTTCTGAGATATTGCGGTAATCGTCCAGCATTTCCGCGAGTTTTTCAACGATTTTCGGATGGGCTTTAGCTTCCGTGAGACAAGCCCTGTCCGAAAGGACCGCATCTCTCGTGTTTACTGCAGGGAAACACGCTTTTGTGCATGCACCGCAACCCAGACATGAAAAAATGGACTTGGCAAGCTCCGGGGAAAGCTCCAGGCGCCCCTCAATGATGGCTCGCGTGATGGCGTTGCGTCCCCTGGCCGTGAATCCTTCTGTGCGGCGCACAGCGTAAGTAGGGCAATTGGGAAGACAGAAACCCGCACCGAGTGCACTTGGCTAATTCTTCATATTGGAGTTTTTTTAATTGGACGATGTTCATGGTCTAAAGCCCTCCGACAAAACGACCAGGATTCAGAAACGCAGAGCGGATCGACCTGCTCTTTGATCCTTTTCATGACTACGAAATCTCTGCGGGGACTTCCCCATGAGTCCAGTTTTTGCTTGAGAGCCGCAGGAGCGCACTCCACCACCATGCTACCCTCGTGGGACTCCGCCGTCGCCCGGAACGCAGCGCCAAGCTTCGCAAGATTCTCCAGATTCGTATCCGGCTCACCGAAGATATAGGCATGAGCCAATCCCAGCCCTGCGGAAGCAGTCAAAGCGCAAGGGGTGCCGGAGGCGGCATCAGACCAGGCTTTCAGAATTTCGGCATAATGAGAGATCAAAAAGCTACCCTTGAATTTGACTAATGTCTTGCCTCGCTGTGCGGCAGTCGAAATGCAGTCCGCAAGGTTTTTCCAAAAAGCTGCAGCCTTGTCCCGGTCCAGTACCACCAGACCCAAAGCCCTTTCGTGCCGCGCCATGTCCTTAAGATCCGCAATCTCTCTTTCCACTTCTTCGGTGAAGCCCTCGATGCCTACGGCAACGCACCAGTTTCCGGAATTCATGCTCAAGTCATTAGACTCCGTGAGATCGAAAGCCGGCCCGTTCATGATTTCCAGAGAAGTGGGCAAAAGCTTGGAATTCAACACGCTATCTGAAAAAGCTTTTGCATCAGCGAGCGACCTGAAGGAAGCAATTACTGTGGCAGCTTGCTCGGGCAGCGGCAACAGTCTGCAGGTCAAATCTCCGATAACTCCCAGAGTCCCCAAAGACCCAATCATGATTTTGGATACGTCGTATCCGCTGACGTTCTTCACAGTTTTGCCGCCCATACCCAGAATTTCGCCTGTTGGGGCCACGTAACGCATCCCCAAAATGAGATCCCGAGGCTGACCGTAACGCAATCTCTTCGGACCGGTGGAATTGGCCGCAATGATGCCGCCCAGAGTGGCTCGACCGGAAAACGGCGGATCCAGCGGCAGGAAAACTCCCTTGTAATCCCGAGCTGAACACATGTAATCTGCCTGCCTTTTTAGATCCGTCTCAACCGGGAAAAAGCACCTGTTTTCGAAGCCAGCCAAAAGATCCTGAAGATCCGTCAGCCTCACTCCGGCCTGGACTGTCACAGTGAGATTGGCCGAATCAATATCGATGATTTTGTCCAGTCGACCGGTGTTCAAAACCAGATCCACCTTTCTAGGAATATTGCCCAGCCCCATTTTGGTGCCGCCACCCCAAGGAATTACACTCCATTTTTCTGCGTTGGCAAGTTTGATCACTTCCGCTGCCTGATTCAGACTTGTGGGGTAAACGATTGCCTTCGGAGCGATGTCGTCAATTGAAAATCCCGCCAAAATCGCAGAATCAATAACTACCAGCTCAGGACTCAGCACCTCTCGCAACAGCCTTGCATTCATTCCGGTTTCCTTATCGGTCATGAGACTATTTGGGGCAGCACTTTGCCAGGGTTGAGTTGGCCTGCGGGATCGAACGCATTCTTAAGTTTCCACATGGCTGCAATGTCATCCGGCGAGAAAATGAACGACATTTCTTCGAGTTTTTCCAGGCCGATGCCGTGCTCGCCGCTGATCGTGCCTCCCACGTCGACGCACAAACGCAAGATTTCCGTGCCTGCTTTTTTCACTCGGCCGGTCTCCTCTTCATCCCTGTAGTCAAAAAGGATCAGCGGATGGAGATTGCCATCGCCCGCATGAAAGACATTTCCGATGGGAAGATTGTATTTCTTACCTATTTCAGTGACTTTCTTGAGCACTTCAGGGAGCCTGGTGCGCGGGACCGTGCCGTCGCAGACCATGTAACTCGGCCTCAGCCTTGAGACAGCGCCGAAAGCTCCACGTCTGCCTGTCCACAGGGTGTTGCGTTCTGCATCGTCTTTCGCGACCCGTACTCTCGCGCCCATTTGCACGGCATATTTCAATAATTCGTTCTGAAAGCCTGTCCATGCCATCCTTCAGGCCATCCAGCTCGATGATGAGGACCGCTTCGGCGTCCAGTGGATAACCAGCGTGAACGGATTCTTCAACTGCCTTTATGACAAGTTTGTCCATCATCTCCAGGGTGGCCGGGACAATGCCCTCCGCAATTATCGCAGACACGGTATTGCCCGCGTCTTCTATGGCGTCGAAAATGCTAAGCAACGTCTTGATCGCCTCTGGTTGCTCGATGAGCCGCAAAGTGATCTCTGTGACTATCCCCAGCGTTCCCTCAGAGCCGACCACAAGGCCGGTCAAATCATAGCCCGGCTTATCTGGAGCCTTGCCGCCGAGCTCGACCACCGTGCCGTCGAAAAGGACCATAGTAAGGCCCATCACGTGATTTGTGGTCACACCGTACTTGAGGCAGTGAGGCCCGCCGGAATTTTCTCCCACATTCCCACCCAGAGTTGAAGTCTTCTGACTTGCAGGGTCTGGAGCGTACTGAAGCCCTTGTTTTGCAACAGCGGTTTGCAAATCCAAAGTTATTACACCAGGCTCGACTCTTGCCCTCCGATTCGCAGTGTCAATTTCGAGTATGCGATTCATCCTGGAGAAATGGATTACAATCCCTCCTTTGAGGGGCACTGGTCCTCCGCTGAGGCTGGTAGCGGAACCTCGTGCCGTCACAGGAACGTTTGCCTCGTAAGCCAGCCTTACGATGCGGCTCACCTCATCAGTGCTCTCCGGTATGACCACACAATCCGGCTTCCTCATTTCCAGGTAGGCGTCGTATCCGTAGAGCATCAAATCCACATCCGAGGTCAAAACGTATTCGTCGCCGACAATCTCTTTTAGATGCCGTTCATGAGCGGAAATGTCCATGTGAAGCCCTCCAGAGAACCGTGATGCCCGCTCGATGACTAACGAGCAGCGTATAGCGGCATTCGTGTCACTGCTGGCTCATCCAGCAGCATTGCTTAATGCCAGCACAGTTTGCGTCAAAACGATTCGACGATGACCGACAGAGGACCGTCCAACCGTCCTATTTCTTGTTTGCGGAAGACGGTTTGAATAGCAAAGCTTCTACAGCATCCGGCTGTGTATTTGCTCTCGCATATAAAGCGGAACGTAGTATAGGCCGCCGGCGTTCTTGCCCGAGGCTCCCGAGCCTTTCCAACCTCCGAACGGTTGAAATCCCGGCCACGCTCCTGTTGTAGCTCCGACAGGCCTGTTGGTGTACGCCACTCCCGATTCTATATTTGCGAAGAACCACTCAGCCTCTCCGGGGGAACCGTAAAATCCCGCGGTCAAACCGTAAACACTGTCATTGGCGAGCTGCATACCTTCATTCAGGTCTGCAACCCTGGCAATCATTATGATGGGTAGGAACATTTCGTGTTTCCACAATCTGTGTTCCAGAGGCGAGCCCGTAACCACAGTAGGAGCACAGAAATAACCCTTGTCCAGACCGTCGTCCACGAGAATCTTTCCGCCCGTGCGAATTGTGCCAGCGGACGACAATTCCGGAATGCAGGACTGGTATCTCTCGTACGCTCGCCGATTTATAACGGGCCCCATGTACACTTGTCTGGAGGTCGGATCTCCAACCACAATTTTATTTGTGAGCTCAAGAATTCGGTCGATTATCGTGTCATAGATTTGCGCTTCAACATAAGCCCTCGAACATGCGGAACACTTTTGCCCCTGGAGTCCGAACGCGGAACGCATGATTCCAAGTGCAGCGGTATCAGGGTCTGCATTGCGCGATACTATAGTGGGATTCTTGCCGCCCATTTCCAGAATCACGGGTCGCACGAAATCAGCTTCCGCGCGGCGTCGGAATATTCTCATTCCCAATTCATGAGAGCCGGTGAACGTGACTCCATCCACGTTTTCGCTGCCTATGAGCGCTTCTCCCACTGCGTCTCCAGGGCCTGTGATGAAATTGAACACACCATCCGGCAGTCCCGCATCTCGGCAACATTCAGCAAACATCCTAACAGTCCAGGGCGCGTCGGAGGACGGTTTTGCGATCACCGTATTTCCCGCGACCATTGCAGCTCCTGCAGGTCCGGCGGTCAAGGCAAGGGGAAAGTTGAATGGGCTGACAATCAACCAAACTCCATGTGGCCGCAACACGGAAACATTGCGAGAAATTCGATCATTTATGGGGTCTTGTCCCATTTCCACAAGAAATCCCCCATTCTTTTCCATTTGATCGCAGGCATAGTTTATCAGATCAGCGGTTTCGGCGACCTCGCCCAATGATTCCATCCGGTTCTTACCGACAGACAGAGCCATTGCCGCTCCCATTTCAAAGATCCTCTGGTTGACAAGGTCAGCGACTGCACGCATCAGAGCTACGCGTTCCTGCCACGGTCTTCGGCTCCAATCCGAAAAAGCTTTTCGCGCTGCTTGAACGGCGTCTTCCGCTTCTCTTAGAGAGCCCTGCTGATAAACGCCCAGCACAAGGTTTGTGTCAGCGGGTGATATTTCAGAGAATTTGGCGTCTGCAAAACTTTCCTTGCCGCCTATGATCATTCCGTATTCTTTGCCCAAGCCGATCTTTGCAGCTGACAACGCTTCTTCGAACCGCGTGTGCAATGTCTCAGGAGGATCGAACATCGTGGCGTACGTTAATCTGAACCCCTCGTTATTCATAATAAAAAGCCTCCTCGCCGTACCTGGGTATCTGGCGCAGATTAAAGCCCCAATCTCAAGGTGTCAATGGGGAAATCCTTCAACTTTGTGCGGCTGAAGCCGTTTAGTGAGTGCTCTCTTTTTCCGCGTGGGCGGCTACTGTATTGCAGCCTCATCATACGCTATCTGTAAGGAATCTTAGTTGTTGACTCCAGGAATACGGGACTATAACATCACGCAAGCTTTTTCCCGGCATGGTTCGAGTTCTCTGGTTGAACTTTTGGACAAGCCGGCCCAGAGATTTAGGGGGTAATCATGGGGTACACGAGAGTTGTCAGGTCGTTCGTAATATTTGTCTCGATTGTGGGCATCATCTGGTCAAGCTGCGCCATAGCGGCTGATGACACCATCAAAGTCGGAGTGGTCGGCCCAAGGACTGGGACCGCTGCAGCCACGGGCAAAGCATTTGAAGAAGGTATCGCGGTCGCAGTGGACATGATCAATGCCAAGGGAGTATTGGCCAAGAAACTGGAGGTGCTTTTCGAGGACACTGCAGGGGACCCTGAAAAGGCAGCATCAGCCCTTGAAAAACTGATCACCAAGGACAAGGTGGTCATGGTGGTCGGAGAAAGCCACTCATCTGCTGCGCTTGCTGAGATAGACGTGGCAAACAGGCTCAAGGTCCCTCTGATCATCGCCGAGGCGTGGCATGACGACATCACGGCCAAGGGCTACAAATACGTATTTCGGGCCGGTCCCAGCAACAGCGGCGTGGTGAACGACACACTTATGGGATTCGTCAAGGATAACGGCTTCAAGAAAGTTGCCATAGTTGCGGAAAACACCGATTGGGGCCTCGGAATCAAGAAACTCGCCGAAGCCGGACTGACTGCCATGAATATTCCGTCCATGACCATCGTCACTGAGCGGCAGAGCCAGGATCACTACACCGAAATCAATAAGGTGAAGCAGTTCGGGCCTGATCTGGTTCTGGCGTTTGTTTACGGTTTCGGGCTCCACTATTTTGTGGCTCAGGCCAATGAGGCGGGTCTGGCTCCTCAGATGGCTCTGGTCCTTGACGGAGCAGGACCGCCGAGCCTTTGGCCGGACTTCTGGAAGAACGTAGGGGATTCCGGGAACCTGGAACTGTTTGTTTCGTCCATGTTCGTGGGAGTCCAAGTGACCGACACGGACAAGAAATTTTACGCTGATTACAAGAAGAGATTCAACCAGGACCCAACGGATTACAAATCCCGCTCGCTTTTTAGTGTTCTGTTGGTTGCCGCTGATGCCATCAATCGGGCAGGTTCCACTGAAGCTGACAAGCTTGTGGATGCCCTGGAGAAAACTGACCTCGAAGTTGCCAGCGGCAAAGTGAAGTTCGACCTGACTCCAGGTTCATACAGAGTACCATCAATGGCAGCCGCCAATGCTGGTGATCCAGTGGCAGGACAAGAAGCAGGCGGTCGTGTTCCCGAAGAACCTGGCGAGCGGAGAGCTCAAAAAGAAGTAGGACCTGCGATTCGCCGGTACATGGACCGGCAGGATGCCGGTCCTGCTAACATTGCATGAATTGGTATCCGGGCTCTGCCCGGTAACTAGCTGTAATTCAGCATGATAATGGAGGCGGAGCCTCCAGGTCATGCATTCCCAGGCAGAGCCGGGGAACGAGAAAATTCCCCCGATGGGAGTCGGGGTCCAGTTGTAGCATTTGGCTACATTGAAAAACCTGGATTCCGTCTTCCGACGGAATGACGACAGGCAGTTGGAGCCCGTGGGTTAGCCCCTAAATTCAGCAGCATTGTGATGTCGGTCCGTGCAAGCAAAGGACTGCATGAATTTGTGACACTGGAGGATACTCGCCTCAATGAGTGACTTTTCGCTCTATTTGACCAACGGCCTGGTGATGGGACTTATCTATGCCCTGTCCGCTTTGGGTGTAGCCCTAATTGTCGGCATCATGAACGTAGTCAATTTTGCTCACGGCGAGCTTTACGTCCTTGCGGGCTACTTCAGCGCGATGTTCGCATCAGCATTGGGAATTCATCCAGCATCTGCGATGGTTTTGAGCACTTTCACCATTTTTTGCTTCGGGTTGCTCATAGAGCGCACCCTGATAAGGCCGACATACGGGAATGACATGTATTCCCTGATCATCACGTTCATTCTCTCCATTGTCCTACAGAATGCCTATTTGCTCATTTTCGGACCGTACCCCCGCAAGCCGTTGAGCCTGGTCACGGGTGCTACAAACGTGTTTTCCCTCTTCATGTATGGAAATCAGCGGCTGGTCGGATTCGCTCTTGCGATTGTTGTTATACTGCTTTTCTTTTTGCTCATCAATTACACTTGGTTCGGCCGCGTGGTACGAGCGGTAAGCATGGATCGGGAAATGGCTTCACTCGTGGGGGTGAATCCGGAGCGAGTCAACTTGCTCAGTTTCGGATTAGGTTGTGCGCTTGCCGCCGCTGCCGGAGTCATTTTGACGCCGATCTTCCCGGTGACCCCGACCATCGGAGTCGGCGTGAGCCTGACGGCCTTCGTTGTCGTAGTAATAGGAGGAATGGGCTCATTCGCCGGTTGCGTCGTTGGGGGGCTTCTACTGGGAGTTGTGGAGAATCTCGGGGCGGCTTATGTGTCAAGCGCTTACAAGCAGATCTTTGGTTTTGTCATTCTGATTCTGGTGCTGTTTTTTCGGCCGGCTGGACTCTTTGGCCGCAGATTAAGCTGAGGCGTGCGTATGGACCCAATAGGATCAACCGCGATCGGAAAAAGCAAAACCACCATTTTGGTCCTGGCGGTACTGGGCGTTTTCCTCACTTTGCCCTTGTTCCTCGGTCAGTACTGGCTTCACACGGTGATCGTCGGCTTGTTTTACGTGATGATGGCATCGAGTTGGAACCTCCTGGCCGGGTTTACAGGGCAGGTGTCCTTTGCCCACGCTGCATTCGCCGGAGTGGGTGCTTACACGTCCGGAATTCTTGCTGCCAAGCTGGGGCTTCCGCCGCTCTTGGGATTACCCTTAGGAGTGCTTTTTGCCTCTTTGTTAGGATTTGCCCTGGGCTCACTGTGCATACGCATGGGCGGCATCTATTTGAGCCTCACTACCCTTGCATTCTCAGAAGTTTCTTCGGATTATCGTCACGAATGAATACGAGATTACCCGAGGCACGATGGGCCTCAAAGTACCTCCTATCTTCGGCGAGTATTCCAAAACTGTCAGCTTTTATGTGCTGCTGATCGCCGTGATCTTCATGCTCTGGGCTATCCGCCGCATTCTCAATTCAGACCTTGGCACATCTTTCAGGGCCGTTCAAAATGACGAGGTGGCGGCCGCTTCCGTTGGCATTCCGGTGGTCAGGGTGCGTGTCATGGGCTTCGTCATCACCAGCGCCATGGCCGGGCTTGCGGGTTCCCTGGTACGGTCACTATCTCATGTTGATAACACCGCACATTCTATCCCTGGATTTGATGTTCCTCGTCTTGGCCATGACTGTCATAGGCGGCATGGGGACTTTTGTAGGCCCGATTATAGGAGCACTGTTTCTAGAAGGGCTTTCGGAATACATTCGGGTTTACGGCGAATTCCATATCTTGATTTTTGGGCTAGTAGCGCTTGTGGTAGCACGTTTTGCGCCGGAAGGCCTGGTCGGCCTGTGGCGGAAGTGGACTCGCGGGTCGGGGTATGCGGCATGAGCCTGTTAGTGGTCAAAGAAGTGAGCAAACGATTTGGCGGTCTCCGGGCCGTGGTGAACGTCTCTTTCCATATCGAAGAGGAAGAAATCGTGGGCCTCATAGGGCCTAACGGAGCTGGAAAAACCACTTTGTTCAACTTGGTTGCAGGGGCTATTCCCCTGAATGAAGGTTCGATCTCCTTTAACGGCAGGCAGATAGCTGGACTCTCACCTCACGTCATCTGTCGCTCCGGGATTGCACGAACATTTCAAGTCACCAGGCCTTTCTTGTCCATGACTTGCGCTGAGAATGTACTCGTTGCTCTCATAGGGAGGAATGAGACCCCGCAAGCGAATCACCGTCAGCGGTTAGTCAGAGAAGCCCTTTCTTTGGTAGGTCTGAGCGAAAAAGAAACAGCGTTGGCTAAAGACCTGAACTTGATTGACAAGAAGCGTCTCGAACTGGCCAGAGCTTTGGCAACAAACCCCAGGATGATACTCCTGGACGAAGTTCTCGGTGGACTGAGTTCTCTGGAAATGAGTCAGGCGTTGGATCTAATACGTACGATCCGCGACCGGCTGAAAATCACCGTTTTGTGGATCGAACACGTGATGGGCGCTGTAATGTTGCTATGTGAGCGATTGCTGGTTCTGGATCAGGGTGTGTTGATCTGCGAGGGTTCCCCTGAAACCGTGAGCAACGATCCGCGAGTTATTAAAGCTTATCTTGGAGAGGCTGATGCTCAAGATTGACGGAATAGATGTCGACATAGGCGAGCATCGCATTTTACGGCAAGTTTCAGCGCAAGTGAATGAAGGCGAAAGAGTCGCTGTGGTCGGGGCCAACGGTGCGGGGAAGACTACTCTGATTCGAACTATTGTCGGCCTTTTGAAGCCTCGAGCCGGGCGGATTACATTCCAGAACCAGCCATTGGACAAGTTCGCTCCCCAAGAAATAGCAAGATTGGGCATCGCCTGTGTCCCTGAAGGACGCCGCCCTTTCAAAGAGATGTCCGTTTTGGACAATCTCCGCATGGGCGGTTACAATCCCAGGGCAAGGAGTCAATTGAAGCAATCTTTGGACGAGGTTACTGCTCTTTTTCCGGTCCTTCAGCAACGGCTCAATCAGTCTGCGGGGACCTTGTCGGGCGGCGAGCAGCAAATGCTTGCCATCGGCCGGGCACTAATGAGTCGGCCTCTTCTCTTGCTAGTGGATGAGCTCTCGCTCGGGTTGGCTCCGTTAGTGGTGAAAGACATCTATCGTGTCCTCAATATGGTCGGCGAAAGAATAACGCTGGTGATGGTGGAACAGAATGTCAATCAGGTGCTCCGTCACAGCGATCGGGCGTATCTCATGGAAACAGGACGGGTTGTTCGCTCAGGCAATTCCCGCGAATTTCTCGAAGACCCTGCTATACGAGAATCATACCTGGGTAAATGAATTGGACTGAGGCACTGAGGTTAGTTTATTGGAAAAGCTTATTATTTCAGTTGCGGTTTGCGGTTCGGGGCCGATGCGGGAACACAATCCTAACGTGCCGTACACCCCCGTGGAAATAGCAACCGAAGCGCTTCGCTCCTGGCGAGCTGGCGCTGCGGTGGTCCACGTGCACGTGCGCGAGCCTGAAACAGGGCTGCCGGCTTTTAGCAAGCTGTTGTTTGCAGAGGTGGTGGATCGGATTCGCGCAGAAAGCGACATGTTGATAAATCTGACCACCAGCGGTCTTAACTTGACAGGGACAGATGCCGGAAAAGCACGGCTCATGCCAATCGAGCTAAACCCGGACATTTGTTCACTCGACGTTGGGAGCCTCAATTTTCGGCAAGGTAGGGTTTTCATCAATCCCGCTGACTGGGTGGAAATGGCTGCTCAAGAAATGAGGAGTGCAGGAGTCAAGCCGGAAATAGAAGTCTTCGATGTTGGGCATCTGCGGCAGGCAGTGGATATGGTAAAACGTGATCTGTTCGAGCCTCCGCCGTACTTTCAGATTTGTCTGGGTATTCCGTGGGGCATAGAAGCAACTCCTGAAGCTCTCATAGACATGAAAAAGCGTTTACCTGAAGGCTGCCAGTGGTCTGCCCTTGCTCCAGGGACATCCCAACTGCCTATCAATACCCATGCGATGCTCATGGGAGGCCACGTTAGGGTAGGATTTGAGGACAATGTCTATTTCAATCGCGGAGTGAAAGCGGAGTCCAATGCCCAATTCGTAGAACGCGCAGTGAAACTGGCTCGCATCCTTGGGCGAGAAGTTGCAACCTGCGCAGAAGCCAGAGAGATTCTCCGCATAAAATGATACGAATTCGCTTCCATTAGGTAATTTTGAGATGCAGAAGATTCGTCATTCCTGAGCAGGCCGCAACCCAGAAGGGTTACGGCGAGTAAGAATGGATTCCCGCCTGCGCGGGAATGACAGGTCGATGGATTTCAGAAAATGTCTTTGACCCTATGTTCCTTAGTTTGAACGCTGGTATGAGGTCACCTTTGAGTTCAAGTTTCGTATTCCCTCGACGCTTTGACAAACAATTGCCGCTGGCCGCGCGAAGCCAAAGGAGTATGGATCGAGGACGCCGACGGCAAGCGCTACCTGGACGCCTGCGGTGGAGCGCTGGTAGTAAACGTAGGACACGGCAGGCCGGAAATCGCTCAGGCCGTATTCGAGCAAATGCAACAATTTTACTATGTCCACGGCTCGCAGTTCACTTCCGCTCCTCTGGAAGAATTAGCTGAACGATTGGCTGCTCATTCCCCAGAAAAGCTGAACCGTTTCTATTTCATGTCGTCAGGATCAGAGGCGGTGGAGACTGCTGTCAAACTCGCACGTCAGGTGCACGTCGAGAGCGGTAAAGCGAGCCGAGTAACCTTGATTTCGCGATGGAAATCATACCACGGCCTGACGCTCGGCGCTCTTGCAGCCTCAGGGAGAACGTACTTCAGGGAACCTTTCTCGCCGCTTCTCGCAGACGCTGTGCACATTCCGCCGCCGTATTGCTTACGATGCTCTTACGGCCTTACGTTTCCAGACTGCGGACTCCGGTGCGCTCAGGCTTTGGAAGAGACAATCATCAATCTTGGTCCGGAAACCGTGAGCGCTTTCATCGCCGAACCGGTCAGCGGCGCGACGCTGGGAATCTATCCGCCGCCGCCCGGGTATTGAGTCTTGTAAGGGAGATTTGCGACAAGAATGGCGTGATCTTGATCTTTGACGAGGTCATGTCGGGCATGGGCCGCACTGGCAAGTGGTTCGCCAGCCAACACGCGGGAGTTGTTCCTGACATTATGACGCTTGGGAAAGGCCTGAGTTCAGGCTCAATAGCTTTATCAGGTGTGGCGACTCGTTCTGAATACCTCGACATCCTTCGTGGTGGTAGCGGAAATTTCGTGCACGGCGGCACATTTTCCCATCATGCTGTGGCCACTGCCGCAGGGCTTGCTGTGGTCAATATTCTAGAACGTGAAAACCTTGTGGCTCGATGCGCAGACATGGGCCTATATCTCGGCAAAAGACTCAAAGAACTGCTGCTTCCCCTTCCCTTCGTGATCGATGTTCGCGGAATCGGATTGATGTGGGGTGTAGAATTCGCTCAGGACAAGGAATCCGGCACCCCATTCCCGCGGAATCATAAACTCACCGAACGCGTCCGCGAGGCCATGTATAATCGCGGTATATTGTTGTACCCCGCTAGTGCGCTGGCCGGCAAGGATGGAGATGCCATCATATTCGGTCCTCCGTTCACAATCGACACAGCGGAAATCGACCTGGCAGTGGAGACCTTGGCTGAAGTGTTAAAAGAGACCATTGGAGCATAACGATAAATCTTACGATGCGTGATGTTGGTTTTGGGCCTTCATTCCTGCAATGTGCTTAACTGCACACAGTCTCATAATGGCATATAGGGTCGCAAGGCGGCGCAAAGCACTGAACTTGTTGACAAACCTTTTTTTGATAACAATTCCTCTTAGACTGAATGCCGCCCGTGCTACTCTCCCCTTGCATGGGACTTTGAGGACTGTCCTTCTGCCTAGATCTCTGCCTGGCATCACTGTTTTCTGCGGTCAGAAATATGGACCCTGTGACCAAGACTGCCAGAAAGGCGAAGCCTCTTTTGAGAAAGGACCTTCTTTTGGGTTGCTTTGGGTCAGTATCTGGGAACATTGGCCATTCCTTCCTGCATTTGGTCGTCTATTGATTCATGACATTCTTCGGATCAGGTTTCGGGGGCAAAGGTTGAGGATTCAGCATTACGTCGCTGCCTCTCTTTTGAAAACCAGTACAAACTCTGGCGCGATTAGCCGCTTCAACTGAGCTTTGATTCGACAGATATTTTGAAACAGAAGTCCTCTTCTGGGGCGACACCGCACTAAAACCTTTGGACACATCTGATTCAGTATCCTGATCAGCAATTGCCGGCGAAGATATGAAGATTACGAACAGAAACACCAGCCCACACAAAACGACTCCAAAACATATATTTTGCATAATCATCGTCTTCGTTCTCCTATTATTTTTCTCAATTAGTCACTTAGATGCAGCTTATGCGCGACAGATTCACTACAGTGGGGAAGACCCTATGAGGAAGATAAATGAGCGGTTGGACCCTAGATCAGACTTTGTACCTCGAAACCCAATTTGTCGGGCACGGAGGTGGGCCGCCACTCGCTGATGAAGGGGCCGCTTTAGGTTGAGCCGCATCCATCACAACGACACAGGAGGCCGAGATGCATAAAAAGAAGGTTTTCGATCTGTTGTCTAAAATGTTGCCCTATTTAGCCATAAGATGGCTCCAAGAACCGCGATTCGTATTACGCTGCGGACTGGCTGAAAACCTGAACAATAATCCGTATCTTGTAAAGCTTCATCTTTGAACGAAGTGTAGGATAACTGATTCCCAGCAGGCGCGCGGCCCTGGTTTTGTTTCCCGACGTACGACGCAAAGCCTCAGTCACTGCAAGCCTTTCCACCACCATTCTTCTACGCCGCAGAATTTCCTTGAGAGACAAATTCTCCGATTCACCTGTTGAAGCAAAGAAGACATTGGCATTTTCGTCAGCATTTTCTTGCCGCATTGCTGGAAAACCATCTCCTTGCTGGTTCATGATGGGTCGCCTCCTTTACGGAACGCGAATGGAACAGAGAAGATTATCTAGCGGCTTGGTCCATCCTAATTTCATTCGAGTTCCGAGAGCTCAAGCAGACACAATTATCCTCATGCCTGTCTTTAGGGCACAGAGCGTGATCCGTTCATGCGGTCCAGATTCGCCCCTGGACCTATGCCGAAAAAAACAATACAGAGCGGCCCTAGCGTCGCGGACAGGGCTTCACGCTGTCCCATTGAGAACCGAAGTCGCGTTCCCGCAGGCATAGGTCTCGAAACCCCTGAATTACGCCTACGCGAATTCACTGGGGTTTTACAAAGTTCTCAAGGAAGCTCTTGGCCGAGGCACTGTTTCAAAGCCTCTTTCGTTTTTGAATGCTCCTTGATCTCTGCCTCCAGTCGCTGCGCGGTTTGAGACAATTCGGCGTTGATTTTGCGAACGCGTTGCTTCAAATGCTCAACCGCTTCCTGGAGTTTTATTTCCTCTCTTCTGCAAATCCGGGCTTGACTGCGCTCTGAAGTGACATCCTCGATTATCACCATGATATGCCTATCAGCGTTTGCTCTGATGGATCTCAGATATAGTCTGGCCCAAATTCTCTTTTGGCCTATTTTTAGGATGGCCTCGGCTTGCTGGGGTTTTCTATCAACGAAAACCCGTTCGAGCAGCGCCATTGTTTTTTCAGTCAACAAGCGGGCCCTGTCTGCGTCGTCCGGGCTTGGAAGCACGTCTAAGAAACGTGCACCCTGAAGCTCTTTGTAGTCTTCACTTATCCGGCTAAAAGCTTGATTGGCGAATGCCACGAAGAACCATTTGTCAATAAGCATTATGGGAACAGGTAAAGCTTCAAGGAGCTTGCCGAGTGCTGTCGTTCCAATGCTTCTCAGGTCGACTATTCCGGAAGAAGAAAACTCCGGTGAGAGCAAACCTTGAAGGTCGATAGTCTGGGTAGGTCCGTTTTGCAGCCGCAATTGTTGCGCATAATCATCCGGGATGGAATCAAAAACAGCAAAAGTCTCTTGAGTCATTGGCTTTTTCACTCCTTTCACCCTTTTCGATAAAATCAGGCAGCGAGGGCATCTCTGGCGCCGGCCTGTTATATTGCTTAACGAGGACCGGAAAATATTACGAATGACTTGTCTGACGCCGCTGTGGCAGGAGACGACCAGGCTATCGCCGGTGTAACTCCACCGGACAGCATCGGGTATGTCCCGTCAGCCAGAGTCATTCTGCTGGGAGCGACGGCTGGGGAATGATCGTCCCTTTTTATTGCAATTTTCCTGATCGCGTCGTGCCTTAGCAGGAAGTCCGCTTGTTCCACGTTCTGAGTGGACAGGAACCCGATGGCTCCTGTTGTGCGGTCCACGAGAGGTATCATCAAGCTAACGTATCTCGCTCTCGTGGCCGTCGGAGCCAAAGACGTTTTTAGCAGGTTCTCCAGGGTTACTGCACTCTGTTCCCACGTGAGCACTTTCACTTCCATGTCCGGTCCGCCAACATCATTCCAATTGGTGTATTGACCAGAAAACAGCTTCCTAATCTGATCCATGGTAAGGCTTTTGGCAGGATTGGATTGATTTGTGACTACCGCAATGAAATCCCCTCGTGCGAAGCGTTCCGCAGCGCGAGTTTCGGGCACATTCGGTGGATTTTCGGTCCTTTGCGGCAAATTTTCACTTCCCTGCATGTAATGTTTTGCCAATGTTGCCAGCTTATGGCTGGCATCTGTATTCTCCGATTGACCAAGCTGATTCCGCAACGCTCCCAAAACAGCTGACATTTCTATTGGCTTCGGATCGTAATTGGACTCACTGCGCGTCGTAGCAATTACCTCTTTTCTGATCTCTTCCATGAATTGCTTTTTGATATCTTGGACGAGTTCTTTCGGAAGGGCCTGGACCAATTGTTTTGTCACTTCAGCAATGATTCCCTTGGAGGTCTCCTGGGCATTTGCATTGCTTCCGATCACAAATACAAGAACACCCATCATTAAGACGGCAACCAAACTGGGTGTGATTTTCATCGGTCTACCTCCTTCCAGGCGTTCCGGCTTCCTTAGTAGAGCTCGTCTGAGTCATCTCTAGCAATTCCTGGGCCAAACTTTCGCAAAACGTAAGCGTTAAGTAAAATGCTGCCTTTATAAGGGATTGCTATCAAAAATGTCCGACTGAGGACAAAGGACGAGCGTAGCGGCAGCCAATACTCATTGGCTTCCAAACGGGTGACATTCGTGAGGCAGGAATAGCGGACAGAAGTCCCATTGCTGTTGAATTAAGCCATGCGCCCCTAATGCGGTAGCTTTTCCCGTCATTCCGAAGAAAGTCTGAATCCAGGCTGTTCCGGCCATCTTGGCCCCGACTTTCGTTGGGGCGACGACGTAGGATGGTCGGATTTTCTTTAATTCAAGCATTGGAAAAGCGTTTCCGCCTGTTCAAGAACGACAGAAAAAATGCCTGTCCCAGCGTCAACAGTGAATTAGGCTATGAAATCACAATGCATGACATCTATGGGAAGTTTCCCATAGTTTCTATGGGATTATTGTATTAACAGCTCTGAGGGGGAGTCGGTTTTGTTTGTCTTGTGGGGAATTGGTACTGTATGTACTAGACCTCTTCCTCAATACCCAGGTGGATCCCATACTGTTTTATTTTGGCATGAATAGTGGTGTAGTCCATTTGCAGCAATCGCGCTGCTTTGGCCTTGTTTCCGCCGGTCTTCCTGAGAGCCTCGACCAATACGCGTTTCTCGAGTTCCGCTGTACTCCGGCGAACCATTTCTTTCAGCGATAATCCTTCAGTCCACTTGAATTCAGTATTATGAGAACTCTCGTCAGCTTCGGTATTCAGGTGTTCTTCTAAGCTCAGGTGCGCTGGGTCTATGTAACTGTCCGCCTGAAGCACCGCTCTGCGGACTGCTGACCGCAGTTGTCGCACATTGCCCGGCCAGGAGTATTCAGCCAAAACTCTCATGGCCTCCTGTGAAAAACCCTTGACCTGTTTGCTCAATTCAACGTTCGTGGCTGTCAAGAGGCGATTGGCAATGTGTAACATGTCTTCTTTCCGATTCCGCAGGGGTGGAATAATAATAGTGAATTCACTCAGGCGATAAAAGAGATCCCTGCTGAACGAACCGTTTCTCACTGCTGCATTGAGATCCTCATTGGTTGCCACAATCAGTCTCACATCCACGATCACGGGTTTAGTGCCCCCCACGCGGAAAAAACTCTTTTCCTGAATCGCTCTCAGCAGCTTAATCTGTGAGCTCACGGGCATATTCCCGATCTCGTCGAGAAACAGCGTGCCGCCCTGCGCCATCTCAAATTTTCCCGGTTTGGATGCGATAGCACCCGTGAATGCACCTTTTTCATAACCGAACAATTCGCTCTCAAAGAGAGTCTCAGGAATGGCGCCGCAATCTACAGGCACAAGTTGAGCTTTGCACCTGGGGCTCGCTTCATGTATGGCCCTCGCCAGCAATTCCTTGCCGGTGCCGGTTTCCCCCTGAATAATTACAGCAAAGTTTGAGGGAGCAACAAGGGCAAGCTCGGAAACAATCCGAGCCACTGCCTCACTTGGTCCCATCATTTCATGGAGCCTGGCTATTGCCTCATTTTGTATCGCGTCTCGTACGTCTCGCCTGCCAAAGCCGGGCTGTTTATCTTTCAAGGCCTCTTTGACTTTTTTGGTGAGCTCAGGAATGTTTAGCGGCTTGGCCATGTAATCGTAGGCGCCCTCTTTAACCGCGCGGACCGCTCCATCGATGCCGCCCCAGCCCGTGATCATGAGCACGGGGAGATCGGGATCAAGTGTCTTGGTTTGTCGGAGCAATTCCATCCCATCCATGCCGGGCATACGCAAATCGGAGATCACGAGATCCGGCATGCCCAATCTAATCATCTCCAAGGCCGTCTCCCCGCTGTGTGCGACTATGGGCATGTACCCTTCCTTTTCCAGTAATCTGAAAAGGAGGTCGCGAATATCTTTTTCATCATCGACAATCAGGATTCGGGTTCCAACATGCATCGTTCCGTCCCCTTTTCCGCTATCTCATAGAAGGTGATTTTTTGGTATCTTACACCGATTCTCATACGAAGAAAACAAATAAACTGGTGAAGATTTCGCCGACTTGCGAGTGTGGCCTGAAAACTGGCTCACCCTGACGGACGTATCATCAGGAAACTGCACGCTGGTCACTCTGTAGGCATCGAACTTCAATGGCCAAGCAGCGCCTTTTCGAAAGGCTGCGACAGTTTCGGCTGCGCGGAATCACAGGTTGGCAGGTTTCAGGAGGCGTTCCTGATTCTGAAATTTTTCCTTTAAGCCACAATGGTATGAGATTGCTTCGCTACGCTCACAATGACATGTTGCGCTTTTTTCTTTCCCCTTGCTAGCGAATGATTAGAAACACGTTCAGAAATAGTTGCCTCATGGAGCACCAGTGGGGTATGCTGACCAACTCATAGTAACAATTCCTTGCGATCAACAACTTGGTGAATAATCTTGAGCTTGAAACAGCGCTGTAGCCGGGCAAAATCCATTCTGAACGAGGGTCGGCCAATGATCTGCACATCGGGCTGCTCCGCGCCCCGAGAATAAGATTGTCGCAGCGCGATTTGTAGACATTATGGGGTCAACGTATGCCGGATTTCGAGGGAGGAATCACTTAGCCCATGAGCCTTGAAGTTATTATGCTCTCCTTAAGCGTGGTTGCAGGCGCCTATATGGCCTGGAACATAGGGGCCAACGACTGCGCCAATGCCATGGCCTCAGCAGTTGGTGCCAAGGTTATCACGCTGAAACAGGCTCTAGTGCTGGCTACGATTCTCACATTTCTAGGCGCCACATTTGTGGGCTCCCATGTGTCTCACACCATCCTTAAGGGAATCATAGATCAGAACGCCATTGGAGATCCCATCCGCATTTGGTTGGGCCTATTGGCGGCCTTGTTCGCGGCTTCCCTTTGGGTCTGCCTTTCCACTTACAGAAACCTGCCCGTGTCCACAACTCACTCCATAGTAGGGGCCATGATGGGCGTGGGCTTAGTGGCCGGCGGCCCCAAGGTGGTCCATTGGGGCCAACTGGGGTACATTTTCTTATCGTGGATCATTTCCCCCATATTGAGCGGGATAGCCGGATTTTTGTTGTTCAAATTCATTGACCGAACGATTCTGTCACGAATGGATACGGCTAAAGGAGCTGTTATCACGAGTCCGTTTTTGGTTGCCATGACGTTGTTCATTATGACTCTTGCCCTTTTTATGGAAACGCCTTTGGCCCAAAAGCTCGGATTTCGAAGGAGCGGAAACGTTAATCGTCCCTGGTTTCATAGCTATTGCGGGCTATGTGATTTGCCTGGGAATTCTCAAACACAAGCTCAGGCAAGGGAAATTCACCGTTGCTGAACAGATTTTCCGATATCTGCAAGTCATGACATCGTGTTACGTCTCGTTTGGGACCGGAGCAAACGACGTTGCAAATGCCATGGGACCGCTTGCAGGCATTTATTACATTTATTCCACAGGCTTGGTGGCCGACAAAGCGCCCGTGCCGGTGACCCTTCTGGCCTTCGGCGGAGCTATGATTTGTGTTGGGATATGCACCTGGGGTTACAGGGTGATTGAAACCATGGGATCCAAAATTACCGAATTGACCAGTGTGCGGGGGTTTACTGTAGAATTCTCGGCAGCCACTGTCATTCTAGTGGCCTCGATGATGGGACTTCCGGTCTCCACGACACATGCGGCGGTGGGCGCTTTCGTCGGTGTTGGGTTGGCGCGAGGACTCCAAGGACTTCTCGATTTGGGGACCTTGGCTCGAATAATGGTCTACTGGGTAATAACGGTTCCAGTCGCGGCTGTTACTTCAGCAATCATTTATATTGCATTGCTTCTCTTGATAAAGGGAACCCTATAGGATGGTGAATCATGAGACTCGTTCTGCGAAACCTTTTTAGGAAATCTCCTTTCGAGAATACACTCAGACATGCTGAAAAAGTGGCACACTGCGGGCCATTGTTCGTCGAAGCTGTACAAGCTTACTTCTCCGGTGATCTTGATCGCTTCATGTTTCTCAAAGAAGATATCCGAGAAGGCGAAGCCGAGGCTGATCGAATGAAACGCAACATTCGAGGGCACTTGCCAGCCTCAATTCTAATGCCAGTGGACAAATCCGTGTTCTCTCTTTTCTTCGAGAGGCGGACAAGGTAATTGACTCAATCAAAAACGCCCTGTACTGGATGTCTTATTATCGGTTGGACCTGCCTGAAGATATTCAGAGGGATTACATCTTGCTGACGAAAGAGGCGGGAGACTATCTCGGTTTCTTGCCGGAAATGGTTCAACGCGGGCACACCTTCTTTTCAAGTCGGATGGAACAAGACCGAGAAGCAGTCAAAGAAATCATTCGAGAGATACGCTTCCGCGAAAAAGAATCCGATGACCTGGAAAAGACCATGTTCATACGACTTTGTGCGGACGAATCGATTTCTCCCAAGACTTTTTTCATCATGATTCGGCTTGTTGAGACTACCGGAGATATCGCTGACCACCTGGAAAACTCGGCGGACATGATGCGTGTCATGATAGCTCGATGATTAGGGGTTAACTGGACTCAAGAAAGGAAAATAGAATTTTCTGCCGGCTGATTGGGGCTGGACCGATAATAGCTATTCTCTTCCGTATCATGTGTCTCTTGCGGGGGAGAGGCTAGAAACTAACAAGTTTTGGGTTGTGCCAGACGATCCGGAATAGGCTCAATGCGTTTTCTGGTGATGGGGTTTGTTGGGAGGCGTTATGTTAGGCGTTCGTCGTTTCGGCTACGCCGCAGCCAACCCAGGAAGTAACTACACGAAAGACCAGGAGCCAATGTTAAAGTGTATGTCTGCAGCCTATGCGCGGGCTGCCAGAGGGAAAACCGTTGTCTTGTTCAGGCAAGGAACTTACTCGGACCAGAGCAGCATATTCTATCAAATCGAATTCCCAAATCTGTTGAACAATTCAAATGTAACCGAAATAAAAGCATATGAGGCGAACGTCCCGAATTCGAGTCTTTCAATACCCGCCGACCCGTCGCAATGGGATCCAAGACCCGCTTTCCGGTAATTTAGGTTTCCGCATCGAGGTGCTCTGATTCAGTTCGAATCCAAAGCCTTCCGCACTTCGTTCAGCAGGTCCCGCACTTTGAAGGGCTTGCTAACAAAACCTGCAGCACCTTCAACAGCTTGTGGGGAAGGTCCCTCTCCTGAGTATCCGCTTATCACGAGAAACCTTAAGGTCCGGATTGATCTTCATGAGTTCCCAAAGGCACTGTTTGCCGCCCATTTCCGGCATGATCAAGTCGAGAATTACCAACGAAATTTCTTGCTTCTGCTTGCGGAACATCTCCAGCGCTTCACGGCCGTTCGAGGCGGTCAAAACTGTATATCCTGCCTTACCGAGAATCCTCTCCGCGAGATCCCTGACAAATTCCTCATCATCCACGAGCAGAATGGTTTCGGTTCCGACTGCCGGCATTATCGCGATCTTTTCTGAATCCGGCCCTTTCTCGATTCTCATTGCAGGGAGATAGATCCTGAAGCTGGTCCCGAGCCCGGGCTGACTCTCGCAGGCAATATAGCCGCCGTGTTGCTCTACGATTCCGTATACTACTGCTAGCCCGAGGCCTGTTCCTCGGCCTAACTCCTTCGTCGTGAAAAAAGGCTCAAACAAATGCTGCAAGGTATCTGCATCCATCCCATGGCCCGTGTCTGAGATGTGGAACATGACAAATTCTCCAGGCATCGCTCCCGGGTGCTTTTGGCAAAACACTGCATCCAGGGCAACGTTACGAGTCTCCAAGCTCAGCGTGCCGCCGTCAGGCATGGCATCCCTGGCATTGATCGCCAGGTTCATAATGATCTGTTCCACTTGCGTCGGATCGGCGTTTATCATGTCTAAGTCATCGGCCAGATTAAGCTCGATATTGATCATCTTCGGAATGGTACGACCCAGCATCTTTCCTAGTTGTCTGATATGATGGTTGAGCCTCACTGGAGTCGGATTGGGTTCCACTTTTCTGCTGAACGTAAGCAGCCTCTGGACCAGGTCAGCACCGTTTCGAGCAGCCTGTATGATTTTTTGGAGGTCTGCAAACTCGGGATTTGATTCTTCTTTATCCTGCAACAATATTTCCGAAAATCCCATGGTCACCTGAAGCAGATTGTTGAAATCATGAGCGATACCGCCTGCCAGAGTGCCTATGGCCTCCATTTTTTGAGCCTGAAGAAGCTGCCGTTGAAGTGCAATTTCTTGGGAAATATCTCGCTTTATAGCTACAAAATTCGTTATTTTTCCGTAGCTGTCTCGCACCGGTGAAATCGTCAGATCTTCCTGATAAATTGTTCCGTCTTTCCGTCTGTTCGATAAATGGCCCGACCAGTTTCTGCCGTTTGCCAATGTGTTCTGCAGTTCATCGTAAAGCGACGGATCGTTTTCATAGTCCTGAAGCAGACTCGTTGGTTGTCCTAACACCTCTTTTCTCGAAAAGCCGCTCATGCGCTCAAACGAAGGATTCACGTATTCAATGATTCCTTGCGGGCTGGTTATGACGACAGCTTCCGCTGCCTGCTCCACTGCCGTTGCCAGCCGTCTCCGAGCAAGCTCGGATTTCTTGCGCCTCGTAATATTGGTCAAGGACCCCACGATCGCAATTACTTTGCCGTCAACTACGACTGGGCTCTCATGAACCTCCGCCCATACGATTCGCCCTTTTGTTCCGGTCAATTCGAGTTCGTAGGGCGGCTGGACTTGTCCGGTCATAATTGCCCTGTTGGTGTGTTCAAGCCCCTCCTTGTTAATGGGATTGTCGCTAACTAAATTCGTCCATTCCGTCATTGCTTCGTGCGGTTCGCAGTCGAAGAACTGCCTCGTTTGGGAGCTCAAATAGGTAAGTTTATGGTCAGGTGTATGGGAGTAAAAAAGATTGGTGCTGTGCTCCACAATGTCTCTCAGTTTGCGTTCGCTCTCAGCGAGAGACATCTCAGCCTCTTTTCTAGGTGTGAAATCCTCCATGAGCGCCTGACAGCCGGTGACGTTTCCGGTGGAATCGAGTATTGGCGTCAGGATGGTTCTGAGGAAAATGTTTTTTCCCCATTTGCTGGTGTACGGAAGCTCGGATGAAATCTGGCGGCCTTCTTCCATGCAGCGCTTGACTAGCCCGGATATTCCAGCTTTCACTAGAAGAGGGAAAGTCAACATGTTCAATTCTTTGGTTGCCTCAGGGGACGGAGAGCCGAGGATTTCGACCAGTTTCTTGTTTACGTCTAGTATTTTCCCATCTCTCGCTACCAAAAGAATGCCTACGGGAGCGTCATTGACCAAAAGTCGGAACTTTGCTTCGCTTTCACTAAGCGATTTCTCCACTTGTTTGCGTTCCGTAATGTCTACAAGGTTGGCCAAAATTGCCCGACTGCCGTTATTTGAAATAACGGTTGACCACATTTCCAGCCACTTTACTTGACCATTCTTGGTAAGCACCCTGAATTCATATTGCGGCGGAACATAGAAGCCGGAAAGCCTTGCACGTGCTCGCCCTTCGACGAGGTCGCGATCCTCGGGGATTATTATTTCATATGCAGATGCTCCGATAAGCTCGTCTTTCGCGTAGCCCACCATCTCGGAGAATCGGTCATTCACATAAACAAAGGTCCCGTCCTGATGAACGCAGATTCCCGTCAACGAATTGTCCGCTAGGGCGCGATACCTTCGCTCACTCTCTTTCAGGGCCTGTTCAGCGTATTTTCGTTCCGAAATGTCCGAAATGGCGGCGATAGTCCCACGAGTGGGGCCTGAAGGTCCAAAAGTCTTCAGTCTTATATTGCCATCAAAGAGAGATCCATCCACGCGCATGAAAGTGCTATCGCCTGATGCAACTTCTCCGGTCTCGAGGCTCTTACGATGTAATTCTCCAATGCGGTCGTATTCTTCATCTGACGGATATAGCATTCTCGCATTTCGCCCCACGTAATCCTGCTCATTTTCAAATCCGAACATTTTTTTCCATGCTTCATTCGCCCATCGCATTATTCTGTCCTCAGTCAGGCCTATGCCTACCGGCGAGGTCGCAAGTATGCTCTTCATCATGGTGTGGCTTTCACGCAGGGCTTCCTCGACTCTCTTACGTTCTGCAATCTCCTCCTTGAGTTGCTCGTTTGCCAGAATTAATTCGCGAGTCTGGTCTTCTACTCGTCGCTCAAGTTCCTCATGCGCAGAGCGAATTTCATTATGTGCTTTCTTCTGCGCTGAAACGTCTTCTGCTATCAAGAGAAGATGATGTTCATTACCCGAAGTGAAGCGACTTAGTCTACAATCCAACCATAGGTCCTTGCCGAACGTGGACACCATGTGGACCTCTCGGCGCCTTTCAATTCCAGAACTCATGACTGCTTCAGCTTCATCCAAGAGACCTGATGTCTTCCACGATTCCAGCAGTCGATAATTCTGTAAAAGGATCTGCCCCTTTTCCTGGCCTCCAACGATCAGGGCCATTGCATCGTTGGCCAGCACGCATTGTCCATCGGATCGAAACGTGCATATTCCCACTGGAGAAGTACTTAAGACCTTTTCACTGAATTCGTTAGCTTCAGCGAATTTACGGACCGCGGCGTTGCGCTCGGTCTGATCATGCACCAATACAGCCATACCTTCGACGCTGTCGTTTTCCCAGTGAGGATAGTAGACTACACTCACTTCACGCGTGTTGCCGTCCCCGTATTTCAAGGTGACGTCATAAGATACCGGATTGCCAGTGAGTGCGGTTTCTATGTGTGGTTTGATCTCGTTGTAAATTGTATCGCCCAGGACTTCTCTCATGGGCCTGCCTTCAATCTTCTCAAAAGGAACCCCGAACCACTGCTCATACGTCTTGCTGCAAAATCTGTAGCGTTGCTCCGAGTCAATATATGACATCAACACAGGGAGGGAATTTGTCGTTACAAGCAGCAGTCTCCCCTGAGCTTCACATTTCTCGGCTATTCTTCTCCATTCGGATTCGGAAGACTCCAGTTCGGAGACTCTTGCCTTCAAAGTCTCCAGTTCAAGGATGAGTTGGTCTCTAGTTTCTTGCTGGTCTTCCATGGATTCCCTTTCGAGAGAGATTCTCTCCCCACACTTACAAAACACGCTGTCAACAGAGATTTCAAGCTATCGAGCCCAATTCAAAATCATCGGTGCAGGCGTTCTTCCTCAACTGCGGCACTGGGTCGGGCAACTTCACTGAAGTTCTTCGACCTGGAAAACCGGCCGATCTTCCTTCCGCAAACCCAGACGGAGACACGTTTGTGGTTTGCATGAAAATCGGAGATTTCACGCTTTTTAGCATACCCGGATGAAGATACCTAGTCAACCCTGCTGTCAGCAAAGGCCTCCAGCGCAAAAAGACCACCAAACCAGCACTTCCCAGCATTTGAAAACCGAGGTCGTCCGCAGGAAGAGAAGGTCACAGACCTATCGCGAATTATCCGAGTTTCTGTTCGATTCATCGAAATTGCTGTTTGCTCCGGATAACTGAACATCAAAAAGGGCTTATATTCTTTTCTTGCCATGTTTGTAATTTGGTAGTCCGAAATTCGTCTTCATTTAATCCATGAGTCCAGTTTGATTGTGATATCAATCACTTCCGTAATTCCCAATTCATTTATAAAGTTAATTCTTCAGACCGTTATGGTCAATAGAACGTCCTTGACGCCTGAAGCCGTACTTTTGAAACAAAAAAACCAATTGACAGAAGGGTCTCTTTATCCGATGATATTAGAGTAACTCTAATAGAGGTATTACCCTTATGCTTGACTTTGACCAATGCGCCTGCGCAGGAAGCAATCTCGACAAGCTGATCCAGCCAACGATCCTCATATTCCTCGCTGAAGAAGAACTCCACGGATACGGTCTCGTTCAAAAAATAATGAATTCGCCCATGTTTAAGGGAGCCAAACCTGACCCCACAGGGGTTTATCGCTTTTTGAAATCCATGGAAGTCAGAAACCTGGTTGTTTCCTCTTGGGAATTCGTTGAGTCGGGGCCGCCCAGAAAGACCTATAAGATTACGACGGAAGGGGTCGCGTGCATGGAAAAATGGATCAGAAACCCTGCGGGATTATGTGACATCGATTGAGACCCTTTTGGCTACAGCGAACAGCATACTGGATGATCCAATGCCTAAAAATCATGAGAGATCAGCAAGCTAGAGCCAGATTCGATCAAGACCGCTAACTTGATTTC
The DNA here is from genome assembly GCA_963700305.1 of uncultured delta proteobacterium. GTDB lineage: Bacteria > Desulfobacterota > Desulfomonilia > Desulfomonilales > Desulfomonilaceae > Desulfomonile. Next base: position 124,868 of record CAVOXB010000012.1, read on the forward strand.
TTAAGGGAGCGCCGGATGAACAGTTTGACAGCAGTATGCTTCGGCGAGTTCTTGGGGTGTTTCATCCTCGTTTTCTTCGGCATTTCAACCGTCGCCACAGCGATTGTCTTCAATGCCTTTTCAGGACTGATGCAGGTGGCTGTCCTTTGGGGGTTGGGAGTGACGCTGGCAATCTATGCTACTCGCCATTTGTCCTGCGCACACCTGAATCCTGCGGTTTCCGTCGGAATGGTGCTCGCCGGCAGGATGCAGCCTCATTTGTTGCCCTGGTACATCGGGTCCCAACTGTTGGGAGGCATTGCCGCCGGATCGGTTCTACTTGCGGTGTTTGGCGGCTCCATAGAGCAATTCGAGGCGGCCAATGCAATTGTCCGAGGAACACCCGAATCAATTCGGACTGCCATGATATTCGGGGAATACTTTCCAAATCCCGGAATGGCGCAGCCATGGCTTAAGGTAGGCATCGGTACTGCTGCCCTGGCTGAGGGTACGGAACTTTTCTACTCGTAACGATGATATTTCTGCTGACTGAGGGATGCGATGTGGGGCGACCCGCTGAAGGAGTGTCCCCTGTGTTTATCGGCGGGACAGTCACGGTTATTATATCCGTGCTTGCTCCCTTGACTCAGGCTGGGCTCAATCCTGCTCGCGATTTCGGTCCACGACTCGTCGCATATTTCGCTGGTTGGAATTCAGTGGCCATTCCAGGCCCTCACGGCGGTTTCTTTGTCGTCTACATAGCTGCGCCTCTGTTAGCGGGAGCTGCTGCAGCCCTATTCTTCAGATATATAACCGCTCCATTGATGGATGCACGAGCCAGACAGCTGGAGACATGCTCTTGTCAGGCTCAACGGGCCAATGTGAGCGAAATAAGGGAAGTGTTGAAGTGAGATAGAGTTGATTTCGGACCGAGAGCGGGACAGATACCGGTCACTCATCCGAAAAAAAAAACACTCTCACTGCTTTTGCCTAAATGCATGTTCATGACGTGGAAGTTTATAACATCATCCAAATGCTCCCGAACAGTTCCATTGGAAAAGGAGCGACGCAATGAGTAACAAACCCAAGATATTCTTTGTCGGAGGATTTCTCGGAGCAGGCAAGACCACTGCTATCCAGTCTCTGGCCAAAATCTTCGCACAAAAGGGCGTCAAGGCGGCAGCTATTACAAATGATCAGGCAACCGGTCTTGTGGACACGGTCTTCCTTTCTGATTCTGGAATTCCGGCGGAAGAAGTGGCCGGCTCATGTTTCTGCTGCAATTTCAACGGGCTGGCGGACGCCATTGATCACAGTATTTCCACCACCGCGGCGGATGTCATCCTCGCAGAGCCAGTAGGCAGCTGCACGGATATCGTCGCAACCGTAATAAGGCCCATGCGAGCCCTAATTAAGGACAAAGTGGATGTTTTGGCCTATTCCGTGCTCGTGGAACCGGATCGCTGGATTGAAAGTGAAGATTCATGCGCGCCATGGTCCATTAAATATCTCTTTGCCAAGCAGCTCCAGGAAGCTGATTTCATAGTCGTCACCAAACTGGACACGCTCACGAGCGAACAAAGGGAGGAGTTGCTGAAGAATGTCTCCCGCTCATACCCAGAGTCGAAAGCCCTTGGGATTTCAGCAAAGGAAGGCTCAGGAATGGACGAGTGGCTGAGTCTAGTTCAGGCTACACCTCCGGGAGAGCGGTGGCTCAAGGAGATTGACTATCAGACCTACGCAGAGGCCGAAGCAGAGATGGGCTGGTTGAACGGGATGGTGTCCTTGAACTTCCATGAACCCGTCGATGGAAAGACGATCAGCGGCCGTATGGCTGAAACCCTTGCACAAGGGATAGCAGATCGAAATGGAAGAATTGGGCATCTCAAACTGCTTGCTGTAGGAAAATCGGGCAGCACCAAAGCCGGAGTAACCCAAGTAGGTGAAAGACCCGTTTTGGATGGTAATTTCACAGCGCCCTTGTCTCACCTGGAAGTAACTATAAATATCCGGGCAACTCTCTCTCCCGGAGACCTGTCAACGATCGTAAACGAAACGGTGATGCAATTCCGAGAGCTGTTCAAAGCCGACGTGGATGTTTCAGCCATTAACACTTTCAGACCTGGAGCACCTAACCCCACGTATCACTATGGCGCTTGAAAGTTCTCCGGTCCTGCAAATTGCCCAGTGACAGAGATAAGTTATGGTAGTCACCCTTCAGTCAGAGGTGGGATCCGAGGATTTGAGCAGGCCGTGGGGCACCCATTAAAAGGCCCTCTGTCATGGGGAAAAGACCTCACCGTTGTTGGAAATCGCCGTTTCCTTGCTGAGGTACAATGATCGCGTTATCTGCCGTGTCCGTCGAAGCCACTCTTGCCCTTGCCGTTATTTCTCATGGTGGCGTCGGTGTATATGCGCCGCAGATCTTCACACCGCACCGATCACCCATCAGGATCTATGCCCCTGCCCGTTAGGGCTCGAATGTCTTGATGTTCGAGCCTTGTCCTCATTTTCCACTAAGGCGCGGCCTTTTGGTTCTAATCCCCAGAAATCTATTTTGCCTGCCAACTTTATGATAATCTTACCAGAGTTGATCCGGAGATTGTCTGATATTAGAGTTTTCCGCAAGAAACCATCTTAGTGTTGGAGACAGCACTGAATAACGGCGCTCATGAGCTTAAATGGTACGACTTCTATGGCAAATCGCGGCAAGACTAAAAAGGATCTGGAAAGAGAAGTTTCCGAACTGAGGAACAGACTGAATCAGGTGGACACGCCGGAAGCGCACAGGTACAGCGCTCGAACAAGCCCTTGAGAAATCTGAGATAAAATTCAGGACCCTCACAGAGAGATCAGTTGTGGGTGTCTACCTCATTCAAGATGGATTGTTTCGTTATATCAATCCCAAATTGGCTGAGATATTTGGTTATGAACCGGATGAGCTAATCGACAAGACGACCGTCTTGACCCTTGTGTTTCCTGACGATAGGCCGACACTGGAGGAGAATCTCCAGAAGCGCTTGTCCGGTCAGATTGAATCCATGAATTATCAGTTCAAGGGCGTCAAGAAGGATGGATCGGTCATCCACGTCGAGGCGTACGGCTCTCGCATGGACTATCAGGGCGCTCCTGCGGTCATCGGGTCTCTCGTGGATATTACTCACAGGATGGAATACGAAGAAGCGTTGCGGAAGAGCGAACGTCGTTACAAGACCCTGGTAGAAGAAATAAGTGATGGCTATTTCGTTGTTCAAGACCAGCGAATAACTTTCGCGAATCAGGCATTTTGTCGAATGCATGGAACCAGCCTGAAAGAGGTTATCGCTAGGCCTTTCCTGGATTTTGTGTCCGGCGATTGCCGCGAACGCCTCCTGGACGCTTATACGGGAGTAATGGAAGGTCGCCCCGCTGAAGGACAGATCCAGTATACACGGATTGGTCCACCAGAGAATCAAGCAGCTACAGAGGTTCGAGCCAGAGTCGCGGACCTTGGAGAAGGCCCTGTTATCATAGGAATTTGTCGTGACATCAGCGAACGGATAGCTATGGAATCCAAGGTGCGGGAACACGAACGAATGGCCTACCTCGGTCATTTGTCCGCTTCCCTATCCCATGAAATAAGGAACCCTCTCTCGTCCATCAAAATGAATCTTCAAATCCTTTCCAGAAAATTGGAGCTGGATGGCTACGATCATCGCCGACTCGAAATAACCGTGCATGAGGTATCCCGACTGGAAGGCATCCTGCGACAACTGCTCGACATAGCTCGCCCATTAACGATTGAAACTGCTCCTGTGAACTTGTCTATTGTGGCCAGAGGCTGCGTTGATCTGCTCCAGGCCAAAGCTCAGGAGAAACAGATAAGAACCATCGAGCGCTATCCCGCAATGCTTCCAATGGCTCATGCGGACGCCGGAAAATTGGAGCAGGCTTTGATAAATCTTCTGCTCAATGCCATAGACGCCACGCCTGAGGGCGGCAGTATAACTATTTGGACAAGAGCCACGGGAAATGCCGAAGCTCGCTTTCTGGAACTGGGTGTCAGAGATACCGGTCCAGGCATTGACCAAGCCCAGATGAAGCAGCTTTTCACTCCTTTCTATACCAGCAAGAATCACGGCAGCGGACTCGGGCTCAGCAACGTCAAGCGCATCGTTGAGGCCCATTCGGGCAAAGTTGAAGTTCGCAGCCGCAAAGGCCAAGGGGCGACTTTCGTAATGAGGTTACCATGCCGCAAATGATACGGGTCCTCGTCATAGATGACGAAACCGCTATTCAAGAATCGCTGGAAATGTTTCTACGTGAGAAGGGCCTTACCGTAATTACGGCAGGTACAGGCTCAGAAGGATTGGCGGCGTATATCAAGTGTCGACCTCAAGTGATTATCTTGGATATTCGACTGCCGGACACATCGGGTCTGGAGGTTCTTAGACAAATCGTGGCTACCGACGCTGACGCCAAAGTAATTATGATTACAGCGTACCACGATATGGAGACAACCATTGAGGCCATGCGCCACGGCGCTTACGATTATATCCACAAACCGCTCGACGTGGACGAATTGGATCACGCCGTCACCAAAAGCCTACGCATTGCAGAAAAAGCCAAATCAAGCCCGGAGTTGGCGCACACAGATCGCGAGACAGGGGACCGTCATCAAATCATAGGGCATACTCCGGCCATGCGAGCTTTGTTCAAAACCATCGGTCTGTTGTCCGGAAACCGAGCGACCATACTGATCGAGGGTGAGACCGGCAGTGGCAAGGAGCTTATCGCTCGCGTAATCCACGAGTCTTCCATCTCCAAAGACCAACCTTATGTGACAGTGGATTGCACGACTCTGGTGGACAGCCTTTTTGAAACTGAGCTCTTCGGCCATGAACGAGGCGCTTTCACCGGCGCCGGGGAGATGAAAAGAGGCCGGTTGGAGCTTGCCGGAGAGGGGACCATATTTCTTGACGAGGTTGGCGACCTGCCGCTTCCCTTACAGGCTAAACTTCTGCGTTTCCTGGAATACCGGGAGTTTACAAGAGTAGGGGGCACGCAGACCCTGTGCTCTAAGGCCAGAATAATTGCCGCCACGAATCACAGTCTCGACGATCTGGTTCTGAAGGGTAGATTCCGGCGTGACCTGCTTTTCAGACTCAAGGTCGTAACAATTTCAGTCCCTTCACTCCGCGAGCGCAAGGATGATTTGCCTGACCTGGTGGAATTCTTTGTCTCCGGAATAAATCGGGATTTAGGCGCGAGAATAACCCACATGGAAGAAAGCGTTATGAGTCTCCTGAAAGCCCATAACTGGCCTGGAAATGTGAGAGAAACTGAAGAATGTGCTCACTAAGGCGGTATTGGAATCCAGAGGAGCCGTCTTGTTGGCAGATGCAGTGGAAAAAGCCATGGGTAATTCGCCTGTGGAGGAACCTCATGTCTCTTCCCAATTAGCCTCTTTGAATGAACTTGAAAGAAAGCATGTCCTAAAAGCTATGGCCGAAACCAATGGCAATTTGTCGGCAGCAGCGAAAATCCTCGGACTCTCCCGCCCTACCCTTCGCAAACGCCTGAAACTGTACGGTTTACGATAACGCTAGAATTGACCCTGCTATCACTTTCTTCGAATTTTCGCTTTGGTCCTGAGCCGCTTTCGTCCCGTAGGGAACTGAAGAAGATAGCCCGGCGATTCAGAAACTGGCTAAAAAAGTCCGAAAAGGGTCGCAATAGTGCCACGAAAGTTATCGGAGTCCTGGTTCCCAGGCTCCGCCTCATTAGCACTAACTTAACGACGATTTCCAGTCTATTTCTAGTTTTGAGCCAGGCTCAGATGCCGGTTCCTCCCGTTCTTTTCGTGCTTCGTTGCCGCGCACTACTCCACTAGCGAAGCGATCCCATTCATAGACGCTTCGGGAGTGCTGCATTATTTTAATTTTGAGAGTTAAGCGTCGATGAATTCTTGAAGATGATTTTCACTATGACATTCAGACAGGAGCGTCCGATGCGGTTATACGTTGGTACCAGCGGCTATAGTTACAAGGAATGGAAAGGCCCCTTCTATCCTAAAGGTCTGCCGGAAAAGGATATGCTGCGGTTTTATGGCGAGAATTTGCCGACGGTGGAGATCAATAATACCTTCTACCGCATGCCCACCATAAGCATGTTGGAGGCATGGGCCGAACAGGTGCCGCCCGATTTTCGATTTGTTCTCAAGGCGTCCCGCAAGATAACTCACAGCAAGCCGCTCAAAGAGAAAGGTGATGAAGTCAGCTATTTGCTAGGAACGGCCGCCACGCTTGGCGACAGGCTGGGAGCGATCTTATTTCAATTGCCGCCGTATCTACGCAGAAATATCGAGCTGCTTACCGATTTTGTAGACCTGCTGCCATCCGGAACCAAGGCTGCATTTGAATTCCGGCATCATTCCTGGTTCGATGACGAAACATACGCCATATTGAGTGACAAGGGATGCGCAATTTGCTGTTCAGATAGCGAAAATGAAGAACTCAGCCAATTTGTTGCCACCGCAAGCTGGGGCTATCTTCGCTTGCGCAAGCCGAATTACTCGGAAGAGGAACTTCTCCGTCAGGCACAGAAGATCAAATCACAGAACTGGCATGCGGTGTATGCCTTTTTCAAACACGAAGATGATGGAGCCGGGCCAAAACTGGCCAAACATTTTCTGGAGCTTTTCACCCAGAGAGGGACTATTTTCGCCTCAAAATCATTTTGAGAGGAATTTCGCCAAATTCCGCTTCGCTCTTATCGACAGCGATTCTACTGCAGACACGGATGTCCGCATCACCTCGGCGATTTCCTTGACTGTCAATCCCTCAAAGTATTGCAGGATAATAGCTGTCCTTTGGCTCTCAGGAAGAACTTGGAGGGCTTTGAGCACCGTTTGAGATTCCTGAGCAACTGACAATCGCTCTTCAGGAGTAGGAGCGCAATCTGGCAGATGGTCTGTCATGCATTCCGATTCAGAAGGTGATGCTCGAAAGGAGTAAATCGCCTGCATCCACGACTTGCGAGATCGGACCATGTCAATACTGGCGTTACGCGTAATGGTGAAAACCCAATTCCTGACCGGAAATCGCGCATCGTACCTCCCGTGCCCTTTGATATATTCTCAAAAACACTTCCTGCGATACGTCCTCAGCGAGAAATTCATCATTGGTAAATCTTAGAGCGAACTTATATACGGATTCCAGGTAGCGGCTCACAAATGTACTGAAAGCGGCGTCATCTCCTTTCCTGAGCGCTTCCAGCAATTGTTCATCGGACAAAAGGCCCAACTGAGTCCTCTCAAAGAACATGATTTTGTTGCGAGGCGTTCAACACAAAACTACATCTCAGACTGTTTTTCAAGATGCGGTAGGCGAATCTCTAACCCGCTTGAGTCAAGACGGTAACTGTCACGCGAAATTCAACGAAAGGAACATGCTGACTTTCTCAGCCATTAGTCCTCAATTTGGTGCTACTCCTATAAAACTAACTATCAATTAACCCTTGGCAACATTGCTGCGGGTGATGTATATTTCAGGGGCAATAACCTATCGGGCGCACTTGAAAGAGCCTAAGAAATGACTCATGAGGCGCCCGTGAAATAAAGACAGCCCCTAAGGGGGAGCCAAGGGGCTGACAACTTTGTTTCATCACGTTCCCTTTGCTTAAGGAATTATTGTGCAGAGCGGGGCGCCAGGCAAGATGGAGCATTACAGCTCGAAGCCTTTGGGAACCAATTGGCTCCGTGGGGTGCTATTTGTATTTCTGCTGATATTTTCCTCAACCGCTTCTGCCGCTTCGGCGATCTCCCAAGATGATCCGCAAATCATTATCCTGAACTCTTATCACAAAGGGTTCACGTGGTCCGACGCAGAGGAATCGGGATTTCTCGAAAGGTTGCGTGAGATCTATCCAGCAATCGACGTACCTATCGAGCATCTGGACGCTAAACGCCATTCTAATCAGGAAAACTTGGAGCGAATGAAAGATTTTCTGATCAGGAAATACAGCGGAAGGCAGCCCGACCTTGTAGCCGCGTTCGACAATCCAGCCCTGGATATGCTTATCCAGTATCGTGCCGAACTTTTCCCCAATGCTCGTATTGTCTTCGCAGGCATTAGTGATTTTGAACAGTCCATGCTGGCCGGTCGCAAGAACGTGACTGGTCTTGCCGAAACAAAGATGTAAAAAACACAGTGGAAATGATGCTCGCCATCCATCCCGGAACACGAGAAATTCTAGTGATGGACGATTTTACGACCAGCGGAATGTCCTCGCGGCGAGAAATGGAATACCTCATCCCGACTTTTGAAAAACGAGCACGAATTACCTTTGCTCCATCGGTCACATTTGAGGAGGCAAGGATTCAGTTACGTTCGCTCCCTTCGGATGCGCTGGTTCTGATTCATTCATTTTCCACCGATCGTTCGGGAAAAAGCTTTTCCCTTTCCGAGAGCACGAAAATGTTTACTTCTGCGGCGAAAGTCCCAGTGTACGGGGTCCAAGAGGCCCGTCTAGGGCACGGCATAGTTGGCGGTTATCTGCTGGGGGGTAGAGAGCATGGTCGTCGAGCAGCCGATATAGCGCTGAGGGTCTTGGCCGGAGAACAGCCCGATAATATTCCTGTGGACGTGAAGAGCACGGCAAGGCCCATGTTCGACCAAGCTCAGCTCACGCGGTTCGGTATCTCCACGGAAGTACTTCCATTGGAAAGCACCATAATCAACAGCCCTGATTCTGCTTTTGAGAAGTACAGAAAACTAGCTCTGGGCGCTGCGGCCATTATGGCGATTCTCATCATTTCAGTGACATTTCTTACCGCATCAAACATTCGGCGTAAGCGGGCGGAAGAAGCGCTAAGCGAGAGCGAAGAACGCCTTCGCCTCGCACTTGAGGGAACAACCGACGGTATATGGGATTGGAATATCCGGACGGGGGAAGTGTATTTCAGCCCACGCTATTACACCATGCTGGGGTACGAGCCGAATGAGTTCCCGGCTTCGTACGACAGCTGGCGGCAATTGCTACACCCGGACGATGCTGAATTATCGGATGAGACGATTCGAAAAGCTGTCAGAGAACTCGCTCCAATCGCAGTTGAATTCCGATTAAGGACGAAAAACGGAGGATGGCGATGGATTCTCGGACGCGGTAAGGTGGCTGAATTAGATGATCAGGGAAATGCGATTCGTATTGTCACCTCCCACACAGATATAACTGAGCGAAAACGGGTTGAGCTTGCGCTCCAGGAAAGTGTGGAGAAATTCCGGTCAATTGTGGAAAACCGCTCGCGGGTATCTTTACTGTGGATGATCAATATCGTTTTATTTATGCCAATGATGAACTGTGCAGAATATTGGGTTATTCTCGAGACACACTGCTCGGATCAGATTTCCGGGATGTTGTGACCGAGAATCACAGAGCCTCCGTTATCGACCGCTACATCCGGCGACAACGAGGAGAGAACATTCCTGGTCGCTATGAGTTGGACATATTACGTGGTGATGGGGAAATACGACATGCCGAAATAATTGTGGCTTTGGTGAAGGACCCGGCAGGAAAGCCTCGCACCATGGGGCAACTGGTCGACATTACGGAACGGAAGCGGGGCGAGGAGCTTTCCAACAGACATACTCGAGAATTGGAAGCGATCAATCGCTTAGGAAGTGAGATCAGTTCCACACTGTCTTCGAGGGACATTGCCCATTCCGTGCTCCGAGAATTAGTTGAAGTCGTCAATAGCGACTGCGCAATGCTTTTCTTGGTCCAGGAAGGTGAACTGATTCTGCACGGGCTTGAATCAAGCTCGAGAGATCACGAAATCTCATACGGAGCTTTCCCCGTCCACAAAATCGGGGAGTGCCTTTGTGGCATTTCAGTTGAAGAACGCAAACCCGCGTTTTCATCTAACATCCTTGAGGATCCGAGTTGCACCATGCTGGAATGCAAGAGCGCTGGGTTGAAATCCCTTGCAGCCATCCCTCTTGTGGCGCGAGACGAAATTATAGGGGTGCTCGCCCTCGGAAGCTATCAACAGAGGGATTTCGCTCTTGATGAGCGTTTTCTGCAATCATTGGCGCATGAAATCACCATGGGCCTCAAGAATTCGCTGCTCTTCGAGGAAATCCAGAAGAATGTGCTGTTACTGGAAGAGAGGCTTTCAGAGCTAAAACACTCCAATGAAAAGAGAGACAGTCTCCAGAGTCAGCTTTTGCAGGCGCAGAAGATGGAGGCCGTAGGAGTTCTTTCAGGTGGAATCGCTCACGATTTCAACAATCTGCTACAGGTGATTCAGGGTTACTCGGATCTGGCGCTGTTTTGCGTCCCAGAAGGGCAAAAGGGCTATGCGCACTTACGAGAGATCAAGAAAGCTGCACAGCATGCCGCCGAACTGACCAAAGCGCTCCTAACCTTTAGCCGTCGGATCGAAAGCAGACTCAGACCTATTGACTTGAATCAGGAGATTCGACATGTCACAGCGATGCTCTTTCGTACCATTCCAAAGATAATCGATATCCGAATTGATCTGGAAGAAAAAATACATACTGTCAATGCAGATCCTTCACAACTTCAGCAGGTTGTGATGAATCTGGTTCTTAACGCTAGAGATGCCATGCCGAAAGGAGGAACACTCTCAATTCAGACCCGCAATCTGAAATTGGATGAAGAATATTGCAGAACACACCTCGGTACAAAACCGGGTGATTACGTATTACTGGCTATTTCAGACGACGGCTCAGGAATGGATAGCAAGACCAAAGCTCTCATATTTGACCCCTTTTTTACAACTAAAGAGATGGGCAAGGGCACCGGATTGGGTCTTTCGATAGCTTACGGCATAATCAAGAGTCACGGAGGTCACATTTTATGCTACAGCAAGCCCGATGAAGGCACCACGTTCAGAATCTACCTGCCCGCATTAATACAGGAGGATGTGGAATCCTCCGAGACCACTGGAATTGAAGTCATAACAGGCGGAACTGAGACTATACTGATCATAGACGACGAAGTCGCACTAAGAGAGCTAGCTTCAGAAATGTTAGCTGATTTCGGTTACAAAGTCCTGTCCGCACCCAATGGTAAAGAAGGGATCAAGCTCTATAGTGAGAGCTTAGATGAAATCCATCTCGTGATATTGGATTTGATCATGCCGGAAATGGGAGGAAAACAGTGCCTTGAACGCATACTGCGAGTGAACGCATCGGCCAAGATCATCGTTGCCAGCGGGTATTCCGATAAAGGTCAATTTGAAGACGTTCGTATGGCTGGAGCGGCTTCCACAATATCAAAACCTTATGAGGCAAGGCAGTTGCTCACTCTGGTTCGTGAGGCGCTTGATTCCCGATGACTGCGGCAATGAGCAATATTGAGTCAGCGATGCACCAAAATGTAGCAGGTACAAGTCAACCGGAGGCCGCAGGCAGGAAACTGGAAGGATTGGGCAATACGCTGCAGGATCTGATAAGTCGTTACAGAATTTAGTGCCGCTTGGTGCCAATAAAATGTCCAACCTCTTGTCACCATTCACCTAAAGACGGAACCCAAGTCTCTCGACCTTGCGAAAGATGGGCCGGACGCCACTTTGGCTGAAAGTCCTGCAAGGACTTTCGTCATGCCGGAGAAAGCCGGTATCCAGAACACGATGCAAACACATGGTCATCCGGATCCCCTAGATACACAAACGAAGTGCAACACCTTGTATAAGCGCACTTGCTAATATGATGCGGATTCATCTATCAAATCCGATAGAAATCCCTCAAGATCCTCGACAATAGCTATGTCCGCCTCATTGAAGATCGCCGCATTCGGGTCGGTGTTCACTGCAACGACGAATTTTGATCCCTTCATTCCCGCAATGTGCTGTTGAGCCCCAGAAATACCGCATGCAAAATACAGATCCGGCGTCACTGTCGTTCCTGTCTGCCCGACCTGCCTTTGATATGGAAGCCATCCCAGATCACACAGGGGCTTTGACGCTGCAACTGCGGGCCTCGAAAATAGAGACGCCACCTGGCGCACCAATTCGAGCGTCTCCCTCCTGCCCGCACCACGGCCTACGGACACAATTACCGAAGCCTCGCCAAGAGCCGAGTCTGCGATTTGCGTTATCTTGAACCCAAGTGACCGTGTATGCGTTGACGTCCAGTCGATAGTCCTGACCTCTATTTGACGTAAATTCTGAACACCCTCAAGAGGCGGCTTGAAGGCACCGGGCTGTACAGTCAGCATGGTCGGCATCGCTGAGGGGGCAAGTTCAGCAACAATCTTGCCGTTGAAAAGAGTACGTGTGAAGATGGGCTCACCGTCTTTTTCCAGAACACGTTTATTCCACTGATACAACTTGTGCCGATGCGCACCGCCAGACCGGGGGCAAAATCAAGGCCCTGAAGAGTGCCTGGAACGCACACAAATCTGGGCTGAAGTTCCTCCAATACTCGTCCAATTACTGTGCGATACGCATCGCTGTTGTAACTCGTCAAGTCCGGGAACCTGTACCGCAATCACGCTGTATGCAGTTGTTTCGGCTATCTCGCCGGCTATTGCTTCGGCATCTTCTCCAATTGCGATACTACGATGCTCGATGGTCGAATTCGCTGAATTTCACGCGTGCACGCAATCGCCTCGTACGTCACCGGACTCACGCGGCCCTGGGAATGCTCTGCAATTACGGAAATTAACGATTCCAAGATTTGTCCTCTAGCATAAGAGCGATCGCTCGCGGAAAATTCTCAACAGTTCTTGTGCCTTTTGCTTCCTGGTGCCTTCCAGAAACTTTCCTGCACGGTTCTTCCGAGGATAGGACAGCCGGAGAAGATCTTCGCACCGCTGAGATACTTCCGTCTCCATTGTCGAGATGACCTCAAGGTCTTGTCTATTGGCTCGCATGATATTCGACAGGGATGGGTATCGAGGCTTGTTGATGCCGCTCTGTACGGTGAGCAACGCAGGCAGGCTCAGTTCGAGCGCTTGCCTTCGGCCGCCTTCGATCTCCCGCTCAACGTAAACGCTCGCACGTTCGAGTTCTACCCGAGCCAAAACCGACGACGTTGCACAGGGCATTCGCAGCATCTCGGCCAACATTGGCCCGACAAGTCCCTGAGCCATATCCTCGGACATGACACCTGCCAGAATGAGATCATACTTCTTTTCTCGCAATGCCAAAGCAATGCGAGAAGCTGTAAGCATGGCGCTCACATACTTTTCGTCGTCTGTCAGTACGTGGATTCCGTGGTCTGCGCCCATTCCCAGTGCTCTCCGCACGACCGAGCTGTACCGTTCAGGTCCCACCGTGATCGCATCAACAGTCGTGCCGGAGATTTCCCCCCGCAAGACGAGCGCTTGTTCGACAGCATATTCATCGAACCGGTTCATCTGGGGCGAGCCGGTCTCATTTATCCATAGACTTGAATCGTCGATCCGCACTGACATGTCTGGTTCAGGCACCTGCTTAACGCAGACAAGAATTTTCATAATGCTTTCTCCCGCTCGTACAAGCATATTCCCATGTATCGAGAAAATCAACCACAAAATAAAACGAACGCTCGCTCGACAAATGACTCGACATCCATTCTCTTCAAGGGTATCCTATGCGTATGAGCATCATATATCTAATCCGTCATGGCCAGGCATCATTCGGAAACGACAACTACGATAGGCTGTCGCCTCTAGGATTGCGTCAGTCTCGCGTCCTGGCACAGTACCCTTCTTGATACTGGATTTCAGCCTTATGCCGTGTATCCGGCCCGCTTTGCAGGCACACGACTACTGCCAGCGAGCTCCTTGCCTTCTACGCGGAAAACGGCAGGCACGTGCCCGAACTGGAAATATTGGACGACTTCGACGAATACGACATCAAGTCAATCATCCGAGCAGCGATCAATGATGATCCCTCGCTGAAAGACGAGCTGCCCAGGATTTATTCCAGCAATTCCTCTTTCAAGAAGATTTTCGAGACAGCCACTCTCCGGTGGGTGGCAGGCAGGTTTGATGCTGACGGCGTTGAGAGATGGGAAGCCCTCAAAGAACGAGTTGCCAAAGCCATTAAGACTATTGTGAAAACACACAGCAAGAGCAGACATATTGCCGTCTTCACCTCAGGCGGCGCTATCTCGGCCTCACTTGCATACGTGCTCGGTCTGCCTGGCGATGATGCAATGCGGCTGAATTGGCAAATCCTGAACACGTCGATAACGCGATTCATTTACAACGATGAACGTATTACTCTGGCGGGCTTTAACTCTGTGGCACACCTCGAAGTCGCCCGCGATCCATCGCTTATCACTTATCGGTAAGCACCGATAGAAGGGAAAAACTCAATGGATTTTGAGATTTCGGACAAACTGAAGACCATAACCGGCATGATCGACGAATTCGTCAACAAGGAGCTTATTCCGCTGGAGACGGAACTGCATCACAAGACTTTCCGTGAGCTTCTGCCGGTTCTGGAGGAGAAGCGCTCTATGGTCAAGCAGATGGAGCTTTGGGCGCCGAACCATCCTAGAGAATACGGCGGCATGGGGCTCGATCTGGTTGAATATGCTGTTGTATCCGAAGCGCTGGGCCGAACTCCGGTGGGCCATTTCGTATTCAATTGCCAGGCGCCCGATGCGGGTAATATCGAGATACTTCACACCTACGGCACGCCCGAGCAGAAGGACACATACCTCGGGCCGCTGGTCGAGGGAAAGATCCGGAGCTGCTTTTCCATGACCGAAGTAGATATGCCCGGGTCAAACCCTGTGATGTTGGAAACCACTGCAGTTAAGGACGGTGATGATTACGTGATCAATGGCCATAAATGGTATTCCACCTCTGCGGATGGGGCTGCGATCTCCATAGTGATGGCCGTGACGAACCTCGAAGCCCCGACCTATCTTCAGGCCAGCATGATCATAGTGCCCACTGACACCAAAGGATTCAATCTGGTGCGGAACATCCCGGTCATGGGGCATTCAGGCGACGATTGGGCATCTCATGGCGAGATTCTGTACCAGTCTTGCCGCGTCCCTCAGAAAAACCTTCTGGGGCCGGAAGGACATGGCTTTGTCATCGCCCAGGAGCGCCTCGGACCTGGTAGGATTCACCATTGCATGCGGTGGATTGGAGTCTGCAATCGTGCTTTTGATCTCATGTGCTCTCGGGCATCCAAAAGAATCATGGCGCCTGACGGCAGAACGCTGGCCACCAAGCAGATTATTCAGTCCTGGATTGCTGAGTGCGCTGCGGACATACAGGCTGCCCGACTAATGACGTTGAACGCTGCATGGAAGATAGAAAAAATGGGTGTGAAAGCTGCTCGCCACGATATCTCATTCATAAAGTTCTTCGTGGCAAATGTCATGCAGAAGGTTGTGGACAGGGCATTACAGGTGCACGGAGGACTCGGCATGACCGATGACACAATCATAGCCTACTTCTATCGGCACGAACGTGCGGCCCGCATCTATGACGGAGCGGATGAGGTGCACAAGATGTCCGTGGCGAAGAGAATTCTCGAAGACTACAAGGGCAAGGTGGTACGATAGATGTTACAGGACCTCAATTTCAAGACATTCGAGCGTGCGACTAATCTGTCTATGGAGGCCCTGTGCAAGGATCTTTTCCTGGACAACCGAGAAAGCATAAAGGTCAACAAGGAGACGGTTGCCGTCAAGAACCTCGTGAAAATCATGAATGCAGCCCTGAAACTATGTAATCGGAAAGGGTTCGCTGCCATGAGCCTACGCGACTTGAGCAAAGAGGCAGGCTTGAGCATGGGTGCTTTGTACGCATATTTCACGAGCAAGGATGAACTCCTGCGCATCATGCAACAACAGGGAAGTCTTGTAGTTATGCGTGTGTTGCAGTCAGAGATCGAAGGGATTGATGATCCGCGAGCAAGGCTCAGAAGGGTTATTCACGCGCACCTCTATTTGAGCGAGGTCATGCAGCCCTGGTTTTACTTTTCTTATATGGAGACAAAGAATTTCCCAAAGCAGGAGCACAAGAAAGCCATAGAGAGTGAGCTTTTTACTGAAAAGATTCTCATCCGCATCATAGAGGAAGGCCAGGAAAAGGGGATTTTCAAAACTGTCAATCCGGAGCTCTTGGGCGCAGTGATCAAGGCCATGCTCCAGGACTGGTATCTGAAACGCTGGAAGTATTCCAAGAGGAGGGTTTCCGTGGAGGCGTACGCTGCATTTGTCGTGGATTTCATCGAATCATATCTGGTTTCGCAATCATCATAAGGAAGGACACGCGATATGGACCTGACCGACAAGTCCACGCAGGTAAGGCAGGGAGAAGAGCTAAATCTGAAGCCTCTTCAGGAATTCCTCAGGGATAGCATTCCCGGCCTGACGGGTGAGATAACGGTGGGGCAGTTCCCAAGCGGCTACTCTAATCTCACGTACCTCATCAAAATGGGCGACAAAGACCTTGTATTGAGAAGACCCCCATTGGGCAGGAAGGCCAAGACTGCCCATGACATGGGAAGGGAATATCGGATTTTGAAAGCCCTCAAGCCCGTCTTTCCATATTGCCCTGAACCGCTGGTCTACACCGAGGACGAATCTATCATGGGCTGTCCGTTCTTTGTAATGGAACGGCTCAAAGGGATTATCCTGAGAAAGGAGCTTCCCAAGAGTCTCACCTTTGCACCGGACCAGATGCGATCCCTGTGTGAGAATTTGTTGGATATACACTGTGAGCTTCATGCCATTGATTACGCAGCCATTGGACTGGACGGGTTCGGCAAACCGGAAGGCTATGTGAAGAGGCAGGTAGATGGTTGGTCCGAGCGGTACAAAGGGGCCTGGACGGAGGATGTTCCGACTTTTGAGTCGGTAATGAGCTGGCTCACTGACAAGATGCCGCCTGATTTTGAGAGGAGCGCCATTATCCATAATGATTACAAATTCGACAATGTGGTGCTCGACCCGGAAAATCCCCTGAAGATCATCGGTGTCCTTGACTGGGAAATGGCGACCATCGGAGATCCTCTCATGGATCTCGGCAGTTCGCTTGCATACTGGGTCCAGGCTGATGATCCGGAGTACGCTCATGTTGTGAGAACCATGCCCACCAACCTGCCAGGGGCCCTCACCCGCATCGAGATGGTCCAGCGTTACGCTGACAAGGCAGGTATCCGTATTGACAATTTTGATTATTACTACTGCTTTGGGGTTTTCAGGCTGGCCGTTATCGCCCAACAGATTTATTATCGCTTCTATCACGGGCAAACAAAGGACCAGCGTTTCAAAATGCTCGTTTTTGCCGTGCACAGTCTGGAACAGACTGCGCAAAGGGTTATGAGTGAAAGCAAATTGTGATTGGAAATATAGCTTCAACAAAGCTGGAATGAGCCTCTCCCGGCAATGGAGCAAGCCGTGGGGCAGGCTTTCCAGCCTGCCATTATTGGAGATCAAATCAGCATAAGGAGATTTCTTCATGAAGCTTTCCGAGATAAAACGAGTCCTCATTTTGGGTGCAGGCACAATGGGTCAGCAGATAGGCTTCGTCTGTGCTATGCATGGATACAGCGTAATGATGTACGATCTCTCCAGGGAAATACTGGATGATGCGCTCAAACGCATGGAGAACCTCGGTTCCTGGTTCATTTCCGCTGGTCGCATCACTCCGGAGCAGCTGACTGCAATCATGGCGCTCATAGATTCTAGCCCCGATCCTCGAGAAGCCGCAAAAGAGGTTGACTTCGTGAGTGAATCTCTGCCTGAAAACCCTGAGATAAAAGCGCGGGCCTTCGCAGTGTTTAATGAACTCTGCCCGGAAAGAACCATTTTCACCACCAATACGTCCACTCTGGTCCCTTCAATGTTTGCGGGCAAGACTGGCAGGCCGGACAAGCTTGCTGCCTTGCACTTCCACGATGTTCGGATCTCGAATGTCGTAGATGTCATGCCGCACCGGAGAACTGCGCCTGAAGTGACAGAATTGGTCAGTGATTTCGCCAAGAGCATCGGCCAGATTGTTATCACACTCCAACGTGAAAGCAACGGTTACGTTTTCAACTCCATGCTCTCGAGCCTGTTTGCATCCGCCCTGACCCTTGCGGCAAATGGCGTCGCCACTATCGAGGACATAGACCGCTCATGGATGGGCGTCATGCACACTTCCATCGGGCCTTTTGGCATTATGGATCAGGTGGGACTTTCAACCGTATGGACCATCACCGAATATTGGGCAAAGAAGACTGGTGATTCACAGGCCCTGGCGAATGCAGATTTCCTCAAGCAATATGTGGATAATAATCACCTTGGCTTCAAGACCATGCAGGGATTCTATTCCTATCCGAATCCTGCATTTGCTGCGCCGGGATTCCTCGCTGGAAAGACGGTAAGAATTGACCAGACCTTAGGCGATTGATACTATTGTGTCATGGCATTGCTTCTCGTTCCCAGGCTCTGCCTCATAGTGCTAATTCAAGTATGTCTTGACTTCTGTTCCGGAGGAACAGCGATAATAGGCCAGCGATTTATCGCCGGTTAACGAGCAAGTCAAAAGACTCTTGAGTCCCGGAGCAGCCCTTCGCCCCAGAGACGGTTGAGCATATCCATTCCATCATCAAAAGCATGAAAAGACCCGACAAGGTGATTGAGACCGCAGTATACGAATATGCATGAGAGATGACTCGTTTCATTTTTCCCGATTTGATATAACAATCTGGACTATTCTGCGTCTAAATCGGTATTCGTTACAAAACCCTTCGGGACCCACATATAGGGGGTAAAGCATGAAAAAGTGTTTCGCTCTCATCTTAATCGCGACGGGCCTTTTCTTATTGGGAGTCGCGTACGCAGGCCCATTTTCGCATGCAGCCAGTGCAGATGTTGTGCCAACACCGAACGCTTCTATCGACGCGGATGCGCCGATTCTTCTGGCAGAACATTATGGGAGATATCGCGGGGGCTGGTGGTCCAGAGACGCATACAGCAAGAAATGCTTGTGCTGCTGGTACGAGTATCCAACTGAAAAGTGCAGGTCCATGCCGCTCTGGAATTGTGCGCAAAGGAATGGAAAGTGCAAAGACTAGCACTTACGAAATTTGCGCATCAAAGCATCTGAAAGCTCGGTCAGCGCCAATTTGTTTCATGTCTTCACAAGAAGAAGCTGGCATTCAAGGGAAAAGAGTGTTTCCTTCAGGAGACGGCGAAACGATTGACCAAATCCATGTCAAACTGTATCATTCAACTCTGTGAAGTTTTTAGAGCACAAAAATTGGGGAAGGCTTGTCCGCCTAGCATCGGAGAAGATGTCCGAGATGCTAAATAGCTGTCAGAGCCACAATTATACGGCCGGTACGGTTCGGGGTTAGATTTCGAAGGAACTTCCGCCTGAATGGTACGTTCCCTCTCGTCAAGGACTTTTGCTAAATGCCAACTCGTAAAGGTGTTCCGGGTTCCGGACTTGCGGAAGCCAGAGATATCCCGGAACTCTTCAGACCTCTATTGGTCGAAAAAATCGCCATAAGACAGGTGGACTCCGGACACCCGATCAGCGGGATCGGTGAGGCCCACGATCGGATTTTATGCCTTTTGTCAGGCCGAGCCAAAGTGGTTGAAGGGTACAGAGCAGCACAAGAAGTGCTCGTGGAAAGTCTGGAGCCCGGAGACGTATTCGGAGACTTGGCTTTCCTTACAGGCAGGCGCTGGCCTGTTGATGCAAGTCTGGTTGCTACCGCTCCATCGCGAGTGCTGGAAATATCCATGGATGGCTTTCAGCGAGTGTTGAGGGAGAATTCCGAGTTCACGGTAGCTCTTCTGAAATCATTGGGCAAGAAGACTGTCCGAGTTGACCGCAGCGAGTTCAGTTCGCCGGCTCATGTTAAAGATGGTAGCGAAGCAGCAGTCTGCGCGTATCCGTCTCATCCAGGCCTGGATGCTGCTCTTCAATTACGTTTCCAATCCTTGGCATTTTCAAACGAATCTGTTCTCATCATCGGAGAAAACGGCGTCGGTAAAGACATCCTCGTGTACGCAATTTTTGACGCTGCGGACAGCCACGGCGAAGTCCTCGTCCCTCTGAATGCAGGGAAAATGGGGACGGAGTCTTTCTTTTGCCAGACCGCCCCCGAAATTGGCGCTCCGGAATTGAGTCGCACAGAAGAGCAGATTCGAACGTTGTTTGGATACGAGAGCCGAGGGGCAGACGGTCCGGCGAGAATGATGCCAGGATATCTGGATTTGGCTCACCAGGGAGTTCTATTCATTCGCGGGGCGAATCTTCTTACGGCTGTCACTCAGCAGAAGCTTCTTGACGCATGGAGAACGGGCTCATATTGCCCTCCAGACAGCAGCCGTCGCATGCAAGTCGATTTCCGCCTGATATGCACCACAGAGCTGGAGCCTTCTCGCTTTAACCCGGATCGCCACCCATTGTTGTGCGAGCTTCTGGAGACGGCACTGATCGTGCCGCCATTAAGGCAGCGTCGTGATTTGATCCCAGCGCTTGCGACACACTACCTTAGTCACTATGCGGAGGAAATGAGCAGGCAGCCACCTGAATTGGAGGAGCTGACCGTCAAAGCTCTGATCGATTATTCCTGGCCCGGAAATGACCTCGAACTCGCCAATGCCATGAGGCGTGCTGTCGTCGTGTCGCCGGGCGAAACAGTCAGAAGACAGGACCTGACATTCGACACCAGGCAATCGGACGGTTGGGGCCGCTTCAACCTGCTGCGCTTGCCCCCGATCCGTCAGGCAATGTTCAGTCCGTTGTTTCCCGCAATTCTGCAAAGCGCTTTCGTGCCCGTATTTTTGACGATAGTATTGCTGCTCTTATTTGGGCCACCTGATCCTTCCAAAAACCTTGCTGCAGCCATTATGTGGTCACTTGCATGGCCCAGCGTAATAGTGGGAGCATTCTTAGGAGCTCGCATATCGTGCAGCATTTGCGCTATCGGCGCTCTCAGCAAACTGGCGAAGCGAATCGTGTCCCTGGAATTGCCTTTTCCCGAGGCTTTGAGGATGCGAAGCGATTTTCTTATCGCTATTGGCATTCTGTTCATCATTTGGATTGAATGTGTCTCTGATATCAGGAGTTCACCCTTCAATCTAGGGTTGCTTCTGCTGACCATGTTTGTCCTGGCGTTTGTATTGAACACACTTTTTGTCCGGCAAACCTGGTGTCGTTATCTTTGCCCGCTTGGAGGAATGACAGGGCTCTTTGCAAGGACCTCAGTTCTGGAACTCCGGGCTGATAGTAACGTGTGTCTCTCAAGATGCAGCTCTCACGAATGTTATTACGGCACTCGCATGGCCGAAGGCTGCGCTTTTGGCCAGGTTGTTGCTACCCTTCACAGTAATCAGTTCTGCAAAATCTGCGGGAATTGCGTGAAGAACTGCCCTTATGATTCTGTCAAACTCAATCTTCGGATCCCTGGAAGCGAACTCGGCGAAGTGAGGCACGTTCGGTACTGGGACAGGTTTTCTGGTACTGTCGCTGAATGGAGCTCTGTTAAGCGACATTCTGTCTCGAGTCTCATTGTACGATGAGCTTATCGTGTGGCTGCCTGGGCCTGGGATTTTCAAATTCACGATTCTTTATCTTGTACTGATCCTGATGGCGAACTTGACCGCGGTGGCCGCCGCTATTCTTTCACACCGGATATTCAGAGAGCGACTATTTGAGAATTATTCGCGTTTCGCTTTATCTCTCCTCCCCTTAACTTGTATGGGATTCCTGGCTCTCCATGTCTACTATTTGTTCACTCTCGGACCTCAGATGTTGGCATTATTTGGCCAATATTTCGGAATCGACGCGTTGGGCGGCTCGGTCTCGGGTACTTCATCGGGAAACATCCGCCTGGCTCAGGAAATCCTTATAGCGGGTGGGTCGGCGTGGACCTTGATCACCATGTACAGACTCGGCCACTCAACTCCGAGAGGTAAACATCGCAGAATATGGGGAATTTTGCCTCACGCCATAGTGGCGATAATCTTTACACTTGCCTTCATATCGGCTACACGCTGGGCTTTTCCTGCATGATAGAGCAGTTCTCGAAAGTAATCACGGATTGATTTCTGGGTGCCACTGCTGGCTTGCCCAGCAGTGCAATCCCATTCCGAAAGAACTTTTGAGAATAGCTATCGATCGTTTCACGCGCGTTTTGCCGCCTGATCCCCGTGAGAATTGCGTGTTGAATGAAAGGACGATTCGCGAATCGTCTCTACCGGAAGCCGGCGCTGTTCACAACGTAAGGTATTTTTGAATCGCTTGAACCTTTTTCAGACTGCTCCATTATGCCGTGGACTTGATATAATGTAATGGATCTCTCAAGCCCTTTTAGTAATACTTCGCGGGTGTTCTCGAACACCAGGATGCCTTCAAGGGTTTCCTTCACTGACGGAGAGACCAGGATTTCCGCACCCTTGGTCTCAGCCTCGATCCGAAAAGCAATATTAATGGCGCTTCCCACTGCGCCGTATTTCTTTCGTTCTTCGGATCCTATGTTGCCTACGATCAACTCTCCGCGATTTATACCGATTCCCATTCTAAGCTGTGGAAAGCCTAGCCTCAGATTGTCCATGTTGAGCTCGGTCATTGCATGCTGCATCTCAAGAGCACAAGCCACGGCCCGCAACGTCTGGTCCGGCAGAACCCTGGGGGCCCCAAAAAACACCAAAATACCGTCACCCGTAAACTCGTCTATTGTCCCCTTGTGCCTTATAATTATGTCGGTCATTTTCTGGAGAAATCTGTTGATGAGCTGCAACACTTCCGGCGGTTCCAGCGTCTCCGCAATCGCTGTGAATCCCCTCAGATCAGCAACAACAATCGTGATTTCACGCATCTCACCTATCAATTCAGCCCCATTAGGAGATTTCAATATTTCAGTGACTACTTCTCGACTCACATAACGACCAAACGTATCCTTGATCGATTCCAGCGCCTTCTGATCCTTCACCATTCTGTTGAATCCCTGCCCGACTTCACCTATTTCGTCATTGGATACAACAGGGACCAGCACGTCTAAATCTCCCGAACCTACAGCCCCCATAGCTGATTGGAGGTTCCTCAAAGCAAATGAAAAGCCTTTTGCCACGACTACCGACAGGCCCACTGCCAAGACTGTAAAAATTGCCAGCAAAAATGCGATGATAACCGGTATGGCGTCTAGAAAAGCATCGATCGACTCGCGTCCTGCTTTGATTTCGTGGATGTTGTGCAGAGTTATATGACTGATCACCGTGGACGGGAGGATGCCGATCAGAAGGAAAACACCCAATAATTTGAATACAACATTAGTCCGATAGGTAGATGGAATGCCCAGGAGAGCTTCTGCAGGAAGTAATTCGGAAATCTTCATTTTCAGCCATCTGTCTTCAGCAAAATAGACCCATGCCATAGTCGTAGGAGCTCCCACCAGGACCAACCAAGCCGAGATCTTATGAGAGGACATGTGCGGCCATGGGAACAGTTCAGGGGCCACATGGGGAACCGAGGACACTGCAATGGCCGCAATACACCAACCCGCCAAAGTCGTCCCCGCCAAATTGGCCGGCAGGCGTAAGAGCCGCCCAGCTATCTGTCGCAGTTCTTCAAGATTTCGTGAGCTGTATTCATTTGATGGTTTCTAGGCCGACTGACCGTTTCACCTGTCTGTAAAGCGGCACAATTAATCGGCAATTGATGGGCCCAATAATGGCCAGCGCCAGACCAATTACCATGACAAAAACGAGGGCCCTGTCATAAAAGCTGAAATTAAAACTGTGACTTGAGCTCAGGCGCGGCTCCAGAACACAAAAGAAAACAAAACTCAGAGCGGCCCCTAAGAGGTTAGCTGTTATGTTGATGGCCGCAGTCGCTTTCACGAGAATAGCCGCAGGCTGCAATCGCTGACATTTCATCGCGTTTGATCCTTTCACCTCGTGCATGTATCATAGCACACGACTGGAATCCGGTGCAAAATCTGAGCATCATCGGAATCAAGGCTTAAGTTTGTTCAGGAGACAAGGGCTTCGGAACATGTCATTTCGAGCACAGCGAAGCAATCTCATCTTCCTGCCACGGGGATTGCTGCATTGCTTTTGTGGGGCAGGCTTTCCAGCCTGCCTTGTCCTGAAAAGCCAATGATGGCAGGCTGGAAAGCCTGCCCCACAAAAGCTGTTTGCTACGGATAATTGAATGGTTACCTCAGCAACCAACATTTTCTTGACGAGTCAATTTCGCGGAAGTATAGTAATACGTTTACGGAGGAAGGTCGCCGAGACTTCCTTGCGGGAATGGCTCCTCGGGTGATTCGTCAACGCCCTATCCCCCAAGTTCCCTCTCGAGAATCGGCAAGGCGATCGCCACTAACGTAGCTCACGCACCCTATTGTGTGATTCCCCTAAACAGATTCTTCTCATGGAGGTCAGGACGTGAAAGCACGCTTGTTTTCGATCTTCGTAGTGTCGGCACTTATGATTGCCGGTTTCGGACTTTGTGGGACAACGATGGCGACTGCTCAAACAGGCTTGAGCGGTGAGATCCTAATGGGAGCCGTCTGGTCGTTGACCGGAGATGCTGCTGTCTATGGTTCTTCGCAAAAGAACGCCTCAGCACTGGCAGTCGATGAAATAAACAAAACCGACATGCTGGGCTCAGCCAAAATAAAATTGATCACTGAAGACGACCGCTCCACAAAAGAGGGTGCAATCGCGGCTTTTGATAACCTTATAAAGAAGAATAAAGTGATTGCTATCCTGGGGCCCACGCTGTCAAATTCGGCAAAGGCGTCAAACCCGATTGCCCAAGAATCCAAGGTCATTGTCTTGGGAGTATCCAATACGGCAGGCGGAATAGTGGAGATCGGAGATTTCATTTTCCGCGACAGCCTGCCTGAAAGTGCGGTCCAGCCGAATACAGTAAAGCAGACTATGGACAAACTGGGTTACAAGAAGGTCGCTGTGATGTACGGCGATGACGACGTATTCACCAAAAGTGGCTATGACGTTTTCAAGAAAGTCCTGGAAGAGAAGGGCATCCAGGTGTTGACCACGGAAACCTTCAAAAGGAAGGATACGGACTTTTCCGCGCAACTCACTAAAATCAAAGGCCTCAACCCTGAACAGATCATTGTGTCTGCTCTGGCAGAGGAAGCGGCGGGAATCATGAGCCAGGGTAGACAGCTCGGCATCCCTGAATCCGTCCACTTCATAGGTGGTAATGGCTTCAATTCACCTAAATTAGCCCAACTTGCCGGCCAGTTTGCTGAAGGCGCAATTTCCGGTGCTGCCTGGTTCATTGGCAATGATACTCCTGGCAACAAGGCTTTTGTTGAAGCTTACAATGGTCGTTATGGCTCGAATCCGGATCAGTTCGCTGCACAGGCATATGCTGGCTTTTACATCCTCGCTCATGCCATCAAGACCGCAGGTTCCAGCGATCCAAAGGCAATCCGGGACGCGCTGGCCAAGATAAAGGACCTGGATACGGTTTTAGGAAAGTTTTCTTTCAATGAAAACGCGATCCGGTTCATCCGCCTATCGTGCAGATGATCAAGAACGGAAAATTTGAGTTGTTCAAGTAGGGATACTGAGAAACGGAGGGCGAGAAACAGTGCTCGCCTTTCCGTTTTCGGTGCAGGTGCCGTATGACTCAACTCCCTCAGCAATTAATTAACGGTATCTGGCAAGGAGCTGCGCTTGCTCTTTTTGCCATGGGGTACACTCTGGTTTTCGGAGTCCTGAATATCGTTAATCTGGCCCACGGTGCGACGTTCATGTGGGGCGCGTTCTTTGCGTTTCTGTGTGTTACTAAGCTACATTGGCCCCTGTGGGCCTCGATTCCAGTGGCAATGGCCGGCGCAGGGCTGCTTGCCGTACTGGTTGATCGTCTCGCCTTCAAGCCGTTGCGTTCTTTGACGGCCGGGGGTCTAGGTACTTTGGGGCGGTTTTATTCTGCTGCTTGTGGGAATAGTTGGGGACTGGTTGCCTCCTATAAAAACCGGGATCACGATTACGGCGACTGTCATTATGATTGTAGGTCTCGTGCAGGACTTCCGAACGATCCGGCCGCTGCGACAGCGTGAAGTTCCGCATCTGTCGCCGATGATCTCGTCCATTGGTGCGACGTTTATCCTTGTTAGTTTGGCTATAGGCGAATTTGGAGCTCAGGTTTCTCCGTTTTCCTCCCAATCTTTTCCCTGTCATGCCATACGAGATTACGAAAGGTGCCGTGATATCGACGATACAAGCGTTGGTGCTGGGACTGTCTCTTGTCCTTATGTTGGTGCTCAACCTCTTGTTGAAGCGTACTCAAATGGGTCGTGCAATCAGGGCGATAGCATGGAGCGAACGCACATCTCGGCTACTCGGTATCAACGTTGACTTCGTAATAGCTCAGACATTTTTCATCTCAGGGGCACTCGCAGGAGCCGCTGGCGTGCTTCTAGGTTTGGCTTTCAACCGGCTTGAGCCTACTATGGGACATGAGGTGGAATTAGCCGGTCTTACCGTGATCATAGTCGGAGGCATGGGAAGTGTCGGCGGAGCAGCCTTGGCAGCCTTTCTCGTGGGTATGATCCGGGTACTCAGCGTTGCTTACGTGGATAGCAGTTTTAGGGATGCCTTCGTTTTTGGACTATTGATCCTGGTGCTGTTAGTTCGTCCTAGCGGTATTTTCGGCCGCAGCAAAACCTTGCGAGCTTAGAAGCGCATCAAGAATACCATGAACGGATAAGTCGGACTTATGCCGGAATTTATCACTCACAATCTTTCCACGATCAATTTTGTGCTGATCAATATCGCTCTGGGGCTAAGCATTTACTTGACGCTTGCCACGGGCCTTCTTTCGCTTGCAAATGCAGGTTTTATGGCAATCGGCGCTTATACCGTGGCCATCATGTTTAGCAGAGCCCAGTTGCCACTGAGTCTCGGTTTTGTGGTGGCCATCCTGCTTGCCGTGGCGGTGGCTCTGCCATTTGGAATGCTGGTACTGCGGCTACGTGACATCTATCTGGCCATTGCGACCCTTGGTTTCGGGGAGATCGTCAGGATAATAGCGCTTAACGGCGACAAACTGGTTCGCCTTTTTAGTCACAACAAAGAGATCGAGGTCTTTCACGGGGCAGAAGGTATTACTCTGAAGTACACTACGCCTCCGATTATTCTCGGGCTACCTGATACCACCTGGACCATTCTACTGTATGTAATTGCGGTAACGTACGTGCTTGCGACGCTGCATAATTCCCGTTACGGGCGGATCATGGCGGCCATAAGACAGGATGAAACAGCCGCTTCCACGCTGGGCATAAATGTGGTCCGGTACAAACTTCTAGTTTTTGCACTCGGAGCTGCAGTTGCCGCGGGCGCCGGTGCGTTGAGCGTTCCCATTGTACGAGTGATAGATCCGCACAATTATGTTTTCGGCCGTGCAGTTGACATCTTGGCATATGCCGTCCTTGGAGGCATGACGCACTGGGCTGGTCCGATAATAGGTGCGACGGCATTGACCTCATTGCCGGAAGTGCTGCGCTTTCTTAAGGACCAACGAGATGTCGTCAATGGGCTGATCATCATGCTTTCCATCATCTATCTGCCGTCCGGACTTGCAGATCCTCGAATTTGGGATTTTTTTAGGAAAATGTTTTCATTTTCCAGGCATCGTCGCCCTTCTCACAACAATAACGGTAATACGTAATGGTTCATGAAATAGCCCGTCCACTGCTCGAAACAAAAAAAGTGACCCGCATGTTCGGCGGTCTCATGGCTCTGGATGACGTATCGTTCAAGGTGCCGAGGGGTGCGATTTGCGGATTGATAGGACCCAATGGTGCGGGCAAGACAACTCTGATCAACGTCATAAGCGGGCTGGTGCCTGTCACGAGGGGTAATATCTTGCTGGAAGGGCAATTGATCACCGGACTCCCGCCTCATCGGATCGCGGAGCGTGGAATCGGACGCACTTTTCAGAATATTCGCCTTTTCTCCGAGCTTTCGGTGCTTGAAAATGTCATGATGGGGCATCATCTCAAGCAGCGCGGGACTTTGATAGAGACTTTGTTGCATTTTCCTCGAAGCCGGAAGGATGAACTGGCTTCGTCACAAAAGGCTTTGGAATTGCTTCACAGCTTGCGTATGGAGCATCTCGCGCAAGTCTCTGCCAAAGCGCTCTCCTATGGGGATCAAAGACGAGTTGAGATAGCCCGCGCTTTAGCTCTGGAGCCTCAGCTCCTGCTCTTGGACGAACCCGCTGCAGGGATGAACAGCACTGAAACTGCTCAATTAACAGAATTCCTGCTTGAGTTGAACAAAACTTCACTGACACTTCTCATCATAGAGCACGACATGGACTTGATCATGCGGATAAGCGATCTGGTGATAGTCCTTAATTTTGGGATGAAAATCGCCGAGGGGCCGCCCAGCACCGTTCAGGACGAACGCCAGGTCATCGAAGCATATCTAGGCGAAGAAGAGGAATAGAGGAGATCATTCCATATGCTGATCGTGCGCGATCTTCACACTTCATATGGAGCAATTGCGGCGTTGCAGGGCGTAAGCTTTGAAGTTCCCAGAGGCAGCGTGGTCGCGCTTGTGGGCGCAAACGGAGCAGGGAAATCTACAGCGCTCAACACGATCAGCGGCCTTTTGAGTCCGGATCGTGGGTCGATTCGTTTTGAAGATAATGAAATTGCGGGCTGGAGAGCTGACCGGGTAGCTGCTCTCGGACTGCTGCAAGTGCCGGAAGGCCGACAGGTCCTCGGAAGCTTGATGGTTGAAGAAAATCTTCTACTGGGCGCATACACTCGCAAAGATGCGGACATCTCACGAGACCTCAGAGACCTTTATGAGCGTTTCCCCCATCTGAAGAAGCGTCGTCGTCAGATTGCCGATTCTCTTTCAGGTGGCGAGCAGCAGATGCTTGCTTTGGGTAGGGCACTGATGGCTCGACCGAAACTGTTGATGTTGGATGAACCATCTTTGGGATTGGCTCCTTTGATCGTCCGAGAGGTGTTCCGAATCATCGCTGACCTGAAGAAGCGTACAACCATCTTGCTGGTTGAGCAAAACGCTCGCAAAGCACTGCAAATAGCTGATTACGCATATGTACTGGAAGGTGGTAAGGTAGCCCAAGAGGGACCTGCTGACCAGCTCCAAGGAGATCCTCGTATTGTGGAAGCTTACCTGGGGCGAAAACACTAGTGTTAATCCCTGTCCAACCCTGAATCCGAGCTAGATTGAGGCTACCGACGTTCGCAGCCGCCTTGATGATTATTCATCGGAACCTAGAACTGGGATGATCTTCAGAGTTCCTTTTCCCTTACATTCCATGACAAAGCTCGACGCGAGGAATCCGAATGCGAACCATTGACCTCAATTGTGATATGGGCGAAAGTTTTGGCACTTATCAACACGGGAGAGACGAAGACATAATAGAATATATATCTTCGGCAAACGTCGCCTGTGGTTGGCACGCCGGAGATGCTCTTGTCATGAACCGAACAGTCCGACTCGCTGCAGCACATGGAGTAGGGGTGGGCGCTCATCCAAGCTATCCAGACCTAATGGGATTCGGTCGGCGAAACATGGATTGCTCAGCGGATGAAATCCGAGATTATTTGATTTATCAAATTGGCGCCCTTTCGGGCTTCTGCGCAGCCAATAAAGTCGAGATGCGGCACGTCAAACCCCACGGAAGCCTCTATCTAACCGCTGTAGAGAACAAAACCGTGGCCGCAGCGATTGCCGAGGCCATTGTCAGCGTCGACCCAAATCTCATTTTGGTCGCTCTGGCAGGATCCAAAGGCGCTCTAATGAGCAGTATTGGCGAACAATTCGGTCTGAAGGTAGTGTGCGAGGCATTCCCTGATCGGGCATACACTCCAAATGGGACTCTCGTGTCACGGCGCCTGCCGGGAGCAGTAATCTCAGACCCAGATCAAGTAGCCGAACGTGCCCTGAAAATGGCCAAAGAGGGCAAAGTCGTGACAACAGACGGCACGGAGATTGATTTAGAGATGCACACTCTGTGCGTCCACGGAGACAATCCCGCGGCTGTAGAACTGGTGAACAGCATTCGTGGGCTGCTGGAATCCAATGGAGTCACCATAAGGCCCATGTGTATCGAATAAATTGTTGTAGCGTGCAAGTCGTTTGCCTGCATGAGATTAGAAGCGGGAGCCCCAATGAGCGGTCTATTTGATAAACCGGTTTTTCGCCTCATGGGTGATAGAGGCTTACTCGTGGAATACGGGGATGCGATCGCTCCTGAAATCAACATTAAAGTCCGAGCCATGGCCTTGGCAATTGCCGAAGAAGAATCTTCCGGAATCGTAGAGGTTATCCCCACCTATCGTTCGCTCCTGATAATTTATGATCCCTTGGCCACGAATATCCAAGTCCTCATGAACTCCTTGCAGGCATTAGAGCGCTGTTTGGATCGGATTGAAATACCTTCGCCAAGGACTGTCGAGGTCCCGGTTTGTTACGGAGGCGCTTTCGGTCCGGACATCGATTTCGTGGCGAATGCTCACAACATGGAAATCGAAGATGTTATCAGAATACACTCCTCCGCTATATATCCGATCTTTATGATTGGCTTCGCACCGGGATTTCCTTTCCTGGGAGGGCTTGCGAAAGAACTCTATACACCTAGATTGGAAACCCCTCGTCCGTTGGTTCCAGCTGGTTCCGTAGGGATTGCGAACAATCAGACGGGCTTGTACCCCCTGGACAGTCCTGGCGGTTGGCGCTTGATAGGTCGAACCCCGTTGAAATTGTTCAGCCCTGTGAAAGAAAACCCGTTTCTCTACGATGTTGGAGACCTGATCAAGTTCGTCCGTATCTCACAGGAAGAATACTATCGCATCCTATCCGAAGGGAAAACCTGATGGATGCCTTCGAGGTTTTGGAGCCTGGGCCGTTCACCTCGATTCAGGACGGTGGTCGGTACGGATATCAGCAATTCGGTATTCCGGTTTCGGGAGCGCTGGACACGTTTGCGTACCGCGCTGCTAACATACTTGTGGGAAATCAGGGAAATGAAGCGGTCCTTGAAATAACCTTCGCGGGCCCTCGACTAAAGGTCCTGGCCAATGCCACGGTTGCGGTGACCGGCGCGGAAATTCCGATCCTTGTCAATGATCGACCTCAGCCTTTGTGGACATCGTTTTGCGTCTGTGTCGGGGACGTGATCGTTATGAGGACCGCTCAAAAAGGCGTGCGGGCTTATCTGGCCGTTCGAGGAGGCCTGGACGTTCCCGAGATCATGGGAAGTCGTTCCACGTATCCCGGTGGTAAGATTGGCGGTCTCAACGGCAGATCTCTCGCCAGGGGCGACAGACTGAGCCGTGGAGCGGTCGAAGCCCTGAATCGCATCATCTTTCTGCCCGAACGTTTTAGGCCACAACTTGACTCTAAGATCACCCTGAGAGCCATACCAGGACCTCAGGATGACTATTTTGGCCAGGGACTCCAAGTCTTTTTCGGTTCCGAGTTTACAGTCGCTTGCAAGGCGGATCGCATGGGCTACCGGCTTGAAGGAGCGAAAATCGACATGAAGGAAGGTGTGCCTCGAAGCATAATCTCGGAACCGAGCCTTTCCGGTGCGGTTCAGGTTCCGCCTGACGGGCAGCCGATTATTCTTCTGGTTGAGCAGACGGTCGGCGGCTATGCCAAGATAGCGACCATCATCTCCCCTGATCTTGATCTGGTGGCGCAAGCCAAACCGGGCGACAAGGTCCGCTTCGCCTCGACTGAATTGTCCGAGGCCCATCAAATTTACTGCGATTATCGATCCAGGCTTGACAGAATGCGCGAATGCATCCGGAGCTAACGTCTGGCGAAGTCTTTTTTTTATCCGGCACACGTCATCGGTCGAAATTTTTTCGTGATTAAGTCTGCTTTTTCACCGAAGCGGTGTCGAGCCAAGAAATTGACAATGTGAGCGACATATTCTTCCGGTTGCTCATCGTACGTATTATGTCCACAATCGGGGAGCACAGCGAGTTCTCCCTTGGGAAGATGTCTGTAAAATATCACTCCTTGCTCAACCTCAAAGAGAAAACTCCTGTCAGGATAAATGACCAAAGTCGGGCAATCCACCCGAGGTAAGACAGGCCTCAAGTCAAAGAGATGTTGTCCGTAAACCCCTCCGTAATTACAAAACTGATTGAAGAACGCCTCGGCCCTTTCTCCGTGCCAGCTAATCAACTTTGTCTGGAGATCAGCGGCCAATTCTTCAAAAGTCTTAGTAAATTTGGACGCATTGAATTCAGTCATATCCACGGTGCTGTAACACATTGTGCTTGATATAACTGCGTTTTTCACGCGATGCGGATATTGGGCGGCATAATCCATCGCCACGACTCCGCCTTCGCACTGGCCGACTACATGAAACGAATCAATGCCGAGCCAATGCCGGAACAGCTCTAACTCTTCCGCGTCTCAGGCCTTAACCGGTCGCTAACATAAAAACTGTCAAAATCATCACAATAGGACTGTCCAAACCCTTTTCGATCATAGCAGATAGTCTTGTATCCGTGCTCGACTAATCCGGACACTATTTTGTCCCACATTTGGGTGCATCCGAACCCGTGATGCAGAAGAAGAACAGGCTCCCCATAGCCCTTAATTTCATAATAGAGATTGACACCGTTTATTTCGGCAAAAGGCATCCTGAGTCCCTCCTGCGCTTCTTAGACTTCGAGCAACCGTCTCTGTTATAACATCAGATTGCAACAAAAGGAATTTCTGAGCTGCGCTCTGAATAATATGTTCGTAGTGCCTCGTTTCTACCCGTTGCTGGATGGTTACGATCGAGTACCTGGATCACGTTGCGGACGCTCCGCTCCCCGAAATGAATATGTGTTGACATCAAATACACTTTGGCCGTTGAGCAGAGGTGGAAAAAATTTCTTCAGCCGATACAATAGATCGGGTGGAGAACGCGACAAAATGGACAGAGAGCAAGCCAAACGGCGCCACAAGGAGCTGACGGAAGCGGGATGGGAATGGAGGTTGACAGGAGAGGACCAGCGTATACGGTCTTTGGTAGAAACGTATGAATCTTTGGGCTTGGAAACACTTGTGGAAAACGGTGTTCTCGGAGATGAGTCCAAGTGCAGTAGCTGCTTCGAGGCTGAAGGCTTCGAAGGCGGTTACAGAACGTTGTATACAAGAGGCAAGGCAAAAAAAGACGGCCGTTTCGATGATGATCTTTTTTGAACACTCAGATGGACACTGTAATGAAACCCAGCAAAACTGGCCTGTTCGCGACCATTCACTCTCGTGCGGAAAAGAGGCTTACGCCGAACATGTCTTTGCGAGCGAAGCGAAGCAATCTCATTGCGCCGCCGTTGTGCGAGTGCGAGATTGCTTCTTCGCTTCGCTCCTCGCAATGACAATCCTCCAAGGATAAGTTAGGCTGTTCATACCGATTCATGTCCCGCTCAGGGGGTTTCTGCGGAAGTCGGGCGATTTCTGCTTTCGTATATTGCTATATTCATATATAGTAGATCAAGACTGTAGTCTGCCTTTGCAAAAATGGAGGCGCTTGACAAGGATCTCAAGGAGGACTGATGTCTCGGATTAGAGACGTCGGAACAATATTTGGACGCTATGTGCCAATTCTGGATTGGCTGCCGTTATACCAAAAAACTTGGTTTCGGCCGGACCTTCTAGCGGGCTTAACGCTTGCGGCATTCACGATTCCGGAAGCTATCGCGTACGCCGAGCTTGCAGGGCTGCCGCCGCAAGCAGGGCTGTACACGTCAATCATTCCCCCACTACTGTATATGCTGTTCGGGACATCTCGCCAGCTTGTGGTTGGCCCGACGTCGGCTGTTTCCGTACTGATTGCCTCTGGACTCGCTACTCTCACAATAGGCTCTCCTGAACACTATGTTGCACTGGCCACGGCCACGGCAATTTTAGTTGGGTTGATTGCTCTTGTTTCTTATTCGTTAAGACTTGGGGTTCTTGTCAATTTTATTTCTGAGTCCGTGCTTGTGGGCTTCTCGACCGGTGCTGGTTTGTACATTGCTTCTACCCAGTTGGGTAAGCTGTTCGGAATTTCCGGTTCACAGGGCCAATTCTTCGAGCGCCTTTTATATATTGGCCAACATCTGGGAGATGTAAATTTCTACGTGTTGTTCCTGGGGCTTGCCGGAATAATAGTGCTGGTTTTAGGGGAACATCTTTTCCGGAGGCTTCCTTGGGCGTTCATTGTCGGTACTGGGAGCAATAGGCCTGATGAGCGTCACAGATTTGGTGAGCCGTGGCGTTCACATTGTCGGAGTGCTCCCCAAAGGCATGCCTGCTCTAAGTTTTCCTCAAATCGCTATTCATGACATTCCGGATCTCGTGCGTACCGCTGTGGGTGCTTTTGTGCTTTCGTACCTTGAAGGCATGAGCATGGCTCGGGCTTTCGCTTCCAAAAACAAATACCGAGTCGATGCGAATCAGGAATTGCTCGCCCTGGGAGTTGCGAGCATTGGGGCTGGGGTCACGCAGGCGTATCCCGTTGCAGGCAGTTTCTCTCGCAGTGCCCTAAATGACGCAATGGGAGCCAGAACACAGCTTGCCAGTGGCTTAGGAGCAATTCTGGTCGGTGTAGTCGTGTTATTCTTTGCTGAATTGTTTACCAATTTGCCCGAACCGATCCTGGCCTCGGTTGTGCTCGTGGCAGTGAAAGGACTGTTCAAGATAGAGGCCCTAAAGCGATTATACCGGCTGCGAAGAGCCGAGTTTTGGACTGCAATAGGCGCAATGACCGGAGTGCTTGTGCTCGGTATTCTCGATGGAGTGATTATTGGTGCCCTGCTCTCGCTCCTCCTGGTGATAGGCCGCTCGTCACAGTCTCGTATGAGTGTGCTGGGCAAGGTGCCTGGCCAGCCTCAATTTACCGACATTCAACAGAACCCCGAGAACACGTCTATTCCAGGGCTATGCATAATCAGGGCGGATGAAGGTATCTTTTACGCCAACGCGGACGCAATCCGTTGTGGAATCTTGAATATTATCGCCAATGCTAAACCAGTTGTGAGAACAATAGTACCAGATCTCGAAATGACGAGCGATCTTGACCTGTCCGGCGTAGAGATGTTGGCAGATTTGAGAAAGGAATTGCACGAATCAGGTGTGCAGCTTAGACTCAGCAGGGTCCAGAGATCAGCGCGGATTTTGCTCGCCCGCGTAGGAATCTCTGATGAAATAGGACAGGACAAAATTCATCCCCGCACGCTCTTTGCCGTAGCGGCATACTTGAGCGAGGAAGGGTCAGGCAGCGCAATTTCATGCGATATTCTTCCTGACATGATTAGATGCGTCCAGGACATTGTGACTGCACGAGCGGAGCATGTAGAAGAAGCGGATCGCGACCGGCTTCAAACCATTTCATATCGTCTTGAGATGATTCTGGAGTCTATCGAGCAAATGAATGGTTCTTCCAAAATTCAGTCGAGCAGCAAGAAATGATATAGAAGTATACAGATTGCACTGCAGTTGATTGAAACACGGACGGACCGAACAACAAAAAACCAAGGGGAGTCGAAATGGCCGATGATACAGACGAATATATTGATTTCGATGCGCAGAAATTCTTCGATGAGCTTTTGGAAAAATTGGAACGCGCAGAATCGTTGGATTTGAAACCGGTCATTAAAGATGAACCCTGGTGGATGTTTTCCGTTCCTGAAGAAGTCAAAGATGGACAGATAAAAAGCTTTTTCATGATGATGGCCAAAGAAGCTGATAATCATTTGGAAATCCACTATGGGAATAGCGAGAATGGCGATTTCTATATGGTCGCATTCCCAGGGGCCACCAAAGGACACTTTACCAGGTGCGTCTATGAGATAATTGAGCATGTGTACGGTCAACCTGGATCAATCAAAGAATAGTTGAATTACATGGCAATGTCCGTGAACTCCTCTCTTCACCATTCTTGCAAGCCGGCCGTGCCGGTACTAACTTAAATGCAGGCTCATGAATCGTTAGATCGACATCCGGCTCCAAAACAGTGCCTGGCATTTAGGTTTCGTTCAGCGCACGGACGAACGGAAGTGTTGAAAAAGAAGGATTTTACCATGATAAATGCAGACTTCACGGATGAAGAGGTCAAAGTCATCAAAGATGCGTTAGAGAGTTACCTCTCAGGAATAGCGACTGAGATCTACGGCCTGGATTCTCTTTCTTCGAAGAAAACGGAAGAGCTCGTTCACAAGAAGGAAATCGTGCAAGAAGTCATCGAACGGATCGAACACTAAGTGGCATGACGACCGAAATCCCACTTTTCTTTTGGACGGACCTTCTGTTTCGGAATGAGGGTGCAAGAGCGAGGGCAGGTTTGCACTTGCCCATTGTCTTTTGTATTGCCTAAAAATCCTGACCAGCGGCTACCAAGAATGACCCTGTCGTATTTCAGGTTCTATTTTATGAGTTCCGCCTTCTGAAGGATCGCGTCAGGAAATTTTAGTCCCATTAGCTGCATTATGCTCTGATTGACAATGATTTTCGGGTCAGGGTCCATTTTGACCGGGACTTTCGAGATTGGCTTTTTGTTGACCACTACATCCACAACTGATTCTGCCAGCATGGCACCAAGCTTCTCGTCATCGGCGGCCAGTTCTGCTACTGCACCCAATTTCGCGCGACCTTCTGCAAAAGAAAACAGAGGGGTCTTCGAACTGTTGGCAACTGCCACGAGACTTACAGTGTTATCCATCACGAGGGCTGTACCTACTTATGAGAAAAAGATCCACCGTGCCCTGAAATTTTTGAGCACCCTCGATCAATTGCTTGGAATTCTCCGCCACGACCTCGTCGTATTTGAGTTTGAGCCGTTCGCATTCCATACGCGTGCCTTCCTGCTCTATAGACGTTGCTGGATGACCTTTCTGCAAAAGAAGGCATACACTTTTTGTGTTGGGGAAAAGCAGTTTGATTATTTCAAATCGTTTTTCATAAGGAACAAAATAGGTGACGCCCGTAATATTGCCTTCCGGAGCGTTGAGGTTTTTTATTGCACCTAAATACATAGGGTTATTGCATCCGCCCACAAAACAAGGAATCTTCGGATTGGCCGTTGCCAGGAACTCTGCGCCTGAAGAGCGAAGAAACACGATGCCATCCATGCTCTTTTCAAATTCACGAAATATCCCTTCGGCCTCCTGCATATTGCCTAATTCTCGCTTGCTCGTGATCTCTAGTCCCGGTGCAATCTCTTTCATTTTGGCGAGAAAGCCGCTGTGGACCCGTTTCGTCATGCCGGATTTACCTTCCCACATGACTGCGATTCTTTTCTCTGCTGCAATGACTGTTGTGTTCAAGAAGACTGCAATCGACAGCCCCAAGGCAATAATTGACAATAGTCTCTTCATTTTTTACCCCTTTTTGCAAGAATACCGGTTAGCTTCGCTTCCAGACCAATTCCAGCTATCCTGAGCTAATGAAACTCGTTTATGAAGTGTTGCGGCTCGTTGCACTATCTCTTAAAGTAAGATCATTAAAATAGGATACCAGGTAACCAGTTGTAATCAGAATCTATGCCAATTTCAAAAGGGTGTGTTTCTGATTAAGTTATATATTATAATACGTGAACAAAGATATTTGTGTCAATCTTAATCGTGTTCCCTTTTGTCACCATGGCAATGAATTCCTACAGTCTAATCGACTTGCCAAATGGCTATTGGCAGCCTGCTTGCCAAGGTAGCACTGATGGATTATTCTTTATTCTGAGTCGTAGTCGTGACTGTGGCCTTAATGGGAAAGAAATTACTGAATTGGGGTATGCACTTTAGTCAGGTGACCACAATATGTTGTGGTCACTGTTTTGAGTTCTCTTTGCCTTGATTCCCTATAAGCGATCTGTATGTTCTCGGTTCTCCGACGACCGCTTGT
This sequence comes from uncultured delta proteobacterium, assembly GCA_963700305.1. GTDB lineage: Bacteria > Desulfobacterota > Desulfomonilia > Desulfomonilales > Desulfomonilaceae > Desulfomonile. Next base: position 162,661 of record CAVOXB010000012.1, read on the forward strand.
TGAACCAATCGGAAGAACAGCTTGCCTCTTTGTCGTGAAGTTCGCCGGTTGAATCGGAACGTAAATTCGTCGAGGTAGTAATCGAGATGCTTGTGGCTTACTGCGCCATGATCAGTACCCAAGAGCCAACGCTTCAAGAGCGATATGGCGCGGGCGAACGTGTGGAAGGAGTTCGGTAGCGGCATGCTTTCTCGCCGCGCAGCGGAGTCACTTCGTGCACATAGCCCTTTTGGTCCAAGCCCGCGGTATCCGCTCCATCCGTCTGTGTGCAGCACGCTGCCCTTTTCAATGGCACCGGTGACGAAGCCGTGTAACTCCTTGCCGGATGCGGAGTCTATCCGACGCATCCGTATCCTTCCCGTGGCCTTGCCAGCCTCTTCCGCAGCAACGACGATTAGGGCTTTGCTACAGACTTGCCTTCCACAGAGCCCCTCTTCTAGACCCCCCAGATAGGTCTCGTCCACTTCAACACTTCCGGACAGCCGGTCTCGGTCTGGTCTCACCATCACGCGGCGTAGCTTGTGAAGCCATGCCCAAGCAGTCCTGTAACTCCCCAGTCCGAGCATCTCCTGCAGGCTCACTGCACTCATCCCTGTTCGTGGGCAAGTCACCCACCACATAGCTCGAAACCACAGGGTGAGAGGCTTACGGGTGTCATGGAAGATCGTACCAGCAGTGACGGAGCACTGATATCCACAATACCCGCATTCGAACAGACTCTTGCCAATCGGCCAAGCCCTGCCATGCCCACAGCGAGGACACCGAAAACCTTCTGGCCAGCGGCGTCGGAACAGGTAATCACGGCACTGCTCCTCTGTCGAGAAACGGGCTTCGAACTCTGCCAATGACCTGGGGTAGTCTTCCATGGGCCAAAACACTATATGTTGTGGCTCCCTTAGTCAAGTGCATACCCCCATTACTGAATTTGCACTATTCCCGATGTCGAATCAGATTGCAGATCAAGTATAATGAATACTTCGACATTTGATGACAAAAGAAGCTGCATGGGAAAGACAATATGGAGAAAGGCAGCAAAATAGGATCAATGTTCGCTCATGACTTCAGCTATCCGGTATTACGATATCTTCCGCCAGCGGCAGCATTCAGCCGTATGAAGGCTTTTGGATAAGGATTAGGCATGGCTCAATGTATCTACATAACAGGAGCGGAGGCCCGCAGTGGAAAGTCAATAGTTGTGCTGGGACTTATTGAATTGCTTTCGAACCAAGGGCGCTCAACAGGGTTTTTCAAGCCTTTGATTACGTTAATAAAGGGCGGTTAGGGGGGATTTTTTCAGTAGCGTACACACCACAAATTCCGTACATTTCTTTTGGCAATGACTATAGATCCTGTGCAGAGAAAACGGGTCCCATCGCTAATCTGATCAACAGAAGCAAAGAGAACAGAGGGAGCCAAACCCATAGCATTTCACTCACCATGACCTGGAGTCCCCAGTTTGTGAAAAAACTCGCCACGGATATGGGAGAAACCATTATGGGTCTGAATGAGAAGAAATACCGGTGATTATCGAATGGGGAAAACAGCGCCACGCCCAACCCGCCGTTGGTAAAAGCGTCGAGCAGGCAATGCAGTGCGGTCAAAAGAAAGAAGTATCCCACAAACATGAACCATGTCAGCGAAAGGACTTTCAGGTGAGAGAAAAACACGCAAACGACCATTAACCCGAGCAGAAAAGCGAATGTAAAGGAATGAAAAAAACCTCTATGCCCCAGAAAGTGATGATACGGGATTCTGAGAAAAAACGCAGCTATGTCAGCATCCGGAAGCACAGCGCATAAAACCGACAGAATATAAAAACGGGCGGGCATGTTGTTGTCGGCCAAAGCCAAGCCGGCCGCAACTCCAATTGCCGCATGTGTAACCAGCGAAGGCATGATATCTCCACGTTTGTGGTGGCGAGAATAAAACCAGGATATCTACCCACATAAGAATAATCAACAAGATCCAAAAGGAAAGACTCAACTGGATAAACTTGCACTTTGGTGATAGGTTACTCCGATTGCAACTGCAGGCCGGGATGAGATTTTCCCAACTGACTGAAACCAAGGAGATCACTTAGAATGAAAGCAACAATCAAGACCAATAAGGGCGACATACACTTGAATCTTTTTGCAGATCTTGTGCCCGTAACAGTAGCTAATTTCGTAAACCTTGCAATAAGGGGCTTCTACAATGGGATCAAATTCCATAGGGTAATCGATGAATTCATGATTCAGGGAGGATGTCCCTTCGGCACAGGCACTGGTGGGCCGGGTTACAAGTTCCAGGATGAGTTTGCTCCCGAGCTGAAACATGACAAACCGGGTATTTTATCTATGGCGAATGCAGGGCCAGGTACCAATGGCAGCCAGTTCTTTATTACTCACGTTCCCACTCCCTGGCTCGACAGGAAGCATTCGGTTTTCGGAGAAGTCGTAGATGCAAAAGATCAGGAAGTTGTCAACGGCATCCGGAAAGACGATGTGATCGAAGCCATCGTAATCGAAGACGATACTACTGATTTGTTTGCGAAGGCCAAGAGCCAGTTGGACGCGTGGAATAAGGTTCTCGACAGCAAGTAAGTTCTTGGGAGGGGTGCGGCGGCATTTATAGCTCCTGGACTCTCTCATAGCTCGAGCTTGCACTCGGTAGATTCGTGCGGTCCCGGAAACCTGGTCCGAAGGCGTTCGATAAAGATCCGGGGAATTAAGTATGGTGTCCCCGGCATGGAAAGTGGTGTCCCCGGCATGGAATCTGTCCCGGAATCGGAAGCCTTCTAAGGCTTGTTGAAGGTGACGGTCCAGTCTGTTCCGTTTGCGTAAGTCTGCCAGTAATTTGCCTGACATGGGATGAATGGGTCGCATTGAGCGCCTCCGCATGGATACGTGAAACAATTGTCATTAGGATTGCAGGTGTTCGGGGAGGGGGATGCCGGACATTGTACAGGCGTCGATTTGGCTGGATGGGATTCGTTCTTGATCGTTCCGGCAGTCCACTGATTACAGCAACCACTTGGCATCACGCATGACGCACAGCACTGATCATTTCCAACGCCGAATACTCCGTAATTGTTGCCATTTCCAATCGCTCCTGTTGCCTGAATCGTAGAGCCGTAAAAGGTGTCAGGGTCTGTTGGTTTTGCCTTAGGTTTTAGGTCTTGGCTTTGCGAGTAAGGCCCCACTATAGTGACCGGGTAATTGAAGCCGTTCACCAGACTAATGTCAGCGCCTTCATGAAAGTTCGGATTGGTGACGGTACCCCAATTGTTGTGGAGCGTCAATTCAGCCTGGGTCAATTGACAGGTAGGTGCGGTGGTGGAGCCGAAAGATATCACAAAATGGACCAACCCTGTGTCCGGTTTGTCGAACAACAACTGCTTAGACTGGCCATCATTCACCTCGGCCGAAAGTACACTTCCAGCAACACTCCAACCGTATTTCTTTGCGAGGTCGCTCAAATTATAACCCGATGGAGAAAATTTCACATAAACCGTTTGTTTTTGGCCTGTGCCATTCTTAATTGTCACTGTTCGGGTATGGATCTTGGTGTAGTCTGGCGGGGGGCTTTGCAAGCCATATGTAGTATGACGATAGTTTCTGGAGACCTTGTGAGTGAGGCGATTCATATTCCTTGGACTGGAAAAGATCGGCTCAGGCATCACGAAGGGACTCTTTCCCTGCGCCAAATTTTCTATTTGAAAGCCAATGTTGAGAAATGCGCTCAAGCTCTGATACACCCCGTTTACAGGATCTTGCCCGGTTTCGCCTTTGATGGAGATCACCCCATTCGGGCTTTTCAGCTCACCTCCAGCCTGCCATCCCAAGACTCCGCTTTCATCAGCAAAGTCGTAAATCGTGGTAAAGAGGCGCAAGTCCGGACCATCATTGAACAATTGATGAGAGTATCCGATTTGGAGATCAAAGTTGCCGGGACCACTACGGAACTGATTGACGAGATCGCCTTCGGCCAGATCGCCGTACCAGTTGAATCTCATATCAAGGGCATCGGAGCCTGCAATCAAATGCGCCATTTCAAGACCCATTCCTCCTGAAGAGACCCATCGATTCGCAAATTTGGCAGTGTCGTAAAAGCAGTTGAACCCCAGGAGTGTTGTTCCCCGCAAAACTTTCCGATACCCGCCACCAAAGGCTAGAAACACCTGCTCATCGGCTCTTCTTGTCAAGTTCGTCGAGGAAGCTTGTAACTCGGAATGAGCCTCCCCAAAAAAAATGCTGTTGTCAGTCATTCGTATCGGTAGCAAATAGTCGACAGTGAAATATCCGACCCGCCAATTCTTGCCGGTATAAAACTCATAGCCCATCTGAAGATTGGGAATATCCTGTTTCCACGAACTCTCAGATTTTGTGAAGAACGGACTCTGGGAGCCTATGGAACCAGAGGGGCCTGGATTTAAATCAAGGCTTTCCCGTCTTAGGAAAGGAGCCGAAGCGTATGGGGTCGATTGTATTCCCTGTGCATAGGACAGACTATCGATGCTCAGAGCAAGAATTGACAGCAAAAATATGGTCCAGGAGAGTTTTCGCATTAGTTTTTTCCGGATAACAAAAAGTCAATGGACATCAGCACACTTGTGCGTTTATATCAATAAAACATATTATTATTATACAATATTAGATTAATTTATTAAAGTAACAAATTGGTTTCAATGTCGGTCAGAGCAATAAGAATGCAGTCTTCTGTGCTGGAGGATTCCTAGACCGCTTACTTCACTTCTGGGGAGCACACTTCTGGGGACACCATACTTAATTAATGCAATGGAATGTAGGTCAAGGCATTCAAGCCGGGCAGGACTAACTCGATCGAAAGGTCCTGGACTCTCTCAAAGGTCGAGATGACCCCGACAGATTCGTGCGGCCCCGGAAACCTGGACCGAAGTGTTCGATAAGTTCAGGGAATTAAGTATAGTGTCCCCTGAATTCCTGTCCCCTGAATTCCCCAGGGAATTAAGTATAGTGTTTCCTGAATTCCCCTGAATTCCGAAAAAAACCTCAAACCGTGTTATGTGACTCCTTCATAAAACATCTCTTCTCAAATCGCGAGACCAAAAAAGAGAAACCCCAAAATAAAATCAGGCAATAACTGAAGGCTTACAACAAATGTCTCTCGGGGCATATGGCCCTCAGCTCTTAACAAGAGTCTTCTTGTCGATTTTGATCGATTCACAAGGTTTTGAGAATATATTAAGGAGACATCATGAACGAAAGTGAACTGGAACCGCGGCCAGAAGGGACTGGGGTAACTTCAGGAGACACCCGACCGAGCAAAGCCCTATCTCCTCAACTGTCTATCTATTATGCCAATTGTGCGATGGTCGCGACAACTCATCGTGATATATCATTGTTTTTCGGCAGAATTGCACCGATGAACGACGGCAAGGGCGCTCAGCGTTTGGTTGAACTCTACGAAAACCAGATATATATGACAATGGAACAAGCAGAGGACCTGATAGGCGTTTTGACTACAATTCAGGGGACACCATACTCAATTGCATTAATCTGAAGCCAAGCTATGCGCACCTGATTCCGTAACTGGCCAGTAAAGTCACCTGGAATATCTTTGGAGCAGTACGGCTGCTCACCAGCGTGCGACCCGAAAGCCTTGTCCGAGGAGGTCCGAAAAGAAACTTGATGAAAGAAGTTTGGTGTCGAGCGGAATTTCGGCCGTGAATTTTCGGCAATTACTGCCTCATGATGGATGGCACGACCGAGTCATCCAGGGTTAGCACGTAAATGAACATGGCGGCCAGCATCACAAGTACCGCCAGCCATACCCGCCAGTCTTTGTGGAATCTCTTGCTGCCTGACTCGCTCCCGTTCCCTAGTGTGTGCCCGTGCAACTCTGAATGCTTGTGATTGTGATGTGTCATGCGCTGTCCTTATTATCGAGATAATGTATCCCCGTGCTGATCAGAGCTTGAAAAGCGAACTTCAGCCTACACACAAGATTGCATTCTGTCAATTACGCATTCCGCTCAGATTATGCGCTTTTGGATTGAATTCCATAAGGAGATGAGCGAGTAATTCGTCGCTAGAATTCGGAATTTTGACGAAGCACTAAAACGCACAAGCATCCTGCCGGTTCATTACATGGCTTTGTTGTCGTCCATTGTGGTTAGAAGCTTTTTGCCAGCGACTCTTGTTCTTGGAGGCAGGAGATGGAAGGGGCCGGGAACGTATAGCAAGATCGCCCGCATGATGCGATTCGCCCGACTCACCGGCCCCCCAAACCGATTAATTGAGTTTTTCTATTTCCATCCGCTTGAGTTCTCGCTTAAGGATTTTGCCTGTTGCAGTTTTGGGTAACTCGTCGATCGTGGTGAAAGCAACCTGGCGAGGGGCTTTGTAAGCCGCCATGTTGTTCTTTGCCCACTGAATAACCTCTTGTTCATTGGCTGTTTGGCCTGGCGCCAGAAACAAGGAAGGCCTTTGGTATTTCCCCTTTTAGCTTGTCAGGTATACCGATTACGACTGCTTGGAGGACTTTAGGGTGTTTCGCTAAATAGTTTTCCACTTCACTGGGATAAATGTTGTACCCACCGCAGACCAGCATGTCGTCCTTACGATCGACGATATAAAGCAGGCTGTCTGCGTGATTTCTGCCATGCACATAGCCCAGGTCGCCGGATTTCCACCAGCCGTCGAGTATTTTTGTATCGGTCATTGGAGGATCGTTCCAATACTCCTTTATCACCCCTGGACCTCTGCACCACAACTCCCCGATTTCGCCCTCGGGCAGCTCTTTGCCCTCATCATCCACTATTTTGATCTGCCAACCCGGCGCAGGCCACCCAGGCGTGCCTGCAGCGAAATGCCCAAAACGTGTGTGAGTAACAGTGCTCGACGTTTCCGTGGAGCCGTAGCATTCCACCAGGCCGATGCCAAAAACTTCCTGGATTTGCTTTGCCAGTTCCGATGGCAACAGAGAGCCGGCGCATTGACCGAACCAAAAGCTGGAAATATCGTATTTCTCTTTGTTCTTGAGGTATTCTTCAATTAGATAGGCCCACATGGTTGGCGTACCCATGAAATGGGTTCCCCCGTACTTGGTTATTAACTCCAAGGTCTCTTTTGGGAAGAATCTGGGCAAAGTAATTACTGTGGCTCCCACGTACAGAGTGGGCAGGACTGTAAACACAACATAAACGTGAAAGTAAGGCGCTCCAGTCAGCACCTTGTCTTCCTCAGTCATGGGTACTACGTGGGATGCATTCATGGCCGCTTGTGACAGCCAACTTGCATGGGTGGCAAGAGCGCCCTTGGGCTTGCCTGTCGTTCCGGAGGTATAAAGCAAGCAAAGACCGTCGCTTTCGTCGAGATCCAATGCCGTAAATTCAGCTTTGTGCTGAGAAATCAGATCACCGAAAGCAAGCACATTCGGGCTTGTCCCGCCACCTACCACGCCCTGAACAGAAATGATTTTTTCCAGCGTCGGAAGGTTCCCCCAGATTGGCATTACGTTCTCATCCGTTTCGCCGGTCATTCCGAATAGAATCCTGGCTCCGCTGTGATTCAGGATGTACTCGATTTCCATTTTTTTGAGCATAATGTTGAATGGGACCGAAATCGCGCCAATTTTACTGTTTGCGAGGAATGCCACAATGAACTCGGGCACGTTTCGGAGGTAGAGGGCAACACGATCACCTTTTCTAATTCCCAAAGATTGCAAGGCATTGGCCATAGAGTTTACTTGTGCGTTCAGCTCCGCATAGGTGTAAATTGCGCCATTGGTTCCGTCGACAATCGCTAGTCGATTAGGGATGCGGCGAGCATTCTTTTCGATGCATTCTGTGCTCAGGTTCATTATAGTGCTCCTTTGCTCAAAAGAAGATCGCATCAACGAATCTTGGGGGGTGAGCTTTCGCTCATTCATGAGTAGAGCAAAGTTCATGCCCAAATAATCGTATAATCAGAATCATTCGCAACAGGCCGAGTCAGCACACGAAAAGCTCGTCTGTCGGAAATGTCGCTCAGTTTGATAACGGTGAAGGTGGCAAAGGTCTTTCCAGGACTGGAAAGATTGTTGCCTTTCCAATTCCGGATGTTGTCGAACACTTGCGGATATCAGCGGGACCCGTGTCCAATACGAATTCGCATTCCGTCATGGCATTCTGAGGTGCGGAAAGTGAGTCATTCCGGCGCGGGCGGGAATGACGGTATAATGGATTTTCTCGTTCCCGGGCTCCGCCGCATATGCGTCCACTTATGAACGCGGCATGAGTTATTTAAGCTAATTGTCACCCTCCCCTTCCCCTCCCGTCGAGGGAGGGGATTTCGAAAACCCCTTTCCCCTGGCGCGAGATCTTCACGATTGGCGTTATCTTTTCGAGCTAACGCCAATGAGGCGGAGCCTAGGAACCATTACTCTCACAGCTTTCGTAGCACGATGTTGACCCTTTTCGGAATTCTGAGACAGTCTTATCTTGCTGGTTCATTGGTCGTTTCTTCTATGCTCCCCTTTTGAACGCACATATTTTTTTCGATCCATTCCGCATGATTTTTCTGTTTCGTCCGTATAACTGAATAAGGAGAATGATCATGGGCTGTCCAGGTAAACAGATTAAGATTTCGCGTCTTCATAGAGGAAATCTGTCAGAAACACGAAACAAAGTCTCTGCTGGATCATCTGGAGAAATGCGAGACGTGCCGCTCACTCGACCATGAGTTCAAGTCCGTTGACCGTTTCTTGGCCACCTCTGCCGATCCGCAGGTCCCTCCTCTGCTATACCAGAGAATCGTGGATCGAGTGGCCGAAGAGATGAAAAGAGACAGCATCGGTGGAATTTTCGCGAGATTCTTAGGTCCTTTCCGTCTGCTCAAGCCGCTGCAAGCGGCAGTAGTCATACTCGCCGGGTTGTCTTTGGGCGTCCTAATGGGATCGAATCTCGTCTCACCCTTTCAGGGTTTCAGTCGACATCCGCAAGCCGATGTTGTTTCCATCGTTTTTGAAAACAACTCTGCAGACCCTGCGGGTTTCGACTTTGTGTGCTCTGACGATCAAGGAAATAGATAAATGACCAGATCCTCGATTATTTATGTCCTGATTTTTTCGCTGATTTTGAACGCAGCGGTCATTTGCAGCGCTGCATTCATCTGGTGGAAAAGACCGGCGCAGGCATCCGACTCGCCGCCTCCTGTCAAATCTGTGCAGCAGTTCATCAAAGAGGACTTGAAGCTCGAGACCGCCAAGTCGGACGAGCTTGTGAACAAGATCAAAAGCGAACGCGAGGAGATCTATAAGCTGCGAAGCGAAATACAATCCCTTCGTTCGGAGTTGATAGAGACCATTACGGCTGAAAAGCTGGATCCGTCCGCTGTTGAAAATAGAATGTCCCAAATGGATCAGCTGCAGTTTCAGATCCGTCGCACCGGTATTGGAATACTTTCCCAAATCGCACAATCACTCGGGCAGGAAGACCGCAAAAAATTCGGGGCTTATCTGAAAGAAAGAATGATCGGCTGCGGCCCGTTTGGAGGTCGAGGTCCGTTCGGCGAACTCACCGGCGGGCGTTGAACAAGGAGCAAAAAGAACTAATGCCAAAGAAAAGTGCGAAATTCAAACTCATTATGATCTTGCTCTGTTCCGCATTGGTTGTACTGGCTGTCGGGATTTATGCGGTGAACGGCAATTTCCCCAACAGGCAAAAACAGGATTACAAATTGGCCAAAGTCCTCAAGCGTGACCTTGGTGCAACCGTTCAGGCCACAGGAATAGTCAAGCCCCTGGTCGGCGCAGAAGTCAAAGTCGGGGCTCGGACTCCGGGAAAAGTAGTGGAATTGCCGATTAATGTGGGAGACAACGTCACTCAAGGGCAGGTCATAGCCAAGATAGAACAGGATGACTTGATCGCAAAAGTGAGACTACAGGAGGCGATTCTCGCGGAAGCCAGAGCAGAAGAAGTGCGGCTATCGAAAGATTATGTGCGAGACAAACAACTGCATGACGCGGTTTCCATCTCTGCGCAGAAGATGGACCTGACGGAAGCATTGTACGAAATTGCAAAAGCACGAATATTGAAAGCTGAAGCAGAACTGGACTACGCAAAGGCACAGCTTTCGTACGCCACTATTACCGCGCCGATAAAAGGAACAGTCGCATCGGTAAATACCATTCAAGGGGAGACTGTCACCACTGGACTCAATGCCCCGACATTCATCAAGATCATTGACCTGGATCGTCTGGAAGTGCTGGCTTATGTGGACGAGAACGACGTCGGGAAGGTGCGGGTCGATCAAGACTCAATGTTTACTGTTGCAGCTCATCCGTCCGTAGAGTTCAAGGGCAAGGTCACGTCGATTTATCCCTCAGCGACCATTCAGGACAATGTAGTCTATTACATCACTTCCGTCAGCGTTGATAACAGCGAAGGCAAATTGATGCCGGATATGACGACAAACGTGTTGATATTTCTGGATCAGCGTAAAGGAGTCCTTACTGTCCCCAACAAGGCTGTCCAGCGCGAGGGACAGAGAAAATTTGTGTTCGTGATGGAAAAGGGAGTTCCTGAAAAGAGATTTGTGGATGTGGGCTGGAGAGACCAATCTTACACGGAAATACCTAGCGGTCTGCACGAAGGGGATCTAGTAATCATTGGTGATATGCCCCGAAAATAGATCAAGGGAGATTGATAATGATAGAGGTGAAAGACCTTTCGAAAGTCTTTCAAAAAGAAAGCATTGAAGTGCAAGTTTTGAAGGAAGTTTCGCTCACCATCGAAAAGGGAGAGTTCGTTTCCATTATGGCTCCCTCTGGCATGGGAAAAAGCACACTCTTGAATATTCTTGGATGTTTGGACAAGCCATCTTCAGGGACGTACAGTTTTGGATGGAGTCCCCGTTCAGGGTATGGATGATGACGAGCTTTCCAAAATAAGAAATGAAAAAATAGGCTTTGTTTTCCAGTCGTTTCACCTGCTTCCCCGTATGACTGCATGGGAAAATGTGATTCTACCGCTGATATACAGTGATTCGGAAACAGATCCGAAGGAAAGGGCCTCTGAGGTCCTCACATCCGTCGGGCTTGCAGATCGCATGAATCATCTGCCCAGAGAACTTTCCGGTGGCCAGCAGCAGCGAGTGGCCATCGCGAGGTCACTAATCAACAATCCGCGAATCATTCTTGCCGACGAGCCCACAGGAAACCTGGATTCAGCCTCAGGCACCGAGATCATGCGAATCTTTCGCGAACTACATGCTTCCGGAACTACTCTAGTTATCGTTACGCATGATGTGGACGTGGCTGCCCAAACCGACAGAATAGTCGAGATGAAAGACGGCAGAATTTCGAATGATCATCCTACCAGAAGCATGGGCGTGGAGGCGGCAATATGAGAATGCTTCGCATGGGAAAACAGGCTCTGAGCGCAATGGCTGAAAACAAGACAAGAAGTTTCCTCATGATGCTCGGCGTAGTCATCGGAGTGGCCACGCTCACCATGATAGCTTCATCAGTTCTTGGGGCACGAGCAGATGTAATGGGCAAAGTCGAGAAATTCGGTCTCGATCAGATCATGGTCATGGCTGGGGCCGGTAGAAAACCGGGAGTCCCGCAGCCCATTCCGACGACCCTACGCATAGAAGACGGACAGGCAATGATGTCCGAAATCATAAATGTCAAAGATGTAAGTCCTCAAATCAATCGTAGAGATTTTCTGGTGAAGTCCGGCAACAAAAGTGCTTACTCACTCATTGGTGCAGTCAATCCCAATTGGGAAACTGTCTGGAGCACTCCTGCCGAAATCGGCAGGTTCATTTCGTCTGATGACATCGCAAAATTCGCGCGAGTTGCAGTAATTGGCAAGACCATACAGAAAGACGTTTTCGAGGATGAGGACCCTGTAGGCAAACAGATCCTCGTCGGGAACAACCCGTTTGAAGTGATAGGTGTCCTTGAGGCTCGCGGAACGGCGGCTTCCGGCATAGACATGGATAGCCGTGTACTAATACCCCTCTCTACTGGCCAAAAAAGAGTATTCAATCAGGATTACTTGTTCATGATCAAGATCGCTCTTCACGACGTTTCCAAGATGTCCCAGACTGTAGAGGATGTCCGAGCGCTGCTCCGGGAGCGACATAATCTCCAGAAGGGAACTGAAGACGATTTTACTATGGTCACCCCGACTCAGATTATGGCCATTGCTTCAAAGCTTTCTACCACGTTCAGTCTGTTTCTTTTGCTTGTATCAGCTATCTCTCTCATTGTGGGGGCTATTGTAATTGCCAACATAATGTTTATCGCCGTAAACGAGCGAAAACCGGAAATCGGGATCAGACGCGCCGTGGGCGCACGAGAGAAAGATATTCTTGCCCAATTCCTGATGGAAGCGGTGAGTATCGCTGTTATAGGTGGAATGGTCGGGATAATATTGGGAGTCGTTGGGCTGAAAATAATGTCGGGCTTCATGAAAATGCCTAATGCAGTAATGTGGCAACCAATAGTTTTGGCTCTGTTGAGCGCAATAATCGTGGGGTTGTTGGCAGGTATTCAGCCTGCGAGGAAGGCTGCACACCTCAACCCAATCGACGCGTTGAAATAAATGAAATGAAAACTAGTCCACTTCGGGGATTCCGTATTGCTATCAAATCACTGATAGGCAATCCCATGCGGGTTGCCTTGGCCGTCCTATCGATCATGATAGGAGTGGCTTCGGTAATTATTATGGTAGGAATAGGAAAAGGAGCGGAAGAAGAAGTACGCAAGAAAATTGAAGGCATGGGAACAAATCTTATCGTAGTCAGCGCCGCTCCATCCAGGTCGGTTAAGGGCCAAGTCGGAAGGCTGGGCATAATGACTACGCTGATACAGAAAGATGCTACCGCAATAATCGAGGAGTGCCCTTCAGTCAAAGAAGCCGTTCCTGTATATTCGAAAAAACTCCCGGTCAAATTTGAAAGCGTGACCTACAGCACAAAAATTGTGGGAGCCCTCCCTTCCATTCAACAAGTGAGAAACATATCTGTGGAATCGGGCATGTTCTTTGACCTCGACGAAAACAGACTAATGTCATCAGTTGCCATCGTGGGCCCCACGGTGGTTCAATCCCTTTTTGGCGGCAGGGACCCGCTGGGAGAATCGATTAGTATAGGGAAAATGGTCTTCAAAGTAATCGGAGTGACTACCCCGAAAGGAGCGGTGTCCGGAGAAGACGAGGACGACCAGATCATCATTCCATTGAGAACCGCGGTCAACAAGCTTGTCAATGTAACTTATCTCAGCAACATTTTCGTGGAGGCTACACAATTCGAAGTTATCCATTCAGCCGTAACCGAAATCAAGTCTCTGCTGAGGGAGCGCCATCGATTACGCGAAGGAAAAGAGGATGATTTCACCATCCAGAATCAGGCAGACGTAATTGAAACTCAGAGTTCCGCAGCAAAGACGTTCAGTCTTCTCGTGGCCAGTATTGCCGCCATCTCGCTCGTGATAGGCGGTGTCGGAATACTCGGAGTGATGCTGCTGTCGATTCGCGAGCGCATCAACGAAATCGGAATTCGCAGGGCAGTCGGGGCCAGGCGAAGAGACATACTCATCCAGTTTTTGGGCGAATCTTCATTTCTCGGAGTAGTCGGTGGTACGGCAGGTCTGTTGGTGGGCCTTTTGGGATCGGCGGCCGTGGGCTATTTTACTGGCATGACCGTGGTTGTGGCCCCTGAATATGCGTTGCTCTCCTTTTTCTCGTCAGTGCTTACCGGTCTCATTTTCGGAATTTATCCTTCGTGGAAAGCAGCCCAACTCAATCCGATTGAAGCTTTGCAATCCAGAAACATGATTCATGCGCTTTGCTAGCGAAACCATGACAATAATGGGGATTCCGGTAACGTTCCGGGATTCCGATTGATTCCGAGGCAGGATTCCTGGGACATCATACTTAATTTAGGATTCCTGTGAAATTTAGGATTCCTGGGACATCATACTTAATTGGTGCAATGAAATGCAGTCTATGTTATTGTAAAGCATGGCTAGATTAGCTCGATTGGTAGGCCCTGGGCTACCTCACCACATAACGCAGCGTGGTAATCGTCGACAGATGACTTTCTTTTGTGATGAGGATTACCTGGCTTACGTGGAGCTTATGTCGGATTGGTGTTCTCGTTTCAAGGTGGAGGTGTGGGCCTATTGTCTTATGCCGAACCATGTTCACCTGATTGCGGTACCGACTTCAGAAGATGGATTGCGTCGTGCTATTGGCGAAGCCCATCGGCGATATTCACGTCGAATCAACTTCCGTGAGGGGTGGCGGGGGCATCTATGGCAAGGGCGGTTTGCCTCATATCCCATGGACGAAATGTATCTGCTTGCTGGAGCCAGATATATTGAGCTGAATCCCGTGCGGGCTGGGCTAGTGAAGTCACCCGGAGTCTATCCTTGGAGCAGTGCGGCCGCTCACCTGACGGGACGCGACGATATGTTGGTAAAGGCCGCACCTCTGCTGGAACTGGTGGAAAACTGGGTAACGTTTCTTGCCGAAGAATATTCGGATGCCGAGGCCGAGGCGATTCGTCGTCACGAGCGTACCGGCAGGCCCTTGGGAAATGATGACTTTCTCTCAAAACTCGAGCGTGCCCTCGATAGGTCCGTTCGACCCGGGAAACCTGGCCCGAAGGCGTTCGATAAAGGTTCGAGGAATTAAGTATGGTGTCCCCTAATTCCGGAACGGACGTGAGAGAAAACCTCGCCCGCCGAAAACATGACAGTCAATGGGTTTCTACAGCTATCCCGGCTTCGGTCAAGGACGTGGTGCAAAGGATCAGAAAAGGAGAGAGACTCTCCCCGCACAGGCGCTGGTCCAGAGGGCGCGATCCTACGCTACAGTCCGTGAAGCCAATCTTTGGCTTTCTCAAACGAATCGAACGGTCTCGTGTCCATCTTAGAGAACAGGTTTACCAGCTCCAGCGCGAACTTTCGAATACCCGTGACGCCCACAATCGCGCTCCCGAGCGTGTAGGGTCGCATGGCGCGGGTGACTGACTTGAACGCGTCGATAGCCTGTTCATTGATCACAATGTCGGACGTGTCCGTGAGAATGCGCAGACCGGTCATGCCCGCTTTTCCCATCTCAACAATGGCCGCTTCGTTGGCCTTGATGGCCGTGACAAGCTCTGCGTCGCGAAGGGCACCGTAATCCGCAAACAGGATGCGCGTCCCTTTGTATTCGATCCACTGCATGTAGTTGTTAACTCGTTCGCCCATGGGCCACCTCGCCCCTCCTTTACGTGAGTTATGAATCATTCTTGCAATTCTAGAGGTCTTTGGGCGGGCACAAGGTCATGAGATGGTTCCTTTGCCCAGAAAACACCACGTACGGTCTCCCTCAAGACCCAAGAGAAACAAAAGCGTTGTGATGTTGATGAAAAAACCTTCTTGATTCAGCTTTTGAGCATACCCGTCTCGACTGTTGCCGGTCAACCAAAATCTTGCACTGAGCCGCTTACCCAAACACAGCACGGTAGTGTCGAGCCAGGGGAAATATCGACGAGACATAAACATACCATCTCCTACATGATACGCAACCTTTGCTTCAAGCTTGATCAGAAACTTGATAAGCCACTCCATTGAGCGTTTGACTTCTTCGCGCATGAGGCAGATTTGGCCGAAGCATGTGGAGGAGTGCTCGGCCATAAGCCCTTTTTCAAACGGCCCAGTAACATGCCGCACCGCGCGGCGTGTTGAAACTCCGTGGACACCATACTTGTTTAATCCGTTTAATCCGGGGACACCATACTTAATTCGCGCCGCGCAACGGAATGAGTCTGCGGTACCCTCAGGCACGGCTAGCTCGCTTGTTTGGTTCCGGATTTCTCTCAAACTTGAGCTTGCCCTCGGGAGATCTGCGCAGCCCCGCAACCGCGATCTGAAGAGATCTGAGGAAGAGGCGCTGAAATAAGTGTTGTGTAGCAGAATTCCCGGACACTAATTTTGCAACTGCTATAATCCTATTTCAACATGGGACCGGCGACTCGCCGGCCCTATTTACTTCTCAAACGTGGGGCAGGCTTTCCAGCCTGCCATTTCGGCTTTTTGGGAAAAGGCAGGCTGGAAAGCCTGCCCCACAGAAAAGTATCTAGCCGTCGGAATTTTACTCATGCTTCCATTGATTCAACCAGCAGCTCAATCACTGATTTCACTTCCAAAGGCATGTCGTATCTCGCCTGGAGATCGCCGAACTGGCTCAGGCAATTCTGACATGAAGTGGTAACGATGGTAGCTCCCGATCTGATGATCTGATCACGCTTCGCCGCCGCGTGCTCGAGTCTTTTCTGACCCATGCGAGTGTTCTGCCCGACGCTGCCCCCTCCTCCGCAGCAAATGCTGTATTCACGGTTCGGCCACAATTCCACAAAATTGTCGGTTATGGCTTTGAGCAGCTCTCGCGGTGGCTCAAATACACCCAACTTCCTGCCGACATTACAAGGATCGTGGTAAGTCACAGTCCCGTCGATAGAGCCGGACTTGAGCTGAAGCTTTCCTTGCTCCAGATAACGGTGGGCAAGCTCCACCACTGACAAGACCTCAACTCCGAGCGGTTCCCCAAGCCATTTCTCGGCATCTTTCCTCAGGATTTTAAATCCATGTCCGCATTCTGTGGACAACAGCGTACGCACTTTCAGGCGGCGAGCTTCTTCCACCAAATTCCGAACTAATATTATGGCGTCTTCGTGATCTCCAAGATAGTAGGCCCAGTTAGTAATGTCGAACATCCTGGAGGATATGGTCCAATCAGTATCGGTGTAAGTAAAGAATTTCATGTACGTTTGAAGCATGTTGGGATTAGAGGTGTATTCTCGGGGGTTGGGGATGTACAGAACATCAGCCCCTTCCTTGTCAATCGGGACTGAAAGACCCTCTGCAGGGAGATCTTCCATTTCGTCAGCCAATTCCTCAGCGAGCCATTCGGCCATGTCGACAAAGGCGGCGCTTTCCAGCCCTGTATTGTTGCCGAATTCCAGGGCCTTTTTCACCCCTTCAACGATCCTTTCGGGGGCTTTTCCCAATTGCCAGGCGATTCCACGCAAATGCCTCACAATAGCATCCATTTCAAGCCCTTTCGGGCAGCCTGTCGTGCAACGCGCGCAAAGAGTGCAAGCCCAAATAAACTCAGAGTCAGCCAGTTCTCTCGTGTGGCCTGTAAGCATCCTGTGAACAAGTTTCCTGGGGTTGATTTCCGGATAGCTCTCTGCAAGGAAGCATCTGGAAATGCACTCTCCGCATGTGAAACAGTCTGAATGACTTTGTCCTTTTGCGATCAAAATTTCTTGAGACATGGAATCGTTTTCCTCTAATTCATCCTTGGCGCTGAGATAATTGGGTTTCATCGTCTAAGAAATGATTCAACAGACGTTGAAAGCGACCCGCCTCGTTTGGGGCAATTGTAAAATACCCGATTCGCGGAGGCTTGCCGTCAAAAACGCCTATGCCCTGCCCTCGTTCAACTCGTGCGGCCGCGAGGCTCGTTCCCGTATGAGAATAGCAATTGCCGTGATGGCACCCGACCACAGAGTCCTCCCTTGGCTCCAGCCGCCAATGCCGACCATATAGAATACTCTGAGACACTTCCCGCACACGGAACGGAGAAAAAACGTACATTCTCGGGCATATTGATCGATTCGGCCATGATCCCCGCAGATCGCCGACACCCAAAGACAAAAGTTGTTTTGGAGATGTCAGAAGGCTGAACTTCTCCAATGAAATCAGCTATGGATTCTTCCGGGCAAACGCTAAGGCTTATTGCAGCGGTCGGACACACTGAAGCGCATATCCCGCATTCCTCACAGAACGCCTGAGAAGGCTCAATCTGTGAGCGTGATACCTGGGGCTGCAAAGATAGGGAACCGTGCGGACAAACGCGATAGCACGTCAGGCATCGCGCACAAGCTGTGCTGATTGAAAGGGTCTCCTCGTCCCGTTTGAGCCGGGATGTCTTGATCCATGCGTGCGCTTGCACAGCCGCTGCTCTCGCCTGGGCCATGCAGTCGATGAGGTCCAAGTTCCCTGTGGCTTCTCCTATTGCAAATACGCCGCTTGCCAAGGAACGCCCCAAACTGGAATGAATGCTGTCGGACAACATGAACCCCTGGTCGTCGAGATCGTCGTTGGCCATTCTTGCGGCCCACTCAGGAATGGACGAAGGATCCGGCCCGGTAACCGTAATTAGCCTGCCGAAGTCCCACACAAATTCATTTTCACTATCAATGATGTCCTTGACTGCTACTTTGAATAATTTGCTTTTTTTGTCATTGAAGACCTCAATTGCAGGCGGATCCTCTCCATATCGAATAAACTGAAGCCCGGTTTTTCTCGCCGAATCGTAGAGTGTCTCTCCGAATACATGCCGTACAGGCGCATGCCTGAAACAAACGACTGCTCCTCCCCCATTGTGTACGTGTTCAGCCGCAATCCGCATCGCGGACATGCCAAGGGCAGGATCTGTCAGTTCCCTATAATCCATAAGAAAGGCAACCCGCTCCTCTGGCTGAATCCTAATCCGAGAAGTGAAAAGCTCCACTTCGTCCGGCAAACCCCAAGGTTTTGGTTTCAGAGAGACACCAGGAGCCAAGAAAAGGCAGTCGTACAAGGACTCTACACCGTTATCGAATGCGACTGCGAAAAGGCCTTGGACCCGCTGAACGACCGGAACACGTCTCACATCGACTATTTCTATCTCATCCAGTGCAGAAGAAAAATCCTTAATATAGTTGCCTGAATCGATGCTAGGATCTTCAAAATAGACATGTTCCGGGATATCGCGAAATCGTGCAAACGTCACCTTAATCCCGATTTCCATTAAAGCCTGTGCTGCTATCATGGCGGGCATGCCGCCTCCCATGATCAGAGCCCGAGGTGTAGCTTCGCTGCTTTTCGGCGTAGGAACTTGCTCATTGGAATGCTTCACGATCATCACAATTTCCCTCTCTGAAGATCCTCCATGATTACTTCCGCCGTTTGACCCGCGTGTTCGAGGGTGTGCTCGATATCTTTCGGACCGGAGCAGGTCCCTGCTACGTACACGCCTGGAATGGAAGTTCGGCTGCTGTCCAAAGGGTCTTTCGAACGAACGAAGCCGAACTCGTCAGCAGAAAGGCCCAACTGCTCGGCCAATGATTGTATGGCGTTTGGCCTCTGCCCTATGGACAGGATTACTCGGTCAAAAGATTCTTTCTGGTTCCGACCGTGGGACTCGATAATGACATCGAGGATATCCTGCGGAATTCCGAATTTCCCCCGGCACTCCTTGGAGCAAGCGCACGCCTTTATCTTCCACTGCCTTAAAGAGTGTACCAGCATATTTTCCGGCTACCTGCAGATCGATGTAAAACAGTGTGACTGCAATTTCCGGACACTCATGACGCAGCTTCAGGGCCATCCTAAGCGCAACTTTGCAGCAATACTGCGAACAATAATTCCCTCCGGAGCTCAAATCTCTGGACCCAACGCACTGGAAAAAAGCGACTCTGAGCCCATCCCTGTCGCCTGTAAACTGTGGCAATTTATCTTCTCGCAATAACGAATCGACTTCGGCCAAAGTGAAAATCCCATCCGTGCGACCATATCCCCACAGAATTTTTTCGCCCGGATCGTAAGGCCTAAACCCGGTTGCTATCACCAAAGCGGCTGGTTCTTCGATCTTTTCTTCCGAAGTCCCGATCCGTTTGAAGTTCGCTCGCCTCACGCCTCTTTCGGACGGGAAAACATTTGCCAATTCCCAGCCCGTCCTCACGTGGACCTTCTCAGATGTGCGTGCATAATTGACAAGGTCCTCCACTGAGCAGCAGAAACACCTCATGCATTTGTCTGTCGCCATGCATGCCCAGTCGCGAACGCGCCCGCCGAGGGTGTTTGAGGATTCAATGATGGTGCAATCTATGCCGTTGCCGGCCAATAATTTGGCAACGGTGAGACCGGCGATTCCGCCGCCAATTATAGCGATCGGTTTGTCTGTCATTCCATGAACCTCAGCTTATGCTCAGTTGTTCTTTTTCAGGCCGAACTCCACAACACGCGATGGTTACGATCGAGAGATGTTGCCTTCGGTCGGCTATTCAAAAGATGGTGCAGGATCATGAGAAACGAATGGCCTCGTGGTCAGCCATATTGTAGGTAAAATGCCGCCCTGACAGTCAATATACTCTCGTACGGTACTCGTTGTGAAGGAATTCCCCTAGTCTCTTGTAAAGATTATATTCCAACATCTCCCTGAAAAAGAAGCAGATTTTTACAATGACTCTATTGCTGTCTAAAGAGGGGAAATATCGGGAGGCGTTCACTCGGAATTGGAGTCGCATCTATCGGCGATGTACGCGTTGCACTGCTCCCGAAATTCCAGCACCACCTCTCTGATGGGTCGTTTGGTCTCTTTTGATTCTTTACCGAGCATTTCCCAAAAACTTTCAAGCAAAGGATAATGCTCCTCAGTCAAATTGATACAGAGAGTGCTGCCACAACGACAATTCCTATATTGCATGGTATGGAGCGCATCAAGGGGATCTATGTAGGGCTCTAATCCGTGGGCAACAGGAAAGGTGCCGTGAATGTAGTCCGGAAAACTGGAATATTCGCATCCACAGGTCGAGCATTTCTTGGGGAATAATCTCGTATCTGCCCCTATCGCGCAAAATTCCTTAATATATTTTAAATATTTCTCATTGAAATTGATTCTCGGTTTCATAACTGAAGCAAACTCCTGGATCCTCCGAGGGACAGTATTCGTGCCCAAGCGTTCAACAGATCTCAGCCATAAGAATAAATCGGGGAAAAGCGAAGTCCATGTGATTGAAGTCGTCAATCAAACCGACTGCGCTCCTCCCCAACGAAAAACTCTAGTGATGCGCACATCCACCTTGGTGACCACCACACGTATGTCGGGCCTCGAACTGAGGAAGATTGCCGTTCTGAATGAGATCCATATTCTGGAGCACTGTCCCGTCGGCGGCACGATAGACCGTCACCCCTTGGGCCTGAAGTTTCATCAGTGCACCCATTCCAATGCCGCCCACAACTACTGCGTCAACTTCAACTCCGCCCAGCGCCTTCAATGGCTGACACATTCCCTCGGCATGATGCTGATCACCGTTCTGAATCTCTTCAAACTTCATATTTTCTGTATCGACGATGACAAAGCCTGGGGCTGATCCAAAATGCTCAAAAACCACGCTGTTCATACCCTCTAATGTTTTGGCTGGAAAACAAATTCTCATAATCTGCTGTCTCCTTCTTAGTTTTTCGTTCGTTCTGGTCGCGGATCCGCTGCGCCGCGTCCGGTCTGTCGGTCTGCCCTGTGGATGCAGAAGTGCTTTTCTTGACAGAACCCGTCCCTATCCCAGGATCGGGAAGAACCTCGAACCGATGAAACGATTTACTTTCACATTCCGGACATTTCTCGGGTCTGCCCGTCCCAAACGGCTCATTCCAAATACCCTGACACCGATCACATTTGAAGGTTCTTTTCTCAGAAAGTTCCACTTCGCCTCCTTCAATGCGAAGTGCCAGACCCTTAGACAAGACCTGAGCCACCTTGCGCCGCGCTGATTCCACGATTCTTCCAAAAGTTTGGCGTGACACGTTCATGCGCTCTGCTGCTTGTTCCTGGTAAAGCCCCTCTAGATCAGCTAATCTTATGGCCTCAAATTCGTCCACAGAGAGGACAATTTCCTCAAGGAACTTGACAGGCACGCCAACAGGTTTGAAGATCCTGCAAGCCGGTTGCTGACTGACTCTGCGACAAAATTTTGGTCTGGCCATTCGTTACACTCCGCTATTGATTATGAGCATTTGCCCATAATTGTCAAGCCCCTGAATTGTAGGTTCTCTTTTCAATGCGTTGAATGGGAAAATCGATTTTGCATGCGAGTAATATCACCTGTGCCGATGCGCGGCGTCATGCGTAAACGTGTGCTAATTTTTCCTGACAGATCATATTGGTTAATTTTTCGAGGCGCCGATACAGCGACAACTGATCGTGAAACCATTGGGACGAAATTAGGAATGTTTACAGAATGTTATTTGGTGATCCATTATCAAACTTACTCCGATGTTACAGTAAACAATCTTCCATGCAAGAGCAGTAGTCGTCTCCGCTTGCATGCATTATAGAAGTGATTCGACATAGGCTAATACATGAATTTCCAAATAGGATCCCCATAAAATGACGGAGTCAAATTTGATCAGGTTCCAAAATAGTGCAACATGGAGGCGCTCGAATTTCCGCAAAGAAGACCCATGTTTTCAACTTTTTAATCATCGGAACAAAAACTGCACAACTACCCCCTAATTTCTTCTGGACAGGACTGTACATATCGGTTAAACTGATTTTATCCTCCGAACTGAAGCAGCAAACACCAAATCATCACAGGAGGAACGTAATGGACGTCATCCTTATATTATTGACGTACGTGAGTGGCTTGGTCTTTGTGGCGGCTTTTGCCGCAAAGATCCTCAAGTACGCCACTATGCCGATGCACGTTCGCTGGGAACTGTATCCAATTCCGCACGAAGGCAAGGCCTATGGCGGATCATTCTTCGAAGAAGTGGATCACTGGAAGAAGACTCGGCATAAAGATCATTTGGCGCAATACAGATTCATGATTCCGGAGATCCTGTTTATAAGGGCCCTTCATGAAGACAATCGACCGCTATGGTACTGGTCATTTCCATTTCACTTTGGATTGTATATGTGTATCGGCGGTTTAGTCCTTCTGACATTTGGGGCATTATTAGAGATTATCGGAATGCCTCCATCCACGTCAGCGCTGGCCTCACTCATCCAAGCCTTGACGCAGGTACTTGGAGTCATCGGGTTTGTGCTTGGGACGATCGGAGCTCTCGGGCTTATTTTCAAGCGGCTTAGCGATCCGGCTCTCAACGACCAGACGGCTGGCATTGACTACTTGAACCTTATATGGTTGGCTGGAATATTCTTTACGGGTTTCTTGGTTTGGCTGGCGGACCCGCGGTTTGATATCGCACGGCGATATCTGGTCGGGGTTCTCACATTCAAGCCGGCGGCAGTGAACATGACCGGGCTGCACGTGATCAATCTCCTGCTGTTTTTGGGATTTTGGGTCTATTTTCCCTTTACCCATATGACCCACATGGTTTCCAAGTACTTTATGTGGGACAAGGTGAAGTGGGATGACGATCCCAATGTTGGAGACCCCGGCATGGACGCAAAAATCAAAACCTATCTCGGATATCCCGTTTCGTGGTCCGCTGCTCACATAAGTGCGGAAGGCGGAACCAAGAGCTGGGCCGACGTAGCCACCTCCAATCCGTGGGCGCCTAAGGCAGATAAGTGATCAAGGAGTAAACATGAGAGCGGAAGATATTTCCAAGCCAGCCGAACAGCTCGTAAACATAAGAGTCGAAGATTTGCCTAAGCTCCCGTCTCCGTATGAAAATTTCGAGGAGCAGCCGATCGCTCCTCTTTCCGACGACCAAAAAGGCCGGTGGGAGCACTCACTTGACGGCGTAAGCGCGTTAAATCTGCCTCGGCCCAAAAGTCCTGAGGAAGAGAAGGAACTGGTAGAAGCATTCCTGAGGGGACTTGGCAAGCTTTTAACCAAAGAAAACAACTGGACTTTCCTTCAGCCGCTTAGCCTTTCGCTGGAATACTGCGCCAAATGTCAGACTTGCGCAGATGCATGCCCAGCTTTTGAAATGAGCGGGAAAAAGGATATCTACCGGCCGACATTTCGGTCGGACGTGCTTCGCAAAATTGCAAAGAAGTACCTCTCCAAGAACGGCAAAATACTGGCCGCATTTCGCGGACACGATATCGACCTCAACTGGAACACGATTGCCAGGCTTGCTGAACTGGCGTATCGCTGCACCCTGTGCCGCCGTTGCGCTCAAGTATGCCCAATCGGAGTTGACAACGGACTGATCAACCATGAACTGCGTAAGATCTTTAGCATGGAGATGGGCATATCCGCTCTGGAGGTGCATGACAAAGGCTCGGTCAAACAGCTCCAGTTCGGTTCAAGCACGGGGATGACCAAAGCCGCTGTGCAGGATATCATTGAGTACCTGGAAGATGACATCGAAGAAAAGATCGGAAGAAGAATCTCTATCCCGGTAAACAAAAAAGGGGCTGATATACTTCTTCTGCACAATGCTGGCGAATTTATGGCATGGCCCGAGAATCCCATGGCGTTCGCCATACTATTCGATGCGGCAGGGATCAACTACACCATCGCCACTGACTTGTCCGGCTACGACGGAGTGAACTACGGTCTGTGGTACAGACGACGTCCAATTTGCTCGCGTTGCGCTCCAGCACTTGCAGGTTGCAAAAGAGCTCGGAGTCAAAAAAATGGTTATAGGCGAGTGCGGACACGCTCACAAGGCGCTGTCAGTTATCGCGGACCGCTTGCTTCCCGGCGTACAGCTCATACCCAGGGAGAGCTCTTATACGCTACTTTGGGATATAGTGAAAAGCGGGAAGATCAAATTCGATGCGTCGAAAAATGACTTTCCTGTGACACTTCACGATCCGTGCAATATCGTCCGATTGATGGGAATTGTTAAGCCTCAGCGGGAAATACTGAAGGCGATCTTCCCTCCAGGCAGATTCCGGGAGATGGCGCCGCATGGAGTCAAGAACTACTGCTGTGGGGGTGGATCGGGCTTCGCAATAATGTCGTCGGGCAATTTCCCAGACTGGAAGCGTCTGGTTTCCGGCCGTAAGAAATTGGCACAGATTCTCGATGCCTTCCAGGGAGAAATGGATCCTTCCATTCGGAAGATGGTGTGCGCACCGTGCTCTAACTGCAAAGGCATGATTCGAGATATGATGGACCAGTATGAGGTGTTTGAAACCACCGGAATCTGGTATACTGGTCTTGTGGAGTTGATGGTTAATGCAATGGTAGACATTGAGAAACCATACGTAACCTGGCCGGACGAAGAAGAAGACATGTGATGCTGTCCCGGTGCCGTTGCGATAGAACCTAACGCGGCGGCACCAAAGGGACTCTGGCTAGAGGGCCTCCGAATGAACACGAGATTCGGCCATGAAGATCTGTATCCCTCGCGAGGAAAACACCGTCAGCGGGTATAACAAGCGCTTCCTGAAATTCTTGAGGCTCCTAGCCGAAATGAATGAAGGAGAAGGCTTGTTTCCCAGGGAGTGTCGAGTCTGCGGGACAAAATTCCGAAACGTAGCGGAGTACTGTTGCGCAACTCAGCCGAAAGGGCACTGTTTTGAGGACTGCCGGCATCTAACCAGTTCGCATCCGTTTATGATGCTGTATCGCCACTGTACGTGCGGAAATACTTTGGTCGTGTCAATTGGGGCAGGCGCATTTCCAGACCTGGATTCCTTCTGGCACATGCTTCAAAATGAAGCTAAGGATTCTGGAAGGGATCTAAAGGAAATAATTGAGAGGTTTGCGGATCAATTTGATTGCTATTTGCTGGAGTTGAGCAACAGGGAGGAGGGCGGGGAAGCATAGAATCACTCTTTCGTCGCTCCAGTGTTGTCAATACGGTCCCAGGTGCTGGCGCTTCCCATTCTCGACAATCTGTGATATTGCCATGCTAGATGACATTGCAGAATGGCTTCTTCGAGCTTGTCTCTCAAATCGCTCATCACACCGGCTTCGCCGTTATTCATTTCTATTTCAGCTTGTTCAGTAACTGTAGTGTCAATTGCCGTAAGCAATTCAAAAATTCTACCGAAACACTTGTGTACATTGAGTTCAAACTCTTCTCGACTGTCAAATCTCACGAAAAAAATCCTTTCTACTAAAAGCGCTCAAACGAGACATAAAAGTCCCGAAGTTTAAACTTCAGGACTTTCGTGGAGAGGCTTTCTCCAGGAGCGTTTATTTGGACTTATGTTCCAGGGCATGCCATTTCTTGTTGTCCAGTATAAGGTCACCAACTCGTTCGCTTGCTGCTTCATTCAAATATACGACATCAGGAGAATCAGGGCCAATAAGCACCACAGGAGCCTTGAACTCGGAAGCGAACTTCTCGATGGTGGTCGTCCCGCCGAAGCTTGCGTCCTTCGCGTTGTAGCCTATTACGAGAATCTCATAATCCCCTTTTCGGAAGCACTTCCTAAGTTCCCATTCATCATTGCCTTCGCAGAGCCGGAACCCCACATCCACATAATCGCCAAGACGTTCGTCGTAGTTTTCTCTTAACACCCTGTCTTTTTTAGCTATCAAGTCAGGGGTTACTTTAGCAGTCTCCTCTTTTTTTTCATCCACAAATACAACATCCCTGCGCAGAGTATAGGGGGACTCGAGAAATTGAAAAACATTTAGTCTGGTCTTGTGATGTCTTGCCAGAGCCAAAGCGTAGTCAAACGCCCAGTCGCCTTGTCGAGAGAAAATAGCGCACAGCCCAATTCCCTTCATAGCACCTCCCACCTTTCTCTTAAGATATTTTGACATACTTACAACTTTTGAATTCGCAGTCGCCATACTAGACTCCAACCGAAGCTTTCATCTGTTTGGGTTGCTTCAACGGAATCTCAATATGGAACCTGGTCCCCATTCCAAGGGTTGATTCTACTGAAATATTTCCTCCGTGCTCTTCTATCACTTTTTGGGTTACGACGAGACCTAGACCGGTGCCTCTGGAACCCTTTGTGGAGTAAAATTTGGTGAAAAGTCTTTGCATCACTTCTTCCGACATTCCCATCCCATTATCGGCAACCCAAATGAATAGTATCGAATTTTCAACACGGCCTCCAACGGAAATTCGCAATTCTCGATCGCCTGGGGTGGAAGCGGAGGCCTGAATTGCATTCGAAATAAGATTTGAGATTGCGCTGTGAATGCCTTTTGGGTCCAGAAAGGCTGTCCCCATGTATTCGCTAAATTCTTTAACGAGATCAATACCGCTGTCCCGGGCCCTTTTCTCGTATAAATCGTACACATCGGTGAGGAGTGAAGCAATATCGCATTCCTGGTATTCAGGGACCCGTTTCTTTCGACGCGTAAAGGATGTCGCTGACTAGCTCCGAGACCTTTCCTACGTTCTTTTTCACCATATTCCAGCCGGTCCCGATTCTGTCCTGTCTTCCCTGTTTCAGACCAGAATCAACAATATATACTCCTCCCTCCAAACCTGAAAGGATGTTTTTCACATCGTGCGACATTCCTGCTATAGTTTCGCCCAAAACGGCCAATTCGTTTTGAAGGGTTTTGATCTCTGTAATGTCCGTGGACATCTCCATTACTTCGACTATATTGCCGTGTTCATCCGTGATCGGGGCTGTCCTCACCACGATGTACTTGGTGTCTCCATTCTTGTGCCAAATCTCTTCGGAAAAATGAATAGCGCCATCGGCAAATGTTTTTTCGACGGGACAATCCTCACATTTCTCATCACGCCCTTTATACACGACATAGCAATTTTTTCCAATAGCTTCACCAAAATCTTGTGCAAAAGCTTTGTTCGCGAAAGCAATTTTGAAAGACTGTTCCACGACGGTAAGGTAGCACGGTACGTGCTCAAAAAGAGTTTGAAATTGCTTCTCTTTTTTCTTGAGTTGTTTTTGAAGCTTTTCTACTCGAGTGACGTCAACGGCCATTTCCAGCACTTCCGATACCTCCCCATGCTCATTAAATATTGGGGAAGTATTCAAGATCACGAAGATGTTTTCTCCATATTCACCGGTCTTCCATACTTCTTCCGAACGATGGGGCAATTTGTCCGCGAACGTCCTTTCGACCAAACAATTCTCACATCTTGATTCTCGCCCTTTGTAGGCCCGATAGCACCTTCTGCCGCTCAGGTCACCGAATTCGTTCTTGAAGGCCTCGTTTGAACGCACTATTCGATATTCTGGATTGACGACTGTCAGATAGCAGGGGACTTTCTGGAACAATTCCCTGTACAAGCGTCGACTTTCCTCGAGCCGAGTCTGGCTTTCAGTAATTTGCTCGCTCATCTCGTCAAAGGAGCGCGCAAGCTCAGCCATTTCGTCTGACCCGTAGTCCTTAAGTCGCGGATTGTAATGCCCGGAAGCCAGGTTCCTCGCGTTTTCCTGAAGTCGGCGAATCGCAGGTATTACCCCGAACTTGGTCACCAGTCCCACAATGGTCGAAACCAGCACAAACAAGGCTGCAGCAAACAGCAGCGTTTCTTTCGCTTGTTTGTCTATACGTTCTCGGAATTTTTCTAGTGGAAGCCTTAATTCCAGAGCGCCTAGAATGGGAGTGACAGAAAAGCTGCCATGACAATCGATTGTGGAGCAGCCTTGGGTATTCCTGAGTGGATTGACGACATTCAAGCTGTGGCCGTTTTCACCGAACCTGTACCGCATTTCGGGGTTATGCTCGATATCCGCGAGTAGCGGATTCTCGCTTATAGGGGACCCTATGATGGAAATCTTGTCACGATTGCTCGTATAATGAAGTATGCCCTTCTGATCGTAAATATTGATTTCCTTGAAGCCCTCTTGACTTCCAATCGCTTCTACGATCTGGCGAATGACCTGCCTGTCCTTGGTCATCATGCCGTTCCAAATCGCGGCTTTTATGACTTCGGAATCTTTCAGCGCCCCCTTGATTCTTTCCTGGATTAGACTCTCTTCCTGAGTAGAGATGCTGTGGAACGTGAAAGCTAGAAGAGCCACAAACATGATGAGCCCGGCATAAAAGCTGAGCTTAAAACTCAGGCTCGTGACAAATTTCCCGAGGAATTCTATGGGAGAAGTCCATGAAAGCATTTATGTAGTCTCGTGACGGCCGGGGTTGAACCGGTTATCATCCCCGGCCCTCTCATCCAGAATCCTAAGACGATCATCAGCCAACGGCTTTCTTGATCGCCTCCAGCAGAACGTCTTTATCAACCGGTTTTTCAATATACGCTTCCGGCGGTTTGATGGATCTTTTGCTGATCCAGACTTTGAAATCCATTTGCGGCACATCGTCTTTAGCGAAGCCGGTGACCATGACAACCGGGATGTCTTTTACTTCGTCGTCCTTTCGGAGTTCCCTGAACATCTTGATTCCAGTTTGATTGGGCATCAGGAGATCGAGGGAAATCAAATCCGGCCTTTCTGATTTTGCCACCTTCAGGCCTTCTTCGCCGTCTCGGGCGATGACCGTAGAATAGCCGTTATCTTCCAGCAAACACTGCAAAAAGGTCACCATATCGGGTTCGTCATCGACGATCAGGATCTTCTTGGACATACCGAGCCTCCTTTCATGTAGATCTTGGAAAGATGAAACACTCTCGAAACGCCTTTTTCGATACGATTCCTGAAGTCAGGTCCGTAGAACAGAATAATTCCATTTTGCCGGCCAGCTTTTCGCTTAGGACACTGCCTAACAACCAACAAACGTTGTATTCTTAAGGTTATAAGCCAGATGGTCCAGTCGCAAAGCTATCCTTCCCCCTCTTATCCGAACTGCCATCGCAAACACCATAAGCCATTATAGCACCCCCCCCTAAAATGTCTACCTAATTCAACTCACTAACATTGTAATTTCTAGCTTTATTATAGTGCGTAGCTTCACCAAGATTTTTCATAGCAGGTCTCTTACATACCAAGTCTGGAAGCAGCCAGGAAAGGCTTCGGAAGCCCGGTGCCTAAGCCTCAAGGCCGCCGCTTCAGCACCAACATAATCCTGCCTATCAATTGCTCCACGCAATTCCGCTGACGCTCCGGAAAGATGCCGACAAAAGTTTGGTCATGTGATTAGACTACTAACCCTAGGTTAGGCCCTTCCACTGCACTGTGAATCGAAATAATCTATAAAATGAAGGTAATTCGTCTAGCACTAATCAACCAGGTTGGGTTTGAGAAACGGTTTGACTACAAATTATCCGTCAAAGTCATTTGTCTCAAAAACACGATAACGTCATGAATACTCAGATTCCCGGCTCGCTGAAACAAACTTTTGTGCGCCGCACCTTATCCGTTGAATTACATTATGCATTGTGGCCATTCTGTAATGTACTGATCCACTTTAGTACATTTCAAGCCACAATTGACTTATAAAACCATGTGTTGCGACGAACATAGTGTGCAAGAAACTCACAGGGGGTCTCCAAAGCACCCTTTTCTTTTGCGAGCTTTTTGTCCATCGTATCCGGACCTCGGGGGAGTTTTCGCCCCCGGCCGCGAAACTCACTGATGATTGCATGTACTATTTATCAGAAAAGAGGCATATTTATCGTATTCATCCGTGTGGCTTAGTACATGCCGGCGAATTTACGAAGATCGGCCGACTTGTCATGGAATGAGACGGCTCTGCCAAGGGGAAGGCAAAGATCTGCAAAACCCATATCGGTGGTTCAATTCCACCAGCCGCCTCCAGCACAAATAGCAGTCGGGAACATTATGTCCGCCAGAGTGGTTTGGTCTGCACAACGACGTCTGGCTTACGGAATCTGGCTAAGACCCGCAGCAACTGCCGGGCACACAACCTTTGGTGGATGGATTCCCCCCGCAGCAGGTAGTCCCTCCTGCATGACCGCCTGTGCTGTTGATCACGGGTGGAGCAGGGGCAGAAATGCGCTCCTGCAATTCGCCACTTCCGCATGATCTGCAAGTGATTTCATCTGAATTTCGCCCTATTCCCACTAGCAGTTCGCTAACAGAACCGCAGTTTCCACACAAGTATTCTTTGATTGGCATGGTCCCTTTCCTGTTCGGGTCGACTCAGGTCGACCATTCAATAATGGTGCGAAGCGGTCAGGGCCCACAGGTCCTCAATTTTCGTGAACGCCGGACCGTTCCTACTAATGTTCTATCCTCTGTTTAGTGTAATTTGCAAGCGCTTACACCTACTCTCCATTCGACTATTTCTTCAAACGAAAATACAACTTCGTGATTTCTTCCGTTACTGCCGGGATCAGTGCCAAGCCGATCACCACCACCCATTCGGTAAGGCTAAGCTGGTGAGTGTTGAACACAGGATTGAGGAACGGCACTAAAACAGTTGCTCCTAGCAATACGATAGACAAGAGAACCGCTGCGACAAGATAGGGATTAGAAAACGGCCCAATAGTAAATATCGAGAGCCGCTCGGAGCGGACAGTGAAGGCACGGAACAACTCACACATGGAAAGCGTTACAAAAGCCATAGTTTGTGCGGTTTGGACATCCACGCCGGTCCAGTTATACTTGAAAATAAATACCACAGGGTTGACATCTGCCGGAATAGCATTGGTCGCCTGGAGATGCCAGATCAAACCCAGGATAAAAGCCCCGAGAGTTGCGCAGGTCTGCGTGATGGTCTGAATAACAATTCCCAGACGCATCGGGCCGTGAATAATGGGCTCGGTCTTGGGACGAGGCGGGTGCTCCATCACATCCGGGTCCCCTTTTTCCTTGGCCAGCGCCAGAGCAGGCGCTCCATCCGTAACCAGGTTGAGCCACAATAGTTGAATGGCCGTAAGAGGGCTTGGCAGGCCAAAGAGCGTGGGTAAGAAGATGATCATGATCTCTGCTACATTTGAAGAAAGTAAGAAAAACACGAACTTGCGGATATTGGCGTAAATGATTCTGCCTTGCTCTACTGCGGCCACGATGCTCACATAATTGTCATCGGTAAGCACCATGTCCGCGGTTTCTTTTGCCACGTCTGTGCCGGTGATGCCCATGGCAACTCCGATATCAGCACGTTTGAGAGCGGGTGCATCGTTCACACCATCGCCCGTCATGGCAACGACCTCGCCCTTCTGCTTGAGCGCATCTACTATGCGCATCTTGTGCTCCGGGTTCACGCGAGCGAAAACGTCTGTGGTATCGAGCGCATTAAGCAGACTTGCGTTATCTGTTTTGTCCAGCGCTGGCCCGGACATTACTTGGCGCCCCGTCTTCAATAAACCGATGTTTTGACCTATAGCCGCGGCTGTATCCGGATAGTCTCCAGTGATCATTATCGTCCGAATTCCTGCATGCCGCGCTTTTTCTATGGCTGGAAGCACCTCGGGTCGGGCTGGGTCAATGATGCCAAAAAGGCCCAAAAAGACCAGGCTGTGCTCAACTCCCGCGGGGGTGACATCCTGAGGCGGTGCGTCGTCCGCCCGATAGGACACTGCCAAAACGCGAAGCGCTTCACGAGCCATGGCTGCGTTGGCTGCAACTATGCGAGAACGCATGTCTTCAGTGAGCGCAGCGGTCTCATCGTCCACGCAATGGTAGTGCGTGCAGAGCTGCAGAACCAAATCCGGAGCTCCTTTGCATGTAGTTACATACAGTTTACCGGGGGCGCCGGAATTCTCGCGGAACGGACCTGGATCACCTGGCTGCGGCGCGACTATGTCCAAGACAGTGGACATACACTTGCGGTCGGAGTCGAAGGGGATCTCACAAACTCGCGGATAAGCCTTCTCCAGTTTATGTCTATGTGCTCCCGCTTTTGCCGCTGCTACTACCAGAGCTCCCTCAGTCGGGTCTCCTATCACACGATAATCGGACGAGCCCGAAATCTCCAGGGAAGCGTCGGAGGCGAGCACAGCCGCCCAAAGAACTGTGAGTGCCCCCGGATATTGGTTCATCTCTACCGGTTGCCCGTTTAACACAAATTCTCCACGAGGCGCATAACCTTCGCCTGTAACGCCAAAAGTGTGATCATCCACCCAGAGGCGCACGGCTGTCATCTGGTTTTGGGTAAGCGTGCCAGTTTTATCCGAGCAAATTATGCTGGCAGAGCCGAGTGTTTCCACAGCAGCCAAGCGACGGATGAGAGCATGTCTTCTGATCATTTCGCGCATGCCCAGAGCGAGCGTGATGGTTACCACTGCAGGCAGTCCCTCGGGCACAGCAGCGATAGCGAGGCTCACCGCAATGAGAAAGACCTCGCTGAGGACTGTAGAGGACTGTCGCAAGTAAACGAGAAGTCCGCCGTCTTGAACGAAAATGAGGCCGAGGTTGGTCTGGTTGAACAGGGCCACAAAAAAAACCAGAGCGCAGATGGCTAGCGCAGCGTAACCGAGCTGTCTGCCCAATTCGTCCAGCCGTTGTTGAAGCGGCGTTGGTTCGGCCTCCAGAGTTTGGAGCATTTCTGCAATTAGACCCATCTGGGTGTGCATGCCTGTGGCCACGACTATCCCCCGGCCGCGACCGTAAGTAATGAGAGTGCCCATGAACGCTGTATTGAGCCGATCTCCCAGCGGGATATCGGGCTCCAAATATACCTGCGCTTTCTTCTCCACCGGCACGGATTCGCCGGTGAGCGCAGCTTCGTCAATCCGCAGGTTCACGGATTCTACCAGACGCAAGTCAGCGGGCACGTAATTGCCGGCCTCCAAGACAACGATGTCTCCAGGGTACTAGTTCGCCGCTAGGTATAATGGTGCGCGATCCCCCGCGAATCACGCTCGCGTTGGGGGCTGCCATCTTCTTGAGAGCAGCAAGTGCCTCCTCGGCTTTAGATTCCTGTATCACACCGATGATTGCGTTGATCAGGACAATAGCGATTATGGCCGCAGCTTCCACATAGTCGCCCAACAAGGCGGAGATCGCGCTGGCCATGACAAGCATAATCACGACGAAGCTCTCGAACTGCTGAAGCACAAGTCTCCAGAAGGGAGTAGGAGGAGCCTCGCGTAGCTCGTTACGACCTATTTCGGCCAATCGCTGTGCTGCAACTTCAGGGGTAAGACCATGCTCCAGATGAGCAGACAGCTTCTCTGCA
This sequence comes from uncultured delta proteobacterium, assembly GCA_963700305.1. Lineage (GTDB taxonomy): Bacteria > Desulfobacterota > Desulfomonilia > Desulfomonilales > Desulfomonilaceae > Desulfomonile. The sequence continues at coordinate 196,281 of CAVOXB010000012.1, forward strand.
GCAGCTTCGGCCGATTGGCTGTGCCATGCTTCAAGAGACAAAATCTTATGTTGTGTTGAGTTAGTGGAAGACATCCAGCGCCCCTAGATCTGACATACAAGACTCTCGAAAATCATCCTGCGAGCAAAGGGTATGCCATTGGAGCTTGCCTATTGACAGAGATCAAAAGCCTCTTCTCAAGATTGTTTGAGCGAAAACAGAAGGCATTCCAGGACGAGGATTGTCAGTCCCTTTTACATACTGTAAAAGAAACTGACCAATCGATTGCGGTAAAGTGTGGAAGAGGAATGAAAAAACCTTTACATTCTGTAGTGCAAATCATTCCTGATGGGAAAACCTCCAGCTAGTTTTTGCGAAATATCTTCGACACGTTTCTTTTGTTTTGGATCTCGCACAATGCCCTTCACTACGAGAGTCTCTCCTTCAACAGATACCTCGAGAGTATTCACGAAGAGGTATGGATAGGTGAACAGGCCTGCCTCTATTTTAGCGGCTTGTGAATGGAGTTCCAATTCTCTCTGTACCTTATCAGTCTTGAGTTTATCTCGATGTCGCAAGGCTTCGCAGACAGTATGGACTACTTCCTCGATCGACTGATCTCCAGTGTTGAACACCGCATCATAGGACGCAGGATCGCTCCAATCCTTCCCGTACAGGGCCCAAATGAACTGAGATCTTTCGTGATCAGTGCGCTCGATTAACCATCGAGCGGTGTCATAGTCCACAGACTCCCTGATCATGACTCTCTCGAGCCGCGCTTCAAGCGGTGCTATTACGCGGATTCTGAACGCATGGGGGACCCCATTGAGAAGAAAATTGCCCCCACGTTCCATGATGGCGGCGTTATCTCTTGCGGCATACTCCAAAAGGATACTTCTCGTTAGGGCACCGAATCCTCTGAAGGACCAATCGTATTTTTCCCAAACGGAAGGAGAATGCTCATCAAGGCCTTTGCCCCATGTTTCCCATTTCTTGCCCTGTGCGCCAACCTCTTTGAAAAATGTCTCTCTCTTTAGATATTCGTAGCCCAACTGAGTGACGACTTCTCTTCCGATTTCTCTGCCGCCGCTCCCAAACTCTCTCGAAATTGTAAGAATTGCCATTTGCTCTATCTATTCCTTTTCACCGGACACCGCACTTGCTGACTCAGAAGTGATTTCTTGAGCCGGTTGTGCGATTTCCATTTCTTCCGATTTAAACTTCCATCTCAGCCACAGTTTGCCTACGACAATCACCATTATTGCGAATACTATTTCCAGCGAATACTGAAGTATCTTTCCAGGCTGAAAAAAGTTCATCACTACAGGGTCGGTAATGATCATTTCCGCACCAACTTTACCAAGTATCGCCGCACCAAAATAGATTATTATGGGATACCTGTCCATTAGCGAGGATAGCAGATTGCTTGTGAACACGATAAACGGAATGCTCAATCCAAGGCCGAAGAGCAGTAAGAACAGGCTGCCGCCGGATGCTCCTCCCACTGCCAACACGTTATCCAGAGACATGCTGATATCTGCGATGACAATGGTCTTGATCGCTTGGGAAATGGTTACAGCTTCTTTGTCAATTCCCTCTTCAGGGGCCCCTTCAACGAAGAGTTTCACTGCAATCCAAAGGATTACGGCTCCGCCGAAGAGCTTTACAAAGCTCATCTGGAGTAGCTGAGAGACAAAAAAAGTCAGTATTACTCGAAGCAGGTACCTGCAGCCCCCGCACCTAAGATGATCCCCTTTCGCCTCTGTTCCCGAGGCAACGATCGGACCGCCATAGCAATGATTACCGCGTTGTCACCTGCGAGAATCAAATCTATGACTACGATGCTCAGCAGACGCCACAGAAAATCGAGATTGAATCCTATTTCGGCAATTCCCAATTCCATAAGGCCAACCTCTGTCACAAAGATGATTCGTATTCAGACAAAAAGCATTCAAAAACCGACGCACTTCGAGAATAACTGTTGAAGAGTTATAGGTCAATCATATCTCTGCGTCGGGAATCCATACTGCCCAGGTTATTGGCATTTGCCCCTTCTGCAAAAAAGAGATCTATGAAGAGATATTCACTCCGCTCTTTTTCCTGGCACCCTGGGGAATATATCAAGCTGAAATAGCAGGTCAGACAGATACAATCGAGTCGTTGTCATCACCCAGATGCTCAACGAAACTTGATATACCTAAAAAGGCCCGAGTAGTCATCAGACCAAGGGGCAGGCTGAGAATCGTCAGGAAGCGGATTCCACCCCTGATTGATCAATTGCGTCAATAAAGTGTTATCACGGGAAACAACCGCCCATATTGACGCGTCTGCATCATGAATGATTGTTGCATCGTGGGGAGGTGTATGTTTCTTCTCAAAGGCCCTAATCCCTGAGCTGCGAGTAACATTTCCTATGACCCGTGACAGGTCTACGTATCGGTTAGTGATATGTATTGCGATCACTCCATCGTCCTTGAGCTTGGACAAGTACATGTTCAGGGCTTCTGTAGTAAGAAGGTGAACGGGTACGGAGTCAGAACTGAACACGTCGAGGAGTATGACATCGAAGTTCTTGTCCGGACATTTTGAAAGCGACAATCTTCCGTCCCCTAATACAACGTCGATCTTCGCCTTGCATCCCGAGAGGTATGAGAAAAAAGCAGGATTTTGGGCCATTCGCGCTATTCCCGGATGCAATTCGTAGAAGACCCAATGGTCATCGGCCGTGGCATAGCAGGCCATGGCGCCGGTTCCCAAGCCTATTACACCCACGGAACGACCTGCCGGCGAAGTGCCAAGGTTCTTAAACAGTTGGCCCAATGGTCCTCCCGGATAATAATAGCTTGTAGCATTGTGCTTTGATTGTGGATCGACGAACTGGCTCCCATGCGACACGTTCCCGTGAGTCAACATGATCAGGCTTTTGCCGGAATCAAGGTGAACGCCAAAGACGCCGTTGAAACTTCGCTCCATGTATATCGTATTGGTGTGGATGTTGCCGGACATGAAGCCTGTCAACATATAGGCTCCCAGTCCAAGGCTGAAGCTCGCAGCTGTATTTCGAGAGAAATAGCATATACACAATAGAATCCCTAGAACCAGTCCGAAAATCTGCTCAACGACGCGATTGCCAGCCGAGACGAAACCCAAACACCACAGGTAACTTGCCGTCAGGAAAACCGCGCCAAGTATCGCTATGGACAAGGGCCACAGAAAATCAAGCATCTTGAAACGCTCACAAAATGACTCACTTTTTTCACTGGGGACCATCATTGCCGCGAGCATTAGCATCAGGGGAAATTCCAGGAATCGCTTGAAGATCAGTGGCGCGATGATCGCACTGAAGACTCCTCCCAGCACACCACCCAGAGCGAGACACATGAAGAATTCCGTGAGGCGATCTGCCGAAGGCCGAGAGCGAACCAGAGCGCCATGGAGGGCCATTGCCGTGAGAAAAAGCGCTGACAAACTCGCGGAAATGCTTAAGAGGAAGCCCCATTCACCTGGCCAGAACGCCACGAGCGACAATGCGATCAGAGCTATGGGTTGAAGTCTCACGATGGATCTGCGAGTGATGAGTTCACGCCGCGCAAAAACCAGAATGAAGGACAACATATACACGCCCAGAGGGAGCACCCACAGCAGAGGCACAGGCGCCACATCAGTAGTCATGAACGATGTAACGCTCTGAAGCATGCTCGATGGGATTGTCGAGAGAAGCACCCATTTTAGTCTTAACCAATTGGTCGGGGCCTCAGACGAAGCGCCTTCTAATGAATCCATGGACAGCGTCCGCTTCCACAACCAAGCCCCTGCTGCGGCAATGCATAAAATAAGAATGATATACCCGATGCTCCACGTATCGCTTTGCCAAGAAAGGCTGAGATAAGGCTCGAACAGAATCGGGTAGCAAAACAATCCAAGCAGACTTCCAGCGTTTCCTGCGGCGTAAAGAAAATAGGGATCTTTGGATCCCGGCTCGCGGCTGAGGGAAAACCATCTCTGAAGCAATGGCGATGTGCCGGACAACAATATAAAAGGGAATCCGAGAGAAAATAGGAGCACCGCCAGAAGCCACAGCACAGGATTGGCATCCGTCGGGGGAAACCAACCTACGGGCAGTCGAATCGGCAGAAAAAACATGAAACAGATCAATAATCCCAGGTGAACAATCACTTGCCTGGAAAAACGAATTTTGCTTTGGAGATGAGCATAAAAATACCCGATCAGAAGAGCAGCTTGAAAAAAGACAAGACAAGTATTCCATACAGCAGGGCTGCCGCCGAGAACAGGCAGGACCATCTTTCCGAACATCGGCTGAACCCAGAGCACCATAGCCGCGCTGAGAAATAATATGAAAGAGAACAAATATATCAATGTGCGCTCCGAATCCCGTATTTCTCAAGAATGAGCAAACGCCTACTATTGTGCAGCGATATTAGCTCGTTCTCCAATCCACATGCGCAATAGCCGCTATTCTTGATAATCGAGAAGAATGCCGTCGTTGTTGAGAATCAGGGATTTTCAGAGCGATTTTACCACAATGGAACTATCTATTGTTCGCCTCGAGTTCGGCAAAACTCAACAAATTTGGCGATTGCGGGATTCGTGACTCGTTCGTCCCACGCAAAAGAAAAAGTCAAAGTGATCGGGTAAGCCCCGCTCTTCACAGTCTCTTCCTTCGGAAGAAGGACAGGAGATTGCTCCTCTTTTTTTACTCCCAAGATCTTTACTCCACTCAGGTTGCGACTCGACGGCACTATCCCGATTGGCAGATCTTGTGCTTTTTTACATACGGTGATAATTGCGTCCCACGTTTCGGTCATTACTGCATTTTTGCCAAAAGATTCGCCATGAAGCACCGTATTCCAGAAGAAAACAGCGCCGCCGGATTCCGGAATTCTGCGTGTGAGACATCTTACAGGTTCATCCGGGCCACCTACCCGCTTCCAAGTGTCGTATTCTCCAGAGTAGATTCTTCTTAGCTGTTCCAAGGTGAGTTCGCCTACAGGATTGCGCTCGTGGGTAATCACGGCTATAGCCGCTTTACCTATCGCTTTTTCAGCTAATTTTATACCCTTTTCCCCGGCCTTGTTCCGCTCATCCTGCCTTATGTCTCTGCTCATCATTGCTATTTCAGCCGCCCCATCGAGAAAGACCTGGAATCCTTTGCCCGCGCTGGAACCAATGACAGTTATCTCGACGTCTGGATTTTTTTCCATGTACTGTTTGGCCCACTTGTCCACAATATCCGAAGCCATAGCTGCTCCATTTAGCCTCAGGCGTGTCTTTGTGGTTTCTTGCGACAGCGATATCCCTGCAACAAATAGCACTGACAAGACAACCCACGCACCAAGAATTGCCGTGTAATGTTTCTTCATTAGAGCCTCTCCATTCATTTCAATTCAATCGATGTTTAAACTCGTACTATAGTCTGTTTAGGATTGTCCATCATTTTTTCAGAGAGTACCAAGTCCACTGGATAAATGCTCGAATGCATTCTCCTCTCTGATGGCATTCTTTGACGTCTCATATGACATCTCATGAGGGAAACAGGTTCTCATGATATTATCCGGAATGATCGTTGACGAATGATCTGAGGCGAGCTAATCTCAGGATCCTTGTTACCACGGATTCTTAAGGCTGGAATTTTGATGGACATAGCGACGTTCACAACGCCAATTGAGGATCGGTACTTCGATGACTACGTGGCAGGTGCTGTTCATGAATGCGGCTGTATTGCAGTCGAGGAAGATGAAATCATTGCTTTTGGAAAGCGATTTGACCCGCAGCCTTTTCACACGGCCCCAGAAGCCGCGGCACAATCAGCCTTTGGGGGTCTGATCGCCAGCGGCTGGCACACGGCCAGCCTCATGATGCGGCTTTTTGTCGACCACTATTTGTCTGCAGTGGCAAGTCTCAGTTCGCCTGGAGTGGATCAACTTCGCTGGCTCAAACCTGTCCGTCCAGGTGACAAACTGTCATTGCGAGTAACCGTTACCGAAACCAGTCGCTCACGTTCAAAACCAGACAGAGGAATTGTCCATTCTTTTATCGAGGTACGGAATCAACAACAAGAGATCGTGATGACTATGAAAGCACTGAATTTACTCCGCTGCCGCGAAGCTGTCATGGATTAGTCCGTCACCGACTACGGCCCACGTGGGCCACTTCCTGCTCCACAGTATATCCTGCCCTGGCCAGTATTTGGCTGATCCCCGGAACATGCGGTATCCCTACAAAGACGGCTGCACGTCCATGTTCCAGATAAGGCTGCATTTTCTCGCAGAAGATGGCATCGCGACGATCGATCACCATCGGGTTGCGGGTGGGAAAGCCATAAGGATTGCTAGCGATTGTAGTAATATCACCATCTAGATACCATCGGACAAAATCGCGGGTGTAGGTGCGCCACAAGCCAATTCTTTTTAGAAAATCAGTCATTTGCTGACGAGACAAGGATTCCAGCACCTCTATCTGATCCTCGATTGCCTCCATGAAGGCAATCTCTAATCCCAATTCATTCGCGATTGCGTACGCTTCCATATCAACCGAATATTTCCAGCCGTTCTTCTTAAGGTACGCAGTGTAAATGTTGAAGAAAACCATCCAAGGCTTCATTGTGCTAAGGATCTGTGTCACGAATGTTTTCGGAGTCGGGGCGGGCTCCAGTCCGTGAAACGATGCATAACCCGGCACTTTAAGATGTAGGATATTGGCAATAATCTCGATGGCTTTTGAATCGAGGTTGTCCAGGATGCTGCCATTCGGGTTTGGTTCCTGCCTGCCGGCGGCGACGACTTGTTCCATGCTCGAGGCGTCAAGGGGGCCTTCGAACAGCGCCGACTCAGATTCTTTCAGCAATCTTCTAAGAGATTTCTTGAAGCTATATGGCGAGAAGTGTGCTGTTCCCACGAGAAACGAAGCACGGGCGCCTTTCCTTACTCGCCAAATCGTCCTCAATTCTCGGTGCCGCAATAGTTGCCAGAACATGGTTGCGTACCCAGGACTCAAGAGCGTCCAATGCTGCCAATGAACGCATCCCATGGAGAAGATTTTCGCACAATCATCTCGCACAGCTCATATGGCATTGTTGGAATTCCGCCCCATTTTTCTTTAAATAATCGGATACCCGCGTTTACCCCTATCCCGAGATGGATGAAACGTTTGCCTAAACCATTGCTGATCTTGATCAGCTCACTCATCAGCAGATCCGAAGCTCCTGGAACATAGTTCGATTTGGAGTGACAGCCGATGACGTACGTGGAGAAGTCTTTCGGCGCGAAATCAACCACGAAAAAAGCTGCAAGCTTGTCGCGCCTGTCCCATACATTAATTACAGACGCCCCTCTTGCTGTTCCTACGTAATCCCGCGTCCTGAACAGCAGCTCGCGAATTCGAGGCGGGAGACCCACCCGATCTGCGAATTCTCGGGCAAGATCGTGATGGGCATCTGTCATCTTTGCAGCGTACTCGACCGTACCAGCTTCCCGAGCTTTCCTGACGCGTCGCATGGGACCGGCCCGGACAGAGGCGGGCAAATCAAGAGCATAATATTTGTCTGTGTTTCGTTCGACAAATGTCGCCTTTAATGCGATTGGAGCTTGAGGAGCGATCAGAGATATTCTAACCGAGCGAAAGGCCTTGATTATTCTGTTCAAGACATCTTCAAAACGATCAATTTGGAAATCGTGCTCCAAAGGATATCCCACGATGACAATGCCGTACTGAGTTTGACAGCAGAAATAATCCTCGAACAGAAACGGTTCCCCCCGTGAAATGCTGGCCATGAGTTCAGGGCTGTGTTCGGGCACATATGCTCGGGCAAGTACCGCCTTTTGTTCTTCTTGAGTAATCATGGTACTAACCGGGCTTGTAGTCATTCAGGATGCTTGAGCCATCACATCTCTGGGCAACTTCATCGGCAATTCGGTAATTGCAATGGTAACTTAAAGTCTTATTACGGTCAATCTTCAATGACATTCCCCGCGTAAGAGAACAACTAACGGCAAGTAGCTGGTTGAACGCAAGCATATACGCGAACGGAATTGACTCCAACAAAGATGGAGACTACAATGAAAGTGCAAAGAAATTAGACCCATAATGAGCCAAGCCCATGGAAACAACACCGTGCTTTTGTTACTGCGGCACAGAGGCGGGCGAATAAAGGCCAATGCTGACTCAAGCAGAGCGAGATATGGTGTTCAGAAATGCTTTCATCCCGGAGCATCTTCCGGACTATGTCCAGGCCATCTCCTTTGCCGAACCCAATATACATAAAGGGTATTTGTGTTATTCCCACGCAGCTGTTCTCATTTTCATCGGTTATCGCTTAGAAGTGACCGCTGATCAACAGGAAGACATCAGCACGGCACTTGAATCCGCGTGTGTGCGTTTTCAGCCGATCACCGTAAACGTTATCGCCTCCCGAATTCACGCGGAAATCCAATCAATGGCACGTGAAAGTGACCAATATTTCCGGGTGAACCTCCCGATGACTACCATCCGACCTGAAGAGGCATACATGGTGCGCCGAGCGAGACGCGAGCTGAATGTGATTGATGCTGCATTCTCAAGAGAGCATGAGTTATTCATTGAGAGCTTTGTCTCCGAACGAAATTTGAGTACCGAACACCAAGAAATTTTCCGCAAGATACCCCGATATTTTGAGCGTTCTGGTACGGCACGGCTCTTGGAGGCAAGAAAAGGGCATGAGCTGGTAGCATTCACCATCCTGGATCTCGGTTCCGCTGACTATGCCTTTTATCTCTTCAATTTCCGATCCAGGGCGGTTCACGTACCCGGCGCGTCAGATTTGCTTTTCCACGAGATGGCGAGACTCGCCGCAAATAAAGGTAAACGCTATTTGAACCTTGGCCTTGGGGTCAACCCCGGAGTTCAGCGATTTAAGAAAAAGTGGGGAGCAATACCTTTTCTGTCCTATGAATCGGTCACAATCCATAGAAGGCCGCGGGGATTAATCAACATAGTTCGAGGACTGTTGGGCTTCAGCGTGTAGAGTCTTGAGAGGAATCAAAGAGAGGAATGGGTCCAGTTTCTCTATGTGATGATGACCATTTCTTGTATTCTTCTACCACATAAGTGAGATGCTCGCGCATGCACGCTTCCGCAGAATCCGGATCTTGAGCCTGGATAGCCTTGAAAACCCGCAAATGATGATTGAAGATTTTCTGCTGGTCTTCTCTGGTCACAAAGACTTTCTCCCGATGGATCCTGATGGAATAATTTACCCATTGATAGATGCTGCTCATGAGATGCAGAAATATCGTGTTATGAGAAGCCGCAACGATCTCCGTGTGAAATTTGAAATCTATTTCATATCGTATACGCCCCTTCTCGAAATCGTCTTCCATTTCCTCCAAATAGTTACGCATACGGCCAAGTTCTTCCTCAGTTCTGTTCTGAGCCGCTCGTCTTGCTGCCCACGTTTCCAGAAGGGCCCTGATTTCAGTCAGCTCCAGAACCCGCTGCTTGTCGCCCCCCAAAAAGATTTCAATAGGTTTCAGAATTTCTTGCTCTGTGATGTTCTTTACGACAGTCCCGCCGCCGTGAACAATTTCCACTATTCCTTGAAGCTCCAGCTGCTGGACAGCTTCCCGGATCGAAGGTCGGCTGACCCCCATCTGTTCCGCGAGTTCTCGCTCGGAAGGCAATCGCGCTCCGACTCTGAGGGCCCCATTACTGATAGCTGTCTTGAGTTGGCTAGCGACCTTTTGGGAGATGCGCTCCAACCGAATAGGTTTGAAAAGAGATTCAGCAAGGGTTTCATTCTGGTCATTCATAAGGATTTAATTAAAGGAAATTTATTTGATTGTCAACTTCTTTGAGTCAAAATGACTTGACAAGTTAACCTATACTATGTTTGATGGTCTTACCAATTTTCAAATTGAGATGTTGTCCATGTCTGTCCCCCTCGCACACCAAATTCAAAAAAATCTCAAGACGAATTTGATCGTGTTTTCGATGACACAATTTCGATACACAGGCAAACATCTGAACAAACCCAGCTCATTGTCTCATATATCGCAGATTTTGGATTCGCGCCAGAGGATGGGGAAGCCCTGAGGTGAACGGCGAGCATTTTCGCATGCTATGGATCAAGAAGTGCCAGATAACTTGGCGCATGATTAGGTGAGTTAAGTGGTGGTTGGGGCGTTGGTCTTCTTTGCTTGAAAGCAGTCTTTGTCCTACCTGCAAGATTAGACGGGCAGGTTCGCGGGTTGCGATGAGACCATCTGAACTACAGGAAATCCGAGAGAGTCGACGACTCCCTTAAGAAGAAAGAGGACGAAATCATGGCAATTTCAGAGGGCGGCATTTCAAAGAATGAAGCCTCGATACAAATCGGGGTCAGTCGGCCACGGCTTCCGCTTACGGACATTCCTACGCCGGAAGAGGTTTTCAATAAACCCAGAATTGGCGCCAAAGAACTTATCACATGTGTGCTGGGACCGAGCATGATTGCCCTTGGCGTATCCATCGGAAGCGGCGAGTGGTTACTGGGGCCATTAGGATTCGGCAAGTACGGCTTTATGGGCCTTGGGTTCCTTGTCATGGTCGCAGCCGTGCTCCAAACGTTTTATAATGTTGAGAATGCGCGTTACACGCTTGCAACCGGCGAAGTGCCGATTGTCGGTTTCTCTCGCACTCCTCCAGGCTTGAAGTTTTGGCTTCCCGTTTCTCTGATTCTCATGTACCTTGCGTGGATATGGGGCGGCTGGGCGGCCGCTTCCGGGCAGGGTCTTTATTCTCTGTATCTTGGCGGTCCTGTCAATATGAAGGACCCATCATCACTGCAGACGGTCCGCATCGTAGCCATCTTATTGCTTTTCCTTTCGTTCGTGATTTACATGTTCGGCAAGAAAATTGTCCGAACCATGGAAGCCATTGATACGTTTCTGGTCTTCTTTATTTTGATAGTCTTGATCACTTTGACCGTAGTCTTCGCACCGGCAAAGATGTGGGGCGAGATGCTCTTAAGTATTGTCACCCCGTCGGGGCCGCCCAAAGGGATTGATGCGACGACCCTCGGTTCCATCATGGGATACACCGGCTTTGCTTCTGGTTTCAATTTCATGCTGATCAATTATTATCGTGACCATGGTTATGCCATGGGGCATAGATGTGGCTTTTATTCTGGTCTTATTGGCGGTGGAAAAGTGGACGTCCTACCATCAGGCTGCACGTTCTCCGATAGCGAGCAGAACGTGGCCACGTGGAAGCGCTGGTGGCGCTTTTTGCTTCTCGATCAATGGGGAGTGTTTTTCATAGGTGCTATGATAGGGATGTTCATTCCCAGCATGCTCGTAGTCGCCCTCGCTATTACACCGGGCGCTGCTGAACCGACGGTAGCCAATATGCCTGTATATGCGGCCGTTGAATTGGGCAAGAAAGCCGCCTGGCTGTTCCCATTCATCCTGTTCGTTGGATCGCTGATTTTGTGGAAGACTCAGACTACCTTGTTGGAGATGTTGATTCGCAACACGACGGATACCGCCATTGCTGCTAGCCCCCGCCTGCGCGAATGGATAGCAGGGGACCCGCGCAAGTTTTACTATCTAATGGCCGCTATTTTTATTGTGGCGATCGGCATCATCATACACCTCGCGCTGCCGACTAAACTACTGCAAGTGTCGGCAAATATGGCGAACCTTGCCTCGATCATCTATCCGCTCATTTTGATCTATCTGAACCGACAGCTTCCCAAACCTGCTCGAGGCGGAATATGGTCCACCTTGATGCTGCTTGCAAACGTCTTTTTCTTTGGGTTCTTCTTCTTGAACTTCCTGGCTCTCCAGATAACAGGGAAACCGATCGTGGTGTTTTAGAGACATATCAATAAACTCAGACTCTCGTCCGTTTAGTCAGTTCCCCTTCCTTCCATGTAACGGGGAACTAACTAAACACCCGCAACTCACCGCAAAATACTGCTGTGTGAAACACTCGTAACCAACATCATTTTTCCGACAGCCTGATCCACATTTGTGGCTTTATGCGTGCTACACCAATAAAAAGACATAACTGCAAAAATTGTATCAATCGTCAGGAACAAATGGGCGAATCACTATAGTTCGATGACGTACAGGTCCAGTTCTTCGTTTTGCAATGTGCGATTAACTTAACGCTTATTTGGATCAGCACTTTCCCCAATGCATGGTATTTTTTCTATATTGTTTAACGATATGGTGTTACTCGGGAAGGTTGACGGTAAGCTGGCCTTCAAGTATACTTATAACTTACCATCGTACTGAGTGTCACGGTGCTCCCCGGATGAGACTAAAAATCTCGACCGGGAGCGGCACATTTTCGATAGATCTCTATAAATCTCCATAAGCCTGGACCGAACTGAGGTCACGGCATTTTTATAGATAAACACACGGATGTTAAGTAGAATTTTCATCCAGGAGCATTTGATGACCAGGGATCGTCAAATTGATGAATCCTCTCCTTACAGCCTCAAAGAATCAGGGGAAGCAGTGCTCGAATCAGAATCCTGTAGGGGTCAACATGAGTGTTTGTTGAAAGCGCATGCCGAATGCGTATCCGTATTTGAAAATCTTACCGAAAATTCAGCGTTGGGAGTCTATATAATTCAAGAGGGGGTATTCAAGTACGTCAATCCCAAAATGTCCCAAGTATTTGGATATACTGTTGAAGAATTGCTAAATGGAATCGATATCAAGACTCTCATTCTTCCAGAGGATTTGCCTCTCGCGAAAAAGCACCTCGGGATGAGAGTTTCCGCACAAGTTGATCCGATAAGCTATAGGATCAGAGGAGTAAAGAAGAATCGTGAGGTTATTTATTTAGAAATTCATGACTCACGGATGAATTATCAGGGGTCTCCCGCTGTCTTGGGGTCCTTGATCGAAGCCACGAAGCAGGTTGAATCCGAGGCTACGGTGGCCAGGGAATTGAATAAGTTTCAGGCACTTTATGATCTCGCTGTTAGTATGACATCCGATCGCGAACTGGATGAAACATTGACGATGGTAGTGGAACAAACGAGAAGTCTGCTAGGGTCTGATACAGCGTATCTTGCGCTTCGTGACGAAGCGGCAAAACAAGTTTATATGCACACCCTGTCGGGCGTCAAAACGGAAGCATTCAAGAAAATGAGGCTGGCTTTTGGTGAGGGCCTCGGCGGAGAGATCGCCTCAACCGGCAAGAGCCTTATAGTCAAAGACTACTCACAAGAGATTGAATCTCCGGTTCATGACATTGTCAGTGAAGAAGGCCTTGTATCAGGTCTTGCTGTTCCGGTGCAAATCGCTCAGACGAGCTTGGGTGTGACTTTACGCGTTTAACCGATCATCTACCTCGTTTTCAAAATCGGATTTGGATACTCTCTCACTCCTGGGAAATCTCGCCGCTATCGAGATTATTCGTAAAAGGCAGCAGATTGATTTGCGGAAGGCGTCCGAAGAACTCGAACGGAAGGTTCAGGAACGCACCGCTGAACTCAGTGAAGCAAACGAACATCTAGAAAACGAAATGTCTGAGCGCAAGAAGGCTGAAGCGGCACTGAGCCGAAACGAATTGATGCTGCGAGACATATTGGCCACCTCTCCCGTTGGCATAGGATTGACGGAAAAAAGAATAATCAAGTGGGCTAATGCGTCTTGGATGAGGATGTTTGGGTTTGATGAAGAAAAGGAATTTGTGGGGAAAAGCACACGAATACTCTATCCGTCCCACGAAGAATATGAACAAGTCGGGAAGGCGCTTTATTGGAATTTGAGGTCTGGAGCAATCAGCGGGATTGATGCAGTGTTCCGACGCCAAGACGGTTCTCTCTTTCATGGGCACATCAGGATTAAGGCCATCGACCCTTCAGATCTTTCCAAAGGGGCTATTTCTGCAATTTCGGACATTTCAGACAGAAAACAGGCTGAACAGGCCTTGCGTGAAGCTCAAGAACGCTTGGAACTCGTTCTCACAGGGGCAGACCTGGCATGGTGGGATTGGGACATTGTATCTGACAAGGCAGTTTTGAGCGAACGGGGCGCAGAGATATTTGGATATTCGTCGGCTGATATCGAGCCCAGTTTTGTTTTTTGGCAGAGCGTAGTGCATCCGGATGACCGTTCGCATGCTATGAGTGCCTTGCAGGACCACTGGGAAGGCCGTAATCCTGTGCTGGAGTCAGAACAGAGGCTTCGTACTGGATCAGGAGAATGGAAGTGGGTTATCACACGTGGAAAAATCGTTGAGCGAGATGAACATGGCGCACCCTTAAGAATGGCCGGGACCATATTAGACATCACTTATCGGAAGCTTGCAGAAGAAGCTGTACGTCTGAGCGAACAGCGTTTTCGGGCAGTGTTTGAAGGCGCTGAGGATTTTATCTTTTTGAAGGATCGCTCATTAAAGTTTATCGACGTGAACCCATCAGCGGAAAGATTTCTGGGGGTCTCGCCTTCTCAAGTAATTGGCACGACGTCTGAAGCCTGGTTTTCTCCTGATGAGGCTCTTCGCTCAACAGAAATCGATCGACGAATATTGGAAGGAGAATCAATACAGGAAGAGCATTCGCTGTTAGTCAGTGGAGTGCAGCTGATTCTTCTAACCACCCGTGTTCCTCTCAGAGACGATTCAGGTTCAATTGTAGGCATCTTGGGGATTTCTCGAGACATAACCGACCGTAAGAAACTCGACCCTCGTATTGAACTGATAGAAGAATATCCTTCAAAAGCGATGCAACACACCTTGAAAATGGCTCATTTGGCTGCCCAGGGCGACATTACCGCGTTGCTTACAGGTGAAAGCGGAAGCGGAAAGGATTATCTGGCCAAGTTTATTCATGACCACTCGAGCAGAGCGAATCGCCCTTGTTTTTCGCTTAATTGCGCTGCTATAGCATCTCATCTTGCCGAGTCGGAGCTTTTTGGTCACGAGAAAGGGGCCTTCACAGGAGCAATAGGACGGAAACGAGGAATGCTGGAGCTGGCCGAAGGAGGAACTCTCCTGTTGAATGAAATCGGAGAATTGTCTCTACAATTACAGGCAAAGCTCCTGACATTTTTGGATACCAAAATGTTCAACCGAGTAGGCGGTGAAAAACAAGTTCTCGTAGACGTACGCCTTATAGCAGCCACTAACCGGAATCTCGAAGAAGAAACTGAAAAGGGCCGTTTCAGGAAGGATCTCTTTTTTAGAATCAACGTGATGAGGATAGAAGTTCCACCGCTAAGAACGCGGCGAGAAGACATCCCGCTGCTTGTGCAGGAATTGTTTCGCTGCTCCGAGATGATTTGCAGTTCACAGCAGAGCCGGCGATCGATCCCGTGGCAATGCAGGTTCTCAAAGATTATGATTGGCCGGGAAACGTTCGAGAATTGCGGAACGTACTGGAGAGGGCCCTGATACTATCACAGGGGAAAAAAGTGAACCTCGCCTCGCTTGGTCTTCAAAATGATAGAGGCCCGAGTCGCGGGCAAAATCAGGCTTCCTTTTCGGCGTCCTTTCCGTCCGAACAATCTTTGAACGAAGTGACAAGAGAGATGAAACGCTTCTTTATTAATCAAGCATTGCGCGCAAGTAATGGTAGCAGACAGAATGCTGCTAAATTGTTAGGCATTTCTCGTTATTCTCTAAAGCATTACATGAAGGCACTTGGTTACGATTTGACCGAATGATGGGTGGGGCGCCGCTCCCTGAAACGGCAACCGTCGACGATCTCCTCATTGTCGCACACTCAAGCGTTCAACGAGCGAACGGCTCGTTGTAGTTAGTGCCCATTGCGGCCCGCAATTCTGCCAATGTGGACTGGGAGTCGCCCGTAGCTCGGATGACATCTATCTGTTCGTTGATGAGATCGCCTTCCGCCTCCAACAGGGCCAGTTTCTGTTGAGCGTCGCGCGCGGCCCTTTCGCGGAGGATTTTCAGGACACTTTCCGAGGCCAAGAATGATTTCTCAGAAGCCTTCAAATTGTCCAAAGCATCGTAGTATTTCACGGCCGAAGTCCTGACCTGAGAAGTAATGCCCAGTGCCACCACGCCGATCTCTTTGTAAGTCTTCTCAGTGATCATTTTCGCGGCTTTGGATTCCCAGAAATTCGCGCACAGATCGATCAGGTCGAAATAGACCATCACGCCGATATCTTTCCAATCCCTATTGTACGCGTGCTTGTCCTGATCGCGCGTGAAACGCCAGTATCCGGTAACTTTCGGAAAATACTTTATGATGGTGCGCTGGAGATCGTTCAGAGAGTTGATATGATCCAGTCCGGCACGATATGCCTCGGGCCGGTTCTTAATCGCCGCCAATTCCATAGTGCATATTTCATCGACGAACGTGGGAGCGGAGAGTTCTCCGGCCACATTGAACCCTCCATCCACACAATATTCCGGGGATAAATACATAGCCGATGCCAGAAGATTTCTCTGGTTTTCGGCTTCACTGCGGAGAGACGACAAGAGCCGCTCCGCCTTCACGAGCTTTTGCTTACTCTTGTGCACGTCCTCGGCCTGGACAAGCTGTTTCCGAAAAAGGGCCTCCATCCGATTTGCCACATCAGAACGAATTGCGACGATCCGCGCAGCCATTGGAATCGTTTTTTGGAGGCTCAACAATCTGAAGAACGAGGAGTCGACCACCCCCAAGAGCCGCTGGGCGACTCGAACTCTTACATAGTGGTGCTTTTGTTTGTCGTTCCTGCTGCTCTTGGCAAGATAGAAGGCGAGAGCTGCGTCCGTTGGGGTCCATCTCGATTCAAGCACGTACCTCCATGTGTTCTGCAAGCGGCCTGTTGACCAGCTTCCCACGCCCTGCCCCGTACCCCACGGGTTTGCGGGATTTCCGGTATATTGTGGAGGATTGTCCGGAAACCCGAGAACAGCGCTGTACGAATACTGCGGGTTGTCTCGCCAGCCAAGTTCAGTAGACAAGAAGGCACGAGGGAGCATCTTGGTCAGGTTGCTGTATTCGACGGCCTTCTGTGTGACCTCCTCAATATGGGTCTGCTGGATTTCGAGGCTCTGTCCAAGTGCCAGGGCTCTGCAATCTTCAAGAACGAGCACCTTCTTCCCGGTAATCGTGCTCTGAGGTCTGAGGCGAGCGTTGGCCACGGTGGACTCGGCCACTGCTTGAGATAGTCTGACGTGGTCGTTTTCAAGACTGGGGATCACATTAGCTGGTCCCGAAACAGGCAGGGGCATGAGAGACTTGCACGAAGCCAGCGTCAGAAGGCACAGAACGGCCAGAAACGCTGCTTTTCCGTGAAAGATCATCGGGTCCTCGGTTGTCCGGGTTTGAGGGAGCCGGTCATTCCTACTTCCAGTCGAGCGTTGGAGTTGTCGATGAGCACGAAAAATCTCTTTGTCCTGGATTTTGGGTCGATAAGCTTTCCGATCCTCTCGACTACGCCGACGAATTCCCCGCCCGCAGCGTTTATGAAGATAGCTGGAGCGCCCTTCCTGAAAGCCGGGACCATTTCCTCGGACACGTTTGCAACAGCGTAAACACTTGCAGTATCAACAATGGAAAAGACCTTTTCCAAGCGTTCTACCGCTTCAAATGGCTGTTTGTAGCGCACAGCCAGGTACCCGGCGAATGGAGCGGTCACCTGACATGCCTCGAGATTCAATTGAGCGAGAGCCAGTTCCTTCTTTGCCTCCTGGACTCTCGTCCAAGCGACATCACGGT
Organism: uncultured delta proteobacterium; assembly: GCA_963700305.1. Lineage (GTDB taxonomy): Bacteria > Desulfobacterota > Desulfomonilia > Desulfomonilales > Desulfomonilaceae > Desulfomonile. The sequence goes on from CAVOXB010000012.1 coordinate 213,928, forward strand.
CGGTCTCGGCTTTGAGAAGTTCTTGTTTGGTCGTGGCATCAAAGGAAAGCAGTTCTCGCAGAATCTTGACTTGCTGTTCGGCCCGAGAAAACGCAAGCTCCAGACCTTTCAAAGCTTCCACTGCCTTCTGTGCAATAAGTGTGTAGCGACGTTTGGAAATCTCAGCAACAACGTTGCCCTTGGGGACCAGATCCCCTTCGTCGTAATTGAGAACCTCAATTATGCCGCTTACTTCTGAAGAAATCACGGCGTTCCGATGCGCATTGATAATGGTGGCTTCCGGCGAGGTAACGGGCCCGGTCAATGGGTGCGGCAGATTTTCCAGCGGAGGCAGATCGTCTGAGTCGGTAATCTGTTGAGACGGGGCTTCATTACTGCCTGCGATCTCGGCCACGTCCCCGGCATGACTATTCAGCGGCATACAGCATAAAAAACTTAGACTTATCGCTACAAAAGAAGTCAACAAGAAACGGGCCACAGACATGGCTCCACACCCTCAAAAAAACAGCTACAGATAGAAAGGTCGAATAGATTATCAGATCCGTATCACACTTATCAAATTACGTCAACCATAAAAAAACATTGGATTTTTCAGGATCATGCCGGAAATGTCGTGTATCGGGGTAAGGATTTATTTCTTGCTTGACCTGCTTCAGGCATTACGGCTAACCTGACGCAGTTTTAAGTCGGCTGGCAACAGCCTTGGGAGCAAGTATGTGAATTAAGTATGGTGTCCCCTGAATTTACACTGCCTTCTGTGCAATAAGTGTGTAGCGACGTTTGGAAATCTCAGCAACAACGTTGCCCTTGGGGACCAGATCCCCTTCGTCGTAATTGAGAACCTCAATTATGCCGCTTACTTCTGAAGAAATCACGGCGTTCCGATGCGCATTGATAATGGTGGCTTCCGGCGAGGTAACGGGCCCGGTCAATGGGTGCGGCAGATTTTCCAGCGGAGGCAGATCGTCTGAGTCGGTAATCTGTTGAGACGGGGCTTCATTACTGCCTGCGATCTCGGCCACGTCCCCGGCATGACTATTCAGCGGCATACAGCATAAAAAACTTAGACTTATCGCTACAAAAGAAGTCAACAAGAAACGGGCCACAGACATGGCTCCACACCCTCAAAAAAACAGCTACAGATAGAAAGGTCGAACAGATTATCAGATCCGTATCACACTTATCAAATTACGTCAACCATCAAAAAAACATTGGATTTTTCAGGATCATGCCGGAAATGTCGTGTATCGGGGTAAGGATTTATTTCTTGCTTGACCTGCTTCAGGCATTACGGCTAACCTGACGCAGTTTTAAGTCGGCTGGCAACAGCCTTGGGAGCAAGTATGTGAATTAAGTATGGTGTCCCCTGAATTCCTGAATTCCTGAATTCCTAAGAACGGAATTTCGGCCGAAGTCCGATATTCCGGCTTTGGGAATTCGAAAAGAAGATCTGTCAACTCTTACAAATATTATAAACGGCAGTATTTCTAGTATGTTAATAGCTGCCGGCAAAGTCAGTCGCATTGGCACGCTTTATGCGCAAGAGCTTTCAGCCAAGAAACTTCAGTTTCTCAGTTTTGGTACCAATGACCAGACTTTGCGATCAACGTAGAATAAACGGCTCTAACGAATAAGTTCGAGATAATAAGGCGTTCGGCTCTTGGGTGCCGAAGATCTTCCTTGTTCGAGAATGCTTGTCATGAGCGACCAAGCTAGGACCAACCAATTGAGGCTTGAGAATGAAGTTTCGGTGCCTGAAGCCAGGCTGAAGACTGTCGAAGACGCCCTGAGGATGTCCAACGATGCTTTTCACGAAAAGAAAGAAAAAGCAGCCTCTCAGAGGAAATCTCCTCGCGCGGTAAGCGATCACTTTTTATTCCAAGTTAGGAGATGGCATGTATAAATACACCGTGTGGATGCTAGCCTTTGTTCTCATGATGTGCATAAGTTCACCTACGTGCGCAGAGATACGGATCGGGGTCCAGGCCCCAAGTGGAGCTCAAAAAGCTCAGGAAGACTGGGGACCTCTTGGGGCCTATTTGAGTGAACGCTTAGGGGACCAAGTGGTGTTCACTGCTGTTCACCCACCGGAATTTCGGGAATTTTGCGACGCAAATCCTAAAGGATTTCTTCTCCACAACCCATGGGTATACATCAGAGCGAAAGTGCTCAAGGGAGCTATTGCCCTTGCGACAGTAGACTATCAGGACACCGGCAGTAGTTTTGGGGGAGTGATTTCGCGCGCTCTGACAGCGGTATCAACTCGCTTCAAGATACAAAAGGCAAGGTCATTATGTGCTTCAAATTTACGTCCCCTGGTGGTTGGCTTTTTCAAAAGGGTGAGATGCAAAACAATGACATCAGGCCTGAAAAGGATTGTAAGAAAGTCCTCGAGGGACCGGATCAGCCGGAAGTAGTCTTCGCTGTTAGAGACAGGAAAGCCGATGTAGGCACTGTGCGCACTGGAATACTCGAACGCATGCAGAGGGACGGAAAAATTGATCTGAGCGATTTTCGGGTGCTGAATCAAGTAAGCCATGAGGGATTTCCCGAATTGTGCAGCACTCCTCTTTATCCTGAAGCGCCATTCGCTGCTTTGAAGGCAACTCCTCAGGAATTGGCAGACAGGATGAAAAAGGAGTTGCTTTCCATTCCCCTAGGCCACCCCCGCTTCGAACTCCGCGAGTGAAGAGATTTGTCGAAGCATTGTCCTATGATCCTCTTGAAGCTTTGTGCAAACGTCTCGGAGTCGAACCTTTCAAAAAGAAGTAATTCACAAGCAGGCTACCGGAGTTTCAAGGCGATTCAAGTCACTGATCTTCTGAAGTTCGAAAAAGAGAAGTGAAGATTTGCACGTATTACCCTGATAAACTCTAAGTTACGAAGAAGATCCCTACTAGACGCAAACCGTGATACTCTGTGGGGTGAAGAAGCCTCTCGCACTAAGAATCTGGGAGAATCTGGGGACACTATACTCAATTGGATCTCAAGGCAGAGGCGATTCGTAGTCACGAGCGCATAGGAAGGCCTTGTATGATACCCCCCAGAAGTACTTCTCGACGAGAGTGCTTCGAGCGAGGGAGGGGACTAGGGAAGTTTTGGTGGTCACCCACAGGTACTAGCTGGTATAGGGGGGTCGCACGGCCGTTTGGTTTTCTGAAGAAAGCTAGACAACGGACCGGCAGATCGTTAACGCCTGGGCCTTCAAAGGCTGTCCCATAGCTGGATCGCCGGAGCCGACGTGCGAAAAGCCCGAACAGTCGCTGGGCCTTCTGAGGCCGTATCCACAAGGGAGGGACATCGCCCGTGTCTGAAAAGATCTTCGTCGGCATAGATATCGCTAAGGACAGCCTGGACATTCATCTGCTCCCGTCAGGCGTACGCTTCTCCTGTCGGAATACTGCGGATGACCTCGATGCGCTTGTAGAACGTCTCAAGAAAGAGGTCCCCGCGTTAATCGTCATGGAAGCAACCGGCGGTTACGAAGTCATACTCGCCGCAGAGTTTGCTTCAGCCGGACTTCCCGTTGCCGTGGTTAACCCCAAGCAGGCCCGAAACTTTGCCCGAGCACTCGGAAAACAGGCTAAAACGGATTCCATCGATGCCTATGTGTTGGCTCGGTTTGCACAGGACATGAGGCCTCCTGTGAGGCCTATTCTCAATCAGGAGGAACAAGCCATCAAGGAATTGGTCGCCCGGCGCCGCCAGATCGTGCTGCAGCGTGCCTCGGAAAAAAACCGACTCCATCATGCTCGCTCCGAGCTCGTCCTCCAAAGCATTCAGCGCATCATCATGGCACTGAATCAGGAAATTCGGTCTATTGATCAGGATCTCGATACGACCATCAAGAACTCCTCCATCTGGAGTCAGAAGGAAGAAATCTTGCTGAGCGTTCCCGGCGTTGGTCCAGTCACTGCGAGAACACTCATAGCAGACCTGGCTCCGCTGGGCGAGGCAAGTCGCGCTGAAATCACCAGTCTCGCGGGTCTGGCGCCGTTCAACCGTGACAGCGGCATCATGAGAGGCAAGCGTAGTATCATGGGGGGCCGCCAGTCAGTCCGCAAGGCTTTGTACATGGCCGCAATCACAGGTGTGAAGCGCAACGAAAGACTCCGGGCCTTCTATCAGCGTCTCGTGGCATCAGGAAAGCCGTTCAAGGTAGCGATAGTCGCCTGCATGCGGAAACTCCTGGTCATCCTGAACGCCATGATCAGGGAAAAAATCATGTATCAGGAACTTTCCACTTGACCGGAGACACAGTCGCTATGGGGAATGATGGCTTTCTATCAAAGCTCGAGCTTGCCCTGGATAGACCCGTTCGACCCAGGAAACCTGGTCCTATAAGGCTCGAAAAAGATTAGATGAATCATGAATGGTGTCCCCTTTTGTCCCCTTTGACGACCCTTTGGCGTGCTCAAAAATAAATGGAGAATCGATTCCAGCGAGCCTGCAGCCGCTGAGAGATGGTGTCAAAGAGGTTGGTTCGCTCTGTTTCTATTTTGCCGATGCCTTTCATGCCTACCTTTGCATGGCCGGTTCCGCTGGAAAAAAGCCCTCTTACTCGGTACACAGTCCCCAAGCGAGGCAGCACCTCAGCAACCGGAGCCACTTCTGCAACGGTAACTCCGTATCCCTTACCGGGTTCTGTGTTCAGGTAAAGGAATGCGTTCTGGCCCTTCCGCACGAGGCTTATTTTTTCTTCCGGCACATAGATTTCGGCCCACAGTTCGCCAGGTATAGCAATTTCGCAGAATGTCTCCCCTGCCCTGAACTTCTTGCCTACAAAGCTGTCCACTTCCTTTGTCGACACAATGCCCGAAACCGGCGCCCTTATTTCCAAAAATTGCGCTTTCCACTGAAGATATTTCAACTCTTCCCACGCGCTTTTGCGTTTGAGCTCAACCAGTTGGCTTTCCGCAAGCTTCGCGGGCTCCAGACCGGACTCTCTTCTTAGGAGCATGGCTTCCTTGGTTAACAGGTCAAAACGTCGGTCAGTAGTTCTGATCTCATGGTCAAGCTCTCGTCTGTCCAGGAACGCGATAACCTGATCTTTCGCAACCGAAGAGCCTTCCTTGACATTGATCTTCTCCACCAGCCCGTCGGTTTTCACGAAGGCCACATGCTTGTCGCGCGGGACCAGTTCCGCCTCGCCGCCGACAGTGTGGACCACCGGAACTACAAATAGTAACACTGCTCCGGCGAAAAACAAAAAAAGTGACAAGATCAAAGCCTTGGCAAGTCTAGTCGACCGACGTGCTGACTCCCCTTCTGGGGATACGAGCGCTTCAAGCGCAGGTTTCTCCTTGAAGAGCCATTTTTCCGTAAGCGCCGCGCCGAAAAAGGGGGCCACACCGAGCAGAGTGAGGACCTGCACTTCATTGGGAACGCTCTTCTCTTCGAATTCCATCAGAAGGTGACCCACTAATCGCTTGTTGTGAATGAGCGGTACACATAGAAGAAAAGAGCATCCGGAAAGCTCCATGTAAGAAAGCAATCGCTCCCGAGATTCGCGAGGAAGCTCTTCATCGGAAAGGGAAACTGTCTCAGCTTCTCGCGCGAGCCAGATGCCTTTACGCACCTTTTTAATATGTTTGGCCAGATCGCTTACGGCTTTGTAAACGGTAGATTTTGTGGAGAGAATCGGCTGATTGGCAGCTGCAACGAACTGAGATTTCCCCCCGAGATGCGTGACAAGCAATGCCCGGTCGAACTCCACGAGGGCCCTGATATCGTTGGTGAGCATGAAGAAGAGCTCGTCCAAAGAATCGGCTTCTATGGCACGTCTGGAGAATTCCAACCCTAAAGCAAGGGCCCTTTGCTTTAGGTCGTCCGATTGCGGCGGCGCAGACTGAGACTTTTGAACATCGATATCTGATTGCGTTTTGGACATCTCATTCTGAGACATGCGGACTCCGGATCTAAAAAAGGGATTCTCTGTTGAACGCCCTGAGCAAGCTATCGAACAGGCGAACAGCGACGCTTCCCGTGGACACTGAGATCGCCATGCGGCCGGTCATTCCCAAGGAAATGTCATTCTCAGAGTTGAGCACGTGTACTGAACAATCGTATAGAGCTTCCAGCGGAGCGTCCCGCCGCTGTTCATTCTTGATCTCAGTGGCAACTTCGCCTCCAAAACGGCTCGAGAATGGCGAGTTGCGCAGGTCCGCTTCACTATAGGGATTCACTGAATCTATTTTATTCATCAGGAACTTCCCTGTCCCCACCGGGAGCCATATCTCCACAGACTGGCCTTGAAGCACGTGGTGGATGTCTGAGGCAGGGACGAGGGCGTGGACCACGCAGTCTCGAGCAGACTGCACTTCTCCGACCACTACGCCCTCTCCGGGCTGGAATCCGGGCTGCATGGAAGGATTAAGATTCGTGACCACTCCGTCGAAAGGCGCTATGATACTCCCTTGAGCCAAACTGACCTGTTCCTGCAAGTGCCGTATTTCGTCCGCGGTTTGGCGCAATTCCACTTCCTTCCCCTCGTTCTTGGCCCGGAGCTTGTCATCCACCGCAAAAATTTGAATCTCTTTCTCCACTATGCTCCGCTGAATTTCTTTCTGTCGCAATTTCAATTCCAGCTGTGTTACGTCCAACTTGAAAAGGAGCTGGCCCTGCTGCACAGTGGAACCCTCGCGGATCATGACGTCGCTCACGAACGTGTGCAGGGGAACCGTGAGCTTCTGAACTTTCTGGGAACCCACGAAACACGGATATACCGATTTGGACGACCACGGCACGAACAATACAATCAGGAGTACAGGCAAGAATCCCGACGAACGCCGTGACACCACGAGGTTTCGGCTTGAAGTTGCTCCGATTCATATACATCGATTGGAGGCCCATCCACACAGGTCGCAGAATAAACAGTCCTATTGCCAGAGCGGCCAAGACGATGCCCAAAAGTTTGTCGAAACGATAATATACAGCCACAGCGATGCCAAGATACAGTGAAATCCGGTAGAGAAAAGCACTTATCCCGTAAACCGTGAAAATAGTCTCATCTTTGTGTGTCTTAGCGGGATTCGTCACCAAATCGTTGCCCATTACTCGATTCAGAAATAGGTATTTAACATATTTCAATGAATTGGCAGCCAGATTTGGCATGTCCATGAAATCGATGAGCATAAAGTAGCCATCGAACTTCAGAAGGGGGTTCCCGTTGAAGAGCACCGTAGAAACGAACGAAACCGCCATGAGATAGAATGCGAGCGAATTCACTAGGCCGGGTTGAGAAAAATACCAGATGTACGTTGAAATCACCGCCATCGCCGCTTCGGCTATGATCCCCGCAGCGCTGATCGCCGCTCGCTGCTTCCGATCTGCAAGTTGCCACGCGTCTGTGGTGTTACAATAAAGACAAGGAAAGAATATGAGAAACGCTACCCCCATTTCCGGCACACGCAATCCGAAGCCTTTGGCCGCGTATGCGTGAGCGAATTCGTGGACGAGCTTTGTGAGCGCAATGGTTATCCACAGAAAAAGGACGTTTTCCCAATTGAAGAAGAATAGGTAATCCAACTCCATTCTGGGGAGTCCGGAAATTATGAGATACACAGATCCCACAGCCGCCAGAGCCGTAGCGTATCCTGTCCATTTGTTGGCGAGCAATTTGAAGACCCACAGAGTCCGCTCGAGGAACCTGTCGGGGTTCAGCAGCGGAATAAAAAGAAAGTACACACTGGAAAGAAACTTCGTTTTTTGTGCCTTCTGCAGTCGTTGCTTCATATATTGCTGCATCTGTGCCGTGCTGAACTTTGTTCCCATGAGAAGGCCCAACTGGGCCGCGTTTCCCACAATCAAACGTGCGTCAGCCAACGAATAATAGTGCCCCAATCCTTTGAGTCTTTCGACGGCTTTCTCTATTGTGACGGTTCCATCAAGGCTCTTGAGCAATGTCAACTCGTAAATGGAGAGGCGGAAAAACTTGTCTGAAAGCGGGTCTTTCAAAACGAGTCGGGTTTTGCCTCCAGGTTCGTCCAGGTTATGCAGGATGAGATCAACGCGGAATTTGGGACAAGCTTCCATTGCCTTCGTCTGGGAATACGACAGGTAGGATGTACGGTCGCAGGCGCCGTCTGTATTCTGCAGCCGCTCAAGTATTTCAGGCCCTCAGTTTATCTACCATTGCAGGCAAGTCAAGGCTGCAAATCAATGTCGCAGCAATTGTGCTCATCGCACCGAAAGGTGTAGAATGCGCTGAGAGCAATTGTCAGCGCTGCTGCGTCGGGGCGCCACAGATCAAGAACAGCACAGGACCATTTTGTATTTCTTTGTCCATCCCATCTGGGCATTTCTTGGCGATAAGTCACCATGATGACAAGATTCCTGAGCAAAATTTCATATACTTTGCGATTGGATGATCGCTGCCGCGTGGAACCTCTCCGCCACGATTGGCGCTGCAGAATGGCTTGAGCGCTTTGCATCGGCATTAGGGCTGCCGCATGGGAATAAGCATGGTTTTCCGCAGATCAAGTTCATTCGGGGGGCCGGAGATGTGCAGCCTCCCAATGATCCACCGTGGCCCGCTGACCTGGCAGAAATTGCGGCTCTGACGGCTCAAGGATGGAAATCATACCACCGCGGTTTGGTCAGATTCTGGACGCTTCCCTCCGGGAGCAAGCTTGTCTGCGAACTCTTGAACTCACATGCTCACAAGCTTGACATACTCATGATGGGCCAGGCCCTGGAGCCGCTACATCAGAAGGCAATGGAGTTGCAAGGAGTCCCTATTCACGGTGCTCTCGTGGCCCTGGGCGGACAAGCAGTAGTGCTCGCCGGCGCAAATGACGCTGGAAAGACTACGTGCTGTCAGCGTCTCCCGGAGCGATGGGATGTGCTCTGCGATGACGAGACTTTGGTGCTCCGAGGAAATGAAGGGTGCTTCTTCGCTCACCCGTTCCCCACTTGGAGCGATCACTTTCAGTTGCGTTCGGGGCTGAGATGCGATGTGAGCCGTCGTGTGCCGCTCTCTGCCATTTTCTTTCTTCAGAAGTCGGCCACAGTGCAGGTAGTGCCGATTGGAAAGGGGCAAGCCGCAGCCCGCATAAGTGAATCGGCCGGCCAGACGTCGTTTGGACGAGCTCCTGGTCTCGAACCATATGAAAAACGGCGGCGAAGGAAGAGCCTCTTTGAAAATGGGTGCGATCTTGCCCTCACTGTCCCTACGTTTAACCTTCGTTTCAATCTGGCAGGAAACTTCTGGGAGCAAATCGAGCAGATCCTATCTGATTTGCAGGAAGTCTCTTTTCCGAATTCGATGCTCGAGTAACTGCAGTGAAGATATAAACTCACGCCCCGAAGACCCTCCGGCGTTACCTCTTAATTTATGAGCTTAGTGGTTACAGCGACGGTGTTCAGCGAAAGCAGATGTGCACTAAAAGTGGCATCAAGTTTGCTGTCCTCAAATGAAGTTGACAATTTTCATCGGATATATGTATTGTAGAATACGGGTTGATTATTGCTTGCCATCACAAAAGAGACGAAAATCGTCTCTTGATGTCAATCTTTTGGACAACACTTGTTTCACTGAAATCAGCACGTTAGAGGATAAACTGCTCCGATGTGACAATCTGCGTCCAACTGTCTACGGATTGGGCGGTCACGCGTGGATGCAAGACGCCGAAAAAAGGGGAGTAGGCTTCGTCCTTATTGTGGCATACTAGTTGCTTAGAATTCAGCGGGGGTAGTATACCCGAACCCCGGATTCCTGAAGGCTTCTCGACGCGAAAATGTGAGGATCACGACACTGTTCGTTGATCCTTTGGAGGTGGTTATGAGAGCACGGAGCCGCGAAAGATTCCAGTTCTCCGCGCCCGAAATTATATTGGAAGCGCTCGAAGAGCGCATAGTGCTTGACGCTACGGTAGACCAACACCCGCAGGACCATGCGGACAGTTCCGCGATCTCCAATGCAAATACGGCAGTCAGCGACCCTGCCGCGGCTGGAGCGGTGTCTGGAGCGGGTGGGGCCGCTGGTGCGGCGGCTCAGACGGAAACTCCTCAGAATTCTCCCGGTCATGTGTTTCAGCAGAATCTAAGCGTAGTTCTCATTTCCAACGCGATCGATCAAATTGAAGCAGTCTCCCACGCTGCAGCGGATGGATCGAAGGTTATCGTGTACGATGCCCAGAAGGACAATCTGAGTACTGTCACTGCGATGCTTGACAATGTGGTAAATTCCACCGGCCAAAAAATCGGGGCCCTGGCCATTGTTGATCACGGCACAGGCGGCGTAGTCAAGATAGGCGTGGACCAGATAGGTTCTCAGAAACATCTTCAAGTTTGTTTCAGGCCTCGAGGCCCTGGGGAAAGACCTTTCCGAGAATGCTCAAATCGAGTTTTTCGGATGCTCAGTGGCACAAGGAGCAGAAGGACAAGCTCTAATTAACCAAATAGCGTCGTACACGCACGCGGTGGTCTTTGCCAGCACCGATGCCACTGGTGGAAACTCTTCGGATTGGACTCTGGAATACTCCTCCCAGCCTGGGGCAACCATCGTGCCGCTCATATCGGCAGATGCGATCTCCCCGTCGGATTCTGTGCTTATCTTTTCCGGATATCCCCCGATCGACAATCTGGCGACTTGCTACCAGGTACTTCAGCGCACTCGATTCCTTGGATCCGAGGTCAGTGCAAACGCAATATTCTTACACGGAAGTGTGGACTTTCACCCTTACTGCCCCGACAGTCGTAACGATCGGTATGCAGACAATTCACCCGGAGTTAAGCCATGGACAGGCAGGATTCGTGGATTGCTGGCTTGACTATTACAGCGGGTCCACCCCTAACACGGCCAACAGAATAACCTTCATGGACGACTGGATTGGCCCAGGGACTACACAGGTGCCCGATTGGTCCGGGAATGACTCATTGCCCGTTTACGGCTCAGCTTATGGAGTGAGTCTTGCGGCAGGCACATACTGTATTCAGGCCACTAGTTGGAACGACCATGCTACTCGGCCGCAATACGACCTCGTGACTGGTGGGTACTACCTTCTCTCCAATGTGGAGCTGACCTATGCCGCCGGTCACTATGAGACTCCCCCCACTTCGCAGCCAATACCGGATCCACCTGTCCAGCCGGTAAACTTCACCCCGGCCTATACGTACGACATTCATTCGTATTTTACCGACCCACAAGGGGATGCCCTGACGTATCAGCTAGGTAATATCGATTATGTGGGTGGCCTTGCACTCAGCGGCCTGACCATAAATTCTACGACCGGTGTGGTGACGTTTACGAGTTCTAATGGTGCCAGCGGATCGGTGGAAGTACAGGTGCGGGCTGTTGATGGAGACCTTGCCTCCACTTACGAGACCTTTGTCTTCTCTGTGAAGCCCGCATACAGCATCCCTTCCGTGGATGACGCGAGCCTCACGGTTGCCCAAAATGGATCAATCAACTTTCAGGTTATAGGTTATGATCCGGACACGCACCCGACCAACCAGGTGAGTTTTTCGACACTCACCAATTACGGTCCGCTCCACGGCAGCCTCACAACGACTGACACCCCACACTATGACGCTGTCGGAAAGTCACTACTACCAGACTTTCACTTACACTCCGACTGCGGGCTATTGGGGACAGGACAGTTTTCAATTCACACTCTCCACACCTGGTGGGACATGGAAAGGGTTTGCTACTGCAGGGAACAATATCGGAATAGCTTCCGACAACGGTAATACTTATGACGTGGCTCTGGTGGATATCAATGCGGACGGGGCATTGGATCTGCTGGCGGCCAACTCAAACAATGCAGCTGCTCAACACAACTATTTTTACCTCAACAGCGGCTCTGGCTCCTTGAGGGATGGCGTCAACATGGAGCTGATAGCCGGCCCCACAGGTGACTCTGTCGGCATAGCGACTGGAGATCTTAACGGCGACGGTTACCTCGACGCTGTGGTGAGAAACGGGTTGTCCACTGGGACATCTTCGCAGGCCGACGTCGTTTACCTCTGGGATGATACGGCTCATGCGTTTAATCCGGTCACCACGCTTACAAAATCCGCGGCACAGAGCAGAGGGGATATAGCGCTCGGAGACTTCGATGGGGATGGCGATCTGGATATCGTCCGGGTGTTCGGCACCACTATCGCCAACGAAATCTTCTGGAACAACGGAAACGGCACGTTCAATGCCACACCCTCGGCGCTTCCTGCCACTACAGGGACCAGTTACACCTGCGCGACCGGAGACTTCAACGGCGACGGGTACGTCGACATCTTTGTGGGAAAATCAGGAGCCGGGGAAAACCATTACGTGTACTTCAACGACGGAACAGGGACCTTCACCTCTGGAAATGCCAAAGCACTTCCTGCTGCAAATAATGGTCTTGCGTCTGATTGTGCGGTGGGTGACGTAGATCGCGATGGAGACCTGGATATCGTAGTTTCTCGTGGCACCACGGGTAACGGGTACGGCAATTACTTCTACAAGAACAACGGAAACACCTCAGGTTACACTAACTGGGCGGCGGCGAGCGCTATAAGCGGCGATACACGCCAGAGCTTGGGAATATGTCTTGCCGATGTGGACCGAGATGGGGACCTTGATGCCATAACCGCCAACTATAATCAACGCGTCAGGCTATATCTTTTTGATAGCGGCCAATTTCAGAATGGTTCCAACATCAGCAGCGGCAACCTCAACGCTCTGAGCTGCACAACCGGAGACGTGGACGGTGACGGCGACCTTGACTTGGTCGTGGGAATTAACACTGCACGGAACCAGATTTTCTACAATATGGGATTCAACGCTGGAACAACGACGCCCTGGCATCAAGCAGAGCCTGCAAAGGTATCCATCCTGGTGAATCCCGTTGTCAACTGGAGCTTCGAGAATGCCTCGCCATATTCCAACTGGGCCATGAACGAGACTTACGAGACTCCCACGCCTCCCGCGTACATTCTGCCCGAGTACGGCACCTTTGGCATTGTGACCAATCAACCTGGGGGAACGACCATTCATTTTGGCGACGTGATACACGACTATTACCTTAGCGGCAACGATCAGGAACAGTTTTCACTTAACTTGGTGACCGCTATTCCCGGCGTTCCAGGGGTCACTGTTCAAGGGAGCGAGAGCGCTCACACGGCTGTGATCCTGAGTGGTGGGCTCCGAGATGCCACTCTCACGCAGACCTTTACCATCGCGCGAGACCAGTATCTTAAAGGTCTCGAACTGCAGTTCGATCTTTCGTATTGGAACCCGAATCTGTATCAGCCGGACGGCCAGGAGTTCACAGCTACCCAGTTCGTTGAGGTTTATCTGTACGATACGACCAGCGGCTCGCCAACTCCAATCTGGCATACCGCAAACGGGGTGGACAGCTCTGTAGTAGGAACGATGAAACATTATTCGCTCAAATTGGGGGCTACGGATCCACTGGTGTCGAAGATTGCAAGTACCGGCGCCCAATTGGGTGTGAAATTACATGTCAGTGGTATGGACTGGTACCTTGATGCGGCCATCGATGATGTCAAGCTCGTGCCGACTCGTAAGGGCTGGGCCCTCGGGACCGCCTCACCTCAACCCCCTGAGTTGTTGATGGCGACGGCAGACACGGGCTCAGGGAGTGCCGCAGAGGCGTCAGTCCTTACCTCCGCAATGGCCTATGACACGCTTTCCGCGTCCCAGACGGGCGCTGATTCCTCATTGTCGATACTGACGTCCACACGCGGGGCCAGTGATCTATCCCTCTTGAGCGTACTTGACAGCGCTAGTAGCGGGGGCACTTCGGTGGCTACGGGCTCGGGAACGATTGTTTCAGGAGCTTCTTTCTCTGGGGGCATGGCCATTGATGTCACAGGCACTGACTCATATGCTCCGAGCGCTATTGACGCCAATCCCACGCCTGCAGATCAATCAGTCGTTGCTTTATCGAATGACTCAGACGTCACAGGCTCGGATGCAGTTGCTAGCGCACCGGGTTCGTCAGATATTTTGCTCGCAAACGATCCCCCGAGCGTTCAAGCATCCGTGACTGGCGAAGGTGTTCCGACCAAGAATTTCGATTTGCGGACAGCTTTCGCCTTTGATCTTGCTAGCGTGAGCGCTTTTGACGTGCTCGACACGAGCATTGGAACCGGCACGCCTCTTCCTGGGATGGAGACGAGAGACCTGCTTGCGAAGATTCAGTCTGGGGCGTCTGCTGCAGTGAGCATGGACGCGATAAGGCTTACGGACTTCCTTATCTAGAAATCCAACCCATCCGTAAACAAATTCCGGTATGGGAGACTGCACCATACTGGAACTTTGTTAGAACCGCTTGATCCCATGTAGAGTTATTGTGGTTCTCGATGACTTTTGTGGAGATTTGCGGAAGACATTTTCGCCCGTGGGTTGTCCACATTGAAGAAAGATCCGACCTTTGGACTGGCGCAACATCACGGCTAATACCAACATTCATGGCCGGGAAAGGCCACAACGAATTATGAAAATTTGGAGCTAGTGACATCCCGGGCTTCATCCGGGGTTGGGTTTTGTCTGAAGCGGTTTTGTTCGGGGAACATGATATTCTCTTCTTAAATGACAACCACATCGTTTAAGGAGTGTCTACCATGCCCCCAAGGAAAAAGAATACCAGTACTGTTTCTGTAATTCACGAGATTTGTTGCGGATTGGATGTGCACAAAAAGACGGTTACGGCCTGTCTTCTTTGGTCCGACACTGATGGGACGGAGCACAGCGAGATTGTGGAGTTTGAGACTTTCACCGACGATTTGTTCAGGCTCAAGGAATGGTTGATCGAGCGGGAGTGCCTTGTCGTGGCGATGGAGAGCACCGGACCTTATTGGACTCCGGTTCACAATATATTGGAAGGATTTTTCCAGGTTATTTTGGTCAATGCTCGGCATATGAAGAACGTGCCGGGTCGCAAGACCGACTTGTCCGATAGTCGATGGCTTGCGGGTCTGTTGCGGCATGGTCTGCTTAAGGCCGCTTTTATTCCTCCGAAATTCCAGCGGCATTGGCGCGATTTGACGAGGATGAGAACCAAATATCAGCAGACTATCGGCGATTTCAAAAGGCGCGTTCATAAGCTGTTTCAGGAAGCGAACATAAAGATCGATTCAGTCCTTTCAGATCTGTTTGGATTGACGGGTCGCAATCTGATGAAGTTGCTGACATCCAAGGACTCCGCTCCTACTCTTTGTGAGGTCGAACAATGTCTCCGTGGATCCCTCAAGGAGAAACGTGAAGAGGTTTATCGTTCCATTCAGGGCTTTTTTGAAGAGCACCATAGAGACCTTTTGGCTCTCATGCTTGAAACTATTGAAAAATTGGAGGCCCAAGTCGAAACACTTGATCTTCGCATAAACCAGTCCATAAAAGCTTACCGAGAAAAGATTGACAGGCTCGAAGAGATACCGGGAATCAGTGATGTGTCCGGCCCTGCTATCTTGGCGGAGATCGGTCCCACTCTTGAAGCGTTTCCGAACGCTGACGCTTTGGCGTCCTGGTGCGGTTTGTGTCCCGGGAACAATCAAAGCGGAGGAAAGAGATTTAGCGGAAAGATCCGAGTTCGAAAGAACCGTTTGAAGACTATCATGGTCGAAGTGGCTTGGCCGGCCATAAAGAAGAAAGGGTCTTATTTCAGAGCCAAATACTATGCTCTAAAAGCTCGTCTCGGCCCTAAAAAGGCAATAATCGCTGTGGCCCATCGAATCCTCAAGGCGATCTACCACGTAATAAAACATGACACACCCTTTAAGGATCTCGGTGAGGCGTATCTCTTTGAAAAGAATAAGGATGCTAAGATCAGGTATCTCTCGAAACAGGCTGCTTTACTAGGCTTTCAACTTGTGCTTGCGCAACCACCGCTCCAACGACAGCAACCAATTTTCTCATAGAGGTCGAACCAGGAACTGAAGCCTTAGCGCTCGAATACCAACATGACCCGTTGCCGGCCGGCACAACAAACTGTCGGCTCCTCGGAGACCACGCATAGGAATCTTTTTTCTCCTGCCGGCACACCTCACAACTGAGCGTTCATCATGACTTTTCGCAAACAACCGTCTAAACCCAAAGCTCGTGCCTCCCCGAGGAAGCATCCTCCCACCTTCGAAGCTAAATTTCAGTACATTTTCATAGGAATACCCTCTCAAACGAGTAGCATTTTCTTCGGTGGGACGGGCATCCTGCCCGTCATTTACTCGACAGGCGAGACGCCTGTCCCACCATTCCTTTCGCTCGCGAAATTAATTCTTTGACTAGGTTTTGGTATAACTTGACGAACCGGAAAAACACGTTATTATAGTATCCTGTATTCAAACGGATAATGATCTGCTTGCCACGTTTGCACCAAGACAATTTGTACTGGAATAAATGGCAGGCCATTTGCCCCTATCGGATCCGGCCTCTCACGAAAGAGAGCGACAATGACCAGGCAGAAGCCAAAATACGAGAAACCGGCGCTCATAGATTTGCAGGAAAGTGGTATCCTTCAAGCCAGTGGAGTGTGTAAGTCCGGCGGAAGCGATGCTGGTACGTGTTGGCCAGGCTCAAATGCGAAGACCGGTTGTACTGATGGCCAATCAGCCAAACAGGGCTGCGTTAGCGGATCCTCCGCTCGTCCCGTATGTGTCATTGGGAATGGCCGGTTCTAACTTCCCGGAGGTCTTTGGCTACGGCCGGTCTCTTTCATCCTGGAACACCTGCGCGGGACATGCCCCATTACGCAGAACCCAGACTGCTCCTTTTTTGATCGGACATTATATCTTCAGTTCGGGTTTTGTAAGCGCATCCCCTCGCAAATGCCTGACGTGCAGTCAACTGGCAATTCGAACCAAATCAGAATCTAATACTCTCCGAATTTCCTGAAGAATTTCTTGGGTGTTATATGGTTTAGCGATAAAACCTTTGGCGGGAAATTGACGAGATTCCGAAAATCCCGTTTCCGCGGAATATCCGCTGGCGATGACTACTTTTACCAGCGGATCCGTCTTCAACAAATTCAGCACCGCGGCAAACGCACAAGTTCGCTGTAGCTTAATAGGCAACACACAGAATGTGGAAAGATGAGATCCCGATTTAAATTGACATTTCTAGCGCTAGTTATTAGTTTGTCATGATATTTGTAATTTGACTCGACACTATGAAAGTTTTGGAGAAGCAACTGTGGGGCTGAAAACTACACGGTGGGTGCTGGTTGCAACAATCCTCATCGCCATTGCTCCCACTATGGCTGCATCACAAGGATTCTACGAACCACGACCCCAATATTTTGCCCAACCCTTGGTAAGAATAGGATATCTGTTTCCAAATAGTGCGACGAAGCTGACATTTGATTCTACCAGCGGCACTGCCCTCGCAATTCAGGACCTTGGGCTCTCAATAAATGTGCGAGGCGTATGGACGGAATTTGCCGTACCTGTGCGCGGTTTTGGACCTGTAGGGCTGGTCGTTGGCTTCAGCTACCTTTTTCCGGTAAATAAACATTCTCAAGAGACCTATGAACTTGCTCCACCTGCGAGCAGGCAACGAGATTGGACCTCGAGGTACTCAGCTATGGAATATTCAAGCTGCAATAACTTACAACGTGTATCCTTCGATATATGCTATGGCCGGATTCAGGTACGAGTCTTTGTTAACCAATCTGAAGAATCCTGAAGGAGGCAACCCCGCACTGTTCGGTTCCGGCGATGCGGCAGACCTAACGTTCAGCGGATACATACCTTTTCTCGGATTCCAGATGGAACGGACTTTGCCCTCGGGCATGGGTCTAAAGGCAAGTGCATGGGGTTTTCCTGCCCTGCCCAGCTCTTTTGAATATGTGGAGACAGTCGCACATGGCGGTAGTCGCGTGCACGGCACTGTGCAGCGGATGACTGCGAACAACGAATTTCGCTCCGGCTATTTCTTAGAGGGATTAGCCGAATTATCTGTACCGGTTTACGGGGTGCAGATGGGCGCCTTCATCAAGTACAGCGCTATCTATGGCAAGACAAATGCTGACGTAAATTCATTCGTCGTCGTGCCGGGGCTTTTAACCACCACACTAACTTCCTATCACAACCACGTTAATGTGCACATCGATAGGAGCAGCTGGATTGTCGGGGGCAATGTGAGCTTCAGCTTTTGGTTCCTGTGATCATTCCAGCCTGAAATGCCGGCTCTTGATCAATAAAGACGAGCCAATGGGGCTACCCAGTTCAGATCGTTAAGCGAAACGAATTAAGCGATTGGATTTGAGTTACGTGAAATTCAGTCTATAATGGGGAACCTATGGATAGACACGACGTTTGTCGGTATTCCCTTTGAGCCGATGAATAGCCGGATTACGATTGTTCTAACAAAGTGCGTGGTCTCGAGCACGCCCAGGGAACTCATGGCTTGAACAAGGATCGTGACGTCTGACTCGACGATTTCAATGAGCCGCAGCTCAGAAAACAGAGCCGAGAGCCATCCACCTCTCGCATTTTGTACTCCGAGTCCAAAATCTCTCCTCCGATGGCTCAAGGCAGAGACTTCGCCCATAATTGAAGAATGGGTCGACAGCCTTTCTACGCTGTCCAGGTATTATGCCAGCCGTTCGCGGGAAGAGCTCGTCGAGACAGTAACCGAAGCCTTCCATGCAAATTTGGATTTCCTTTCTCTAAACAGACTCGCTCGTATGGAGCATTTCATAGATTACATTACGGAAAAACGTTTGGCTGCCGGGTTTCCTCTGTCCGATGTTCAACAGGCATTTGAGTTATTCAGGTCTATTGTAACGCGAAAGCTTCTGGCCGAACGGCGTCCCAAGTTGTTGGCACAGTCGATAGAAGCTATCAATGCTTGTCTTTCGTTTACGATCCATAGTTTTTCTGATCACTTTCAGCACATGCACGAGCGTTCAATTAGACAGCACGCGCAAAATCTTGAAGAAGAGATAAGCATTCGTACGGCTGAACTGGCCCAGAGTGAACGGAGATACAAGACTCTGGTAGAAGAAATAAATGACGGATATTTTGTCATACAGAACGGTCGCATTGTATTTGCCAATCAGGCGTTTTGCCGTATGCACGGGACGACTCCAGCGCGAGCGACCGGGCAGCCGTTTTTGCGATTTGTGGCCTCGGAATGGCATGAACAGCTACGTGCCGCGTACTTGGATGTGTGCGTCGGTGAGTCTGCAGCAAATACCATTGAATATACTCGTCTCGGCTGCGATCCAGAAAGCGGGGCTACAGAAATCAAGGCCAAGACAATTGACCTCGGTCAGGGGCTGGTAACTATCGGGGTCTGCAGGGACATCAGCGAGCGGGTTGCCATGGAAAGGAAGGTCCGTGAAAATGAGCGCTTGGCATATGTGGGTCATCTGGCAGCATCTCTTTCACATGAGATCAGAAATCCGCTGTCTTCTATCAACATGAATCTGCAGATTTTGAGCGACACGTTACATCTGGACGGATTTGATCGACGCCGTCTTGATATCACGGTTCGTGAAGTATCCAGACTGGAAAACATTTTGCGCCAATTACTGGATCTCTCCCGGCCGGTGAGCATAGAGTTGAATTTCGCAGATGTGCGCGAACTTGTGCAGGGCTGTATCGATCTAGTGGAGCCTAAGACCTCGGAAAAACACTTAAAAATAGTTCAGCGGTATTCCCGGTGCCTTCGGCCATGTAAATTGGATGCAAAAAAGCTGCAGCAAGCTCTGTTGAATTTGATGCTCAATGCAATTGAAGTTACGGACGAGGTACAGTCGGATCCTCGTGTTCGCAAAGACAATTCGTGTTGCCGAAAATGAATATCTGGAAATCGGAGTCAGAGACAGCGGCCCGGGTGTCGATCCTGATGGTATTTCACGGCTGTTTGATGCCTTCTACACGACCAAGGCTCAGGGCAGCGGCTTAGGATTGAGCAACGTCAAGAGGATTGTGGAAGCACATCTGGGAACTGTTGAGGTACGCAGCGGCAAAGAACCAGGAGCGACTTTTGTGATGAGGCTGCCATGGATAGTATGAACAGGGTGCTTGTGATAGACGATGACGCTTCTATTCGCGAATCCCTGGAAATGTACCTGCAAGACAAAGGTTTAGCGGTTCGGACTGCTGACACAGGTAATGATGGCTTCAAGGTTTGTCTTGACTACAATCCTCAAATTGTCATTCTGGACATTCGATTGCCTGACATTTGCGGCCTTGAGATACTTCAACGCATTGTGGAGACCCGCCCGGATGTGAAAGTCATAATTATTACGGCCTATCATGACATGGAAAGCTCGATAGAGGCTATGCGATACGGGGCTTATGATTACATTCAGAAACCCTTGAGCGTTCGTGAGCTGGATCGGTCCATAACCAAGAGCCTACGGATTTCCAAGGCCTCCCTGTCGTCTCCGCACCTCCTGAATGACGACCAGGACCAGGTCTTGCGTAACCGGATTGTCGGCGACACGAGGGCCATGCGTTCCATATTTAAATTCATCGGACTACTCTCCTGCAACCGGGCCACAGTCCTGATCGAGGGAGAGACGGGCACAGGCAAAGAACTCCTGGCAAGGGTAGTCCATGGATCTTCGTTGTGGAAGAACGAGCCTTTTATAACTATCGACTGCACCACCCTTGTAGAGGGTCTCTTTGAATCCGAACTCTTCGGTCATAAAAAGGGGGCCTTTACCGGCGCGGCTGAATCCAAGAAAGGGCGGATAGAATTAGCAGGTGCGGGCACTTTATTCTTTGACGAAGTTGGAGAACTCCCGATCGCTTCGCAGGCCAAGCTCCTGCGCTTTATGGAGTACGGCGATTTCACGAGGGTAGGAGGAAACCAGCCCCGCCAGTGCGAAGCACGTATCATTGCTGCAACCAATAGGAATTTGAAAGATCTCGTTCAGCAGGGCCAGTTTCGTCAAGATCTTTTCTTTAGGCTAAAAGTCATCACCATCCGTGTACCGCCCCTGCGCGAGAGAATCCGTGATTTGCCTGAATTGGTGAGGTTCTTTCTGGTAAAGATCAATCAAGACTTGAGTACAAAGGTTGCCAAAGTTGAAAAACGGACGATGGACATTCTCAAGGCCTATTCGTGGCCTGGCAATGTGAGAGAACTCAAGAATGTGCTAATGAAAGCAGTGCTGGAATCCAGAGGAACTGTTCTCCTGGCGGATGTCGTTGAGACCGCTCTTGCCGGATCGTCTACGGAATTGCCGGAGACTACAGAACTGCGCACACTGGAAGCTGTAGAAAGAGAGTATATTCTCATGGCCTTTGCCAGATGCGGTGGAAATATTTCATCCACTGCAAAGGCATTGGGAATTTCTAGGCCTACCTTGCGAAAGCGGCTTAACCAATACCAAATTGACGCTTGACTTTGCCAATTTCGTTTATGCACTGGAAAGAACCTTTCCACTTAATGCAAAGAAACTTTACAATGCCCCTTTCCGAAACTTTCTATCCCGGTGACCGACTTTATTTTTGAGTGGCGCAGTGTCCGTCCATGCTTCGGTAACGATGAAAGTGGCATAAGACTTGCTTTTCTAGGTTTAGTTGTAAGGTATGGACCTTCGCCTGCTGTTGCCTCGCGAAACGCGGTGAAGGTATCGAGTTCATTGTGAATTTTGGTTGGCTTGGGCGCTGCATATAAACGCGGCATAGGCGGGAACACGCCGGGCTATTGCACCCAATCTTCACTGTGTGGTATCCTAATTTTAATATAAAACACCCAGTTCAAGCTGCCTAGCTTGATCAGTCGACAGGCTGGCTGCTCATAAATATATAGCGGGCCCAAAAAAGCTCGCGTCACTGTCACAGTTTCCTAAACCCTTATTCCACATCCTTTAGACAAACAATAGCTCAGATACGACGTCTTCGAAAAGGAGTGAAAGACATGCATCGTAAGGCCCGAGCGCTGCTGGCAATGGTTTCCTTTTGCGTGGCATTGATCTGTCTGTGTTCCCCGGCGATGGCCCAGAAGCCCATCATATTGGGGGCTCCATTATCCACTGCCTTTCTCTACGGCTGGGATGCCGAGAGAGGGATCAAACTGGCCGTGGACGAAATAAATGCGGCAGGTGGAGTAAAGGTCGGGGCGGAGAAACGTCCATTCCAAGTAGATGTCATCGACACTCGCGACTTGGAACCCGGCGTTCCGGTGAGCGAAGCCCTGCTTGCAGTGGAGAAGCTCATCCTGGAGAAAAAGGCGGATTTCATTGTAGGCGGGCCTGTGCGATCCGAAGCTGCCTTGGCTGCAATACCGCTTCTGAGCAAACACAAGAAAATCTCGGTTCTCACTACAGGTTCGCTCACGCCCAAATATCACGAAATGGTCGCCAGCAACCCTGATAAATTCAAGTACTGCTTCCGTATTTCTGGCGAGGCAAAGTGGATGGTGACCGGTGAAGTGGTCCCCTGTCTGGAGCAGATCCGCAAGGAGTTTGGCCTGGACAGATTACTGATCATGGTCCAAGACGTGGCTCATGCTCGCGCCGGTGGCGAATTGCTGGCCAAGATTATGGGCGGCAAAGGTTGGACTGTCCTGGGTCAGCCTCATGTATTCCCGACTGGAACGGCCGATTTCTCCATGGGGTTGTTGGAAGCCAAGAAACAGAATGCTCAAGTCATCCTTATATGGATGGACATGCCCGAATCGTCGATTCTTCTCAAGCAATGGCACGACATGAAAGTGCCTGCGTTGCCATTCGGAACCATTATTTCAGCGGCTGAGCAGCCTGGATTTTGGAAGGCCACCGAGGGGAAGGGCGAATTCTGCCTGGCCAACGTTGTGAATGCGGGAAACACCCCCTGCACAGCTACCCCGTGGACAATGAAATTCGTGGATGCCTACAAAGCCAAGTACGGCCTGGAACCGGAAGGCTACGGAACGTCTTCCAGCTATATGGCCGTTTATACCCTGAAAGATGCCATCGAGCGGGCTGGCACCCTGGATTCGGACAAGGTCGTCGAAGCTCTCAAGGCTACCGATCTGATGGGAGTTTACGGGAGAATTCGGTTCGATCCCCAGAGCAACCAGGTGATTCCCGGCACTACCCCCGAAGAAGGAGTTGTTGGAACAATCTTTCAGTGGCAAGACGGCAAACGAGTCGTGGTGTTTCCGCAGTCTATCGCGACCGGCAAAATCCTTTTGCCGCCATGGATGAAAAAGTAACCCAAACACGAGGATCCGGCTCTTAGGGTTTAGTGCGATAGTAGCTGCCCTCGGAATGCTCGGGCACAGAGTCCCTGCTTCTCCCCTTTGTTAAAGGGGGGAAGCAGGGGCCTCAAAATATCGCAGTCGAGGTGATTTCGCTAAACGATCTTGGGATAGAGCGAGATAGCGAAACAGCGCATGGTAGCGGCCAACTTCCCTGCCAGCCTTATCATAGCAAAAGCCGCACGGATTCGGATGAGCCTCGATGCTCCGAGGCAAAGCGGAAGACTTCTTTGATGGCGAGATGACACCAACCATCGCGCAGCGGCCACGCCTGCCGCCAGCATAGAGACCCCAATCCGCCCTTATTTTTGCGCCTATTAGGTAAGGGGAGGATTTGTATACGCCATCTAATTTGGCGTCCTCGTAAGACCGAGTGAGGCACTTTCACTGAGGCATGCATATGGACATAATAATCTATGGGATTATCAACAGTGTTTCTTTGGCTCTGATGGCGCTCGGATTCACGCTGGTATACGGAGTGAGTCGTCTGCCCAATTTCGCCCATGGAGCTTTGTACGTTTTGACGGGTTACATAACCTGGCTCCTGATGAACCGGTTAGGGCTGAACTATCCACTTTCCATATTGCTTGCACTATGCGCCAGCGCCGGTATAGGCGCGGCCATGTACCATTTCATTCTGGTACGTGTTCGGGGAATGCCTATTTCTGAAATAATCGCTTCCTATGCAATAGGTCTGGCAATTTTGGAAGGTTTGCGTTGGGGCGGGTTAAAAGGAGGGACATTCGTCCTTCCGCCCTTCATCAAAGGGAGCACCGAGCTGTTCGGGATTTCGGTGGATTTCCATCGACTCGTCGTGGTTGCAGCAGGCATAGTCCTCGTTGCGTCGCTGTGGCTGTTCGTGAATGGTGCAAAAATTGGCCTAGCGTTGAAGGGGATGGCCCAGGACGAGAGGGCCGCTTTGACCCTTGGAATCGATTCGGACCGAATGGCGGTTGTCGCCATGGCCTTGGGTTCGATGTTGGCCGGCGTGGCGGCCCTGGTATTGCTCCCGTTGGGCAACATAGTCGTAGAGGCGGGCTACAATGTGCTCATTATGGCTGTTGCGGTATGCATCGTAGGCGGACTGGGAAGTTGGACCGGAGCTGTTCTGGCATCCTTTCTCATAGGATTCGCTCAAATCCTCACCGTTGCTTACTTGGGCACGCACTTCCAATCCGTGGTTGCGTTGCTGGCCATTATCTTTACTTTGATTTGGCGGCCGAGTGGCTTGTTCGGCTGGCAGAAGGAACTTGAAGAAAGGGTCTGAGTATGTCTGTCGAAGCCAGAAGGAAAAGAGAGAATAGACCGCGGAATCAAAGTGCGTTCCGATGGTGTATACGCTGTCTCATCGTGGCGGGAGATGAGTTACCTAATAGCACCCCGCCTGGCCTTCATTCTTGGCCTTCTAGTTTTACCGCTGGCTTTTTACTACCTGCCATATTGGCAGCGCGTAGTCTCTATAATTTGTATATATGCTCTATTGGCCATCAGTTTTGATTTCCTAGCCAATTACGTCGGGTTGGTCTCTCTAGGAGGTGGCTTCTATGTGGGGATCGGCGCATATATTGCCGCACTGTGCAATACAAAACTGGATCTTTCCCCCCTGCTTACCATTCCACTGAGCACCGTGCTCGGCGGCGCGATCTGTACGGTTTTGTTCCTGCCCTGTCTGCCGCTTCGGGGTGTGTATTTCGCAATAGTCAGTCTCATGTATCCATTGCTCGCGGCACGGGTTATCGAGGCGTTTGACATTTTCGGAGGGACGGATGGGATCTTCGGCGTCGCTTCATTGCCCAGCGGGTGGGTTGAGCAGTACATCTTGATCGTGAGCGTCCTTTTGTTCGTCTTCGGCATGCGAAGAATGATCGACGAGGATGTGGGTCTGGTCTTTCGCGGAGTAAAGGATAATGACCAGGCGGTGAAGGCCTCCGGCATCAACATCACCAGATACAAGGCCCTGGGAGTCTTCATTGCATCCTCTATGGGGTGTTTAGGCGGCGCCTGTTTAGTGCACATCTATATGTGGGCCGGTATTTCCCAATTCGCGTTGGATTTCTCGATCATTCCTATTGCCGCGACGGTTGTTGGCGGCGGAGGTACACTTATAGGCCCCGTGATCGGTAGCTTGATTCTCGTGCCAATTTCGGAACTGTTACGAGATTTCGGGACCCTGCGGATTGCTGTCTATGCGGTCATTCTGACGCTGTTCATAGTGTTCAAGAGTGAAGGCATTATGAACTATGCCACCAGAAAATACGAACAATTTGAGCGATGGGTGGAGATCTAAACCCGAAGAAAAGGAGATCGGATATGTCTCCTGGCGGAGCACAAGACACTACTAAACAGCCTTTGCTTAAGGCGGAAAATCTCGGCAAGAAATTCGGTGGGATCCTCGCGCTGTCACAGGTGAGCCTTGAGGTGTTTCCCGGTGAAATCATAGGAATCATCGGCCCCAATGGTTCCGGCAAGACTACGTTCGTCAACGCGCTCACTGGATTCATCAAGTCGGATGCGGGGAAAGTGACTTTCAAAGGGCAGGACATCACGAACCTCGAGCCTCATAAGATCGCAGATCTAGGGCTTACCCGAACGTTCCAGGTCATGCGTCCGTACTTCAGTCTTCCCGCTTTCAAGAATCTTATCGTTCCCTTGTTTTCTCCGAGGGCCCGTCGCACTGGCGGCTGGAGAGGCGGCGGAAAAATGGGAAGCCGAGATACAGTTGCTGTGGACATTTTGGAAGAAATCGGTTTTGAACGGGATTCTTATGTGCCTTATAAAGTGGCGTCCTCTTTGCCAACGGGGTATCTAAAACGGCTGGAGTTGGCTCGCTGTCTGGCGCTCAGGCCAGAGCTCATAATCTGCGATGAGGTATTCTCCGGTTTGAGTATGAGCGAAATGGCCAGCATGGTCCCTTTGATAGAGAAGCTGCAGATGGAGGGCATGACTCTGGTAATGGTAGAGCATAGGCTTCGAGAGCTTTTCCGACTCGCAAATAGGGTAATGGTCCTGAATTTTGGCTGCAAGATCGCCGAAGGCACGGCCGAGGAGGTCATGGAGCAGAGCGACGTTAAGGAAGCCTACTTCGGGTCCGAGGAGGTGTACGAATATGTTTGAGGCCACCGGGCTCATGGTTTTCTACGAAAACATGTTGGCGCTCAACAATGTAAGCCTGAAGTGCGACCGGAATAAAATCATCGGCGTATTCGGAGCCAACAGCGCAGGCAAATCGACCCTCATGTACTGCCTCTCGGGAATCGTTCTCGACATCCGCAAGAAAGAAGAAATGGCTGGTGGTGAGCGCATCACGATTCGAGGAAAGATTCTTTTCGAGGGACAGGACGTCATGTGGCACAAGCCGGCGGATCGGGCCAGAGCCGGCATCATTCTCTGCCCCGAACGACGCCGCATTTTCCCAGAGAGCACGGTGCTGGAGAACCTTCGAATCGGCGCATACTTGGCGACAGCGAAGCAGGCCAGAGACACGCTCGATTATGTGATGGAAATCTTTCCAGCGTTAAAGCGACTTACAAAGCGGCTCGGAGGTTTTCTCAGCGGTGGCGAACAACAGATGCTTGCAATTGGCAGAGCGCTCATGGCCCAGCCCAAATTGCTGCTGCTTGATGAGCCGTTGCTTGGTCTGAGCCCCGCAATCCAATATCTTCTTGCCAAATCGATCAGAGATATTCGGGATCAGAGGGGAACCAGCATCATTGTCTCTGAACAGTATGCGAGACCAATCATGCCTATCATCGATTTTGGCTTTATTCTGGAAAACGGCTCAGCAGTCGTTGAAGGCACAAGATCGGAATTGATGGATAATCCCGACGTTAAAGCGGCTTATTTCGGGCAATGACGAGGAGGGACTTCTGTGCATTCGGAATACACATTCACACGTTTTGAGCAGGCTTGCGCCAAATATCCTGATAATACAGCCATTGTCTTTCTCGGTGACAAGTTCTCTTATCGGAATCTCAAAGACAAGATAGACCGCTTCGCAACCGGTTTGACAAAATTAGGTGTGAAGAAGGGCGATCGCGTGCTCATATATCTCTCCAATTCAGTGCAGTATATTATCGCATTCCTTGCTGTTCAGAAAATTGGGGCAGTCATAGTGATGGTGTCTCCCATATATACATCCTATGAAATCGAGTACATGATAAAGGATTCAGGCGCAGAGACCATCATCTGCCACGATACCAATTACGGATATGTGAAAGAAGTATTCGCTCAGACCGGACTCAAACAAATAATCGTAACTAATCTGTTGGATCTTGTTTCTCCAGTGAAGAGGTTGGTGGCTGCACTCTTTGACAGGACACCTCATGGCAGGGTCAAGGGCGGGTCCGAGACAATTCCTTTCAAGACCCTTTTGAAGAATGAACCCACGCCTCCGACGGTAGAACTCGATCCCACTTCAGACTTGTCATACATTCTTTATACTGGAGGCACCACAGGATTTCCCAAAGGGGTCCCTGGAAACCATTGGGGGCATACATCGTATGTGAATGATATCACTGATGACGTCTTTTCTGGTCATCTACTGGAAGGTAAAGACGTTTATATCGCTATCAATCCGCTTTTTCACATCATGGCTTTGGGGCTGCTCATGGCTTTGGGGCTCAATCGAGGCAATACGACCGTGCTCATGCCGGTCCCCCAGGTGGACGCGATCCTGGATGCGATTCAGCGGTACCATGTTCGCTGGATGCTCGGAGTGCCCGCTCTATATAGAATGATTCTCGAAAATGACCGTCAGGAAACGTACGATCTGACCTCCCTTCGCTATTGCTATTGTGGCGGTGATGTTCTTCCCCGCGAGGTTCTCAGCCGATGGAAAGAGCGAGTCGCCGTACCCATATATCAGGTTTACGGCTCGACAGAAGCGGGACACATCACTTATTCGAGACCTGATTTGGGGGAGCCGGATCCGATGTCCATAGGGCTGCCTCTTCCTTCGCGAAAGACAAAGGTGGTGGACCCGACGACTCTGGAGGCACTACCTCCCGGAGAAGTTGGAGAATTGGTAGTGACGTCACAGCATTCAGTGAAAGAGTATTTGAATAAGCCTGCAGAGACGGCTGCCTCTTTTATACCCATTGACGGGGAAATATATTATCGGACCGGCGATTTTGTAAGATACGGAGAAGACGGGCAGATATTCTATGTGGAGCGATCTGCAGACATACTCAAACACAAAGGCTATAGAGTATCCGCTTCAGAGGTTGAGGCCGTCTTACAAGATCATCCGGTGGTTATAGGCGCATGCGTGGTCGGAGTTCCGGACCGAAAAGTTGGTGAACGCATTAAGGCCATTGTGGTATTGAAAACGGATGCGAAAGGCGTTGGAGCAGCGGAGTTGATCAAGTTCTGCTCGGAGCGCCTTGCATCGTACAAGGTGCCATCATACATCGAATTTCGAGACATGCTGCCTAAATCGAAGGTTGGTAAGCTCCTGCGAAGGGAAATCAGGGATGAGGAGCGCCGCAAGATGGAAAAAGGTAAGAAAGAGTGAATCCCAACAATTCGCACTCGATGTCCAACAGTTTAGGGTCATTGGTCATTCGATGTGTTCATTTTTTTGAGGGCAATCGATTTTGTCCAGAATGTGAGGAGCGTAAATGGCTCGTTCTGAAATATGGAAAGACAAGCTGGTACTGGCAGTGGACGATGAGCCAGATGTGTTGGAAACCATACAAGAACTGCTTTCCGAATGCCCTGATGTCACGCTGCATACGGCCACGACATTTGAAAAGGCCCGGCAATTGTTGGTTTCCTACACGTACGATTTGGTTGTCCTCGACATCATGGGTGTCCGGGGATTCGATTTATTAGAAATCGCTACTTTTGAGGGATTGCCTGCAGTCATGCTGACAGCCCATGCCGTGAATCCGGAAGCCTTGAAAAAATCCATTGAACTTGGAGCAAGGGCTTATCTTCCGAAAGATTTCCTCCCATCTTTGGTTCCATTCTTGGAAGACGTTCTGAGACTGGGCTACCAATCGGTGTGGAAGAAAACTCTGGACCAGATGGTGTCTTTGTTTGACAAGCGGTTCGGTTCGGAATGGAAGAAATCAGAAGATGAATTCTGGAAGGGTTTTCAAGAGAAGCTTTCATTGGATCAACCGACCATCATCAAATGAGTGTGACTCGTCTGCCCAGGGCAGACACGCGAGACGCCGGCCTGGCCAGTCTATGGCTGGGGCTCATATATTCTCCGACCGCAAGAACCAGCCAAGACTTTTTCCAGATGGCGACAGAAGTCGCTTGCATATGCTACAATGCCCGGAATTGCTTCTCCAAATAGCTTCAATTACTGGTATGATCCGTGTCATCTCCGTGTCCAATATTGGTAGCGTCGGTATAGTGTTGAGGACCTTAACATTCCGGCGGGAGGGGTACCATGAAAAAATGTTTCTTTCTATTTGTAGCAGGCATCCTTTTTTTGTTCTTCGTCCGCAATAGCGCAAGATTCCATTAAGATCGGTTTCATGTATGTCTTTTCTGGCCGGGGCGCTGTTTTCGGTGAAGTGGACCCTGATAACTGTTTCCAGACAAAGGTTCCCGATTTAGGGAGCGTGGGGATCAAGGGTTACAGACGTGCGCTCATTGACATGACCCTTTGCACGATAGACCGGACGACCTCCGCAACGGTCACCGACAAAGAACCGGCGACGGTCACGGAAAGAGGGATGTTGCTGAATAATATCATATGGTTACCCAAAACCAAAAATACCGTAGTTTATCCTCAAAAGGGTGCGGCATGTGAGGCAAAACGACAGAGGCGTGTATAAACCACTATTACGCATCCAATCAGGAGTTTAAATGACTGAACGCGATGAGCAGGAGAACTGTATCGACGAAAGCCCGACGCTCCAGGGCTCTGGAAGGAACGAATACCAGGAGATCGTCTTCGAACAGAAAGGCGCTATAGCGATCTTAACGTTAAACCGGCCAGATATCCGAAACGCCTTTACTCACCAGGAGATGATCGATGAAATAGTCGATGCGTGTCAAAGGGTCCAAGATTCTGAGTCCGTGAGCGTTCTCGTAGTTACCGGTTCTGGCTCCGCCTTTTCCGCTGGCGGAAATGTGAAAGACATGTACAAAAAAGAAGGAATGTTCTCAGGGGACCCGAACGACGTGCGTCAGAACTACCGGAAGGGAATCCAGCGAGTAACCCTTGCGTTCCAGCGCCTCGACGCGCCGACCATTGCCGCTGTCAACGGCCCAGCTGTGGGCGCTGGGTGCGATCTCACCTGCATGTGTGACATCCGTATCGCCAGCGAAAAGGCGCGGTTCGGCGAGACTTTTGTATCCGTGGGATTGATCCCAGGTGATGGTGGAGCTTTCTTGCTCCCGCGAGTCGTTGGCTTCTCCAAAGCTTTGGAACTGGCTCTCACGTGTCGCGTGATCGACGCTGCCGAAGCCCTTCGTATTGGGCTGGTGAGCGAAGTGACTCCACCGGAAAAGCTGCTGGAGCGTGCAATGGAGGTTGCTGCCGAGATTGCCCAACACCCGGCACGAATTCTGCGTTTGGCCAAGCGTTTGTTTTATCTCTCCCAGGGTAGGAGCCTGGAAGAAACACTCGAGCTTTCTTGCTCTTTCCAGGCCCTGTGTCACCATAGTCCCGAACACATGGAAGCTCTGGAGGCGCTTTTTGCTCGCCAGCGAAAACAGGCTGGCCTTGAGTGAGTTAGCCTTTATTTTCAGTTGCATAGTGGCTCAAGGAGAGACGACGCTTCGGTCGGCTATGGTTGAAGAAGCTTTGAGTGACCGGCGGAAACTTGAACACCGGCAAGATCGCAAGTGTTGCTCGTGATTTCGATATAATTCTTGCCAGGAGCTAACGCCGTGGTCATTTGCAGGCCAGCACTACAGATCGAGCGTTTCCTGGGAAAGCACTGTTATACAATTGGTATCCAATTTTGTCAGGAAAGGCCATGGAATGCGAAGTATTGTACCGATGGAGTCGCTGGAGCGATGGACAAGGTGCTCCGCTAAGTATACGGTGGTACCTGACAAGGCGTGATGAAAGAAAGAGTTCTGTGGTTTTGGGTCTCACTGAGCCCGTTTCTCTCGGCTGCTTTCGGAAACCCCGGGGAACCCAATTGCGGACGGAGCACACTTATTTAAGAAGGTGGGCGGTAATTCCGGTTTACGAACGCATCCCAGGGACGAGGCCGGTAACATGACCGTCATCTCGCCCTCATTTTTTCGTACGTTATCATGTTCCGTGACCAATTATAATTCGAGAGAGACCATTATGTATTTAAGACGTCAAAAGAAACCCAAAAGGCCGTCCGC
Source organism: uncultured delta proteobacterium (assembly GCA_963700305.1). Classification (GTDB taxonomy): domain Bacteria; phylum Desulfobacterota; class Desulfomonilia; order Desulfomonilales; family Desulfomonilaceae; genus Desulfomonile. The sequence continues at coordinate 245,375 of CAVOXB010000012.1, forward strand.
AATCGTGCTCGGGGCAATACTTGTAGCTTCGTGGATGTGGCTGTCGATGGGCCACGCCGTTGCAGAAGCCCCGGGAGCCGTAGTCGGCGCCGTCGAAGGCGAAGCCGAAATGCTGACTGAGGGCAAGATCGAGTCTATACCCCTCGCGGCGGGGAGCAGGGTTCAAGCCTGGAACAGCGTAACTACCGGAAGAGGCAGCAGGCTTTTCCTGAGGTGGGATGATGGTGTTGTCACGTCGTCGGGTGAGATGAGCAACATCTTTCTCTCAACAGCCCTTGTAAATGGAAGCGAAGTGCCCAGTTTCCAGGTAGTCGGCGGCATCGTACGGGTTGCCGGAAGCCCTCCGTCCGCGAGACCAACCCGGTACTCGGTGATGACGCCGGCCGCGCACATTCAGCCCGAGTCGTCTGATCAACCTGCAGACTTTGTTGTCGAGGTTTATGATCCGTCTGCTACTCTGGTTACGGTTCTATCCGGAAACGTCATAATCAGGAGCCTCAAGGGTGGTCCAGCTGGAGAGAAGATAGTCTCTGCCTGTCAGAACGCCTTCATAAGCCAGGATAAAGAAGGTGTTGAAGCCCTTGATACGCCAACCGCAGACATTAGGAGGATTGTTGACAATACTACGATCCCCGGAACCATTGTGGCAAGTCTTGATGAATGCGGCATCACGTCCGCTTTGGGGACTGCTCCGGCTCCATCATACGGATATCTCCCGCCGGAACAATACTACGTTGAAGAATGGGATGACTTTGAGTTCTATCCATACGAGGAAATCACGGTTTTGCCTCCCAGACCTGGTGTGGGATGCGTGATTCTCCTTCCGGGATTGGGCGAGTTTATCATTCCTTACGCTGTTCTTGGTGGTTGGGTCTACGATCCGGTGATCGTGCAAGTGTACGCCAGGCAGCTATTCTTACATCGCGCCATTTACCATGATCGAGAGTACCTCAATCACTGCAGATGGAAACGGAGAGAGCTTCACGATGCCATGTACTTTGCGCAACTGGCCGGGAATTCGCCCCTGCTCCGACAGGCTCAACGTGAACTCGATGATCTCAATATTCGGGTAAACTGGGCAGATCGGCGTATCCGGCGTCTGGATCAAAAATTCGGCGCTCTCGAAAACGACAAGAAGAAATTCGGGCAGCAGATTCCGCGAGGCCTCAATCTTGATCGTATCGTCAACGATTCCCTTGCCTCTCCCGGTAACGTAAAGTTGGTTCAGAAGTTCCAGAACAGAATCCGAACTGACCTGGAACTCCAAAATAGACTCGCAAGTGTCGCGGGTAAGGAAATAGGAGATGTCCGCTCAAGCCTGGCTCGGGAGCGTGACCCTCGAAAACGTCAATTGTTGATGGGCGAGTTCACCGGCCTGACGAGAAGCATCTCAGACGGCAAAGTCCCCATTCCCCAGAAACAGACAGAAATCAAACATCTGGTGACTCAGCTGACGAAAGAAAAAGATCCCAATAATCAGGAAAATCTTCAACGAAAGCTTATCAATGAGATTCAGACGCGCCAACCGGCCGGTACTCCTGAGGTGCTCGATCCAACTAAACTCAACACCCTGAAACAGGATCTCGGCAGATTTCCCAACCCGGAAAGACAACGCGACCTGGAGAAGCGATTCAGCGAATTTCAGCACTCTCTTGACGCAAGGAAAGGCCTGGAGGATGAGAGACACAGGGCCGAAGACATGGTGAATCAGGCAGCGAAAGAAAAGGACCCGGAAAAGCAGAAAGAGCTACTCGGAAAGTGGCGGGATCTTTCCGTGCCGCTTGCTGTGGGCGGTCTGGGCGCGGCGGGTGTGATGCAGCTCCGCCAGCGGCAGCAGAACCTCGAAAAGCAGGTTTCGGATGAGAAGGACGCTGCGAAACGGACAACGCTGCAGCACGACCTGGAAGACCTTAAGCGACGGGAAGCGGACCTAAAACAGCAAGAAAACATCCGCATGATGCGAGAGAAACAGCTACAACAGGGGCAAGAAGAACAGCGAAGGAAGATTCAGGCTGTCCCGCGTGGTCAGGAAGAGGACACGCGGAGGCAAATTGACCAGCGAGGAAGGGAACTGCTCGACCGTCAGAAGCAAGAGAGTGAGAAGGCACAGCAACTACAACAACAGCAACAAGATCAAGACCGAAAGCAAAGGCTTCTTCGACAGCAAGAGGACCGTGCCGGTCAACCTGAACGGCTGAAACAGCGGCAGGAACAATTGCGTCTGCATCAAGAAAAGGAAAAGCAGGGCGAAGATCTTAGACGCCTGCAAGAAGGGCGAATAAAGCAAGAATCTGATGCCAAGCTTCAGGAACAGCGTCGCAGGCAACAGGAGAAAGCCCAACAGGAACAACTGCGACAACAGCAGGACCGCGGTCGAATAGAGCAGCAGCGTCAAGAACAGATGCGTTTGCAGCAAGAGCGCTCCAAGCAGGAGCAAATGAAGTTTCAGCAAGACCGTGAGCGCCAACAGCAGATCCGCCAGCAGCAAGATCAACAACAACAGAAGATGCGTCAGCAGCAAGAGCAGCAGCAACAGATGCGTCATCAACAGGAACAACAGCAGCAGATGATGAAGCAGCAACAAGAGATTCAGCGGCAACAGCAAATACGACAACAACAAGAGCAACAGCGACAACAACAGTTGAGGCAGCAGCAGGAACAGCAACGTCAACAGCAGCTCAAGGAAGAAGAGGAACGCAAGAAGCGGAAATAATAGGCAATGGAGAGGAATAGAGGGCAGTCAAATTACTAAAGAAAAGGTTGCTGCCTCACATACATGGCTGGGATTGAACCATTATAAGAACTGCGAGAGCCCATGCGGTCTTTTGCTCTCAATAGACCGTCAATCAATACGGTTCCAAAACTCATGACGGTCAATTCAGTAGCATGAGCAACAATGGTGCTTTTTTCGCACCTTTCACATGGGCTCGGATATTAAGACACTCGTTGTCCGTAAAAGTTCGTGAACGTTGATCGCTGTGACAATGCAAAAACAAAAACGGAGCTGATTAATTTCGGCTCCGCTTCATGAGTTAAAAACCTCATTTCTGCAACAGGAAGTCCTGTTGCTTACCCCCCCCCACTACTATGTTATGAAGTCCTCTGCGATTTCTCCCATGAAGCTCCTTTCGTTGAATTGTGAAAGGAATCATTCGATGCATCGACACACCGTCTCTTAATATGGCAACAATTATTACGAAAGTCAAATCAATCAGGCAATTATTTGAAACGGGGGTATTCACGGTTCCATCAACCGGCCTCTGTTTTCCCGCCTGGACTGAAGGCAGCTTGAACATACCTCCTCGCGTACACACCCTCACATTCCGGGCCGCCGAGACGCATTCATAGCCTGCACAGTACAAGAGCACTATTTGAACGTCAGGTTTTGTTAAAATCTTGCCGGTCCGGTGATTATCAAATTATTAACACCTCACTAGCGGCCCCTTAACATCGATTATCTTTAATGGGGTCAGAATCTGCATGCCCCGGGTCTCCTGTGCCATAAGACGCCTGAAGCGCCGACATTGGGTTACCTGGAGACATTCAGACCATCATAAAATTATGATCACTGCAAAAGGGAGGAAGCTATGAGAGGCTACATTCTTCAGCGTAGTCTGCCGCTTGCTAAAACGGTAGGCTGTGCGCTAGCCGCCTTGTTTTTCTTATTGCTGACTATCCTGCCGGGAGTGTCGAGCTCTGCGGAAGTGGAGACCGTCACTGGGGCAGGAGGTTCCCATACCCGATTTATGCCAAATGGGCCACAAAGTATCATCAATACACATGGCTGAAACTAAACTATCAATCGATTGGGTCTGGTGGGGGAATAGCTCAGATCAAAGCGAAGACTGTTGATTTCGGAGCGTCCGACGAACCTCTCAAAGCCGAAGAGCTTGACAAGGAGGGTCTGATACAATTCCCCATGATAATGGGGGGAGTAGTCCCCGTTATAAATCTTGAAAATATAGCAAAAGGAAAGGTCAGACTTACTCCGGAACTTCTGGCTGACATATACCTGAGCAAAATCAAGAATTGGAATGACCGGAGAATAATGGCGGTTAATCCGGATTTGAAGATGCCTGACCAGGAAATCACAGTGCTGCATAGGGCTGACGGTTCCGGAACCACCTGGATCTTTACAAATTACCTGAGCAAAATTTCACACGACTGGAAAGAAAAGGTCGGTGGAGGAAAATCAGTATCCTGGCCGACGGGAGTGGGAGGAAAAGGCAATGAAGGTGTGTCCGCTCTTGTAAAGAAAACACAGGGATCTATCGGATACGTGGAGTATGCTTACGCCCTGAAGGAAAGGTTGAAATACGTCCAGATCCAAAATGGCGCGGGAAAATTCGTCACGCCGACAATTGAGTCCTTTCAGGCTGCAGCGGCAAATGCTGATTGGGAAGGTGCTCCGGGATTTTACATGGTCCTCACAGATCAACCCGGTGACAAAAGCTGGCCCATAACCGGAGCTTCATACATTCTAGTGCACAGAGATCAGTTAGATGTTTCAAAAGCCGAGGCAATGCTGAAATTCTTTGATTGGTGTTTCAAGAATGGCACAGAACAAGCCGTTGAGCTGCACTATGTGCCCATGCCTTCAAAAGTGTGCAATCTGGTCAAATCCCTCTGGGCAAAAGAAATAACTTCAGCTGGAAAAGTGGTTTGGAAATAGAAAGCAAGCTCTTCTCCGGAGGGGGCCTCCATCGGGCCTCCTCTGCCTTTATCCTCCTTCCACATCATAGGGCACTTCCACGTTTGTTCAGGAACAAGTGCTAACCTCAGAAGATATGTCACTTGTGGTAATACAGGTTTCCCTTCTCAAGCTGGAGCGTGTGCTCGGAATAGAGCATGGGGTCCAATGAAGAAGCGCTGAAGCATCAATTGGGGGTAATTTCATTTGCGCCTGTAGTTGGACCCCTTAATTTGACAATTTCCGCTTGGTTCACAATTACTTAAATGGGTTTGTGCTGACAATAGCGTCTGCAGTTTTTTCTGTGATGACAGAAACTAGCGAATGGTGGTCTCCGTAATCCACTGTCACATTGGTATTAGGGTGGTGTTCAATGTAATATTTTGCCAAATCCGTGACATATAAACTCAGGTATTTTGAGCCACTGAATCGTATCGGACCGTTTTCCTCGACGGATGAATTCGAAACGCACAGGGCTAACAGAACTACGAAACCACACTCAACGAGTCGATCAAATATTTTGCTTTGTGCACCGGCGTGCATTTTAGCCAGAGAGAGATTCCCCATTACCGCTGTCAGGATGTTATTGAAATCGTGAGCTATTCCTCCCGCCAAGATACCCACGGACTCCAGTTTTTCGGCCTTCAGGACCTCTTTCAACATGTACTGCTGCTCTGTGACATCCCTGAATACGAGTACCATGCAGACTATATTGCTTTTCTTGTCGCGGATTGGTGCGCCGCTATCGGCTATTGCTCGCTCGATACCGTCCTTGGAGATTAGAATGGTGTGGTTAGCCAGGCCGCAAACACGACCCGATTTCAAAACCTTTTCAACGGGGTTTTTCGCCTTTGTCCTGGTTTTTTCGTTGATGCTCCACATTATGGAGCCGAGAACAGGCAACATAACCACACTTAACAGAAGTCCTAAAGTAAGAACTGTCATAGGACTGGGGTATTTGAAGGCAATAAGTTGCCTTAGTCGAAATATACAGCGTTTTAACATGCGACACCATTAAATCAATTCAGAACTCACATGAGACAGGGGGTAATCAGATGAGAGCCTATATTTTTCAGGTTGGATTTGGATTATCTCACTGTTAAGTAATTGTTAAATTTGTTGTCGGTACTAACATTTATCGAAATGTCGAGCAGGCCCTGGGTTTGCGGTGTCGGGCATGGCCCTATTTGATCCACGAAAATGCCCCAACCATACAATATCAACCACCATTTTGTTGCAGCTTTACGGCACGATACATAATTAGGAAGCTTTGCTCTCGCATTAAAAATCAACCCAATTTAACGACTCCCCAGAGGCGATCCGGGCCGGTGACCTCAGACTCTTTGCCGCCCTCATCCTCTTTTCCTTCTTCGCCGTCGTTGTCTTCTTTCTCGTCCTCTGAGCCATGAGCGATGATTGCATTGGTGTGGTCGATCTGTCCGACCGATCTCACATGATTTTCAGTCTTGCCCATTCGGTTTCCATCTGCCGGCGTCGCTCCATCACCTTCGTCATCAATGTGGATCACTATAAAGTTCAGAATGAGATTCGAAAGGTGGCCGAATGATCCGGTATGATTACTTTGCGTTTTGTTTGACACCAAAGATGTTGTGATTGCCGCTGCAGCAATAAGAACCGTAAGCATGGTAAGCGATCTTTTCATTGTTGGCTCCCCTTTAGAAACCGAAAACTAGGTTAAACTGGCCGCCGATTATCGGATCAATTGTTCTGTCAGGCCTTGTGCCGAAAAAGTTTCCTGCTGCCCAGTTTGCGACAGATCTGTCTATACATGCGTAATTAAACCATCTGCCCGGTTGCCAATAACCTACCAACACACTAGCGGTCCAACCTTCCAGAAGCTTCCAGTCGAACCCAGCATCAATCTCGTAGCCAAGGGCCGTGTCCGAAATGTTCGGAGAGGCAGGAAATCTATTGAAGTAGAATTCCAGATTCCCGTCACGAGGTAAGTCAAAGGCTCCTGCGCCGGTATTAGGGCCTATGCATCCCCAACTATAACCGTTCGAGGTCCTGTTGGCATAGAAGAAGGTTCCGAAAAGGTTGAGGTTGGATGCCACCGCATAGTCAAGCCGTGCAGCAAAGACCGACGCGTCTCGCAAGTATCCGTCCCAATTGAGGTTGTAAGCGTTAAGCCCGGACCCATAATTGTAGCCGAACATGAAAGAATAAGGTCTTAAGACGTCGCAGTTTCCAAGTTGGCGGTCAAAATTAGCGTGTCTGACAAATGCTGCGGGCTGCTTGTCAATTAGTGTGGCGTTCCTCCTGTCCGGGCCGGGAGTCCATGCATGAAGCAGGCTGATCTTGGCGGGGCCGGCCATGGCCCCGAATTCCACCATGTACCGCCATTGTTCTATGTATTGCCGCTTGGGCGGAGTAAACACGGAATTGGGATCAAAATGGTACTTGTCGGTCCAATAAAGCCATGCGGCCTCAGCATTGAAGAAGAAACGGCCGTTATTGTATTTTACGAATGTTGTACCATGAAAAAGGTCTGAATCCTGAGCAATGGGCAGTTGGACCGGTGGATCGTACAATGTGGCTTCAGGACCTATGTGATAGGCCCCATATGACCCTAGGATACCAGCGTACAGAGGCCCGCCGTTGTAGACAAGGAATGCCAAGAAATCCCTGGAGAAGCTTCCACTTCCGTCTGCTCTGCTGAAATACTGGCTTAACAGATTATTGTACAGGATCATCCAGCACGTAACTAAAAATGCTCGAGCTTCCGGCGAATCTGTAGGGGTAAAAGGCGACCCCAATGCTCAGTGGACCATACGGTGCAACCAAGGCAATTGATTCGGTAGTAGCTGCGTCTTCACCGTCGGTACCGCAACGCGTTTCCAAAAACCCAAGGCCTCTTCCCGATTCCGAACGTTCCCCAGGGCGTCTGAGCAGTCACCCAAAACATTGTCCACTGACCTTCGCTGAAAGCCTGATTGATTCCAGGCGCGTCTTGAGTATGATAATCGGAAGCCGCAGGGTCTCCGTATGTTCCCAGTCGATATTTGCCCGAAAATCTAATGGCCTCGTTGACTTTTATCCGGGGCAAAAATTCTACATTAAAGTACGACCACTTCGCGTCTGCGGAAGTCGTAAAGTTCGTATCGAACTGGCCACCGTTCCAAAAATTCAAATTAGCGGCCCTAGTACCGTTTCCATTGTCAACATTATAAGGCCCGAAAAAGCCGCAGGTTCCTCGCTGACTATACCATTCGTATGTCCAGTTAAAGGAGCCGGCCAACTCGAATTCCCATGCGAACGATGGCGACACTAAAAAGGGGAGGCAAATGCCCAAGGCCGCTGCCAAAACCCAAAACCTAACTTTAAACATAACCTTACCTCCAGCACATTACCAGGAACAGTCACAACAAGGGGAAGCTTTGTATTACTCAGTATTACACAGTGAACTTATTTTTGACAACAAAGAGTTTTCGTAGCACGCCATGCCTATTCGTGTCAACAATAATATACTGCAGAGTCAAACGTGCCACACGATTCGCGCCTGGTGCGGCAACTCCCAAAACGTGCAGGAAACTTTGACGGCACGCAAAGAGTTCTTGAGAGTCGCTCCGTGGAGTCTCATCCAAGGGGAAGCGAGTCCTTGTTCGGCTCTTGAAAACGACTCAGTCAAGCTATTGCGCAGATATCCGTCTTTGTGGCCGCCAAGCCTATCGATAGATAAGTAATGTTTTATTAGGTCACTCTAACCACAGATGATGAGCCTGTCAAGTTAAATTTCACCGTACGCCAACACCACCTTAAAGACGTAACTAGTGTGTGTTCCTGTAGTAAGAGTGCTCTACATTTGGTCATGGGGGTGTTTCCATGGCCAGGAAGTCGGTTACCTTTGAGTTGACTGCTGAGCAAGAGGCTACGTTGAAAATGTGGGTTGGTTCTCATCGGACTCAGCAGCGATATAGTGGGCGGGCTCAGGTGATCGTGTTGTCTGCAGAGGGTCTGTTTTCGGAGAGATCAGCGCACGCAGCGTATTGAACCAGACGAATTGCCTGAAGTGGCGAAAGCGATTTGCAGCCGAAGGAGTGGACAGTCTCAAGGATAAGTCCAGAAAAGGTCGTCCTCCGAGCATTACCCCTTGGCAGCGCGCCAATGTGGTGCGGCTGGCATGTGAGAAGCCGTTTACTGGAGCCAACGCACGGAGTAGACGAGAGCTTGCTCGTGTAACCGGTCTGGGGAGCACAACGGTTCATCGGATTCTGGAAGGAGCGACGCTCAAGCCCCACAAGGTCCATCACTGGTGCGGCAAGAGCCCAGATCCGGAATTTGAGCCCAAACAGACTGCTATTATTGGTCTGTATCTGAATCCTCCTGATTACGCACTGGTGTTTAGCGTGGACGAGAAATCGCAAATACACGCATTGGAAAGAACTCAGCCGGAACTTCCACTCAGACCCGGGAATCCCAAACGGCATACGGCAACCTACACCCGCCACGGCACTACGTGTCTTTTGGCTGCGCTCGCCGTGCATGAGGGCACGGTGGAGGCCCGGTGCGTAGACGGCAACAACCGCCATGTCTTTCTGGCTTTCCTCAAGAGGCTGTATCGAGCCCATCCCCACAAACACCTTCACGTCATTGTCGACAATCTACCCCTCCATAAGCACCCGGATGTCATGGAATGGGTCTCTCGACTAAGAAGGATGACGCTCCATTTTACTCCCATCTACGCCTCGAGGCTTAACCAAATCGAGATCTGGTTTCATATCTTTTCCCAAGATGTTGTCAAAGGCGGGGTCTGGCAGTCAAAGAAGTAACTGGTTGACCAAATCATGCTCTACACCAAACGCTAAAACCGAGACAGAGCACATCCATTTACCTGGACATATACAGGGAAAGTCCTTGTGGCATAATAACTCTAACTTAAGGAACGCAACACTAGATCGGGCAATCCCCGGCACGAGGCAATCTGATAGGAAGGGCTGCCCGAATCGGAAAAGTCGGCGCAAATCTTTCCGTCCAGGGAGAAGAGCAGACAAGGACGTGCCGCTAGGGCAGGCCAATTGAAAATCCTTGCACCTGAACCGTGACTCGCCAGTGCCGAACGGTAAAGAGAAGGATTCTTGACAGTTATTATAAAGCAACGGCACTTTCGATGAAGGTCATACTCTGCCGCGGATCGCTGCTATTCATTACACTTCATACCAGCAGACTTGGTATGATTCTTGATCACCCCAGGATAGCCCGCGCCACGCGCGATGGCATATTCCCGGGGATTGTAAACCTCTAGAACACGCCGCCGAGCGTCGTCCCTGATCAAATCAGCCCTGTTACCGGTGGCTAACTCTATTAACTTATTCGCCAATTCGTCGGCATTGGGAGATCCAAGCACATGACAGCAACCAGCCATAAGCTCTGGCAAACCGCCCACATCAAAACATATTACTGTTTTCCCAAATGCCATAGCCTCGAGCGGAGACAGGCCCAAAGGCTCGTCTCGGCTGGTTTGGATGAAAATATCGCAATGCGTCAAAAAAACCGAGGGATTGTCTACAAACCCGCAAAAATGTATTCTGTTGCCGAATCCTGAGAGGCGTACCATCTCACTACATCTTTCATGAAAACCCGGCTCGAATCCCAAAGCTTCTCCGAACCAGAAGAAGTCCACATCCTGGAGCACGCGACAAACCTTTATCGCAGCCTCGCAGAATATATCGGTGCCCTTGCGTGCCTGAATGGTTGCAGCAGAGGCAACCCGCATGCGATCATCGTCAGCAAAGACTCTGAAGCCAGAGACTTCCTTTTCAGGAGGAGGTACACAACTCCCAACGACATGAATTTTATCTTCCTTGATGCCAAGAGACTTACAGAAGCGCTTCGCCCGTTCCGAAATGACGAGGTGCTCGACGCCTGACCATCTTATAAGATAGTTGAACAACCTGCCTCGAGTAGGACAGCTTGCCATAAGCCTGTCGTAAACCCATCGATCTTCCTGCCAGCTAAGAACCACACGAGGATGAACCGCTGCTGACCATACCAGATTAAGCAGGCTGCGATAGCCGAATGCGAGTCCTATTCCGACAAACATGATCGTAAGATCTCGGCGAAAAAGATTCCTCCAAATGTCAACTACAGACGTGTAGAGGCCGGCCGGCCTTACGATCACAGTGAATCCCAGTTGCCGCAAGTCGTTTACAGCCCAGAGCATTGCCTTGTTCACCCCAACCCGTTGCGGTCCGAGGCTGCTCACGTAAATGATCAAGGTTGGCTTTCTTTCATTCATCGCGACGGTTCATTATCATTTTCTCACAGATTTTTCCACGGCTCTCTGAACGCAATTGCGCATTACTCCTCTCAACCGGAATTATTACAGACAGACCATTTGTAAGAACTCAAAGGTCTATTGTCTCATGTTGCACCCAGTATTTTCCAAAGAAGGAGTGATCTCCTGACCGGGGAAAACCTTGAGGGGATTGAGCGTTCTGCATCTCAGTTTGCCGTCGAATTCCGAGGTGATTCCCCAGACGCTGTCCACGACTGCCTGGTGATCGCCAGCCCGAATCAGTACATTGCCCACAGGCAGTTCGAGAAACAAGCCCCTCCAAGGCCTTTATCACTTTCTTCTTATCAGTAGTTCCGGCTTTTGTGACGGCCTCGGCATAAGCTTTGACTCCGGAATATGCGCCGTGTGCATTATAATCAGGGAATACCTTGTATGCCGCAATATAGTCGTCAACGAAACGTTTATTTAAAGGGCTATCATTGGCCTGAAACCAATACAAGCCTCCCAGCCAGATGCCTTTAGGCATATCCAGTCCCAATCCGAACATAACATCTGCCGAATAGGCCAAATTCATTAATACCATGCGGCTACCGTCAAAGAAATTCCTTTTAATGGCATGCCGGACGAAATCGACCAAGTTGCCGCCATACAACGAGATAAGAACCCCATCGGCTTTGGAGTTCACAACTTTGTCCAGGTATTCCCCAAAATCGGTGACTGACACAGGTGCATACTTTATTTCCGCATCGGTCGCGAACGTCACGTCCTGTTTCCTTACGCGTAAGAACTTCTGAAAATATTCCCAGCATTGATAGCCGAATAAATAGTCCGGCCCCATGGTAGTCCACTTCTTTACCGGCATCCCGGCAGCGAGAACTGACGCACCCATGATATTCTGAGGACCGTTCTGGTTTACCCGAAACGTATACGGATTGCATATTTTGCCTGTAACATCGGGCGTCATGGCTAGAGTAAAGATCAAAGGCGTCTCCAGTCTGTTGGCCACAGGAGCTACTGCTGAAGCCACCCCACTCGAGACAATGCCCATAAGCACGTCCACACGGTCTTGATGGACCAGCTTCTCTGCTGCTTCTACACCAACCTCCGGAACCAGTTTAGTGTCCTCATAAATCCCGACGATTTTCCTGCCGTTGACACCTCCTGCTTTGTTGATTTCCGCCATCGCCATTTCGGCTCCCTGCTTCGCGCCATATCCGTAATGGGCCAAGCGGCCTGAAAAGACGTACATGAAACCAATTTTGATCGGTTCTTGAGCGAATATTTCAGATGAACCAAAGACGAACAACAGCAAGAACGGTAGGTACTAGGCGGACTGAAGTCATGGCGGCTCTTCCCCTTGTTGATGGTGGACACCGAAGGCGGGGTCATTTTTGAGAAAGTCTGTGAGAAACCTCACTCAGGGCAACCCAAACCATAACCAACGTGACTCCCCCGGTAGAGCGTCCGCCGATAACAATCCTACAGTCAAACTCAACATTTGGCGAAGAGGCTTGAAAGGCTAACTTCTAACGTTATACTTACTTGAATTGAAAAAAACAAGCGGAACCCATTCCCTTTTTTCAAAAAAGTAACAGAACACTCAGAGCAATTGCCAAAAATTCTGACGCTTATCCCGCACTCAAAAAATACAATTTCATAGGGGCAGGCGTGCCTGTCGACCCATTCTAGCGCTACTATTGATTAGTTTGAACGATGTGCCGGCACGGAGGCCGGCACCTACAAACTATTCTTTCCTCAATCGGACAGCAGTTCTTTCCTGGTTCCCAGGCTCCGCCTGGGAACCCATATCTTCCGGGCTCTGCCCGGTAACTAGCTGTAATTCAGCATGATAATGGAAACGGAGCCTCCAGGTCATACATTCCCGGGCGGAGCCTGGGAATGAGAAACATCGGCTGACACTTTCAGCCGGCGCTTTTCCACAGCCTCGCCGTTTCCGGTCATTCCAGAATCGTTTTGAAGACCCCTTTGACCTTGATGGTTGTCGGATTTCTACCCCATTTCTCCACGTATTTCGGATTGGTTGGCTCCTGTGCGCATTCAAAGGCAATTTTGCCTTTGATCACGTCACCCTTCCGGTGCACCTTCTTGTCCAGGGTCAACTTTTGCCGTTTCGTCGTCCATATCCAATCTGCTTTTCCTGGTCTTATGTAAAAAGTCCAGTACCGACACGCGAACATTCCATTTCTAATCCGAACTCTAAGTGCGTCAACATACGCCATATTCTTCGCATGGATGAGGAGATCGATCATATTCACATCAAGCAACTTGGCCTCACAGAATGTGGCCAAGTCCGTGTCCCTAGAGACCAAATCCTTGTCTCTGCCGGGTTCTAATGCAGTGATGAAACACTCGGCTGTATGCTTCACCCGAGGCGGCTCTTTTTCGGGTCTTTTGTCACTGGTAGTGTCTTCAAAATGGCCATCCCGATGCTTGATAATCCACCACGGATGACTCCGCTCCTCTGACTCAAAAAACGGATCGGACAAATTGGGATCGTAATTGACCGGGGACTTGATTTGGGCCGGTTGCCCCTTCGGAACCTCCCACCCGCCATAGCAAGCGCCGAGCAACAACAAAGACAACGTGAACGCAATAGATATGCACCAGAGCAGCCGCTTGCTCATGAGATTCTCCCTGCGACAACACGACAGCCGAAACGGGCTATAAGGGAAGAAGTGAATCCCGCCTGAAACCCTGGCGAGCCTGGAGGATTCACGGTTTCGCCTTCCTCCGTTGTTTCTCACGATACGAACTCAACTGATACAACACGTGAGGCTCCCGGCTCTTCCATTGTCACTCCGTAAAGCGAATCCGCTTCTTCCATGCTCCTTTTGTTGTGGGTAATGATGAGGAATTGGGTGCGATCACAGAGTTTTCTCAGCATCTCGTTAAACCTGGCCAAATTTGCATCGTCCAGAGGCGCATCGACCTCGTCCAACAAGCAAAATGGGGAAGGTTTGGTCAAAAATATGGAAAAGATCAGTGCAACAGCAGTGAGCGCTTTTTCGCCTCCTGAAAGAAGATCCATGTTCTGAATTCTCTTTCCGGGAGGTCGCGCCATTATTTCCACCCCGGTTTCCAGGATGTTGTCTTCATCTGTTAATTCCAGCCTCGCCTCCCCTCCCCTAAACAGGAAAGGAAAAATCTCCTGGAATTGCTGGTTTATGCTGTCAAAGGCGGTGCGAAATCTTTCCTGCGTGGTTTTATTTATGGCATTGATCGTAGCGTAGAGAGATTCTACGGCCTTGTTGAGGTCCTGTTCCTGTTCCACCAGGAAGGCCAATCTTTCGTCTATTTGTCGGCTTTCATTTATCGCGGCCGGATTTACTTCTCCCATTGCCTCAATCTTTGCACGCAGTTCTCCCAGTTGGGAATCGTCGGGCAGGGATTCGGGACATGGAACGGTTCTGGGATCCACCCTGTAGCGTTCGATTATCTTCTCCACAATTCCGTCGAGGGTTTGTTCCAGTTTGACCAGTTCCATTTCCAGGGCATGAACTTTTTCTCGCAGTTCCTTCACTGTCTTTCCGAAGATAGCGGATTTCGCTTCAATTTCTTTTACAGCGGAACCAAGGTCTTCCGATTTTTTGCGAAGCACCCTGAGTTCTTCACTTTGCACGACCTGGGTTGCGAGCAACTCTTGTTCGCTGGCAATGCTGACCTCCAGTTCTTCTTCGAGCCTCTTCTCTTCTTGGATCGCAGAAGAAATATCTCTCGCCAGTTGGGCAAGCCGCGTCTCATATTGTTCTATGTTTTCTATCAATGATTGGAATTCTCTGTCTTGCGACCGTTTCCGTTCTTCCAGTTGAGCGAGTCTCACTCGCAGCTCGCCCGTATTTCTGGACCTTTCGCGGGCTGCCGAATGAAGCTCTTCAGACTTACGGTTTGCTTCCTCTTTTTGTTTTTCAAGCTCTGAGCGTTGAGCTTCAAACGCGGACACGTTGGCTTCGGCCTTTTCGGTTTGGTCTCGGAGTCCGCTGCGTTCTTTTGTAAAAGCCCCGGTTTCAAGATCGAGAATATTCTGCCTTCGCTGGTGCCCGGAAATCTGCGATTGCAAGCGTTCGTAATCCTTGCGCAGGTTCGCCTCTTTGACATTCAGCTCATTGAGGTTCCTTCGGCAAGTGTCGAGATTTGCCGACATGCTCTTTTCTTGGGATTCGGCTGCGTTTAGTCTCGCTCTGAGGCTGTCCAACCCCTGTTCCATTTTCTCTGTATTTGTTTGAAGATCTCCGATCTCCCTCCGCTTGTTGAAGATTTCGTCCCGACGGGAATCTTCAGTCCCGCCGATGATCTCGCCGTGGCGAGTAACCATCTCGCCGGATTTGGTCACAAGATCGACTGAAATGTCGCCACACTCCCAAAATTGAATCGCAGTCTCAACATCGTCAGCCAGAAAATACCGATTCAGCAGAAACTCGGCCAAGTCTTTGCATTCTTCTCGAACATTAACCAAATCCCTTAAAGGCTGGAGATTTTCGGGAACGCTGCAGAGCTCGACTTCCGAACCTTGTCTCGGTGAGATAGGCAAGAAACCGGATCTGCCTGCCCCGGACTTCTTGAGCAAATTTGCGGCGTCAATCCCTGCGCGGGTAGACTTGACCACCAGATATCCGAGCTTATCCCCAAGCGCAGTGGTCATCGCAGCCTGATATTCGGGCGCAACATCGATCATTTCCGCAAGCGGGCCGAGCAGATCACCTTCAATGGATGTGTCGGCGTTTTTCATCAAGAATCTGACACCTTCGTCATACGACCTGTAATCCTCTTGCATTTCCGTCAATGAATCCAGCCGGGCCTTTGCACCCGCCAGCGTCCGTCCCAGGTCAGTAATAGACTCTCTGGTTGAGGCTATATCCAGCCGTAACGCCTCTCGGGCCCCTGAGAGTTCTTCTTTCTGAGAGGTTTCCTGTATCCGCTGATTTGCGATATCCTGGATCGAACGAGCAAGCTGTGCGCTGTCGTTCTTGTCTTTTTCCAGAGAGTTCAGAATTGACTCTCGCTCGCTCTCCAGCTTCTTGAGGCCCGCTTCAATTTCCTTTTCTCGTTTGACTAGCCCTGCTAGTCGGTTTCGTTCCTGTGCTGCTTCCTGCAATGAGCGAAACACGTCCTCCTTGAGCCGCTCGACGCGTTTTCTCTCTTCATTCAGGCCCTGGTCCGCTGTGCGCATTTCCGAGAAAGCCCGTTTGAGCTCCTCAGAAGCAGATTCAGTTTCCTCTCTTAATTTTCGTCTGTCCTCTTCCAGGGTCTCCTTGCTTTGAACAGCTGTTTTCAGCTTTTCTTCGAGTGCTCTTAATTCTTCTGCTGATCTCTTGCGGCGCTCCGTAAACTGAGCCATGCCGGCTTTATTCTTTTCCGCATGTCCCTTTACAGCGGTGAGTTCAACATTGATTTTGTGGCTGGATTCAAGCACCTGCTTGAGCTGACCGTCAGTTTCGAGGGCTTCAAGCCTTTTGCTCTCCAGGAGAGCCGATAGTTCTGAAAAGGTAGCCTCGTGTTCAGAAAGCTGAAAACGTTCTTGCTCCAGCCCCTCTTTTGTTCCACGTACTTCGCGGTCCAATTCTGCGCATTTCCACGAGTGGATCGCTAGGTAACTTCCACGAAGTTGATCCATCAGTTTTCGGTAACGCTCGGCCCGAGAAGCCTGTCTTTTGAGAGCCGAACTCTGACGTTTGACCTCGCTTATTACATCTCTGATGCGCAAAAGGTTCTGTTGCGTTTGTTCGAGTTTCTTAATGGCCGCTTCTTTTCTGAATTTGTAGCGATTAATTCCTGCCGCTTCTTCAATGAGGACCCGCCGGTCTTCGGGTTTGGACGCCACTACCATATCCACGCGACCTTGCTCTATTATGGCGTACAAGTTTTTCCCGACTCCGGTGTCCAAGAAAAAATCAATTACATCCGACAAACGGCAAGGCACGTTATTGAGCTCATACTGGGAATCGCCGTCCCTGAACAACCGCCGAGCGATCATTATTTCATCGTAATCAGTCATGGACGGAGGCCCGAACCCATCGGTATTCGAAAGCACCAGCCTTACTTCCGCCATTCCAACCGGTTTTCGGGTTTCCGAACCGTTGAAAATGACGTCTTCCATTTTCTTACCTCTGAGAGTTCGCGCCTTCTGTTCGCCCATAACCCAACGGATGGACTCCAGGACGTTGCTCTTCCCGCAACCGTTGGGCCCTACCACAGCGGTAATACCCGGCTTGAATTCCAGCACGGTTTTGTCCGAGAAACTCTTAAATCCTTTAATTTCGATCCTTTTTATTCTCATTGCGATTCACGGACAATCAATCAGACTACCGGTTGTTCTCGATGTGCACTGCGAATCCAGTGCATGAGGTCGACCTTGAAAAAACTGGATTTTTTATAGATTTGGCGATTATGTCGGCCGGATACTACAATCGGGCCGAACCAAAGTAAAGGAAAAATGCCGGCAAGGCGATTACAGAGTCCGGTCTTACATGCTATTATACGACCATGATCGATTCCGATTCTTACGAATACATTCTCATTCGAAAAGCGACTATCCTTGTGCGCGTGCGTAGTGGCGTCCGAGATCTTGACGGCGAAACCTGCCCGGAATTCTACGATGTGCAGACCGGGGTCCCGTTGAAGCAGATCTATCCGGAATTACAGCCCATTGAATTACGCACAGGGCACCAGATCGCATCAGACGACGCGTATGGAATATTGAGATGGAATTCCGAAGTCTCGGGATTGGAATTGAACAAGGTTGTCAGCATCCTTGAAATAAAGCAACGGAAGCTAGATTCAGTTGTGGCTGATTCTATTCTCGATCAGGTCCGAGTGATCTCGGATTTGCTGAGAGAATTCCTTAGTGCCGCTGAAGTGGCACGCAAAGAGGAGCGCTTCTGGCTGGCTCAGAGAGTTCTCGGAATGGTGCGGAAATTTTCTGGCCGTGAACTGTCCGAACTTCAGGAAACTGTAGAGTGGTTCAAGAATCATTACAGAAAATGAATGATGAATTAGAATTGACAAACGACAGTAGCTCCCGTAATTTCGTACGAATTCTCTTGGTGAGCTTTTGTCAGTGATTTGTCATCAGGCGGAGCAATCGGCATATGCGTCTTCTGATAGTCTTCTGGAGTCTGTGTTTAACGTTATTCGCGTCTGTCGTCCCGGTGACTGGGACCGATAACGAAGCCGTACGTATGTTCGAGAGGGGCAACGCCTACATGAAGGCAGGCAGCTTTCCCGAAGCTGTCGAAGCTTACTCCGGCGCATTGAACCGTCTTGAATCCGACAAAAAGAACGCTCGCGTGGTAACGCTCGCGAGGGCCCATGCCTATTACGACCAAGGTAAACTGGAAGATTCTCTCAAAGATATCAATACACTAATTCAATCGGACGGTCTGGACGGAGAAACTTTGGCTTCGACCCTCCATCTAAGGGGGAGATTGTATCTTCGTCAGGGCAACGATCGGTCTGCATTGGAAGATTTCACTGCCGCCATCAAGACTCCCCACGAGAGCGACAACCTGCGTGCCATATCTTTTGCCAATCGAGGAATAATATTCCTCAATTTGAATAAATTTGATAAGGCGCTAAGCGACTTTAATAAGTCAATCGAGCTCGATCCCAATTCCGGATACGCGTATGCCGGCCGAGGACTCGCTTATCTGCGGCTCGATAAGATCGGGCCGGCTCGTCAAAACGCGGAAATTGCTCTCAGCAAAAAGCCTGACGAAAAGACACGAAAATTAGCCGAAAAAATCACCAGCGAGTTGTCCGTGTCAGCATCAGGACCTCTAGGAGTGGCGATTCCCATTGGTGAGGACGGTCATCTCTTCGTCCAGGTAAAATTCAGCAAAAATGGGACGCCTCACAGATTCCTTTTTGACACAGGCGCCACTTTCTCGCTTGTCGGTCAGGAGCTTCTGTCGCAAATTCAGAAGGAAACCGAAGTCAAATCTGTTGGAAAAGCAAAAGTCAAAATTGCGGACGGTTCTGAGCATATAGTTACTAGATATAAAGTCAAATCTGCTTTTCTTTTCAATTTACCTTTGGGAGAGATAGAATTACACGTTTTTGATAAGAAAAACGGTAAGATTACTAGTCTCCTCGGCATGAGGAGTCTTCGGGATATTTCGGTGTCCATAGACAACAACAGCAAGAAGGCCCTTATAAGCCGCAAAGACTCACCTTTGCTGGACTGACAAGGCGCCCGAAGAAAGGCGTCTGCCCGATAGTCCTACCCATCTGTAGTAAAATTGATGAAAAAAATCGCTTGACCGCGTGCTCTCCTACGCTCCCGATTTTGATTTGTTGGTGTCATAAGCCCTTTCTAATCAAAATTTATCTTGACATGCTCGCACAACAAAATTAACATTTTTGTCACGTATTCTGACTGATTTTATAATTTTGATTTGTTTTTTCGTTTTTTTGAGGCGGGCTAACTTCAAATCTGAAATCGGATGTCGTGTATTCGGCATCTCAGCCAAGCAAACCCAAGAAGCGGTCGCGTCAATCGAATCCATAGGTATCGTTTCGAACCGACCCACAACCAGCCTTTGACAGAGGCAATCACTGTTCCGAGGAGAACCGCATGAAAAGAATCATTCTTTTGTTAACAGCAGCAGCTTTTCTAATGTCCGTTCCGTTTGCTTCCGCAAGAGATGCAAACAAAGACGAGACCATCAGATTGATGAACGAACGCACAGTGGCAGCAAAAAAAGCAGCGCTAGCGGAGAAAGAAAAGGAAATGGCCGCTGCAGCGACAGCCGCCAAAGAGACGACGAGGCCTGCCAAGAAGAAAGCTAAGGAAAAGAAGTAGGACCATACTGCTGGTAAGAGTCCTTTGTGGAGGCTGCCATATCAAGGCCGCCTCCAACCCCCGCGAGTCGATCAAATGCCATCATCATGTTGCGCAATTAGACTCGATGAGCTAAATCCCTTATCTAGCCTTGATCTTCTTCATCCTCAAGGGTGATACTGTACTCCTTGAGCTTCGAGTGCAAAGTTTTGCGATCTATCGCTAATAAGCGTGCAGCTTTGGCCTTATTTCCACCTGTTTTGCGCAATGCTTCAAGCAAGCATTTTCGTTCCACTGTCGCAGTTGCCTGTCGTACAGCTTCCTTCAATGAAAGGCCTTTCCACTCAAAGTATTCGGATGATGGCTCGGACTCCTGAGGCTCGGAAGCCTGGTTGGGGAGCGAGAGATGCTCCAACCTTATGAATTCATCGGCGATCAGGACTGCTCTTCTCACCACTGATTTAATTTGTCTGACGTTTCCCGGCCAGTCATATCGAATCATCCCTTCAGTAGCAGATTTGGAGAACCCTTTCACTCTTTTTGCCAGCTCCATGTTTGTGGCTTTAAGGAATCTGTCTGCAAGGTGAATTATGTCATCTCTGCGTTCTCGTATCGGCGGGATGACAATCGTGAATTCACTCAATCGATAAAACAGATCTCGGCTAAACAAGCCGTGCTGGACCGCTTCATTCAAATCCCGATTACTGGCCACAACGAGGCGCAGATCCACAGTGACAGCTTTTCTGCCGCCCACGCGAAAGAAAGTCCTTTCCTGAATCGCTCGGAGCAGCTTAGGTTGTAGGTACTTGGGCATATTGGCTATTTCGTCCAAGAACAGCGTCCCACCGTGTGCGAGTTCAAATTTTCCGGGATTTGCGGAAACCGCTCCGGTGAACGCTCCCTTTTCATGGCCGAAAAGCTCGCTTTCGAATAAGGATTCCGGTATTGCCCCACAATCCACTGGAACAAATGGTCCCTTGCATCTTGGGCTAACCTTGTGAAGCGTGCCGGCTATTAGCTCTTTTCCGGTCCCCGTTTCTCCTTGGATTACGACGCTGAAATCGGAGGGAGCAACAGTTGCCACGTCCGACACAACCCTCTGAACAGCTTCGCTTGGACCCATCAATTCGCGTAAATGTTCTACAGCAGCCTTGCTTGATGGGTCGAAAATCGTTTCTTCAATTCTTTCCGCTCTATTTTGAAGAGCGGATTGGATTTTGTTCATTAGGTCCGATGTATCAATCGGTTTGAGCAGATAATCGAACGCACCCAGCCTCATCGCCTGGATCGCACCGTCTATTCCGGGAAAACCTGTAACAATAATCACAGGGAGATTCGGATCGCACTCTTTAGCCTGCCTAAGCAATTCTATGCCGTCCATTTTTGACATTCTTACGTCCGAGATGACCAGATCTGGCATGCCAAGGCGGATCATTTCCAAAGCCGCTTCTCCATCATGAGCGACAATTGGAGCGTATCCGTCTTTATGCAAGATCCGAAAAAGGAATTCACATATGTCTTTTTCGTCATCCACAATAAGAATTCTACTTCTTCGGACGGTCATGGTGTTCCCTCTGCCATTTGCCGCAAGTCTGCACGACGAGCACCTCCCACTTGCGTGAAAACACATGAATTGGTCACAAGATACGCGTGTCGAATTGTAGGTTGGGCAGATTCCCTCTGTCAAGTAAGCGTCAGTAAGCATTCGCTTACATGCTGAAGAAGACCACGTGGCCAATGGGTCATTGCATTCGGGAGTGAAGCAATCTCAGTGACTGTGCAGACGGGAAAGATTGTCTCGCGAGGCGCGGAATAGCTTCACTTCTTAAAATACAGTGTTTCTGCATGAGCGAGTGGCTGACCGTAGGGGAACCCCTCATAGGACTTAAAAAAACGCTGTCGAGATGATGGCGTTAACAGCCTTGAAAACGCAGCGACATGACGAAACATAGTATTAGTAGCGGCCGGCGTCCCTGCCGGCCATCGTGGGCAAAGGAGCACCCGAATTCGCACTAAAACTTCACCTGTGTAGCGGAAGACCTCCTCAACGGCGAGCGGATGAAGGCCACCATCTGGCCGGCAGGGACGCCGGCCGCTACTATAGAGACCCCAGACGGCCTTATTTTAACGCCTATGATACCCCCCAGAAGGTACTTCTCGACGAGAGTGCTTCGAGCGAGTGAGGGGACTAGGGAAGTTCTGGTGGTCACCCACAGTACTAGCTGGTATAGGGGGGTCGCACGGCCGTTTGGTTTTCTGAAGAAAGCTAGACAACGGACCGGCAGATCGTTAACGCCTGGGCCTTCAAAGGCTGTCCCATAGCTGGATCGCCGGAGCCGACGTGCGAAAAGCCCGAACAGTCGCTGGGCCTTCTGAGGCCGTATCCACAAGGGAGGGACATCGCCCGTGTCTGAAAAGATCTTCGTCGGCATAGATATCGCTAAGGACAGCCTGGACATTCATCTGCTCCCGTCAGGCGTACGCTTCTCCTGTCGGAATACTGCGGATGACCTCGATGCGCTTGTAGAACGTCTCAAGAAAGAGGTCCCCGCGTTAATCGTCATGGAAGCAACCGGCGGTTACGAAGTCATACTCGCCGCAGAGTTTGCTTCAGCCGGACTTCCCGTTGCCGTGGTTAACCCCAAGCAGGCCCGAAACTTTGCCCGAGCACTCGGAAAACAGGCTAAAACGGATTCCATCGATGCCTATGTGTTGGCTCGGTTTGCACAGGACATGAGGCCTCCTGTGAGGCCTATTCTCAATCAGGAGGAACAAGCCATCAAGGAATTGGTCGCCCGGCGCCGCCAGATCGTGCTGCAGCGTGCCTCGGAAAAAAACCGACTCCATCATGCTCGCTCCGAGCTCGTCCTCCAAAGCATTCAGCGCATCATCATGGCACTGAATCAGGAAATTCGGTCTATTGATCAGGATCTCGATACGACCATCAAGAACTCCTCCATCTGGAGTCAGAAGGAAGAAATCTTGCTGAGCGTTCCCGGCGTTGGTCCAGTCACTGCGAGAACACTCATAGCAGACCTGGCTCCGCTGGGCGAGGCAAGTCGCGCTGAAATCACCAGTCTCGCGGGTCTGGCGCCGTTCAACCGTGACAGCGGCATCATGAGAGGCAAGCGTAGTATCATGGGGGGCCGCCAGTCAGTCCGCAAGGCTTTGTACATGGCCGCAATCACAGGTGTGAAGCGCAACGAAAGACTCCGGGCCTTCTATCAGCGTCTCGTGGCATCAGGAAAGCCGTTCAAGGTAGCGATAGTCGCCTGCATGCGGAAACTCCTGGTCATCCTGAACGCCATGATCAGGGAAAAAATCATGTATCAGGAACTTTCCACTTGACCGGAGACACAGTCGCCTATGGGGGTACCCTATTCCACATAAGTGGGGAAATTTATCCACACACTATCTTCGGGTTCATCGAGTCATCTCCCAGCGATCCTACTTATATCATAACGTATTTAGTCCTTCTACTGTTGAAAAAGCCACTGGCACCAAAAATGCATCGTTGCGTAAACGACGATCAGGAAACGGTTTGGCGAAGACGCAACAGCGTACATCTGACCATCCAAGATCCCGATGGGAGACAATAATGGACGAGGAAAAGGAAGCCCATGATGCTGTCTTGAAAACCAGGATAGCCTTGCAGGCGATCCGAGGCGAGAGGACAGTGGCGGAAATTGCCCTGGAATACGGCCTTGATCAAGAGGAAGTCATGCGGTGGAAAAAGCAGGTCATCGATGAGATTCCGAAAATATTATCTAAGAGCGAAAAGAATTCCGATTGACAAGCTGTCGAAAAGGATGGTGTTCATGCGCCGACTGCACCCGCAACTTTCACGTTTGTCAGCGCCTTTCAAAAAATTAGGAAATCTTTTAATTTCCTTTGTCGAACGTGCTACATTTAGAGACAGCAATTTTCTTGCACTCAGTTTGGGAAGGTCGATCATGAGCGAAAAAGATCTACCGAGCTTTGATGAGCTTCTTGAGGACGACAATCCGGCGAAACTCCTTCGGCACTCGAACCTGGCCACAGAGACTATAGATCTTAATAGTCTGCTCAACCCGGATACAACAGAATCCGGGAGTTTCAATCTGCAGGATGTGTCCCAAACCTCCTTCGGTAAGCTGCTGAAAGCTTTGCCTGTTCCGACCCTGCTTGTGGACAGGTCTTTGATCATAACTTTCATCAATGATGCCTGCGAAAAAATCAGCGGTAACGGCCAAGCGATCTTAGGGGTCGGATTCTGCTCTTTTTTTCCGGATCCCGAAGAGTCTCGTGCAGCCCAAGCGCTTTTGGAACAAGTGTTTCGAGAGAGAAAACCTCAAGTAAAGACTGCATTGATGCAAATAGACGGCTATAGATTGTGGGCCAGAATTTATTTGCGGTCAGTGCGATTGGGAAGAGATCGTTTCTTGCTGATTCTTATCGAAGATTTGTCAAATGAAAAAAGGGAGATCACTAAATGGAAGAAGGCGCAAGCCGAGTTGTTTGCAGCACGTGAGGTCGCAGCCGCAGAAGCCAACAAGCTTCGCGCAATGATTGAAGGAATGGACGCGGGCATTGTCGTTGCCGACGCGAGCTATACCATAACAGAAGTGAATAGCTGGTTCCTGGAAAGGCTTGGAATGAATAGAGATGAACTAATCGGCAAGAACCTCTTCGCTTCTCTTGAGGGTAGTGCGTCGTCTGAAGCCCTTCAAACTATGCTGGCGGACCATCGAAAAGGATTCTTGAGGACCGGAACTGCCGCAAACAGCGATCTCGCAGGAATGAAAGTAGCTCTCCGAGTGCAACCTATTTTTAATGCTACAGATTATGCCGGCATTATACTCAGCATTACCGACATTACCGATCTCATGGAATCCAAATTGGCTGCCGAGTCAGCGAGCAAAGCCAAGAGCGACTTTCTTGCCAGCATGAGCCATGAAATCCGAACTCCCATGCACGGCATCATAGGGATGACGGAACTCATTTCGCAGACACATCTTACGGAAGAGCAGCGTGAATATCTTGATATTATCAGAGTATCCGGAGACGCTCTTTTGTCCCTGATAAACGACATTCTTGATTTCTCCAAAATTGAGGCTGGAAGATTTGAACTTGAAAACATTGGATTCAGCCTGCGGGACGCATTGGGCGACACTATGGAGTCTGTTGCGGTTCAGGCTGACAACAAGGGACTGGAACTAGCATTTCATGTGGCCCAGAATGTGCCGGACCTATTGACCGGAGATCCCACACGCCTAAGGCAGATTATCGTGAACCTTGTGGGGAATGCCATTAAATTCACTGAACATGGCGAAGTAGTCGTGGATGTGAGTACTAAATTCACAAATGCTGGAGAAGCAACTTTGCATTTTGTTGTCTCCGACACTGGAATCGGGATCCCGAAAGACAAATTACAAGACGTCTTCCGTTCGTTCACTCAAATCGATACCGGCATGAGTCGAAAATATGGCGGAACAGGTCTCGGCCTAGCAATAGCGGTAAAATTGGCCGCCATGATGGAAGGCAGACTCTGGGCAGAGAGTCAATTGGGCAAGGGAAGCCATTTTCATTTTGTGGTAAAGTTTCGAGTGCGAGAAAAAGATGTCCTTTCACGTGATCAGCCTGAAAAACCGGTCGATCTTAGGGGAATGGCCGTTTTGGTCATAGACGATAATGCAACTAACCGTCGCATTCTGGAAGAGATGCTTACTAGCTTTGGAATGAAACCCACGTGCGTCAATGGGGCTTCAGCAGCGCTGGCAGCCGTTCAGGTTGCTCAGAACCTCGGCTCTCCATTCCCACTGACCATCATCGATGCTCAAATGCCTGAAATGGACGGTTTTGAGCTTTCAGAGAAACTCAGCAGATTGGCAGCGGCTCCCAAACCGATTATCATGATGCTGACCTCCCTGGGCCGCCGTGGAGATGCTGACCTTTGCCGACAAATGGGAATCTCAGCTTATTTGAAAAAGCCCATCAGACAATCCGAGCTTTTCGCTGCTATCCAGGCCACTTTCGGAATGTCTCGAAAGGCGAGCGAATCAGCCGAACTGGTTACCAGGCACACAATACGTGAAAGAAAAAGGCTAGTGAGGATTCTTGTGGTGGAAGACAACTTGGTAAATCAGACGCTCGCAGTGAGACTCCTGGAGAAGCGAGGCTATTCGGTTTCTGTTTGCGGAAACGGAAAAGAGGCCTTTCAAGCTCTTGAAAAAGACAGCTTCGATATAATTCTCATGGACGTGGAGATGCCGGAAATGAACGGGTTCGATGCCACCCGAATTATCAGGGAAAAGGAAAAGGTCTCCGGCGAACACATCCCCATAGTAGCAATGACTGCACATGCCATGAACGGTGATCGGGAACGTTGCCTGGCTTCAGGAATGGACGCGTATATATCAAAACCGGTCAGCAGCGAAGAGCTTTTCTCAATTATAGAAGAATACGCGAATGGGATGATAGGGGCAGCCCCCGCTAAAACGAACGAACCAATTGATACAGCTAAATTGATGGAGCGAATGGCCGGAGACACAGAACTGCTAAGAGAGCTTGTGGCCATGTTTCTGGATGAATCGCCAAAGCTTTTAGTTAAAATCAAGGAAGCAGTCACGAATAATGATCCTGAAGTCCTGCATTCAGTGGCGCACTCCCTAAAAGGATCGGTGGGCAATTTTGCCGCTCCAGAAGCTGCAGACGCGGCTCTTCACCTTGAAAACATCGGAAAAAACAGAGATATGACTGACGCCCGCGAGGCTCTCGCTGTCCTCGAAAGAGAATTGGCGCGTGTCCAAGAAAGACTCGTCCAGTTCATCAAGGAGGGCGTTGAGTGAACAGACGATGCTTGTTACCAAAGGAGCCACATCAGGTAATCCTCCGTGCAAATAACCCTGGTTGGCAAGAATAATTAGTAAGGTATAAAATGGGGGGCGATTACATCACAGCCACTGCAACTTGGCTGTGTTTCTCAGGAGACGACGATGGCATCTTCCAAGTCGACTGAACCCGAAAACGTCTTGAATGGAATTGAAACGCTTGTTCAGGATTCGGGTCCGCAAAGCGTTGAGCCTGATCTCAATCGCCCGACAAAGGAATTTGACAGACAACATTTCATGGCGAAGATGTTCCAAGACATGGATCTTGCCAGAGAAGTGGCGAGTCTGTTTCTAAGTCACACTCCTGAAGTGATGATCGCAATCCGGGAGGCCTTGCAGCGGAAGGATGCGAAAAACCTAGCTGTCACTTCCCAATCTCTCAAAGGTTCAATCGCCAATATCGGCGCGCAACAAGCCTCGGCAATAATCACGGAACTGGAACATCTAGGCCATGCGGGAAACCTGGTTGCAGCGGAAAAGACATTTCAGCGGCTCGAGTTGGTAATGCAAAGCCTTCGGAAGACCCTCGTGTCAATCTCGGCAGAAGCTCAACCGTGGAAAATTTTGATCGCTGACGACGATCCTGTCTCCCGCAGGATGCTGCAAGCAACTCTCATGAAATGGGGACATGATCCGATAGTCGCCTCTGACGGCATATCGGCTCTAAGAATTCTCTTGGCTGCGGATGCACCCAGAATGGCCATCCTCGACTGGATGATGCCGGGACATCACGGTGTCGAAATATGCCGCGAGCTCCGGAAAAGAATCAAAAGCGATTACATTTACGTGATTCTCTTGACGGGCAAGGACAAGACCGATGACATCATAGAAGCTTTGGACGCCGGGACTGACGATTACATGGTAAAGCCTTTCAATCCGTTTGAGCTCAAGGCGCGCGTTCGCGAAGGGTTCCGAGTATTGGATCGGTTGGCTGGTCCTGTTCTGGACGAATCCGAAAGTCCCGATACCTTGACGAGCTTTCTGGGCCGCGAGATGATTCTCGTTTTGCTCAAGAGGGAAATAGCGAAGACTAAGAATCCTGTCCCGGTAACCGCAATTATGGTCCAAGTAGACGGATTCGACATGATAAAGGATGACTTTGGCCAGAGTGCGGCAAATTCGGCTGTGAGAGAAATCGCACGGATACGCGCGATTAGAGTTGAGGCAGAGTGATTTCATAGGGCGATACTGCGAAGACAAGCTCTTGCTCGTGCTTCCTGAATGTGACAGAAAGCTGGCAGAGGGGTTTACGAATAAACTCAAGGCAAGTCTCGACTCATCTTTCGTTGAGTCAAATGACACTACTTTCCCAGTCGGAGCGTGCTTTGGCGTTACTTCCGTTTTGACCTCCCCGTCCGTTCATGTTGAACACATGATTTCCGCTGCGGAATCAGCTCTTGAACAAGCCAAAACAAAGGGCAGGAATCAATATGCGTTCATGAAAGTTGGGTCAGGACAGATTGAGCCTGCACAGGACAAGAAAGAGGCCATTTCTAAATTGGACCTGGAATTAATTATCGCTTCACGCTCCGGCGATCTGCCGCGAGTTAGGCGACTGCTAAACTCCGGTGCACACGTGAACGCGATCGATAATAAGGGAAACTCAGCTCTCTTGGAAGCCGCCTTTTTCAAGTACCCTGAAGTAGTTCGTTTGCTTCTGGAAGAGGGCGCTGATGTGACCGTACACAACAATGCGGGAGACACGGCCTTGACCGAAGCCATCAGGGCCGGCCAAGCAGAAGTGGTTGACCTCATATTGCCCAAATTCACAGCGGCTGATATCAAAGAGGATAGCGCCCTGCTCTACAAAGCGCTCCTTGAAGCTTCAGCATATGGAAAAACTAACGTCGTAACGCTCGTGAAGAGTTATCTGGCTGCACACGGCTACATTCGGACAGCGAAAAAAGGAACTGCAAATTGAACCATCGGAGACTCGAATCATGCCCACAATACTGATCATTGATGATAATCCCGACATTCGAGAGCTATACAGTAGAATACTGAAGCAGGCCGGATATACGGTTATTGAAGCACCTGACGGCAATATTGGAACAAACTGTATCGCGATAACCCCACGGATTTGATAGTGACCGATATTGTAATGCCGGAGAAAGAGCGGAAACAGTTGGATCAAACGGACATGCAATTTCAATAGGCCATAAATATTTCAGCCCGGTGGCGTAGCAGGCTTTCCCGTCGGCAGATCGGTTTTGACCACCGAACCTCCGCCAGCGCCATGGAGCGAAGCCCATCATCCGCAGAGGCCTCCCATTAACTTCCGGTCGTTCGGACCATCAGGACCGTTCCCGCTTGAACCTGCTCTTTTAATTCGGCGTAAAAACCGGCCGGGCAGCAGTTTTTCATTTTGCCGTCGATTGATACCCCGCCGTTCAACGAAATATATCGTTTGCAGGCGATCGATGCGTTGATTTCGCGGCGGGGGTTAGACCTTTTATCCATGACAGCCTCCTGGTTACTGAATCAAATGCTGTCAGAACAGTTTGTTGAAATATATTTCTTCGAAAAATAATGCACTATTTAGGCCAAGCCTGTATAATAAACTTTTTATAATTTATACAGAATGTTATAGTAAATATTGATCGGCAGTAAAATTATGGCCCGCTTCCCAATCGTCAAACCATTGACCATAATCCCTGGGTACGAGGGTATGGACCACAC
>CAVOXB010000013.1:0-31734 GCA_963700305.1 uncultured delta proteobacterium
AGGTACTCATGCTCGACAGGCGTGAAATCATCTCCCGAAGTTCCTCCCGGGAGCCTGTTCCTGCCCAGACTTTGCGGCAAAACATGCTTGCTGCAACCGCCGACCTTGAAGCGGAGTTGGTCAGCTTGAAGGACCGGCTCGCTGCGAATGGAGAAAACTCTCCGAAGATGATTTGAAGAAGCTCGGAAGCATTCGTGATGCACTGCGAGCCATGATCTGATCGGCTGTTGGAGAGTAACATCAGTCTGTTTGGCGATCAACAGGCGTCAGTGACGGCAGAGACAAGCCCCAGCGAATGGCAGCCAATCTGATCATTAGCGTGACTGCCGCCCCTCCGATGATGGCCCAGCCTAGTCCGGGTACGGGGTAGAGCCAGCAAGACCAGATAAGCACTTCCACCAATTAGACATGCGGATCGCAT
The DNA here is from genome assembly GCA_963700305.1 of uncultured delta proteobacterium. GTDB lineage: Bacteria > Desulfobacterota > Desulfomonilia > Desulfomonilales > Desulfomonilaceae > Desulfomonile. The sequence goes on from CAVOXB010000013.1 coordinate 422, forward strand.
AGATCTCTTTCTGCGAAAGAAGAGTGGTATTTCCGCAGAAAACACATCCCAGTATACTTCCGCCTCCAGACCCGGTCAGCATGCCCATTATTACGGTGATCATGATGCCTGCACCGTGAGCGAGAGCAGTCCTAGCATCCCAACACTGTAAAAACAGCCAGACCAATGGCATCTGCGACATTGAGAAATTTGCCCGCGCCATTTTGATCAAATTCCCGCAGCGGCAGGCGCGGTAAATGTTAGAAGGCCGAACAGGACACAGATCTCAAGACCTGTGGAATCAGTCACCCAATTTACTCGGCTCTCACTCCGAGGCAAAGGTCCCTGAGCGTTCTCCACCTCCGATCCCAGTCAAAACAGCTGCAACCACCACTCCGAATAGATCCATGCCCTTGCGAGCCGCTGCCAAGGCTCCACCGACAGCAAAAATCGCGGTCCCAAATAGATTCAAGTAATAAATCACTTGTGCACCTCACCAAGAGGGCGGCGGCTTGAGGCAACTCAATACGGTCTACTATCTCAGAGCGATAGCCTTTTCAGGGCACATTTCTTGACAGCAAAAACAAGTAATACATTTGTCCGCATCCACCTGCGGGAGGTTGTCAATCATGGACAAAGCCGATACGGGACATTGATCGATACAGGGACCGCAGGAAGTGCACAACTCCGAATCAGCTTCAGGGAGCACGACGGTGCGGCTGTGGATTATCTGCTGTATGGCCTCGTTGTTGGCTATCGCTTCGCCGCCGAGCGGAGGAAGCTTGAAATCAGGTATGCGCTGCAATTCGCCGATTACTTCAATTGTTTCGAGGTTATAGTCTCCCAAGCCCAATTGTTTGGCCTTTTGAAGGAACCGCAGCCGACCCGGATCGCATCCCATCATTGTTGCAATCACTGCATCCAAGGCCACTGCATTGTCAGAGGCCAGGATCAGACCGATATTTCTTAAATCCGGTGAAGCCGGCCCATTCCCTTGCATGCCCACCACAGCATCCACCACGAAGAAATCAGGCACACGTAACCGGAAGACATCAACCAGCATTTCATGGAATCGTTCAGGGCTGCCTGCGGCTTTGTGAAGTTTGGCTTTTTGGGCGCCCGGCAAAAAGCCGTAACTGTTCATGGCTCCTGTCATGACCGTCAAACCGTGAGTCTTGAATTTCGGGAGGCTGATTATGATATCCGCATCAAGCACGGCTCTTGAGAGGCTTACAGTCGGCATGTAGTCGGGATTAAAATCTACCTTCTGGGAATCATTTCCTATGTTTTGATAGTAGCTCCCGGCTGCTGCTGTCAGGCCGGCCTGCTCAAAACTTGCCTCGTTCGCCGCCATAGTTGAAGAGTCCTGGATGATCACCCACAACTATGGAAGCGGGCGCGAGTGTCTCCACCTTCTTTAACCACGGCTCGTAAAACCGAAGGATGTGCGACCACGCCTTCGCGCGTGGTCCGAAGCCCTCAGCACGTTAGGTTTGATTAAGACTTTTTTCCCTCGCAATTCCAAGGGGAACAATTCAAATGACTTGTCCACGGCCTCGGCGGACATCCTCAAGACGTAGCAGGGTGAATCATTACTTTAGACATCGTCTATTCCTCGCCTGAGAAGAAGTCGAATGAGCGTCGTTTGTCGGGAATGTCGCTCAAAAACAATTGTCAGGAACCAGCAATTGACTTTAAGAAATCTTTAATCTGCCTGTGAGAATACTTCTTAGGACTGCGTCCAGTCAATACCGAGTGTTTTGCAGGCATATTTAGGGTCTTATTCCTGCATCTTCAACAACTGGAACAGGAGACGATCTCTTGACCATTCTGAATGTGATAAACTGTGCGCACCCTTTGCGAGTTACCTGGCGGACAGGTGTCCATGACAATACTGAGGCTGATTCCATCGGTAATAGCTTTTCTCCTTATAGCCGCACATTTTTTCCGCAGCGGGAATCTTGAATTGGCGGTGTTATCTGGAACAGTACCTCTGCTATTGCTGATCAGAAGACGGTGGATATTGATTGTTGTGCAAATTGCGGCTTATGCAGCTGCAGCTGTGTGGATGAACGCTATTCTCGGACTCGTCAGGGAACGGATGATCATGCATAGGCCGTATGAAAAAGCAGTGATCATTCTGACTGCGGTAGCTCTCTTTACCATTCTTGCGGGATGGCTCTTGAACTCGCCTTCACTTAGATCAAGATATCGTTCTTGAGCGTGTTTCAGGCAAAGACTTCCGCTGGCTCGAGTCAGATAGATTCGTCTGGTCCAACGGCTCGTCTAAGTGGTTTACGAATTACCAGAATGACAGCGCCGGCCGCAAAGGCAATGAGAGCCATTACCAGAAAAAAAGCGTCTTTGGGAATTTCTTCCCAGTAATTGCCGAGCAAGCCGGCAGCGCCGTTGCCAAAGAAAAGACGACAGGAACCAGATTCCCATCATCATGGAAGCCATCCGGGCCGGCGCGAGCTTTGTCACCAAAGAAAGGCCCACTGGGGATAAATACAGCTCCCCGAGCGTAACGAGTAATGTGAAAGCCACAAGCCACAAAATGCTTACCGGAGTGCCGGAGGCAGCGTAAACCTGTGCCGCAGGAATCATGAGGATGAAGCCCAACGACAGCAACAAGCAGCCGATGGCCATCTTCGATATTGCGGAAGGTTCCTTATGCTTTCTCGACTGCCATGCCCAGATTGTGGTTATTATCGGGGTGCAGGTAAACACAAAGGCAGGATTCAAGGCTTGAAACCACGATGCCGGAAATTCCCACCCGAAGATGTATCGATCTGTGTTGGCATCAGCCCATAAGGCGAGAGTGTTTCCTTGCTGTTCGTAAACAGTCCAAAATGCGATGCTTATGACGCACATGGCAATTAATGCAAATATGCGATTCTTTTCTTCCGCATCAAGGACTTGATCAGCTCTTTTTAGGTCAAGTACCGTCTGGGCAATTACGTCTGCAGCGAGCCAGCGCGTTCCCATAAGATAAATCAAAAGTCCCACGACCATTCCGATTCCGGCTGCGCTGAATCCATAATGCCAGCCCCAACGCTCACCTAAAGTTCCGCAAATCAACGGCGAAAAAAAAGCGCCCAAATTGATGCCGACATAAAATATGCTGAATGCCCTGTCTCTGCGAGGGTCTCCTGGCGGATAAAGGCTGCCCACTTGCGTAGAGATGTTCGGCTTAAAAGCCCCGTTCCCAAGAATTAACAACAGCAGCGCTGGAAAAAACAGGAACTCAAAGGCCATCATAAAATGACCCAGGGCCATCAGCACGGCGCCCAAAATCACTGCTCTTGCGTTGTCCAAGTTTACGATCCGCTAGAATTCCCCCGAACAGAGGTGTCAGATAGACCAGGCCTGTATAAAGCCCGTATATTTGCGAGGCGTGGCCCTGAGTGAAAGCGAGCTCCTTTATCATGTAGTACACGAGTAGAGCCCGCATTCCGTAATACGAGAAGCGCTCCCACATCTCCGTCAAGACCAATACATAGAGCCCTCTAGGATGACCCCACAGGTTTTCTCCATGTGAATTGCGCATACTCGGGTTTCCCCACTAAGCCATTTTGAGAGGAACTCCTGCCCACGCTTTTGGATTTCTTCTTCGCTGAGATCTTCCATGTGGGTCGCTGAAAGTCCAGACATGGCCTGAGGGATCGGTCACCTCGCCAATTCGGTCTCCCCAGAACATACTTCTCCACCGGCATCTTCACCTTGGCGCCTGCATCAACTGCGGTTTTGAAGGCTGCATCCACGTCCTCAACGTAAACATAGAAGCTGACAGGCGTCCCTCCGACTGACGACGGTGATTTACAATCGTGTTCCGGCATTTCTTCGCCTAGCATGAAGACGGAGTCTCCAATCTTAAGCTCCGCGTGCATGACTCCTTTGCCATCAGGGGTCGGCATACGGAATCGCTCCTCCGCGGCGAACGCCTTTTTGTAAAAATCAATTACAGCCGCTGCATCCTTAACGGTCAGCATTGGCGTTAACGTATGATATCCTTCTGGAATGGGCTTCACTTTCGTCGGCATAGTCTTCCTCCTGAAATACGGTTCAATTACTTCCGACACAGATTTCTCATATCTGGTGGTCCGTTTGACCGAACCACCTACTGTTATGGTAAGCACCCGCGAAGGCCATTAAACCTCCACACGTTTCAAAGGAAAAGCGTCTGTAGGAGGCACGTGACAAATAGTAATTGCTAAAAATCCTGACGGTTTTCCCACGTTCGAACGCAAAACAACCCGTCAGGGTCACGTCCCTGCCGACCCATCCCATAGAGATCACAGCCGATTGCTAAACATGTGCCGTAACGGAGACCGGCACCTACGAAGTGTCTTACCCTCAATCGGATAGAAACTTTGGCAAACGATACGACGATCCGATATGAGAATTCATGGAATATGGGCAACGGTTTCGAGTCTGTGTTCAGCATCAGAAGTCAACTTGCAGCTAATGGCGCTGGGGTGAATTCTCGATTAGAATATTCGCTTCCTCCACAACTATCCGGACTGATATCAAACTCTTTCAGATAACGATAAAGCGAATCACGTGAAATGCGCAGGAGACTCGCTGCGCTTTTTTTGTTGCCATCGCATCGCCGCATAGCCTCCAGGCAGAGCGATTTAGTAACCTCGTCGATTACGTCACGCAGTCCTTGCCCGGTCTCCATAGTGACTGTGTGCGACCATTTTCTGATGCTGCGCTCAGAAATAAAGGAATCGATTTCAAAGTGCTTCCCATCAGACAATATTAGCGCACGTTCCAAAACATTTCGCAGCTCTCGCACATTACCCGGCCAAGTATACCTCAAAAGGCTTGCCATTGCCGCTTCATCAATGGAGGGAATGTAACCGAACTGCATTTCTGTGGCCAGTCCAGACAGAATGTCTGAGGCTATCTTGGGAATATCTTCACTTCGCTCCCTCAGGGGCGGCACAGTTATAGAAATCACGTTTAGTCGGTAGAAAAGTTCCTTCTGAAGCGTTGAGTCTTAACCTCTTGCTCAAGGTCTTTGTTTGTGGCTGCTATAAGTCGAGCGTTGACAGTAACATTTTTTTCGCCGCCCACACGTGTAATTTGTCCGTGTCGAGAAAAGTCAATAATTTGGCTTGCAGTGTAAGCGAAAGCTCCCCGATCTCATTCAGCAACAGTGTCCCACCTTCTGCCAATTCCAGAAGTCCGCGTTTCGCGGCTGTGCTCCGGTAAACGCGCCACGCTCATGGCCGAAGAGTTCCGATTCTGCTAGTTCCGGGGCAACTGCGGCGCAATTTATGGAGAAGAAGGGGCCTGGGGCCCGCCTGGAATGCTCGTGGATATATTTGGCAAGGTGATCTTTGCCGCTTCCACTTTCGCCGAGAAGCAAAACGACGCTATCTCTTGCTGCAGCGAACCCAGCTTTCTTAAGTGTTTCCCTCATGACCGGGAAGAATAATCCCGGTCCGCGGACGATCTGAAATTTCACGCCTGCTCCGATCAGTAACATCGCGGAGTCATCCCGCAGATTCCGACTATCTCCCCTGAGCCGTTCCGCATAGGGATCCTTATTTCATGAAGAGTGAGCGGAACACCGTTTACTTTTCTAGTGCACACTTCCTCAATGGATTCACCTCTTAATACTCTCGTCTCCACGTCCCCTATGTAGATGGCGGCTTGCGGGTCAAAGAGTTCATCTGCTCTCTTACCGATGATCTCGGATGCATTCATCCGGAACAGGTTCTCCATCGCAGGATTTACATGGGTATACCTGAGGTAAACATCCTTGATAAAGATCATGTCCGGTGCGCTTTCGAAAAGTTGCCCTGAATCGTTCCTCGCTCTCACGCAACGCATCGGTTGTCCGGCTTCGTTCAATCATTTCCAGCTCGAGCTGGCGATTTGCCGTCAGCAGGTCAGCGGTGCGTTCTTCGACAGCGCTTCTCGAGCTCGTCTCTAGCCCTGCGGAGAGCGAATTCCATGCTTTTTCGGTCCATTGCGTACAGAATTGACCGAACAAGGAGTTTCTCATCCACGTTCCCTTTATCAAGGTAATCTTGTGCCCCTCTTCTCACGGCTTCGCGTGCGATTTCTTCATCATCACGACCTGTGAGCACAACGACAGGGATTTCAGGAAATCGGCCGCAGACCTCGGCCAGTGTGTCGAGCCCCTGGCTATCAGGAAGGCCAAGATCCAGGAGAACCACCGCAATATCATCCCGAGTCAACCTGTCGACACCGGATTTCAAGTTGTTCGCCGATTCGATGTCAAACTCCTTTGTTCCAACATCTAGCAGCATCTCCTTTATGAGGCGAACATCACCTGGATTGTCTTCGATCAACAAAACTCTCAATCGATTGACCTTCCTTTCAATTTCTCACTGGACGCTTAACGATGATAAGCCAAAATTGCTCAATTGATTTGACCACTTCAATGAACTGGTCCCAGTCTACAGGTTTGGATATATAGCAATTTGCATGAAGCTTGTAGCTCTTCAGGATATCCTGCTCGGCCTAAGACGACGTAAGCACTACAACCGGGATGAGCTTCAAATTGGGATCTGTCTTGATTTCAGCCAGCACTTCACGCCCATCTTTCTTGGGCAAATTGAGATCCAGCAGAATCAGTTCCGGTCGAGGAGCGTTCTCATAACGGCCCTCCCGGCGGAGAAACGCCATAGCTTCGACACCGTTAGTTACTACGCTGAGATTATTCAATATCTTGCCCTCTTTGAGGGCTTCCTGTGTGAGACGGATATCGCCGGGGTTGTCTTCCACAAGCAGGATTTCTATACGGTCGCTTGATTTTGCACTCATTATGAGCCTCTCTCGCGAAGAGTAAAAAAGAAGGTGGCTCCTCTATCTCCATTTGATTCGAGCCAGATTTGACCGCCATGACGTTCCACAATCTTCTTGCAGATCGCCAGACCAATCCCAGTTCCGGGATATTCCTCGCGTCCGTGGAGCCGCTGGAATATTACAAAGATCCGATCGTAATACTGAGGATCGATACCGATGCCATTGTCTCTCACTGAGAATAACCAATGATCGCGATCCTGAGAAGCGGAAATATGAATCAACGGAGTCTCATCACCTTTAAATTTCAAGGCGTTATCGATAAGATTCTGAAAAAGTTGCGCAAGCTGGGTCTGATCAGCAAGAACGGTTGGCAACGGGGATCGGATTATCTGAGCGCCAGAACCAGCGATTGCCACTTGGAGGATGGCTAGGACCTGATCCAATACCGACTCACAGTCAGTGGGTGCAAAGGGCTTTCCTCTCGAACCCACGCGCGAATATTGTAGGAGATCGTTTATCAACGTTTGCATACGTTTTGCACCATCGGCAGCGTACGCTATGAATTCATCGGCATCCGAGTCAAGCTTTTTCTTATAGCGTCGTTCCAATAGTTTGACATAATTGGAGACCATGCGCAGCGGCTCCTGCAGGTCATGCGATGCAACATAAGCAAATTGTTGCAACTCGGAGTTCGAGCGTTCCAACTCTGAAAGCGTATCCTGAAGCGATTCTTCTATCTGCTTGCGTCTCGAAATATCTTCGGCGACCAATATAAAATAGTTTGGAGCGTTGAGCTTGTCCCTATGAACTGAGACCGTAATATTTGTCCAAACTAATGAGCCGTCCTTACGCACCATCTTTTTTTCCGAGCGGAAGGTATTCACTTCTCCGATCAACAGCTCGTGCATCAAGCGGACCATTTCTTTTGAATCGTCGGATTTGGGGTATGCACTTTAGTCAGGTGACCACAATATGTTGTGGTCACTGTTTTGAGTTCTCTTTGCCTTGATTCCCTATAAGCGATCTGTATGTTCTCGGTTCTCCGACGACCGCTTGTTGAACCAATCGGAAGAACAGCTTGCCTCTTTGTCGTGAAGTTCGCCGGTTGAATCGGAACGTAAATTCGTCGAGGTAGTAATCGAGATGCTTGTGGCTTACTGCGCCATGATCGAGTACCCAAGAGCCAACGCTTCAAGAGCGATATGGCGCGGTGAACGCGTGGAAGGAGTTCGGTAGCGGCATGCTTTCTGCCGCGCAGCGGAGTCACTTCGTGCACATAGCCCTTTTGGTCCAAGCCGCGGTATCCGCTCCATCCGTCTGTGTGCAGCACGCTGCCCTTTTCAATGGCACCGGTGACGAAGCCGTGTAACTCCTTGCCGGATGCGGAGTCTATCCGACGCATCCGTATCCTTCCCGTGGCCTTGCCAGCCTCTTCCGCAGCAACGACGATTAGGGCTTTGCTACAGACTTGCCTTCCACAGAGCCCCTCTTCTAGACCCCCCAGATAGGTCTCGTCCACTTCAACACTTCCGGACAGCCGGTCTCGGTCTGGTCTCACCATCACGCGGCGTAGCTTGTGAAGCCATGCCCAAGCAGTCCTGTAACTCCCCAGTCCGAGCATCTCCTGCAGGCTCACTGCACTCATCCCTGTTCGTGGGCAAGTCACCCACCACATAGCTCGAAACCACAGGGTGAGAGGCTTACGGGTGTCATGGAAGATCGTACCAGCAGTGACGGAGCACTGATATCCACAATACCCGCATTCGAACAGACTCTTGCCAATCGGCCAAGCCCTGCCATGCCCACAGCGAGGACACCGAAAACCTTCTGGCCAGCGGCGTCGGAACAGGTAATCACGGCACTGCTCCTCTGTCGAGAAACGGGCTTCAAACTCTGCCAATGACCTGGGGTAGTCTTCCATGGGCCAAAACACTATATGTTGTGGCTCCCTTAGTCAAGTGCATACCCCCATCGTCGGAATGGGCTATTTCCGAAAAAATCACGCCGGTCAGTTCGGACTCAGCGTAACCCAAAATATCGCAGATCTTTTGATTAACACGCACATAACGTCCGTCCAGAGCCACATGGGCGATACCCACCGCTGCCTGCTCAAATGTGGATCGGAAGCGTTGCTCGTTTTCCCGGAGCGCTTCTTCGGCTCGTTTACGTTCCGTAATGTCCCTCGCTACGTGCACAGACCCTGTCAAATTTCCATCCCGATCTTTCAGCGGTGAACAAGACACCGAGAAGAGCCCGTTCGCATGCTCTTCAAAGATCTCCAGCGAGTGCTCGTTTCCGTCTTTCAACAGCTTGGAGTGAACACAGAAGGATGGTGGGCATTCTTGCCGGTGAAAAATCTCATAGCACGCGCCTCCTGCCAATTCTTCAGGGGTTGAGCACACCCTGGCGGCCATGGCTCGGTTGGCTCGCACAATCCTGTGGTTGGCGTCCAGTATCATGATGAGATCCGGCACTGCATCGAAGGTCTTTTCCCATTCCTCTTTTGCTCGGACAATCTCATTTTCTGCTCGTCTGCGCTCGGTGATATCAATACCCGTACCGATCACATAGTCGACTTTTCCGTCTTGGTCCACAATAGTCGTATTGGACCAGGCAACGAGGTGCGGTGTGCCATCCTTGGACAGCCAAAGGTTTTCACCTTCGCTCGGTGACTTGGAAATAACAAGCTGCGAAAAGGTATCTTTGACTCCCGGTCTCTCCTCCGGTAACAGGAGTATGTCCCAAAATTCCTTTTCTTTTACTTCTTCAAAGGTAAAGCCTGTAAGCTTTTCACATGCCCGATTGAAGCCAACTATTCTCCCGAGCGGGTCCAACACGATCACCAGCGCTGAAACGGTCTCGAGTATGGCGGTGACGAAATTTCGTTCCTGAGCAAGGGCCTGTTGCTTTTCTCCAAGATCCTTAAATAAAAAATCGTAAGGCCGCCTAAGTCCAGTCTCAATAATGGCTTTGTACAGAAGGTAAAAAGAGAGGGTTTTAAGGCAATGTCCAACAAAATTGGAAAACCCGTATACGCTGGCGTAATATGTGAAGGACAACTCAGAGGCTACGCCAACAGCAATACTCCACAAGAGCAAAGTCAGTACCATCTTGTCGAAAGAGTTCTTGTGGCGGATCAGCAACGCAAAGGCGCCCAGCAACGCCAAACAGATAACGTATTCGCTTATGATTTTAAATGGTGTCAGACCGACGCCTTCAATGAAACAATCCGGGAAAACACCTGAGAAAATTGCCCCAAGCATGGCCAGAGAAATGAGTGACAGAATGGCGAAGAGCACTTTAACGTTTAGTCTTCGGTCAAGGAATAGTGGCGCAATTAGAAAAGAACCGCTCTGCAAGTACCTGGCGGCAATCCAAAGCTGAGTAGGCAAGTTTGAGTCAGCCGTGGGGAAAATTCCCATCCCTTTGTAGGCAAGGATGTGAAAGAAATCCATTACCGAGACATACAGAAAGGCCAAGCCCGCGAAGATCAAGTAATTGTTATTAAGAAAGTTCCTGGTATTCCATGTGACAAGAAATACTGCGCATCCTACGACTATGCTGAAACCTTCTACAAAGCAGTGAAACAGCAGGTAATTATAAAGGCTGACCATGTACAAAAATAGCGACGCAAAGAGAGCCGACACAGGGAGCAAGCAAAGTTTTGAATTGAGATTCATGTCGATCTCCTGCGGTCGCACGAATGGTTTTGCGACAACCGCACTAACAAATTGGAGTTTCTAGTAATTCAGGCAGTTATGAATTATCAAAGAGTTATAGAGGATCGGCACGCGTAAGTTGTCACGTACATCAACGTCTTTCATGGTAAATGAAAACCACGCCATGAGTCAAGGATGGCCCGGCCTTGAGCCGGCGATTCTCTTGGGGTTTCTTCAGTTATTCAGTTACGTGCTGAGTGAGCATTGTCAGTGGATTGAAGTACAAGAGGACCTCCGCTCCTCTGCACTGAGTCCTATCTTCCACTATCCTATTTTGCGTCGCAAATTGCCATCAAATCGATTAGTTTTCGCAGTTCTTCCTCATCAGAATTCGAGATATTGAGAATCTCGAATCCCGAGACAGGTGAAGGAGTTGCATCCGACTTAGCCCATTTACATTGGGCTTTTACCAAGAATGGTATCAAGTGCCCCAGTGCAGCGCCCGATTGAAAGATGAATTCTCGCGTTTCCCCAGATTTGGCGGCCACTCCGTTGATTTGGAACCCCTTTGCGGTCAAATCTTGCACTTGTCCACTAATCTCGGGGTGCTTGGCGTCACGGGCAAATACGGATAATACCAAATAACACCTGCGAGTCCTGCGCGTCTCAAAACCAATTTTGGACCAATCCCGGGATGAAAGACGAATAGCTGCTTCCCGACCTTCTGTGCTTTTTAAGGCTTGCAATTTCTCCAGTATTTTCATGTACTCGGCCGGAGATAGTTCGTATTTTTCCATTATAGGGACGTCACCAAGGCCTTTCTTGATGTCCTTTGTGATTTCCGTTGCGTCAATTTTCTTATTCATTCGATGTCACCTATTGCAACGATCCGAACGGATCAAATTCATTCCAGGAAAAATTCATTCTTTCTCATAATACTTCTCGGATGCGTGTCAATCAATAATTTCTCTGAGCGGTCTTTCTTGAGAGGCGCTAGAATAACATCATAGCGGGCAGCAAATTCGATGGCCTATAGCAGTTCTCGAAAATTGCGTCAGATTCGCGCATGGTCTGAGCACGTCATTGCGAGGAGTGGAAAGACGAAGCAATCTCAGTGTTGGCAAATTTGAGATTGCTTCGGGCTTCGCCCTAGCAATGACAATCTTCCACTCTTTTCGCCGAGCCAAACCGACATTGCTTTTGAGAATCGCGATATAATGATACGCGCTCTCCAATCGGGAATTGAAATCGTTCAGCTAAAGGTGGAATTCGCTTGTCTCGGATGATTTGAGGAGGTTGTGGGGCCGGCTTTCCAGCCTGCCACTATTGCCTTCTGGGTCTGACAGTTTGAAAAACCTGCCTCCACAAAGCGATCCATCCCCGGATAACTCAATGGTTATCGTGCATTTCCGAGTTTGGTCGGCTTCCACGCCTTCCAGGGCGGGAAACCTGTTCTTTACAACCTGTAAAAAAAAATGACATCGTTTTTACTGCAAAGAACTCGGCATCCGGTTCAGGTCCTCTAGTCATTCCTTTGTCTGACAGCACTGTCACCTGCCCCGGCATAGTGCGCAATTCTTTGGCATAAGGGTTGCACACACGAAGGCGGACAGTAAACAAGGGTCTCTAAAAGACTTTATAGCCCAATAAGGAGGTTTCGGGAATGAAACGAATTTATCGCATCTGGCCCGCCTTTGTAGCCTTAGCCATGCTGCTCGTTCCAGAGCTCGTGATGGCAGCAGGTGGAAAGGCCGAAATGTTGATTGTCGTCGCTGACAATCGCGTGGTCGAGTCGGCTTGGTTCAAGTTCTGGATAGATCAGTACAACACGGACCCGTTCATGTTCGGACTGTATTGTACACTCTTTACCGCTTTTCTGGGTGTCTCCCTGGGGTTCATCACTGACCAAGCCATGAAATTGACTGGTCTAGACCTTACATCCAGAAAAATTGTCGAGCATTGATCACAGATAGGACATAGGAGGACTGAACCATGGAATGGTTGTACATGTACATGCCCATAGCCGGACTCGACATATTCTGGCCGGGCCTGATGCTTATAGGATTTTCGGTCGGCGTTATCGGGGGCTTCTTCGGAATGGGTGGAGCCTGGATGGTCACCCCTGGATTGAACATTTTGGGTTTCCCTATGGCGTTCGCCATCGGCACGGACATCGCCCATATAGCAGGAAAGTCTATGGTCTCGACCTTCAGGCATTCCAAATTCGGAAATGTTGACTACAAGCTTGGAATCGTCATGGTCGTCGGGACGGTCATAGGAATTGAATGCGGCGCCCAAATTGTCATGTACCTCGAGCGTATCGGCAAAGTTGGACCGATCGTTCGTTGGGTGTACGTCGGCGTGCTCGCTCTGATCGCACTGATGGTGTTTTCCGACTATTACAAGGCTACAAAGAAGAAAAAGGCCGGCGATGTGGATGAACACGGAAGCGCTGTGGGGTTCACCTGGTACAAGACCCTGCACAAAATCAATATTCCTCCCATGATGCATTTCCACGCTGCGGGAATTTATTGCTCGGCATGGCTCCCAATTTTCGTCAGCTTTGTCACAGGCGTGTTGGCAGGCTTCCTGGGAATAGGCGGCGGATTGCTGCGTATGCCCGCGCTGGTCTACCTGATTGGATGCCCCACTCACATCGCTGTCGGCACAGACCTCTTTGAAGTTATGATCTCAGGCCTTTATGGAACGTTTACCTACGGAGTGAAAGGCCGAATTGAGGTTTGGGCGGTGTTCGTCATGCTGTCAGGCGCAGCTATCGGGGCTCAGATCGGCACAGTGGCCACCAAGTATGCCAAGGGTTACGGTATCCGGGTAGCTTTCGGTCTGGCGGTTTTGGCCTGCATGATATCCATCATACTCAAGCAGTTCAAAATTGACTTGGCTGCTACGGTCGTCATCCTGGGAGCAGTAGGTTCCATCTGCGTCTACATCTGCGGCATCATGTTTAAGGGCGCTGCTAACGAGTTGCGTGAAAAAAAGGCCAATGCCCGCGCTGCAGCCTAGCCGGGAACCCGAGAGAGGAGATGCGAGAATGAAATACAAGATTCTCTGTTGCATGATATCGATGATAATAGGACTGTGCGTGACCGCTCCGGCGATGGCGGCAGATGTCGCCCAAGGAAAGTGTGTAAGTTACGATGCAGACAAGGGTGTGCTGGTTATCGATGAATACGATATCAAGTTCACACCGGAACATAAATACGGCCAATCTACCGGCAAGCAGACAACATTCAACACCAAAGAAGCCCTGGTTGGCATAACCCCAAAACCCGGCGATATCATAAGACTTGCATACGACGGGAAAAGCACCGACAAAAAGGTGATCCGCGTGATGAACGTATCAAAACAGGACTTGATGAAGAAATAGCAATTGCTAGATTTTCTTAATCAACTCACCTTCGGAAATAAAAAGAAGCAAGACCTGCAAGTGGTGAACAGAGGGGTGGGCGGTCAACAAAGACCCCCACCAGATTTCCACTTGCGTCTAGGTGCCGATGAACCGGCTATTACTTATAAAACAGAAATGAGAATTGGCATTCGGCGTTTTGCCGGCCCTTGTAACGCCGCTCATGTGAAAGCCTGAATCTAGCTGATTGTTTGCCACACCCTCTTTAGCGTGTCCGACCCCGTCCGAAAGGGTTTGAGAGTCTTACCTCCTTTGCTTCCAAATGATCTGTCAGAGTTCGGAAAGGATAAGTCTATACTTTGAATAATACTCAACAGCTTTGCCTGGTAACTCCGAATCGGCATTATTACTTCCTCGCTATTGCTTTTTTTTCCGGAATGGCCGTGATGGGAGTGGAAATGTGCTCGGGCAGACTGATGGCACCCTATTTCGGGACATCCCTCACCATCTGGACGGCAATCATTGGATCGACGATGATCGCCCTTACACTCGGCTATTATCTTGGCGGAATCCTATCCGAAAAACACCCGAGGATATCTGTGTTGGGGACTCTGCTTTTTCTTGCTTCCTTGTTCATGATTTTTTTGCCTTATGTTGCGCAGCCCTTAATGGAAGCGACTTTGGGGAGATTCGTTCAAAGTGCGACTCCCCCGGGAGGGAATAATACTATCATCGTCTCTTTGGTCGTCTGCGCACTCCTGATTTCCATTCCCGTAAGCGTGCTAGGAATGACTTCCCCGTTTCTAATTCATCTGGACTCCTTTCAGTCCGGTGCCGTGGGCCGCACTTCCGGAAAGATTTTCGCAGTTTCAACCATAGGATCGATTCTGGGTACTTTTCTTCCAGCCCTTGTGCTCATACCTCTTGTGGGAACGCGGTTTTCATTTTTAATATTTGGCGGATTACTTCTGTTCGTAAGCTCTTTGGCGATCGAGCGTGCGAGACTCTTGGCCATAGTGACTGCAATCCTGGCCTTAGGAGTGGCTGTCATCTTGGGAATTCAAGGTTGGGGCACAAGCCAGAGTCGATACCTGGTCAAGCAGAAGGAAACCAATTATCAACTCGTGCGAATTTTTCGTGCGCCGATCAAGACTGAGACGCCAGAAGCGGGCAGATACAGCAGAATGTTGCTGACGGACGCAGGGCTCGGGCTTCAGTCCTTGTGGGTGGAAGGTCAATCGGTACACGGATTCATGGCAAGATTTGTTCGTTGTAATTCCGCGGGTATATGAGGCGTGTGCGGCCGGATCTGCTCCGAAGAACCTGCTCCTGTTGGGGCTGGGAGGAGCTTGCGCCCCGTATTTGATATCTCAACTATATCCTGACACAGTAATAGACGGCGTTGAAATTGACGGAGATCTTGTCGAAACAGCAAGACCGTATTTTCCATTCTCGTCGATCAAGAACCTGCACACTCACATCAGTGATGCGCGATTCTTTCTCAGATCAACGCCAAGAAAATATGACGTCATAATAATAGATACCTTTCGGCCTCCGCTTATTCCTTGTCATCTTGCCACTGTGGAGTTCTTCGAGCAAGTGAAGGAGCATTTGACAGAAAAAGGAATTATGGCGATGAATATTGGTTCCACAGGAGAAATGCAAGTTTTCAAAGGAATTGCCAATACGATTTCGGCCGTTTTTCCGCAGGTCTATTTCGCTCGATACTTTTCCGCTGAGGAGCGAACAAATCTATTCACAAGCCAATTTATCATCGCTTCCACCAATGATCTGTCCCTGGACAAGTCGGAAACGGAAGAGAGGATTTTTTCCGTGTCGAATCAGCAATGGCGGGGTGTCTTTGACAAAATGAGAGATCGAAGCGGCTTTGATGCTTCTCAAAACTCCTATTTCAGGAGGATTCGATTTGACCCTGAAAACCCATTCTTTACAGACGATATTTCGTCGCTCGATACAATCGCAGAAAGAGAATTTCTAGGATTAATCCTGGGACGTTCCATGTAGCGTCGCACTCGACTGGAATGACTTTGGGAATGCGAATGTCGGTCTCCAGCGGACGGCCATCCGCCTAAACTGTGTCATTCTATAGCAGTTCTCGATTTGCGTCGGATTCGCTCATGATTCACGCATGCTCCGAGCATGTCATTGCGAGGAGTGGAACGACGAAGCAATCTCAGTTTTGGCTAATTGGAGATTGCTTCGGGCTTCGCCCTCGCGATGACGATATTCCACCTTTTTCGCCTAGCCAAACCGACATTACTTTTGGGAATCCGTATAGAATTGTGACGCTATTTCTTATTCTTCAGTAAATCCTCGAGGGAAGCGAAAGGCCTGTACGCTGAAGACGGTTCTTGCTCCTCATCCGGTGAGTCTTCCCAGTTCCATCCTTCTTCCAGATATCGCGCATGTTCCTTGTCATGGCAGGTGGTGCAAAGAAGCTCCCAATTACGGCCGTCAGGTGGGTTGTTTTCGTGATTATGATCTTTATGGTGAACCGTGAGTTCACTAAGCCTTTTACCCGTGAATTCGCGGCCGCATCGCCCACATATGTGCGGAAAAATCTTGAGTGCTAATTCCCGATAGGTATTTTCGCGACGATCTCGGCTGCGCCGAGCCTCAGCAACTATTTCACTGAGTCTGTTGCCTTCCTTTCGCGGTGTTCTCGGCGACATTATTTCTTTCCTTCCCTAAAAGAAATCGCCCTTAAGATATCTCAGCAGGATCGCACGGTCAACTTGGATAATGGGACTCTTTCGTTGCGACGGCAGGCTGGAAAGGCAGTAACAAAGAAGCTGTTCAGTCACGGGTGCTGAATGGCATTTTCTCCATGCGAAAAAAGTTGACAGAGCACACGGTTGGTTCCATAATTAACGTTGACGTAAACGTGATATTAGGTTTGCTGCCATGAAATCAAGACCCAAAGAAAAATTCTTCTATATTTCAGATCTTGCTGCTGAATTCGAGATTAGCCCCAGATCCATACGGTTCTACGAAGAGAAGGGTTTGCTATCGCCGAGACGAACAGGGGGGAACCAGCGGATTTACGGCAAGAGGGATCGGACGCGACTGAAGCTGATACTTCGCGGCAAACGGTTCGGATACTCTTTGGACGAGATAGCCGAGATGATCGGGATGACTGACACTGAAAAGGGTGAAGTCGACCAGATCAAGGCTTCCCTCGCATATGGCCATAAGAAACTACAGGAAATTAGAGATCGTATCGAAGAACTTGAGTTTCTGGCACAGGACCTTTTGAGCGTGAAAGAGAAACTCCTCAAGCGATTGGATGAACTCAAACAAGAGGGTGCGGAAAAATGAACCTCATGCAAATGCTGGACATGAATGCCAGAAAGTTCGGACCGAGCGCCTTGGGCAGAGTGGGGAAGGGTTGTCATTATAGAACTGGTGAGAGGAATGCAAACGAGGCCTAGAATGCAAGGGAGCAAGCGCAATGTTTGATTTTCTATTGACCGAAGAGCAACTGAGGGTGCGACAAGAAGCCCGAGATCTTGTCAAATGGGTCCCAAGGAAAATGATTCTCGACATGGACGCGGACAAGATTAAATTTCCAAAAGAATTCCTCCAGGAAGCAGCGAGGCGCGGACGTTTCGGAAGCCGCTACCCAAAGAAATGGGGCGGTCGCGAAATGGATTGGGTAACCACGTGCATGGTGATGGAGGAAGTCGGTAGCTTGGGCTACATCTTCGCATGCACATTCGGTATAGGGTCCGAACTCGTTTGCGATGCAATCATTTTGCATGGTACTGACGAGCAAAAGGAGAAATACGTCAAACCTCTGCTAAAAGGAGAATTGTTCGCAGCGGAATGCCTCACTGAACCAAGAGGGGGCTCAGATTTCTTTGGCACCACAACGACTGCAGTAGATAAAGGGGGCCATTTCCTCCTGAACGGGCAAAAAAGATTTATCGTCGGCGCGGAAGGAGCAGATTATTTTCTCGTATATGCGCGGACCGATCCCAATGCCGAGCCTCACAAGGGATTGAGTTGCTTTATTGTGGACCGCTCCGAAGGGGTAGACACGAAATATCTCTATGGCCTTATGGGATGTCGGGGCGGCGGAGCGGGCAGGGTGGTATTCAAGGACGTGAAAGTGCCTAAAGAAAACGTTATTGGAAGGCTTCACGGCGCTTACGACGTATTCAACACCATGATGGTTCCCGAGCGATTGGGTATCGCAGCAATGACTATAGGAGCGGCCAGTCCGGCTCTAGATGTCGCAACGAGCTACAGCACGCGACGGAAAGCATTCGGCCAAGTGATCAGCCAGTTTCAGGGGGTGAGCTTTCAGGTGGCAGAAGCTGCAATGTTGCTGGATGCTTCCAGATCTATGGTATACGCGACGGCTCGCGCAGTGGACGCAGGGTCTCCGCAAAATCTGGTTCGCAGAATGGTCTCCCAAACCAAGAAGTTCGTCACCGAATCTTGCCAAAAAGTAGCACACAATGCCATGCAGGTCATGGGAGGTATAGGCTACACGAACGTATATCCAATCGAACGCATTTGCAGAGACCTTCGCCTTGCCTCAATATGGACAGGCACCAACGAGGTGATGTCTGCAATTACGGCAAGTGAATGGTATAGAGAATACGCGAAAGTCAGGCAACCCCAGCTGCCAAGGGATTATGAGACGGATTCTGTTGCAGCAGACGAGGTTGAAGAGAAGGTATACGAATAAATCAAGCCTTCGGATGTGGTGAGCGAAACGAAGCGTGATAGGGACCGGCAAGATGCCGGTCCTACAATTGCTGAAGGGTTGTCTGTCTCGCTTCCGGACATGGCCAACTTCCTCATCGGTGCCTATGTTTTCTTGTAGAGGCGCCATTGAAATGGGATATTTTAAGAAGACTCACTTATTGGGAGCAATCGTTGCTCTCGTTCTCGTGTTACCCGTTCATGGACAGGTTTGGGCATCAGATGGGCGGATTGACCGCTTGCCCGACGAGAACGAAATCGCTGCACTCATTCAACCTCTCATTGATGACGGATCGTACGTTGGAATTGTCATAGGAATCGTGGGAGCTCATGGGACGAAAGTCTATGGATTTGGCAGGACCAACCTCAATGGTGATGAGAAGCCCACTGCACAGACCATATTTCCGCTGGCGTCTATTACTAAGACCTTTACTGGTGTGCTCTTGGCAGACCTCACACTGCGAGGAGTTGTAAGGCTCGACGATCCCATTACCAAGTTCCTTCCGTCTGGCCTAATCAAACCGGACAACCCGTTGAACAGCGTTACTCTTCTTGAACTGGCCACCCATACTTCGGGACTCCCGAAAATGCCGAATAATGTTAAGAGCAATCGGTTTGACAGGATGAGAAAGCTTTACGGTGTTCGGGAACTGTATGAATTTCTATCCAATTTTCGTTCGTCTCGTCCACCTGGAGCAGAGTTCCGGTATTCAAATATTGGAATAGCCCTTCTGGGCCATATCCTGGAACGCGCGAGCGGAATGCCGTATGAGAAACTCGTACAGCAGGGCATTTGCGGCCCTCTGGGGATGCGGAGCACGAGAATCACTCCGAACCGAGTAATGCTGCAGTGGATGGCTCAGGGTTACGGTAAGAATATGAACCCTGTGCGCTTGAAAACTTTCGATGTTGGTAAGAGTTCAGGGGGCCTGTATTCGTCTACGGACGACATGATGGACTACCTCGCTGCAAACATGGGACTCATGGAAACGGTGAACTCATCGGCACTAGTTGAGGCGCAGGAACCTTTCAGACGCGTGCCGGGAAAAGAGAATGCTTTTATGGGCCTCACATGGCATATCCGACAGATAGGAAACACTCAAATTGTGTCAAAAAACGGAGGATTGGCAGGTTTCCAAAGCTTCATGGCATTCAGTAGGTCACACAAGGTGGGAATAATCGCATTTGCGAACAGCAGCCCGAATTCCAGAATCATGGACGCGAAAGCCAGAAGAATACTTATGGAGATCATTTTCAATTCGAGCCGTTGAATTGGTGCTTCTACGGCAGCGAGTAACGTTTTGCTTTGTTCAGCAGAACCACGATTCCTGAATGGCCCCTGGAAGCAGCCCTTTCCATTGCTGTCTTACCATCCATGTCCTGAGCATGAATGTCAGCTCCCCATTCCAATAGTTCTTCCACGATCTCAATGTGGCCTTCCGAAGCAGCTAGAATTAGAGCGGTGACTCCGCTGTAATCAGCAATCTCCGCCTGGGGATTATGCTCCAACAAAAGCCTCACTATCTTGTCATGACCTCTTTGAGACGCCCTCATGAGAGCCGTCCATCCCAATGCATCAACAGCATTCACGTCCGCACCATATTTGAGCAACAAGTCAGCCACATCCTCTGACCCTTGCCGACACGCCTTCATCAATGCCGTGGCCCCATATTCATCGCTTGCCTCGGTATCGGACCCGTTTTCCAGAAGGACCCTGACCATGTGCGGAAGGCCCATGGCGGAAGCCCACATCAGGGGCGACCACCCAAGCGCATCTCGGGCATTGAGATCCGCTCCTGCTGCGAGAAGCCTTCTTAAGTCTTTCAGATTCCCCGATTTGACCGCATCGAACACGGATTGGTCCATAGTCGTAATCATCTCCCGTGGGGTGTGTCCAGGCCAGAACGATAAGGAAAGAATATCGCAAGCATACCAGATCGTACCATGAACCGCAAAAGGTATCGGAGGACGAGGCATTCAGTCTCGCTGGCGAGAGGCGCCACGACACCGTTGACTTACATCGACTGCCAAAAAATTAGCGTTCGATTGACTAAAGAATAATTAGTAGCTGCCGGCCTCCGTGCCGGCAGATTGCCATATGATGGCCCGACAGAAACGCCGGGTCCTGCATGCTCACACTCAGAGCAATCAGCCTCCAGTCGCCGTGCACCTACTTTTCACCTCTATTTCCAACTTTCTTACTTCCCTCTTCAGGAAGGACCTTCACCATTGCAGAGTGTTTGAGATCCAGATACTTGCGTGCGACCCGCAGTGACGTCGTCGGCCGTTACTTCTCGTATTTTCTTCATGTAAATAGTGTCGTAGTCGTAACCCAGACCATACAGGGTGTTAAGGCCCATGTTTCGGCGCGATCAGACGAGCTTTGCAAAGAAATCAGGTGATTACCGATCAGATTGCTAATGGCTTTCTTTAGCTCATCATCGGTTATCTTTGTTTTGCGGACGAGTTCGATTTCCTTGACCAGTCCGTGATATGCTTTGTCGACTTTCGGGGCGTCGCAAGCGATGTAGAAGCCGAAAACTCCAGGATCTAGTGCAGGCCTGAAGAATGAAGTCACCACATAGGCCAGTGATTCTTTGTCTCTGAGTTCACGGAACAAGCGGCCTCCTTGTCCGGCCAAGAGATTGCTCAGGACGTCCAATGGATAACGATCCTCCTCGCTGAAGGTAGTCCCCCTGAAGCCGATTGCAAGGTGAGCCTTGGCCCGAGGCATGTGTATTACCGTCTCCCTGACTTTGTCCAATGCCTCTTGCGAAGGAACTTGACTGGGTTCCAGCTGCTTTTTGGGCATTTGACCAAAAGTTCGGGTGATCTGATGCAAGACCTTTTCTGGGTCCATGTTTCCCACGGCAGCGATGACAGTGTTGGAAGGCGCAGCGAAAAATTGATACGTCCGCTTGAGCTCATCTGCCGTGAAGCCGGAAACTGTAGCTAAAGTCCCCAGCTTGTTGAATCCGTAGGGAAAGTGCGGAAAAACAGTTTTGTAAAGAAGATTTGTCACATATTTTGTGGGTTCATCTGGCTCCGTGTCTATACTGTTTGTTATCAATTCCCGTTCTCTGTCCACTTTCTCCTTGGGGAAGGTAGGATCGGCATATACTTGCGAAAGCAATTCAATCGCCTGATCCCAGTGTCGACTAAAAAAGCTGCCATACAGACCAAATGAATCGAACCCTGAGAACCCTTCCAAAGAACCGCCCATTGCGTCCACTCTGCGGGCAATATCGAACTCGGTCATGTTGCCCGCTCCTTTGGTCACCATACGTGCAATGAAATTCTGGATCCCTTGAGTATCTTCAGTTTCATATCGTTTTCCTCCAAGACAGGCTATTCGGAATGAGATCACTGGATTTGATTTATCAGGCACAAGAATTACCTTCATTCCGTTCTCTAGCTCGTGTACCAAAACTGGCGGAGTCGCAGCCATTTCAGAGCCGGTCTTGGCTTGGGTCTCGAAGTTGGTTGCTATTTTTTCCAGTCGTTCAATCTGGAAATCTTCAGCAACGCCGCGCGGAAGAAGCACAGTGATCGTCAGATTGGGAGGCACAAGGTATTTTCTTACCGTATCCGATATCTGCCTTGGATTTACAGCGGAATTCAGGGCGAGGTACTTCTGTTCGTAATCGGCATCCCCGAGTTGATTTTGGAAGCTGCCCATATTTCTAGCTGTCCCTTGAACAGTTTCTCTGGCGTACACGTGTTGTGACTCGACGTGTATCTGGGCGTTCTGCAATTCGCCTTCGGGTGGAGGAGTCTCTCCCAGGCGACCCAACTCTTCCATTATGGACTGGACTACTGCATCCAGATGTTTTGCGTCAAGAGTGGCAGAGATCTGCATCAATCCGGGTTCTTTGGGTGTCAGGGAGTAACGCGGAAATCGAGTTGACAAGCCCCTTTTCCTTCTTGAGCATCCGCACAAGTCTGGAATCATCCCTTGCCGCAAGAATGTCTGCAATTAAATCCAATGCATTGACGTCATTTCCCATCATGGGCGGAATATGAAAAGCAATGTCCAGTCGCGTCTCCCGAGCATTGGCATCCCTCAATACTGCACTCCTGATTTGTTTCTGGGGCGGTTCCTGAGGAAGAGGCATTCTGAAAAAGCCCGTCGGCTTAACATCCGACGTTAAGCGTTCCACATCTTTGCTGACCTTAACAGGGTCGACGTCGCCGACAACCATCATGAACATGTTTTCCGGGACGTACCATCTTTTCCGGAAATCCACTATATTTTCTCGTGTTATTTTTTCGACCACATCCTTGAACCCTATTATCGGATATTGGTATGGGCTAGTAGTATATGCGGTTTGAAACAGCAGCTTGGATGCGACGTCCTCGGGACGATCCTCGCCTTCGAGAATTTCTTCAATAACCACTTTCTTTTCTTTTTCCAGCTCATCAGGAACGGTCGACGGCCTGAACACGGCGTCCGTCAGTATATCTAGCCCGCGGGATACCTCGGAAGAAGGCACGACAATATGGAAGACAGTCTCGTCCCAGCTAGTGTACGCATTGATTTCTCCGCCGATTTCTTCGATTTCCTCGGCGATTTTGCCCACGCCTCGCGTCTCTGGTGCCCTTGAAGGCCATGTGTTCGATGACATGACTGATCCCGCGTTCAGAGCCATTTTCGTACGCGCTGCCCACCATCACCCAAATCTCGAGGGCCGCTACCTTGCGGGAATGATCTTCTTTGACGAAAAGATCCAGACCGTTTGACAGTTGAAAATGAGTAAGTTGCCCTTCTTCGGCCGCCGCATTTACATTGAGAATAATAGAAACCAAAGCCATGCAAAACCAAGTTGTTATCACCGTCTTTTTCGTCATAACCTTCATTACGGTCTCCTTATCGCCAGACCAGGTTCTTTGATATCCCTGTTTCAATCGAGAGTTGAGGCTTGTTTCGATAAATTCCCCTGGCGCATGATTAGATCGTTTCCAAATATCCAACTGCGCTCAAGATTTTCCTATATGACCCAACAACAACTCCGTTGTTCCACAATACAGAGAAAATTCCCATACCAAACTCCGCTGCGAACGAGGGAAGCGCGTTTGAACTTGACCTAGCCGCCGAACTGCCTAAGTTCTCCTTAAGAACTAAGCGAAATGTGCTCAAATTGTGGACAACCAGAATTGTAACGAAACCAATTGTTGATTGTGAGAAGACAAAATGAAAAAATTCATAACAGCCCTAATATCGCTGGTAATAATGGGCTCGGCTCCATTCTCTATAGCGTGGGACGCGAACCGGGATTACCAAAATCACATACTGAAGCAGCAAGAGGACAGCCAAAAAAGATGGGAAGCGGTGCAGAAAGCGCCTACACCGGCTGGCCGCGACGAAGCTTTAAGAAATTATTTTGACAATTTGCCCAGCCGATGGGCTCCTCCCCCCACGTAATGACGCAGAAAGCAAAGACGGAGAAGGAATTAAAGCCACAAAAAGTAATGTTCCTGGGATAGTAGCTACTGGAGGCCGAAGAGCAAGATATGCGTGTTCCCAGGAGACTACTCCCAAATGGTTCCATGGACTTTCTGAAAATTGCTCTTTTCGGTTGAACCCGTTGCCATGCAGTGGCGGTTTAGCCTAGGATAAAGGGAGGCAAAATCCATTGGGGGTAATGATGAGTCAACGGAAGGTCGGCGTCTGGTTGATCGGCGCTTTGGGTTCCATTTCCGCAACGGTCGTGCTCGGAGCTTTGGCTCTGCGAAAAGGTCTGATCGGCTCCACTGGAATGATTACGGCTACCACGCCCTTCTCTGAGCTTGGGCTTCTCCCTGTAGAAGACATAGAGTTTGGTGGCTGCGACATTCGCGATCAATCTTTACGGGAATCGGTTCGCCAGATTGCTCGAGAAGCCGGCTGCATTGATCCGGCTATTCTGAGCGAAATTGAAGCGGATCTCGCACTGATCGAGACGGACATAAGCATCGGCACTTCGAAGAACTGTGGTGAGGCAATAGGAAGGCTCGCTGAAGAATCGCATTGCTACGAAACGTCTGTCCGCGATGAGATCGGTCGGGTGATCCACCTATTGAATGAGTTCAAAGCCTCGAAGCAGGTCGACGAGGTTGTTGTGGTCAATCTCGCCTCTACGGAACCTCCTCTGGATATCCAGGATTGCCACGAAGATCTCACAGTTTTTGAAGAATGCCTCAATAGAAATGAAACCAAAGCAGTGCGAGCGAGCACGATCTATGCGTACGCTGCAATTCAGGCCGGATGTCCCTATATTAACTTCACGCCATCCACCGGGGCCCTATTCCCCGCGATTGTGAAATTAGCCGAACAAAAAGGCGTTCCAGTAATGGGAAACGACGGTAAAACAGGTGAGACTCTCGTCAAGTCTGCACTGGCGCCGATGTTCACGTGCCGGAATATGGAAGTCCTGAGCTGGGAGGGTTTCAACATATTGGGAAACATGGATGGACGGGTGTTGGCTCATCCGGAAAACAAGGAATCAAAAATTCTGACTAAGGACGGTGTGCTTTCCAAGATCCTGGGCTATGCGCCCCATTCACAGGTGCACATAAATTATGTTCCCTCTTTGTGCGATCAGAAGACCGCATGGGATTTTATCCACTTCAGGGGTTTCCTGGGTGCGAAGATGTCTCTCCAATTTGTTTGGCAGGGTTACGATTCCCTTTTAGCAGCTCCGCTGATTCTGGATCTTGTTCGGTGGGCCGAGTTCGCTAAGAGACGTGAAGAGGCAGGGCTCATGCCTCACCTTGCGTGTTATTTCAAGGATCCTCTGAGCGTAAACGAGCACCGTTTATACGACCAGTTCCGGATGCTTATGGATTATGGGACGCAGGCTGAAAGGACGATCCTTTGAGCGGAACGAACATCAAGCTTTCCTTCAGCACAAACGCATTTGTAAGATTTGGAGTTTTCGAGGCGATTGAGAGGATTGCCCGAATCGGCTATGACGGCGTGGAGCTTCTGGCGGATGCTCCTCACTTGTATGCAGATTCAGTGACTGATGACCATCTGGAGAAACTGCGGACAATTCTCGACAAAACTGGGATAAAAGTGGCCAATATCAATGCCAATACAGCAGTCGGTTTCGTATGACAGAGAATTCTGGGAGCCTCTCTTCGAGCCGTCGCTGGCCAATCCGGATCAGGAACTGAGACAGTGGAGAATCGAATACTCCAAAAAGTGCATTGATATGGCTCAAGTGTTGAGCTGCCCATGTATTAGCGTAACGTCCGGGCGTGCCGTTCCGGGCGTCGCTCCGAATAGGTATATGGAATTACTGGAAGAATCTATGACGGAACTCCTGATTTATGCGGAGAAGAAGTCCGTTCGGATCGGAATCGAATATGAGCCGGGCCTTCTCATCGAAAGTTGTGAGGAACTGGTTGCGTTCATGGAAAGAATGGAATCGAATTACCTTGGGGCGAACCTCGATCTAGGCCACAGCCATGTACTGGGTGAGGACCCCGAACAAATAATTCGTGAGTTATCTCCAAACATTTTTCACGTGCACCTTGAAGACATCAGGGGCCGCAAGCATTACCATCTCATTCCAGGAGCTGGAGATATGGATTTTCACAATCTATTCAAAAGCCTTGACCGGAATGGTTACAAAGGTTTTGCAACAGTGGAGCTTTACACTTACCCCCATGAGCCGGAATCCGCTGCACGGCAGTCCTTGTCATTTTTGCAGAACGTGCTAACTGGAATCAACTAATAGAAAGGAATGCCATGAAATTCGCTTTCAGTTCCAATGCATTCTTACGATGCGATCTCTTGGAGGCAATCAGAACGATCTCTTCCATAGGCTACGAGGGCATTGAAATCATGGCGGATGTTCCTCATGCCTATCCGCTTCATCTTACGGATGCAAGCATTCGCAATATACGAGCAGCTCTGACGGACAATAATCTTCAAATATCCAACATAAACGCTTTCATGCATCATGCTGATGGAGATACTTATCACCCCTCCTGGATCGAAAAAGAGCCCGCTTTAAGGGCGAAACGCGTGGATTACACCATTCGCTGCCTGGAACTCGCAGAGAAGCTCGGCGCAAGAAACATTTCAACAGAGCCCGGTGGACCGCTGGAAGAAATGACACGCGAAGAAGGGCTTCGCCTCTATAGAGATGGTCTCGCAGCAGTCGAAGAGACAGCCAAAGCCTGTAGAGTCCGAGTTCTCATCGAACCTGAACCGGACCTTCTCATAGAAAACAGCACTCAGTTTCTTGAATTCTTCGGAGATCTCGATCCCAATGTGTTCGGCTTGAATTTCGACGTGGGCCATTTCTTCTGCGTGAACGAGGACCCATCTGTTCTATTACGCACCATGAAAGACGTTGCCCATCATTTTCATCTCGAAGACATTGCTTCAACGAGGAAACACCATCACCTCATGCTTGGGGAGGGAGCGATCAATATCCCGGAAGTGCTAAGTACCATAGAGGGGATAGGGTACACGGGATTCGTGACGGTAGAGCTTTACACCTACGAAAGCGCAGCGGCCGCAGCGGCATTGGCGGCTTTCAATTATCTCAAGGAATGGCGACGAACCTCGTTATAAGATTATCCCGTCAACGCCGCCGGCTCCCAGGGGTTTTTCTGAAATACGAATCTAGGATAAACAAAATATTTTGTTGGCTCCTATGGTAGCGGTTATGGTTTTCTAATCTATCACTCCACATCTTACTCTTGCCACCAACCCGAACGGTTAATATATTTTTTCCACTACTTGTATTCGTGTGAAAGGGGTACCGTGCTATGGCCCAGAAAAAAAGATTCAGTCACGTTGTGAAGGAAGTTCAGCAAGAAATGGTTAACCTTTGCGAACTGTCATCATCGTCAACCAATCCTGAGGCCCTTGAGACATACGGACTGATGATGAAGTCGTGGCGAAAAGTATGGGAGCAGCTTCCGAAACTCGGTCAAGTTTCCGAGTCGGAAGCGAATGCCGCTATGAGCGAAATAGAAAATGTCTGCAGCAAAATGGGTGTACGTATCAGTTAGAAAATATTATCATGTATTAGCAACAATGGATGACAAAGGCGCAGAGACAGTGCGTCGAAGAAAACAGAGTAATTTGTGTTGATGAATTGTTTCCTTTCTTTGCTGTTTTCGATTTCGGGCTGGTTTTACCTCTTGCGAATTGATTACTATGTCTACGAAAGTAGCATGCTGAGTCTGCCAGTCTCGTTGCCGGTCCAAAACCAGCATGCGGAGGAGGTGGTGAACGTTCGAGTCTGCAAGAGTTGAATCTGTGCGGCTTTGGCGAAGCCACCCACAGGGTAATGTTGACGGATTTGTCGAGTCAGTAGGATTGGAGAGGCCTTTCATGTAGAAGGTATTTGCCGCTACCGCGTTTGCGAATTGCTCAATGGGATTCGCTATGAGATAGGCTGAATTTGTATTCTCACCATCATGTTTTCAATTACCACCTGTGTGTGCTACCCGCCGTTTGTAGCAATTTCTTTGAATTGACTGAAGCTTTTTACTTGATGCAAAGCCTTTTCAGGGAGCACTCGGAACATGAACCGATTAGTAAACAGTCACAGGTTGATTCTACCGGCCTTTGCTCTAACCGTTTTTCTGGCGATGGCGTTTCCGTGGGCAGCAAATCAGGACTCGGGGGCATTCGCCGCGTCGTCTTATTCTCAAGAGATCGCTCGGGTGGGAGCGACTCAGGGTGACGCCAAGGTTCAGCGGGCAGGAGAAGCGCAGTTCAAGAAAGTCGCATCAAATGAGCCACTCTATTTGATGGATTTTTTATCAACGGCTCGAAACTCGAAAGTATGGTGGAAAGGTTCTGAGGCCGCATGGTGGCCTCATTCTGAGTCAACACACGGATCACTCGGTGAAAACACGATCTTTGGTTTTGCCGATTTCCGCAAATCCGGCACGGCCGCACAGTTTGTGGGACAGGTGAATAAAGGCATTGTGCGATTCATCAAGAAGCTTCCCATGACAGATCCTCCGTCCAGGTTTGCGGTTACCACCCCAACGGCGTTGAGCGACGTGATGCCGACTGACAGAGCGGCCGATTTCGTTGTGGAAACCGTTGATGATTCACGCACTACGGTAACCGTCATCTGGGGAAAGGTCAAAGTGCGCAATATATCCGACCAATTCAAGGAGGAACGAGTCTTAACGTCTTGCCAGGAAGTGGATGTAGAGAAGGATAAGGAGCCAGGTGAAATTAGGTGGGTGTCTTCCGACACAATGAAGAACCTGATCAAACGTACCACTATTCCCAACACCTTGCCCACGGACGTGCCTTCCTGCGAGCGAATCAAGACCGAGGTGATCCAACGACCAGGCGCTGTGTTGGTACCACCTCCGGGAATCGTTGTAGTGCCGATCCCGACCCCGCCACCACCCAAAGACTGTCCGTGTCCTCCGGGTTCCTACATTGACCCGGCTACCAATCAATGCGCGTGCTGTCCACAAGGCAGGATGTACGATGCAACCAAGTGTGATTGCGGATGCCCTTGTCCGCCCAATCACGAATATGATCCGACATTTCAGCGATGTGTGCCCTGTCGGCAGGGCTCAGTAAATGGGCCCTTAAGCAGCGCAGGTTCTTCGGCTCCTTGCCGTTGTGCGTGTCCATGTCCCGAAGGTCAGGTCCTGTTACCCGGGAGGGGATGCGTACCGAACTGTCCTCCCGGTTTTAGCGTCTCTAATGATACCAGCGAGGGCTTGCCTCACCGATGCCCTGTGTGCGTGCAGTCGCCCGTTCTCGGGCCTCCTCCTCAGGTCTCGTGCGACAGCGACATGCAGTGCGGCAGATGTGAGACTTGCGTCCAGGGGAATTGCGTCCGCAGGACGTGCCCTGAGAATCAAACGCTGAATCTGCAGGAGTGTGCTTGCGTTCCGCTGGTTGGCCGACAGCCTCCCGGTTGCCGAGAGGATACTCAGTGCCCGGCCTGTCAAAAATGTCAGGACGGGAGCTGTGTGCCTGCAGTCACCTGCCCGTTGCAGCAGAGGCTTAACCTGGCCACATGCCAGTGCGAAGGGTTTACCACGTTGACCACGCCTACTGGGGAAGAACCTCAGTGCCAGGCAAACAGCGATTGTGACCAGGGTGAAAGATGCAGGAAAGGAAAATGTGTAAAAAAACCGCCGGTATCGCGACTGCCACAAGAGCCTCTGGAAACGTTCACAGACCAAACCGGTGGAAGCAACCCGATTTCGACGGATCCGACGTTTCCTAGACCTGGATTTGGTGTTGGAATCGGTATTGGAGGTGGCGGCGGTGGCCCTGGGCCAGGAGCCGGTCCGAGAGGAGGTCAAACTGGGAGAACACCAATTCGAGGCAAACCTAACTGACGTAGGCAGCCTGAGGGACACTATCCCATATGGCGCGGTTCTCATGAGCAAACCCGGAAGTAGGGTCGGCATCCTGCCGGCCCTCTTCCAATGGCTATTCTCTTCCCGAATGCGAACGATGACAAGCGCCAGTCGCAACTAATGCGTACTAGTCGCTCAATATATACTCCAGCCAAACATAGGCAGGGGCCTTTGTCAGCATTGATAGGGACTTTGCGCCTCGCCACGATGCGGAATCCGACCGGACACCGATGTCCCCCCGTGGGGAGCCTGCTATCAGGCAAAGGGTCGGCACATATTGGCCCGCCACTTTCTCTGAAAAGCCTCCAGGCTCGTGCTCTTGGCCCTAGCCTCGAAGAGCTGCGCTTGACCGAAGGCAAAAACAGTTAAATAGTACAGGCTGGAGAAGTGGTATTTCATTAGAATGCGACTGTTTTTATTTTTTGACGAGTGTTGGTGACCGGCTTTTCCAGTTCATGCAACCTTCCCGTTCGGCGCCGACGCTGAGGCAGCAGAAACGGCAAGACTGTCGCATAATTCAGACTAGCTCAGTAATGGCGTGTAAGGGGGGATATGCAATTAGATCCACGCTCATTGTGGCGTTCGTGATCCAAGCGTTTCTTGGCTTTGATCTTGCTCTTCTTCCGAATGACCCGCAAGACGTACCAAGGGTTTGGCCTCTGGACTGCCGGCGTGAGCTTGCTAAGTCTGGGTTATCTCTTCATGTATCTAAGGGGACATGTTCCCTACTCCGTCTCTATTCTCGTGGTTAATGCGGCCTTTCCCTTGTCCATTGTGTGTCAGCTAGACGGGATGCGGCGTTTCTTGGGACTGACGCGCATTTCGCGGGCTATGGGTACGCTCTTCCTGCCGGAGTTGTCGCTGCTAGATTTCTCTTCTATTACGGACCTGATACACAAGGTTGGAGTGACCTTAGTCCTTTCGGCGGCTGTTTGCGGACCCCGTTGGGTCACTGCCTTCCTGATCCTGCGGCAACCCCGCGAACGGAAGTCGACATTCTGTTTTGTAATCGGCTCTCTCTTGACGTTGGCTGGAGCACTGATCCTCGGAATGGGGATATCGGCGTTTCTCACCCCGAATTTCAATTTTTTCTTCGGTTATCCGGCCCAATTGACTTTTCTTGTTTCAATGACTGTCCTTCAGATGGGAGAAAACCTGTCCTTTCTCATGCTGAATACTGAACGTGTGGAAAGTGAGTTGGTGGAAGCTGACACGGAACTACGGATGACCGTCAACCAGTTGCAGGAGACATTGGCCGAGCAGAAAAGATCCGAGAAGGCCCTGCGGGAATCCGAGTCAAGATACCGCACACTCTTCAAAAACCGCACCGACGGCTTTTCAATCCTTTCTTTACGACAAGATCGGCTGTGGGAGCAGGTTTATGGCTGGCCTCCGGCCGTAAGATCATTGAAGAGTGCGGGGGAAATATCCTCGTGGAT
>CAVOXB010000014.1:0-111406 GCA_963700305.1 uncultured delta proteobacterium
CAAATTCTTTCCAGAATCTCGTGTTGCAGTCCTGCACACACTGAGCGTACACGTAATACCTGCCGCGATCCCCATTTCTGCCACCTCGCCAGTATGGGTCAACTCCGTAGAGTGATCTACAGTTTTGTTCGCATGACTCCTTGTCAAAGTTTCCATCATATTGGTTCAGGGTATACCCGTTCGCCTGAGTCATCACGAATTCTGGAGAAGCGGCCGAAGCATTTACCGCCAGCGCTGCCATTGCAACTACGACAACACCTATAAGCACAAGAGGAATTCGTCTCATCTCGCACCTCCTCCGCTAAATTCAAATCTTGTTTAGTTTAGATTCTTGAAAGTTATTTTAGATTCATTCAACGAAGAAAATTTGTCGACGTAACCTATGTCTCAGATACATTTGGCAGAGAATCTTCCATCATTGCGGACTCCAACAGTGCCCCATCAAGGTCGGCTCCACTGAGGTCGGCTCCTACCAATCTTGCTTCGGTAAGGTCAGCATCGCGCAAGTCTGCGTCTCGCAGAAGTGCTTTATCAAGATTCGCCTGCACTAAACACGCGGAGCGGAAATTTGCATTTGTGGCTTCAGCTTCGGAGAGATTCGCACCTGAAAGATCGGCTTTTGTCAGTAGGGTCTCACATAATCTGGCCTGCGAGAGTTCCGCCCCAGACAAGACAGCCCCGGAAAGGTCCGCTTGGCTGAGATTGGCGCGGTAAAGCATTGCTTCGGAGAAATTAGCTCCAGGGGCATTCAACCCCGAAAGATTCGCTCCGGTGAGTTCAGCTTCCGAAAGGTTTACACCTGCTCTTGCAGCTTGCTCTACCAGGTCCTTTATTGTCTCCGCGGGCGCCGAGAAAATAACCTGATCGTTAAATTGGTTCTTAATGTCCAGAGAGGACCCGAGACCAGGTATTCGGCCCTCCAATTCGTGAACACCTATTGCACCAGAGGCCATCATTTTGTTGAAAAGGCTGATCAAGCCCTTGATAGACAGATTGTATTTTCGCATCAAATCGGCATGATCCATCCCTGAAATGATGTCATTACGAGCCTCTTTTGCGTCTATGTGTTTTCTTTGCACTGAAACTTCCCCGTACATCGAGACCATGGGACTCAAAAAGTGCTGACCGGATTCCTCACGTTTTCTATTGTATCCTGAATTTCCTGGGGTGGGGGTGGCGTATACAGGGAGACGGTGATTGTAACGGCAAAATTTATGAGCATTCCGATCGCTCCTATTCCTTCGGCTGAGATGCCCAGGAACCATGGATAGCAATGAAAAAAACCTACCTGAATTATGTAGAAGCCTGAAAAGACTATCCCTGAGAGCATACCTGCCGTAGCACCTTGGCTAGTCGTGCGCTTCCAAAAAATTCCCATGAGAATGATCGGGAAAAATGACGATGCTGCCAAACCGAACGCGAAGGCCACCACCTGCGCGACGTACGCGGGAGGATGCGCACCGAAATAGCTGGCAAGCAACACTGTCACGGCAATTATTCCTCTTCCCAGCAGGAGCTGCCGTTTCGCCGTAGCCCGCGGATTGATCATTCGATAATAAAAGTCATGCGCCAATGCCGAGCCAATAACCAGCAACAGTCCGGCCGCGGTCGACAACGCAGCTGTCAACGCCCCAGCAACCAGCAGGCCAATGACCCAACCCGGTAATCCTGCAATTTCAGGACTTATAAGGATAGTAATGTCCGGATCGACGTAAAGCTCGTTCTTACCGTCGGCAGGAGGATTTTTCAGGACAGGCGCACCTGCGTGCTCTTGCCCGGCCTCGAACTGGGGGATTCCCTCAAACACATTACCATGAGAGTATTGGATCACTCCGTCGTGATTCTTGTCCACCCACACCACTAATCCTGTCTTTTCCCACTCTTTGAACGACTCAGAAAGTTGGCTATAAGGCTTTCCATTGACGGAATTGATCAAGTTGTACCTTGCAAACGCAGCCACCGCAGGAACGGTCGTGTAAAGCACTGCTATAAACAGCAAAGCGTAAGCTGCCGTAAGACGCGCAGCGTGCTCACTGGGAACCGTATAGAACTTCACCAAAATGTGAGGAAGCCCTGCGGTTCCAAACATCAGCGCCACTGTAATGCAAAACATATTAAGCAGCGAATCGCCTCCCGGGCCGAAGGAGGAAGTGAACGCCGCAAAACCGAGATCCGTATTCATTTTGTTCAAGACGTCCAGGAGGAAATTGCCCGAGTCTTTCCCATGTGCAATCGCACCCCCCAAGGCAGCCTGTGGGAGGGGGATTCCGGTTATTTCAGTGGCAATGAGACACGCTGGAATGAGAAACGCCAGCATCATGATTATGTACTGCGTCACCTGGGTCCAGCCGATTCCTTTCATGCCTCCAAATACGGCATAAAGAAAAACCACTACCGACCCTATTGTCACCGCCGTATGGATGTCTACGCTCAGAGCTCGCGACAGTATTATGCCCACGCCGCGAATCTGGCCACAGACGTACACAAAAGAAATCAATATCGCGCAAAACAAGGCCGCGGCACGCGCAGTATTCGAATAATAACGATCGCCGACAAATTCAGGGACAGTGAAGCGCCCCAGTTTTCGTAAGTATGGTGCTAAAAGGATCGCCAGGAGAACATACCCACCGCTCCAACCCATTATGTATACAGAACCGGAATTCCCCGTAAAGGCGAGCAGACCCGCTATGGACATGAAGGAAGCCGCGCTTATCCAGTCCGCGGCTGTAGCTATGCCGTTGAACACAGGCGGCATTTCCATTCCGGCCACGTAGAAGCCTTTCTTTTCGAGCGTCGCAGCACGCCACGAAATCAGCACGTACAGGCCGAATACGGCTCCTACAACCAGATATATCCAAGCGACAGGCGAAATGGTCGATCTCCTTTCACGCAAGCCGCCGCTGAATCAAGGAATTTACTCCTGAGGACCCAGCAATCTATCCAGTCTACCCATGATGAAGCAGTAAGCGAATGCCAACACAACAAACATGATCACCGCACCCTGGGTTGCGAACCAATATCCGAGCGGAAAACCCCAGAGATGAACGCCGTCAAGCGGGCCAGCCAAGAGAACCCCGAATCCGTAGGACACTATTGCCCATGCCGACAGTAATCCCACAGTTAATAGGCTGCTCAAGCGCCGATACTGCAATAGATTTTTTTTCATAAAGGTCTTCCCAGAGAGTAACGACTCAGGACGGAGTCACTCAAGAATACCAGAGGTCACCCGTAATAGGTAAAGATTTTTCTCGTGGAAAGCCAGGAGCCTGACATATGAATTCTGCCATGATTGTCAGGATGAGCATGTCCGTGCGAATGCACAGAATCAGTCTCAGATTGTCGCTCATTAGGCTGGTTCGCGTCATTGGCTCATTATAATTGTCCAGGACTTGTTAGTTTGAAGTGTAGCTGAATGAGAAAGGTCAGTTCAGCGTAAACGCCGTCTCGCCAGGGGGCTAAGCGTGTATCAGCTGTCTTTCTTCTCTTATCCGAGTTTCAGCTCATTGAGCAATTCACTGGTCAGCCGGTCTGAAACCCTGTTTGCCCAAGATGCATAATACACGGCTATGCCCCATGACACGAAAAACTGTGAAAGAGCAAATAGATAGCCTAAGTTAATATCTCCGATGACCTTTACGCTGAAAAGGCCCGGCGCAGCTCCCGCACCGATAGGCAGTAGAAAATAGTAAATAGTCGAGAATATCCACCAGCCGAACAAAAAAAATGTCTTTCTGCGGTGAATTTCTATAAATTTTGGATTTCTGGCTATAGCGGTCCAGTCTTCTGGTCTCGGTCCACTGGGGCCATTGAAATGGGATTCTTGCGCCACGTCAATTACTCCTTCCTTTTGGATATGCCGGATCCCAGAAGGTGTCACGAGCGTTTAGCGAGTATGAAATAAAAAAGCCAATAGATATAATGCAATCGGAAAGTACCGAATCATTCCGACTCCTTGTCCCGCAAAAGTCGGTCTCTAGTATGCTGTACCAAAGCGTAACTCGAATTGCCCCGGAAACGCAAGAACTAAAAGCATACTTTGTGAACCAAGAGTTACATCCCATCCCAAGGTGTGCATCTGTAAGGGGCCGCGAAATTATCTCATACGGAGCTCGGTTTTTTGGTAGGCAGTCCATTCATCTTTCCCTATATAACAAACAGAGCTTGCGATCCTTACAGAAAACTGTCATGATGGGCGCTCTTCTGTGAAGATTCAGCCACGTCAGTAAGCGGGGCCTTGGAAAATACTCGGATTATCGCCATCTTATATTTTGGTCGATTGACAAAGTACTCTCGCAATACTGCGACCTTGTCCGGTCAACGAAGAACTCCTTGTGGAGCGATGAAAACCAATAAGAGTTAACATTCGAGCGGATCTGTCGGCATTATGATCTCCATGCAGGCAATTTCCAACTTGGTCGACTTCGTCAACTCAACACGAGTTATATCTCGTGAGAGATAGGAACTGGGGGTTACCATGAAGTATGAAGAGGCTTACCGAGAGTCCCTGGAGAATCCCGATGCCTTCTGGGGGAGAGCAGCGGAAGAAATCGCCTGGGACCGCAAGTGGGACAAGGTTCTGGATTTTTCGAATCCTCCTTTTTATAAGTGGTTCGAAGGAGGCAAATTGAATTCCTGTTTCAATGCGGTCGACTACCACATCGAACAGGGCCGCGGGGATCAAACGGCGGTGATTTACGATAGTCCTGTGACCGGCACGGTAAAGAAGTTCACATTCTCTGAGCTAAAGGAAAGGGTCTCCAAGATCGCCGGATTTCTCAAACAACTTGGAGTTAGTAAGGGAGACACAGTCCTGATCTACATGCCCATGATACCCGAGGCGCTGACGTCCATGCTCGCGTGTGCAAGGCTAGGAGCGATTCACTCTGTGGTGTTCGGAGGATTCGCGGCTCGCGAATTGGCGGTACGCATAGACGACGCAGCACCCAAAGTCATCCTTTCTGCCTCTTGCGGTATTGAAGTGCAACGAGTGATACCGTATAAGCCATTGCTTGACGAAGCGATTGAGATTTCCAGTCACAAACCCGAGAAATGCGTGATTTATCAGCGTCCTCAAATTCAGGCGGAACTCAAGCCCGGAAGAGATTTGGATTGGGCAGACCTTGAATCGAATGCGCAGCCCGCAGATTGCGTTTCCGTGGAAGCAACGGATCCCCTGTATATTCTGTACACTTCCGGGACCACAGGAAAACCCAAGGGAGTGGTCCGTGACAACGGCGGACATGCTGTTGCTCTCAAGTGGAGCATGAAGCACATCTATGGCATAGGTCCCGGTGACGTGTACTGGGCAGCTTCCGACGTGGGATGGGTCGTGGGGCATTCCTATATTGTCTACGCGCCTCTTTTCGTGGGTGCGACCACGGTGTTATACGAGGGCAAGCCAGTAGGCACTCCGGATCCAGGGGCTTTCTGGCGGGTCATTTCCCAGCACGGCGTGAAAGCGCTCTTCACGGCTCCAACAGCTATCCGGGCCATAAAGAGGGAAGACCCCAAAGGTGAGTTTCTCAAGAAATATGATATATCCAAGTTCGAGACCCTGTTCCTCGCCGGTGAAAGACTTGATCCCGACACCTACTTCTGGGCCTCGGACCTGCTGAAGATTCCTGTCATAGACCACTGGTGGCAGACCGAAACGGGCTGGGCCATCGCGGGGAACTTCAGGGGTCTGGAACTGTTCCCAACAAAGCCGGGATCAGCCACAATGCCCATGCCCGGGTACAACATCAAGATACTCGATGGCGCTACAGCAGAGGAATTAGGGCCCAACCTGAATGGCGTCATAGTGGTTAAATTACCCCTTCCACCGGCAAATCTTCCCACGCTCTGGAAAGATGACAAACGTTTTGTGGAATCGTACATGAATCCATTCCCAGGTTATTATCTTACAGGTGACGGGGGGTACATGGACGAAGAAGGTTACGTGTTCGTCATGGGCCGCATTGACGACGTTATCAACGTGGCGGGTCATCGATTGTCCACAGGTGGCATGGAAGAAGTCCTGGCAACGCATCCCGATGTTGCGGAATGCGCAGTGATTGGCGCTGCAGATGGTTTGAAAGGCCAGGTCCCGGTTGGATTCGTAGTCCTGAAAGCCGGCGTGAAGCGTCCTTATGCTGAAATAGTGTCGGAAGTGGTTCAAATGGTTCGCAAGGAGATCGGACCGGTCGCAGCATTCAAGCAAGCGGTTGTAGTGGCCCGTTTGCCCAAAACCAGATCCGGCAAGGTACTGAGGGGCACAATGCGGAAAATAGCAGACGGAGAGGAGTTCAATGTCCCGTCTACTATCGATGATCCATCAACTCTGGAAGAGATAGGTTCTGCGCTTACCACCATAGGTTATGGGAAGAAATCCTAGCGAACAGATAGCGAAAACCGAGCGGGGATGCACAAATAACGCGTCCTCGCCCGGCCTGCAAACAAGTCAATTTTTCAAAGGGAATGCTCATTCACCGAGTCTCTTCCTCCCCACAAAAATCATTGCTGGAACAACAGTTACGAACAAGCTGTCATCATTTAAAGACTCGGGCAAGAAAATCGATTCGCATGCGACCCTAACAGCAGGCATGCTAAAAGGACTGGAATATTCAGTCGGAATCTTTTAATTTTGATCTGGATGGGCAGCCGCTATAGATGAAATAAGGCTTTTCAAGTATCGATGAATTCTCGGGCAGGGAAGGGCGTGCCCTGATGATCGATAAAATATCGGTGCTGGCCTCGGAAATGGCGTCAGTAGTAATTCTTACGTACCTGTAATGGAGATTGCGGCATGAACCACACGGCCAAACCATACGATGCACATTTGAAAAGATTCGAACAAACCGCATATGTGAAGGGATTGGAACAATACAAAAAGGCTTACCGGCAATCCATTGATGATCCCCACGGCTTCTGGGCGGAACGGGGCGAAGAATACATCGCGTGGTTCAAGAAATGGGATTTTGTCCTCCAGCAGGATATGGATGAGGCGAGAACCCAGTGGTTTGGAGGCGGAAAACTCAATGCGTCTTACAATTGTATAGATCGCCACTTGAGGGAGCATGGACACAAGACGGCATTCTACTGGGAAGGCGATGATCCCGCAGAGTCTCGCTCCATAACTTATTCCGATCTCTACGATTCCGTGAACAAGTGTGCTGCAGTTCTGCAGTCCAGGGGGGTGGGCAAAGGCGATGTCGTGGCCATACACTTGCCCATGATTCCCGAGTTACCTGTTGCAATGTTGGCTTGTGCACGAATCGGGGCAATTCATTGTGTAATCTTCAGTGAATTTGGAAAGGAGTCTCTTGCAGCGAGGATTCAGGTCTGTCAAGCAAAGTTGGTCGTGACTTCGGACGGTGCAAAGAGAAACGGAAAGGTCATTCCTATAAAAGAAAAGGTGAGTGAATCTCTAAAAAAATGTCCATCTGTTGAAACTGTAGTAGTGGTAGATCGTTGCGGTTTGAATCCTGAACTGGACTCACCCAAAGAGGTGTGGTGGCATGAAGCCGCTGCGGATCCTTCTCTGCGGGGGGAAATATCGCCGGAACACATGGATGCAGAAGATCCGTTGTTCGTATTCCATGCCAGCTTGGGGATAGGTAAGCCCAGAGGACTGGTGCATACTCATGCCGGATATCTTCTATGGACTGCCATGACAACGCGATTGATCTTCGATCTGCGTCCAGATGACATTTTTTGGTGTACAGAGGATCTGGGGCTAATTGCAGGGCACAGTATGAGCCTTTATGGAGCACTTCTAAATGGAGTAAGTTCCGTATTGTTTGAGGGATCTCTGGATCAACCCT
This sequence comes from uncultured delta proteobacterium, assembly GCA_963700305.1. Classification (GTDB taxonomy): domain Bacteria; phylum Desulfobacterota; class Desulfomonilia; order Desulfomonilales; family Desulfomonilaceae; genus Desulfomonile. Next base: position 7,803 of record CAVOXB010000014.1, read on the forward strand.
CGGCAGATCGATGCTGGCAAATTATTGAAAAACTGCGAATTACTAAGTTCTGTACAGGCCCGAGCTCAGTGCGGGCTCTGGCCCTCGATGGAACTGAGAATGTCCGGCACCACGATTTGTCTTCCCTTGAGATCCTTGGAAGCTCAGGTCAACGTATGACTCCAGAAGCATGGGAATGGCTCTATCAATACGTGGGAGGAAGCCGCTGTCCGATTATGGATACGTGGTGGCAAACAGAATCAGGCGGTCCGATGATGTCCCCGTTGCCCGGAGTTGCTCCCCTGAAACCAGGTTCAGTATCGTTCCCCTTTTTCGGAGTTGACCCAGTCATCCTGGATCTCGACACCGGTGAAGAGACGAGATTCCCCAACCAGGAAGGGGCTTTCTTTATTCGGGGACCGTGGCCCGGAATGGCTCGAACCGTATTCAACGATCACGAAGAATACCGGGATTCATATTACGCGCCGTTCCCAGGCCTGTTCATAACCAGCGACGGAGCCAAGAAAGACGAAGACGGCTATTATTGGATGACCGGCCGCATAGACGATGTGATCAATGTTTCCGGACGGAGGATTGGTGCGTGGGAAATCGAAACAGCTGTCGGTTCCCATGCTGCGGTGAGCGAAGCAACAGCAGTGGGTTTTCCGCACCCGATCAAGGGCCAGGGCGTCTACCTTTTCGTCACACTTCATCAGGGATATGAGCGGTCTGATGAATTGAAAGAAGAATTGTCGGAATTCCTCCGCGATCACATCTGCACAATGGCATTACCAGATGCTCTTCAGTGGGCAGACGCGTTGCCCAAGACCCGCAGCGGAAAGATATTAAGACGTCTCCTCCAAGAATCGCGGCAGGACAGGTGGACAATCTTGGAGACACCACAACGGTAGCTGACCCAAGCGTGTTAGAGCCGCTCATCAGAGACAGGATCGACCTTCTTTAGTAGCGAGGAATTCCTGGTTGCGATCCTCTCAAAATTGAATAGTAGAAAGAAATTTGCTGGGAGGCCGTGAGGCGTTGAAAAAAGCGTGAGGTGCTATCCAGTCGTGGCATCAGGAAACGGCCGTGCGTCAGGCGGCTCTGGCAGCTATCAAGATCTTCCTCCTTTGAGACGACAAATTTGTTTCTTGGCCAACTGAGGAATTAACCTTCATTCCTAATATTATTGTAAGTCAGGATTTCCAGCCTGCATATCCTAAAAGTTGATAATGGCAAGGTGCAAAATCCATCCCCTCGGCATTCTGAGATCCGTCCACCTGTAATCGGCTGATTTTTAAATAGTTGGAGGTCTTCATGGTAACGCTGCGAGTCAATGGCATAAGTCACAACGTTGATGTTGATCCAGAAACGCCGCTGCTCTGGGTGTTGAGGGACAACCTTGGATTGATGGGCACGAAGTATAGTTGCGGCATTGGCGAGTGCGGCGCCTGCACAGTGCATGTAGACGGTGAGCCGACTCTGTCGTGCCACACCCCGGTCCGCGACGTGTCAGGCAAGGAAGTGACGACCATTGAAGGATTGAAGGGACCGTTAGCGGACGCGTTGCAGCGGGCATGGATTGACGGGGATGTTCCGCAATGCGGGTACTGTCAGCCAGGTCAGATCATGACCGCCGCCGCTCTACTGGCTGCGAAGCCTAATCCAACCGATGAGGAAATCAACGCAGCCATGTCCGGAGTTCTCTGCCGATGCGGAACGTATCAACACATTCGGGCAGCGATTCATAGCGCAGCAAAGGGGGACCGGTCATGAGAGAAATAACGGTTGAGCCTTGTCGAAGAGACTTTCTGAGAGTCGGTGTCGTGGCTGGCATGGGCTTGTTAGTAGAATGTCATTTGCCCAATCAGACGCATGCGGCCGATGCTCTTGGGAAAACAGAAAGCGGCATAGGAGCCTTCGAGCCCAATGCGTGGCTCAGAATAGGAACGGACGACACCGTTACGGTGATGGTCAACCATTCAGAAATGGGGCAAGGTATCACTACGGCTTTGTCCATGGTAATTGCCGAAGAGCTTGAAGTTGATTGGGGCACCATTCGGCCTGAAATTGCCCCGCGAAGTCTGTTTACAGGAATCCCGCATTCGGTGTACAGGCCACCGGAGGGAGCACGAGCGTTCAAACCAGCTGGGATATCCTGAGGCAAGCCGCAGCTACGTCCCGAGAGATGCTGATCGCAGCGGCAAGCAAGAATTGGGCAGTCTCCCCTTCTGAATGCAAAGCCGTCGACGGTTCGGTCGTTCACAATCCAAGCGGCCGCAGTCTGCGCTACGGCCAACTGGTCGAGAAGGCGGCTGGCCTACCGGCTCCCTCTAACGTCAGGCTCAAGGATTCCAAAGAATACAAGTTCATCGGCACGCAACGTGGAAGGCTCGATTCTCGCATGAAGACCGAAGGGAAGGCTGTTTTCGGGGTGGACGTTACCCTACCCAATCTGCTGGTAGCAACGGTAATTCATCCGTCGGTGCTCGGAGCCAAGCTGCAGGCATACGATGCGGGGAAAGCCAAAGCTATTAAGGGAGTGCGTCACGTGTTTCCTATCCGGACTGGGATTGCAGTGGTGGCGGACACCTTCTGGGAGGCCAAAAAGGCGGCGGATGCCCTGGAAGTGAAATGGGATGGAGTGGACAGCGTCGACCTCAGTACGGAGAGGATCAGGGCTCGTTGGAAAGAAGTGGCGAAGCAAGGCGGAGAAAAAGTGCGTGATGTAGGGAATGTGGAAGGAGCTTTTCGGCAGGCGATCCAAATCGTAGAAGCCGTGTACGAACTCCCATTCCAGGCCCATGGCTGTCCCGAGCCCATGAACTGCACAGCTCATGTCCGGAGCGGTGGCTGCGACGTCTGGGTTCCTACGCAAAACCAGGGTGGCACCCAGGAAATTGCGGCTGCTATGGCTGGACTCTCTCTGGACAGCGTCAGGGTTCATACCACGTTTCTCGGCGGAGGATTCGGCCGTCGGGGAGACGTAGACTTCGTCGCTGAAGCTGTAGAAATATCCAAATGGGTCAATGCCCCGGTAAAAGTGATGTGGACGCGAGAGGAAGACATCAGAAACGATCACTATCGACCTGCTTCGTATCACGTTGTCCGCTGCGGGCTCGACAAGAGCGGGAAAGTCCTGGCTTTCTCACATTTACTGGTAGGGCCGTCTTATATGGATCCCATGATCGAGACTATGGCGTCGGCAATGTTGCCGGAATGGCTGCCGAGGACAGTCAAGGACATTGTTGCGGGTGGCGCAATTCCTGTGGCGAAGTAACTTCATGAGCACGAAGGGAGCCACTGACGGCGGAACCGTTAAGGAGTACCGGCATCGAGAATGTTCGGGTGGAATACATCAATGACAATCCTGGCGTTCCCGTCGGCGCTTGGAGATCTGTGGCCAATTCCCAAAACGCCTTCGTGATCGAGTCGTTCATGGACGAAATTGCTAAGGCATCCGGCAAGGACCCTTACGAATTCAGGTATGAGCTTCTCGCAAACTCTCCCAGGCATCGGGGCGTGCTCAAGCTGGCTGCAGAAAAAGCCGGCTGGGGAAACAAGCTGCCTGAAGGGATATTTCGGGGGGTTGCTGTTCACGCTTTTCACGATACTCCGGCGGCGATGGTCGCAGAGATCTCTGTGGACCGAAAGTCTGGCGTCAAGGTCCATCGCGTGGTGTGTGCGGTAGACTGCGGCGTAGTAATCAATCCGAAGATCGTCGAGTCACAAATGACAGGCGGCATTGCCTTTGGCCTAACAGCGGCTCTAAAGGGCAAGGTCACCATACAAGAGGGAAGGATACAACAGAGCAATTTCGACAACTTCCCCCTGCTAAGAATGGACGAGATGCCAAAAGTTGAATACATATCGTGACTAGCTCTAACCCTCCCACGGGTATCGGCGAAGTTCCGGTGCCGCCCGTTGCGCCGGCTGTGATGAATGCCATTGCTGCGGCAACTGGCAAACGTATTTGTACCATTCCAGTCACTGCTGACATGCTTTCATAGTGTAGATCGGCGGTCACTCCGGCAGGAAAGACGTTCGGCCCTTTGTATTAACTAATATACCTAGAAGATTCTGGGTCCGATCCGCCCTGCCAAGTAAAAATCCTTCAGAGTGTAGTAGCCTGCTTGATATAGGTTCCTAACGAGGTACAAGAAGAGATATGCTGTCTGCAAAGCGTCTTCCATTGCGTCATGCTGTGCGAAAAGAGGCAAATCGTATTCTCTGGCTAGTTTTGCGAGATTGTAAGATATTCCGATATTTACTCTCCCGAAACTGTCTCGGACTCGGTGCTCCTGATACGCTTGGGCCAGCTTCATGGAATCCACGCATGGATTACGCATGATTCCTCCCATTTCTTTTCGCAATGCCTTGTTCAAGAACGCCATGTCCAAAGCAACATAATGGCCTACAAGAAGGGCTTTACCGCAGAAATCCACAAATTCCGGCAGCACTTCGATCATCTCAGGCGCGTCCTCTATTTGCTGAGGCGTGATTCTGTGGATGAGCGTACTGTCTTTCGGGAGAGATCTGTTGGGGCGAATATAGCTGAAGAAATTCTCTCCGGGGACGATTCGCAGATTTCTTATGCGAACCGCTCCAATAGAGATTATTTCGTCATACCGGGGGTTGAGTCCGGTCAATTCAGTGTCGAATACTACGAATTCGTAATCGTTTATAGAGCTGGTCTGATCGAATTTTGAAAAAAGTTCTTCGTTTTTCTGCAGGATTTGGTGCTTGGGAACTCGTGTCCATGGCCACAATTTCACTTGTATTCACCTGCAAAGAATGAAGACGGAACTGTTTTTATATGGAATCAGCGGCATAGTCGGGGCCGGCGGACGTTTCTTCAACCGGGACCACCGTCACTCCACTACTCGGAACTCGTCCTTCACATAAGCCTGTATTCTACCGATTACAGCGAAGGCCTCTTTGAGTGTCTGCTTTTCGAGTTCGGATAACTCGCCTGGGTCTACGTGATTGTGTGGGACTTGCCCGGATTCCATCATTCTCAATTGATGGACCAGACGCAGCTGCATCTGAAACTCATAAGCTTCACGTGTTTCCGTATAGAGTTCACGCGGAATGAAATCGTTGTCTGCCAAGGTTTGCAGCCTGTCCAGAGTGTTTGTCTCCGTGACGCCGTGTTTTAGTGACAAAAGCCTCGCAAAATCCACGAACGGCACGAGTCCGCGAGTTTTTATATCCAGCCGATTCTTGTATTTTCCATCCTTTTCCACGACGAAGTTGCGGAAAAATGTGAGCGGCGGACGGCTCTGAAGGCAGTCCTTTGCTAGATGCATAAGGAAGATCCCTTTCGCAGGGGCTTGCACAGCGAGGTATCCCTCAGTCGCTCTCCTAAAGCAATTTGTCCGTAACCTGGCCTGAAATCAAAAAAAATAGTGGCATTGAGCACTTCCTCAGGTTCCGGAGCGCTTATCCACCGTTCGAAGTAGCTTTTCCACACGGCGTACGGTTTTCTCCATTTCGGATTAGATGCCATCATTTCCCCTTTACATAAGGGATATCCGCAAGCCTCCAGGTGCTGAATAGCGCGGTTGCCAAAACGCCGGAAATAGAGTTTAGCGGTTTTTATTTCTTCCCAGTCTTCCTCAGGGGTTTGATAAATCAGAGCGTTATCCTGATCGGTTTTGAACGTCTGTTCTTTTCGGCCTTCGCTGCCCAGCATGAGCCAACAGAATGGGTAGGGCTCAGGCCCCATTTCTTCGTGCAGCAAAGTCAAGAGGCGATGTACAATATGATCGTTCAGAACTGTGATCATTCGGGTTATATTGTTTGCCTTGGCGCCTTCTTCTATAAGGGTCCGCACGACCAACGGAACCTTTTGCGACAGAGAGTACAGACCTTCAATTTTTCGTTGAGCGATTATCTCACGGAAAAGGTACAGTGGAGAGGTGCCCTGATGGACCATAATATCGTGCGAAGTCACCACCCCTATTATTTCTCCTCCCCTTTCTACCGCAAGATGGTGAACCTGTTCGTTCATCATCTGTAGGAGGGCGTCAAAACACACTGAATGAGCCGAGATAATCTTAATCGGTGATGACATGATAGAAACGACAGGAACGTCGTAGTCCCTCCCTGTGGCCACAACCTTGGTCCTGAGGTCTTTATCAGTGATGATCCCCGCAATTTCGTCGCTTTGATCCTGGACCAGCAGAGAACCGATGGCAAGCTCGGACATGCGTGCAGCTGCCTCGCGGATGGTTTTCGACCAATGAATGAATTCAGGCGCTCGCTTTATAACATCCTTGATTTCAAGACTGAAAAGATAGAATGCATCCTGGGACCTGGCTTTGACCTTTCTGGAGCGCAGTTCGCTATATGCAGTAGAAACAACCTCCTCGGAGAGTTGCTTCAAGTAGTACTGTGCAAACCGGGAGTCATTCTGAATCAGGTTCAGAAAGGCTTCTTTTTCCAGCAGGAAACAGAAGGTATCTTCCATGGTTTCCACATTTAGATTAGCCTTTGATCCCCTGATAATGCCGAGGGCTCCAAAATAGCTTCCTTCTCCTCGGAAATCCTTCAGTGTGACTGCTCCATCGGAGTCCGTGAGATATACTTTGACTCCGCCTCTGTGGATCAGATACAGGTGGGTTACTTCGCTTACGTCCTGATGAAGTACGACAGTCTCTTTGGGGAAGAAATCTATTGTGCAGTGTTTGGCCAGATCCGTCAGCGTCTCTACGTGGAGTTCTCTAAAAGGAAGCGTCTTCTGAAGGAATTCCAGAACTGCTTCCGGATCAGCGTTGTGTAGCGATTTTTGGGCCATAAGACCTCCCACACGAGTAAGTTTCTTATAACACGATCCGTAGAAAGAACAAAACCCGCATTCGAATTGAAATCAGGTCCCGGACGTCTCCGAAATGATTCAAGATGCGACAGTTCCGGATCAACTTCCAGTCCGCCAAAGTCTTCTGTTAGACTAAAGATGGAAACTCTGTTTTTATGTGCGATAGCATCCTGTCGATGACTGCGAACACTTCTTTGAGCATCTTTTTTTCGAGATCCGACATATCGGAAGGATCTACATAACTTTCGGGTGTCATTCCTGTTTCTACCATTTCCAATTGGCGTACCAGCACCATTTGGCTCAGGAATTCATAAGCTTCCAGCGCTTCCAAGCAAAACTGGCTCGATAGAAGCCCATTTTCGGATAAGAGCCGAAATCGGGATAGGGTATTAGTCTCTGAGATCCCGTGTCGCAGTGCCATCAAGCGAGCAAAGTTCACGAATGGCAAAACCCCTCTGGCTTTCAAATCCAATCTATTTCTGTGCCTGCCGTCTTTCTCCACAATAAAATTGCGGAAAAACGATAAGGGCGGCCAATTTTGAAGACAATCCTCGGCAATGTGAAGCAAAAAAACGCGATCACGTTCGGCCTGAGAAACAATCCTTTCCCGCAGGGAAATCCCAAGGGATTGGTTTCCAGGACCCGGTCGAAAATCAAAAAATGTCATAGCCTGGGAGAGCTCCCTCAGTTCCGGGCTGCTAATCCAATCGTTGAAGTATCCTTCCCAAACTGATCTAGGTTTCCGCCACTGCGGATTGGAAACCATGATATCGCTCTTGCAACGAGGATATCCGGATGCCATCAGGCTATCCATCACTTGCCACGAAAAGGTCTCAAAGTAGGCTTCAGCGGCCTGGCGTTCGCTCTTGTCGTTAGGATCTTCATACACGAGTGCGTTATCTTGATCGGCTCTGAAGATTTGTTCTCTACGTCCGTCGCTACCCAGGGCAAGCCAGCAGTAGGGAATCGGAGGCGGACCTATGTCTTCTTCTATAAGATTTAGAATACCGGCCAAGAATTTGTCGTTAAGCAACGTAATCATCCGCGTAATGTCACCAGCCCTGGCGCCTTGCTCAACCAAGGCGCGCACCAGGTTTGGTATCCTGAGCGACATGTCGCATAATCCCTGTATGCTCCTCTGTGAGACAGCCTCCCGGAATAGATACAGGGGCGAGACCCCCTGGAAAACCATAATGTCGTGACTGGTTATTACGCCGATTATTTCTTTACTATGCTCTACGGCCAGATGATCCACGTGTTCCCTCATCATCTTGAGCAATGCATCAAAACAGGATGCCTGAGCAGGAATCGTCTGCACAGGAACAGCCATTATTTCTCGGACAGGACTGTGGTGACTAAGACCCGCTGCCACCACCTTTGTACGTAGATCTCTATCGGTAATGATGCCCATAACGCTGTCAGCGTCGTCTCGTACCAGAAGCGATCCTATCCCCAGCCGTGTCATGGTTGATGCGGCGTTACGAATAGTGGTAGAGCACGTGACGACTTCCGGTCGCGTCTTTATCATATCCCTGACCTGATAATTGAAGAGATAGCATGAGTCCTTGCTTTTTGTTCTGATCCGCTCGCATCTCAGCTCCGCATATGCACAGAACATAAGATCCTGTGAAAAAGTCTCCAAGTAGTACTGGGCGAAACGAGGATGCTCTCCCATCAATTTCAGGAAGATCTCTTTTTCCAATAGGAAACAGAAGGTGTCCTCCACGGTTTCCACATTGAGGTCGGCGTTGTGTCCTTTGACTATGAATAAGGCCCCGAACGTTTCGCCCTCTCCTCCGAAATCTTTGAGGGTGGTCACCGTGTCCAAACTGGTCACATAGATCTTTACTCCCCCTTTCTGAATAAAATAGAAGTAAGAGACCTCAGTGAGGTTTTGTTGAAATATGAGGGTGCCCCTGGGATAGAAATCAATGAGACATCTTGTGGCCACATCTTCCAGAACACTATTGTCCAGGTCGCTGAAAGGCATTGTCTTACGAAGGAGTTGAAGAACCGTGGCGGGCGTCACTGCAAAGTTATTATTTTGTCCAGTCACAGAGCCTCCAAGTGAGACATCTTCATCCTGTCCATGTGGTCTTTTTTGAAAACCTAATAGGAAAAGAACTTTCTCGATAGTGAAAATTGTAGCACAAAGTTCTCCAGAAATAACCAAAAGCGCAGGTTGAATTTCCTGTAACTTACGCGGCGCGTAGCATCACAGGCAATCCGAACAGCCTGAAAACGTGTCCCTCTTACGAAGCAAGAAAGCCGCTCTGAATCAAGAATATTCGTCACCTGCCACAATCGTGCTTGACATGTATCTCTATCCAGGTGTAATTTCCACATTATATATGCTGTTTATGGGGAATTTGATTTTTTTACAATGATTACTCCGAAAGATTTCGCTTGAAGGAATTTTTCCGGACATGATGTTGAAACCCTGCGTGGTCAGCGGGGTTGGTTTGCCGGATCGCTTACCAAACAAACCTCGGCCATGAGGCCGCTTACCAGATTTGAGCTCGCTTGATGTTGGCGCGTTCTGTCGATCATGGATGATTACTTAGCTTTCCTGGGTGGTTGGCAAGACTTGCTCCAGAGCCCACGATTCGGGCATCACTGTAGGCCATTCCTCTTTTTACTCGTATTTTATTCTTGGTCAGGGAATCTGGAGATTGAGTTTTTCGGGCCCGAGGGGTATGTCGTTCGTGAAGGGCTGCTTGTAAGATCTTAAAATACTTGATTCGTGCTTGGCACAGAGTCTCCATATAATCAACGATCGGCCGCTTAAGACTTGTTTTTTATAAGTTCCGAAGAATGGAAGGGGGATTCGATTGTGAGCGGTGTTGCTCGTAATCGAATGCTAAGAAAAACCCATCTTCAAGACAAGCGAGAAGGAGGTTTTTGGTATGGAGAATGCTCCAAAATGGTACGACGCCCATCTGGAAGAGTATCGGAAGATCGCTTACATCAAGAGCATGGAAGAGTATGAGGAACTCTACAGACGTTCGCTCGAGGATGTGGACAACTTTTGGGGCCAGGCGGCCAAGGAGTACCTTGTCTTGGTACAAAGATTGGGACAATGTGCTAAGTTACGATTTTGAGAAGGCCAACATCGAGTGGTTCGGGGGAGGCATCCTCAACGTTTCCTACAACTGCCTGGACCGACACGTGGACAAACTCAAGAACAAGGTGGCCTACTACTGGGAAGGGGACAATCCCTCAGAATCAAGGGTCGTAACTTATCTGGAGCTTTACAAAGAAGTCAACAAATTCGCTGCGGTACTCAAATCCCAAGGCGTCAAAAAAGGGGATCGGGTGATCATCTACCTCCCGATGATCGTGGAACTGCCGGTCGCCATGTTGGCTTGTGCCAGGATAGGCGCCATCCACTGCGTCATTTTCGGCGGGTTCAGCGCTGAGTCTATTGCAAGCCGCGTCCAGGACTGCGACGCGAAGATGGTCGTCACATGCGATGGTGGATACAGGGCCGGTAAACTGCTGAACCTGAAAGCCAATGTGGATGAGGCGCTGAAGCGTTGTCCTGGAGTGGAAAAGATTATTGTATTCAAGCGTGCCGGTAATGACATACAGTTTGATCCGAAAAAGGAATTCTGGTGGCATGAATTGGTGTCTGATCCGGCGCTGCCGGCGTATGTGGAACCGGAGCGCATGGATTCGGAAGATCCCTTGTTCATACTTTACACCAGCGGAAGCACAGGGAAACCCAAGGGAGTCTTGCACACCCAAGGTGGTTACTTACTCCATGTTGCCATGACGACCAAGTTGGTGTTCGATCTGAAACCGGAGGAGACCTTTTGGTGCACCGCGGACATCGGGTGGGTTACTGGCCACAGTTACATAGTCTATGGGCCGCTGTGCTGCGGATTTACCGGCGTAATGTTTGAGGGCGTTCCAAGCTATCCGGATTTTGGCCGATTCTGGGACATCGTTGAAAAACGGAAGGTTGACAAATTCTATACCGCACCCACGGCCATCCGGGCCCTTGCGAAGGAGGGGAGCAGCTACGTAGAGAAACATGATGTCTCGAGCCTGAAGCTTCTCGGAACCGTGGGAGAGCCCATCAACCCAGAAGCATGGCGATGGTATTATCACTATGTGGGTCGTGATTGGTGCCCCATCGTGGATACATGGTGGCAGACGGAAACCGGCGGACAGTTGATGACACCATTGCCTGGAGTGGCCCCGATCAAACCGGGCTCGTGTTCTTTCCCCTTCTTCGGTGTCGATCCAGTGATTCTGGATCCCGAAACCGGGGAGGAAGTCAAATTTCCAGGACAGGAGGGCGCTCTTTTCATAAAGAAGCCATGGCCCGGAATGATGAGGACCGTCTACGGCGATCATGAGCGATTCCGGGAAACCTATTTCTCAAGGATACCGGGGTTGTACTTCACCGGAGACGGCGCTAAGAAAGATGAAGACGGCTACTATTGGATCATAGGCCGGATAGACGACGTCATCAATGTTTCAGGGCACCGCATGGGAACAGCGGAAGTGGAATCCGCTCTGGTTCTTCACAAGGATGTTGCCGAAGCGGCCGTGGTCGGTTTTCCGCACCCGATAAAGGGGCAGGGCATATATGCTTTTGTTACCGTTAATACGGGAGTGGCAAAGACGGACGATCTGAAGAAGGAGCTGGTCAAGCTGGTGCGAACTCAAATTGGCCCCATCGCGTCGCCGGACGCTATTCAATGGGCGGACGGTTTGCCCAAAACGCGCAGCGGAAAGATTATGAGACGCATCCTAAAGAAGATAGCCGCGGGCCAGGTTGAGGACTTGGGCGACACCACCACGCTGGCGGACCCCACTGTCATGGAAAGCCTCGTAAGTGCGCGCGTTGTGATCGAATAGGAACCTACTGTCTGAAGACGGGCGCCCTGTGCATTCAAGGAAGCGCATTTCTTGGCGAGGGGCGTTCAGTCTTCAGTCAGCAAGGGCGATCCGGTAGTTATTTTCCTTCCCATGATCGTGGAGCTACCGGTGGCCATGCTCGCTTGCGCCGCGAATGGGAGCGATTCAGTGGGCCGACGCTTTGCCCAAGACACGAAGTGGTAAGATAATGCGCAGATTGCTGCGCAAAATAAGCGCCGGGCAAGTCAATGATCTGAGAGATACCACGACTATTGCAGATCCCAGTGTCGTCTATGCTCTCGTCCAAGGCCGCCTGACGATCAAGGCATAAGTTAACAGCTCAAGGACGGCACCTGAATGCTTCTGAGTGCAATCCCGATAAGGGTCAGGTGCCGCCCCTTTTTTCAAGACCGTGAGACATGGCTAATGAAAAGCAAATAATATACCTCGACAAAATGGGCGACAAATACCAGATGGGCCCGGCCGAGGTTGAGGATAGAGCGTCGCTCATTGAGATGTACGCATAGCTTCAGCCCCAAAGCTGTGACTCAGGGACTTCCCCCCGCCGATTCAAAGGCTCGCCTGATTTGGGTGCAAGGCCTCCTTAACGAAGGCGAAAATTTTATCGCAAAGCAAGAAGGCAAAGTTGTCGGCCATTGTTCCCTTATTCTGGGAGATTCCCGCAGTGACGGTGAATACCTTATCTTCGTAAGCAATCCTTTCAGAAAATCGCGGTCTTGGGACCGGGCTGACGAAAATGGCGGTCGCTAAAGGACTTGAGATGGGCCTCGGATGCATATGGCTTACAGTAGAAGCCCTTAATTTCAGAGCCATAAAACTGTACAAAAAAATCGGATTCGTCTTCTGCGACGCTGGCGAAAGAGAACGAACCATGATCTTGCGACTGTGAGCAAGAATAATGACTCTGAAAGTTGCCGTCGTTCGCGATGAAAGATACTTGCTGCACCAAACGGGGTTGGTCCATCCAGAGCGCCCGGGTCGTCTCAGGGGCATCTATCGGATGCTTGATAAAGAGTTTTCTGACGGGCTCATCCAAATAAAACCGGAACCCGCTACACTCGAGCATCTGGAGTTCGTGCACACTCCCGGTTACATTAGAAAAATTCTAAAGACATCGGAACGAGAGTTCACCAATCTCGCGCCTGATACCCCGGCTGGCTCCCAATCTTACTTGGCGGCCTGGCTGGCCGTTGGGGGATGCATCAAGGGGCTGCAGGCATTGCTTGCAAGACGGTGTGACGTCTGCTTCTGCCTTGTGAGGCCACCGGGTCATCACGCTCAACCGGACAGGGCAGGCGGCTTTTGCATATTCAACAATTTGGCGGTAGCAGCAAAATACGCTATTGAGCGACACGGATTCAGACGGATACTGATCGTGGATTGGGATATTCATCACGGGAACGGCATCCAGGACATATTTTTTGAAGACGACTCAGTGCTATATTTTTCCACACACTACATGGGTTGGTATCCGCATACCGGGGATTGGGAGGAATCGGGGTCTGGACCAGGTCTTGGATATACGATCAACGTGCCTGTGCCCAAGGATATAACAGATCAGGATTTTATTTTCTTGTATTACAAGATTCTAGGGCCGATCATGAAGAGCTACAAACCCCAGCTTATCCTGGTAAGTGCAGGTTTTGACGGCCATCAAAGAGATCCCATCGGACGCACGAAGCTAACGGAACAGGCTTTCAGATGGATTACCGAGTTGATCCTTGAATTCCGGGATGCTGTCAAGAGTCCTCCTTTGCTTTTTTCATTGGAGGGTGGATATGACGTGGGTGCTCTTTCAAGCTGCATAAGAGAAGTCCTCAGCGTTCTGACTTGGAAAGGACGTAGGCCTCGAGTGCCCCTATTATTGTCACCGAGAGGCAACGATCTTGTGGAGAAAGCTCAGGCTGCGCATCGTAGACACGGTGTATGGGTCGAATGATGTTGCCATCTCTGCGACCATACAGCCCTATTTCGACTAGTCCTGGGATTATTTGCGCAATGGGAGCGACGCGGATAGTTGATGCCGTAGATACGCACAAGAAAGCCAGTAAACCAGTATTGTTGATGTTGAACGATAGGAAGAGCTGATGATAAAGGCTAGGATACCCCCGGAAAATCCCGATGCAAACCTAAAGTCCTATTCTCAGGCGTATCAAAATTTCTCCTGGAGAGATATTGAGAATGAATTCACCTGGCATTCAACGGGTGAGATAAATATCGTTCAGGAAGCCATAGATAGGTGGGCCAAAGACAGCGATAAGCGTGATCGCATAGCTCTCATTTTTGAGAAAGCTGCAAATATAAAGGCATTCACTTATCTTGAATTGAGGGAGATCTCTTCGCAATGGGCCAATTTGTTGATAGAGCACGGCTTTTCAGTTGGAGATCGGCTTTTCATATTATTGCCATCCTGTCCGGAGATTTATTTTGCGATGCTGGCGTGCGCTCGTCTGGGGGTTATTTTCTCGCCGTTGTACCCCACTCTGGGCTTCGATGAGCTTGAGATTCGGCTCCTGAATGCCAAACCGCGTGGAATCATTACTCACCCCGATTTGTTGGAGCGTCTTCCGGAACACACGATGGGTAGTGTAGAACACTTGTTCTTAACAGAAGGCCCCAAGGTGGGTTTGTTTCCAACGGAGATCGTGGCTCAAGGATTGGTGGAAACACTTCCCAAGAAGAGTAATATCCGCTGGGTGCGGGGAACCACGCCGCTATACTTGATATATACTTCGGGTTCTACAGGCCCACCCAAAGGGGTCGTTCACGCACACATGGATATGCTGGGCCAGTTCATCACGGGTAGGTATGTGCTGAATCTTGCGGAAGGAACGGTTCTCTGGACCGACGGAGATCCGAGTTGGGTTACAGGCACGGTTTACGGTACGTTTGCTCCGTGGCTTTGTGGAGCCACTTCGGTTATTCAGGGGGATCAATTCTCCGCATCCACATGGTATAGGACTCTTGAGAGCCACAAGGTAGCAGTCTGGTATACGACCCCGCGAACCATGACACGTCTTGCAGAGGCCGGAGACGATCTTCCGGGGCGGTATGATTTCTCGCATCTGAAGCACATTGCCACAGTTGGAGAGACTTTGAGTCCCGAGCAATTCTACTGGGCGAAGCAAACCCTGAAACGTGCACCGCACGACACCTGGTGGATGACGGAGACCGGTATGATATGTCTGGCTAATTTTCAGTCGGAGAGCATAAAACCGGGCAGTATGGGCAAACCCGTTCCGGGGCTTGAAGCCGATGTATTGGACGAAAACGGTGAGCCCGCTCCAGTGCTCACAATGGGAGAACTAGCTCTGAGGCTCGGCTGGCCATCCATGATGACGGGAATCTGGCAGGATGCGCCACGATACCAGGCATATTTCCGCTTCAAAACTGGTTTCTCACCGGTGACATGGTAACAAAGGATGAGGACGGCTATTACTACCATCTGGGTAGAAACGACGATTTGATAAAACTAGGCGAGAAATTTATCGGACCTTATGAAATCGAGCACATCTTGTCTTTGCATCCAGCGATTGCCGAGGCGGTGGTTATCTCTTTAGGGTCTGTAAGCGGAAAGACGTCCGTCAAAGCCTTTCTGACCATAAATAAGGGATACATGGCTTCAGCGAGACTGAATCACGAGATCAAGACTTTTGTAAAAGCGAATTTCTATCCCGAATTGCCGCTATCGGAAATTGTATTCATGGAGGAATTACCAAAAACGAGATCCGGAAAGATACTCCGGAGGGTGCTGAGAGCAAGGGAAAAAGGGCTGCCCAGCGGTGATACCACCAAACTCAAAGAATGAATTCAGTCCGCCTGATCTCTAATCCGTATCAGTGCTGGTCATCAATGTGATCGACTCAAGTGCGTTTTTCAATTCGGGTCGCAAGGCGTTGGCGAGGACAATTTTCAGACCCGCACCAGCTAACAGCGTCAGGCATGTTTCCTCGATCCTTATGGGATAGCGTTCAGCCTGGCCGCTCCGAAGATTTGAAAGCCCGACCATCGTGTGCACAGGATCTTGAAAAATAGCTCCAGTGGCCAACAAACGCACGGTCTTTATGCCTTCGGAAATTCGGAAATACGCGTCATCCCAGCTTAGATTTGGCAAGACGGGATCGAATATCAAGTTTTCGCTGTTTACTCCCGCTGCGAGGCAACGATCCCGAAGCTCTGCTGCTATGGCTATCTTTTCCTCTGTGGATGGGGGAGTGAATGACCGCTCATCCATGAGCAACAGAACCAATCCTGTCCGATGTTTTGTTGCCATGGGGAGGATCTCTTCAAGCTTTCGTGGCTCCAGCGATAAGGCATTCAGTATAGGGGGTTCCTCGCAGACGGCGAGACCGCGTGCCAGGACACGAGGATTCGGGCTGTCCAGTATAAGCCTGGATGATGTCACTTCCTGCACAGTCTCCACCAGGAAGACCATGCGATCCTCATTCCGCCTGGACAGGTAGCCTGGATTCAGGTCAATAAGCCGAGCCCCGCTGCTCTCGCATTTGCGGGCAATTTCCCGTATGGGCTGAGCGTCAAGTTCCCGCAGTGCGTCTGAAACCGCTTGGTTCATTGCATGTATGTTATCCGCAGCCAGCAGCATTTATTTTCCCAAAGACCGTGAATTAGAAAGATTAGCGGAGTCTAGAAACGGGCGTTCCGCTTCATCTAGAGTCGCTGTAACACGAATTAGAGTTTCAAATGCGTAAGACTGGGAACCTTCTTTTGTAAAGAAGATTCCGCCCAAGCCCAGTATGCGCAAACCTAAGCCGATGTTTGTGTGTTTTCTCGGCTAAAGGTAATGCCTCTGGCCATCGGGCAACGCTGCGACTGATACCCCCCTTTCTAAAGGGGGGTAGTGGGGATTTTGGTCTAACACATTGAAAATCCCTTAAAGTCCCCCTTTAGAAAAGGGGGACTTTGACTGCAACCTGGGATGCCTAAGTACTCACACACGATGGACTTGATATTGAGTTAACGCGTCTATACACTCAAGCCCTCTCCAAGAAAGTTTCGAGGGCCTGTACAAGACTCTCGTCCCACTTCTGATCATTGATATCGGACTCCCAGCCGGCTGTCCAGGACTTCCGCAAGAAAGGAGCTATCATGCAGATGGCGGTGTGGTCAAATCTCTTAGCTCAGACCAAGGATCGAAGGCTTCATGGTCCACACCAATCACCTGGCCGCCACGAGACTTGAAGAAAACGTTGGTGATTTGCGCTTCCACAGCAGCATCTGACGCTGCCGTGGAGGCCGTTTGGTCAAAGGTGATGCTATGGTCGCCGGCGCGGCTCAACCGTGTTTTAATCTGCAGAATGTCCCCAAGGCGCACTGGATGCTTGTATTGTGCCACCAAGGAGACAACCGAGTGAGCTATGCCAGCTGAATGCAAGCTGTCCCGTAGAGCGGGACGTTCATCCATATAGGCCCATCGGGCATCTTCAAAAAAATGTATATACCACGCGTGATTGACAACCCCGAATACATCAACGTGAAACCCACGCACCTTAATCTCAGTCATCGAGGGAGCAAATGACATTCCACCGACCTCCGATATGATTGTTGGGTTCGATTCAAGCCTGTTCCTTTCACCTCTGCAGGTCTGATAGTCACCATCCAAACAATGCACTTTGAATACGCTTGTTCAAATAGGCTATTTGCAGGGCGGTAAAATAGGAGCCTCGAACCCTGTGTATCTTTCTGCGGTATTCTCTGGCGTGTTCTTCTGACCAGAAGAAGACGCTCTCCTTTCAAAACGCATCGATTATGTTGGGATCTCTCAGACTTCTGAAATCCACATCAGGAACGAAGATTACGGGACTGCAACTCGGATCCACACAAGTGCAATTCATATCACTGTCAATGTCCATATACATAGGGCGCTTGGAGTGCGCGGATTCCGAGACCACTTTGATCGACACTTCTTCATCCCTGAGTCGCCCTTGCACGAAGGGCGTCGCGAATGTGTCTACCGCTCAGGCAGCGTATAACCGCTCCCCAGAATTAAAGTTTATTGAATGGGGCGTTTTCTCGACTGTTACCGGATAGGCCCAGGTCACCTCCCCATTGCTGTTGGTGTACAAGAAGGTCAAGCGACTTTCCAAGTCCCGCACGATTTCCGACACACGTTCCGAGTCCAGAGCCAATTCCTGGGCCACCAGTTCCTGTGGAACGGGCCTGCCGAGACGAGGCATCTCCCTGACCACAAAGTGGTGTACCAACCTGTGCTCTGGAGTCATAAATCTAGTGGAACGCTTCACTTTGCGCTCGGCCTTCTCAATCTGTTTTTCCCACAGGAATGGCGGGACTCCAAGAATGTACCGCCAAACTCCGGTCATCAGTTTTTTCTGCATGATTCCACTCCTTTGTAATTGGTTAACTTCTGGTGAGAGACCATTGTCTCCCTGGTTTTAGGTGCTATAAACATAACCCAAAAAAAGAGAACTAATCTAACCCTTTCAAAAACTCCTCCACGTGTGAAAGGAAGCTCCCGATCACTTCCCTTTCTAGTTCGGTGAGTCCGGCCAGATAGTTGGAGAAGGACTCCGCAGATGAGGCCTGCTGCTCCTCAAAGCGCTCGATTGCTCTTCTGCCAGACACAGTAAAAGTCGCTATCACCCTGTTCTTGAGGGAGGGGTCCTTAGCCTTTTTGATGACTCCTTTCCTTTCAAGCCGAGCCAGGGTCTGGGAAACGGCGCCGTTGCTAACTCCAAGCCTCTTAGCCATTTCACCAGCGTTCAGGTCCGGCTGTGCGGCTATGACTTGCATCAAATGGATTTCCGACGGATGTAGCCGCAGGTCCTCGTCGCGAAAAACAGCTCGTTTTTCCAAGAAGATCAGACGGTTGACAACGCGGCGAATTCGCCCCGCCAGTTTTCGGGGTTCGGGATGCATACCCTGTTTTTAGTATCTAAAAACAAATAGGTCAAGCCAAATACATGCCATGCAGACTTTTAATCGAGCTTCGAGTGGATCGTGTCAGGAACAAACATGGAGACAGATATTCGTTCAAACGTTGACCAGCGAAATCCCTTTGAATTGTTCACTTGGCAAAAAAAGCCCCGGTCATTGCGAGGGCGTAAGCCCGTGGCAATCTCCCAACCGGTAGGAATAGATTGCTTCGTCGTTTTACTCCTCGCAATGACACAGGTCTCACACCCCGATTCTTTGGTAACTGCACAATTCCGATTCCGTTTTTATCTGAACTGGAACTCTGGCGATGGGATTAGTCCCGGAAAGAGGATTGGCTGAAGGGGTCGACCCTAAAATCATGACACGAACTGCGTTCCACGCGATAAATCCAAAAATAAGGTCATCGAAAGTGCTTGTCATCGCCATTTTGTGTTTCCATTACGCTATCACAATTATTTTTACGGCGTAAGCTGATCGGGGGCAATTTCAAGCACTTGATCGCAACTGTCAGGATCTGGCGATCCCGCCTCTGTTAATCCTTATTGGAACGTACACGGGTTCGGTGTCGCAGCCGATGCAGTACTTGTTTACACGATCCGCCAAACCGTGGTCACGTTGGCCGAGCGGCAGGAGAGTGTAGCAGTAGTAAATTTCTTTACCTCCATTCGCAACCCAATAGTAGAAAGGCACCCACATAGTCAGACCGGACTTTTGATAATTCAGAAAGATCGTGTCCTTTAGACTCTCGATCTTCATGTGTATCTCTTCCAGGGAATTCACGTGACCGGCGCACGTCGCGGACGCATCAACAACCGCAACTAGACTGATCAGAAACCATTGCGATCAGTACCAAGCCTCAACATTTCATCTCCTTTTCTGGCAAAGCGCATCCCGTCAGGGTTTGAGCAAAGCTCATATCCTGACTGCCTCGGCAACGGTTTGAGTTCACAATATTTTTCATCAATTAGGCGGTCCCGTGATCTTCAGATCCCGCAGGCAGGCAAGTCGAAAAAAAAGATGGAATCTGTTGGGACTCAGGAATTATCAAACAGATTAAACGAAAGAGTCGAAAAAATAAAGGCCAAAATCTCTGTTCGGCAATAACATAATTCTGACAAATACCAAAGAACGTTATTTTGTAAAATCAATCAGTTAATTGATAATAGGCGAAGCTTTGCCGGTTTGCCGGGTATCTCCCCCGAATTCTGGCCAAAAGCGGCGTGATCCGAACAACGCGCAAATCGAGTCAACTATTTATTCGTGCACGGACCCTCGGATTTCAATCCTACATGCGTGTCGCAAAATTTGCTCGGTCGCCTTTACCTGATTGGCCTTGTTTTGTATACTTCCGTTCCGTTCACCTCGAGAAAACGTACGAACCGAACGAGTGCAGGATGAAATTTGCTTTTCCATGGCGCACGTTGATTTTTACTGTGTCCGCGGCCGCCGGATTGTTCTCGTTCTTTCATCCGACCTTTCTTTCGGGATTTGAGTTGATGCAGACTGATCCCGGAGACACTCGCCTCAACAACTACTTCCTTGAGCATTCACTACTATGGATTGCAGGTAATCCCAATCATGCGAGGTTTTGGGATCCTCCCTTCTATTTTCCAGCGGTGAACATAGGGGCATATTCGGACATCTTCTTGAGTTCAGCTCCCGTTTATTGGCTGTTTCGTCTTATGGGATTCCTACCGGACACGGCTTTTCAGTTATGGATGCCCGTAATGGCTTTCTTGGATTTCCTTGCAGCCTTTTTATTGTTTCATAAGGGTGTGGGCGTTTCATATCCGGCAGCCATTGGAGGATCTTACGTCTTCGCTTTCTCTGGGATCAGGGCAAACCAGTTGAATGTTCAGCAGTTATTGCCGCAGTTTTTTTCTGCCATGGCAATTCTTTGCTTGTTCAAGATCTTCGAGAAAAATAAGGATGAGCGCAAAGAAATCTGGATCGTGGGTTTCGCTCTGTCATTGGTTTCGCAGTTGTACTCCGGCTTTTATCTGGTCTTCTTCTTGTGCTTCGGTTTGCTGGTGGCTTTGGCCGTTGCGTTGGCATTGCGTCAATCTCGATCCGAAATATTGTCGGCTTTGAGCTCACATAAGCGCGCTATAGTCATTTCATTTTTGCTGGCTGCCCTTTTGGCGATATGGCCGGCGATTCACTATATGGCCGGTCAAGGAGAAATCGGCGCTCGCAAGTGGAATGAAATCTCCAGCATGATTCCGCAGCTCAAATCATGGCTAAATACTGGGCCGGAAAACCTTATTTATAAATGGACCAGAAATTATATTGATTTCTCGAAATTACCCGCTGAGGCGGAGCATCGTTTATGTCCGGGACCTGTGACTTTCATCGTCGCACTGATCGGTTTTGTTTCGGCTTTCAAGTTGACCTGGGCCAGGATCGTCGCGATTTCCTCTGTGCTTATAGCGGCTGTCGCTTTTTTGTACACCGAGGATTGGTCACCCTGGGCTGGTGTGCTTTGGTTCATGCCCGGAGCAGGAGCTATCAGGGCAGTAGCCAGGGTCTCTTTTCTGCTGTTGATTGCTTTGAGTATGGGAGTCGCTCTGTTCCTCAACGGACTCCGGAGACAATATTTGCTGGTCATACTTATAGCTCTTATGGCCGTGGAGCAGGTTCAGACCAGCCCGGCTTACAATAAGGAACATGTTCGCGCAGAAGTCGCTCAAGTTGCGAAGCGCATTCCCGAAGGCTGTAAGTCCTTCTATTTTGCGATCAGTTTGCCGGTGGACAAGAAGGCGAGGCCGTGGTTTGAATATCAGCTTGACGGCATGTGGGCCGGACTTAGCGTAGGAATCCCCACGGTAAATGGATTCAGCGGAAACTTGCCGCCTGACTGGTGGCCCCTGTGGGATCCGATTGTTAAATCGGGTTCCGATCTCACGAAGCTGCACCTGGGCATTTTTAGATGGGCTGACACCAATCGCCTCCCAATGGAATATATTTGCATGGTCCCGGTTTTCTTCCCCGACACACCGAAGATTGTGCAGGAATTAGGTCCATTAGACCTCAAGATAGGGCATTCAGAGTCACGTTTATTTCTGGGAGATGGTTGGGGCGACGACGAATGGGACGGGGATTTATCGTGGGTTTGGACAACAGGACGATCTGCGACTCTGTACATCCCACTACGGAAAGGAGTCGATCATACCATGCAGATCAGCGTTGCTCCCATTATGGTTCCCGGTAGGATGCAGGAGATGAACGTTCGATTCAACGGCTCGGAGTTGACAAAACTGCGGCTGGAAAAGGGTTCGCACATATACCGAATCCCAATCTCGTCTGCTCTGGTCAAAGAATTCAATAAGGTTGAGTTCACCTTCTCTTACGCAGCTTCTCCTGCGTCTAGCGGACAAGGGGCCGATACCAGGCAGCTTGCAGCTGCATTTGAGCGAATAATATTTCTTCCCTCGGGAAACCAAAAATCCGCCCAATGATGCGGAAACGACAGAGAAAGTCAATCCAGCAGGACGCCTTCAGCACTGCATTCGGTTCTCACGTAATACCATGAATTCATGGCCTTGAACTGACAGCTAACCGGATTACTCAGAGAAGATTTGAGCATTAAATTCTGGTATTGCTGTGCACAATACCGAATAATAATAAGATGGTCATGGAATTGGATTGAAACGAATTCTAAATGCGGGCTCGCCCGTCGGGAGTTTACTATGCAGGAATTGGAAGGCATTGAGCTAACAGAAATGGGCATCGGGCCAGAACAGCAGTTCCTCATGACCACCCCATTCTTCGACGCGATGTCTGAGCCGGCTAAACAGAGGCTGTTAATGTCGATGATTGCGGGGACATTCAAACAAGGACAGAGATTTATTGAGCAAGGGGGTGAAGGAGACAGCCTATACATAATCCAGGAAGGTGTCTGCAACGTTTCTCTCGAAAAAGATGGGATAGTCCACCCGATAGCGGCTTTGGGACCTGGTGAAATAGTAGGAGAGATGGCCATTCTTACAGGTGAGCACCGTAACACGAAACGCGGAAGCTCAAACTGATCTGGCGGTTTGGAAATTGAGCAAGAATGATTTTGAGGCGGTGTGCAGCGAGTATCCAGAAGTCAGGCACTTTCTTACCCAAACGATAACCAACAGATTTGCACGGTCTTCACTGACAGCGGATCGCACGATAGGCAAATACGTGATTCACGAGATAATTGGTCGTGGGGGGTGGAGCGTAGTCTATAAAGGTAGGCATACCGCTCTCAGTATGCCGGTGGCCATAAAGATGCTCAAGCACAATATGGCCATGGATGCTGGATTTATCGAGGAATTCCAGAATGAAGCAAAGACAATCGCAAGCCTCAACCATCAAAATATAGTGAAAGTCTACGATATAGAGCAACTCTACAGAACCGTGTTCATCATAATGGAGCTTCTCGACGGAGACTCTCTCGAGACAACTCTGAGGGAAACCGGCAAGCTTTCCGTGGAGAAATCGCTGGAAGTATTGCTGCAGGTATGCAGCGGGTTGAGTTATGCTCATAAACAAGGGATAATCCATCGCGATATAAAACCCGGCAATATTTTTATCCAAAAGAATGACGTTGCCAAGATAGTGGATTTTGGCCTCGCTTGCGAGACCGGAACAAAAGGGGCCCGGGTGGTAGGCACGCCCAAGTATTTGTCTCCTGAGCAGATAAGAGGATTTCCGGTAGACGAACGCTCGGATATCTACTCATTAGGGATTAGTGCCTTCAAGATGGTGACCGGCCGGGAAGCATTTCCGGAAAGCGACATTCTCGATCTGCTGCACATGCACTTGTACAGCGACGTGTCCGATCCTAGAGATCTGGCTCCGGATCTGCCCGATGAGATAAGAAACCTTCATCTTGAAAGCCACAAGGAAAGATCCTTCATTAAGGTACCCAAACGTGCAACAGGCCATCTCCGAGTTGCACCCACTTGCGGAGAAGCTTGGCTTGGCTCTTACAGCTAGGTCCGAAAGAAGCTTGAATATGATGGGGCTCTTTCTTTTTTATCGGGAAGAACACCACGAAGTTCTAACGCGTTTGGTGAGAGATTTCGGAGAGGAACTCAAGAAAATCGGCGCCGACCTGCGAGAATCCGACTTCAAAGAAATATGAGTTGGGCCTCGAGGCAAACGTGCGGAGGCATCATGGGAGATGACGAAAAAACAAAAGATCAACTTATTCTGGAAGTTCAGACTCTTCGCAGACAATTCCGCGAATTGAAATCTGCACCCCGCGAAACGACTGCAAATCAGTTTCACTCCATCCAGGAAGAAAACGATATCAGTGAGCCTTTTGATTTGGAGTGGAATCCCGATGAAGCAATTCAACCGATTTTGGACGAGTCAATTGAGGAAGTTCAATCAGCGGCGCAAGATCCGTCTGTAAGCGGCTCATTTGCAGCTCTCCTTTCAGAAGAGACCTACCCCAGAAGCTTGACGGAAACCGGCAGCTTCGATCTTCGATGGATTACCACCGCTTCATTCGGACGGCTGATGCAGGCAATTCCCATGCCTATCCTGCTGGTGGATCTGTTCGGCGCTATAGAATTCGCAAACAGCTCTTTTCAAAGATTTTGCGAGAAGTGCAGCAGGCCTGAATCTCTATATGAGCTGTTTCCCGACGATCAGACGATCCTGGCAGTGCGAAATATGATGGAGACTTTGCTCACGAAGCGAAACCCTCAGCTCAGGGAAGGGCTAATCCGCATAAATGGTGTAGAGCTCTGGAGCAGAATGAATTTCAGGCCGATCAGATTCGGCCGCGAGCGTTCGATCCTTATCCTCATTGAAGATCTGACTCTGGCAAAGAGAGAAATCACTTTAAACGAGAAGTATAGGACGCTGGTGGATATCTTTCCAATCGGGATAGCAGAGTTCGCTCTTGAAAAACCCGCGTCTACGGCCGTCGACGTTGACGAGATCCTTTCGCTGGTACTCAATGCCAGAGTTATCGAAACCAATGGCACTTTCGCTGCGCATTGCGGATTGGATAGCACTGAGGAACTGAAAGGAATGGTGCTGGAACAAGTCCTTGCGCAAAACTACGTGCAGCATCACAGGTTGTGGATAGAAAGTCACTTTGCCGTCAGTCCGTTTGAGACTGCCGAAAAAGTTGAAGATGGTAAACTCGTGTATTTTGAGAACACCCTTGTGGGAAATATCCAGAACGGGGTCTTGGTCCGATTTTGGGTTATGAAGCAAGACATAACCGAGCGAAAGAGGGTGGAGGCCGAACTGATTGAAAAAATCAAGACTATCGACGAACTCTACGAGCACATTGTTAAGTCTCGTGAAGCAAAAGTGATCGCAGACCATACTGCGAGAGTAGCCCATGAATTAAGGCAGCCCCTTACGATCATAGGCGGCTTCGCCAGACGCATGGCGAAAGAATCAGAATCCTTGGGAAAACCCGACCGAACCGCGCAGAATGAAGCTTTTGAAATCATTATTAAAGAAGTCCAAAGACTCGAGAAGATTCTCGGAGGATTAATAGATTTCACGAAACATGAAACCATAAGCCTTCAGAGCGTAAATCCAAATGATGTGGTGGACTACGTAATTCGTATTAGTCAATGGAGAATAAAGGAAAAAGATCTCTGCGTGGAACTCGATCTTGGAGAAGAAATAGGGGACCTTCTCCTGGATTCAGATAAATTTCAAGAAGTGGTCCGGAACCTGCTGTCAAATGCGGTCGAAGCTTCCCCGCGTGGAGACAAAATCCGGATCAGCACGGGGGTGTCCATTCCGAGCGAGAAGGCCCACCAAACCGGTGAGTTGGACTCAGAAACTTATTTTGAAATAAAGATTCACAACACTGGCGCGCCCATTGATCCCGTTGATCTCGAAAAGATATTCGACCCATTTTTCAGCACAAAGAACAGCGCCCGGGGACTCGGTTTGACCATTTCCAGGAAGATAATCGAGGACCACTACGGGTCAATTTCAATAACCTCTGATGAAGCTGGGACGCAAGTCACGGTGTGGCTTCCCTTAAGCCAACGTGCTGCCGACAAGACTGTGTTGCCACGCTAGGGCGCCGGGCTTCGTCGAACCAATCTGAAAAAGCTCAGGAATCCCGAATGGATTCGACTTCATAAACGGTTACTTCGCGATCTATCCCCTTGACTTTAACCTTTCGCGGTGCGGAACATTTTAAATTGTCTCTCGCAAGAGCGTACGTTCTCGCTGATATGAGCAGTCGGTCCGGAGTCGCGAGCCCCTGCAGTCGACTGGCGAGGTTTACTGCCGATCCCAACACAGTGTACTCCATCCGCCGCTTTGAGCCTATGTTTCCCACAACCACAAGGCCGGTGCTTATTCCAATCCTGACGTGTATTCCTTCTTCGAATTCCGGAATGCCCGTGGTGCTCCACTTAGAATTCAGCCGCACCATTTCTTTTTGCATCTGGTCGCCTGCCTTGATTGCGGCGAGAGCGTGGTTCTCAAGTTCCACCGGATCTCCGAAGAAGGCGAGCAAACCATCTCCAAGGAATTTATTTACCGTGCCACGATGGTCGAACACTGTGCGGGTTATGGCCTCAAAAAACTCATTGAGGAATTTTTCCAGATACTCCACGTCCACCGTCTCTGAAATGGTTGAAAATCCCTCGATATCGGCAAACAGAATGGAGAGTTCTTTCCTCTTGGTGGAAAGGTCTATTTCCTTGTTTTCTTTTATGATTGAATCCAGCATTTGCGGGGAGAGATAACGCTGCAATGCTTCAGCAGTTCGAAAAGACTCGGTTTCGGTGCTGATCCCCCTGATTATCAGTGATACGGAACCGGTCATAATGAAAACAAAAATAGGGCCGGCAGTGGGGATTTCGTACAAGCGCTTTAATGAAAGCCACGATAGAAAAGAGTACGTACAGAGTGATCAAAGCTGTGAACAGCAGAACAGCATAAAGCATTCTGACCCTGGGCGCAGCAAACGCAAACCCTATGGATAATATGACTGCTAGTCCCATAATAAACGGAAACGAGTGAATGCTCCGAATGAAATTTCCTGTCAGAATAGTGTTCAGCGCATTGGAGTGGACTCTGCTCAGTGGGCAATCTTTGGCTAACGGGCATACACCCAAATCCGTGCTTCCCGTCCAGGTGACGCCCACCACTACAATTTTGTCCTTATATTCCTGAAGGTTGGAGGCATCCGCCTCCGGGGCAAGAAGGTCTGAAACCGAATAGTGCCGGAAACCCTTGGGAAATCTCTGCCATGGCTCATGCCAGTCTATGCGCATTCTGCCATGCTCATCAACGGGAATGCTTGTCATACCTCTATCATGCTTCAGTTTGATCTCGGTGTCAGTAACGACAATATTTTTTGGGATAACGCTCAGGTGAGCGGCGGCAGCGGCGAGACCGAGGCTGGGCACACATTTGTCCCTGTATCTTACAAGCAGGCCGACCCTGCGATGAACGGCATCCGGATCGGCATTTGATTTTATATGGCCGACTTCTTTGGAATTCTTGATCACCGGGGCCAATGGGACCAACGAATCGGAGAGCCTTGACACCTCAAAAAATCTGCTATTTTCGGGAAGGTCCAAAGGCCAGGCCCGTTCATACAGCGCATCAATTCTTGCGGAATCACCAGTAAACTCCGGCCGTACCTCGGCGGAATCCGTGATTCCCATGGCGGTTGCAGATACAACTCGGCCGGAGGCGGACAATGCCTTGAAGAAAGCCTCGTTCCCTTCGGGTCTATTTCCTTTTGCCGCGTAAAGCACGTCAAAAACAACCAGCGCAGCTCCAGCCTCTGCGAGTCGGTTGACTATACGAGCGCTCATTTCTCGGTCCCACGGCCAGATTCCGAATTCGCTGACTGCCTTGTCATCCACATCAAGGTGGACGATTGACTCCAGTACGGGGCCTGGATCCCTGATCGCAACTTTTAGATCGTAGAATCGGAAGTCCAAGTTTTCAAAAGGGTGAGGCCAAATTAAACAAACAGCGGCCCCGATCAGACTGACCGTAAGGGCCAGATAGATGCTGGAAAAGCCCGGCTTCCTTCCGTGGTCCTGCATCGATCTATCGCCCCGGTTCCGGTTTTACCCCTTGCACTCCAGTCAAGCCTTCCGGACGATCGCTTTCAGGACGGTATGGAGCAGATCTTCTCTCTGGTCCCATGAGTCTAAGACCCGGCCCGCCTGCAGCCTCGCCCTTAATTGCGAAAACAGCCCTGTTGTATCCAGGTTTTGCGGAAGCTTTTTCGATTTGTGCTGCAATGATATCAATAGATTGATTGTCTGTGTTGGCTATTTGAAGCACAGGTTTGTCCGCTGGGATGGTCAGAGGTTCCATAGACACTGGTTCTGAAGTTGCATAAAAAACGGTTTTGACTTCAGGAAGTCCTTCGCCCATGACTAGCCTGATGCTCGAGTCGTCACCGAACAATCGGTCCTGCTCACCGGCTTTGACAAAGTTGTTTGGATGCTCTCTGCTGGGAAACAGCACTGCCACGTCTCCCTTTGCAGAGATATTGAGAGCCGTAATATAACAGTCCGTGTCAGCCTTGAAGTAAATTACGACCCTGTCACCTGGCTTGAATTTGTGTCCGGCAGGCTGATTTGTCCAAATAGACACGTTGATGGGCTTTGATCCTATTTTACCCAGATTGAGAAGCTTTTCGGATCCCTTTGATGCTGCTTGATCCGCGCCGGCCCCCTGCGCCAGGATCAAGGACAGAATCAAGAAGCCTGTCGCAATAAGGGAAACAGCAGAACATCTTCTGGACATATGACACTCCTCTCCTGGTTATGCCCTGATCTTCAGTCTATTCTGTAGGCTAAATAAAATCCTATAGCTCATTATTGTCTATTGCAAGGGAATTTCTGGTCCTTGGGTAATCATTTACGGGCGGGATGTGCTCACTTCGGGCAATTCCAGAAAACCGTTGGGGGAGGCTTTCCTGCGGGCCATCATTGACTTTTCAGGTCAGGGCAGACTGGAAAGCCTCCCCTACAGAAGCTGCTTGCCCCGGATAACTGAATGATTGCGTTTCATCAGTAAAGTGAGCAGTGAAGTGACTTGTCCGGCCGTGTCTCAAGCTCTGATTCGATAGCCGTTGTCGTGACGATATTGACTGGCGAGGTTTCAGCGGTTACAAGACTATATTTGCTGAATGCATTTTGCAGCCTGAGTACTCGAAGGAAGGGAACCATGAACCCAATGGGATCGCTGTCAGCGCTTAACGATCCTGAAGGTGCTCGAATAGCCGACTCGCTGCCGTCGGTTATCGATGCGCACGTGCATCTCTTCCCGGACGAGCTTTTTGCAGCAATTTGGGCTTGGTTCGATCAGTACGCCTGGCCGATCCGGTATAAACTGAATTCGCTGCAAGTGATCGAATTTCTTGTTTCTCGGGGAATAGATCGAATTGTGGGATTGCACTATGCCCACAGGCCGGGAGTGGCCCGCTACTTAAATCTTTATATGGCCTCGCTGTGCAAATCATGCCCTCAACTGATAGGAACCGCGACCATTTTTCCGGGGGAGAAGAACGCTGCCGAAATCCTCAAACACGGTTTTCAGTTGGGACTTGCGGGAGTGAAACTGCATTCCCACGTTCAGTTCTTTTCCATGGACAGCCCTGAAATGCATGAAATCTATGAGATCTGCTCGGAATATGAGAAGCCGCTTATAATCCATGTGGGGAGAGAACCCAAAAGCCCTGTCTTTGATTACAAAAGAGATCCCTATGAAATATGCGGCGCTGAAAAAGTCGAGCCGGTGTTAAAGCAATACCCGGACCTTAAGGTACTCGTCCCGCATCTCGGGGCAGATGAGTACGAGGCTTTCAGCAATCTTATTAACGACTATGACAATCTATGGCTTGATATTGCAATGGTTATGGCTGATTATCTTCCTGACACCAATCCGCCGAGGCTTTCAGGAATGAGGTTGGATCGCGTATGGTACGGAACTGATTTTCCGCATATCCCGTACGCGTGGGATAGAGAATTGAACCGTCTCTGCTCGATGGGATTTCCTGAATCCGATTTGGCCCTCATCCTTGGAGGCAATGCATTAACGCTTTTTTCATCTGAGGAGTTAAATTCGTAAAACTTCAAATGGCGATTCGCCGCTAGATCAATTTTTTGCGGACACTATTCTCTACAGGAGGCAGACTATGGCAAGAAAATGCTCCGTTTTCCTGGCAATGGTGATGGCCATTCTCGCTTTCGCGCTCCCCGCCGCAGCTCAAGAGGTTGACTTGAAGCAATACCCGGTGAGCAATGCAGAAGGTGTCATCTCTCAGTCGGAGGTGACCGTTGATAAGGAGGCGTAACCTGATGGCAAAGGGTCGCTGAAGATCACTGCAGCGGAGCCTCGTGTAGTGCGTCTGTTTGAGACAGGCGACGTTGATGTGGAAAACGCTCGACTCATCTATAGGGCGCGGCTTAAGTCTGAGAACCTCAAGGGGCAAGCTTTCCTGGAAATGTGGTGTCCATTTCCCCGGAAAGGGAGAATTCTTCTCCAGAGGCCTGCAGAATCCTATATCTGGGACTACAGGCTGGGTAACGGAAGAGACACCCTTTTTTCTCAAGAAAGGCGAAAACCCGGACAACGTTAAGCTAAATCTTGTGATAAACGGAACGGGCACTGTTTGGATACAGGATATAAAATTAATCAAAGCTCCTCCTCAGTAGGATTCTAGCTAATGATGAACGGTAGAGGATTCGCATGAAAGAACAGATTCCAGAAAAACCGAGGCCGTCAGATATATCGGGGTCTCGTGAGTCAATCTCATCACCTATGCAGGACAATCTGGCCAGCCTGCAGGAAATGAGAGATGAGGCTCGGCAAGGCGGTGGGCCAAAACGAATAGAATATCAACACGGTCTGGGCAAGCTCACAGCGTGGGAACGAGTAAACCTCCTCCTTGACGAAGGTTCTTTCGAGGAATTCGACGTGCTCAAAGCGGGTAGAGGAGGCCACCTGGAAAGCGAAAAAGAGTACCTGAGCGATGGCGTGATTACAGGACATGGAACCATCGACAGCAGAGAAGTATTTCTGTTCAGTCAGGATTTCACTGTGATAGGTGGATCGCTCGGAGAGGCCCACTCGGAAAAGATAAGAAAGGTCATGGATCATGCTGTCCGAGTAGGGGCTCCATTTATAGGGCTGAACGATTCAGGCGGTGCTAGAATTCAGGAAGGGGTAGATGCTTTGGCCGCGTATGGCGAGATATTCAATCGCAACGTAATGGCCAGCGGCGTGATCCCTCAAATCTCGTGCATTATGGGCCCATGTGCTGGTGGAGCGGTTTACAGCCCGGCTATGACTGATTTTACGTTCATGGTGGAAAATTCGTCGTATATGTTCGTTACTGGTCCCAACGTAGTGAAGACCGTAATTCATCAGGACATAAGCTTTGAAGAGCTCGGAGGTGCGCAGGTACATGCTGCACGAAGCGGAGTAGCACATTTCGTTTCACCAAACGATATTCTATGCCTTTCGGGAAGTGAGGCGCCTGATTCACTATCTGCCGTCGAACAACAAGCAGAAACAACCAGTTATGGATTTTCGGGACCCGCCTGATAGAAAAGACCCTGCTCTGGATTACCTCGTTCCTGCGAATCCTAACCAGCCTTACGATATGAAGGTACTGATAAACAGCATCCTTGATGGCGCGGAATTCCTGGAGATTCAATCTCATTTTGCGAAGAATCTTATCATTGGTTTCGGGCGACTGGCGGTGAAACCATTGGTTTGATCGCCAACCAGCCTGCAGTTTTGGCTGGAGTTCTGGACAGCAACGCTTCTGCAAAGGGAGCGAGATTCGTCAGATTCTGCGATGCATTCAACATTCCAATTATATGCCTGGTGGACGTTCCCGGCTTCATGCCTGGCCCCCAACAAGAACACGGGGGAATAATTCGGCATGGAGCCAAGCTCTTGTATGCATTCATAGAGGCTACGGTTCCTCGAATAACTGTGATCGTGCGCAAGGCTTACGGCGGAGCCTATATCGTAATGAATTCCAAGCACATTGGCGCAGACATCAATTACGCCTGGCCAACTGCGGAAATTGCAGTGATGGGCCCGAGGGGCGCTGCAGAAGTGATCTATCGCAGAGATATCCAGAAAGCTGAAGATCCTCAGGCCGCGCTCATGGAGAAGGAGAAGACCTACAGGAACACTTTTGCCAACCCATTTCTCGCTGCAAAGAGAGGTTACATAGACGACGTAATCTTCCCACGAGAAACCCGAGGCCGCCTCATTCGGAGTCTGCAATTCCTGGAGGGCAAGAAGAGCGTTAAGCCCGAACGAAAACACGGAAATATTCCGCTTTGAGGTGAGCCAATGTTTCAGAAAATCCTGATCGCCAACAGGGGCGAAATTGCCGTTAGAATTATCCGAACATGCAAACGAGTGGGAGTGAAAACGGTCGCTGTTTACTCCGAACCGGATTACCGCTCCCCTTACGTAGAAGAGGCCGACGAAGCTGCGTTCATCGGAGGCCCTCGGGCTCAAGATTCGTTTTTGAAACAAGAAAAGATAATCTCCGTTGCGCTCGAATTCGGATGTCAGGCGGTTCATCCGGGGTACGGATTCCTGTCGGAGAACGCGACGTTCGCCCAAGCGGTAGCAGACAACGGAATGGTCTTCATAGGCCCGCCGTCATCCGCAATATCTCTTCTCGGCGATAAGGTTGCCTCCAAGATCCTTGCGACTCGGGTCGGGGTGCCAGTGGTTCCCGGACACGAGGATGCCTTGGGGGACCTTGACGAAGCGCTCGAAATTATAGACCGGATCGGACTTCCGGTGTTTCTGAAGCCAGCCGCAGGCGGTGGCGGGAGAGGCATGCGTCTAGTAAGGACCAAGGAGGAGCTTGCCTCAGCACTGGCATCAAGCAAAGAGGAAACCAGAAAAGGATTCGGAGACGACAGGATATTTGCGGAACGCTATATTCCCAAGCCCAGGCATATAGAATTTCAGATAATGGCTGACAATTACGGTAACGTGATTCACCTGGGAGAGCGTGAATGCACTATTCAACGCAGACATCAGAAGGTAATAGAGGAGACTCCCTCAGTTGCGCTCAGCCATTCCATGCGTGTCAAAATGGGTGAAATGGCCTGCAGATTAGCCCAGGAAGTCGGATACACAAACGCAGGAACCGTGGAATTTATCCTGGATTCTGAAGGAAATTTCTATTTCTTGGAGATGAATACGCGCCTCCAGGTGGAACATCCAATAACTGAACTCGTCACATCCTTGGATCTTGTGGAGCTTCAGCTCCGTATAGCTGCGGGTGAAGAACTGCCCATCAAGCAGGAGGACGTAGTCATCAATGGATGGGCAATTGAGGCGCGAATTTGCGCAGAGGACCCATCGAGAGGGTTTCTCCCCACCACTGGAATGATTACGAGATACGCTCAGCCAAAGGGAAAAACCACGCGCGTGGACAGCGGTGTAGGCCCTGGCAGCGTGATAACGATCTATTATGATTCTCTTTTGGCAAAGGTTGCAGCTTGGGGCGAGAATCGTGAAATCGCCAGGCGAGCACTTGTGAGAGCTCTAAACGGCTATCACATAGAAGGTTTGACCACAAACGTGGATTTCGCAAACGCGATACTCAATCATCCAGTTTTCCTGTCGGGCGATCTTTCTACTGATTTCATAGAAGAGCACTATGCTGATGGCGAAAGTAAGATTCCCCCACCCTTGGAGATATTAAGCTATATGTCCATGGCGGTGATTCTGGTTTACCACAATCGGCGCAACCTGGTCCGGGACTCGCTAAAGCCCATGAGTCCTTCGGTGGGAGTGCCCCAGTTGGCAAGAAGAGCTCACGATTATGTCATCAGAGTGGATCGAACCATTCTTGAGGCTCGATTGGAAGAAGACCAGCCGCCCTACCGATGGAGAATCACTGTAGACGGAAGAATTCACGAAATCATAGCCCCGGAATTCGAGTATTACCGGCGTCGTCTGAAACTCACCATAGACGGAGTATCTCACATGTTCCGTCTGCAATACGAAAACAACCACATAAAGGCTTTCTTTTGCGGAGTTGTCCGGACTTTTGAAATTTACGATCCTCGAGAGTGGCGCCTTGCCCATTACATGCTTCGGGACCGCAAGGTCGTACAAGAAAATGTCCTGAAATGTCCTATGCCGGGAATGGTCACGACAGTGTCAGTTGAAGAAGGTACCGACGTGCGCCGAGGCCAAGAGATTCTACGCATGGAATCCATGAAGATGGAAACAGGCGTAGCATCGCCAGTCGATGGGCTAATCGAAAAAATAATGGTTTATCCCGGTGATGCAGTGGAAACGGATCAGGTACTTGTCATGTTCAAAACATGACGGCAACCGTCCGGTTGCTCGGGAAGACCACGAGTCATGGGCGAAAGAAAGATAGTACCGGCATTTTGTGGTCCTCCATGAACCGGCAAGATGCCGGCTCTACTACAGCAGTTGACAAAATTAATGTCCGATTGCGCAAAGAATAATGCGTAGCTGCGGGCCTCCGTGCCCGCCGTGGGTGGGCAGGGACGCCGACCCCTACGAAGTCTTTGGGATTCGACCATCGGATAAACGTCATAATTCTTGGCAATCCGTATAATGCTTGTAACGTGGAAAAAAGCTATTTCTCCCACACATAGCTGAATTATTTGCGCACCCAATTCTGTTTCAATGACTTTGCTTTTTATGCGCTGATTCGCGAACAAGACCGGCTGAATGATGTCTTTTAATCTAATGATCTAGTGTCGGAATCGAATTCAGAATCCTTAATTTTAGTGCAAACGAAACTCTACCTTGCCACTGCGCAGGGGCGGATATTCGCTCAAATAGTATGTTTTGGGGGAGGTAGTTCCCTTGAACTTGAGAGACTATGTTGGGGGCCACTTACCAGGGAGATGGAACTTGTAGATTTTGTGTATGGGCCCCATTATCAGGACGCGGTTGAATTGCATATCATTTCACCCCGAGACAGATTGATCCCGATGGAGAAGGGGAGTCTCGGTTACCATTCTTGTCTACTCACTGACATCGAGCCAGGCACACGATACTTTTTCCGGTTGAGAGGCGAACAGGAATTTCCGGACCCGGCCTCAAGGTTTCAACCGGAAGGAGTGCATGGCCCATCTCAAGTTGTGGATCCTGGGTTTCCGTGGAAGATGAATTCCTGGTGCGGAATTCAATTAAGTGATTTTATCATTTACGAGATCCATGTGGGAGCGTTCACTGCTGAAGGCACGTTCGATGCCGCCATCCATCATTTGAACGGCCTCAAATCCCTCGGAATTACAGCTTTGGAACTAATGCCGGTGGCTCAATTCCCTGGTGAACGGAATTGGGGATATGACGGAGTCTATCCCTTTGCAGTCCAGAATTCCTACGGAGGACCTGAAGGCCTCAAGGGACTCGTGGATGCCTGCCACGCTGCGGGATTGGCTGTTGTCTTGGATGTTGTCTACAATCATCTAGGACCTGAAGGAAATTATGTAACTCAGTTCGGACCATATTTCACCTCCAGACATCAGAGCCCCTGGGGAGAGGCCATAAATTTCGACGGCCCTCACAGTGATGAGATACGAAACTATTTTATACAGAACGCCCTCTATTGGATCGACGAATTCGGAATTGATGCCCTGAGGATTGATGCGGTTCACGGCATTTTCGATTTCTCGGCGAAACACTTCCTCCAAGAGCTTGGGGAGAGGGTGCACGATCTGGCGCATCGACTCACAGGCGGGTGTACCTGATAGCCGAAAGTGATCTAAATGACTCTCGACTAGTTCGTTCTCGAGAACAGAGCGGGTACGGACTGGACGCTCAGTGGAATGACGATTTTCATCACGCATTACATGTTTTATTGACGGGAGAGCGGATCGGCTATTATTCCGACTTCGGACTTCTCGGCCACATGGAGAAGGCGCTTCGCGAGGGATATGTCTATACAGGAGAATATTCAGTTTATCGATCTCGACCTCACGGCAGTTCTTCTCGAGACATTACAGCGGAAAAGTTTGTGGTGTTTTCACAGAATCACGATCAGATAGGCAATCGACCGATGGGCGAGCGCCTGGCCGCTCTGGTCGATGCGGAAGCCCTGAAGCTGGCTGCCGGGGTTGTGATCCTTTCGCCATTTATTCCACTGTTGTTCATGGGTGAAGAGTACGCAGAAACTGCCCCGTTCCCATATTTTGTGAGCCACACTGATTCTGCTCTGGTGGAAGCGGTTAGAGAAGGACGGCGCAAGGAATTCAGTGAATTCGGTTGGCATTGTGATCCCCCGGACCCTCAATCAGAGGAGACCTTTCTGTCCGCCAAGTTGGATATGTCGCTGAAGCAGTCAGGCCATCACAAAATCGTTTGGACCTTCTACAAGAAATTAATTTCATTACGTAAAAGTACGCCTATTCTTAGGGAACTCCGCAGAGAAAACATGGAAGTCGTGGCTGACGAGCGACACAGCCTACTTCTGGTCCATCGAATGTACCTGGACGAGGAAATAATCATAGTGTTCCATTTCGGTGGAAAGCCTGCCCTCCAGACATTGGAGATCCCGCGCGGCACTTGGCGGACAATTGTCGATTCAGCGGCTTCGATATGGGGAGGCCCCGGAAGGAATCTTGATGAAGAATTGGCGTCAGATGGAGAAGTCTTTGTCGCTCTCCATCCCCACTCTCTGGTTGTCCTAAAGAGAGAGCGGGGGAATTGAATACGGAAAGATACGTATGTCTTCACAGACATTTCTGCGAACCGCCGCGAGGAGGAAGCAATAGCTGGTCCCTACTCGGTTCATTCGCTGGAAGATTGTTCCTGTCGCCTCGCAAAAATTCTGAGGAAATTGTCTCCTAATATAGATTTCTTAACGCTTTCTTCAATACCGGATTCTTCTAGTTCCTTCAGATACCTAGAAAACGGCAGGAGCGGGAAATCGCTGCCAAATAGGACTTTGTCAGGTCCCAGAATCCGGCACGCCACCTCGAATATCTTGGAATCATAAAGGAATGGACATGCAGCGGTGTCAAAGTACGTCCGACACAGAGCGGCTGCAACTTCCGGCATCAGCCCGTACACGAAGACCCCGCCTCCGAAATGGGCCAGAATGAAATCGACTTTGGGATTGGTCTTTATCATTCTCAGTAGGCCACCGAAATCCACTGATATTTTACCAGGATAATCGTGTCCCACAGGCTCATTCACATGAATCATGACTGGCACACCAGCCGCCTCGGCTATTCTGAGGCATGGCGTTAGATTGTCGAAGTTCGCGAGGCTCCAACCGCGATGGTACACGGCAAGCTCCCCTAAACCGGCAAAGCCGGCACGGATTGTCCGTTCCGCTTCCTTCACGGCCTGGTCCCCTCCCGCAGTCGAAAGCACGGCAAACGGAATAATTCTGTCAGAATGGCGCTCGTGGAAATCCCAGATTTCGTCGTTGTTTTCCGAAACCAGGCGATGGTCCTCCCAGGGGAAGCCGAATATCACCGCCTTGTCAATTTCCGATCGTTCCATATATTCGATTATATCGCTCTCTGAGGCGAGTTTAGCCTTTGGAGAAGAATAAAGACTTCCGAACGCGACATCGCTTTGCACAAAAGGTGTACGGTCGTGTCGCACTTTCTTGGGTAAGAGATGCACGTGACAATCGATAATCATGTGTGATCCCAGAAGCAAGGGAAGTATTGAAATCGAGCCTATTCAGGGCTCTGACAAATACAATACTCAGGACTGCTAAAATATCCAAGCGTGTTTTGAAAAAACGAAACCCGGCGAAGCTAATTGATTGCGTGCCGGGGTTCATGGTTTGAGATATAATGGGTTGGAGTCTTTAGGATAGACTATCTTGACAGTACTTGTCGAGAAAAAGTTCTTTCAGCGACCCGGGCACTTGACAAATTTCCTGAGCCTTTATTGCTAGGCCTGCGCTTGACAATGGGGCATGAGTACTTAATTATTCAAAAACAGGCGGATCGCAGTCATCCCATTGCCGGATAAAATTCGGAATCCCAATCTTAGCCCTCGATCCGTCGTTTTTGGGGAGGCTCCGGTATGGCGGGTAAGGATCTGTATGCCGCTCTCGGCGTCAAGAAGGACGCCACTGCCGCTGAAATTAAAAAAGCGTATCGCAAGTTCGCGAAGAAAACATCATCCGGACGTTAATCCGGGCAATAAAGAAGCCGAAGAGAACTTCAAGAAAATTTCCGAGGCTAATGATGTAACTGTCTGACCCGGAGAAGCGCAAAATCTATGATGAATTTGGTGAAGATGGTCTCAGGGCCGGATTCGATCCCGAACAGGAGCGTCAATTTCGCCAATGGAAGCAGGCAGGTGGGGCCGGTCGCAGTAACGTACGGCGGGCCTGGTTATTCCGCAGAATCTTTTGCAGGCCAAGGCGGTTCTCGTTATTCAGGATTCGAGGACATTTTCAGCGATCTTTTTGGGGGTGGCGCACAGGCAAGAGGCCCCTCCAAAGGGAGAGACATTGA
The DNA here is from genome assembly GCA_963700305.1 of uncultured delta proteobacterium. Taxonomy (GTDB): domain Bacteria; phylum Desulfobacterota; class Desulfomonilia; order Desulfomonilales; family Desulfomonilaceae; genus Desulfomonile. The sequence continues at coordinate 45,858 of CAVOXB010000014.1, forward strand.
GAGCCGGTTGGAAATCGATTTCCTCACTGCTATCAATGGTGGGACGACGCGCATATCCCTGCAAAAATCAAAACCTTGCCCAAGGTGCGGCGGCGCAGGTCGGATTTCAACTGGCGCAGAATCGGTCTGCAAGACCTGTGGAGGCACCGGCCAGACCAAGGTAGCGCAAGGACCAATCAATTTCAGTCAAGTCTGTCCGGAATGCGAGGGTACCGGGAGAGGGGGCGAACCGTGCCCTGAATGCAGGGGAGCAGGCAGCGTTCCTTCAACCGAAACCATAGACGTCACCATTCCGGCAGGAGTGGACGACGGATCAAAAATCAGGCTTGCCGGTAAAGGAGAGCCGGGAAGGGCGGGTGCTCCACCTGGGGATCTGTACATAATCATGAAGGTGCGGCCTCATCCTGTGTTCAAGCGGGAGGGCGACTCACTTCTTGTCGATTTGCCTATCACTGTGGGAGAAGCCTTGAACGGAGCAGAAGTGACCGTCCCAACGCCTACGGGACCGGTGGAACTCAAAGTGCCGCGGGGTACAAGATCGGGACAACGCCTCAGAATGAAAAGCAAAGGCGTTCCCAATCTCAAAACCAAGCAGCGAGGCGATATGTTTGTGACAATTCGCGTGCAAATTCCTAAAACTCAGGATCCTGAAGCCCTCAAAGCTGCTTCAATCTTGGATCGGTTTACGAGGCAGACGTGCGCAGAGAAATCCGGCTCTAGCTTATTCTTAGAGCCAATTTGAACCATTAGATACGGATTTGATTGAGTCAGGAAATCGAAATGGCGCAAGAGTACTACTTCAGAAGGCAGGTCACAGAGATATTCGGCTTTAATGAGGATTTCCTCATTGAATTGGAGACGGAAGATATCGTTCACTGTGTAGAAATGGAGGCCGTACCGGAACCTGTATATCCTCTGGACCAATTTGATCGCCTTAGGGTCATCTTTAATCTTATGAACGAATTGGACGTGAATCTGGCTGGCGTGGAAGTCATCCTTGAAATGCGGGAAAACATGATTCGCATGCAGCAGCAGTTCAATGTGATCCTGGAAATGCTAGTTAGGGAACTCAAGGACAGATTGTCCGAGTAAACAGTCGGAATGGGCAAATCCCATAAATGTCGCCTGAAACGGTCTCTTCAAAAGTAGCTCACAGAATCATCCCAGTAGTTCGTGAGGAAAAAGCTTATTGCCTGCCAGAACAAAAATAAAGTCGCTTTTCCTTGTACTGATAATTGTTTCTCGCACCCACGCTATGTTTCTCCGCGGCTGAACCGAACTTAGCGGCTCGCCTCCTGAAACAAGCAAAAGCGGAAGAAGACCCAGCCAAACGCATCGAGATTTTGGATGAGGCTCTGAAGGATCAATCCCTTAAAGGGGACTTGTTGTCTGCAATTTTTCTGGAGCGAGCCATGGCCCATAAAACGCTCAAGGACTGCTTTCACGCGATAGAGGATTTCAATTCATCCATGGCGCATTCTCGGAAACCATCTTCCGCTCTTCTGGAAAAAATCCACTGCCTGATCTTGGTGGATCAGCTCGAAGCAGCTTCCCGCGCGGTTGGAACCAGTTCTGCTCGCAGGTCCGGGCAGAGCTCAGGCATACGTGCTCAAGGGAATGATTTACGAAAAGGAGGGCTTCCTTTCCAAGGCGGAAGACGAATACAGCAGAGCGCTCCATTATGAACCGAATTCAGCAGTAGCCCTGGACATGCGATCAAAGGCCCTACTGAAGGCAGGCAAACCCCGTAAAGCCCTGGATGACATTAATGCATTGGCAAAATTGTCTCGTAATGATCCTGAGCTTTTCCTGACTCGAGCGATGATTCACGTAAAGCTGAAAAATTATCCAGCGGCCCTCGCAGACTACGGCCAAGCGGAAGCTCTATCTCCTGGAAATGACAGAATCGTCAAAGACAAGGTTTCTGGTTTATTTCAGAATGGATCAGCCTCAGAAAGCGTTGGAAGCTCTCTCTGCACACACCGCAAAAAAAAGTGATGACGTGGAGATTCTAGTGTTGCAGGCCAGGGCCCAAATTCTTCTAAAGAATCCATCAAAAGCAGACTCCATATTGAAACAGGCGCTTTCCCGAAAACCACTTTATGCTCCAGCTTACCTTTATAGAGGTCTTGTGGTGCGCAACGATGATCCGGACGAAGCTCTTGCAAACCTGAACCGCGCTCTGGAATTGGACCCTTCGCTGGTAGACGCGTACAAAGAGAGAGCCCGGATTTATGCCGATCTAAATGAGCCTGTCAGGGCAACAACGGATCTCACAGCCGCAGCGGATCTTGATCCAGCTGATGGAGAGATCTTTGCTATGCGCGCTTTGGCTTTTATGAAACGAATGCTTTACGACGCGGCGGTAGCGGATTTCACAAGGGCGCTCGAGTGCATTCCGGGAGATGTCCGAATACTATACGATAGGGCCGTCGCCTATCAGATTAAAGACGATTCGCAACAGGCTATTACTGATATCGATACCTTGCTCCAGATAAAACCTGATTCGGCCCGTGCGTTGAGCCTTCGAGGCATTTTGAATTTCGGTCTGGGCAAGCAAGCTTTGGCCCGCGATGATTTCGACAGGGCCGTCTCCATGACTCCAAATGATCCGCAAGTGAGAAATAATCGAGGGTTCTTTCTCTACAAAACTGGAGATTACGGCTCTGCGTCAGAAGATTTCAATCGCGCTCTGAAGTTAGATTCAAATTACACGATTGCCCGTCACAATCTGGGACTAATTATGAACAGACAAGAATCTAATGAATTCAGCGACGCGGAATCCTCGAATTGAGCGCTCTGGGGCAGGAGCCATGCGCCACAAGGCATTCTAGAGTCTGGATTCCCGCCGGAATGACGACGTGTGAAATGGATGGTTAAATGAAGAAGAAGTATCTGGGAATACTTGCAGACCTGGACGGCACCATGAACAGAGGCCGGGAGCTCATTCCAGGAGCTGACACCACATACAAAAACCTCTCCCAAAGAGGAATAAGATGGGTATTCATTTCCAACAACGCCACTAGACTCCCTGCGGACATAGCGCAACGAATCACGGATCTCGGTATCCCTGTTACTGAAAGTCAGGTGGTGACGTCCGCCTCGGCGCTTTTTCAGTCTTTGTCGAAGGATTATCGCGGCGCACAAATAATGGTAATTGGCGAGGACAGGCTTGTACAGGGCGTACAAAGCGCCGGATGCATTATCACAACCGATCCTCGCTTGACGGACATAGTGGTCGTTTCTCGAGACACGGGCTTTACTTACGACAAGCTTGAAAAAGCCCATCTGGCAATTCAAAATGGGGCCCGGTTTTGGGCCACGAATCTGGATCCTACGTTTCCGGTTCCCGGCGGTTTCCTCCCGGGAGCGGGCAGCATAGTAGCCGCAGTAGCTGCCACGGCCGAGAGACCGCCGGATAGAGTGTTTGGAAAACCGTCACCGGATATTGCCGGGATTGCCCTGCAGACACTGGGACTGGAGCCTGAATCCTGCCTTGTCGTAGGAGATCGAATGGAGACGGATATCCTTTTCGCCAGAAACGCCGGACTAGATTCAGCCCTGGTCTTGACAGGAGCAACATCGAGGTCGGACTTGGAAACTTATTCATACGCGCCAGACTACGTGTTGGAAAGCATTGCGGGATTGGATTCACTCGTGGACGCGAATGAACGGGCGCGGTGATTGGGAGAAAAGAAAAACGAGCAGGTCACGAATTGTCAGTTGTGAAAAGATGATATAATTGTTGTACGTGGTGATTACATGAAGAAACAGATAAAAATCTATTCAATAAGCACATGCAACCACTGTAGGTGCGCTAAGAACCTTCTGATCCGGCACGGTGTGAAGTTCGAATGCGAAGACCTGGATCTTGCACACAAGGACAAAGTAGCTTCCCTTATGGAAGAAGTGAGAAGGCTCAATTCAAGATGTTCTCTTTCCGACCATCATCATCGGAGAAAAGGTGATTGTCGGCTACAAAGAAGAATTGATAGAGGAGGCTCTGGAGAATGACTGAAGCGGAAAAGCTTTACGAAATGCTAAGAAAGGCTCAGGAACCGAAAGGCTTCCTTTTCAACAAAGATAAAGCAAGGGTTATAGAGCTGCTTGAGGCGCTCTTGCAGAATAAGCAGCGCTACGGATATATGTGCTGCCCTTGCAGACTGGCCTCGAACAACCGCGAGCAGGACAAAGATATAATATGCCCTTGCGCGTGTACAGACCCGAAGACGTTGAGGAATACGGAAGCTGTTACTGCAGTCTTTATGTCTCATCTGATTGGAATGATGGAAAAATCACTTGTGAATACGTACCTGAGAGACGGCCCCTGGAAAAATGCTGATTCTCGTCCGGAATTCCTGTTGTGGAACCGCCAATCTGGCAACGTAATCACAGGTTCCAAGCAGGATTACGGCGAACACTGCTGCAGACTGCTCTTGACGCACGCTCGGGCATCTATTGCTTTCATGACGGATTCCAGTTGTTGCTTTATTGCGCCTCTTCTCAGCTTGTAATTCTTGATTCGATCGATACTGCCGGCTTCAATGGCTGAACCCAGGACGGTATCAACTGTCTTCAGATCCTCTTGATAACGTTCAGCTATTCGGATAAGTTCCGGGCAGGCTTTTGCCACTAACTCTTCGGAATAACAGGGTACCGACCCAATCATGAACAAACAAGCAAGAATCAGGCAGCACGTGAATAGTCTTCGCATGATTAGGACTCCTTCGCAGTGATGACGCAGGCCCTACGTACACTAAAGGGCCGCATTCGGGGTCCTTATACCACACTTTACTGATTGCATAAATATTTTATTAATTATGACGAAGTGTTGTATAAATAATATGATGTTATAATTTAATATTTAAAGGTTATTCATTAATATTATTTTAAAGAGGATCGTGTATTTCGCCAGGCTTAATGTCAGGAAACTTCAACCCTCTGAATTCACCACTGTCCAATCGAAAGCAAATGCTTCGAGGACGTCCCTTTCCTTCGTTAAACTCCTGCATTCGCGCTTCCACCCATTCCCAGGCCTTGTTGAGGCTTTTTAGGCATCCTTCGAGTGCAGGAATTGTAAGGATTTCACCATCATCCCACGCGAAGGTGACCGCTCCAGGCCTCATGCTATCTAATATTTTCTGGTCCCATATTGAATCGGAACTGCTCATATTTTCACTCCATTCATATGTTACGAATCGGGCAGATTTCTAGTGCTGATACTGTGATTTGAAGAACCAGGCAGCCTGTCAGGAAAGCCGCAGTTTTGGCATCCAGCGCACAGAATTCTAGAGGTTCGTACTCGGACCTTCGCTGCCCAAGTTGGAACCCTCTTGCGGCCATGGCCTCAGCCAGGGTGTCGGCGCGTCTCAATGTGCTTGATAGCGCTGGGACAAGCACTGCTGAGAGATTTGCCGCTCTGACGGCCAAATTGCCGCGGCCGAATTCTACTCCGCGGGATTTCTGCGCGTCGACTATACACCTCAATTCCTGCTGCAAAAGAGGGACAAAGCGCATGGCCATCAACAAAACTAGTCCTATTTCTTCGACTGGCAAGACACGACGCAGTGGTCGAGCAAGTCTGCGGCATGCTCTGGTGATCTGAATCGGACTTGTGGAGAACGTGAGGCACATAGAGAGTACAATTGCCTCCCCGAGCTGAAGAGTAAACAAAAGCCCCTTCCTTATGCCTTCGTCGGTAAGTGGCAGAGAGACTGAGCCTGCCGCTATGGCTGTGCCCTCACGAACGAACAGGATGTTCGCTACTCCGGCAATGGCAAGCATCCAGACAAATCGCTTCATACTCCAAAGCCATATTCGAGCCCCCGCTGCGGTCAGGATCGCTGCCAGCGCAGTAGCAGCAAAGGTAATTGCCTGATTCAACGGACTTCTTGCCAAGAAGACCATTCCCAGCATGATTATCATGCCGACGAGCTTGGTTCGCGGGTCAAGTCTGTGGAGTACTGAGTCTCCTGGAATATAACTGCCGATGAATATATCCTGAATCATTCTGGACCATTCTCCGATCACATCGAGCCACCCATTATAGCCCAGCCTTTTCTTATACGAAAGATGACCTTGGCGTAATTTTTTCCCTGGCTCTTGCCATGCCTGCAATTGTGGTCATCCAACTGAGTAAGTAAGAGCTCCATCGTGAGAAGCGAGGCGATTCCGCGAGTCGGGGGACAATTTTTTTTCGGAATTGTTCACTTTGCAAAAAAAGCCACCGTCATTGCGAGAGCGTAAGCCCGTGGCAATCTCCCAACCGTCAGGAATAGATTGCTCTGTCGTTTTACTCCTCGCAATGACACCGGTCTCACTCCCCGATTTTTTGGTAACTGCACAATTCCGTTTTTTTTTGACGCTTAACCTATGAGATTGCTTCGCCTCAATGGCAATGACTCGTTCGGCTTCAGCTTCTTTCCGTCACCCAAGCGGAGTCCGCACGCTATCCGACGACTCGCTTGAGATTCAGAACAGTTAAATTACCCCCGGCAAAGCCGGGGGCATATTCCTGTTAGCCCCCCAAGGGGGTCAGCTCATGAGTCCCCTGAAGGGGACGGGTCGTCGTCAGAAAGCCAGTTCAGTTGATCGAGCCTTGCGTCTTTGGCGTCCTGCTCGCGAATGTACTTCCTTACAGACTCTTCGTCCAAACCCACTGTTGAGACATAGTAGCCACGAGCCCAAAAGCTCTCTCCTGCAAAGTTCCGCTTTCTCGCTGTGAAATTCCTTGCAATGGAGATCGCACTCTTGCCTTTGATGTACCCGATCACGTTGGACACAGCAAACTTGGGTGGAATACTCATGCACACATGGACATGATCCGAGCACAGATGTCCTTCCACTATCTGGGACTCCTTTTGGCGAGCCAACTCATGAAATATCTCTCCCAGGTATTTCCGAAGGGAACCGTAAATCTGCTTTCTCCGGCGTTTGGGAATGAAAACCACATGATACTTGCAATCCCACTTCGTGTGATTTAGGCTCTTATAGTCTTTCATGAAAACCTCCCAGAATTGAAATTTGGTGTGTTCTGGGAGGTTGCCTCTTACTGCCTCACACGGTCAAACCTTGGGGAGTCTCCCCGGCAAAGCCGGGGGCTTACCATTTTCTGTTTACTGATAAGGAATACTGAATTAGAGAAACGGAGATTAGGGCAAAGCATGGCTCAGGATTCAAAGGAAGGTTTGACAATTCTGTCACAGGGCAAGACGGTTTATCCTGATAGTCCCGACAACGCGTCTATGGAAACCTTCGCCAACAAGTGCACAAACAGAGATTATGTAGTGGAATTCGATTGTCCTGAATTCACCAGCATGTGTCCGGTAACGGGCCAACCTGATTTTGCGAAGATAAAAATCACGTACATACCAGACTTAAAATGCATTGAATCCAAGTCATTGAAACTGTATTTGTTTTCTTTCAGAAACGTGGGCATGTTCCACGAGGAGATCACCAACAGAATTCTGGATGATTTGGTCAAAGCCTGTCAACCCCGTTGGGCTCGCGTAAGGGGTATTATGAACCGTAGAGGTGGAATTACCATAGACGTTACCGCAGAACATCTCCGTCCCGACTATAAGGGTGTTACTCCACAATAAAGCAAGAATGCAGCTCGATTCCGGCAACAATCTCCTGACCGTGAAGGGGCTTTCATTATCACCTAAAGTGGGCTCTTGGTCAGCCTCCATTTTCTTTCAGCGTGCCGCTGGCGAAGTGGTGTGGATAACTGGACCTTCAGGCATAGGAAAAACTACTGTCCTGCGAATTTTGGCAAGGCTCAGTGAATCGACCGGAGAGGTTTCTCTGGACGGAGTTCCCTGGACACAGATCCCACCTGTTCAATGGCGCAAAAGAGTAGTCTATTTGCGTCAAGAACCGGTTTTGGTCAGGGGGACAGTCCTTGAGAACCTCGAAAGGGCTTTTTCTTTCCATTGCAGATCTTCCGAGCGGCTTGATTTGGAATTCGCAGGCGGTCTCCTTTCGAGGCTATTGCTTAAAGAGCAAATGCTTCATCAGGATGCGCACTTACTTTCTGTGGGGGAAAGCGCAAGGGTGGAACTGGTACGCGCTCTACTGGTGAATCCCCTTTGGAAGCATGCTGCTGGTCGGGTTGCCTTTTCGACGACTTTTCACTCGAGACGAGGCTCTGAAACCGGAACTATCTCGCAGCAGGTGAAAGATGCACCAGTAAAGTCGCTTATGAGGTGATAGGCCGACTGGCAATGTTGGCTTGTAACAGACCAGGCGGGGCCTACATGTTCTGGTGACTACTTAGCCTCGTAGACGACCTTGCCGCCGACGATCGTCTTGACCGCGGTAACCTCTTTAATGCCTTCCTTCGGCACCGTGAAGATATCGTCAGAAAGCACGGTCATGTCCGCGTATTTGCCTGGCTCGATCGTACCCTTCACATCCGCTTGTCCCATTGACTTTGCCCCCCAAATTGTCCACATCTTAAGCGCCTCGGTGACCGATATGGCTTGCCCGGGCAGGAATAATCCCCTGTCCGATTCACGCGTGACCGCCGCATACATCGCCTCGAAAGGGTTAATATTGCCCAGATAAATTCCGGTCATATCAGTGCTTGCAGCGGGCTCCAATCCGGCGTCGATCATCGAACGGAATTGGAAGCCGGTACTTGCCCTCAGAGCACCCATGTTTTCATAATCCGCCTTGACCAGCTCCAATAGCCACATAGGTTGGACCGACACGTGGAGCCCCTTGCTCTTCATCGCTTTGGCTCGTTGCAACTGCCCGTCATTGAGCTGGAACATCCCGAAGTGCTCGATGCGTATGATACCCCCCGGTCCCCCGGATTTGATCAGATCTTCGTAAGCGTTAAGGCCTATGTCGTGGGCCTTATCGCCTGAACAATGGAACATGCATATCGCGCCGGCCTTGCTGGCAATGGCAGCGAAACGGTTGGCATCCGGCTGAGGAGTGACAAGGGTTCCATGGCCGCCTGGGGGATCGGTTTCAAAATGCCCGATATACGGTTCACACATAAACCCGGTGCGCGCGTCATTCTCTCCGTCAACCCAATCTTTTATCCCCCCGAATCGATACCAAGCAGCGTCGGCGCCTTTTGGCATATGGAATTTGCTCAAATCTTCCGGCATATCCTTGCCATTGGCCGATGTCCAAATAGAGGTGGTATAGCGAATGGTAGGTGTCATTTTTGACAGAGCGACCTTTTGCAGAACCGGCAAAGCGGCAGCAGGCGTGATAGCAAGCAGTGATGTGAATCCGTGCTGGTTCCAGAACTCCTGGATGCCTTTCGTGTAATAGTTTTCCAGCTCGGCAAGAGTAGGATTCGTCGGTATATCGGACTGAACGTCCAACAACGCGCCGGTAGGTTCGCCGTTCGGATCAAGAATGACCGAACCCCCACGCGGCAGTCTTGCCATTCCCTTCTTAATGCCCACCAGTTTCAAAGCAGCCGAGTTCACCACAGCCTGGTGGGCGCCATTAGCGAGCAACACAGGGTTAAGCGGGGCCGCGGCGTCCAGTTCGGCCTTGTTGGGAAGGCGTTTCTCGACGAACTTGTTCTCACTCGCAGAAACGCAGGCAACATAAATCCACTCTCCCTTTGGGGCCTTCTTTGCCCACTCGGCTATGTTTTCCAGCGCCTGCTTCACTGATTTGGTCTGGGGGTAGCGGCAATCGACCCACGCTTCTTTCAAGTAAATTGTCTCCATGGGGTGGCAATGCGCGTCGATCAATCCGGGCACGACCGTTTTGCCGCCGAGATCAAACAGACGAGTCGAGGCTCCCGCGAGCTTCTTGATCTCGTCCGGGCCACCGACCTTCAGGATCTTGCCGTCTTTGACTGCAACCGCTCCGACTGTGGATCCACCAGCATCTAGAGTGACAATATTGCCGTTGAAATAGATCACGTCCGGAACCAAATCGCCCTTGAGTGCTGATGCGATAGCGTCCGATCCCACTAAAAGGCCTCCGGTGACAGCCAACGACGACGTCAGAAAGCCTCGCCGACTGATCTTGTTGTCCTTATCATTCATCTTGCACTATTCCTTTCGATTGATTATTCGGGCATTGGCTCTGCGCTGTTCAGAGGGAAGCAACCGGTTGAGTTCCAGGTGCGATGGGGCCAAATCCTATCCGTTAAAGAAGCCAATTACTAATTTCCCCTTTGTCTCATCAAACCTACCGTGCATCGTCACCTGTTGAGAGCAAAATTCATTTTCCGCGAAAAACTGGCGATCGTTTTTCAAAGAATGCTTGTATGCCTTCCTGATAGTCATGGCTGTCGTACACCTGACGCCGCATACTCTGGACCCTCTCGAATGTCTCTGGACTGAGGTTATGGGAAGTCGACAGCAGCCTCAGCTCTTCTTTGAGAAGACTGATGACGAGCGGGCTGTTCTTGCAGATTTGTTCCGCTATGCCGTGGGCTAGATTCTCCAGCTGCTCTCGCGGGACGGCGTGGTTCACGATCCCTGCCTCAACGAGACGCTTTACCGGAAAAGGCTGTGCGGTAAACAGCATTTCTTTGCACAGCGGCATGCCTCCGGTAAGCATGAGATTTTGGACTCCTGAAATATTGTAGGGGACTCCGAGTTTCGCTGGAGTGATGGCTAAGGTGGAGTCTTCTGCAGCAATTATTATGTCGCAGCTCATCACGAGTTCACAAGCTCCTCCCCACACGCTTCCTTCGACCATGGCGAGTACAGGCGCAGGAAAATGCTCTATGGTCCTTACCGCGATCCTGAGCGGATCGTTGTAAGTCAACGGATCGCGGCCGTCCACGGGCAGCTCGCGGACGTCGTGTCCTGCTGAAAAAACTCTTGCCCCAGGGCGTGCTCTGAGAATAACAACCCGCGCACTCTGCTTCTTCATCTCCTCGAGCCCGTCGCAGAGGTCGTCAATTAACTCCTTGCTGAGAGAATTGAGCTTCTCCTGGTTGTTCAGAACAATTGTGCCTATTCCATCTGAGAACTGTTTGGCGACGAATCCCATTAGTTCCGCCCTCTTGATATCCATGCTTATATCCAGATGCCCGTCGCTGTCTGACGGACTTTGCTTCTCAGGTCGCTTACCTGTGCGTGGCGTGTCCCCCGGATTCCAAAAGGTCATCGTATATTTTTCCAAAAACAAATCGGCTGCTGAGTCTACGCCGGACAATTCTCGCTGCCCCTCCGTGGCATCATCACAAAAAGTCCGCGAGGCCTTCCTAGATTTGACAGGGCTTTCAAGGTCGCGTATTCAGCTCACAACCTTCATCTTGGCGTCCATGGGAAAAAAGCCGATCAGTACAAACTCGATAGTCCAGTAGGATGCTGCCTGAACAAATTGTATCGTATACTCCGTGTTGCTTCAAGCGCCAGATTTGTTACAGTTGTGGCCAGGTATAAGTGGACTCGAGACTTTGGTGCTTTCTGACAGCGACTTGATGTCCATTCGCTGTCGTGGCAAAGGACGTGTTCCGAGTTGTGTAAATGGTTGCTCAGAGCCGTTGCTGGTTCATCAGGAGGATTTCTGTGAATTGGGCCCCCTTCTACGCTGCTATGGTTGGAGCTGCTGCCGCAGTCATGGGCCTCCTGTTCGTGGCGGTCCAACTGAGCGCAGAGAAACTACCCTCCGACGTTCGAGACGGATGGCAATCCGTCGCGTTTCTGCACCTTCTACCTTTTCCTCACAGCTTTCTTTCTTCCTCTCTGGTTCTTGATCCCGGCGTTTGATGCGCGCACACGTCCCGAGATTGCTTTGATCGTGGGGGCCATCGGTATCCTGCGTGTAATCCGTGCGTCCATTCCAATTTGGCATGGGGCGCTTCGAATCGGAGGCGACCGTTGGCGGGAAATGCTGTGGTATTCCGTAGGGCCGTTGGCCCTTTACATGCTGATCCTTCACGAAGCAGCCAGAGCATATTACGGGCAATGGACCGAATCCACTGACGTAAATATAGCGATCTTCCTCATCATACTCTTCAGTCTTGGACTTAAGAACTCCTGGAATCTGTTTGCTGAGGGGGCTTTTCAATCCAAGGGCGAGACGTCCGAAAAGAAGAACTGACCCCGCTCTCCGCAACAAAACTGCAGTCCCCGTCCTGAGAATTGCTTCGAGACTTCTAGCCCACGGTAGTGGAGTCCTTTCACTTCGCGAGGCGTGCGCTGATTTTGTGGTCTGACCAGGTTGGTCAGATTTCAGTCGGTGGATGTCACAGACTTACTTCGGACTGCGCCGCAAGGAAGCCGCAATTACTTTGTCTGGTCTTTCTTCGTGGGCGTAAGCTTTTCTTGATTGAGATCAACACGTTATTTTCGTCGACTGCAACGCTGTAAGCATTGCAGTGATTCGAGGGAAACCGACTACTCGATGTTGTCATTGCGAGGAGCGACGCGACGAAGCAATCTCCCGAACGACGAGATGAGATTGCTTCGCTGCGCTCGCAATGACATGTCTTCGGATTGCATCATCTCAATCGATGACCGAATGATTACGCAACGCCGAGATTATTGATATTATTGATTGACCCACCGGACTATATTGAGCTACACTCATTTACCCCTATATCAGAGTGATTACTCCACCAGCCCCAGTCTGAGATACTGAGGGTTTCTATTGAAGGCCTGACAGAATCTCCGAGCAAGGGGCACAACTTCGGGTCGGACAAGGGCAGGGTGTCTGCAGCATAACACTAAGCTGCTTCGTGGCGGGGGCTTGCCCGGAAGTCGGTGCGTCCTGCTCGCAGAGGGTGCATGAGATCGCTCGGCCAACATTTTTTCGAGATGAAAATCCGTTCCAACAAATGCGCGATACAGTTTATAATTTTAACCAGTAGGAATATAGGGCCATTTTAGCTGAAGGTCATCCGGAATCCTACTGGATGCATATGGATAATGCGAATTTTTTTGGAGGTTCTGGAATGAGACTTGCAAGTTTCTTTATGCAGCAGAAGAGGCTTTGCGCTCGGACAATCTGGCCTGCTCTAGCACTATGCGCTTTGGTGCTCAACCCGACCGTGTCTGCTGCCGACGGGGGAGACATTGCGAGGGATCTAGCGAATCCATTTTCCAGTCTGTGGAGCATTGTAAACCAGATAAATTTCAACACGTTGAAAGGGGGATTATTCGAGCACTCTCACACCCAGTTCAACTGGAACCTCCAACCTGTCATGCCTATCCCGCTCACAGGGGACTACAATTTGGTAAACAGGCCCGTCATCCCTTACTTCAAGAATCCCCATCTGGACCTGACTGATCGCGATATTTCCTACGCATCGGGTGTGGGTGACGTCCAACTGGCCAGCCTCATTGTGCCGAACAAAGCGGAAGGGATCATATATGGAATCGGCGTCACGCTGATAGCTCCTACAGCTAAAGATTCCACGCATATCGGCCAAGGACTTTGGCAGGCGGGGCCTGCAGCCGGATTATTTTATGTGAGCAAGCAATTCGTCGCCGGAGTCTTCCCGCAGCATTGGCATGCAGTTTCGGGTGTAGATAATGAGCATCCTGGCACCCGCTTCACGAACCTCCAGTACGCAGTCTCCTATTTGCCGACACCCGAGCTGACCATCTTCACTTCAAACAATATCCTCATTGATTGGACCAAAGACCCGGAAAATCGCTGGACCGTTCCTGTGGGAATCGGCGCCAGCTATCTTTTTCAGTTCGGCAAGTTACCGGTCAGCATTGGTATCAACTACCAATGGATCGTGAAGCATCCTGCTGATCTTCCGCACCAGGATTCGATCATCAGGCTTACGTTCACTCCGGTGATTCCGTCGCCTTTTGCCAAGAAGGAATAAGTTTGTTGATTGTTGCTGACGTCCGTCGGTTGAGGCGAAGCCTCGATTCGGAAACCGGCTCAAACACGAATCGGAAACCGGGAGGAATTTCAGATGAAAAATTTGTCGATAAAGCTGCTCTCATTTCTAATCTTAATAATACTATTAAGTTGCGTGACTGACTCCTATTCGTGCATGTCGTTTCGCGTTACTTGCGAAAGATGGGAACATCATGATTGGCCGGACCATGGAGTTCGGCGTGGACAGTAAATGGAAGATAGCGGTGGTGCCTCGCAACATGCAGTTCACCAGTCCAGCCCCAGGAGGCAAGAACGGGCTCGCCTGGAAAAACAAATACGGGTACCTCGCTGTAGTAGGGTGGGGGATGGATACCATGGTATCAGACGGCTTGAATGAAGCGGGTCTCTCATTCGGCGGCCTCTGGTACGAGCCCGATCTGAAATATCAAGATGTGGCTCCGGGAGAAGAAAATCGGGCGCTTGCTCAGACAATGTCAGGCGCTTGGATTCTGGGCAACTTCTCCACGGTCGATGAAATAAAACAAGCAGTGGCAGAAATAAAGATATTCGGTTACATAGTGCCGGAATTAGGCATGTCACCGCCCGCTCATGGCATCATTTACGATGCAACGGGTAAGTCTCTAGTCATGGAATTCGGAGACGGTAAGGTTAGTCTTTACGATAATCCACTCGGCATTCTTACAAATGCTCCGGACTTTCCCTGGCATGTCAATCACTTGAGACAGTTTATAGGTATGAGTAACGAGAATCCAAAGCCCGGAGATATGGCCGGAGTGAAACTGATCCCTACCGGTCACGGACTCGGTATGATCGGATTGCCTGGCGATTTGACTCCGCCCAGCCGATTCGTGCGCCTGGGAGTAACCACGCATTTCGCAGACGTCCCGGAAAACGCAGACCAAGCCCTCAACCTCTGCCAGCACATAGTGAACGCGTTTAACATTGTGAGCGGTATGGTCGTGGACAAGTCCCCGGAAGGCAAGATCCTTTCGAAAGAGACAACTCAGTGGGCTTCATTCAGGGACCTTAAGAACAGGGTTTTCTATTTTCAAACGTACGAGAACGTGGATCTGCGCAAAGTTGATTTGCGTAAGCTTGATTTTACAGGCGATAAAGTGAAATTCATCGAGATGTACGGAGATATCCAGTCTATAAAAGACATTACCGGTTCAGCCAAATAGGCTTGGAGGTAGCGAGCCTGTGTGCGCGTCAGTTGATTTGAGCGCACCAGCAAACAAGTTTGAAGACCTGCTCGGGTACGCTCTCGGAGCCGACCTAAATTTGCATTTTTACTTATTCTGATTTGGTGAGGAGGAAGGATGAGACTATTCTTGGCTCTAGCAATGATAGTGAGCACATGCTTGCCGACAAACGTCCTTGGAGGCTCTTCTTTTGTAGGAGCCTCGGCATTTACGTCATGTTCAGCAACGCTTCAGGAATGCCCACCTGAAGGAGCCAAGCCCTTTGCAATTGCCGGTTTACCCGGATTCAACATCGGAAACGTGTTGGTCAATCCATTTGTCCAAGTTGGATATCAGAAAGTCGGTTCAAATATCACTTTTCCCATCCAGGTCCAGGAAGTGATTCCGATAGACAACTCGCTTGAAATCGGAAACATGGAGCTGCTGCTTCAGGATGCTTCGTTCTGGACTGGAATAGCAGGGGTAAATGTGGTGCTGAATCCCACTTGGTCGTTATTCGGCGCGGCTGGAGGTTTTGTACCCAAGGATGTGCTCGCGCCCGCCATCCTGCCGATACGTATTAATGGGCTCACTCTTCCTTCCCAGATTAATTTCACGGGGGACAAAGTGGAGTACCGGTTTGTTCAGGCGGGAGCATCGTACGCAATAGGCGGCGGTTGGTCGCTTCTTGCCGGATATTTCTGGGATCACTTTGGCATGGCAGCGGTAGACCCGCGCATCGGATCGATTCCTTTTCCCAATCAGACGCTCAGGGCCGATTTTCTAACAAAGACGGCAGTTCCTTTCCTGGGCTTAGGATTGACGGACCTGAAACTAAGATTTAAGGCATCGGTCATCTACAGTCCTTTCGCCCAAAGTAAATGCCTAATTGCTAACAGGAGTTCCCAAGGGGCTACATCCCAGTTGCTCTATACGTTTAAGAAGCCCGGCCAATTTTTGGCTGTGAACGGTGAATATGATTCCGCTCTCGGCGAGTCTTTGTACTTGAGCTTTTGGGGAGCAGCTTCTTGGGTAAGTATAAAAGGCAACGGCAGTTTCGAGTTTACCAGCGGCCTAGTTAACGCAGCAAGAACCGAATCAGGCGCTTCTCTGTCAAAATACTCGATCGGTGGGGGCATAGGCCTTGGAATGACCTTCTGAGAAAGGGGCAGCAGTTCGCAATCCGCAAGCGACTGCAATCACGGGTGGTTTCGGATAAATCTGCAGTATGTATTAGATGTTCTTAGCAACCCCTTTTATCGGTTCGCTTCTATGCACGGCATGGAGAGCGTACGATATTGTCTGTTTCCTGAAGTTTTATAATGCCCCCCCATGAATTGTCAGTAAAGGCCTTCCATTACGGTTCAAGACCCTGTACAGATTTGCCTTAGGATTGTCTCTCCGACGACTCTTCACTAGTCCGGATGCCCGGAAACCGGAACTCGATTGCAGCTAATGGCCATTATTCCGCAATATTGAACCGATTTTATCCGTATCTTTGAAAAATGACCATATACTGTGCTAGGCTGATTCATTATTCAGCCACTCCATTTCAAAGAGGCCGTCATGGGAGACAAAAAGCCTCCAATCACGGGTCCTTTCGAGGATACCGAATCAATTGATGTGGCCACCCTCGTGACCGACGTAACATCCTCGGGCAGTTTCGATGTAACGCAATTCAGGACAACCTCGTTCGGAAAGCTGTTGCAAGCGCTTCCTGTTCCATCCCTCCTGATTGACGAGTCCTATCGAATAATCTTCGCGAATAAGGCGTGCAGCAAGATCAACCCGGAGCATGACAAATTGCTACATGCGCCTGTGGCTGGGATATTCTACGGTCCTGGAGCCGCCAAGAAACTTCAGTCAGTGTTGAAAGATGTTTTTACGACCAGGAAGGCGCAAACTTGTGAAGTCCTGCTGGGAAGTCAAGGAGCCGGTATGTGGGGCCGCTTATTTGTTCGGTCGATGAGGATCGAAGACACGCGGTTGCTATTTCTAGTGGTCGAGGATCTTACTCTTGAAAAGAAACAGCTTGTCCTGAGCCAGAAGTACCATAAAAAACTCGAGAAGGAGGTTGCTGAGCGGAAGAAGGCGGAGGAGGCTCTCGAGAAGGTAAACCGAGAGCTCGAAGACAGAATTCAGCAACGCACGCTGGAATTAATGAAATTGAATGAGCAATTGGGGCGGGAAATAAGGGAACGCGAATATGCGCAGAAGCTGTTGTACGAAAGCCAGCAAAGGCTTGAGCTTGCGCTTAAGGGTGCGGACCTGGGGTTGTGGGATTACGACGTTCACAAAAGCGAGGCTTTTGTCGACCAGACTGGTGCCGACATTTTGGGTTACCCGCTCGAAGAGATGAAACCGGAGATAAAGTTCTGGCGAAGACTCATTCATCCGGACGAGACGCCTAGCCTTGTTGAGGCGTGGAATGCTCACCTTGAAGGGCGTACGCCTTTTTATGAAGTTGAGCAGCGCGTCAGGGCAAAATCCGGCCAATGGAAATGGATTCTTTTTCGAGGCAAGGTGGTGGAACGGGACCCGCGTGGCGAAGCAATACGAGTCTCGGGTACGATTTTCGATGCAACGGACCGCAAACAAGCCGAAGAGAAGTTGCTTCAGATGTCGAAGGTCTTTATGGAATCAATAGACCCTATTTTCGTAAGAGATCTGGAAGGCAATGTCATTGATCTGAACAAAGCTGCGGAAGAGACCTATGGATGGCTCCGAGATGAATTGATCGGAAAACCGATCAAAACCATCGTGTCTCCAATCAGGCACGAAGTCGTGGACAAGTGGAACGAGCGGTGCAAACTTGGAGAAAAAGTCGAGAACGTAGAGTCATTGCATCGAAAAAAGTCGGGCGAGGTTATACCCGTTTTGATGAGCCTTTCTCTTTTGACGGACCCCAAAGGGGAACCCGTGGGCATTGCGAGCATTATAAAAAACCTGAGCGATCTCAAGCAAACCGAGGAAATGCTCCGTTCTAAGACTGAGGCCCTCGAACGGAGTAACCAGGACCTGGAGGAGTTTGCCTACGTTGCAGCCCATGATCTGAGAGAACCTCTCCTCGGAATCTCTGCTTATTTGAAGGTAGTGCAGCGTTATGAGGATACACTTGATCCCGAGGCGAGCAAATTTATCTCCCGGGCTCTCGACATTACACACCGAATGGACTATCTGATCCAAAGCCTATTGTCGTATTCCCGCCTGGGAATCGCTCCGGAGTCGTTGGAACCCACGGATTGCAATATAGCCCTAGATAGCGCTTTGCATAATTTAAGGTCGTCCATAGAGGGAAGCGGCGCAAGGGTGGCAAGCGATCAACTCCCGATCGTGCAGGGTAATTCGTCACAAATCGTCCAATTATTTCAGAATCTTATTAGTAATGCCATCAAGTATGCCGGGGACAGACCTCTGGAGATTCACGTTGGGGTAGTTCGCGAAGAATCCAAGTGGAGGTTCTGTGTGAAGGACAATGGAATTGGTATCCAACCCCAGCATACGGAACGCATTTTTAAAATCTTCCAACGACTTGAAGTGGGTCGTGAGCGGCCGGGAACAGGCATCGGGCTGGCAAGTTGCAAGAAAATTATGGAGCATCATGGGGGACGCATTTGGGTCGAATCTGAGCCTGACACGGGCTCTACCTTCTTCTTTACGATCCCTGACCGAACGGGTACCTCGGCTTAATGGCATGGGTATCTCGGAAAAAGCTTGACGGCGGTGTCCTTGTGAGCAAATCTAGCACCTGGGTGTTGCAGCTGGTGGAGTAAGGCGAAGGAGTCAAAACGAGCACATGCTTAAATACAAGTGTCTCCTATGCGGAATCGAGTGGGGAAATCCCAAGGCCTCAGAATTAGACATCTCCCATGGCTATTGTCCCAAATGCATACGAAGAAGGTATACGGACCGGATTCACAGATCGCAGCGGCAACAAGGTTACTCCGATTGTTTCAACAGGGGCTACAACGATTGCACTGAAGACCGCTGCCGGTTCAGGGCCGCTTGCCAGGATGCTTCAGTTCGAAGGTGGAAAGAAGAAGTGATCGAAACACCGGAGGTCCTGGAAGCCGGAAACCGGGGTGCGTGATTTGATACGGTGCCTCGGGCTATACGCACAATGCAGTCCTATTGATCCAGCCTTATCGACCTTGGTGGACAGCTGAGATTCCCCGTAAGCCATCGATGACCACCGGAGAACGATTAATTTTCGGTTCTTCGCAGTGGCTTCACGACATTCGTCCCGCCACAAAAACTACCGGATGTCTGCCAACATGCCAAAACCCTTTCCATTTTTCAGGCCAACAGCACCTTACACGGTGTAGAATTCTCCGAAAGCAGGAACGCAGACTGGCCCCGGTTTTTGCCGGGTGACGATCACGCCTATGTTGTGACCGTATGGTTCTCCCAGCGTCGAAACCTTCACTCGCAGGCTCTCGCCCCGCAAAACTGAATGGTTACGACTCTCTCAATTTTTTGGTTGCTAGCAAGCTCCAGTAGTTCTAGAATGGAATGACAAACTCCCTGATGCTAGAAACGGATGACGGTGGGGAATTATGGTCAGAAAGGTCCTAAATGCGCAGGACGTTCTTAAGGACATTCGCTCTGGTTTGAGTGACTCTGAGCTAATAGAGAAGTATAACCTCACACCCCGGACGTTGGAAAGTCTGTTTGTAAAACTGGCCCAGCTGGGGGCCATAAGACGAATTAACGCTGCCGAATTGCTTCGGGAAATAAGATCAGGCATTACCAATAAAGGCCTGATGGAAAAATACAACCTGACAAGGTGGGGACTTAAGAAGGTTTTTACCGAAATGACGGAAGCCGGCATCGCCTTTTTCGACGATCAGCCGAGAAAAAGCTTGAGAGTGAGAATAAAAACGAGTGAAGTTCTAGCGGACATCCGATTGGGGATGACAGAACCGCAAATTATGGAAAAATACGGACTCTCCTCCCGGGGACTTCAAAGCACTTTCTGGAAACTCATACGGTCTGGGGCTCTGACTTGGGACGAACTTCTTAGCATATACCCAAATCTGGAGGATTCTGTAACTCTTCAACGGATTCGCAACAGCGTCAGAAACTATCCAATATTAGGAATAAAAGTTTACGAGGAAACCAACCCTGATAACAAAGGCAAGATTAAGGACCTGTCTGACAAAGGCTTCGGGGTGATCGGAATTTTCGCTAGTGTTGGAGAAAAGAAGACGCTCGTACTCGTTCCTGACGAGCTTGCTGATCTTGAACCTTTTTCAGTTGTCGCGGAATGCCGTTGGTTCAAACCGAATGGCCATGGAGGACTCAGCTCAGCTGGATTCGAGATGCTTCACATCGACGAGAAAATCGCAGTAGCAATTCAGGAACTGGTCCAATTAATGACCTTGACCTTTGAAACCTGATACATATTTTGTTGAGGCCACATGATCGGTGGCAAGCGGATAACGGCCATGATGAGACGCGGGAATCGTGGGCAGATATGTGTGATTGAGCTCATGGAAACTATTGGCAAGTCTTCTGCCGGGGAATTGGCTGCATCCTCAAACAAACTCGTTGATGAAGTTCTTTCCCAAGGAATTGGACTCGCCAATCGTTTCAAGAACGATTTTCCGGATCGTGTGGACCGGAGCCTAAGAAAAGATTACCGAGAACAGTTCTGACCTTTGGGGTGGGGCTGAAGATTCACGGGGGTGCTTTCATGGCAAAACGCAAAATAAAGGCCAAGAAAATAGTTGAAGATGTTCGAGCCGGGCTAAGCGATGCTCAGTTAATGGAAAGACATGGGTTGACGCCTCGCACTTTGCAGTATGTCTTTAGGAAATTGGTCCAAGCGGGTCTTATGTCCGACCTGGATTTCTATGAAAGGTCTAAATTGACTGAAAGCGATGTATTCAGGGCTTTCTCAGATGAGGCAGACCCGGTGCTAAGATGTCCTGGTTGTGGTCAGGCTCTATCGGATCGAGGAGAAGATTGCGTCTTCTGCATAACCATAGACTCAACTACTAGAGCCTCACCTTTTTTCAAGATATCTGACGAACTCGAGCCGAAGCGGCGCAAGCCGGGAGAATTCCCATAAAGGCAAACAAAAGATCCGACTAGGTTGATTGGCGGGGTGACCCTTCAACCTCCGGCACATGAATATGAGGATTCGTGGCAAGTCAGAGAGTCGGCGCGCAGTAGCACTACGTGTCTTTCGGGACAGCGCTACTTGTTCTGACGGAACTTATTCGAATTACTCGTCATTCACGCCCTCCAGTTCCATGAGCCTCCGCTCCTGCTCCTGGAGCGATTCTTCCAGTTTTCCCAGTCGGTTCCTCAAATGTACGAAAACCGTCCCTATAAGTCCCACAAACAACAGGCAAGCAACAAAAACGTTGTCGATCTTGTCCGCGAACAATGCCGATAGGAGCGGAGCCATCACGACATAAGTAAAGATGACCGTCTTCAGTTCGTCAAGCTGCTGGCTCGGAAGATCTTTCATAACCAAAACCCCAAAAGGCTTCCGACTTGCTTTTGTTGTCTTGGGATCTTCCTGTTCCGCCTGTATCTGAATTTTTCCGGACTCTTCCGCCTCCATTTCATTGAGAATCGCTTGTGCATCTATTAGGTCCTCAGGCATAACAAGGAGTCGTACGCCTCCCGACATCTGCAGCGACGGATAAGCCCCCCCACAGTCGTCCTTTTGAATGTGCGCTTCTATGCCTTGAGATCCCAGGCGTGAAGCGGCGATGCTGGCGAACGTTTCGCTGGCATAGGTCCTAAGAATTACAGCTTCGTCCAGATCCATGTTTTCTTCATCCTGTCTGACGGCCGAAGTAAGCCCCGGAGTGAGGCGAGTCACTTTGCTTATAACGCCTTTTGTTTCAAGTGGTTGAATATGATCCTTCGAACAGCGACGGTCAATCGGAATCTTCGCACGAATGGGGGCCTCAACCGAACGGAAAAAGCATACGTCTTTGATATAATGTGAGAATAAAAATGAATTGCAGGTTGCGATTACAATCGCTTGACAAGTAGAGCCTTAGGCTCTAGTCTTAATATTGAACCTTAACTTGTGTTTCTCCAGTCGGCCTCGCGTCAGGGACTACGGGTGTCATGCAAGGATTAAGATCCTGGACATAGGCCCCGTGTAGAGGATTCCAGACCGCAATTCCATCCGGTTTATCCCCGTTCACAAAAAGCCCTTGTTCGTATCTGCAAATGCACTGTCGCTTAACGTGTGGCGTGCCTTTCCTAAAAGGAGCTAGAGAATGAGTATTAAAATTTATGTCGGAAACCTGTCTTTCGATTCAAGCGAGGCAGATCTCAACGGCTTGTTTGCCACGTACGGGGAAGTAGTATCCGCTAAGGTCATCGTTGACCAATTTACCACCAAGTCTCGGGGATTCGGATTCATCGAAATGTCCAACCGCGAAGAAGGTCTTAAGGCCATCCAGGCATTGGATTCTAGGGATCTCGGCGGCAGGAGCCTGAAAGTGAACGAGGCTAAACCCAAGACCGACTCTCGGGGCGGCGGCGGACGCAGCGGCGGAGGATCCCGCTGGTAATCGCTTGTTTGTAAATTAGCTTGAGGGTCGGGCAAGGATTCGCAACAGCTATCTCCTCCCCGGCCCTCTGTACTCGATATATGCAAGGATGAGCCATTGGGCACACAGCGGCGAGCCGACCGCGATTCTCGCACAAGATTCTGAGGTTACTACGCAGGCACAATCAGGCTTAGGGGATAACCTCAGCGGCCCAGCTTTTCCTGAAGAACCGAACACTGCCCCATAGCGTTCCAAAGTGCAACCAGATCTTCGAGCCATTCTGTATCAAGTTCCGCCGATTCCTTCACGAGCTGCGCCCGACGGTCCTTACCGACGTCAGTCTCTTTCAACTCCGTAATCAACTTCTGCCTCTTTCGGTGTGGACCTACGGCCTTTTCGAAAGCGATTCGGTACTGGATCAAGAGGATTGCTCATCGTGACCTCCCATTTTGATTCTCAGCCGATACCGTTGGGACACATGTCATGTCTCGATGACCAACGCAGCTTCAAGAAAGCGAATCCACCGATAAAGACGAGTTGTTGAGGTCACTTGGACTTCTTCCCGGCTTTCTTCGGAACCGGTTTCACTGCTTCCTTCAGTGCTTTTGCCGCTCGAAACACCGGAGCCTTGGTTGCCGGAATCTTGATCTTCGCTCTGGTCTGTGGGTTCACACCATTACGTGCCTTACGGTCTGCAACCGCAAATGTTCCCAGTCCATCGATTCTTATCTTACCGCCGTCCTTAAGGCCGGTCTGCAGTGTTTTCACCAATGAGTCCAGCATCGCTGCTGCCACCTTCTTGGTTACCTTCGTCTCGTCCGCCAACTTCGATACGAGTTCAGCCTTTGTCATCGCAATACCTCCTGTGGGATTTGAGTGTTCGGGCTCTCCGCCTGATTTACAGGCTACGGAAAGCTCCTTTTCGGCTTTGTGCAACCGTTTAGTCCTTAATTCTTCTTTAAGAGCTTTCGATTTGTTAGTTGCCTGTCCGTTCCATACGAGGCTCACTGGGAGCCTTGACCGTGTGTACCCTGCCCCCGTCACTGCTTCATGTACCTCTTAGAGGTGCCCCAGCTCAGTGGTGGTCCCGCCATTAAGGGTAGAGTCCGAGCATCGAAGGATATATGCGAACCACGTTTCCTTATCTGTTCCGCCTCCCCCCTGTTCGGTTGGGGCATCTGCCGCTTTTCATTTTGTTGCGATGGCCCCTTCTGTATCGCACTGGACAACTTTTGTCCACCACATTTTGGGTGCTGTCCCGTTGGATAGGTAAATATCGGTCGCCGGGTCAAATATTCTGGATTCCTTTCTTGCAGAAAAATGCCCAAGGACTCCTTTTATACGCATAGCGAGCAGCCGGATTGTGTACCGTTCAAGGTCAGTAGGACAAGTAACCTTCCTCACCGGGCAAGGTTGTGCGCGCAATGGGTGAATGGATCAATCACTCAAAGATCGGAGAGCAGTTCAATATAGTACGGTATACGACCCTTGTCCCGGCAACCGTTGCAGGAATAGAGAAATATCTCGTCTCGGGGCTCATCAAAGGCATTAGCCCGGTCATGGCCAAAATTATGGTCAAGAAATTTGAGGAGGTCTATCAAGGTTATTGAGGAAGATGCCGAGAAGCTGCAGGAAGTGGACGGCATTGGTTCCAAACATTCCGAGCGTGTTCGCAGTAGGGATAGGTCCAAACTAGGTTCACCCGTCGTCTTGAAAAAAAACCCGCCTGGCTGTGGTCAACAACTAGGCGGGATTCTTTTCGATTCATGGTGCCGAGGGACGGAATCGAACCATCGACACAAGGATTTTCAGTCCTCTGCTCTACCGGCTGAGCTACCTCGGCTCGAACATCCGAATATACTAATCAAGTTGTTGTGAGTCTGTCAACGAATTTTAGCGGCAAAAAATCATGTTGCGGAAGTCCCCGGAATCAACCAGGCTGGAATTATTGGTTCTTTGCTGCAGAAATCTATGGCATGCGGCTGCCATCTAATCCGTCTTCATGGTACTGGTGGGCGGTGTTGCGAAGGCCCTTGTTCTTGAGCATGTGGAAGGTGCGCATCCTTTTGACGTGCAATGGGTTTAGTGACCCCAAGAGGAATATAAATGATTCTCTTTCCCATGCTCTTGGCGAGTTTCTTCCATTTGGCCGTGGGTGGTGTCTTGGCAACATAGACGACTCCGGGCTTTTCAGAATACGCGATGCCCGCCACAAGCAGCTTCTCGTGGCGCGAGGGCACAAAATCAAAGGTTGGGTCTCTCCAAATGTCATACATCCTCAAGGGCGGATACGACATCATGAATCCGCCGTGTTCCATTCGACTTATTCCAGGCCCCACCACATCAGCTCCGGGAATGGTGGAATAAAAAGCCATATCTGATTCCTGGGAATGCTCCCCAAGCCAGGTCATCTGAAATGGATAATTCACCGCACGTTCATCCCGGTTGAATATCACTACTACCGACCCGAATTCTAGACCGCCCTCATCGCCGGTCCTCACATAAATGCGTTTTTCGTAGTATTTTGCGAAGAGTTTCTCGGATGTCCGGGCCGTGGCCGAAATCCGCCACAAACGGTTCAGCGTTCGTCTGAGCAGTTTGAAGTAGATGGTTCGCATGCTTAATGAGCGCGGAACCCCAACGTTCCACTTCCACATCCTCTGGCGGATACGAGCAAATGTCCACTTCATTGGAATCTGCGGAATCCCAATTCTTCTTCAGATGTTCCTTCCATTTCCCTGAGGTGACCGCTTTCATGCGGTACTTTCTGGAAGAGGGAAAGAGCGTCCTCAGCTTCTTGTGGAGAATTATCTTATGGCCGTGGAACAGCAGGTTATCTTCGTCCAACAGCACTGCGCCAGGATCCAGCGGATCGTTGGACCACTCGTAGTCAGCGAGAAATTCGTGAACATGGTAAGCAAAATCCTCGTCCATCGCAGAACGAGCAGTGGAAACCAGATGATACAGGTCCGGAAGGAGCTCACCTTTGAATCGCAGCCACTTTCGCAGGAACCTGACCCAACTGAGTCGCACATATTCGGGAACTTCCTGATGCGTCTGTGCGCTGAAGTATTCCGCGGAAGATTTCATCAACTGGACGATCAGCTCATGACGGTTTTCCGGAGGAGGTTCTTCCTGGCCTTTTCGCCACCTTTCAAAGACCTCGGTTATCTTTGGTATCTCAGTGAATCCCTTTTTCAATGAATCCGGATGGATCGGTGCCAGCGCAGCAGCCGAAACGCCTGTCTTCATCAAGGGCAACGCCTGAGGTCGATCCAGGAGCTCAACAATTCCGGGAATATGCGAAAACCCTCCAACAAAAAGGACCTTCTCATGATCCTTGGATGCCTCTTGAATGCGGGCTGCCATGTAGGCTTCTCGTCGAAGATTTTCTTCATCAGCGGCTGCAGTTTTTGGAGGTCCCGACAAGAACGCTTCCATGAAAGTTTTCTGACCCAACATGTCTATGAGATACGCATCAGGTCCGCGGTCCATGAATAAAGGATACCTTAGCGTAAGAGGGTCCACGTATCTCACAGGAATATCTAATTCCAGGCCGGAGCGCACAGCTTCTTGTCACTCCGTCCGAGCCTTCCAACAACGAGTACTGCGTTTCCTTTGCTGCTGTCTCATACAGAATTACCGAATGATACGGAAATCTCCTGATGCCTGATGCTATCTCATGACGCAAGCCGTGAGGCAACTCAACGCAAATACAATCGGGCTTCTCGTTTCTGATGAACGTGTTCACCAGGACCGAAAACTCGATGCGGTAGTGCAATACCCCGATAAGGGTAATGTTTTCGTACCTGATTACGTCAGACCAGTTTTGGCCCATTAATTGAGGCAACATTTTCTCCGGTAATCTGAAACAACGATTGGTCAAGGGCTTTTCGCTCGTCGAAATCAGGCCTGAATTTAATTAATCTGTAGGCGTAGCGGGCAATATTGAGTCCGTCCCTCACGCTCAGATCCTCATCGCGCGAGTGGGAATGCTGAAGTATCTCCACGACCTCGCGGATAAGATCATCAGAAGGTCCGTCCAATTTTCCTCTCAGAATGCGAAATTCCTCTTCTCGTGTGGGAAAATCCATAAGTATGGCAGGCTGCAATCTGGAGTGAATGTATTCCGGCACTTCGAACGTGGACGCGTCCTCATTCATGGTGACACAAACCCTGAACTCAGGTTTTGCTTTAATTTCCACGCCGGCTACAATTGAATAAACGCTTCTACGCATATCCAGAAGAGGAGCAATGGAGGCCCAACTTTTCTCGCTCATCCTATTGCCTTCATCGAGAAGACAAATCCCGCCTCTTATCATAGCCGAAACCAGAGGAGAAGCCACATACCTGATTTTTCCGTTGTCAGCTATGACCGGAGATATTATGAGGTCCTCGGGTTTTGTATCCACAGTGCACTGAGTTATGTATAAATCCTGCTTCATCGTTTTCGCGGCGGTGATCGCCAGGGAGGTCTTTCCCACTCCAGGTTTTCCCAAGATCCTGGGCTGCATCGGCGGGTCCGTCCCGTCATCCGACCAGGCTGCGATCAATTGAGTCAGGGGTTCCTTCATTCCGACCCATTCTACGTCCAGCATGGGAGGGTCAACCAGGTGAATTTCCACCCCCTTAATCGTAATTTTGTCCGAATGAGCGCTCATATGATTTCCATTCCAGCTTTCTTCTTGCAACTTACGAGAATGTTTCAATAGTCCCATAAAGATTCTAAGCAAGCAATCACTTGCTGTCAACACAGCCTCCGACCTGTTTTTGAGGGATTCTAGTGATACAGGGCACGTTCCTGTCACGTGAGGTAAAATTACCGAGCAATAATTTAGGGTCAGAAAATGGCAGGTAGAAAGACTCCTCCACGTTCGCACTCAGAGAGATTGTTTCACTTGTTGGCGACGGCAATCTTCCAGCGCAAATGAATGCTTGCCAACTTAAATAATAAAACAGTTACCGGGGGCAAACAGCTTTGTGGGGTAGGCTTTCCAGCCTGCCTTGTCCTGAAAGCCCTTGATGGCAGGTTGAAAGCCCTCCCCACAATTTCCTGGAATTGCCTGGAGTGAGCGCATCCCGCCCTTAACTGAAGGGTTGCCCACTCAGCGAAAAATTTCTTGTTAATAGGCAAAAAGCATGTTAGTTTCAAAGATTACGTTGCAAACGGCTCCCTAAACCCGAATTTGCTTACTCGGTTCCAAAGGGGTTTGCAGCGCAATTGCTCGATCAGATTCGACGCCTGGATTGAAATGATGCCCGTTTCATGGCATGCATAGTCCCGGGCCTCGAATCATCAGCGAGCCAAATTGTATGAATTGGAATAACATGGCCAATAAGCTTTTCGGCACTGACGGAGTGCGTGGCATTGCCGATCTGGAGCCCATGACTGCGGAAACCGCCCTGAAACTCGGACGGTCTATCGCTCATCTTACGCTTACCCATCCAGGCAGAAGGCACAGAATACTTTTAGGAAAAGACACCCGTCTTTCGTGTTACATGCTGGAAACAGCGCTTGCCGCGGGGATTTGCTCAATGGGGGTGGACGTGCTCATGGTCGGCCCGATGCCCACTCCGGGGATAGCATTTCTTACGACGAACATGAGATGCGACGCCGGCGCGGTAATATCAGCGTCCCACAATCCCTTCCAAGACAACGGCATAAAATTTTTCTCCAGAGATGGCTTCAAATTATCGGATGAGCTTGAATGCGAAATCGAAAGGCTGATTTTTTCCCACAATATAGATGAAATTCGCCCAACTGCTGAGAAAATCGGAAAAGCGTTTAGAATAGACGACGCGCTCGGTAGATATGTGGTTTTTGTAAAAAACTCGTTTCCCAGAAATCTTACTCTGGATGGCATTAATGTCGTACTGGACTGCGCTAACGGTGCGGCGTACAAGGCCGCTCCCTTGGTTTTCGAGGAACTGGGAGCAAACGTTACTCCCATGGGTATCAATCCTGATGGCCAAAATATCAACCACAAGTGCGGCTCATTATTCCCGGAATTCATGTGCGAGGAAGTTCGTTCAAGGGGCTCCCATGCAGGAATTGCGTTGGACGGAGATGCCGACCGAGTGATTTTCGCTGATGAAAAAGGGAACGAGGTCAATGGGGATCAGATAATGGGACTGATCGCCAGAGACATGATGAGTCGAAATGAATTAAAGAAGAATACTCTTGTAGCCACCGTGATGAGTAACATGGGACTTGAGGTGGCAGTGAGAGATCTCGGCGGTCAGCTTGTTCGCACGCCGGTTGGTGACAGGCATGTGGTGGAACGAATGCGACGGGACGGATACAACTTCGGTGGTGAGCAATCAGGACATCTTATTTTCTTGGATCAGATCACGTCCGGGGACGGGATACTCTCGGCCTTGCAAGTATTAAGAATAATGAAAGAAACTGGAAAACCTTTGTCCGAACTGGTATCAGGGGTAAAACTGTTTCCGCAGGTCCTAACCAATGTGGAAGTCAAGAGCAGAAAAGATCTGAAGGAAGTGCCTCAAATAAAAGAAGTTATGGACCACTGTCAAAACAGGCTCAAAGACCGGGGGCGGCTTCTGGTCCGGTATTCGGGTACGCAGCTTCTTTGCCGCGTCATGGCGGAAGGCGAAGACGAAGCTGAAGTAAAACAAGTGGTTGAAATGGTGGCCAATGCAATCTCCACTTATTTGTGAGGCGAACCTTCCTGCCTTCGAAATAGCCAGGCGGGTGCTTGAAATAGAAATAGAAGGAATCCGGTCCGTCATGGACCGATTGGATGAGAAGTTCGACGAATGCGTGGCTCTTCTTTATTCTCTCCGGGGAAGAATCATCATCACTGGAGTAGGCAAGTCGGGCCTGATTGCCAGAAAAATAGCTGCCACATTGACCAGTACCCGGATCTCCGGCGATTTTCGTCCATCCTGTGGAAGGGCTTCACGGAGATCTCGGTATCGTCACCAGAGACGACGCTTTGATTGCGCTTTCAAACAGCGGGGAAACCCCTGAGATCACTTCTCTCGCAGCCACTATAAAAAAGAGAGGACCGCTCACTATCGCAATCACCGGCGGGGGTTCGTCCACGTTGGCGAGGATGGCGGATTTCGTGCTCGATTGCAGGGTCCCGCGGGAAGCATGTCCCCTGAACATGGTGCCAACAGCGAGCACGACCGCGGCCTTGTCGTTGGGCGATTCTCTCGCTGTAGCGCTTATGATTAAAAGGGGGTTCCGGAAGGAAGATTTCTTGCGCCATCATCCCGCAGGAACTCTAGGCGAGCGCCTGAATTTGAAAGTCAGGGATATTATGTTGCGCCGTCCGACGATTCCCGAGGTAGGGCAAGATGCCTCTCTGAAAGAGGTCATCGAGTGCATAAACCGCCAGAATCTCGGATTCACTTTGGTCACGCAAAATGACCGGCTCTTGGGAATCATAACAGATGGAGACCTGAGAAGATTTCTGTCAACAGAACAAGCGATCTACAAAACTCGCTCTGTGGATTTGATGACGGCGAATCCTTTGACTATTCGTGAAGATAGAACGGCAGCGGAAGCGCTGGAAATCATGGAGCGAAAACTAATAACGGCTCTGGCTGTGGTGAATAAAGACCAGAATTTGGCAGGCATAATTCATCTACACGATCTGTTGGGAAAAGGTGAGATACGTTTTGCTCCTTAGCGCATCGGTTTGGGATGACCAAGACATATGTGAATCGTGCAAGCGAAGGCTCGCATCGAAGATTGAAAATGACGAGAGGTTCTCCAGAAATATCCGCTGGATGAGGATATTCATTTCCTTGGAGGACTGTTATGAAGCTGAAAAAGGAAGATCTGGAATATTTCCAGGGTATACTTCAAAAACAATTGGATGAGCTTGTGCGCGGTGCAGGCAGAACAGTTGATGAGATGACAGAAATGGAAACAAAGTCATCTTTTCCCGATCCCACAGACCGAGCGTCCATGGAATCGGATCGCAATTTCGAATCTTCGAATCCGCGATAGAGAACGCAAGCTCATAAACAAAATAAGAAAAGCATTGGAAAAAGTCGAGGACGGAACTTTCGGTTTCCTGCGAAGTCTGTGGAGAACCCATAGAATTTAAGAGACTTGAAGCTCGGCCTGTTACCACTCACTGCATAGAATGTAAAACTTCCGCAGAGGAAGAAGAAAGACTCAGAAAAATGTAGTTCAATCGCTTCATTAATATCCGCGATGAAGTTGTATTAAAGACCTTTGGTTAAGTTCCTGACCTTCATGAATGGAAGTCATATAGATATTCCTTAATGCGCGTTACCGACATGCTGCGCTTATTCACGAGAAAAGTCTCTGCTGTGTGGTTGAATTTATCTGAAAAAACAGGAGAATTTAGAATTATGGACATTGAAATCCAACGACTTCCGCGATATAATTTAAAATGAATACTAATCCAACAAAAGGATCTGATCAGAAATGACAAGAGGCAAGAACTTCTTCAGGATGATTGAATTCAGCGCCGGAATGCCTCACGGTACAGTTGTAGACCCTAACATGGGGAGCATCATTTGCAGATTAGATGCAGGAACCACATGGTACACCGAATCGCAATCATCCACGCTCAAGTGCACGGATTGTGAGGCTTCGAAGGCTGACAAAGGCGGGACCGCCAATGAAGCGGAAGTTCACGGACTACAGAAGACCAAACAAATAGTGCCTAGAATGCCGGCGAACTCCAGAATTTCAAGCCTGAAAAAGACCAAAATCAAGCTCGGAGGTAAGATTTCGGAATTGATTTCCACAAAACTTCACAAAGTTAAGATGAGGCATGAAACAAGAGAATCTCCAGTCGAGGAACATGAATTGGATATAATGCAAAAGAGCGTCCCACTGGAGACTACACCCGAGCATGTGATACCGAAAATTGAGGACGAAGAGGTCAAGATCCCGGATGTGAATGTGCAGATAGTGCCAACTCCGGTGAAGAAGACCAGGTCCCCAAAGATTGAACTGGCCGTCAACACGGCCAAGCCGCTGAAAGTAATCAGGCGCAGACGGGAAGAGGCCCCTAAGATTTTCGAAACTGCTTCAAGAGATTTTCCCAAGTCAATGCTCGAGGGTATCAAATCTGGGCTTGAAGAAGAGAGAGATTTTCCGCCTGAGTGATGTGATGAGGACTGACCTCTCTTTTTTCATCGGGTTTCAGTATTCAAAACATTTCAAATAGGAACTGCATTGAGTATTCCTCGAATCCCTGAGCCTGCCAGGGTTGTGGTCAGCGTTTCTGGCATCGGACGAGGGTGTCCTGGATTTGGTCAAGTCAGTCCTGGTCAAAGACCTTGGCCCCAGTGAAGAAGAAGTGGGGCCGATCTCGTTCGACTTCACCTCCTATTATGATAGCGAAATGGGCCCGGGAATCCAGAGATGGATGTGGGCATTTAGAGATCTTGTGGACAGGAGTGTTCTATCCGATATCAAACGCTTGACTAATTTCATAGAACAGACATATATCGTGAATGGCAAACGGCGGTTCAATCTTGATCCGGGATTATTGACTCTGGGTAATTTCGTCCTGGCCACCGGAAAGAACAACGCACATCGAATATACTTAAGGGATGGCATATTCGCGGATCTGACGCTTATTTACAGAGCGGGAACATATAGGCCACTTGAATGGACGTACCCGGATTATGCCGCACACGAAATGATAGAAATACTCAACAGGTTCAGGGAGCATTATAAATGCATGTTGCCGAAATAGGCGCTTCAATGGGCTCAATCAAGAGCATGACCGGATTCGGCCGCGGCCGCGTGGCGATGGGCGAGATTGAGATTATTACAGAAATCAAAGCCGTAAACCATCGTTTCCTGGATATTTCGGTCAAGTTGCCCAGGATCTATAACAGCTTCGAGCCCCAAGTTCGCAAAATAATAACAGAAATTATTAGCAGAGGAAAATTCGATGTTATGGTCACTCGTGCCGCTGGGAAAAGCGGTCTGATAGAGGTCACCCTGGACGAGTCATTAGCCAAAGCCTATCACGGATGTCTTACAGGACTCAAAGAGAAAATCGGGCTTTCAGGAGACATCACGGTGAGCGACATGCTTACACTCAAAGACATAATAGTTCCCGCGGAAAAAGAAGATCAGATCGAGCGAGAATGGCCTGTGATTGAGGAGAGTCTCCGCAAGGCAATCGACGCTCTTGATCAAATGAGGCGAGCAGAAGGGGCTGCACTATGGCAAGACATCGAAAAAAGACTCGTGTCAGTGCGAGAAACCTCGCGCCTGATTGGGCCGCTGGTTGATCAAGTGGTTCTGCGGCCAAAGATAGACTCGACAGAAGGGTGAAGGAACTCGCGGGCGGCTTGGAACTCGATCACGACCGTCTGGCTCAAGAGGTTGCTCTGATTGCAGATAGAGCTGATATCACTGAGGAATTAACTCGCTTAGATAGTCATGTGGAACAATTCATTAATTTCTTTTCCGAGGGGTCACCGCTCGGGAGAAAATTAGATTTCTTGCTGCAGGAAATTAATCGAGAAGTAAACACCATGGGGTCAAAATCTGCTTCCACGGAGATTGCTTCTCATGTGGTTTTCATGAAGTCCGAATTGGAAAAAATAAGAGAACAAACCCAAAACATAGAGTGACAAAAGAAGGGAAATCATGGCGAGAGTAACAGTTGAAGACTGCTTGGAAAGAGTTGAGAATCGTTTTGCACTTGTGATACTGGCGTCCAAAAGGACAAAGGAATTGAAAAGGGGTGCTCCTCTGATGGTTCGTGACAGGGACAACAGAGAGGTTGTTATGGCCTTGAGAGAAATCGCTGCTGACAAGGTCAAATCAAGGATGCCCTCCCAAGAGGAACTCAGTGACAAGCGAGACGTCGCTGCGAACTCCAAGCCCGATTGAAAACGAAAAGACCACCTCAAACGGTTCTGTACGGCGTCCACCCGATACTAGAGACCCTCAAAGTAGGCAAGAGACGCATTGAAGAAGTCTTAATCTCCAGAGAATCCACCGTACAGGATCTTATTCCAAGACTGGAAGCTGCAAGCATCCCGATAAAGAGACTTCCGAGCGATCAGCTTGCTTCCATCGCGGGGTCCCAGCACCATCAAGGTTTGGCCGCCAGGGTAGCGCCTTTTTTCTATGCGGACATCGAGGATCTGCTCTCACGATCTAGAGATTCCCGGAGCTTGGTTTTGGTCCTGGACGAAATTCAGGACCCTGCGAATCTGGGAAGCATCCTTCGTAGTTGTGAGTGCTTGGGAGCTGCCGGCGTTATATTGACTAAAGATCGGGCCGTACCGGTCACCGCTGCGGTTGAAAAGGCAGCAGCGGGAGCATCAGCGCATGTTCCAGTGGCAAGAGTCATCAATCTCGTTCGAGCCATCGAAACACTCAAAGATTCCGGTTTTTGGGTGTATGCAGCAGATGCGACGGCGACTGTGGACGTGTTTTCAGTCGACCTTTCGGAAAATATCGCAGTAGTCTTAGGATCCGAGGGCAAGGGCCTGCGGAGGCTCGTCCGTGAAAGATGCGACCAGAGCATTTATATTCCAATGGTAGGAAAGATTGATTCCTTGAACGTGTCCCAAAGCGCTGCGATAATCTTGGCGGAATCCCTCCGGCAGAGAATGAAAAAAGGGAAAAGGCCAGGCGACTGAGCGAAACTGTAACCATGAAATTATTGGTTAGTCCATTACCGCAATTGCAGCTTTTCGGTTCGGAGCTGGAACTGGTCATATGTCTCCACGAAGACAGCTCCCCGGAAGTATTTCTGGAAGACAAAAAGCCCAGACCTGACCGTCACATGTTGTTGGGAATGATGCAGACGATAGTCATGGCTATTGAAGAGATGGACCCAACATTCGTGGAATTTGCAGAAAACTTTTCCCTCAGGCTCGTTAGAAATGGCGAAGAAAGAGATATTGATTCGGGATTAACGATTGTGCGCTCCGTAGATGGAAGATACGGGGCCCTAGCCGAAGGAGACGCGAGGCAGGTCCGTCGGTTAGCTCGGCGAGCAGAAAGATGGTTCACTGGCGCAATCCGTTTGGACATTCCCTAGAGACGAATACACATGCCCAAAAACGTTGAAAAGAAGGGCCTTTTCAACCATGTTCATAGAAGTCGGAATGTCATTCAAGAAAGAATATTGGAACAACTTTGGCGCGAGGCAATCTTATTCGAAAAAGTCCGGAGGTGATATGGACAATAAGGAGGCCGACCTATGTTCAAGCGAGCAGTATTTTCTTTTATCATTGTCATTTCTTGCCTTCCGGCCTATAGCGCGCAAAGAAATGTTTCCGGCGACTATGAAGCTTCTGTAATGGGATCAGTTATACAAGCTAGAATAGACCAAGATGGTGATGCCATTCAGGGTGTCGCCCATGTTTACTCAGGCGGGAAGAAAAACACCTACCATTTCAAGGGGACCGTAAACGGGAATAAGATTCAGGCAAGCCATTACAGCGGCCACGCCTTTTCGGGCAATGTGACTTCCGGAGGCGACCTTGTCGGGGTGTTGAGAACGAGTGGTGGGCACAAAATATCTATAAATGCGGCTCGACGTTGAGCTTGCCTTTCGGAGAAACGAAAAAATGCAGCCCAATGTCGCACACAAGATAAGGACAATATGGTTCCTCACTGCAATGATTCCTCTGGTAATGGTTGTCGCTATTTTAGGATTAGCTTCTTTGGTACTGACATCTCCCCTGATGCTCTATGCCTCAATCCGAGGCAAACATCTTAAGAATCCTTGGCGCAAACCATTCTACGCTCGCAGCGTCTTACCCCCACACGCTGACAAATGATAGAAAGCCGGTTCTATAGAATCAAAGGAATTAAATGGGAAGCACGCTTCTTCGCAAAAGACGAGCTGTTCCCTGAGACGAATACGAAGGTCGCAAAACAAGGAGTATGGGCGAGACCAGCTTCTTCCGGCTGGGAAAAGGCTTTGTTCGCGGGAAATTCCTGGAGGTTTGTGAACATGGACTTGGATGTAAGCTTTCTCCCTGAGCTGAAGTAACCATTTTTCGGCGATCCTCTGCCTCTGTAATTGCTATTAGTCGATCAGACGCGTGCCGTTTGGGCTGACTTCTGCAACGCTTGCAGAGCCAACGTCCAGGCCCGAAATGTCCGTCCGCGGTTCATTTATTGATGCATGGTCCGCTATCCTACTGAGTTTGTCATTAAGAGAGATTATCGCAGGGTCATTCTGGGCCAGCAGTGCCCATGATTTGAATTCGATTTCATCTACATCGCCGTTCTTGAAATCTATACTGACCTTGGTCAACTGGCCCGAATCATCGATCGCAAGGGTCGCTTTTTTTACTCTAGCGAAGGCCCTGTAATTGGAAGGGTCGACTTCCGCGATCAGAGTGTTCCCCATCTGCACGCTCTTGATGACAGTAAAGCGGCGCAACCCACCATTACCCATGCTTTCCATAAGGAGCATCAGCGGATCTGCCATTTTGGATAGATCTCTCTCGCCGTGTACTCGATAAACTTCTTGGTCCTTTTGGTCGTGAGTCACAGTGACTATGCGACCGTTGGACAGCACCTCCACATTCGCGTCACCTGAAATTGAGAGCTGAAATTTATCAGGCTTTTGGAAGACCAGTATGCCCTTGACTTTCATGTCACGGTTGAAAACCGAATTGCGCCGCGTCTTGATGAACTCCGTTCGAAATTGATTCACCAAATAGGCCTTTTTTTCCGCCTCCGCGATTAGCGCGGTCAGTTCCATATTCTTAATCGTGTTCGTTTTGGAACCGCAGGCTGACAAAATTGACGTCAGTGCCGCAACACACATAATGGCCATAACGTAATATGTGGACAGTATCGTCCTATTTAGATCAGGAACCAAAACCTCACCCCATTTTCCAGCGCAATAATTTCTTAAGAGAACATTCTATACTTATTGGCAAAAAATTCTTTCGACATCGCGAATGAGAGTCATGGCTAGGGCCATGCCACAGTTTGATTCAAGTATAATCGGAAAGCCTCCATAATTAAACCTCTGGTATGTGCCGGTAGACGATTTTTTCCTTTTCCGGCGGTTGTCCTGGTTTTAGAGGTTGCTGAGTCTTCGGAGCTTCCGGCTTTAGTTGAGTCCGTTCCTGCCGAGAGTCTCAGGCGGATGCACTTGCATCATTGAATTTCAGCCACAGTTTGCTTTTCTTGTCCATCCGATAGGTGTCGGTGAGACTAGCGGGATTACCGCATTCCTAAGGCTCGGAATCCCGATTCACTGGGGTGCCGCACGTAAGAATTCCCCTCTACAGCCTGAGCGTAACCGATTCTCTGCTCTGTCCAGGCTGGTTGACATGACAGGGCCATGGCAACGAAGCCGATAATTGATAAAATCGAAGCCCGACAAAATTTCATCTTTTCCTCCTGCGACCTTCTGAGGTCATAGCGAAGATAGACCTATCCCAGAACTTTTCTGCAACCCCAACGAAGAATCCACTCTGAACAGGTAATGAACTCATCAAAATTTGACTACTATTCTCAAAGAAAGCATCTGCCACGATGCGAAAAACCTGTTTTGTCCCTCACTAATAATTTCTATCGGTCAATTATGAGACTTCTGACACTATTTGGAACGTCCTCAATTTGTGAAAACATCACTCTTTCACGAAAATCTAGATTTACTTGCCACAGTCAGGGAAAAGAGGTGCACCAATTACTCTCAATCTAGGTTTACAAATGGTGCCTCGGGTGTCAAGATTCTTTCAGGATTTTCGAGTTCCTTGTAGGAAAAGTACGGGTGCTTGTTCCAACGGTTGCTGACACGCACTGAACAGTTTTTTCGGCAAATTGTGACTTTGTCTGCTGATGGAACTAACGAGCGTCCACTGGGGTCTTTTATTTTGGAATGGCAACTTGTGGACTGTGTATGGTCTTGAAAATTATAAGAGACGACCAGGTCTGGGGCTTAGTCAAGGACCCGTTTACGTTGGATGCGTTGACTGCACGCATGAATAGCGCTAGTTTTTCAATCTAGCATTTCTGGGATGAGGACAATGGAAAAATATGAATATCCGGATTTGAAGCGCCGTGAAGAGGGTTCGCACAAGCCCGACGTTTATGACAGACCGGTTCTCAGAGCCCGTGAGGCTGGAGTGGAATCCAGTGGAATGATCGACATCAGAGAAGTAGTCCAGGAACAATTAAGAGAGAAAGCTCGAAAAGCGACCCGCCGAAAATGGAGTGGACGAGGACTTATAGTATTGGGCGCAATAATCATGCTGACTTCGTGCCCGCTCTACGCATTTTCTCTTATAGGCCCTCAGACTCTATTCACGGGTTTGGTCATGATGGCTGGAGGAAGCGCTTTGCTGGCATGGCGGCCAAGGCTGAAGGACACCAATGAAGCCGTCATTGTAGCTGCAAAATACGGCAACTCCCTCACTGCCACCAGATTGGCACTTGAGCTGGACATTTCATTTGAAAAGGCTGATAGGATAATTCAGGAATTGGTGAGAAGCGGTATCGCTGAAATCGACCTGGATCACAAAGACCCAAATCATTCTATCGTGTACCGGATCAAAGGTCTTTGAACACCTTCAAACCCCAGCGGATTTGCTGATAGAATTCAGCCACATCTTCGTTAATTGAAATATAACTTTCGCCGCTGAATAATCCGGAGGTCATATGAGGTTCATACACTCTGCCGACTGGCATCTAGGTCGACTTATGCACGGCGTACGCCTCATTGAAGATCAGGCGTACGCTCTTGAACAGCTTGTCCGCCTAGCCCAAGATTTCAAGCCCTCCGCGCTTCTTATTTCAGGGGACTTGTACGACAGAGCTGTGCCTTCACCCGACGCTATAGAACTGCTCGATGAATTCCTTGCCAGGCTTGTAATTGACCTTAAGATCCAAGTGATAGTAATTGCCGGAAATCATGACAGTCCTACGCGGCTTGAATTCGGATCAAGAGTTTTTTCGGGGCAGGGGCTCCATGTTTTCGGCTCAATCTCGAGTGAGTCTACTTCCGTAAAGCTCTATGACGATGCCGGGCCCGTTCATTTCTATGGAATTCCGTATGCCGAACCAGCCTTGGTCAGAGAAAGGCTCGCTAGACCAGTAATCCAGGGTCACGAGCCGGCCATGATGGCGATGCTCGAACGTGTCCGGGCCCAACATTCTTCTGGAGAGCGATCTGTTTTGTTGGCGCATGCGTTCGTATCGGGCTGTGTCTCTGCGGAATCCGAACGCCCTCTCAGCGTGGGGGGAGCTGAATGCGTGAATTCTTCTATTTTTCATGATTTCAATTACGTGGCTCTCGGGCATCTGCACCGTCCGCAAGTAGCGGGCCATTCCAGAATCCGCTACTCAGGATCACTCCTGAAATACTCCTTTTCGGAAGCAGATCACAAAAAGGTCGTAAACCTAGTGGAACTGGATACGAACGGTGATTGCGCGGTCAGGAATCTGTCACTCTCGGTGCGACGCGAACGTACCGAAAGGTTGAAGGATTTCTCAGAGACATTCTTAACGGTCCGAGCTCCGGCGAAAACCGAGAGGATTATCTGACGGTTTCCCTTTTGGATCAGCGTTCCCATCCTGGAAGTCATGGGCAAACTCCGGGAAGTCTATCCGAATGTGTTGCATGTTGAGCGTCCATATTTGGAGGTGAGTGGCAGTGCAGGTCGGGCGCCAGAAGATCATAGGAAGCTCAGTGATGCTGATCTGTTTGCAGCTTTTTTTCGTGAGGTTACTGGAGATGAGCTTTCCCACACGCACACGGAAGCTTACTGCCGCGTCACGGATGATCTGATACGCAGAGAACGGGAGGCGACCCCATAATGAGGCCAATAAGGCTCGTCACCAAGGCTTTCGGACCGTATGCAGCAGAAACAAATTCTCGATTTCAGAGATCTGGGGGATCGCTCCCTATTTCTGATTCATGGCCCCACAGGCGGCGGAAAGACCAGCATACTCGATGCCATTTGCTTTGCGCTCTATGGGGTGTGTTCAGGCGCGCATAGAGAAGCGAAACAAGTGAGAAGCGATCATGCCGATCCCTCCGTTCTGACGGAAGTGACGTTCGACTTCAGCCTCTCAGGAGATGCTTATAGAGTTTATCGGAAACCAGAACAGATCAGACTCAGAAAAAAAGATGGACGCTCTACCACTGCAAAATCTGATGCCACATTGTTCAAACGAACAGGAGTCGAATGCGATGCCGAAGAAGGCACGGTGCTTGCCACTCAATGGAAAAGAGTCACCGAAGAGATAGAGCAACTCATCGGCTTCCGAAGCGATCAATTCAGACAAGTGATCATGCTTCCGCAAGGTGAGTTTCGAAGGTTGTTGCTTTCGGACTCCAAGGACCGCCAAACCATATTGGAAGTGCTATTCGGCACTGAGCTTTACAGGCGTATCGAGGAAGCACTAAAACATGCCGCAAAAGATATTGAAATCCACATCAAAGACGCACAGAAGCGCCTGAAGTTCATTCTGGAACAAGCTGAAGTCGAATCCGAAGAAAAGCTTTCAGATCAACACGCCGAGGCAAAAGCCAGGGGCGAACAGCTCGGAAATTGTGTTGAAAAGCTAAAGAGTAACGAGACACAAGCCCGGCAGAGACTTAACGAGGGCAGGGCAGCTGTAGAATCCTTAAAGGAATTGGAACTTTCGGAAAAAGTCCTGGCTACTTACCATGACCAAGAAATGGCAGTCACTGCCAAGCGAAAGTCCCTAGCAGCAGCGCGGCGGGCCGCGGTTTTGGAACCTGAAGAAAAAGCCCTGGCTGTCAGGAAACCAGAGAGGCAGACGAAACGGGCCAGCAACTAAAGAAGTGTAGAGACAACCTGGCCACCACCAATACCAATAGGGATAAGGCCCTGGAGAAACTCAAGTACCACGAGCAAGAACAATTGTTAGTCAAAGAATTGCGAGTGGAATTGGGGAAGCTTGAGGCCCTGATTCCGCACGTCCGAGAACTAGACGATATTAAGAAAAAGGTATCCGTGGCCGGGAAAGAATTCTTCATAAAAGATCACGCACTGGAAGCCGCGAAAAACAGCCTAGAGGACAATCGCTCCCAAATGGAGAAAATTCTTCCTCAGAGGGAAGAAACAGAAAAAATAGCAGCCAGATCGGAGTTTCTCCAGCTCAAGGCGCGTGAATTGGAACAAGCGTATCAGACCCACACCAGACTTCAGAATCTGAAGGAAGATGAATCCCGTGAGATGGCGGTGCAACAAGAGATCAGCGTCAGGTTAACGGGTGCAGAAAACGATTTGGCAGAGGCCGTGGATGAATACAAGCGCATTGAATATCAATGGATCGAAGGGCAAGCTGCAATACTAGCTGCGAGACTGGAGCCTGGCGGCCCGTGCCCGGTGTGTGGTTCGAAAGAGCATCCTAATCCCGCATCACTGCACCATGAAGCACTGAACGAAAAAATGCTTAAGGCAAGAGCTGCCAAAGTGGATCGATTCAGGTCACTGGGGGATCAGATTCGTCTGGATAAAAACAGTGTTGAAATTCGCCTCTCTAAAATACAACAGCGGACTCGGATGCCAGAAAGAGGGCCTCGGTGATTTCGCATCCAGAGGTGTGGAAGAAATCCAAGTCGAGTGTGAGGATGTCCGTAAGGAGCTAAAAAGAGCTGAAGTTGCACGCAAGAAAGCCGCTGATCTTACAAGGCAACTGGAACACATTGAAAAAGATGTCTCCAAAGCTTCACAGACCTGTTCGCAAGCTGAAGAAACAAAGAAATGAATCTTTGATCAATCTTCAGAGGCTGCAGACTGTGTTTGCCGCCACGAAAGCCCAACTGCCAGATGATTTCCAAGAAATCAGAGCATTGGAGCGCTCAATAGCTGAAAACACCAAGAAACTCAAGCTTATGGAAGATGCTTTCGATGCGTCTCAACAAGCAGCGGCACGCGCAAATGAGCTGGTTCACACGTCTCAAGCGGCTCTGCAATCAGCGGAAGACAACGCTGCGATTTGCAGCACAAGGGTGCTGGCCCAACGAGAAGAATTCAGGCGAAATCTTCTGCAAGCGGGCTTTCCAGATGAAGCATCGTTCAAAAATGCCCAAAGAAGCCCTGGAGAGATTCGGGCATTGGAAACGGAAATCGAAAGTTTCGATAGAGGAATCAGCGCGGCCATAGACAGACTATATCGTGCGAAAGTCAATGCCGAAAACCTTCGCGACCGGATATCGCAGAACTCGAGAGTGCAGCAAACGAGGCGAGGGCCGCACTTGAAACAGCCCTCAAAGAGGAAGCCACTTTGGCCGCAAAGCTTCAACAAATAAACAGATCCCTGCACGGCACGCGGAATCGGCCAGCCTGCTGCGCTCGCTGGAGGAGGAATATTCAGTAATAGGGACCATTGCGCAGGCAGCAAACGGCTCCAATCAACATGGGATCACTTTTCAGCGCTTCGTGCTTGCCGCTCTGCTGGATGCGTGCTTCATGCCGCTTCGAAACGGTTCTTGATAATGACAAACAACAGGTTTCATCTTCAGCGAGTGGCTGGTCGCGCTGACCGCCGCGTTCCCCGGAGGACTCGATCTGGAGGTTCACGATACGTCCACGGGTTCAGCACGGCCCGCTTATACGCTTTCCGGGGGAGAGAGTTTTCTGGCATCCTTATCGCTTGCACTGGGGCTTGCAGACGTGGTGCAAGGCTATGCTGGTGGAATTCACCTGGATACGATATTCGTCGACGAGGGATTCGGGAGCCTAGACCCTGAGTGTCTGGATCTAGCGCTGAGGGCATTGATGGACCTTCGTCAGGACGGCAGGTTGGTAGGGATTATTTCTCACGTGCCGGAATTGACAAACGCATAGACGCTCGGCTTGAAGTGACAACCACCAGAAACGGCAGTTCGGCCAAGTTTGTCGTTTAAGGGGAATCCCATCCTTCTGAATAATAAAAATTCCCCGCCATAGGCGTGGCCGATTGGGGTCTCTACAGTGGCGGCCGGTGTCGCTGCCGGCCAGATAGTTGGCTCCATTTCCCCGCCATTAGGAACTTTTCCCCTTTCCTTGGGACACATCGAAGTCCTTATGTGACTTCCCCACAATGAGGCCGGCAGGGACGCCGGCCGCTACTAATGCCAGAGCAGTTCTCGAAAGTAATCACGGATTGACTTCTAGGTGCCACTGCTGGCTTGCCCAGCAGTGCAATCCAATTCCGAAAGATCTTTTGAGAATAGCTAGTGTTTCGCCATCATCCGCACGGCGTTATTTTGGCGCCCGAGGGGCT
Organism: uncultured delta proteobacterium; assembly: GCA_963700305.1. GTDB lineage: Bacteria > Desulfobacterota > Desulfomonilia > Desulfomonilales > Desulfomonilaceae > Desulfomonile. Next base: position 88,562 of record CAVOXB010000014.1, read on the forward strand.
CCGCTCTCCCCTAATGGACTACATATTACGCCTGTATTGGCCTCCTGCCTGGAACAAGCATTGAGAAATCTGACCAAGTGAACAGTATTTCACGGACTCCATAAGTTCTTCGAATATCTTCCCGCCAGATTGGGAGACCTTCTGAAGTCGCTCGAGGGCGCTGCCGGCTTTTTCCTTGTTACGGTCCTGGAACTCCCTCAATCGCGTGAGCTGTGATTGCTTTTCGTCCTCTGTGGCTCTGGCAAGTTCAATCTTCAACTGATCTGAATAATCAGCGTAAGGGTTGATGAAAGTATTTACACCTATAATGGGGTACTGTCCGGTCGACTTGAGATTTTCATAATTGAGGGATTCATCTTGGATCTTGGTCCTCTGGTAGCCGGTTTCCATAGCCCCCAGCACCCCGCCTCTTTGCGAAATACGGTCGAACTCCTGGAGCACGGCTTCTTCCACCAAGTCAGTGAGCTCCTCCAGGAGAAAGCTCCCCTGGTTGATATTGTCCACCTTGCTTAGGCCCCATTCCTTGTTAATGATCAACTGTATGGCCAGAGCCCGGCGTACCGATTCTTCGGTCGGAGTTGTGATGGCCTCGTCGTAAGAATTGGTATGGAGTGAATTACAGTTGTCATAAATTGCGATCAAAGCCTGCAGAGTAGTTCTAATGTCGTTGAATTGGATATCCTGAGCGTGAAGCGATCTACCGCTGGTCTGGATATGATATTTCAACATCTGGGATCTCTCGTTGCCGCCATATTTCTCCTTCATGGAGATTGCCCAGATTCGCCGAGCCACGCGGCCAATGACGCTGTACTCGGGTTCGAGACCGTTTGAGAAGAAATAAGATAGGTTGGGGGCAAAATCGTCGATGTGCATCCCTCTGGAGAGATGGTACTCGACGTAAGTGAACCCGTTAGCCAAGGTGAAAGCCAATTGCGTTATCGGGTTTGCTCCGGCTTCGGCAATGTGATATCCGGAAATGGAGACTGAATAAAAATTCCTCACCTGATTCTGGATGAAATATTCCTGGATATCTCCCATCATTTTCAATGAGAAATCAGTTGAGAATATGCAGGTGTTCTGTCCTTGATCCTCTTTAAGTATATCCGCCTGCACTGTTCCCCGAACATTTTGGAGCACTTCTGATCTTATTCTGAGTACCTGATCCGCCGCGGGTTCCGTCCCGTTTTCTGATCTGAATTTGTCTAGTTGCTGATCTATGGCCGTGTTGAAGAACATTGCCAGCATCATCGGTGCTGGCCCGTTTATAGTCATTGATACCGAAGTGTTCGGTGATGCCAGGTCAAATCCATCGTAGAGAGCCTTAGCGTCATCCAAAGTGCATACAGATACGCCTGAAGTCCCTACTTTTCCATAAATATCCGGCCGTTCTTCGGGGTCCTTGCCGTATAGTGTCACGCTGTCGAACACGGTAGACAGCCTTTTCGCAGTGTAATTTTCGGACAAATATTTGAAGCGTCTGTTGGTGCGGAAAGGGTCTCCTTCACCGGCAAACATTCGCGTGGGCTCTTCGTCTTGTCTCTTGAATGGGTATACACCTGCGGTATAAGGGAACATTCCGGGTAGGTTTTCCCTCAGTCGCCACCTAAGGAGTTCCCCCCGATCGTGAAATTTAGGGAGCACGGTCCTGGGTAAGGATGTTCCGCTCAGGGTCTTGTACCTCAACGGAATCTTGATTTCTCTGTTCCGAACCTTGAAAACGTATTCCTCGCCCGAGTACGCCTACTTTTATGTCCTCCCATTCGCCAATCGATCGGAGGGCTCGCGGGTCTAATTTTTTTTCTATGGTCTCTTGAAGATGCTTGATCGCCTGCAAAGCTTCGGAAGAGGTATCGAGGCCATCTTCCCGCAATGCTCTGGCCGTTGCATCCAATTGCCACAACCTGCGCACCAGGATTTCTTGTTCCTCGCCCCACGCGTGATATCTACGCAAAACCGCAGCTATTTCCGAAAGATAGCGGGTGCGTTCCGGAGGTATGATAATGGTCTTGGACGAAGATTTCTTGTCAGGCCTGGACTTGAGCTCAGTGGTCCATGGCACTCCGGTTTTCTTGTTTATGGCATCTATTATGCCCACGTAAAGACTTGTAACACCGTCATCGTTGAAACGCGACGCAATGGTGCCGTATACGGGGAAATCCTCCAAAGCTGACCCGAATTGGATTGTGTTGCGTTGCATCTGCTTGCGCACGTCATGTATAGCGTCTTCAGAGCCTTGTCTATCGTACTTGTTCACAGCCACCAGATCTGCGAAGTCCAGCATGTCTATTTTTTCGAGCTGACTCTGAGCACCGAATTCCGATGTCATTACGTACAGAGAGACGTCCGACAGAGGCACTATTGCGGCATCTCCCTGACCAATGCCCGCGGTCTCGACTATTATCAGGTCGAAACCTGCAGCCTTGATCACGTCAATGGCTTCTTCCATGTGGCCTGGAATTTCCATTCCGACATTTCTAGTAGCCAGAGATCGGTAATAAACGCGGTTGTTGTAGATGCAATTCATTCTTATGCGGTCGCCAAGCAGCGCGCCGCCTGTTTTGCGCCGCGTCGGGTCAACTGAAATGATGCCCACAGTCTTGTCTTGTTGGTCATTGAGGAAACGGAGCACAATCTCGTCCGTGAGGGAGGATTTTCCCGCCCCCCCGGTGCCGGTTATCCCGACTATCGGGACCTTGCGATCACCGATTCTTGTCTGCAATGCGCTTTTGATGTGGGGTAAATTCCCGTTGCCGGATTCTTTTGCTACCTCAACCGCAGTGATTGCTTTCGCTATCAAGGTCCAATTACCAGGGGCGAGTTCTGCAATATCCCCATCCACGTTCCCATCAGTGGTGGAGAAATCGCACTGTTCCAAGAAATGATTAATCATTCCCTGAAGTCCCATTTTTCGCCCGTCATCCGGACTGTAGATCTTGCAGACGCCGTATGATTCAAGCTCTCGAATCTCTTCAGGCACGATCACGCCGCCGCCCCCTCCGAAAACTCTTATGTGGGAGGCACAGTTCTCTGCGAGCAGATTCACAAGATACTTGAAAAACTCAACGTGACCACCCTGATAGCAGCTGACCCCAATGGCCTGGGCATCCTCCTGAACAGCGGCGGTGACGATTTCAGATACTGACCTGTTGTGCCCCAGATGGATAACCTCGGCTCCGGACGCTTGAAGTATCCTACGCATAATGTTTATGGCCGCGTCGTGTCCGTCGAACAAAGACGCTGCTGTAACAATGCGAATATGGTTCTTGGGCTGGTACCGGGGAAGGCGAATGCATAATAACCCCCTTGTTCAGCTTGTCTTTTGCTTGAATTGGTTCCAAAGGAATTCAGCAGGCGCATCGATGTCCGACCCGCCCGGAAATACGGCTGCAACACCCATTTTCTTCAAATGCGCAATATCGCGGCTGGGTATTACTCCCCCCAAAACCACCATCATATCATCCACTCCCTTTTCTGTGAGCAGTTGCGACTGTTTGCGGCAAATGAGCATATGGGCGCCGGACATTATGGACAACCCGATTACGTCCACTTCTTCCTGAATCGCGCTCTGAACTATCATTTTCACGGTTTGATGGAGGCCCGTGTATATTACCTCAAATCCGGCATCCTTAGGGGCGTGAGCCATAACTTTAGCGCCACGATCATGGCCGTCCAGACCGGGTTTTGCCAGGAGTATCCTCGGAATCCCTCGAAAAGCCACTTCCACCTCCGATTCAGGCGCAAGTACTTGCTGGCGGGGTATTAGGTACCAAGCATAATACATCACGAGCTTCGATTCAACATGATTAACCGCTTTGTTACTGGCTCTCAGCGGTGCCCACCTGGTTCAGTATGAGGAACGATAAGGCGGCCCGAGTAATTCCTTGACAGATAGTATGCTGGTGATATAGTATTCGCCTGTGATCATATAGTGTTATGTTTATTTCTTTACAGCCTCGGAAATAGAGGTATGGATTGAAGATCAAAGGGCAAATTAGCTTTGGCCTCGGGTTGTTCTTGGTAGTTCTCGCCGCGCTGTTCTTTTCGGCGGGGGCCTCTAATGCCCAAACCAACATTATGGGGATCATCGAGCTGGTTTGACTGGTCCGATTTCAGGGGATCTGCAAACACGAGGTTGTTTTTTGCCCGATTAAATTCCGGATCTGTCACGACAAGAGGCACGGAATACGATCTTAAATCGTCTCGGTACTCTTTTGGGACCGATCCAAAGGCCCTCATGGAGTTGTGGGTAAAATTTTACGTGGATCGTCTGGGTATCCGTGCGTACGTCCAGGACCATGAGTTCCAAGAAACTCGACCAGCGGCCCAACTAATAAGCGATTTAGATTTCGGGTCCTTCCGTCTTGGAGTGGACCTCGACATTATACGCTATCCATTTTTCCGGGCAGGCTTTGATTTCGACTACAGTATGGAGGCAGCCAAATTTAACGACCGGAGTGGCAACACCGTGGTGGTTTACTCCAGTTCTCATCCTATGACTGTGGGCCTTCATGCGAAAGCGATTCCTGGACGAATCCGCGACGTTCCCATAATCATTCAAGCACGGGGACACGGTCCGGTCCCATTTTACAAGCAAAATCCTAACGTAAAGCTGATAGACTGGGAAGTGTCCGGCGGCCTTAGACCGTCAACATGGCAAACGAGCCTTTATGGACACACGACTTTCGCCTTTGCGCTGGAAGGCGGCTTCCGGTCCGTCCAGTATAATATGGATATGACGCCTGATACTACCGGCATCCCTCAAGCAAGCCTCAAAGCGCAATGGCAAGGGGCCTTTGTCCAGATGGGACTGCACTTCTAGCCTCACCTCAACCACTTCATCAGAACAAATCATTGCAGTATGCTCAATTGTTTACGGCTTGCGCGCAAGCGCGTGACTCCGAAGTATCGCGGCCATCAGCTTCGGGCTGCTCTACAGCTGTTTTATAGCAGTTGCCAAAACTAATGTCCGATTGCGCAAAGAATAATGCGTAGCGGCAGGCCTCCGTGCCCGCCGTGGGTCGGCAGGGACGCCGACCCCTACGAAGTCTTTGGGATTCGACCATCGGATAAACGTCATAATTTTTGGCAATCCCTATAGTTAATTTTCCTCTCCGTGGATTCTTAAACCAAGAAGATGCCGTCTGAGCATATCCAGCGCCTGCATTGCCGCCAGGGTCCTTACCCAATCTCTAATTCCGGGAAGCAAGAATTTGCGAGTTATTGTGGTTTTCTGGGTTGCAAGCCCAAGAAAGAAAGTGCCCACCGGCTTCTCAGGGGTCCCACCATCAGGGCCGGCTATTCCGGTCACTGAAAGTCCCACATGCGCCTTGCCCACGATTCGAGCCCCTTGAGCCATTTCTCTGGCACATTGATGTGAAACCGCTCCGTGTGCTTGAATTGTGGTGTGTGAGACCCCGAGAATACTAGACTTCATGTCATTGGAATAACTCACTACCGAGCCCATGAAGACGTTGGAACTCCCCGCCACGCGGGTGATCATTTCGCCGATCATTCCGCCGGTGATGGATTCCGCGAGCGCCAGTGTCAGTCCCTTGCTTTTCATGAGATCCAAGACAACCTGTTCGAGAGAGCGGCCATCATCGGAAATTATATTTTCTGAGAGCCGTTCTTTGAGAACTAGTTGTTTGTCTTCGATAATGCGGTCAGCATCTTCGGCTGTTTGTCCTCGGGCGTCCATGCGAAGCCGTATGATCGGAAACCTGGGCAAAAAAGCCAGATGGTAGTTGTCTTCGTCTCGTGCGACATCGGAAAGAATCTCGCCCAGCTTTGACTCCGACAGTCCGTAAACGTGCAAGGTGCGCGTTCTGAAAACGTGTCCGGAAAAGCCGAAGCGCTGGACAATGGCTGGTATGCCTCTTTCTCGAAGCATTCTAACAAGTTCCCTGGGAACACCAGGATAAAACATGGCAATGCGGCCGTTCTTCTCAATCATAAAACCTGGTGCTGTTCCGTAATCATTGGGGATTGGGATGGAAGCCTCTGGGAAAAGCGCCTGTTTAGCGTTGGAAGGCGCCATGGGACGGTTCCATTGCTTGAAGCGCGCCTCAATCCGAGCGAGTTGCTCGTCGTCCAGCTTGAGATCAACTCCCTGAAATTGTGCGACAGAGGCTGAGGTCTTGTCGTCTTCAGTCGGGCCGAGGCCTCCTGAGGCAACGGTGATCATGGCCCGGTTCATGGCCATTTCCAGGGCATCGGCTATCAGGGAAGGGTCATCGCCTACGGAGGACATGCCCTTAACGGTAATTCCTACGGACCGCAATTCCCTGGAGATGGTTTCCCTATTTGTATCGGTAATCACCCCGTTTATGATTTCGTTTCCGATTGTCAGTATCCAGGCATCCAATTGATTGCTCATCAGTGCGCCTCATCCCAATTCTTTCCTATGGCTGTATCCACCACCAACGGGACCGAAAGAGGATAAACGTTTTCCATTTCCTTCTTGAGTAGAGCCGCGGCTTTTTCGGCCGCATCTTCGCTAACCTCGAGGACCAGTTCGTCGTGTACCTGCATGATCATCTTGGCAGGCAGTTGTTTTTCCTTAATGGCGCGATGGAGCCTAATCATGGCAAGTTTCATTATGTCCGCGGCGCTTCCCTGAATAGTGGTGTTTACGGCCATTCTTTTTGCGGCCTGCTCCGCGATCTTATTAGGATTGTTAAGGTCAGGCAGAAAACGCTTTCGGCCCAGGATGGTCGTCACAAATCCTTCCTTCTTGGCTCTTTCCGGTAATTCCTCCATGTATCGCCTGACTCCAGCATAGGTCCTGTAATAGTCTTCGAGATACTGACGGGCCATCTTCAGTCCCACGCCTATGCGGCCCGCAAGTTTGTAAGGCCCCATTCCGTAAATGATCCCGAAATTGATTTCCTTGGCCCTGCGTCTCATTTCAGGCATCACCTCAGCTGGAGAACACCCGAAAATGCTGGCCGCTGTTATAGAGTGGATGTCTTCTCCCGCTGAAAAGGCCTCTCTCAGACGCTCATCACCTGAAATGTGAGCCACCATACGAAGCTCTATTTGAGAATAATCACCGGCCACGTAAACATGACCATCATCCGGAATGAAGGCATGCCTGATCTTTCTGCCTTCCGTCGAGCGAATAGGTATGTTCTGCAAATTAGGATCCGAGGACGAAAGTCTGCCTGTTGCAGCGACCGCCTGATTGTATGAAGTATGAATCCTACCGGTTTCCGGGTTCACAAGATTCGTCAAAGTATCCACGTAAGTGGACTTCAGCTTGTAGATCGAACGGTAATCAAGAATCATCCTGGGGAGTTCATGTTGAACTGCCAGTTCCTCCAAGACGTCCAGAGATGTGGACAGCCCTGTCTTAGTCTTCTTGACACCACTCATTCCAAGCTTTTGAAAGAGTATCTCGGCAAGTTGTTTCGGGGAGTTGATATTAAACGGCTCGCCGGCCATAGTATGAATCCCAGCTTCCATAATTTTGAGACTCTCTCCGAACTCTATCGACAGGTTTTGCAAATATGGAATGTCAATTTTTACGCCTGTAATTTCCATATCCGCGAGCACCGGGATCAGAGGCAGCTCAACTTCTCGCATAAGGTTTTCCAGACCTTCGGTCTTTAGCCTGGGGCAGAGTATTTCTGCAACCCGGCAGGTGACCTCGGCATCTTCGCATGCGTATTGGCTGGCGCTGTCTATCGCCACGTCAGAGAATAATATCTGCTTTTTGCCCGTCCCAATGAGCTCGGAGATTCTGATAGTCCTGTGCTCGAGACAGGTCTCGGCAAGGTCGTCAAGGGAATGACCGCGCCTTGATGGGTCGAGCAGATACGAAGCGAGCATCGTGTCACAGACGATGCCCCGAATATCAACGCCCTCTTTTTTGAGAACTATCATGTCATACTTGATGTTTTGGCCATATTTCTCAACATTATCGTCTTCGAGGATCGGGCGGAGAACTGACAACACCTCTTCCTTGTTCAGTTGATTTCCATATGTATGACCGACCGGAATGTAACAAGCCTTCCCGTTCTCTGCGCACAGCGATATGCCCACGAGTCGCGCTCGCATAGGCTCTGTCGAAGTGGTTTCCGTATCGACAGCTAGTCTCCCTATACGTCTCAGAGTCTCGACCCATTCCAGAAGATCTTCCATTGTGACTATCGTGCAATACCCCGAAAAATCCAGTGTCCTGCGAGCTGGAAGTTCTTCCATCAATTTCTTGAATTCCAGCTCTCTGAAAATCTCCCTTAGCTTCTCCGAATCCGGCTCAAGGATGACGAGGTCTTCGAGTTTCAAATCAACAGGGACATGATCGCTGAGGCTTACCAATTTGCGACTCAACAGAGCTATTTCTTTATTTTTCGCAAGATTCTCTTTGACCTTCTTCTGTGAAATATTGTCGAGATTTGAATAAACGCCTTCCAGAGATCCGAACTGCTGAATCAAATTGCCCACGGTCTTTGGGCCGATTCCAGGTACGCCCGGAATGTTGTCGGAAGCATCGCCCACTAGGGACATGTAGTCCAAAATAAGCTCCGGAGGCACACCGAATTTCTTTGCCACTCCCTCAGGGTCGTAGAGCACATCTCTTTGTGGGTCCCACATGACAATGCCGCCTCCGACGAGTTGGGTCAGGTCTTTGTCGCCGGACACAATAACAACTTGCCATCCCTTTTCTTTAGCTTCACGGCTTAGAGTGGCTATAACGTCATCCGCCTCGAAACCCGGAATCGCTATGCTGGGTATTCTATAGGCCTCGACGATCTCGTGGATTTTGGGGATTTGAAGCCGCAGATCTTCCGGCGTTGCGGGTCTATTAGCTTTATATGCCGGATACATTTCATGTCTGAAATTCGGTCCTTTTGCGTCGAACACTACTGCAATCCGCGTTGGCGAACGGTCTTTCATCGTCTTTGCAAGCATATTGCAGAAGCCGAAAATTGCCCCTGTCGGAAATCCTTTGGAATTGGAGAGTCCGCCCATGGCGTGGTACGCCCTGTAAATGTAAGAACTCCCGTCTATGAGATAAATCTCTTGATTCTTTTTTGACATTTCAGCCTCATCACTATGGGGGCAGGTTCATTTCAGGTCTCAGATATTTTTACTCGTTCCATATCCTGCAGTAGCTCCGAAAATAGGGGATGTTCCTTCAACACGGGTCCGCACCCCAACAATATCAATTTTGATCGGGCTCTGCTCAGGGATACATTCAGGCGTTTTTTGTCCGCCAGAAATGAGGTAACTCCATCGGAACGGGCCAACGAGAGTATTATAACTTCTCGCTCGCCTCCCTGAAAGCTGTCCACCGTGTCCACAGAAAGATACGGACCGGATTTAGACTCCGAAAACAAGCGCCTCCGAATGAGCGACTGCTGGGCCTTATACGGTGTAATGATACCTATTTCACGAGGCGCAACCCCAGAAGCCACAAGAGTCTCCGTTATCTTGCACGCTATCTCAGCTTGTATGGGGCAGGCCTTTCCGCTGTCCGAGCCCTCCACGTCCACGAACACCACCGGCAGGCCTGGATCTATTATTCTGTTTATGCCTGGATCGTGGGAAATACCTGGATGTACCGTCAATCTCCGACTGGCCGCCCCAGGCGATGCCTCCAATGAGCCTCCATAAAACAGCCGCGACGGAATCTCCTGAATCTCCCTATTCATCCTGTACTGAATCTTGAGGCGAGAAATCCTTAAATCCGGAGCTGAGTCGAACAGGCGCTCGAAGAGGGAACGTTCCAGTGAGTCCGAATCTGAATCCCCCAAATCACGTTTGATCTTCACCACGGGAGGAAGTTGAAAGTGATCTCCTCCGAGAACGAATTTGGGCGCCATCGAGAGAGGCGCCAATGTGGAAGGTTCGTCAAGTTGGCCTGCTTCATCGATTACCACGCGGTGGAATTTCTGTGTCAGGAAAATTGGATGAGCCGCACATTGATAAGCCGTAGCACCGATGAGCTTTGTGTCCATCACCTGTTGTTTGAACTCTCTAAAATCCATTCCCGAGTGCGTAAGGTCTTGAAATAGGGCGGAGTGATTGCCTGTGCTCTCCAGACCGAGCAAGAATTCACGAGAAACGTTCGATCTTCCGCCGATCCTCAGAAAATCACGAACTCCCAAATTCATCAGTGCCAACAGCAATCGATCCAGGGCCACATTTGTAGGACATGCAACCAAAATCCGCTCGCCTCTGTCTAGACAAATGCGGATCAGGCGAGCTAACACCCTGGTTTTGCCTGTGCCCGGCGGACCATGAATGAGATGAAAAGTCTCTGAATCCATCGCTTGTTTTATTGCGGCTTCTTGATGCTCGTTGAGTTCGCCCAACAGTCCCTCAGCGAAGCTAAGATCGATGATTTCCCAGTTGGCCGTTGTCTTACGGTCCTTGAGATCGGAAGATTCTTCAGTGTCCGGGTTGTGGGATTCAGAGATTTCCCCGCGAACAACTGAACTGACTACTTTCGTATCGGCTTTCCGCAAGAAATTAAACAACGCGTATCTCGCTACTTCTCGGCCTCTTGAAAAAGGAATACGGTCCAGAAACCAGCCGGACGAATCGCTTAAGACAGGTCGTCCAAAATCCGATGTTCTTGGTTCAGGAGAGCAGCCAAGAGGCACCTTGAACTTGACCACTACTCGTTCGTTGTGGATCTCCGCCACCCTTACGCGAAAAGCGTCTTTATCGCAGGGATTACCTCGGTGAAGGATAATCTCCTCACCGGGCGCAACTTCAGCCACGTGATCGGAGAGAACCAGTTCTTTGGATAGAACTCCAGTTTTGCTGAAATCTTCGCATACGTCTTCGCATGGGATTGTCTCTCTGGGCGAATCCTTTTGATCTCCGTCAACGCCTGTCGCCGCTGTTTTTTCCGCATCTCTTAAGTCGGCTATTTGGAACGTGACTCCTTCAGCAACGCGATCTCTCGAGCGTTCTAGGGTCAAGAATTCTCGCGAATTCGCCTTCTTGGGCCCATGCATCGATTGACAAGAGTTTGAACCATCGATCGTAATAATTCCTTTCAGTTTCTCCGGAAAAAGCACTAGATCCCGTTGGCTGAATTCCAAAAAGCCGATTACAATGCGGTCTGGAAAAGCATTTTCCGTTTCTGCCGCAAACGAGTCCTTGCACTGCCGAGCCACCTTGGGTGTATGAATATTTCAGCGATATTACTTTGTTTCTGCCAGCAATGATGATTCTCTTTTTCGTGTCTCCAGAAGCGGTCAGCTTCGCGGCTCTTCCTGTGGCGGAGTATAAAATGTAACCATCCGGTGTCCCTGCGGAAACATCCTCAGAAAATATCAGTGAGTATGCGAAAAGCTGAAGCTGGTGATCTTCAACCGGAACCTTTCCTGATTTCAATTCCAGGATGGTCGTGGTTCCTTCCTTTCCTCGGAATAGAGCATCAGCTCTGCCTTTCAGGCCCCATCTGGTGGACATTCGGTCAGCTTCAACTTCAGCCGATTCGAATATATTGCTTTGGCGTTTTAGCCAGGATTTGATGTTGCTGAAATGAGTTTCTTGCTTCTTCCTCCAAAGTCTTTGAGCGAATATTGATGTCTGAACCAGGGAGTACTGAAATCAAAGCAGGCACAGCTTTGCGATATGCCTCTTGAAAATTGTTACGAACATGCGACTCTCGGCTTACAAGATATTCGAAAAACGTGTGTATCAACTTGCCTTTAGCCATCCAGAACGGTTCTTCCGGGCCTACGCGGAAGCGCACATCAGCAGACCAGATGCAGGCCGCGGCCTCCACGGCCTCCGTGACGCTTACCGTGCGCAGCGGTTCCAGGATGAGGTCGGATTGAGGGGTTGCCGCATAGATTATTGTGCCGTCTTCCAGGCGGTTATTCACTTCAAGGTTGAAGCCGGCAATTTCCGCGCCCGCCCAGCAGAGCAGGGGGAATTCGTAAAGTTCGTCCCCGACAAAAGACGGAAAAATGATGAAGACCCGGCCATCGTCCTGTTCGCCTGCCAATTCCAAGCCGCGGAACAAGTAGCCGCCCTTTGCCGCGGTTTTCGGGTCAGAGGAAATCCGGGTAATCCGACCACAAACTGATGAATGCTTGGGGTTTTTGTCGTCGACCGAAGGCATGGCGATTAATTTAACACAGGAGTTGCGGAAAGGTTAGAACAATTGGCAAGAATAAATGACCTATCAGTTTGGCCGTTGAGTGAGTCGACATCATACAGGTGGAATGCAACACCGTTCAATAATCCTCTGAATTATGTCTCTGCCAGCAACTATCACGTCCTTCTCCAATTCCAGTGTCACAGTTCCATCATATCCTTGCCAGACCAGGGCCCTCAAAATTCCTGGAAAATCCACGATGCCGTTTCCGATACCTAGATGAAGGTCGTCTCTGACACCACTGCCTCCGCGGTTGTCGTGCAAATGAATGTGCTTTATACACGTACCGACCCTCTCGATTATGCCGAAGGAAGTATTCATTTCTGCCAATAACTGGCCATGTCCCACGTCGAGCGTGATCGCGAGATCGGGGATGACATTCAGGACCGCTTCCAGGTCGGCCGCGCACTCAGAAAGATTTTCCAAGCTTATTACAACCTTGTGCTGGCGACCGTAGTCAACGAGTCGTCGCAACGCGTTCTTTTTTCTTCCAGGACTGCAGACTTCACGAATCTCGGGTCCATCCACAAATGCATTGTGAGAAAGCCTATGCCTATGCGCTCTATTATGTCTATAGTCTCGGTGATCGCTGGAACATAGGTATTCCATAAGTTATTTAGATCATTAGGCGCTCCTTCGTGCGGTCCATGGGCTATGAGAAAAAAACCGTCATCGAACTGGTTGGTAATACCGGAATTGGACCAAAGCAATCGGGACGCTTTGTCACGAACAATAACTTCGCCCAGATCGAATCCGAAATTCCTGAGATAGTCGATGTCTTCCACAGCTTTGATGTGTCCGCCGTATAGCATGGCTCGTTCCACTCCAACTGATGTTCGATAAGGCTCACAGCTCAAACGACACGCTTCGGTTTATCATCAGTTGCCGCGTTCACGGTAGTATTTTCGAGCAAGGTGAGCATTTGCTTGCTTGAGACGAGATCCTTCATCGATTGCTGGTTGTCTGCCACGCCATGCTTGTCCAAGGATTTCTGATCTGATATAGAAATCAGTCCAGTGACGATCTTGAAGAAGGGGGCAATGTATGCGGGAATTCTGGTTTGCGATTGCGGTCATTTTCATTTGTACAAGCATGTCCCATATCGGGCGAAGCTCAACAGCAAGTTTTTCGATTACCGGATTTGAAATCCATGAAGCGCCTGACCACGTCAACCTCCGATCATGCTGCGGACATTCCTGGGAAAGAGACCACTATGGACTTTTATTCAGCTCCCAACGGTGAAATTATCACTGTATACTCTTATAGAGGAAGAAACGTAGTATTCAGTGCTCATTCTAATAGCGACTTTCAGGGCACGTTGCGTGTATACATGGATTTAACCGGCGAGGGAGTTTTTCAGGAAATCAACCGTTCAGTTCCTTGGCAGCTTCCTGCTTGGATAAGGTAAGCCGGCTACCGGATTTCGATCTGTTGCCCGAACAACTTTGAGCAGCGGACGAAAATGACTAATCTAATCTTGAGAAATGATTTGAGTGTCCTCAGGTGCTTGGATCCACTGATTTCAGCGCGGAGTATACAGGGGAAATCTGCGGAAAGAAGAAAAAACTAAATGCATGAAATGGCAATCGTTCAGAGCATAATGGAAATAATTGAGCAGCAAGCCGCAATGCATAATGCCAAGAAAATCGTGAAAGTAAGCCTGGAATTCGGTGCCCTCACGGGAGTAATGCCTGCTGCAATCGAGTTTGGGTTCGAGGTTCTGTCCAAAGGAAGCATAGCAGAAGGGGCAGCCCTGGAAATCAATATTCTCCCGATTAAGTTCTATTGCTTTGAATGCGCAAAAGAAGTGACACTCCAGGAATATCAGCCGTTTTGCCCAGTATGCTCTTCAGCGTCAGTAAAGATAATTCAAGGGCGCGATGAAATGAAAATAGCCTCTCTGGAAATCGAAGACCATCCGGGTTAGGTTTGCTCTCAATGGTTGTTGGATTCAACAATTGAAAAGGAGTCGCAAATGAGACTGAAAGGAAAAAAAGCCGCATTGCTGGTCGAAGACATCTATAATGAATTCGAGGTTTGGATTCCATATTACAGGCTCAAAGAAGAAGGGGCGAAGGTGACAGTCGTCGGTTCCGGTACTGCGGCGGTTTACCACGGGAAATACGGAATTCCCATTCATGCCGACAAGAAAGCATCGGAAGTGAGCGCGTCCGATTTCGACGCGGTGGTTATCCCGGGAGGGTACGCTCCGGACAAAATGCGAATACACCCTGAGATGGTGACTCTTGTCAAAGACGCTTTCAACCAGGGAAAGGTGGTGGCTTCCATCTGTCATGGAGGATGGATGCTGGCCAGTGCGGGTGTTCTAAAAGGCAAGAAAGCTACTTCATACGTCGGCATACGCGATGACATGAATAATGCCGGCGCCTTGTGGGAGGACTCGGAACTCGTCAGAGACGGCAATCTCATCACGTCCCGCAAACCTGAAGACCTGCCCGCGTTTTGTAGGGCCCTGGTCCGAGCTATGGAAGAAAAAGCCTGAAGAGGATTAGGACGGCCTCCATTGACGGATTTTTAGTGCCGAATCATATCCAACTCATGCGAGATTACTGATGGAACCTCTGCACATTACAGGACGGACAGTGTTCCCGGACGGAGTCAGCTCATCCCGCATCGGAATTGACCCAACCAGCGGGACCATTATTTCTATAGAGAAATCGACAGAGCTGATCTCTAGTAACCAGTTGATTTTCCCGGGTTTCATTGATGTTCATGTTCATGCCAGGGAATACGCCAAACCAGAAGCTTCGGATTTGCCGGCCGTGGCAAGATGGGAAACTGCATGCAGGAAGGAAGTATTTGCAACCGCAGGCGAAGCGGCGATAAACGGAGGAGTCACCCTGATCGCGGCGATGCCCAACGATCCGATTCCGCCCGATAATTCAGAGCGATATTTCCAAAAGATCCAACTTGCCAAATCTTCGCCTTGCCTTGTGATTCCTTTTGCCTGTGCGACTCCGGCATCGGAACCCTGGACTGATGTTCCTTATAAAGTTTATCTGGATTCTACGCCATCTGCCTCATCCTTCGACCACTGGAATGGGTTGCAGGAAACCCTGAGCAGGTACAAGGGATGCCGAGTCTTCTTTCACGCAGAAGATCCGGATGTGCTGCGTCAGTTCCCAGAGGGATCTCCCCGATGGCGAAATCGACCACCTGAAGCCGAAGTGAGCGCCGTGCGTAAGCTCCTTGAGATTACAGCAAAATACGATCTCAGAAGTCACATCTGTCACATATCGACCTCAAAAGCCGTAATGCTGGTACAGGATTACAATCGCAATTCAGACAACAAAGTCACGAGCGAAGCCACTCCGCATCACCTTTTTTTCAGCATAATTGATGAAAAGGCAGTCTCTGCGGATGGCCGACCAATACCCAATGCAGACTTTCTGGAATGCAATCCACCGCTAAGATCCGAGCAGGACAGCGCGTTTCTAGTGGATGCCCTCAAAGACGGACACATAGATATTCTGGCCTCGGATCACGCTCCCCACACAATTGAAGACAAAAGAAACGGCGCACCTGGCATGCCTCATCTCGATACTCTCGGACCTTTCGCAGGGTGGCTAATGAATAAACACGGATTTTCGCCGGAGAGAATAGCGGAAATCCTCGCCTCCGTCCCGGCAAGGATCTTCTCACCGGATCTGGAGATTCCTCAAGGGATCATCGCTGTGGGTATGGCCGCATCCCTCACTATATTGGATCTTGATCGCGAAACTGTTGTCGACCAGGACGGGATAAGAGACCGAGGGCCTTTCAAGACCCGCTGCGCGTGGTCACCATTCACTGGTTTTTCATTTCCCGCGTCTGTGAGCGCAACAATTTTGCATGGACGCGAATATAATTTTTGATGTCGACCTTCTTGCTTGATGAAAATGTACCGTCGTGAGAAGAATACCTGGCAATCGACTCAGGTGGTAAGACTCGCACAAAATTGTGAGGTTCACGGATGAGCTTCAAAGGCAGAGACATAATATCCATGAACGATTTTACGCGGGAAGACATCGACGAAATTCTCGATAAAGTCGAGATCGTGAGAAATCATCCCCAAAAGAAGACTCTCTGTGAAAACAAGGTGTCGGCAATGCTTTTCTTTGAGCCGTCCACACGTACGCGCAGAAGTTTCCAAGTGGCCATGCGCAATCTTGGCGGCAAGGTGGGAGGTTTTTACGACGCAAACATAACGTCCGCTGTGAAAGAGGAATCCCTTTGGGATACCGTGAAAATGCACGATGGATACGGATTCGATGTCGTCGTGATTCGCCACCCATTGAAAGGGGCAGCAAGGCTCGCGGCAGAAGCGGCAAACATTCCGGTGATAAACGCGGGAGACGGACCGAACCAGCATCCTACTCAAACCCTTCTTGACCTGTATTCCATGAGAGAGACACAAGGGACACTCGATGGGTTAACAGTCGCAATGGTTGGGGATCTTGCCAATGGCCGGACAGTTCATTCGCTCACCGAGGCTCTTCTTAAGGTACAATGATTGCAGGCTAATTTTCATTTCTCCTCGTGACTTGGCGATGCCCGGTTTTCTGGTGGACAAATGCCGGGAATCCGCTGTCTTGTGATTTCAGCGAAGGGCGACGTATAGAAGACTTTGTAGAAGAAGTGGACATACTGTACATGACAAGGATTCAGAAGGAGCGCCTCGAAGACAGGGTGGCACTGGTGGAGAAATTCAGAAGTATTTACAGGCTTGAGGCAAGCGTACTCAAAAACGCCAAAGAGAACATGAAAGTGATGCATCCTCTGCCACGGGTCACTGAGATTGCTCCGGACGTGGACAATACTCCTCACGCATATTATTTCCAGCAGGCCCGCAACGGCCTTTTTGTCCGTGAAACACTTCTCGCTCTGATACTGGGGGCCGTCCAATGATGGAAAGAACAGTTACAATAGCGAAAATAACCAGGGGTATAGTCGTAGATCACATACCAGCGGGCAAGGCTCTTCTCATCGCGCAGGTTCTGGGTTTGAACGCTTTGGCTAGAGAAACCGGTGACATAATAGCAATAGGAATCAATTTCGAATCCCCTTCAATGAAAAAAAAGGACGTTATAAAAGTTGAAAACCTCAGCATCAGCCGCGACATGCTGAATGTGGTGTCTTTGATAGCTCCCAACGCAACAATTACTCGCATAGATGAGGGCAAGGTGCTGGAGAAGCACAAGGTTGAGATCCCGAAACAAATAGGCGACATCGTGAACTGCCCCGATAGGTTCTGTATTACCAATCACGAAGAGGTCCCAGGTAAATTCCTGGTAGTAAATCATGATCCGATAACGCTCAGATGTTGCTACTGTGAAACAGAGTTCTTCGGTCCCTTGATCAAATACAAGGAAAAAGATCTGGCCCGCCGCTGACTTTTGCCAATTCGTTTCTGCAAGCCCAACATGGCCGGCACAGAGGGCCGGCCGCCACTTATGAAAACAAGGGAGAATCTGGGACGAGCTTCTTGTGGGGCGTTGCTTTTCGGAACTCTCTTGAGAAAATTCTAGGATTGCCGGAATCCGCATTTCTATCGAGAAATATGGATTCCGACACTTATTGGAGTCTCTTGGAGGGGGGTTCGGGAAGGACCTTCTTGTAAGAAGGTCTTCCCCGATTCTTACTGGTTTGTATTAATACATTCCGCCGCCGGGCATTCCGCCGCCGGGCATCATGGGTGGAGCTTTATCTTCTTTGGGTTTCTCGGCCACCATGACCTCTGTGGTCAGCATCAGGCTTGCCACTGAAGCTGCGTTCTGCAGTGCGAGTCTTGTTACCTTGGTGGGGTCGATAATTCCATTCTCAATAAGGTCTTCGTAGGCTTCGGCCTGAGCATTGAAGCCGAAAGAACCCTTCTGGTTCTTCACTTTGTCCACAACGATGGAGCCATCGTGTCCGGCGTTCGCAGCGATCTGTCGGATCGGCTCTTCGAGAGCCCTGAGGACGATTTTTGCGCCGACTTTCTGGTCGCCTTCCAAATTGAGGCCTGTCACCGCGTCGAGGCAACGCAGGTAAGCCACACCGCCGCCAGGAACAATGCCTTCCTCAACCGCTGCACGGGTAGCATTCAGAGCGTCTTCCACACGGGCCTTCTTTTCCTTCATTTCGGTTTCTGTGGCAGCGCCCACGTTGATGACGGCCACGCCGCCAACCAGCTTGGCCAGACGTTCCTGGAGTTTTTCACGATCATAATCGGAGGTGGTCTCGTCGATCTGAGTGCGGATCTGTCGGACTCTGCCCTCAATCTTTTCCTTGGAGCCGGCGCCGTCCACAATCGTGGTGTTGTCTTTGTCGATCTGACACGCGTTGCAGCGCCCAAGGTCAGTCAGGGTCAACGTTCTCGAGCTTCAGACCAAGGTCTTCGGAAATCACCTGACCACCTGTGAGAATAGCTATATCTTCCAACATGGCCTTCCTGCGATCGCCGAAGCCGGGGGCCTTTACCGCGCAAGCATTCAAGGTTCCTCTCAGTTTGTTGACAACGAGTGTTGCCAAGGCTTCGCCTTCGACATCTTCAGCCACGATGAGAAGCGGACGGCCCATTTTTGCCACCTGCTCCAGCAGCGGCAGCATGTCTCTCATATTCGAGATCTTTTTCTCGTTGATCAGGATGTAGGGCTCATCCAGAGAGACTTCCATGCGCTCGGGGTCGGTAACAAAATACGGGGAAAGATAGCCGCGGTCGAACTGCATTCCTTCGACAACATCCAGCGAGGTCTCCATGGCTTTTGCTTCTTCAACCGTAATGACGCCCTCTTTGCCGACTTTTTCCATAGCTTCCGCGATGAATATTGCCGATAGTCGAATCGTTGTTCGCGGAAATTGTGCCGACCTGGGCGATTTCCTTCTTGTCCTTTGTGGGCTTGGACATACTCTTCAGGCTGGCCACCACTGCTTCAACTGCCGCATCGATGCCCCTCTTGAGTTCCATAGGGGATGCGCCGGCGGCGACCATTTTTGTGCCTTCACGATAAATTGCCTGAGCCAGGACCGTGGCTGTAGTCGTGCCGTCGCCGGCAACGTCGTGAAGTCTTTGACGCGACTTCTTTGAGCATCTGCGCGCCGAGATTCTCAAACTTGTCTTCGAGTTCGATCTCTTTTGCTACGGTTACACCGTCTTTGGTGACTGTGGGAGAACCCCAGGATTTCTCGAGAATGGCGTTACGGCCTCTGGGGCCGAGCGTAGATTTGACGGCGTCAGCCAATATATTGACGCCCCTAAGTATCTTGTCCCTTGCCTGTTGTTCGAACAGAATGATTTTAGCGGCCATGTACTTAACTCCTTTTATTATCCTTTTTCAAATCGTTTTCTTCGGGGATGTGAGTGATCGTATTATTCGAGGATGCCCAGCACGTCATCCTCTCTCATAATGAGGTATTCAATGCCTTCAATCTTTATTTCCGATCCTGAATATTTCCCGAAAAGAATTCTGTCGCCGACTTTGACGTCCATGGGAAGAAGTTTGCCGTCATCAGCTTTCTTACCTGCCCCCACGGCTATAACTTTTCCTTGTTGGGGTTTTTCTTTGGCGGAGTCAGGGAGAATAATGCCGCCTGATGTTTTTTCTTCAGATTCTATTCTCTCCACAAGAATTCGATCATGAAGAGGGCGTAAATTCATGGTTCTACCTCCAGGGCAATTGTCGTGGATTGAGCGCGCATTGTTAGCACTCTGTATTAGTGAGTGCCAATACCGGACCTAATTGTCAAGTCCCCCGATTAAAAAAAATGTGATCATCGTGGACAATATAGGCTCTGGGACGGCTCGGTCAATCTATGCCGCTCGATAAACCTTGACGCTCAAAAATACCTGCGCGTATCTTTTGCCAGCTTGGATTCCTGAGGAGGGTCAGATGAACGAAGGCGTCACATGTCCACAGTGCGGCCACATGGTTTCATTGTACCGAAATCCGATTCCCACTGTAGACATAATCATCAGTAATTCTGGCGGTATCGTATTGATAAAACGAAAGAACCCTCCGTATGGATGGGCAATCCCAGGCGGTTTCATTGACTACGGTGAATCCGCGGAGCACGCGGCCATTGGGAAGCCGAAGAGGAGACATCTCTCAAAATAAGGGATTTAAGATTACTCAATGTCTACTCCGCTCCTGATCGCGATCCGCGGTTTCACACGATCAGCGTAGTGTTTACCGCAGAGGCAGATGGAAATCCCAAACCAGGTGACGACGCTTCAGAGTTGGGTGTTTTTTCAGAAAAAACTCTTCCACCAACTCTGGCATTTGATCATGCAAAGATACTGGCTGATTTCTTTGCGCAACGCAGGATTAGTTGAAAAAGCCTTCTGGCCCGATTCCAGGCGGACGTAAAAATTCGTCCCCTGGGGAAGTACGAGCTAGCTGCGAGCTTGTCATTGAGAGCGCAGCGAAGCAATCTCATTCGGTAATTGTGCACAAGAGGGAGATTGCTTCGCCGCTTCGATCCTCGCAATGACAGTCCTCCCTGCGAAGCGAACTGTTACCGGGCAGCCGAGCGGTTGCCTTGAACCCCAATACGCGCTATTCTTTAGAAGAAACGGGGTAAATCCTTTTCGTGCAAGAAAGCTTTCCGTCCTCTTCTAAAGAGCTCTGCCGATATGAACCGTATCGATAGTGTGTGTCAAATTATTCGAGGTTTGCAGAATGATCGGAATATCAAAGCTATATTGCGGCGCCGTAGAAGCGTCGGATCCTCTACGTTACGGCCGCCGTTCGGGTGAATTGCCGTCCCATCTCCTCCAATTTTCTGCCGACAAGAAGCCCGTGGTTGTTTGGAATGTGACACGGCGCTGCAATCTAAAGTGCGTCCATTGCTATTCGCATTCGGAAGACAAAAGCTATGGCGGCGAGCTCTCCTTAGATGAAGGAAAAGCTCTCATAGAGGATCTTTCGCAATTCGGATCACCGGTTATTCTGTTTTCAGGAGGAGAACCCCTTATTCGACCCGACATTCTCGAGCTTATCCAGGTCGCTGTGCGTCTCGGGCGAAGAGCGGTAGTTTCGACCAATGGCACGCTTATTACAGAACGTATGGCGGCCAAGCTTCAGGAGATAGGCCTGTCTTATGTCGGCATAAGCTTGGATGGTTTGGAAAAGGTCCATGACGCGTTCAGGGGATTCGAAGGGACATTTCAACGTGTCATGACCGCAATCAAGAACTGCCAGGACGTCGGCCTAAGGTTGGTCTCCGGTTCACTATTAATAAAAGGAACTACCAGGACATCCCGGGAATTTTTGACTTGGTTGAAGAAAAAAACATTCCGCGGATTTGTTTCTACCATCTCGTTTATGCAGGCCGCGGTACGGAACTTGTCAGTGAGGATTTGGAGCACTTGCAAACCAGAGAAGTCGTTGATATCATTATGGACCGTACCGAAATGCTCCACGATAAAGGACTTCCAGTGGAAGTTTTGACGGTGGACAATCATGCGGACGGACCATATTAACTTCGTCTAACCAGTAGACGATCCCAAACGCGCTGAAGAGGTTCCGAAATTGCTCCAGATGAATGAAGGGAACAACTCCGGCCGAGGCATAGGCTGTGTCTCCTGGGACGGAAGCGTGCATGCAGACCAATTCTGGCGTCATCACAGCTTCGGAAACGTGCGTGAGCGACCTTTCAGCGAAATATGGACCGATCCCGCAGACGAGTTTCTTATGAACCTGAAAGATAAGAAGAAGCACGTCAAGGGGCGTTGCGCCAAATGCCGATGGCTCTCCATCTGCGGAGGGAATTTCAGAGTCAGAGCTGAAGCAGTCCATGGCGATGTTTGGGCGCCTGACCCCGCGTGCTATCTCACAGATGAGGAAATCGGGCTGTAGAAACGGCTGCAAAACTTGAGAGATCAGAGAAGAGTAACCGGGGAGGCCCTTTTTGCAAAAAGGGCCTCCCCGGACCCCTCCCCAAAAACTCCTAATTATTACAACTCTTAAACAAAGGAGTGTTTGTTATCCAATTCAGCCTCACTACTAACTTATCAGTTCGAAACCGCGAATGCATTCACCTCTGATCATAATTGGCTTGGCTAAAATCAGAATTCGGTGTTATCTGGAGATTCCACTAGTTTGAATCTGGTTATAGGGGGTTTGTATGCGAGACTACGCCCCACCTGAGTTCGCAGTCCCTAGAGTCAGATCCTTAGTCTGGCGTGGCTTGCTGGCTGCTCTTGTGGCTTTGTTTCTTCGGCGACATCCTTTGCGCTGTATTGCTGTCAAATCAATCCTTCCTTCTTCAAGGGATCTTGATCCAGATCATTTTTGACGGTTTCTTTCTTCTGCTCATCGCTTCGTCCCTGTCTCAAAGCTGGCGACCGGCGTTACTATTCGGCTTGCGTCCAGAGGGGACTTTCTTGAGACAATATGTCCTTCTTGTGTTTCCGCTAGCCGTGCTTGCTATTGCGTCAATGTATGTCCTCTACTTGCCGCTCTCCTATGTTGTTACCCGATTTGTCGAATGGCAGCTCTCTCATCAACCTCAGATGCTGGTTGAGACAAGCGTGATGGCCAATATATTGTGTTTCTCCTATATAGTATTGATCGGCCCTGTGTTTGAAGAATTTCTATTTCGTGGCCTTCTGTTGACGCGCTGGGCACTCAAATGGAACATACAACGAGCGGTTTTCCTGTCATCGGGGCTCTTTGCGCTGGGACACGTTGATATGATCGGGGCCTTTTTCTTTGGATATGCCATGTGCGTGCTTTATA
>CAVOXB010000015.1:0-138382 GCA_963700305.1 uncultured delta proteobacterium
CGATGCCATCGTCATCGTCGAGAACGTCAGCGCCATGTCCGCGAGGGCCAGTCACCCAGGCACGCGGCGCTGCTGGGGGCGCGCGAACTGCTCAGTCCCGTCATTGCCATGACGATCACGCTCGCCGCCGTGTATGCCCGATGGTTTGCAGGCGGCCTCACCGGGTCGTTGTTCCGGGAATTCGCCTTCACCCTGGCCGGCGCGGTGTTTATTTCCGGCGTGGTCGCCCTCACCCTTTCGCCGGTCATGGCGTCCAAGCTGCTCGACGCCGGGCGCGAGGAGCACGGCCTCACCGGGCGGATCAACCGCGGTTCGATCGCCTCCGTCGGGCCTATGGCCGCGTGCTGGACGCGACGCTCTCGGCCCGTCCGGCGGTTTATATCGTCTGGATGGTCCTGGGCCTGCTGGCGATCCCGCATGTTCATGATGGCGCCCAAAGAACTCGCGCCCACAGAAGACCAGGGCATCATGATGGGCATCGTCGAGGCGGCGGCGGATGCGACGATTGACCAAACCACGTTTTACACCGAAGCCGTCAACCGCGAAATGTTGGCCTGCCGGAGGCGAGCTCAGACGTTCCAGATCACCTTTCCGGACAACGGGTTTTCCGGGCTGGTGCTCAAACCCTGGGGCGAACGCAAACGCACCGTCTTCCAGATCGTGCCGGAAGTGCAGGACAAGGTCAGCCGCATTCCCGGCATCCGCACCTTTGCGCCACCCCGCCCGCGCTGCCCGGCGGAGGTCAGTTCCCCGTCGAGTTCGTGATGGGCGCCACCGCCGAGCCTGAGGTGATCCTGGAGTTCGCCGAGCAGTTGCAGCAAAAGGCGCGGCCAGCGGCATGTTCGCCTTCCCGCCGATCATCGACACCAAGATTGACCAGCCCGAAGTCGAGCTGGTGATGGACCGCGACAAGGTGGCCTCGCTGGGCCTCAACATGGCGACCGTCGGGGCGGACCTGGCGACGCTGGTGGGCGGCAATTTCGTGAACCGGTTCAACTTGGACGGCCGCAGCTACAAGGTGATTCCGCAGCTCAAGCGCATCGAGCGCCTGAACGCCAGCCAGCTCGAAAGCATTTACGTCAAGGGGCCGAACGACCAGTTGGTGCCGCTGAGCACCTTCGCCACGCTAAAAAAGAAAACCGGCCCGCGCTCGCTCAACCGCTTCCAGCAATTCAACGCCGTGAAGATCAGCGGCGTGGCCATCCGCCCGCTCGACGAGGCGCTGCGCTTCCTCGAAACCGAAGCCGCGAAGATCCTGCCCAAAGGCTACAAGCTGGACTACACCGGCGAATCCCGCCAACTGCGCATCGAAGGCAACAAGTTCCTGCCGGCGTTCATGCTGGCGCTGGTGCTGATCTTTCTCGTGCTGGCGGCCCAGTTCAACAGCTTCCGCGATCCGCTGATCATCCTGCTGGGCTCGGTGCCGCTGGCCATGTTCGGCGCGCTGATCTTCAGCTTCCTCAAGATGCCGGGCCAGGATGGGCTTCTTCACCGACGGCTGGACCACCACCCTGAACATCTACTCGCAGGTCGGCCTGGTCACCCTCGTCGGCCTGGTCTCGAAGAACGGCATCCTCATCGTCGAGTTTGCCAACGAACTCCAGCGCAGCGGCTTGCCCAAGCTCCAGGCCGTGCGCGAGGCCGCGTTGATCCGCCTGCGCCCGGTGCTGATGACCAGCGCCGCCACGATCTGCGGCCACTTCCCGCTGACGCTGGTCTCGGGCGCCGGCGCTGCGGCGCGCAATTCGATCGGCATTACCATCGTTGCCGGCATGGCGCTCGGCACCGTCTTCACCCTGCTGGTGATTCCGTCCATCTACGTGCTGATTGCCAAACAGCATGCGGGCGAAGAAGCCGGAGTCCTTGGCCAGGACCTTGCTCTGGCCGAAGCGGCACCAGAGGACATTTCGTCCGCCGTCGAAGCCGCTGCCAAGTGAGGACCAATTCCTGCTGGCGATTTGTTCAAAACGGGACTTGCATTCTTGCAGGATTTCCGTAGTTTGGTTTCGCCTGTTTGGAAGCGAGCGTAGCTCAGCCTGGTAGAGCATCACGTTGCCAACGTGAGTGTCGAGGGTTCGAATCCCTTCGCTCGCTCCAATTCTACCAAGGGTTTTCTCCAGCACCCCCGGTCTTGCATCAATTTTGCATCACCTCGGGGAACGCCCTGACCTGAAACCCCTCCCTGCCAAGCCGTTCCCTGCAGGCTCGGTTCCCAATTCCGTTCTATACCTTCGGTGCGGATTTCGAGGAGTTTATCCGGACTTGCCGTGCGCTTGCGCTTGATCATTCTGCGGCCCCCGCCATAGTATGCCCGCGAACGGCGCCTGTGGCGCTCTCGGATGAATCATTGTGTCTATTAAACTGAAACGGCTCATGCTGACTCCATCCCGCATTAAAGCCTCGGCTCTTTCCGTTGTCCTTCTTGCTTGCCTGACGGTGGCCGCCCTCGGCGCTGCTCCCGAGCGCCGGGTGCTGGTCTATACCAAGAACCAGGTGGGCAAGGGGCTCTACGTCCACGACAACATCCCCGCCAGCGTCGCCGCCCTCAAGAAGCTCGGTGCCGCAAACAATTTCGCCGTGGACGTCTCCGACGACCCGGCGTCGTTTACCGACCAGAATCTCAAGCGTTACCAGGCCGTCATCTTCGACAACACCAACAACGAAGTCTTCGACAACGAGGAACAGAAGACCGCTTTCCAGCGCTATATCCGTGCCGGCGGCGGGTTCGTGGGCATCCATTCCGCGACCGGTTCGATGCGCCAATGGCCCTGGTTCTGGTCCGTGGTAGGCGGCAAGTTCAGCCGCCACGCCAAGATGCAGAAGTTCACCGTCATCGTGAAGGACCCCAAGGATGCCTCGACCGCCCACCTGCCCGCCACGTTCGAGTGGACGGACGAGTTCTACTACGTAGATCACATGCCCTCGGGTCTGCACGTGCTGCTGGCGGGTGACTTGACCAAACTCGACGACCCCGGCAAGGACAAGTATCCGGGGAAAATGTTCGGTGACGAGTTCCCACTCGCCTGGCGCCACGAATTCGACGGCGGCCGCGAGTGGTATACCGCCCTCGGCCATAAGCCCGAGCATTATTCCGATCCCCGCTTCACCCAGCATCTCCTGGGCGGCATCCTGTGGGCTATGGGGAGAAGAAATGAAGCCGGAGTCCTCACAGTGAGTCTAGCATCACAGTTTATGAACCATAACCTCCCCTTCCCGCCGCCATTTCCTCAAAACCTCCCTGGCCGGCGCTGCCGGCGCATACCTGTGCCGACCATCATCCCCTCCTCCGTCCTCGGCGCCGACGCACCCAGCAAGAAGATCCAGATCGGCCAGATCGGCTGCGGCCGGATCGGGCACGACATGGACATGCCGGGGATTCTCAAGCACGACCGCGCCCGCATCGTCGCCGTCTGCGACCTGGACTCGAAACGCCTCCAGCACGCCAAGGCCTATGTCGAGGGGACCTACGCCAAGAAGAAGGCAGCGCCAACGCCGTGGCCGTGAAGACTTACGGCGACTACCGCGAACTGCTCAGGGACGGCCACGTGGATGCCGTCGCCATCAGCACGCCCGACCATTGGCATGCCGAGCCGGTCATCGCGGCGCGTTGGCCGGCAAGGACATCTATGTCCAGAAACCGCTGTCCATGACGATCGCCGAAGGCCGCGCGGTGAGCGACATCGTCCGGGCGAAGAAGCGCGCCTTCCAGATCGGCAGCCAGCAGCGCTCCGACTTCGCAGTTCCGCATCGCCTGCGAACTGGTCCGCAACGGCCGCATCGGCAAGCTGCACACCGTCAAGATCGGCCTGCCGGTGGATCCATCCGGCGGCGACGCGACCGGAGATGCCGGTGCCGCCCAATCTGAACTACGAGATGTGGCTCGGCTGCACGCCGAAGGTGCCCTACACCGAGGACCGCGTGCACCCGCAGAGCGGCATCAGCGACCGCCCCGGCTGGCTGCGCATTGATTCCTACTGCCTCGGCATGATCACCGGCTGGGGCTCGCACCACGTGGATATCGGCCACTGGGGCATGGGCACCGAATTCACCGGGCCGATATCGAGTCGAGGCCAAAGCCGAGTTCCCGAAGAAGGGCCTCTGGAATGTCCACGGCCCCTATCATATCGAGGCGAAGTATGCCAATGGCGTGACCATGATCATTGACGACAACTTCCCAACGGCGTCCGCTTCGAGGGCGACAAGGGCTCGAATCTCTACACTCCAAAGGGTTGGGCGGGGCACAAGGCGGACTCGGTTGTCCGCACCGAAGCGGGATCAAGTCCCGTGGGTTCAATCGGAGGACGACATGGATGTCGGAAAAGGAATTGTTGACCGCTGCTGAAGCAGCAGACAAACTGAGAATTGCCAAAAGGACTTTGCTGAGATGGGCGACGAGAGAATAGAATTGAGTCTGTGAGAGTTTCCGAGAAGAGAATACTTTTCACGGAAGATGGTATCGAGAGATTTCTTCAGGCGCGGACACGTGGTATGGAATCAGGACCTGTGAAAAAGGATCGGACGGTCCGAAAACCGGCCCGCCCAGAATCAAAGGAGGGAGGTGGTAAACGCTCTTCAGGGGAAATGTGGAGAGGCCTTCGTAAGGAGGTCCACACATGGGCGTAAGGAAGATAGGCGGACGGTTTTACGTTTTCTTCAACTGGAAAGGGAACCGTCTTCAGACAGTAACAGCGGCCGTGAACGAGGCTGAAGCAAAAAGGATCGAGAGGTCAGTGAAGACCGCCTTCAACATCTACCGGTTCGATCATCTGGAGCCAAAGGCTCTCGAAGTGACCATGAAAATCTTTGAGACCAAAAGCTGGAAGCTTCCTGATGAGCTGGCCACACCGGAGCCCGAGAAAGAGCTGACTTTGTTCCAAGGCATAAAGGACTACCTCGATGCTGCGGAGAGGAATCGGACGGTGCGGAAGGTCTTCGCCATAGACAGGATCGAAGAGTACTTGGGGAAAGCACCCCCCTGGAGAACATCACCGTGCTGAGGGTCAGGAAATACAGGGATCATCGGCTGGCCCAGGGCGTCACCAACGGCACGGTGAACATCGAAGTGTCTACTCTGTCTGGTATTTTTCGAGTGCAGGTCGAGAATCGGACCCTGGAGTTCAATCCGTGCTCCATGGTTTCCCGGTTACCTGAGACCCAGCGGGACGAGTACTTCTCCTGGGATCAATTCCAGCAGATGCTCGGAGTGGCCGGGTGGTTGAAGCCGATCATAACGATCCTCTATTACACGGGCATGAGGCCGTCCGAGGTTTTTGATCTGGAATGGAAAGAGGTCGATTTCTCACGCAGGATGATTGTCCTGCCGCCTGCACGAACCAAGGAAGGAAAGAACCTCAACCAGAAGATCCTCAGAGACAAGCGAGTGCCGATGCACCGGGAGATCCATGACCTGCTTTGGAAAATGCGGCATGAAGGCGGGGACAACGTGGTAAAGCTCAGCGGCGCCGTGTTCACTCACAAAGGCAGGGCGATCACGAGAGGGACCAAACGCAAGGGTTGGGCTCATATCGTGAAGATGACCGGCCTTGAAGGGGTTCAGATGCGGGACCTGCGGCACACCTTCAAAACCAACTTGGCTTTCTCTGGTGTGGACCGGACAATCCGCAACGCCATCGTGGGACACGCAACCCGTTTGCCGGTCGAAGATCTCTATATCCACATCACGGATGAGAAGCTCTTGGAGGCCGTGGATTCCATGCGGTTCGACCACCGCACGTCAGTGGCCCCCATGGGGGAATTCTCAGAGGTCACGAAAAAATGACGAAAAGAGTGGAAACCAAAAACAAAGGCCGTGCTGGCACACGACCTATCTCATTGAAATCATTGGTCGGGACGACTGGATTTGAACCAGCGACCCCTGCATCCCGAATGCAGTGCTCTACCAGGCTGAGCCACGTCCCGACTGTTTAGAAATACACCGCACGAGAGGCTTTTGTCAAGGGGTGGTCAGATGACCGCCTCACATTTTTCCTTTTCCAACAGTTTTGACGGGATTTTGACGGGACTTTTGTCGCCACGCCACAAATCCTCCGCCGTTGTTCCGTGGTCAAAGGTCATATCGTCTACAGCACTCAACAACTTGGCATCGGCAATATGGATGTAGAGGTCTTCCAAGGGCAACTTTGTCGCATGCCCGACTATGGCGTTGCGAATAGCCCTGTCCATCCCCGACATTGCAGCGTTGGTCTTGAACGTGTGCCTCAAATCACGGAGTTGGATTCCTTGAAGACCTGTTAGCCTGCAAATCCATTCCCAGCACTTCCTTTTCGTGCTGCAAGTAATGGGCAAGCCCCTATGGAAAATACTCGCCCATTCATTCTGACCACATTCCCATCCTCGTACCTCATTGACCACAACAGGTTGTAAACTTCTCGCCGAATCGGAATCCTCTTGTCTCCGAGGGCTTTCTGGTTCTCGTTCTTTCACTCCTTGGTTCTGTTCGGCGCAAGAATTATCATCCTTCGGGAGAAGTTCACCTCTGCCCAATCAAGGCCAAACACCTCAGATGGACGCATACCCGTGTAGTAGAGGATGGTAAGCATGGGGCGGAGCCAGTCGGCTATCTCCACTATCCTCTGGAAATCTGCCACGAGATGTAATACCAATCCCCTTTCTAACAAGTAATTCTGAGATAAGGGAAATTGGTCAAGGAACGTAGTCTGTTGGGATTATTTTCCAGTGCTCTAATTTCTCGACAGAGAGCTTCTTCGACTTGATCGAGGGATTTGAAACCTTTATTTGTCATTGCCTTTTCTCTAAGTTCGTCCCAAAGGTGTTCGACAGGATTGAGTTCGGCACTGTGAGAGGGTTGGGCTATGAGTCTTATGTTCTCCGGGATTTTGAGGTGCTTGGTCATATGCCAACCTGCTTGGTCAACGATCATTATAACGAAGTAATCCTTGAAATCCCGGGAAACGTGATCGAGAAATAGATTCATCATGTCTGTATTGACGAACGGAAGAATCAAAGCGGTCATTCTTCCCAGCGCCGCACACACGGCTGCGAAGACGTATACGTACATCCTCACAATTTGCCTGGTGAGACCGAAATTCTTCATCAAGTCAGACTCGCTGGTTCCTAAGACGACTGCTAACTGAGAAGCCTCCCATCAAGCCTATTCTGTTACAGGTTGTAGTCCTCGACCGAGTCCTTCAGCTCCCGTCCCAAGTCCCCCAACCTCTGGGCGGCCGTCGCCAACTGCTCCGTGCTGTCTTTGATTTGACGCATGGCTTGTTCAATGCTGACCATAGCAGTAGAAACCTGCTCTACGCCCATGAACTGCTGCTCACTTGATGACTGAATAACGCTCGCTGCCTGAGAAGAGGAGACAACTGCGCCGGAAAGTTTTCCAATGACCTCCCCAGACTGGACGGATTCCTCCAGGCCGGATTGCACTGCCTTGCTGCCTTGTTCCGTGGCCATGACAACAGCACTTACCCATTTCTTGGTATCTTCAAGAATGCTTCTCACTTGTTCTGTCGCCTGCTTAGATTGATCGGCGAGACTCTTGATTTCTTGTGCCACTACTGCAAACCCCTTTCCCTGGTCCCCGGCCCTTGCGGCCTCAATGGAAGCATTGACCGCCAGGAGATTCGACTGATCGGCAATATCTTGAACTGAAGCAATTATGGTACCTATCTGCTGGCTGTGCTCACTCAACCTCACCACTGTATCCCCTATGGACTCCATCTGGTCTTTTATCAGATTCATCTTTTCGACAGTGCTTGCCGTATACCTCTTGCCGATTTCGGCGACTTGCACCGACTCTTGAGCTCCCTGAGAGACGCTCTTTGCCTTGTCGCTGGCCAGTCTGGAGGACTGCTTCACTTCTTCAACCGTTGTGGTGACTTCCGCTAATGCGGAAGAGGTTTGAGCCGAGCTCGTGGCTACCTGAGCAACCGTGGCCGCGACCTCGGCGGACGCCGAAGAGAGGATATTGACCCCTTCAAGTATCCTGCGAATCTGTCCCTTCAAGTTGTCGACCATCAGTCCGAATGCCTGAGACAGGTTTCCCAGCTCATCGCCTCTCTTAAGGTCTGGTACTGAAACGCTCAGGTCCCTTTTGCCGATAGACGTTGCTACTTCGGATAAAACCTTGATGGGCTTCGATAGCGAGCTGGCGAGACAAAATGCCAAGACGGCTACCGCTAAGGAGATGGCGAGGCCGATGCCGAGGATGGTCCATGCCATAGTGTCGGTGTGTACTTCGACTTCAGCTACTTCTACTTCACCAAGCAGCGCCCACTCAAAATCCGTACCTAGGTCCTTTTCTTCGGAAAGCCTCGCATCCCCGTATGCGCTTAGCACCGGCACTCCTCGATTGTTCTTGTCTATTTGATGGCCAACTTTATCCTCCAAAGACAATTTCACGGAGTTAGTGTCGACCTTGGTCTTCAGAACGGTCGACTCTTTCTCAAATCGAGATTGGGATCGCATTGTTCGATCCGATCCTACAAGATACGTCTCGGCAGTCTTGCCGGCCACCTCCGGCAGACGCATTATTTCATTGACTCGCTCTGACCCCATTCTCAAGACCAACACGCCGCACACGGCCTTACTCTGGTGCTCAAACACAGGCACAGCGACAAAAGAGGCCGGTCCACCGGCAGGCTGATAGTTGCTGTAATCACCGATGGCATGCTTCTGGGTCTTGATAACTCTATCCCATATCCTCCCGAGACCACTATCTTTCAGCGAGCCTGATCTCAGATTCGTACCCAGATCGGACAGCTTTTTCACGCTGAAGATGACTTGACCATCGGGCCGCACTAACAGCACATCGTGGTATCCATCGTGCTCGTAATACTTTTCGAAGTCTGACATAATGTCCTCCAGCCTCTTGAGGCTCACGTCAGCTCCGGATTCTTGTATGGGTTTAGAAGCACCGGACGATGAAACTGGTTCATCTTTCTTTGAGTGGTCCGGGTCCCGCAGAGCTATTTCCACGCTATCAAAGTCAGCAAGGAACTTTGCTGTACCGACTTGATCGTGAAGGAAATCAACAAGCGTACGACCCTGCATCTCTCTTATAGTCGCCAGCATGTCAAAAGACTCTTCCAGAAGCCCCGCCTTACCAATGCGGTAACTGGCGATCCCAACGATGATCACGGGCAGGATCGCCACGGCCATAAAGACCAGGACTAATTTCAAGCGCAGGTTATTGCGAACCAAATCCAACATCTCTTACTCCTTAATTGATGGCTCAGGTTATAGCAATTGCCAAAAGCCTTGTCTGAATGGAAGTCCCCTCAGCCCCTTTTCCAAAAGGGGGTAATACCAATGCGCGATCAGAGAAGTGATATTGATGAAGCAGTCCCGGGGAGGTCTCCAAAGCGAAGTCAGGCTGCGCCGTTCGCAACGGAGGAGATCTGCCCGGGACGGTAGTGCATCAGCCTTTCAATGTTACCCCTCTGAAAACGCATCGGTATAAAAGGCGATTCCTATGCCCCCCTTTCGCAAGAGAGGGAAGGGGGGATTTAGCAAGGACCATCCGCACTGAATTAAGGAAACTATTTTTGGCAACCGCGATAGATGCGGTTTCGTCATCTAGGCCCCACCCGGTGCAACAGGAGTGCCATATTCGCAAGCATCTCAGCAAAAGCACAACATATTGAAAAGGGGTACTTATCCTAGATCCAAGAATTATGGGTGGAAATCGTGCGAAAAGAAAGACTGGCCGAAATGTCGTGCCCGGTACGAAATAACGGCTCATCCGACAAGTGCGTGTTTCATGGTGTGAGAGGCGTAGATCTTGAGGGTGAAGAATTCGAGGTCTCGACATCCATAAGCCTTGCGTTGCATGGTTTTGATCTTATTGTTGGTTGCCTCCAGAGGTCCTGTGGAGATGCGATGGTCGTAGTAGGCCAGGAGTGCGGCCCTATGAGCAGCAAGAGTCTTGGCGAATTTCTGGAGCATTCGGACCCCGGAGACTTCCGCCCTGGCGATCCAGTCGCTGAGAAAGCTGTCTGCCGATGACCTGCTTTTCTGTTTCCAGAGCAGTCCCTGTTCTTAGTGGCCAGTGGCTGATTGATGTGCAAGGCTTCCACAAGACGTTGCTTCTCATTGCGCTTGTCTTTGAGGTTTTCCCATGTCGGATCTGGGGACACCATACTCAATTGGATCTCAAGGCAGAGGCGGTTCGCTGTCACGAGCATACCGGCAGGCCCATGGGAAATGACGAATTTCTCTCAAAGCTCGAACTTGCCATCGATATACCTCTCCGACCCCGGAGACCTGGTCCGAAGAGGCTCGAAAAAGGCTAGATCAAATTAAGTATGGTGTCCTGTAATTTCTGTAATTTCCTGTAATTTTCGCGATCAGTTTCGGTTCCACCAGCCGTGCCACGAAAGCGATCCACCTGCATTTGGGCGACAGGATCGCAGATGTCTCACAGAGACTCTTCTACTTAATGATCTTTGCCTTCCCCATGACGGCGGGAGAGAAACTTATCCCCAAAGCCCTCATGGTTGACTCGTTGATCACGATCTCCGGGTCGGGATCAGTCTTGACGGGCACCTTTGAGACCGGCATTCCTTTGACGACGACGGCGACGACAGACTCGGCTAACAGGCTTCCTAGAACGTCATTTCTCGCCACGAGAGCGGCCACAGCCCCATTGTCGACCGGCCTTTCGGAATATGCGAAGAGAGGGATTTTGGTGGAGACGCTGATTCTTGCGAATTTGGTCGTGTTGTCGAGAGCCAGTTTATTATTTGCTAGGATGAACAAATCAACTTTTCCGGCCAAATTCTGGATTCCCTCGACGAGTTCGTCTACGGTTGCCCTGGCCACAGCATGATATTGGAGACCTAGACGCTGGCATTCCTCGCTAGTCGCTTTCTCATCTATAACACCCCCGGGATGGCCTTTCTCCGTAATAAGGGCTACGCTTTTTATTTCAGGAAACAGGGTCTTGATTATCCGAAATCTCTTTGCATAAGGAATATCGTAGGTTACCCCTGTGACGTTTCCCTCGGGCGCGTCCATGTCCTTCATCACCCCGAGTTCCACGGGGTTGTTGGTAGCCCCCACGAAGCACGGTATTTTGGGATTGGCCTTTGCCAAGAACTGTGCGCCGGTAGACCGGAGGAATATAATGCCGTTCATAGATTCCTCGAACTCTCGAAACAGTTGCTCGGCTGCCTGCATGCTGCCAACGTCTCGTTTCAAAACTACTTCAAGGTCGGGTGCCAGCTCCTTTTTCTTGCGCAGGAACCCGAGCATGACATCGTTGGGCATGCTGGCCTTGCCGACCCACATGAGGGCCACGCTCTTCTGTTGGGCGTTAGAGGTGGAGGCAGACCCTGAAACCATGAACAGAGCGATACAGATAAACGGCAGCAAATAGGCTTTTTTCATATCGATTATTCCTTTAACGAGAGTCAACACGAATATCCATCCAATAGAACGGACCAATTCATTTTACGGTCTCTTCGGCCTCGGCCGAAAACCTAATTGCCATCCAATGAGGCGGAGATCCCAAGTAAAGTGCAGTGAAATTTCGGACCGAGTGTACAACCAGTATACTCAGGGCTGACTGGTCAAACAAGTATAATCTTCGGAAAAGTCGTCCAACCCTAATGCGAACTTACGGGCTAGGACGCCATTGACAAAGAAAATTCCTACAATACACTATGCGTTGAAACCGAACTATCCTGGTCTGTAGGCTTGCGTTTGCGCCTCTTGCGGCTTAGCAAGAATTTAGTCAGACCTCTACACGTTGTTATCACACTCTTCTTTTTTGCCGTCGTGCTCTCGCGGTTCTCATTACAGGAGTGTTTCATAAGCAACGCGCCTGAGAAGCTACCTCCCGGTATCCTGATCTGTGCCTGATATGGGGACACCATACTCAATTGGATCTCAAGACAGAGGCGGTTCGCTGTAACGAGCGTACCGGCAGGCCCATGGGAAATGACGAATTTCTCTCAAAGCTCGAACTTGCCATCGATATACCTCTCCGACCCCGGAGACCTGGTCCGAAGAGGTTCGAAAAAGGCTAGATCAATTAAGTATGGTGTCCCCTGAACTCTGAACTAGGCACTTGAGAGAACTCGAAGATGCACCGGAGAAACTCCGTTCCATGACCGATTTCCCATACCTGAGAGTTATATAGGTGAAAGCGCATTGGTATAAAGCAGCTCAAGGCCCACCAACCCAAGACAAAATTTACGGCATTTCATGACTGCCCCAGAAATGATCGCGCTCTGGGCGGGTCATTTCTTCAGAGCACAAAAGGGTCAATTCCTGAAAGCGCCGAGGACGTAAAAAGAAAACGCGAGGGAAGACTAGAATTATCTTGACAGTATCATGCGTCCCAACCTATAAAATTCTACACATTACCGTAAATCGCTTTTCGCTTGGCCTCCAGCTTTGGCCGTGCAGAACTCGCAGTGAGTAAGCAAGAGGGCGTGCCTATCGTTGGCAGAGCGTCATGTCTCCGCCAGCTTATGAGGAGGGGAAATGGTTTCGAGTAGGACTGGGCGTAGGTTTATCTGCATAGCTCTTCTTTCCTTGTGGCATTGTTTCACTGCCGGTGACGGTTGGGCCCAAGGATTTCAGACTCTACTTGGCTCAGCCCAAGAGAGCTTTTCTGGCGTCACGGTTGTCCCATGGGCGAAAGTGGGATACCAAAGCCTAGCGGTCAACCTAAATTTAGCAATTCCGGACGTGGCCCTACCAGACCCGGCTCGGCTTGACGTGCATCCCTTGGATCTTCAACTTAAGTCACCGAATATGTGTATAGGCGCAGCGGGTCTATCCGTTCAGCGTGAAAACGTCTTTTTATACGCCGTGCATCGGCCAGCGTTCCTCGTAACGTGACCATTACCACCGACAGATTCTCTTTGCCAATTCGGCGAGTTCACCGGAAGTCTGAATCTGTCCGCTTTCCTCGTATCAGGCAGCCCTTGCCGGGCCCATTTACGCCCGGCGACTTTTCGAGTTCCAGCCAGCAATCTCTATCCTGCTGTTCTTTGTAAGGTTTTCTTCGGTTTGATGATAATATCCTGCAGGCACAAGGACCAGTTTCGTCATCTTTTATGCCCAGTGACTTGATGTATGCTCCCCAAGTGCCCACAAGGTGAGCTCCATCATCTCCCGTGGTTGCAATGGCTACCCACTGCGCATTATCGAGAACGTCTCTACATATCCCTTCTATCTTTGCCATGATGAACCTCCTGAAACAATTCTGCGGTTGGTGTTCGCCGATTCTGCGCGGAAAACTACCGTTGAAGTGAAAGATATACTCAAATGCTGGAAAGTCAAAAACTCGTCGATGAAAGCGGGTAACCTTCGATGAACGGTTTAGATGAGACCCATCGCCTCCTTCTGTGCGGCCAGTCTTCGGCGAGCGACACCATACTCAATTGGATCTCAAGACAGAGGCGGTTCGCTGTCACGAGCGTACCGGCAGGCCCATGGGAAATGACGAATTTCTCTCAAAGCTCGAACTTGTCCTCGATATACCTTCAGACCCCGGAGACCTGGTCCGAAGAGGCTCGAAAAAGGCTGGTGTCCGCGGGAACATAGATCAAATTAAGTATGGTGTCCCCGGAACCGTGTGGCGATGGTGTCCCCGAACCCCTGGGAACCTCGAGGACGACATCCTAGATGTTGTTTTCCCGCTCGTGACTTGCTGCCTCGCCAGTGAGAGCCTCACGGTTCCAGATTCGTTGATGAACCATCTGATCATTGCGGAGATCGCAACCATCAACCCCACAAACCGGACATTCCGGATCAAGGCATGGGTCCAAGTGAATGAGCAGATCCGACATACCCCCGAAATGTGAATCAAAGGCTGCTTCCAGCTTCTTCACCTCATTGTGGGCATCTTCCAAATGGAGGTCTCTAGGAAGGATCAGGTGGAGATCAACGTGGACCCTGCTCCCCGATCTCCAGGCCCTTAGGCGGTGGATATCTATCCAGAGATCGTGTTTGTGCTCGGCCAACAAATCACAAATCTCGTCCAGAAGCTCAGGATCTGCTGCGTGCATGAGGCCGCCGAATGCCTTGCGCACGAGTTGCGCCCCCATAAAGACTATGTTGACACCTGCAAAGCATGCGATCATTCCATCAAATCTAAACCATCCGGTAAAATAGACTACAATCAATCCCAGCAGGACAGCAGCTGAAGTGTAAACATCGCTGAGCAAGTGCTTCCCATCTGCTTCCAACACGATTGATTTTGTCCTTTTTCCTGTTCGCAGAAGTATCATTCCAAGTGTCAGGTTGCCGATTCCTGCAGCCACAAGAAAAAATAGACCGTTTCTGAGATTAGCAAGAGCCTGGGGTTCAACAATTTGCTTTAATCCTTCCCAGAATATTCCTCCGGCTGCAAATAATATGAGCGCTCCCTCAAAGCCGGCGGAAAAAAATTCAATTTTCCCGTGGCCGTAAGGATGGCTTTTATCGGCAGGTTTTGCCGAAAAAACAACGCTGCCCAACCCAAAGGCGCTGGCCACAACATTTATTATGGATTCCAGAGCGTCCGACAGAATTCCCGCCGACCCCGTTATCCAGTATCCACAAAACTTGAGACCCATTAAGACAACGCTGGCGCAGAAAGCCACCAGCATCATTTTGAAATTGAGTTTGAAATCTTGCTGTTGACTCGGAGAGGTCTCAGATTCAATTTTTTCGCCGTTTTTTGGGCAGGCTGTCAATGAATCGTGTTCCACAAAATCCTCTTAGTGGCTGTTTAATGCAAGATTGTCGACACCATCAAAATCATTCTAAATATAAGTTTCTGGTTTGTCACTTCTTTATTGGTTCTACACACTGGCCTAAATTAGCACCTCCTTTCCTCCAAATTTACGAGGTATCTTGCTCACAGTTGAGGCGTCTGATACTCGGAACTTTTTTTACAGTTTTTCTAAATAATTAGAGGCAAGGGAATGAACGGTATTCAGGCGTGGCGGGAACAAAGAATTGATTTGATCTAAATGAGAAAGCGGAACCGATTCCTTTCAGTTCCGCTTCCCGGTTTTAGCTTGTTTTCTAAAAATACCTATTTTCCAACTCTACGTAAAATTATGTGGGCCTTCTGTCATAATGCTCCTTTCGTTGGGGCCAATTCGGAATCAGCTCGGTGAAAAGTAGCACTTCGCTTCATTATACATCGCCTGGCGCTGAAGTCAATCGGATAAAGCGTGTGTCAGAAAATTCATGGACGATCACGGAATCTTCTGTGAAAAGGAAGGCCCAAAGATACATTGCTTCTTGGCCTCCTTGCATGTATGTTGATTCGTGAATCAAGCCCAAGGGCAACAAATATAAGAAGAATGCAAGCCAAGGAGGTTGGATATGGACTTTGATTTCACAGAAGAACAACGAATGATACAGGACACGGCGTACAAGTTTGCCGTTAACGAAATGGGGCCGGTTGCACAGGAGCACGACAGAGAGGAAAAATACGGCCGAGAGGTCTGGAAGAAAGCGTGCGAAGCGGGGCTGGTCGGGCCGGTAATACCAGAAGAATACGGGGGTGCTGGACTCGGTTTTGTAGAGCAAGCGATTATAACGGAACAATTCAGTCGCGTGGACCTGGGCCTTTGCCTTTGCGCTACTGCCGCGGTCTTTGGCTCCGAGCACATCCTTTTCTTCGGCACAGAAGAACAGAAGAAGAAATATTTGCCCCCACTGGTCAGAGGAGAGGCCATATCAGCCGGTGCCTTTACCGAGCCGGACGCAGGAACCGACGTGGCAGGAATCAGAAACCCGGGCTGTTAAAGATGGCAGCGACTATGTCATCACCGGCACTAAAATGTTCATCACCAACGGGACGATTTGCGATTTCATGTGTGTGTTCTGTGTGACCAATCCAGAGGCTGAAGAACGGCACAAACGCCAGAGCATAATTCTCGTCGAAGCGGACCGGCCGGGAGTATCCGCGCACAAAATTAAAGGCAAGATGGGCATTAGAGCCAGCGATACTGCTGAAATCATCTTCGATGAAGTGCGAGTCCCCCAGACCAACCTCATCGGTCGAGAGGGCCATGGCTTCTATCAATTGATGAAGTTTTTCGATGCTACACGCACAATGGTCGCAGCTCAGGGTGTAGGACTGGCCCAAGGAGCGCTGGACAAAGCCCTGAAATACGTGCAGGAAAGAAAGACTTTCGGCCGGGCCCTTATCACTAACCAGGCCATACAGTTTCAGCTCGCGGAGATGGCTACCAGGATAGAGCTGGCCAGAACATTGACATACAAGGCTGCATGGTACGAGGACCAGGGTAAGACCGATCCATCCCTGAATGCAATGGCCAAATACTATGCAGGGGAGACAGCTGTGTGGGTCTGCGATAAGGCCCTTCAAATGCACGGCGGCTACGGCTATATCGATGAATATGATGTTCAGCGATTTTATCGGGACGCCAAGATCCTGGAGATTTACGAAGGGGCCAAAGAAGCAGAAAAGATGACCATCGCCCGCAGGCTGATTTAGACCTGTTGGCAAGGCTCTTTTCCGGTTTGTCAGCGGGCATTTTGGCCGCGCGTGCATGTGAGTCTCAATTCACTAACCGGCTTGCAAATGGGGCATTGCCCCATATGCGCTAACTTATGAAGGTGGCATGAGTTATTTCATCTAATTATCACCCTCCCCTTCTCCCTCCCCTTCTCCCTCCCGTCGAGGGAGGGGATTACGAAAACCCTCTCCCCTGGCGGGAGAGGGTAGGGAGAGGGGGTTTTTCACGATTGGGTTATCTTCTTAAGTTAAATTACCCCCGGCAAAGCCGGGGGCATATTCCTGTTAGCCCCCCAAGGGGGTCAGCTCATGAGTCCCCTGAAGGGGACGGGTCGTCGTCAGAAAGCCAGTTCAGTTGATCGAGCCTTGCGTCTTTGGCGTCCTGCTCGCGAATGTACTTCCTTACAGACTCTTCGTCCAAACCCACTGTTGAGACATAGTAGCCACGAGCCCAAAAGCTATCTCCTGCAAAGTTCCGCTTTCTCGCTGTGAAATTCCTTGCAATGGAGATCGCACTCTTGCCTTTGATGTACCCGATCACGTTGGACACAGCAAACTTGGGTGGAATACTCATGCACACATGGACATGATCCGAGCACAGATGTCCTTCCACTATCTGGGACTCCTTTTGGCGAGCCAACTCATGAAATATCTCTCCCAGGTATTTCCGAAGGGAACCGTAAATCTGCTTTCTCCGGCGTTTGGGAATGAAAACCACATGATACTTGCAATCCCACTTCGTGTGATTTAGGCTCTTATAGTCTTTCATGAAAACCTCCCAGAATTGAAATTTGGTGTGTTCTGGGAGGTTGCCTCTTACTGCATCACACGGTCAAACCGTAGGGAGTCTCCCCGGCAAAGCCGGGGGCTTACCATTTTCTGGTTAACGCCAATGAGGCGGAGCCTGGGAACCAGGAAAATGACGATGTCCGTAGCACGATTTTGGTCTCTTTCAGACTTTTGAGACAGTCTATGCGAATCTCACTGAATCAGGGTGCTCCTCAAAGCGCCATTAATAGACACCCTCCCCCATCCCGAGATTTTGAGATAGTTTCTGGAAGATTTCCCCACAGAGGCAATTCGGTCTCCGGGAGCCCATCCCATGAAATCATCTGGATTGGCAGTCATCAGCGTTAGAATTCTTTCGCCAGTGAAATCAGTCTTTCAACGGTACACGTTCATCCAGTGTTTCGATCAGATTTCTCAATTTCTGCAAATCCCTGTGGGAGATGGATATTGTCTCGAACCCTGCAAGCATTTCTTCCGCGTCGGCGGCTGGATGCACCCATCTGCATTTTGCCTTGAGTGCGAAGGGCATGAGCTGGAAGTATTTGCCTGGTTTGACCATGAGTTTCTTCACCTCATCTACGTCCGCACTCAAGCCCTTGATTGCCAGGCCTCGTTCCGTGATGTTGGTGACCACGCCCAGCCTTTCAGGATTGGCCGTGTCCTCCACTGGTAGAGGCACGAATATGTCTTTTCGAGGCGTTCTTGTGATTATGGTGGTTTCCGCATTCAATTGGGGTACGATTCGTCCCTTTAGGACGTCCGTATCAACTATTTTCGCATCAACAAGTTTTCTGAATACGCTTTGCAGTCCTCGGAAGGTGAGCCTGTACTTGCTCATGAGTTCGTTATCTCCGATGCCGGAAACTATGTCACTGACTAATTCTTTGGCTTTAATTTCTCTGCGGGCAGCCACCATGAGAATTCTCCTATTATATACTCCTATTTTGCCTTACCAAACCAATGACTATCCGGAGCAAAGGAATTGTGACAATTTCAAGATCGCCAAATAATAACGGAATTGTTCACTTGGCAAAAAAAGCCACTGTCATTGCGAGGGCGTAAGCCCGTGGCAATCTCCCAACCGGCAGGAATAGATTGCTTCGTCGTTTTACTCCTCGCAATGACGCCCGTCTCACACTCCGATTCCTTTGTTAACGGCACAATTCCAAAAAATAATGCTCCGTTCGAGCAGAGCCGTCTCGACATTGGTGCAAATCCGCATGTCACGGGCATGTCGCGATAAATCAGGACAGTTCGCCCGACTGGACAGCCCATGGAAATCAAATGCAAGCCTGCTCCGCATGGGACTAACCGATTTCCTGAAATGTGGTCATTGCACGAGTCCCAAAATTTTGACAATTTTATAAGCGCCCAACCAATTGCCAGTAAGTGATTTTTCTGATTCAAAACCATTCTAATTGACGATCAGCCTATTCAACTCCTGAGAATCCAACGCAGAAATGCTCGTTATTTCAAACCCTGACTGCAGAGTCTTGCCGGAAGTCCCGTCTTTTTCCACCCACCGGCATTTTGCCTCGAATACTAAAGTTGAGCTATGACCGAACATTCCGAGACGAACAATAAAGTTCTTGATGTCGCCGATTTCTGCCTGTATTCCCTCCATACACATGCCTTTTTCAGAAATGTCTTTCACAATGCCGCTCTTGAAGGGGTCTCCTCCATCATATATTTTCAGCGGAGTGCTTAGGCGTTTGCGACTGAACTTACGTAAGCCCTGCACAGAAATTTCATAAAGGGCTCTTAGGTCATTTAATTCGGTCTTGCTCACAACCTCTGCTTCGACAAGTTTCTGAAAAGCGGTTCGAGGTCCTTTCAACGTGAATTGATATTTCGTCATTAAATCGGACGTATTCATGCCGGTGCGAATATAATTGACGATATCTTTCGCTCTGATCTTCCGCTTGGGATTCATGATCCATTCCTTCTTAATGTCGAGCATTTACCTTTTAGAGCATTTTCAATAATGACGTTAATTGCTTATCCACGTCAGTCACCATAAATCCAGCAAAGGTGACCTATAATTTATGAAGCTCGAATAAAAAATCAGTGAGCCGATCGGAACCCAAAAACTGAATACTAGCGACACAGAGGCAACTAACCCAAGTGTCATGTACTTGTAAGTCAGTTTGCTCTTAATTCGAACATAACCTGCAAAAGCCATTATAAACATTAGCGGAAGGAAATCAAAGTAATATCTGGCTGCACTGGCTATGGTTAATGATAGAGGGATCAGCTGCAGTAAGACTGAGGCAATAATGATTTGGGAGAGGGTATTATCTGGAACGGGCTCGGTGGGCTTCCGACGAACACTGCAAAAAAAACAAAAGAGCAAAACCGGAATCAGGACAAAAACCGACACGGAAAACTCGTTCACATGCATGAGAAAATATTGCGCGGATCGAAGAGATTTTATTTCCAGTATGTGAAACGGGAGCCCAAGATAAGGAAAATCCGGCAGCAGTTGCGGAAGACGAAAAAAGTAGTCCCACAAATTGTACGGAATATGATCGTACCTGAAATAATTGCCATGCAAGAAATAATCTCTGTAAAGAGTCTGCATATAGCCGACCCCGAAATCGGAGAAATTACCGAAACGGAGGTAGTTGTATGCCAGTGCCCCCACTATTCCGGCAGAGGTTATAATCCCTAAAACAGCCACAGAGAAAAACCTTTTCGCAAATAATTCTGATTCTAATGAACTTCTAAGCCTTCCTATTATCATTATGAAGACCAAAACAATTACAGTGAGCACGTAAGAGAAACGACTCAATACGCATAAACAGAAACAAGTCCCCGAAACAGATGCTTCTAACAAACCTAATTCAAAGTTGTTTTTCGCGGATTTCAGTACGTAATACAAACCTACCAACAGAAAAAACATACCCGAACAAATCGCCTCGTGATGAATTGACGGCACTGCTGCCATTAGTAATGAATAACCATTAAAAGCAAATACGAGAGAGAAAATACTTTTTTCTATGCGCAGGGACTCGTCCGGATGCTGCCACTGGCTAAGGATCGCGTAAAAAACCACCGCAGTTGCGGCAATTAAGACGATTATAATCAGGCCGGTCGGCGTATGTTTACCAGTTAGAATCAAGGATGGCAGATGAAAAACAACTGGACCGGGTCCGAAAGTACAGATATTTTTTCCCGCCGTAAACCAGGTAATCGACAGGAGGTTTTTCATCAATATGCAACTGTCCCTTCAGAAAACTGACCGCAAGCATATTGTACGTAGGAAAAACCGATGTCTCCGAAAATCTGAAGGTGAATCCGGTCATCCAGGTATAATATAGTATTAGCAGCCCAACAAAAAAAATCGCGGGCTTTGAGACAGATCCCGATTCTTGCGATACCTTCAGCATGTTATGACTCTAGCGCTCCAGAATCCGTCTTATCTCCAGAAACCTCACCAAGCCCGTCTTCGTTATCATTCCGATCATTTTGTCGCCATCTAAAACTATTAATCGTCCCATATCCATTTGCATCATTTTCTGCAGAGCGTCCACCAATGAAGCCTTCGGATCAACAGACAAGTTCGAATCCATGGGAAGCATTGTCTGCCTGACCGTTTCGGTCTTGATCTTTTCATCCGGAACGTTCCCTAACTGCGACAATGTGATCATTCCGATTGGTCTGCCTTCCTCAACCACCGGAAATCCTCCGTACCCGTATTTGAGAAAATACTTTTCCCCCAACTGGTCCATGGGCAGATCCGGTG
This sequence comes from uncultured delta proteobacterium, assembly GCA_963700305.1. GTDB lineage: Bacteria > Desulfobacterota > Desulfomonilia > Desulfomonilales > Desulfomonilaceae > Desulfomonile. The sequence goes on from CAVOXB010000015.1 coordinate 21,015, forward strand.
GAACGGACACAACGTTTTCCACCATTACCTCTCGGACTTTAACACCGCGAAGGGCTTGTCGCATAAGAACTTCCTGATATCCTCCCTCAGCCATGCCTCTGAGAAACATGCCAATGAGAAGCAGCCACAGACCTCCGATCAGAGCGCCGGAGAAAACCTGGATTCCACCAAGGACGATCAGAGCCCAGGCAAAGCCTTTTCCTATATCCGAGGCCCATTTGGTGGCTCGCGTCTCTGAACCTGTGCGCCACCAGACCAAAGATCTGAGTATTCTGCCTCCGTCCAGAGGATAACCCGGGACGAGATTGAAAATCGCTAGCGCCACGTTGATCCATGCTAGATAATCGAATACAGCCTGCACCATCCCTTGCGACAATGCGTTTTTCACAATCCAAAAGACTATGGCCAGAGCGAAACTGGCCAATGGCCCTGCTACGGCGATTTTCAGCTCCGTTAAGGGCTCAGATGCTTCTCTCGTTATTTTGGCCATTCCTCCAAAGATGAACAACGTGATCTCGTTGACCTCAATACCGGATCGCTTGGCCACCAATGCATGGCAAAGTTCATGCGTGAGTATGCTCAAGAAGAAAAGCACTGTGGCAATAAAACCTGTCAGCCAGTAAACCGTAGATTTGTAACCCGGAAAATGAAACGGAAAGTAGCCGCCTGAGAGGCTTAACAGAACCAGGAAGAAAATTATCAGCCAGGAATAATCCAAGGTAATTGTTATACCGAACACGTCGAAAAGTTTGAACGCCCCCCCTGTGGTTTTCTGCGTCGAACGATCAACCGTCTGAGTTTCAGTATCAGAAGCCATGCGCACCCCCATGTTCGTAGGCCGGCAGCGGTTTTACAATTGTTTCCTAATTCAGCCGGCATTTGTTAAACATTGTTTCCGTTGAGGACATTCTCTGTCAAGTTTAACATTTTTAGAGAAAGCAAATCTGCGAATCTTACAAGCCGGTTCGCGTTCCTGAAATGACTCTTTTTTTTTGGGCAGCCTGTGCTATAATTCCCGCCGAATTATTCTGTCAGGAGAATTGAAACTTGCCTAAATTTGAAATCAAACACAGAAGAACCGGGGAAGTGATTTTTGCCGGAAGAGCGGCTTCACTGAAAGAACTGGTAAAACACGCCGCGCTCTACGGTTCTGACGCATCTCTTTTTCAGCTTGCGGCTACCAAAATAGGTCTGAAGAAAATCAATAAAGTTCGGCTCTATGGCGCCGACTTGAAGGAAGCGGACCTGTCGGAAATAGATTTGACTGAATCGGATTTTTCAGGGTCAGATTTGTCCAAGAGCAAACTCGAAGGCTCCTGTCTCAAGAAGGCGATTTTCTCAAGATGCGATTTTTCTCACGCAGATCTTACCAGGACCGCACTTGCAGATTGCGACTTTACGGAATCGAATTTTTTCAGGGCAAATCTGAGCAAGGCGATTATCGAGAATGCAAACTTCTCGGGTGCAAATCTTAGCTACGCTTTGTTATCGGGCGCCAAGCTTTCTAAGGCGAATTTCGCCAATGCAGATCTTACAGGGACTATTCTCGCCTCATCGGACATGTCCAAGGCCCAATTGAGCGGGAACAAAATGACAAAGGCAGATCTGTCCTGGGGAATTTTGGCCAAGGCAAGAGTAGAAAGATCAGATCTCACGGGAGCAAATCTCGAAAGGGCGGACCTCACCGACGCTAAACTGATAGGATCTTTTTTGGCGGGCGCAAATTTGACACAAGCGAATCTCTCGGGGGCAGATCTAGCTGGAGCGGACCTCTCTGGCGCGATTCTTTCAGGAGCAAACCTGACCGGAGCAAAGCTTACGAATGCGAAGCTACCCAACGCCAAGCTCGATGGGGCAAAGCTCATTCGGATCGATGCCTATAATTGCGACCTATCAGGTGCAGTAATAACCGATGCAGATGTCTCAGGAGCCAACCTGACAGCCGCTCAGCTGGTGGGAACTGATTTCTCGAAGTCTTTCCTGATTGGAGCGAACCTGACCAGCGCTCGATTACAGAACGCAGTGCTCATAAAGACAAACCTTCAGGACGCCATTTTCCAGGAGGCGCATGCACGAGAACGCTGATTTTTCCCTTGCAACCGGTGAAAAACCCGATTTTTCCCGCGCGGTTCTTACACAAGCGAATTTGCAGGAGACCACTTTTTTCAAAGTGAAGATGGTTGGCGCGGACGTTACTTCCGCGAATATGCCCAAAGCCTCTTTCAAAGATGGCGACCTTTCCCAGATAACAGCGGTTTCCACAAATTTTTCCGGCGCTGATCTGCAAAACACCAGCTTTAGTGGAGCAAACATTTCTGGTTGCGATCTTTCCTCAGCAAATCTTTCGGGCGTGACAATGTCCGGCGTTTCTGCGGTTAATGCCAATTTATCGGGGGCTGATTTTTCCTGGGCCTTTATTGACAACACTGATTTCTCTGGCGTTAAGATTTCCGGAACGCGCATGAGAGGAGCCAAACTCACAGCGGTTAAGGGAATAAAACTGAAAAAGAAAGAAGTCTAACTGTCCTGAACCGTTGTGTGCGATCTCCGGTTCACAGCGTCGTTGGTGTTCTTAAAATCTACATGAACAACTCATGACAAGAATCCATAGAATAGAAGTCCCCATCCCATACCCGGTTAAATGGATCAACTGCTATTACATAGAGGATTCCGTTCCCACGCTTATAGATACAGGCCTGAGCCTGCCTGAGTGCTTTGATGTTCTGGCCGAAGGGATTCGGGATGCAGGCGGGGACATCTCCAGCTTGGCAAGAGTAATAGCGACTCACGGGCACACTGACCATTCTGGTCTGGCAGGCAAGATCGAAGAGATCAGCGGAGCGGACATTTTCGTTCATGATTGGGATCTGGCGAAGCTTGATAATGGGCCTGTCTATCTGAAAGCCCGAATGCAGGCCTTCGGCAACCATCTTTCTGGTGCCGGTGTCCCTCGTCCGTTTGTCGACGAAGTGGTCGGTCAGCTCTCGGAAAGATTCAGTACCTTAATTCCGCCTTCAGCCTCCAATCCTCTCTGTGGAGGAGAGGTCTTCGTCTTTGATGATTTCGAGCTGCGAGTGATCCACACACCCGGTCACAGTCCAGGCTCAATTTGTCTCTACAGCGAGGAAAAGGAACACCTTTTTTCTGGGGATTGCATACTGGAAGAAGTCATCGCCGACCCCATGTCGGACATCAAAAGCCTGGTTGAACACCACGCTTCACTCGAGACACTATCGAATCTGCCTGTGCAGAAAGTCTTGCCAGGCCATGGGAGGGCCTTTTCCGATCATCGTAGACGCATCCGCAGGATACTTGATCGCCATGAAAAGAGAAGCCAGCGGATTCTCAGTATTCTCAAGGGAGCAGAACAGCCGAGCGCTAAGACTCCATTTTCCATTGCCTCGGAGCTTTTTTCTCCCATGAGCGGGATAGAAGTATTTTACTGTGTTTCCTCAGTTCTCGCCCACCTGGAACTTCTCGAGTCTAGAGGGATTCTCGAAAATAGTGTTGGTTTGGCTGGGCGAAACGGGTGAAAAATGGTCATTGCGGAGGTATAACCCGAAGCAATCTCCTTGAAATGGTACTATACTGCTTCGTTGCTCCGCTCCTAGTAATGACATATCTCCGGGGTGCTCGCGTCCGCCTATAAGTGAACGATTTGTATCCCTGCCTGCCAGGATGGAAAATTCCCCTCAATCCTGTTAACTATAGAGCCTTGATCGACCGGAAGACGTCGCAGGATGTCAAACCAGCCTCGACTAATTGATCGATCTTGCTGGAAGAATACATGAACGTCCTTGCAGATCCTGCCCCCGGAAGTTGGAGAAGGTGGGCAATATTCGTGGTGGGCAGCATAAATTTCATGTTGTCCATGTTTTACCGGGTATCCACTGCCGTCATAAGCCCGGCCCTCGTGCGGGACCTTGGATTCACCAGCACTCAACTCAGCGATCTTTCGGCAGTTTTCTTCTATGCTTTCGCTGCCAGTCAAATACCGATCGGAATAGCCCTTGATCGTCTCGGAGCGAGAAAGACTCTGGCAATCTTGACCGTCGCTGGAGTGGGCGGAGCGCTCCTCTTCGCTGTCGGGGAAACAGCGAATCAGCTTATTGTGGCTCGTGTCCTACTCGGAGTCGGAATGAGCGGCAATCTTATGATTCTTCTAGCGCTATTCGCCGCGTGGTTTCCGGTTGACCGATTTGGATTTCTCAGCGGGCTCGTGGTGGCTGTAGGCGTTATGGGCAGTCTCATGGCTGCAACTCCTCTTGCGCTGTTGAACCTCTGGATAGGTTGGCGAGCGAGTTTCTTAGTCTTCGCATTTGCAAACGCATTGATCGTGACGGTATTTATCCTTTTTGCCAGAAACAGACCGCCGGGACAGGCTTCGCTGGAGCTAAAATCGACAGATTTTCCTGGGGGGCTGGCGGGCCTCTTTGGTATGTACAGCTATTGGGCAATAAGCCTCAGCAGTTTTGTTCGATATGGGTATATCGCGGCGTTGCAAGGTCTATGGGCTGCGCCTTTTCTGATTTATGGACTGGGTATGGATGAAATCGCGGCGGGCAACACCCTTTTTTGCTGTGGGCTTGGTTACATGGTTTCATTGCCCGTGAGCGGTTATCTCAGTGACAGCGTGCTGCGATCCCGCAAAAAGGTCCTCTTAGCCTCATTGATGATGTTTTCCATAATAGCGTTTTCGGTAATTTGGTGGACGCGGTCCGTGCCTCAGTGGTTGGTGATGGCGACTTTTTTCGCTTTGGGTTGTGCGTCTGGCCCCGGCCAGATCATGTATGCTCACATGAAAGAATTGCTGCCACCCGAGATGATCGCCAGGGCCATGACAGCAGTCAACCTTTTCACTGTACCTGGGGCTGGAATCATGACGCACATCCTTGGATTCGTGGTCGGCGCAGAGCCTTCGAAGCTCACCGGACCTGAAGACTTCAGGTTCATGTGGTACGTAGGGAGCATCGCACTGGCTTTCGTGTTCGCACTATACTGCCGTGTCCCGGACAGCACGGTCTTGAATGTCGAGAAGCAGGGACAACTAGCGAGAGAGATTTCCTGCAACCGTTGAAGAAGCGCTGCACAGCAGCTCGCTGAAGAGGAAACCGCTTTTTCGGTGCACATTCGAGTATAATAGAGATTGCTCCAATTATGACTCCGATTCGTACAGTCAGGTCGGGACGAGACTCCAGAGTGAAGCCAACATCAATGAATTCCAAATATAAGAAGTTGAAATCTATTCTAAAGGAGATGGGGCGTGTTCTGATCGCCTTTTCGGGGGGTGTGGACAGCTCATTCCTCTTGAAAACAACGAAAGATATTCTTGGACCTGACGTACTTGCTGTGACGGCAAGTTCAGCTACTATGCCTGCCCGAGAATTGGAAGATGCCGTTAATATCGCTCGCGATTTAGGCGCTGAGCATCTGATGGTTGAGTCCAAAGAAATGAATCTTCCTCAGTTTGTGGCGAACCCACCTGAGAAATGCTATCTCTGCAAGAAAAGCCGCTTTGGGGATATCCTGAAAATAGCCCAAGACAGAGGATTTCTGTCCGTGCTGGATGGTGAGAACGTTGAAGATTCCGGCGATTTTAGACCCGGAAGCAGAGCAGCGAGAAACTCGGAATTCGAAGCCCTCTCCGTGAAGCGGCTCTAACAAAGCGCGAGATCCGAGCCCTGTCCCGAAAGCTGGGGCTTCCAACTTGGAACAAACCAGCATACGCGTGTCTTGCTTCTCGAATTCCTTATGGAAGCCCAATAACTGAGGAAAAGCTCAAGCAAGTGGATTTGGGTGAAGAATTCATTCGCGGCCTGATTCCCTCGAATCAGGTGAGAGTGAGACACTATGGACCTACAGCGAAAATTGAGCTGGATTCCGGAGCCATGATAAAAGTGATGAAGAAAGATATTCGAGAACGATTGCTGCTTTTTTTCAAGCATGACCTGGGTTTCAAGTTCGTCACGCTGGATCTGGAAGGTTACGAAACAGGCAGCCTGAACAAAGTCATAGACACTACAATCCGGCATAGAGATTTCTAACTATGAAAATAGCCTATTTTGATTGCTTTTCCGGCGCAGCGGGCGACATGATTCTTGGAGCGCTCTTGGATGCAGGTTTGTCGTTAGATACTCTGGAAAGCGAGTTATCGAAGCTTGGCCTGGATCATTTCAGTATAAGTTCCGAGAAAGTAACTAGAAAGGGACTCGCCGGAACAAAGGCCCAGGTGTTCATTGACCAGGAACATCACGCCCATTATCACAGGCGACTTTCGGAAATCGAGGAAATCATTCGGAGAAGCAGCCTCCAGGAATCCGCAAAGACAAAAAGCCTACTGATTTTCAATGCCCTGGCCGAGGCTGAGGCTAAAGTTCATGGAACGACGGTTGATAATATCCATTTCCATGAAGTAGGAGCTGTGGACGCAATCGTTGACGTGGTGGGAAGCGTAATCGGGCTCGCGGAGCTGCAAGTGGATAAGGTGTTTTGTTCCGCTCTTCACGTGGGTTCTGGTTACAGTCCAATGCAGCCACGGCATCTTGCCAGTGCCAGCTCCTGCAACAGCAGAGTTGATCAAGGGAAGACCAGCGTACTCTACCGGAGTTGCTGGAGAATTGCTTACTCCCACAGCCGCGGCCATACTTACCACTCTCTCTTCCGGATTTGGTCCCATGCCTTATATGGTGTCCCAAGAGGTAGGTTATGGAGCCGGTACCCGGGACTTGGAAATACCAAATCTATTGAGAGTGGTCCTTGGCAACGACGCACATCAATCCGGCGATTATCGGACTGAAGTTGCCGGCGTGCTGGAGACAAACATCGATGACATGAATCCCCAGATTTATGACTATCTGGTGGGAAAAATACTTGGTATGGGCGCGTACAAGACGTTTTCTTGCTGCCTGTACAAATGAAAAAAGAACCGACCCGGGACACTGGTTACAGTAGTCTGCCCGATCGAACTACTGAGGCCACTTTCCGACCTTTTGATGCGAGAAACTACTACCATAGGGTTGAGATGGAGGATCGATAATCGTATCAAGGCAGACAGATCAATAAGGGAAATTTCAACGAAATACGGTAAAATTAGAATTAAGGTCGCCCGAGTGGGCGAAGAAATCATAAACCTGACCCCTGAGTATGACGACTGCAAACGCCTGGCGCTGGAAAAAGGAACACCGCTGAAACGAGTGCTGGAAGAAGCCAAGGCGGCGGCGGTCGCCGTCCTGACGGAATGAGCCCATGAAAGTTGAACTCTGCTTTTACGCTTCTTTTGCTTCCCGCCTTCCCGAAAATCGTGAGGGTAACTCATGCACTACGGAAATAGACGAAGGTTCTACAGTTCGAGAATTGCTAGACAAAATGGGATTACCTGAAGACCTGCCCAAAATAGTGTTCCTCAACGGCTTGCACGCCAAATATGATGACGTACTGAAGACCGGAGACCGACTCGCCGTATTTCCTCCCATAGCGGGCGGTTAAGCCCCAGCAATCCCTCGAACACGATTATGTCTACAGCGCCTTATGTCATTATCGACATAACATGCATGAACTATTATGCTTTTCCTGTTTTTCGGCTTGACTCCAATACTAACCCCAGGTACTATTAAATTCATGGATTCCACAGACCATCATTTCCGTTCATTCAATAACTAATTAATTTCACATGGTTTATAAACGACTACAACAACGAAAGAGGGAAAAGCACCATGGATAAAATTCTGAGAATCGATATGGGAGCTGAAGGTGGTCCGAAGGTGACCGAAGCCCCTGTAGGGGCATATGCTGGGCTGGGAGGCAGGGCTCTCACCTCGGCCGTTGTCTCCAAGGAAGTGCCTCCCCTATGCCATCCCCTGGGAGAAGATAATAAGCTGGTTATAGCTCCGGGACTCCTCAGCGGCACCACAGCTGCTGTGTCAGGCCGGCTTTCAGTGGGCTGCAAGAGCCCGCTCACCGGCGGAATCAAAGAAGCCAATGCGGGTGGGCAAGCGGCCCAGACATTGGCTCGATTGGGTTACGCCGCGATCGTGCTGGAAGGCAAACCAAAAGACGACACGCTCTACAAAATCGTCATAAATAAGGACGGGGTCAAGATTGGTCCGGACAGTAGCCTGAAAATGATGGGCAATTATGCGCTCGTGGATAAAATGCAAGGAGAATTCGGGAAGAATATCGCCTGCATTTCCATCGGGCCCGCAGGCGAAATGAAAATGTCCGCTGCGTCAATCGCTTGTACTGATATGGAACTCAGGCCCACACGCCACGCAGGCCGCGGCGGAGTAGGGGCAGTGATGGGGTCTAAAGGCGTGAAAGTGATCGTGCTGGACGATACGGGCGCGAAAATGCGTTCGCCAAAGGACCCGGAAAAATTCAAAGAAGCAGGCAAAGCGTGGGTTGAAGGCCTCAAGAAGCACCCTGTGACTGGTGAAGGTCTCCCCGCGTACGGCACGAACGTGTTGACGAACGTGATCAATGAAGCGGGCGCGTATCCGACCAAGAAACTTTATGTGGGGACGGTTTGATACATGCTCAAAAATCAGTGGAGAAACCCAGGCCGCCACTGAAGTGGAACGCGGAGGGTCGGCCACTCACGGTTGCCATAGAGGATGTATAATTCAGTGCTCCGGAATTTACATGAATAAAGATGGTCATTATCTGACCAAACAGCCTGAATACGAGACAGTATGGGCACACGGCGGAAATTGCGGCATCGACGATTTGGACGCAATAGCAATGCTTGACCGTCTGGACGATGACTACGGCGTCGACACCATAGAAATGGGTGCCACTATAGGCGTGGCCATGGAAGCCGGGCTGGCCAAATTCGGAGACGCTGACGCAGCCATCAATCTTGTGCACGAAGTCGGCAAAGGCACGCATCTGGGAAGAATCCTGGGGAACGGTGCAGCGACGACCGGTAAGGTATTCGGAGTGGAACGTGTTCCAGTTGTGAAGGGACAATCCATGCCCACATTACGATCCACGCGGTGTCATGGGAATCGGGGTCACTTACGCCACCAGCCCAATGGGTGCAGACCATACGGCAGGATACGCTGTTGCAGCGAACATTATGAAGGTCGGCGGCGACGTGAATCCACTAATTCCTGAAGGTCAGGTAGAATTGTCCCGTAATCTGCAGATTGCGACTGCCGCGGTGGACTCCACCGGCATGTGTCTTTTTGTAGCTTTTGCAGTCCTGGATCAGCCTGAGACTTTCCAGGCTTTGATTGACCAACTTAACGCGTTTTACGGCTTAAGTTTGACTGCCGATGACGTTGCAGCCCTCGGGAAGTCTGTGCTCAAGACCGAGCGAGATTTCAATGCAAGGGCCGGTTTCACCTCTTCGCAGGACAGGCTTCCGGAATATTTCAAAAAGGAGAAACTGCCTCCTCACCAAGTAGTTTTCACAGTAAAGGACGAGGATCTGGACACGCTCTTTAACTGGTAGTCCAAAATAGCGACTCTAGCTGGGAAACGCCGGTCATAGTGCCGGCGTTTTTTAGTTCTAGGGGAATTGCAATGACTCATGACTGGATTCAGACAATAGTGAACCGGCAAAAGGTTGTGGAGAACATTGAAATCCAGGGCTTTTGTGGTAAATAGTAAGTGTGCCCGAATCTAAAGTCACGGTGTGCCATGCTGCAGAATAATATTAAGCGGATTCTTGTTTATACACATAATTCCATAGGGTTGGGTCACGCATTCCGGACTTTGGCCGTGATCACCGGAATTAAGCACTGGCGGCCTGACATTGATTTTCTCGTGATGTCAGGGACTTCTATTCCCCAGATATTTTTCAAAGAGGGGGTAGAAGTAATTAAACTTCCCTCTGTAAGGCTGGATATAGATCATAAAGACAGCCCCATGCACTCGCGTTACCTGTCCGGATTCGAATTGGAATCCATATTCGATTTTCGCCAGCGACTGATAATGGCCACGTTTGATTTCTTCCAGCCTGATGTATTGATCATTGAACATAATATGACCGGCCAGATGAGCGAGCTTATTCCATTGCTGATGAAAAAATGGATGCGCAAGGGGGGGCCGGTTGATTTTGCAGTCGTACACATTTGCCGAGGCATCATGAAATGGATTCCCCTGCTTCGCATTCCATATCAGAATCCCAGACACAGGTCTGAGTCCATAAACATTGGCGAGTTGTACGATTTCATGTACGTGCTGGAAGATCGAGAAGTAATCGACATAAACAAGGAATTTCTCGGCAATGACCCGGACCTGGAGAAAAAAATCCGCTATCTCGGAAAAATAACCAATAAAGTGTACGGCGAGTTGCCCGAGTGGGAACAGGTCGCTGAACGATTCGGCTTACCCGATAAGAAGATCATTCTCGTTTCGCTTGGCAGAAATCAGCGGGTTATGGAATTGTCCAAAAAGCTGCTGGACGTTTTTCAAACAACTGGGCTTAACAAAGAATTTCAGATTATAATGGTTTTGGACCCATACCTAGACCATGATGCGCTGCAATCGTTGCGAGAGGGGCCTCTTGCACAAGGAGTGCGTTTCCTGCCATTCATGCCCGATCTGGTCGATCTTGTTCATCACTCTGAGCTCGTAATAGCACGGGCAGGATATAATATAGTCAACGAAATACTTCTCACCGGCGTGAAAGCCATCCTGATCCCCGAAAGTCATGGAGGAGGAGAGCAGGAACTGCGAGTGCAGAATATCGACCAGGAAAACATCAAGGCAATGACCGAAGAAGAAGTGCTTTGCGATGGTATGGCAGACATGATGACGGGTCTTTTACGCTCCAAGGTCACAAGTGTATCCTACAAATTTGACAAGTACGCGATCGGAAAGCTGATGATAGAAGAGCTGGAAGATTGGAAAGTCCGTTCAAAACCGTGCCGATAGCAAAATACCTGGAGGTGACAAGTGATGAACCCGAAACCTCTCAGAGTGATTTACCACGATGTTTACCTGACAGACTATCCCACAGCTTCCTGCGAGATGCCTCAGAGGGTTCAGTCCATTATGGGTGTGCTGAAGCGGCATTATGAGATTCTAAGACCCTCACCTGCAACGGATGAAGACATCCTCAAGATTCACACCCAATCCATTTTGAAGACAGTAAAATCGGATGTGGATCTGTTTGAAGCTGCGGCCACTGCCGCTGGCGGCGCGATTATGGCGGCTGAACTCGCTTGCGAGGGACAGCCTTCTTTTGCATGCGTGCGCCCACCGGGGCATCATGCTAGTCCAGCGAGTCATTGGGGGTTTTGTTTCTTCAACAACGTGGCTATCTCGATTGAAAGACTCTTTCGCAAACGCATGATTTCTCAGGCACTCATCCTGGACATAGATCTTCATTTCGGTGACGGAACTGACAACTTCTTTACCGGCCGAAAAGATGTGGTAGTTGCAAATATCCAGGAAAATTACAGAGAAATGTTTCTCAAGAACGTCGACCGAGCCTTGAGTTCCACCGATTACGACATAATAGCGATCAGCGCCGGCTTTGACCGTCACGTGGAAGATTGGGGCGGCACACTTACGACCGGAGATTACTTCACAATCGGCAGAGCAGTGAGAGATTACGCTGTCTCGAAATGTGACGGCAGATACTTCGCAGTCTTGGAAGGCGGATACAACATCGACGTACTGGGCGAGAATGCCCTGGCGCTATGCCAAGGCATGGACAATCAGTAAAGATTAGTCTTGGCACATTGCTTCCGTGGCGGAGGCTGCGGACAGGCGGCACGCCCATAGGCATGACAATAACACGGTCGAGATGATGGCGTTGACGGCCTCGAGAACGCAGCGACATGGAGAAACATAGTATTAGTGCGGTCGGCGTCTGCCGGCCATCGTGGGCAAAGGAGCGCCCGAATTCGCGCGAAAACTTGCCCTGTGTAGCGGAAGACTTCCTCAATGGCGAGCGGATGAAGGCCACCATCTGGCCGGCAGCCCCGGCCTCTACTATATAGGGATTCTCGAAAGTAATGTCGGTTTGGCAGAGCGAAACGGTTGAATGGTTAGACCTTATGGATTGTGAACGAGGATAGCGAGCGGATCCGACACAATTTTCGAGAACTGCTATATATATCCACTGATTTGGCAACCACGCTACGTAGTAAGATTGAACTGGGAATCCATCACCTTACATGGATCCGGAGTAGAAGAGCTCACAAATCGGATTTTGGACGAAACAAGATCTTTGCAAGTGACCGTAGAGACATTGGCTGAGGCTAGATGCGATAGAGCACATTAGAGTGCTCTATCGCTTTTGCTGAAGCTATTCCGCCTGCTTGCGCAGGAAGGTGGGGATATCAAGATCTTCTTCGTTATCCAGGGCGTACTCGTCTACAACGGCAAGATGGCGGCTGTTCTTTTCTCGTTGGCTACGCCGAATAAATGCCGGCACGTGCGAGTCCTTGGGTTCCGGAGGCACTATTGTCCGGGCTGCAGGTCGCTCGATTTTGGGTTCTTCGACCTGCACGGTTGAGGTCCGAGTCATGGGGTACTGTTCAGTGCGTGTGCTGGAGGCGCTGTCAGCCCGGCCGAATCCTGTTGCAATCACAGTGACGTTGACAGCATCACCCATTTCTTCGTCGATTACTGCTCCGAAGATGATGTTAGCGTCATCATGAGCTTCGTTCTGAATTATGGATACTGCATCATTGATCTCTGACAGGGTCATGTTGGACGAACCCGTGATGTTGATCAGGACGCCCCTCGCTCCCGTCATGGAGATATCTTCCAGCAGCGGGCTGTTTATGGCCATGCGGGTGGCTTCCTCAACTCTGCCCTCGCCGATGGCTGACCCTGTACCCATAAGAGCTACGCCCTTTTCATGCATGACGGTCCTGACATCAGCGAAGTCAAGATTGATGAGACCGTTCACGGTGACCAGATCAGATATGCCGCGAACTCCCTGCATCAGTACGTCATCGGCCTTTCGGAATGCATCGAGGAACGAAATATCCTTCTTCAAAGACAGAAGCCTCTGATTCGGAATTATGATCAGCGTGTCAACTTCGCGTTTGAGCGCTTCGATGCCTTCTTCGGCCTGACGCAATCTTTTCTTTCCCTCGAAAAGAAAAGGTTTGGTCACCACTGCCACAGTGAGAGCGCCGATTTCCTGTCTTGCAATCCTCGCGATGATCGGAGCCGCTCCGGTTCCGGTTCCGCCTCCTAGCCCGGCGGTGATGAAAACCATGTCCGAGCCTTCCAGAATGTCGCGAATATTGTCGTAGTCTTCGTTGGCGGCTATTCTGCCTATTTCCGGATCTGCGCCCGCACCGAGACCTTTGGTCTGTTGCCCGCCGATCTGGATCTTTATCTCCGCCAAATTGTGCTGGAGGGACTGAGCATCAGTGTTCGCAGCGATGAACTCCACGCCTGTCAGGCCTGACCTGATCATATTATTTATGGCGTTGCTGCCGCCGCCACCGACACCGATCACTCGTATCAAAGCATTGCGATCCGATTGGACTTCAAAGTCCAGCATAGTCGGTACCTCCTCAAGTAAAATTCTTCGTCCCTTCCCAGACTTGCCGAGTCCCTCCGCAGTCCCGGCAATATTACAATTCAAAAATTCAGCTAAAATGCCTCAGAAAACCATTGTTTCATGCGCCCCATCACCCGGTCGAACATTCCGCCGTTTGCTTGATAAGACGTAACCAAATCCATGCTTTTGTTTCTTGCTCCCCAGAGCACCAGGCCCACACCGGTCGCATAAACCGGCGAATTCACTACGTCAACCAGGCCGCTGATTCCCACGGGATACCCAAGCCGAACAGGCATGTCAAAAATCTGTTCAGCAAGTTCGCAGATGCCTTCGATGGTCACGGTTCCACCAGTAAGGACAATCCCGGAGGCTACATTTTGGAGCAAATTGTAGCGCTCAAGTTCCCGACGCGCGAGCCCCATGATCTCCTCCAGCCTCGGCTCCGTGATGTCTGCGAGCACGCTTCTCGAAAGCACTCTCGGCTGACGGCCGCCAACGCCGGGAACTGTGATCGTTTCGTCCTTGTTGACCATCGAGCCCAACGCGCATCCGTATCTTCTCTTGATTCTTTCCGCTTCCACCATAGGCGTCCTGAGACCGACGGCGATATCATTGGTCAACTGCTCTCCGCCCACTGAAATGACTGCAGTGTGCTGGATGGAACCCTCACCGAATACAGCGATGTCCGTGGTCCCGCCGCCTATGTCGACGAGCGCGACGCCGAGTTCTTTTTCGTCCGGTGAGAGCACTGCTTCTGCAGCAGCCATCTGTTGAAGGATCAGATCATTTACCCTCAGGCCGCTCTTATGTGCGCATCGGACTATATTCTGAGCCGCTGATACGGCGCCTGTAATTATGTGCACCTTGGCCTCGAGTCGAACTCCGGCCATTCCGATGGGTTCTTTTATTCCCTCCTGGTCGTCCACCATAAATTCCTGGGGTAGGATATGGATCACTTCCCGATCCGTGGGAATAGCTACTGCGCGTGCTGCATCAATAACCCTGGCGACATCCACAGCAGTAACCTCACGATTCTTTATGGCTATTACTCCGTGAGAATTGATTCCCTTAATATGTCCTCCGGATATTCCCGCGTAAACAACATCCGCGCGGCAACCAGCCATAAGTTCTGCGTCGTCGACCGCTTTTCGGATGCTGGCAACCGTGTGGTCGATGTTCACTACTACTCCGCGGCGCAATCCTTTTGATGGTGAGGTTCCCAGACCTATGACATCAACTGTGCCCTCAGCGTTGATTTCACCTATTATTGCGCATATCTTGGTGGTTCCAACATCGAGGCCGACGACTGTGTTCTCGCTTCGCAACATATTCCTACCCCTGGAGGAGTGCCTTGTCCGACCGGACCAGCGCACGATCCTCGAAGTCGAGATTGATGATTCGGGCATTATTCCATTCTCCCTTTTGGGTCAAGAATCTTTTTAGCCGCCCGTATCGTTGGATTTTCTCTTCAAAATCACCTTTACCCAGGATCACGGTTTTGCCGGACCCTGTTTGAAGGGTAATCCCTTCGTCGAGGTCGATTCTTATTTCAGAGACGCCCACAGGATCCACTTCGGAAACGGACCTCTCCACAAGGTCCAACAGGACGAAGCCCATCCTGATCATCTCTTGAACTTCGGATGCCCGAGCTTTTAGGTCCTCGGGAGAGACCCCGGAGAAGAGGGGATATCCCAAAGTATCGCCAGGGAGCAGCCTTGTGAAGAACTCCGCCTGCTCGTCAACATAGTAGAGTTTTCCTGCCGCCAATATAGCCCTGGGAGTGCGTTCTTCGATTTCGATGATAAGTTGGCCCGGGAACCGTCTGTACACGGACGCGGACCTTATCCATGGATGCCTCTTTAACCTCGTCGCTATGGCGCTCAGATCCACGGTCAGCAGATTGATGTTGCGGTCGAGCTCCGATGCCTCCTCAACCTCGGCTTTGGAAAGCCTTCGATTGCCAGTTACATCCACCTGCTGGAGATTAAAGTAAGGCATGTGAAGAAAAAACACATAAACCAATGCCAGGCCCATAATTGCATCCACGCTCACAAACGCGATCAGCAAATATTTGAGGACCTTTCGATTCCGCTGTCGTTTTGCCGGCGGATCTTTGGAGCCAGACCGCGGTGGTTTGCTTTCGATGATGATTGGGCGTTTGGTGTCAGACATTAACGATGTCCTCCCCGATCACGCAAATCTCCAATTCGAGGTTTACATCTTCTTTTTCAAGCGCCTTGGTCCGAATGCGTTCAATCAGTTCCAGCACGTCCTCTGCTGAGGCTTTTCCGCGGTTGACTATGAAATTGGCATGCACAGGCGAGACCTCGGCATCTCCAACACGAGCTCCTTTGAATCCAAGCCTTTCTATTATTGCCCCAGCGGGGTTCTCAGGCGCCGGGTTCTTGAAAACGCAGCCCGCGCTTGGCCGATCGAGCGGTTGCTTGCCTCTACGTCTCGCCCTGGAGCGTTCCAGTTCCGCTGAAATTGAATCCTTGTCCCCTCGGCGGAGTCTCAGAGTTCCCTGAACTACAGTGGAATTCGGCGGCAAAGACATCTGTCTGTAACTGTAAGTCAAATCCTCTCCATGGATCACAAGCTCCAGACCGGATCGAGTAACAAGTTTGACGCTTTCCAGCAGCTCGCCTATGGAGACCCCACCCGCCCCCGCGTTGGTAACAACCGCTCCGCCGAAGGAACCGGGAATTCCCCAGAGCGGTTCCATGCCGCCTAGCCCGTGTCTGCACAATCTAGATAAAACCTGTGGCAAAGGCGTGCCCGCACTCAGGGTTACCTTGCAGAAATCCGATCCGTTTTCCTTAATATCCAGAGAGTCCAATGCCACCGTCCGTATTACAACTCCACGAAAGCCCCGGTCGTGGAAAAGCACGTTAGTTCCGGCTCCCAGCACGACTCGCGTGATTTGTTCCTGGTCCAGGTAGAGGATAAGTTTCTTTAGTTCCTCAAGGTTTTCCGGCTCAACGACGAGATCCGCAGGCCCTCCTATTTTGAATGAGGTAAACCTGCCCAAGGAAGCGTTAGAGACAACACGTCCTCGAATCAAATTTTGGATTTCGTTGATTTGGCTGCCGGTTGGTGTCACGCCGTAGGTTCCTTTTTCCGACTAGTCTGTTGTCTGCCCAAAATCCGCCCTGCCGCTGTCGGCATCAAAATAAGACGGACTTGGGGTGTCCATGGTGGCGGCCGGCGTCACTGCCGGCCATCCGATCGACATCGGAGGGCTTTCCTCCGGGCTCTCATTTTCCCCGATATGGCCGGCAGGGACGCCGGCCGCTACTAATACTATATTTCGCACTGTCGTCGCCGTTCCAAGAGGGTTCACCGCAATCGTCTCGACTGCGTCATTTTTGCTCCTGTGACTCACGATTATCCCTTGCTCTCCAATTCCTTCAGGATTTCAGGCCCTAGCCTCGTTACGTCGCCCGCTCCCAATGTTATGAGCATGTCTCCAGGCTGCAGGTCTGCGGCCACTTCTCGGGGCACGGACTCCTTGTCCGGCAGAAATCTCACTGTCTTATGTCCGCGATCGTGAATTCCCTTGCAGAGCGCTTCACCTGTAACGCCCTCGATAGGCTGCTCACTGGCCGGGTAAATATCCATCACATAGAGGAGATCCGCATCGTTGAAGCACGTCAGGAATTCCTCGAACAGCCCCTTAGTTCTGGTGTATCTGTGAGGTTGAAACAGCACTGCTATCCGGCTAGGCGCAATCTGCCTGGCCGCCTGCAGGACAGCCTTAATTTCGGTCGGATGATGGCCGTAATCATCAATTACGGTCACGCCCGCTGCCTTGCCTCTTAAAGTGAAACGACGTTGAACGCCCGGAAAGGCTTTCAGTGCTTCCTGGATCTCTGCAAAAGGAACATCGAACACATCTGCAACTGCCACAGCGGCCAACGAATCAACAATATTGTGGATTCCCGGCATAGGCAGACGGATTTCGCCCAGCATGCGATCTTCCTTGTAGACTTCAAAGCTAGAAATCGGACCGTCAAACTTCGGCCTTCGGGCACGGAAGGCTGCCTGCGACGATAGGCCGTACGTAATAAACCGCTTCTTGATTTGCGGAATGATATTTTGAATCTGCGGATCATCCAGACAAACGATCGCGTAACCGTAAAACGGAATTCTATTTATGAATTCCAGGAATACGGACCTTATTTCTTCCAGTGAGGAGTAGCAGTCCAGATGCTCCAAATCCATGTTGGTGACCACTGCAATGGTGGGGAACAGCTTCAGGAAAGAGCGATCTGATTCATCCGCTTCCGCAACCAACAAGTCCCCTTGACCGAGCCTCGCACCGCTGCCCAGTGTGTCGAGCTTTCCGCCGATCACTACTGTGGGATCTAGACCCGCAGCGGACAGAATGGATGCTATCATGGATGTGGTTGTGGTTTTTCCGTGCATGCCTGCGACCGCAACCGAGGTCTGCATGCGCATCAATTCGGCCAGCATTTCCGCCCTGGGGATTATCGGGATCAACCGGTCCCTGGCTGCCGTCAATTCCGGGTTGTCCGGCGACACGGCCGAAGAGAAGACAACAACGTCGGCTTTTTCAAGATGATCTCTGTGATGGCCGATCCAAATTTTGGCACCAAGCGCATTCAGTCTTTCCGTAGTCCCAGAGGTGCGAAGGTCCGATCCGCTGACTCCGAAGCCCAGCGCAAGCAGGATCTCGGCGATGCCGCTCATGCCGACGCCGCCCACACCAACGAAGTGAACGTCTTTAACCCGTTTGAAAAGGGTCCCGATCACTTGTGGCTCCTTTCCAGCTTCAGGATTTCCCTGGCGATTTCCAGCGCAGCCCCAGGTCTGCCCAACCTGCGAGAGTTCTCCGCCATTTCTGAAAGCAGCTCGGGGTGATCCATCACATTTCGGATCTCGGACAGTAATGCGCCATTCTTGAGTTTATGGTCCTCAACTATTCTCACCGCTCCTTGAGCTTGCAACACAGCAGCGTTGCGGGCCTGGTGATCACCAATAGCGTACAGGTACGGGATGACTATTGCGGGTTTTCCCAATGCAGTGATTTCCGCCAGAGAGCTTGCGCCACTCCTGCAGATGACCACATCCGCCCAGTGATACGCTGACCCCATATCCTGGATGAATTCGCGGACATCAGCCTTAATTCCTACTTTTTCATACGCGGACTTTAGCTCCGCAACCACACCGCTCCCCGTCTGATGAAGGATGCGGATCTTGTCAGCGGACTGTGAAAGAACGTCCAGATTTGCAGCTACCGATTGATTGATGCTCCTTGCCCCACGAGAGCCCCCGAAAATCAGGATCCGAAATTCCCTTGGATTCGGGTCGGACTGTGATTTTTCCTCGAAAATGTCGTCCCTAACCGGATTACCCGCCACAATTGTCTTTTCCTGCGGAGTGTCCGGTTCAGTGTTTTTCCAGGAGACAAAAATTCGACCCACCAATTTGGAAAGTATCCTATTCGTTGTGCCCATCACCGAATTTTGTTCCTGAATTGCCGTGGGGACTCGCATCAACCATGCTGCCAATACTGTGGGGCCGGACGCGTACCCACCGACTCCAAGCACGCAATCAGGCTTGAATTTTCGAATTATGGAAATGGACTGGAACAATCCCACAGGAATTTCCAATGCAGAAACGATGCTGTTAATGATCCCGGTATTCATCATTCCGCGAGCTGTGATGAAACGTATGGGAAACTCCGTGTTCGGGATTATCTTCGCTTCAATGCCGTTTCGGGTGCCCACGAAAAGCACGCTTCCGTTCAAGTCTTCGGCCTTGAATGCCCTCGCGATTGCAATTGCCGGAAATAAGTGTCCTCCAGTGCCGCCCCCTGCAATTACTAATTTCATGGCTTTTCCTCGCCTGCTCTGGATTGGGCGGTCCTGGTTATTGCCATAAGAATGCCGATTCCGGCAAGGTTCATGATCAGAGAAGTCCCTCCAAGGGACACCAGTGGCAGGGGCAAACCTTTTGTCGGGAGCATCCCCATTGCCACGGCCATGTTCACCATAGCCTGGAGTCCTATTAAAGACGTTATTCCGAATGCCAGATATCGCTGAAATTTATCCGAGTTTCTGATTGCAACCGCAAGGCCCTGCAGATAATCAGATAAAAAAGCAATATCAAAAGTATCACGCCAACCAATCCGAGTTCTTCGCCAACGACTGAAAATATGAAGTCAGTGTGAGGCTGCGGAAGGTAGAATAGCTTCTGTATGCCCTTACCTATTCCTACTCCTGAGATGCCTCCACAACCGAAGGCCATTTGGCTGTGGATAATGTGGTATCCCGAGTTCAGAGGGTCGCGCCACGGATCAACAAATGCCAACCACCTTCTTAAACGATAAGGGGCGGTTTGAACTGCGACAAAAAGAAAAGGCATACAGAGAATCGCACTAATTAACAGATGCCGGATCCTCACTCCGGCAACAAAAAGCATCAGGAACCCTACCAAGGTAAGGATTACCGCAGTGCCGAAGTCCGGCTGCAGCAGGATAAGGAAAAACACCACTCCCATTACCAAGACGTGCGGCAGAAAACCTGTCGCGAAATCCTTTATGCCCTCCCCTTTCTCGGCAAGAGACCGAGCGATAAACATAATCAGGGCATATTTTATGAATTCCGAGGGTTGGACAAAAAATCCCATCGGCAATCTCAACCATCGGTGGGAGCCACCCATTTCCACGCCCACGCCAGGGACGAACAGCAGCAGAAGCGGTACTAGACCAATGCCCATCAAGGGCAGGGCCGCAATTTTCCAGAAATTAGGCTTGATCAAAGAAAACAGATACATAACTGTGAGCCCCACCACCATCGCTAATACCTGTTTCTTTGTAAAATAGAATCCGTCGCCAAACTTTCCGGCTGCAATTATGTATCCCGCTGAGGTCACCATCACGATCCCGATGGTGAGAATCACAGCGACCACAGCCAGAAGAAAAGGATCGGGTCCAAGTATTCTCCTGGCAGGGTTGATTCCGGATTCTGTCTGAGGCCTTGGGGCCGCTTCCATCTATTGCTCCGCGCCGTGACCAGTTCTAAAATCCCCCCTGCCCCCCTTTAGTAAAGGAGGGGAAAGAAGGGCTTTGTACCCCCTAAAAAAAGGCGGGCTTAATCCCCCCTTAGTAAAGGGGGTAAGGGGGGATTTTTGTAACTTCACCCGTCACCCCGGACTCGATCCGGGGTCCAGATTTCTGGATTCCTGCCTTCGCAGGAATGACGAGGAAACGGACTTGTTCTCCGCAACTGCTATAACCACGCAAATTTCATTTTGACGTCTTATCATAATGCTCTCTTGCGAACCTTCGATCTCAATCCATATTACGTTCGCGTGATTCTCCTTAAGGGGTAATATGCTTCCGCACCGGGAAATCTACCAGGAAGATTCCTGCATCGGTTTTCCTGTTCAGTTGTCGCCACATAGGTCTGAACGGCCTGCGCGGCCTGAACACAATTTTGGGCGACAGCACAACGCTTTGTGTACGTCGAAAAATCGGACAATTTTGCTCTTGGACTGCGTTCACGAGGCTTTCCCCTTACCGATATTTCAGCGAAGTTTGAGAGTGCTCAACGCCAACAGAGCGAAGAAACACAGAAATTATCCAAAAACTTACGAATGACTTTGGGCTCGGCCCATCCCTTGAGTTCGAAGTGATGATGAATAGGCGCCATGTTGAAGATGCGCTTTCCGGTCGTTTTGAATGATGCTACCTGCAATATCACCGACACCGCTTCAATGACGAATACTCCGCCTGCAATGGCCAGCAAGATCTCGTGTTTAGTAACCACAGCGACCGCCCCCAATAAACCACCGAGAGAGAGCGATCCTACATCTCCCATAAAGACCTCTGCAGGATATGCGTTGTACCATAGGAACCCCATGCCCGCGCCCAACATTGCCCCGCAGACTATTGTCAGTTCTCCGGCACCTGGAACGTACGGCACCTGAAGGTAATGAGCCAGCTTCAGATGTCCGGCGACATAGGCAAAGAGCAAGTAGGTGGCTCCGCATATCATTACCGGCCCAATTGCCAAGCCATCCAGTCCATCAGTCAAGTTAACCGCATTGGAAGCGCCTGCTATCACAAGCGCAGCGAAAGGTATATACAAGATCCCCAAATCGGGACTGACGTTCTTGAAAAACGGCACAGCAAGTGTCTTGCTGAAAGCGGGATCCAACCACAGGATAAGGCCCACAAGCGCTCCTACGACAAGCTGCAGCCCAAGCTTGCGCTTGCCTGCAAGACCTTTGTGATTTTTGCGTGTGATTTTGAGATAGTCGTCCAGGAACCCGATACCACCGTAGGCCAGAGTCACCCCTAGTACTATCCAGAAATAAATATTGTCTAAACGAGTCCACAGCAGACAGGACACAGCCATTGCGAACAGAATGAGAATCCCGCCCATCGTTGGGGTCCCACTCTTCTCCAAATGACTCTTGGGACCGTCGTCTCTGACCATCTGACCGATTTGAAACGCCCGGAGATAGTCCACCAACGGACGGCCCAACAAAAAGCTTATCATCAGGGCGGTAAGCGTGGCCATTATGGCCCGAAAGGTTATATATTTGAAAACGTTGAACACTATTGATTGAGAGCCCAAGGGATACAGCAGGTGATAGAGCATGGCTACTTTCCCTCCACTATTCGATCCGCCATGGTCTCCATCTTCATCACGCGCGATCCCTTGACGAGAATAGCGCCGAAGCTGTCGAGATCCGAATCAATCAGTTTCCAGGCCTCGTCTTTATCACTGGCAACGGTGAATCTTTCCGTCGGCCCCCTTTCGGCGATATAACCAGAGGCAAAAGCTCTGCCGAATTTTCCTACAAAGATTAGTCGATCGATCCCCAGCTTTGCTGCTTCCGCGCCTATCTGGCCATGAAGGGTCTCCGATTGTTCGCCCAGCTCTGCCATATCACCCAGGATTGCCAGCTTGCCGGGATTCGATAAATGTGCCAGCACTTCCAGGGCTGCTTTCATGGATTGCGGGTTCGCATTATAGCAATCCCGGATCAGTATTCGTCCTTCAGCCAGGTGATACGATCTCCATCCGTAAAGAGGGCGGTTGGAAATCATTCAGTGCTGATGCAATTTCATCCAGCGGAACACCGATCTGCACGCATGCGGCTGCCGCGGCCAGGGCATTAGCGACATTGTGGAGGCCATGCACCTGAAGTCTTATTGCTCGTTTTCCCGCGGGGAGTTCATCTCAAAAGACAGCGTGTTATCTGCACAGGTTATATTTTCCGCCCTGAAATCTCCCGTATCAATGCCGAAAGTGATCAGTTTGCACGAACATTCGTTCAGTAAAGGCTTCAGGTATGGATTTTCCGCAGGAATAATCCCGACTCCGCGGGGATTCACGGCCTGAACCAACTTGAACTTTTCCTTGGCTATATTCTCGATTGTGCCTAACCCTTCCAAATGAACAGGCCCTACAGTCGTAATCACTGCGACATTGGGAGAAGCGGCTCGAGCAAGATTGTTCATTTCATTGTTCGTGTTTATTCCAGCTTCGACCACGGCAGCTGTATGATCCCTGCCCAAATTGAGCACGGTCATAGGCAAGCCAATTGTGTTGTTTAAGTTACCTTGAGAAACAAGGGGACGATGCGACCGTGCAAGCGCGGCCGCAATCATCTCCTTGACCGTGGTTTTGCCCGAAGAACCAGTGACTGCGATCAGGGGGACTGGATATTTCAAACGGTGGGTTGATGCAAGGTCAGATAAAGATCGGAGGGTGTCCTGCACCTGAATCAGGACAATATTAGCGAGGTTTTTGGGGAGATCCCTGTTTGCATCGCTGTCACACAGGCTTCCTCGGGCACCGGCTTCCAGGGCCGGAACTAAGAAATCATGTCCGTCGAAACTCGCACCTCTCAGTGGCACGAATAAATCGCCCGGTTTTATGTCTCTCGAATCGGTGGATATGGCGTGGAACTTCGCGTCCACGGACCCGCAGATTATTTTTCCTCTGCAGGCGCTTGCCACATCGTCCGCTACATACGGTCCGCTGGAGGCTCTCATTTTTCCAAAACCTCACTTGCCGCAGACCGCGAATTCTTTTTGGCAGATAGTTTTCCCAATTCTAGTCTGAGCACTTCCTTGTCATCGAACGGATAGCGCCTTCCTTTTATTTCCTGGTATGTTTCGTGTCCTTTACCAGCCACGAGGAGTATGTCATCGCGAGAGAGATGCCTTACTGCCCACGCAATGGCTTCTCCACGATCGGGAATAACCCTGTAATGCCTAGACTGCAGCGGTTTTCCATTGAGCACATTAGGGAAAAGGGCGAATCCGGAATCGCGAACACCGGCCTCCACCTGGCGGACTATATCGAGAGGATCTTCAGATCTCGGATTGTCTGACGTTATTATTACGAAATCGCTGCCTGCGGCAGCTTCCGCTCCCATTATCGGTCGTTTGGTCTTGTCCCTGTCTCCCCCGCACCCCATAACGGTGACGATTCGTGTCCGCCGCATCACCTGCAGTGCTTCCAGCACGTTTCTTAAGGGCAATGGGAGTATGTGCGTAATCCACAAACACTATCGCATCGTCAGACCACACTCGCTCGAGCCTCCCAGGGACAGCCTCCACTGCCGCTATTCCGTTACGAATCGCGTCAGTCGGGACATTTAGCTTCTCGCATACTGCAACGGCCGCCAAAATATTCACAAGATTGAATGAACCCGCGAGCTTGGAATTTAACTCCAACTCTCCTCTCGGGGTCTGAAATATTCCGGACACGCCGTCCGTGTCGACTTTCACCTTCAAGGGCCGGACATCACAGATTTCCGATACGCCATAGCCGATCACCGGTACACCGCTGATCTCATCTGCGAGCCTCCGGCCGTACGCATCGTCCATGTTTACAACTGCAGAAACGCGTTTCTTAGCGCTTGCTGGAAGCAGTCGATTAAAGAGGATTTGCTTGGCAAGAAAATACTCCTCGAAGCTGCCGTGATAATCGAGGTGATCCTGCGTAAGATTCGTGAAAACGCCGAGGTCAAACTCACAACCCTCAAGCCTACCACGATGAAGTCCGTGTGACGACACTTCGACAAACGCGTGTGTGACCCCGTCCTCAACCATTCGGCTGAACAGAACCTGAAGGTCCGATGCCTCCGGAGTCGTATTGGCTGCGGCTTCCTCTCTAACTCCCCATCTATGGGTTATCGTGCCCACCACGCCGGGAAAACCTCCGGCAGCATTCATTATGGATTCCAAAAGAAAGGTCAGTGTAGTCTTTCCGTTTGTACCCGTAATACCCACCAGAACGAGTTTCTCTGTGGGCAATCCGTTAAATGCAGCAGCCGCATTTCCAAGAGCCATTCTGGTATCGGAAACTACAATCCACGGCAGGTTTCCGAATCTGGGCTCTGGGGCTTTCTCCGCCATTATCGCCGCTGCTCCGGCGTCGATTGCCTGGGAAATAAAATCGTGGCCGTCCGTTAACTCTCCACGTAATGCGACAAAAAGCCAACCTGAACTCACTTTGCGGCTATCGTGGGTAACACCCGAGATTTCCACCGACGAATCGCCGAAAACCTGAGGCTTGTCCAACGCAGCTATTATGTTCTGAATTTCAACATCAGGATGCTGCCCTTCGAAGTCGACAGTCAAGGGAGCCCCTTCCTTCAGTATTTGTCCCGGCTTCACACTTTGCCCTGCAGCATTGCCGACTCCTTGAAACACTACATCACACTTCATTTTACCGCAGACTTCAAGTACCCTGTCTCATATCAAGGCCCTTGAGGTCAGGCACTACCCATTCTCCGGGTTTGCTTCCTTTGCGGACAGTCACGCTTCTCGGCAACACAACCGCAGGCTTCTTGAAGCCGCCCAAAGACGAAGCCAATATAATGTCTGGAGGATTCGGCTTGCTCCCGCACATGGAAAGCACCGCTTCACCGATTTTGCGAAAAACCGGTGCGGCCACCTTGCCGCCTGTTCGATTCTTTCCCACAGGCTCGTCGAGCACTACATAAATTACTAATCTGGGTTTCATGCTCATCAAGGCGCCGATGAAAGACACAACATATTTATCCGGTGAGTAACCACCCGAGGCATCAGCCTTCTGAGCGGTGCCCGTCTTGCCTATTACGTCTGCGCCTGAAATGCCCGCGGTCTTCCCGGTTCCCTTTTCTACGACACCTCTTAGTATATCGACAATTTTCTCGGAAGTGGCTTCTTTTATTACCTTGCGTACGACGTGAGGTGGATTTTCTCTGATTGTCTCGCCCAAAGCGTTTGTCACTCTTTTCAAGAGATGGGGCTTGTAAAGCGAACCGCCGTTGACAGCTGCAGCGAACGCGGCTGCCAACTGCACGCTATTTACGGTTATTCCCTGACCGAAGCTGATATTGGCTTTTGTGAGCACCGACCATTTCGCCGGAACGGCCAATACTCCGGGTCTTTCTCCAGGAAGATCCAACCGGACGACTCTCCAAATCCGAATGCAGAGAGGATCGTGGTAAAATTCGGTTTTCTTTAGCTTTTCAGAAATCCTCACCGCTCCGATATTGCTTGACTGAATGATCACATCCTCAAAAGAAAGATTCTTGTGAGGCACGATGTCGTGAATTTCCGAGCCGTTATACTTGTACAGCCCATGACGGCAATCGAACATCTCACCGGCAGAAACTCTACCAAGGTCCAGAGCTGCAGCTGCAAGGAATACTTTGAAAGTTGATCCCGGTTCGAATGTATCTGCCACTGAATGATTTCGCCGGATCTCAGCCGACGCTTTCTGAAATACATTCAGGTTATATGTGGGCCTTACCGCCAGAGCCAGGATTTCTCCTGAATCAGCATTCATAACTACTGCTATGCCGCTTTTCGCGTGCTCTTTCTGAACCGCGTCTTCGATCTCTTTTTCAGCGACGTACTGAATGTTCCGATCCAGGGTGATATGCAAATCACGTCGGTTAGGGTTTCTGTCCTACGGCAGTAAACATCACCGGCCTGCCCAGTGCGTCTCTCTGAGCGGTCACAGGAATTGGCTCAACCTTCAGATCTTCGTCATAGAAAAGCTCAAGACCCTCAAGCCCTTCAGAGTCGATGCCAGCGAATCCAATTGCGTGAGCCGCAAAACTCTTCAACGGATAAAAGCGCTGATACTCCATGCAGGTCATAATCCCCTGCAATTCAGCTTTTGTTACTTTCTCGGCCACCAGCGGAGAAACCCTTCGTGCGATCCACACGAAGGTCTTATCATCGTCGAGTCTTTTCAGAATTTCCTTTTCGTCAGTCTCCAATATCTCAGCCAGAATATGAGCAGTTTGCTTTTTATCAGTAATTTTGCGGGGTTTTGCGTAAATGGAACCTACCTCCAGGCTTGCGGCCATTTGCTCACCTGAACGATCGAGTATCATACCTCTTCTGGCCTCAAGTTGAAGGAACCGGTCCGCGCCTTTTCCGCTCTCTTCTTGAGGGACTCCGCGTCGAGACACCTGGAGCTGATACGCTCTAACAAATAAGAAAAGAGTGCCCGCGGCAAAAAAGGCAGCTACCAGAAGAATCCGGAACACTTCCCAATTTATTGGTTTTGGCGCTCTGGGACTACGGTACATGAACCACCT
Organism: uncultured delta proteobacterium; assembly: GCA_963700305.1. GTDB lineage: Bacteria > Desulfobacterota > Desulfomonilia > Desulfomonilales > Desulfomonilaceae > Desulfomonile. The sequence continues at coordinate 48,079 of CAVOXB010000015.1, forward strand.
TCCCCACGGCAGGAAATACTAGACCGTTTTTCACAGCCTTGCTCTCCAACTCGCGCGGAGATTGAAGAGAGGCTATCTCCAGGAGAAGCTCCCGCTTACGTTTCTTAAGGTCGTTGTTTTTGTTCTCCAGGCTGGAAATTTCATAACCAATCTGGACCACCTGCATTCTGGTCCACACATAAAAAAGACCTACGCAAAGCACGGCAGAAGACAGCGCCACTATCATGAACGGGCTGACACGACGAATACCCACTCTTTCCAGAGCACTCCGCAGAAAGCCCCCGGAGAGTCTTTCCGTAAAAACAGCCATTTTCTTGGCAGTGGACAATTGCATCGCCTTTATTCCAATGGGCCAATCGGCCCGGACAAGGATTCCAAAACCCGCATCTTTGCGGATCTCGCTCTGGGATTTGATCTGATCTCTTCATCAGAGGGCGTTACAGGTTTACGCGTCAAAACGTTCCATCGATGTTTCTCTCTTTTCATCTGTTGAAACGAAAGCTTTACAGCCCTATCCTCAAGAGAATGATACGAAACCACACAAAATCTACCACCCGGCTTGAGCAGCAGAGGAATGTCCTCCAGAGCGGCGGCCAGGCTTTCCAATTCCTTGTTTACTGCTATCCTGAGTGCCTGGAAGGTCCGAGTCGCAGGATGAATCTTACCGCGACGCCCTCCCATAAGCTGTGTCACGATCCTTGCAAGATCTTGAGTGGTAAGTAGTTCCCCACGATCGCGCGCAGCAATGATGCCACGGGCGAGTTTCTTGCAATACCTTTCCTCTCCATATGTTGCAAGTATTTCTTCAAGTTTTTTTGCAGAAATATTTTGCAAATAATCCTCCGCCCCTTGTCCGGACGTCATGTCGAACCTCATGTCCAGAGGCCCAGCGAAACGAAAGCTGAATCCTCTTTCCGGGTCCTCCAGCTGATCCGAGGATAGTCCCAGATCCAGGATCGCTCCGTCCACGGCTGTAATTCCTACAGTGCCGAGAATGCCCCTCGCCTGATCGAATCCTCCGTGAATACCTCGAAATCTCTCTCCGAACCTTTCCAGCCGAACTTTACAGCGCCGGATCGCCTCAGGGTCCAGGTCGATACCCACAAGTCTGCCTTTGGGGCTTGAGGCTTCGAGAATTGCTTCCGCGTACCCTCCCGCCCGAGAGTTCCATCAAGGTAGACTCCTCCTGACACCGGCCCGAGCACCTCAACAACTTCTCGTAAGAGCACTGGAACATGCAACCTACTCTCCTGAAGAGACGAATATTTAATGGAAACAGCCCGGCCGCGGTTATTTGAAAGCGTTACACGAAGTTGAGAAGGGCGAACCTCTAGAGATTGGCAAGGTCCCACGGGCGCCCGGGGTGCTAGATTTCCAGTTCTTCTAAAAAAAGACTATATCCGGTATGTTTCATTGTCAAGTTATTTTTACCTTGAACTTTTTATTATTAGTTGTTAAAATAATGAGTTTTGTTGTCAATAATCATGAAGCTAACTTTGCGCTTTAAGCAATTAGCGCTGTAGTCCTTCAGATGTCAGATGAGTGAGTCGACAATCGGGACTTTTTCGCTAAGGGTCCCCATCCTGGCGTTCGTCATGCCGGCGAAAGCCAGTATCCAGGTGGCACGGCAAGCACATCCTCGACTGGATCTCGACTTCCGTCGGGATGACGGACTAAGCTATTTGCCGGAAAGTATGTACCAGGATCTTCATCTTCCGTTGTCACCTGTATCCGCAGATCAGATGGTTAACTACGTTTGCGTCCTCTTTCTCCCCCATGATTGAACCATTGCATGATTTCCAGTTTTGGGCTTGACGAAGACTTCCTCTACATATAAACTATCAGCGTGCCGAAGTGGTGGAACCTGGTAGACACACCATCTTGAGGGGGTGGCGGGCGAGAGCTCGTGCCGGTTCGAGTCCGGCCTTCGGCACCAGCTGATCTAATTAACCCGGCTCTTTGGCCGGTTTTTCCTTTTGCGGCAGTTGCAAAACACTTTGCTCTGCCTGGCTGATCAGAAGCATTTTCGGAAAAAATCTTAATGACCTATATTCACTTTAAGAACAAGGGGTGCGGCGGCGGATATGTCACGAATCGTCAGATTGTTAAGCTGGAATGTTAACGGAATCAGAGGTGCCTCGAAAAAAGGCTTTGAGGACTGGCTTCTTACAGAATCCCCTGACATTCTGTGCATTCAAGAGACTAGGGCTGATACTGACACCCTGCCAAAAACATTGCTTGAGCCGAATGGTTACACTTCTTATTGGCATGCAGCGCAAAGAAAAGGTTACAGCGGGGTTGCAGTCTACACAAAGGAGAAGCCCCTCTCTGTGGAAATTAGTATGGGGATTGAACGATTCGATGTTGAAGGCCGTTTTGTGCGGCTGGATTTTCCTGAATTCATTCTTTTCAATGTTTATTTTCCCAATGGCAAAATGGGACCAGAACGACTGAAATTCAAACTGGAATTTTACGATTTTTTTCTGGAAATGCTCGAACGAATGCGAAAAGAAAACCCGCGATTGATTTTTGTAGGTGATGTGAATACGGCTCACAATGAAATAGACTTGGCCCGCCCGAAAGCAAACTCTAAAGTCTCAGGCTTTCTCCCAATTGAAAGGAAGTGGATGGATCGTATTGTTTCCATGGGGTATGTGGACACTTTTCGGAACTTTCACCCTGATACCGTGCAATATAGCTGGTGGGACCTGAAAACAGGTGCGAGGCAAAGGAATGTGGGCTGGAGAATCGACTATGTTTTCGTTACCCGGGAAATGTTGGAACAGGTCGACAGGACTTATATTTTGACTGAAGTATTGGGTTCGGATCACTGTCCGGTGGGTGTTGACTTGATACTGGAATGATTAAACGACTAATTCACCTGGCAACACTGAGCAGCCCTGCCGCATTTCATGCCGCCTGCAATTGCAATATGGTTCCCTTCACCCTCCGCTTGTGCAAGCACGCAAGACTCTGGCCTGCAGTGGAATTCCTGATGTCAGCTCGTGATCATCTTATTGAATGCACAGGCATTGCCCTGTCGGTTGCTGAGAATGAATTGTGATCCCGCGGGACTCCCCTGTCGAGGAACCCGCGGCTAATAGTAAAAGTAGTTGTTCCCGATCTGCATTACACCAGGCCGGGTATTTTGGCGCCGGGCTCAGCGGCCTTTATCAAACTCAGCGCATGTTTGTACACCAGTTTGATGTCGTCATGATCTTCGATGATAATACAAAAGCTGTCGAAACTACGAACATAGCCTTTGATGGAACCACCGGATAAAAGAAGCACCTCGACTTCGATTCTGGCTTTACGAACTTGATTGAGAAACTGATCCTGAATATTGAAATGAGTTTTCGGCATTTCCGCACCCCCGTGCATTAATCCCCAGGCGCATGGCTGATCAGGCCGTCCGGGGGAAAATTCCCGGCATCAAAATCATTTGCCGAGAAAATTATCAACCATCAATCCGATCCCTTTGATTTCTTTAGGATCAAACCACAAAACCTCGGGTTCGGAGCGAAACCATGTAAACTGCCTTTTTGCGTAATGTCGGGTGTCCCTCTTCATCAGATCCATTGCTGACTTCGGATCCAATTCTCCTGCCAGTACCATTCCGGCGTGTCGGTATCCGAGAGATTGCATAGATTTGAGTTCCCGGCTATACCCGAGTTCATAGAGTCCGTCTACTTCCTCAAATAATCCACCCTTTATCATACTGTCAACCCGGTTATCAATTCGTTCGTACAATACTGGCCGATCTGGGGCCAGACCTATAAAAAGGTGCTCGTAAAGTCGGTCACGAAAAGAATGTTCTTTTTGAACCGCGGACATATTTCTTCCAGTAATCTCGAAAACCTCAAGCGCACGAATCATTCTTGCAATATTACGGGGGACCGTTTTGCGGGCGGTCTCCGGGTCGATTTCCGTCAGCCTGGAGTAAAGTGCCCCTTCGGTCTCTTCTTCTTCCTCCCTTAACTTGCGTCTTAGTTCCGGATGCGCGGGCGGAAGTTCAACGATCCCTCCTATCAATAACCTAATATACAATCCGGTGCCGCCAACGACAAGAGGAAGCCGTCCTCTTTGCAAAATTTTGTCTATGGATTTCCGTGCCTCGTCTACATAATCACCCGCTGAAAAATCTTCATCCGGGTCGCGAATGTCCAGCATGTGATGCGGCGCTCTTTGTCGCTCATCGGATGTGGGTTTGGCTGATCCCACATCCATGTGTCTATAGATTTGCACCGAATCGGCCGAGACTATTTCGCCTTTGAGAGCTTCGGCGAGCCTGATTCCTACTTCTGTTTTACCCGACGCGGTTGGACCTGCAATAATTACTATTTTACGTCTTTCTGTCACCATACAGAATGAAGAAATCCTCTCGCGTAATTTTCTTGTCAGTTCTCGGAACTGCGGTTGTCATCACAAAAGAGTATAACTCATTTCTCTCGAAAAGAAGTGGTGCGGTGATACCTTTGCTTACACGCGCCAATAAAGGCTCAAGGGCATGTTGTTGTGAATCAGCGAAGTAGACCCAGCTGTCAACCACTGAGATCGTTTCCGGTCTTCGCCCCTGGCAATTATATCGGTTCCCAAAATTAATGTCCGATTGGAGAAAGGATAATTCGTAGGTGCCGGCTCCGTGCCGGCACATCTTCAAAAATAATCAATGATGCCTATAGAATGGGCCGGCAGGAACGCCGGTTCCTACGGATTTCTTGTATTCGCGCGAGGGATAAGCGTCAACATTTTTGACAATCACTATAATATCGCCGTCGGCACTGAGGAATCCACCTGATTTATGTGGGTGATTGTCTGCTAAAGGTTGGCAAAGTATGCTTTCCCGCCGACTGGAGCGAGCAAGTCTTTCCACGTATTTTAAGCAGGTTCTGAAAGATCCTGAAAGTTAGACCGCAAGTCGGAGCTCTCAGACAATCCATCTTTATCTATAGCAAATTCAACCTTTTGTTTATGAAATAATTCTGCAGGCCGGGTCAAGGTGTCAAAATTCATCATGAATGAAACGTCTCTCGCACCCGAAAGTCAATCAAAATGAATCTGTGAATCTGTGCACTAAGGAAAAAAAGCTTGACTTTTCTAGTAGTTTTATAGCATTATGGCTTTCCATTATGTATTTGGTTTAGCTTGGGAAAGTGTCCGAATTGAGTTCTGCAAATATGAGAGTTTTGGATTGAGTTATGCAACGTTTGAATGTCTGTTCTCGAGTAGGAAGCATTTTGTTTAAGACTTCCGGATAAATAGAGACTCTCGTATAACGTTTGAACGTGCAGTGAGCATTCGGCATCGAAACGGAGTCGGATTTGTTCGTGATGGCTCAAAATTGGCGCCCCGGGAACTCCATCAAGAGTCGGTGGCGGCTATCATGGCTGCTCCTGGTGAGTTGCCTACTTTGCCTGACCCTTGTGGGTTGCATCGGATTAGTCCCCTCTCCGTTCAGGCCATCGCCCGGCCCGCGACAGGTTCCTGAAGTAACCGATCTGGCAGAAGCTTTTGACATAGTTTGCAGAAACTACAGATTGGGCCCGGAAGATCAACTCAGTGTTCTATTTCAGACAGAATGGAACGTCCCGCCTGGCAGCTTCAAGCTGGACACTCTCGATCAAATAAAAATAAAATTTATACTGGATCCCCAACTGAACGAAGATGTGGTCATCCGGCCGGACGGAATGATTACACTTCAGGCTATCGGAGAAATTAAGGCAGCTGGTCTTACTCCGGAGGAACTTTCCAAACGTATCGAACAGAAATTCCTTGAAGCGAATATATTCAGCAGAGAAGATTCCAGGGGCGGACTAAAAGATTATCGGCTTGTCACAGTCCACGTTGTCGGATTCTACGAGAAAGTGAAGAGGCTGATAACTTCATTGACCACTCTGACCGGTGGATCTCAAACCACCCTGACGATCAAACCTGATGGGACCATTGATCTTCCGTTGCTGAAGGATCGAGTTTTGTGCGTTGGTCATACGGTAAGAGAAGTCGAGAACACCGTAAACAGGATATACAAAGAGACTATTTTCGAGCATGTGGTGGCATCGCTATCGCTCGTGCAGGCAAAATCGAGAAAATTTTACGTGTTGGGAGAGGTTGGAGGACCGGGGGCTTACACGATCTCTCAGCCTATAACAGCTCTGCAGGCTCTCGCTTTGGCAGGCGGCCACAGCCGAGATACTGCAGATCTCACCAGTGTGATCCTGATTTCCAAGAACGCTTACGGAAAGCCTATTGGAAGGCGACTGGACTTGAAGAAGATCTTGGACGTAGGCGATATGAGTGCTGCGATCATGATCAAACCATATGATGTGCTTTTTGTCCCGAGGACCTACGTGGCGGATCTCAGACTTTTCATGCAGCAGTACGTTAGCACCATATCCGATTTTGCCTCCTTAGCGAATCTCTTGGGGGGCCAGTAAATGGAACGCACTTTTCGCGGCATATTTCCGCATTCGCTGAAATCAACGTTACGGAATTGGCCGAACATGCTTTTTTCTCATTTTTCTATTTAGTCCTGCACGGAATTCCTATCTAACAATTCCATGAAATCAAGTTCATCAAAAAGTTCGTTTGCGGCGGGAAGACCTAAGCCGGGAACATGCACAAGGCGGCAGTTTATTTCTGCTGGAGCCGGAATCATAGTCTCAACATCTTCCATCCCTTCTCTTGTGGATGAATTGGCGTCTCTTCTGGACACGAATTCGGATCATGTTAAACCCCAGAGAGGAGAGATGCTGCCCTCAGAGATTCCTCGTCGCGGAAAAGAACCTCAAGACAACTGGGAAACGCAGCAACCATTGTTTCTCACTTTCGATGACGGGCCTCTTCTATGCACCGCCCAGATCTTGATACATCTGCGCCAAAGAAACCATAAAGCCACCTTTTTCGTGATCGGCAGAAACCTCCTCAACCCAAAATTGCGCGAATTAGCAGTCAAGGCACTCAAAGAGGGTCACGACATCGGGAATCACTCATATGATCACCCCAATTTCGCCACTATTTCCGCAAAGAGGGCCGAAAAGGAAATCGTCACGACTCATGAACTTATTCAGGAGGTCGTGAGAGAATCTGGAGTAAATGCGAGACGGCAAGATCTTTTTTTCAGATTTCCATATGGCGTTGTAGGATCCGCTCACAATCAAAGCCACTGTCATGAAGTCTTGACCGACCTTAATTATCGAATTGCCTGGTGGAATCTCGATACCCATGACTGGCGGATGGAATTGGCATGGTTTCCTCGGCCTTCATCGAGAGTGATCAGGTCACTTAGCAGAGCCAGGGCTGGAGACGTAGTGTTGTTGCACGACCGTACAAAAAACCGCTGAACACCTTCCAAGAATGTTGGAAATCATTGAATCGCAAAAATTGGTGTCCCTTCCTCTGTCGACACATGAAAGTGACGAATCGTCAGCTCTAGCTCAACACGGAATATTCTGATTTCTCTCGTTGCTGGATGCCCTAAAGTAAAGGACAGTGTGTGCCTCCGCTACGAAAAGGAAGTATGCAGACTCCTTTTCTGAAGTTGAATGACCGCATCTTCCTTGACTTCCGCCTGCGCCGAAATCATTGAAACACCCATAACACAAATAGTAACAAGAATAATCGTAACAAGTTCAAAAAAGCATGATCGTTTCACCACGTTCGTTCTCCTTCATGACGAACAATGCCCCTCTCGTGTTCTGGCATTTCCAGACACTTTTCTTTCGAAGCCGGTTCCTGATGATCGCAAACATTGCATAAGAGGAGCGAGAGTGCTTTAATTTGCCTAATGCATCCTTAGACTAAACGTTGATGGAAGGGTCTGCATGTCTCAAGAAATAAATTAATCCCACGGAGAAAAAACAAATGAATCTGGCAGGTCACACGGCCCTCATAACAGGTGCAGGACAGGGTATTGGAAAGGCTTGTGCAGAAGTTTTCGCCTTGCGTGGGGCTGACTTGGTTCTCCTGGACAAGAATCCGGCAACCCTGAAAAAACTGGCTTTGGATTTGAGGAAAGCAGGCACGAAAGTCGATGCGCGTATCGTCGATCTCACCGACTTGGATCACTTGAAGACGGAAGTGGGAAAACTTTCCAAGAACGCCCTCATAGATATCTTGGTCAACAATGCCGGGTTCGACCGTCCGGGAACGACGGCAAAGATAGACCTAAAGGATTTTGAAGCCGTCATAGGTATCCATTTGACAGTGAGCTTGCTGCTGATAAAGCTGCTTCTGCCGGCTATGAGGAAGGCGACATGGGGAAGAATAATAAATGTGAGCTCTATCTATGGACTTATCGGTGGCAAAGGAGAAGTTGCATATTCGACCGCCAAAGCCGGATTGATTGGATTGACAAAATCAGTCGCGAGGGAGGCAGGCAAAGACGGAGTAACGGTCAATGCAGTCCTGCCAGGCTTGACTCGGACACCCACAATCGAGGAGTTCATGGCTGAACACTTCAAAGAAGCCATAATAGCCGAGACTCCGCTAGCTCGAATGGCAGAACCAGAAGAGGTAGCAAAGGTGATCGCATTTCTGGCGTCCGATGACGCTTCCTTCCTGACAGGCACCTGTGTGCCTGTTTCAGGTGGCTGGGGTATATGACGGATTCAAATCAGCAGGGGTTCAAGGCCGGAAACCCTGCAAGAGCCTTCTCCCCGCATGTCCTCGTTTGAAAGCAAACCGTTAAAAGCGCTCTTTAGAAGGAGATCCCGATCATGTTCAAATGCACTGAAGAACAAAAAATGATCATTGATACAGTTCGCCGCATGGCGGCAAAAGAGATAGCTCCGAGGGCAGCGGAATTGGACGAAACAGGGTCTTTCCCGGAACATGCTCGAAAAATGTTCGCGGAAAATGGTCTTTTGAACTCACTTTTACCAGCGGAGTTCGGAGGCGTGGAGGCGTCATTCTTCACTTTTTCCATGATACTTGATGAGATTGCTCAAGCATGCGCTTCCACGGCCCTGCTTCTGATTGCCCAGGCAGATGGAACATTGCCGATCCTCCACGGCGCCAGCAGCGAATTGAAGGAAAAATATCTGAGTCGGCTCGCCAATGGTTCGCCTGCCCTGGCGGCCATTGCGGCCACTGAGCCGTCTGCTGGGTCTGATCTGATATCTATGAGGACGAGGGCAGTCCGAAAAGGCGATCGCTATATTGTCAATGGCCAGAAGTGCTTCATCACCAATGGTTCTGTGGCGGATTTCTTTGTGCTCTACGCCTATACCGATCCTGAGAAAAAGGCAAAAGGGATCAGCGCATTTATCGTGGAAAAGGATTTTCCCGGTCTTGTATATGGAAAGAATGAAAACAAAATGGGCATGCGTGGTTCCATAAATTCCGAGCTTTTTTCGAAGACCTGGAAGTGCCTGCGGATAATGTCATTGGACGCGAAGGGGAAGGCTTCAACAATCTCATGCATACACTGGCCATGAGTCGCCTATTTTGTGCATCTCAAGCGGTTGGCATCGCTCAAGGCGCATTGGATGAAGCCATCAAATATGCCCGAGAACGAGTCCAGTTTGGAAAACCTATTGCAGCCTTGTCACCGATTCAATTTATGATTTCGGATATGGCGGCCGCCGTGGAATCTGCTCGGCTGCTGACTCATAAAGCTGCTTGGCTTTTCGATGAAGGAGAACGACGGCAGGCTGAAATTCATGCTGCATTAGCCAAATTTTCAGCCTCCGATACAGCCATGAGAGTGACGACCGACGCAGTTCAAATTCTTGGCGGATATGGATACATGAAAGATTATCCAGTGGAGAGGATGATGCGCGATGCCAAACTGACGCAAATATATACCGGCACCAACCAGATAATGCGCTTGGTCGCGGGCAGAGCGATACTCGGATCATAATAGAAATTCTGCTTTCAAATAACCCTTCATTCTCGAGAACGGGCATGACCCTGCCGGTCACTGCGGAAATGGAAATCCCAGGTGTAAACCTCAAGCAGAAAGGCCTAATACCGACTGCACAATCATCTGTGACCTAATTCTTGTGCCGCATGGTTCTTTACAATCTGTAAAAAATCCCGACACGAATCGCCGCGACAATGGGCCTCCGAGATGAGATTCATCGAAGAACAAACCGCAGTAACAGTATGTTAGCTCTACGCCAAACTGTCCACCTGTATGGCACAGACATTGCCATAAGTGAACGCCAATCGGGTTTTGTGCAGCGAAGTGTGACACACATTAGCTCGGTCTTTTGGCAGACCCTTGAAAAGAAAAGAATCCGAACTTCGCTGCTCCACTATCACCGAGAGGTTTCGTCAGCTTCTCGCATACAACCCCTGGGGATTTCCCCCAGGAAAACCAGGAGGTGAATACACAAATAAAAGAAGATTGAATTCCAAAGCCCGCCTCAAGGGCTTTTTTTTTGCCCCTCATCAACCACCTGTGAGAGGTTCGCCCAACCACGATGCGTGCAATGAAGACAGGCCGAGTAACGATTCAGTCAGAGATGGGATCCAAAGATTTGAGCAACCCGTGGGATGGGCTTTCCAGCCTGCCATTATTGGCTTTTGGGGACGGCAGAATGGAAAGCCTACCGAACATAAGCCATGCGGCCCCCGGACCACTGAACGGTTACCTGGCAGAAGTCTTTTGCTTTGACATTTTTTCACAAGATATGCCAGAATAAAGGACGAACGTGAAAAGGACGTAGCAGGTTTCACAGGAAACGAGAAAACCGGCTGAACGTGCCGTAAGAAGGACAACGTTTTTCTCAGACTCTTGCCCGGTCACCGGAGTCCGGTTATCGGGTTTTTTATCGCTGGTATTCTTTGAATAATCGTGTAGCGGTCTTGACGAATCGATTGTGACCGGGCATAAAGTGTCTTTTGCCCTTGAGCGTATTTGACACGAAAGATGACGGAACAATAGCAGCGTTCTCATAACTGATTTGAATCCTGTCAAAATCCTTATCCGTGCACAGGCCGCATGGCGTAATTCTTTCAGATTGTTGTCATAGCGCGGTAATTTTTCCGACAGGATTCTTTGGGACCAGAGGAATCGAGCGTTCCTCCATGGCAGGAACTCAAAACATTAAGCACTGTTTAGTGCCGGATGGGACCTTCCCCAAATGTCAGATCTTTTTGACAAGTGTTATTCTTTTACACGTGACCAGGAAGCTATAGCTGCGGGATTCTACCCGTTCTTCAAGGCTATTTCTCGACTTGACGGGCCGCATGTAACGGTCGATGGTCGGGACTTGATCATGGTAGGGTCAAACAATTACCTAGGACTTACAACTCATCCCAAGGTGAGGGAAGCGGCAATGCGCGCCCTCGCGGAATACGGGACAAGTTGTTCTGGGTCTCGGTTCGCCAACGGGACGATTGATTTGCATGAGAAACTTGAGGCCTCGCTCGCGAGATTCGTCGGTAAACAGGCTGCTCAGGTTTTCTCGACCGGTTTTCAGACAAACCAAGGAGTAATCGCTCCTTTGCTTTCCAGGTCGGACACTGTAATCATAGACCGCCTCGTTCACGCCAGCATTGTGGACGGTGTGCGCCTGTCTTTTGGCAAGGTGCGGCGGTTCCGGCATAATGATTCCGAGTCTCTTCGCAAAAATCTGGAGGCGAGCGCTGATTCATCCGGTATTCTGGTGGTTGTGGACGGCGTTTACAGTATGGAAGGCGATATCGCACCTCTTCCTGAGATTGTTGCCACGGCAAAGGAATTCGGCGCACGCATAATGGTGGACGATGCGCACGGATTGGGGGTCCTGGGCGAGAACGGCCGAGGAACACTGGAACATTTTGGCGTCACCGATGAAGTAGACTTGGTAATGGGTACCTTCAGCAAATCTCTGGCATCGCTGGGCGGATTCATAGCCGGAGACGAACGAATAATATCTTATATAAAGCACCATTCCCGCGCACTGATATTTTCGGCTGCTATGCCTCCTTCTGCCATAGCGACAGTTCAAGCAGCGCTGGAGGTCATAGAGACGGAACCGGAAATCAGGAAGAATCTGTGGAGAAACACGCGGTTTTTCAGAGAGCAGATCGTGGGGGCCGGGTTCAACACTGGGCCTACGGAGACTCCCATTGTGCCTATAATTGTCGGGGACGATTTTCGTACGATTTTCTTCTGGAAGAAGCTTTTTGACGAAGGCCTGTTCACGAACTGCGTGCTTTCTCCAGGCGTTCCCGAGGGTCAACAGAGGATTCGCATGTGCATGATGGCCACACACACGATGGAAGATCTCGAGAAAACTGTTGAGGTCTGTGTCCGGGTTGGAAAAGAACTCGGCATCATCTGAAACGGAGTAGAGCCATGTCGGGTGAAATATACATCAATAAATCAAGAACTCTCGGAATAGGATTTGCATTCCTTTGCTTGTTGGTTTGGGCCTTGGGAGTGGCTTCGGTATCGGCTGCTGCCACGGAAACCGCTGGCGCAAGTCAAGGAATCACGGCCGCGCGGGATAAGCAAGCAGACGTATCGTCGGATGCTGCGTCGAATCCCGAGGACCGTATTTTGCGAATGGAAAAAAATCTTCAAGACATGAAATCTCGGATGGAAATGACCCTCCAAGACATAAAAGACACAGGGCAAAAGTCTGAGGTGCGCAGCTACGAAAACAAGATGATGGCCAGGGAGCTGATTAGGTATGTCAAAATCATGGTTGCAGTGCTTGCGGTGATTGCTTTCGGTTTTCCATTCACAGTCTGGTTGTTGAGCAAGAAGAGAATACTGGGCTTGTCAGGCCTTTCCCAAGAAGTGTCCGCAACACTACTGGTAGTGGAAGAGCGGCAAGCCAAGTTAGCGAACATACTCAAAGAAATTCAAGGAGAAATAGATTACGTTCATAGCATGTCAGTTCCGGACCTGCAGAATCTCATCAAACAGGCTGAACATTACCTGCAACAGAATGAGACAGACCTGACGAAAAGCGTGCGTGATAAGAAGCAATCCTAACGTTCAATTTCAATATTCCGTCACATTCAAATGGACTCCCATTGCGGAGACCGACACCAACTTAAGAATTCCATAGGGCCGGTATTTTACCGGTCCTCATTGTTGCCTCACGGTCTAATGTGCACCGGCGTTCCCACGTCCACCAGTGAGAAGAGTTCTTGTATCTCGAAGTCCCACATTGCAATACAACCATCGGTCCAATTGTGAGGCTTCGGATATAGCAACACAGTCCATCTTTTTGCATAGTCATCCGTGGGATAGCCGTGTATTCCTACCCAGCCTCCGAGTATTGTATTCCATGGAGGAGTCTCGCCGTTTCTCTCAGAGCCCATTATCCGATTTCTACGGTCCAATGAAATCATTCCCGTCTCAAATGCTCGCACGGCATCTTCCGCACTGGGATAGCTGATTCCTAAGAATCGACAAAACTTGCTGGACTCGGTCTTGTAACAGATGAAGTAATCCCCTTCAGGTGTCTTGCTGTCTCCAGTGATTTTTTTCGGACCTGAGGGGTCCTGGCCCAGGCATATTCTGTACCTTCGCACGAGCAAATTGCCGTCGTACAAATCCAAAGTCTGATCCGCTTTTTGTACCACGATTCTGTGGTTGTTCCCTCTGAGAGTCACTTGCTGCGCATGGGTAGGAGCCACGATCATCGCGATCAGTGTCACGGACCAACATGTAATCACCAATTTGAGCCGCGATTGTCTACCTATCAATACGAGCATTTATCAAATTCCGCTATTCTCCTGGATGCCGTCCCCTTCCGCCAGCGACAAAGCTGTTTCCCCGAAATAAGTTTTTGCTTCAGAGGCTACCACCAATCCAGGCAACATATTGAGTCTCGACACTGAATAAACATCAGGAAAAGATTGACACAAGGGCTGTTTCATGTAAAGTCCGAACCCGCGAAAAACCGTTTACTGCTTTCTATGAAGGTCTCAAAAATAAGATCATGAAACAGGACAAATCAGTAGACCTCACATCTCTGATTTCCGAATTTCTCGACCATCTTATAGTCGACGAGGGTTTGGCCCGCCTGACCATTGAATCATATGGCTCCGATCTTAAAGGATTTTCAAAGTTTATTTCCAGAAAAGGAATTACAAAACCAGAAAAGACTGGGAAAGAAGAAATTTTGTTGTTCCTGGGAATGATGGCTGCCAGGGGATTTAGTCCGCGAACCAGGGCACGGAAGATATCGTGTATCAAGTCGTTTTTTCACTTTCTCAGCGAACGCGGGTACATCCAGGAAGATCCAACAGAGCACCTGGATACGCCTCGAATTCCGAAACGCATTCCGGAATACCTGGAGCCCCAAGAAGTTGTCGATCTCTTGGCGGCATCTAATTCCAGCACCCCTGAGCGAGAGCGGGACCACGCGATGTTCGAGCTCATTTATGCCTGTGGATTAAGAGTCTCTGAACTGGTTTCCCTGGAAATTTATCGAATAGACCTGGAAATGGGGTGCGTCACTGTCATGGGCAAAGGTTCAAGGGAACGAATAGTACCTATGGGAATCCCCGCACTGAATGCGATAAACAATTACATGGAGAATGTTCGACCGCTTTTGCTGCGCGGCAGAATAAGCGACGCCCTTTTTGTAACCAGGCGCGGAAAGTCGATGACCAGGCAGAGCTTCTGGAAAATAGTGAAGAAAACGGCCCTGAAAGCAGGGATAAGAAAAGAAATCTCGCCACACACGCTGCGCCATTCCTTTGCAACACACCTGGTGCAAAACGACGCCGATCTAAGATGGGTCCAGGTGATGCTGGGTCACACGGACATCTCAACTACGGAAATTTACACCCACGTGGCACGGCAACGTCTCAAACAGCTTCACTCTTCTTGTCACCCCAGAGGGTGAGGACAAGTCTTGGACGAAAAAACAAATAGGCGCGGATCCTCCAAGGAAAATCCGCGCCTATTTTGGATTAATGGTAGCCCGTTATTCTTCTCTTGGTATCGGCCCTTCACCAGGTGCAGGTATGGGAGGAGGGGCCACCGGTGAAGGGGCCTCCACTGTGCCACCGGTTTCAAAGCCCGATGAGACGACTCCTGTAGTCACCACAGGCGGGGGCAGCTTGGAAAGAATTCCGCCCGATAGCACTCTTCGCCTGCTGGGCCTCGAAACAATAGTCCCTGGAGGCGCCGAGTAAGACGGATGAGCCATTTCCATACCGGAACACTTCCAGATGTACATGAACACGTCCACAATATTATTCACAGCCGTACTGTAAACCGCGTTTATTTCGCCATCCGTCATTATCATATGGCGCTCGAACCTGTTGGGCGTACGAAACACAGCAAAGATGTCTTCCTTCAGCGCTGTAGCGAAAGCCTCGTTTCGCACTTTGGTGAAAGTCGGCATGTCCTGAGGCCTTAAGCGCTCCATGAGCTCACCCAAAGAATGAAAGTCCCCGTACCCGTCATAAAAGAGCCATATGTCGATCTGATTATCGTTCAGGGCGGCGGCAAGGGCCGTTCCAAAACTTTCGAGATGTTTGACGTCAGGAAATGCCGGGAATGAGGCTAGAAGGGTGTTGTAGGCAATCATCCCTAGTCTTCCGGAAACATTTCCAGGGTTTGTATCTAGCTTGAGCTCGCCGCCTTTCAGAGCCTCCACGCAAAACGGAATATCGCGCATCAGCCTTTCGTAGGATCGGTTGCGAACTTCTTCCAAATCGAGCTGTTTCCCAGGTTTTTCCAACACATTGCGCAAGGCAAATGTGGTTCCCCGGAAGAAATCGTAGCGATTCTGATAAATGTAATTGCTCATAGCTCTGGGCAGCAATTTGACCAGATCGCCAGTCATAGCCTTCATAAACGCTTCCGAGTTGTAATAGCTTTGCTGGAGCCCGCCAGCATTAGTTCCCCCTCATATCCCCAGCACGGATCTCACAGGGAGCATGAGCAAGATTAGGGCAAGCGGAACAGCGAATCTGAATGTCTGATATCGCATGACATGTCTCCTTGATGAAACCGCGAGTTTAGGTCGGGGTTGATCACCTGATATTCATTACAAAGATATCATATTGAAAGTTATTGGTCAAGGTAAGAATGTAATTAGTTGACATAAAAGAATAATGAACTAATTATTGATGCTAAATTGACAACTCAGGGTATCAGGAAAAATATTTGATCTTCCACTCAGCAAGCAGATTCAGCGCCTCAATGGGAGTAAGCCCGTTGGGATCTATTTTTTCCAAGTCCTTTAGTATCTCATCGCCAGCGTAGCCGAATAACTCCGCCTGAAACGGCTCATTCTGTCTTTTCTTGTTTTCCTTCTTCCGGGATAACCTGGGGCGGCCGCCCGGGTCCAGTTCTTCCTTTTCGAGGTTTGAAAGTATTTCCCGCGCTCTGGAGACTACCGCGTCCGGAATTCCGGCAAGCTTCGCCACCTGGATGCCGTAAGATCTGCTACATCCACCGGGGACTATTTTTCGGAGAAACACTATACGGTCTTTCCACTCTTTTACAGCAATGTTGTAGTTCCTGACCCTCTCTTTCACGAGCCCGATGTCCACAAGTTCGTGATAATGAGTTGCGAAAAGGGTCCTGGGGCCGCCGTCCTGTCTGTCGTGGAGGTATTCTGTGACTGCCCAGGCTATTGACAGTCCATCGAAAGTGCTTGTGCCGCGTCCCACCTCATCAAGCAAGACGAGTGATCTGGATGTTGCATTGTGGAGTATTTCCGCCGTCTCGTTCATTTCCACCATGAAGGTGGATTGTCCGAAGGCCAGATAGTCCGCTGCCCCTATTCTCGTGAAAATCCGATCCACCAGCCCGATGTCGGCATGTGTTGCCGGCACAAAGCTTCCCATTTGGGCCATTATCACGATAAGTGCGGTTTGCCTCATATAAGTGGATTTGCCGGCCATATTGGGGCCTGTGATAATGAGTATCTGATCGGAGGACCGGTTCAGCAGGACATCGTTGGGAACATAGGTTTCCCTTTCATCGAAAGTTTCCACCACCGGATGGCGTCCTTCGATTATTTTGATTTCATCTCCATCATGAACCGCGGGCCGCACGTAACCTCTTAGAGCCGCCACTTCCGCCAGAGAAAGCAGAGCATCCAAAATTGCTATCGAGGTTGCTGTCTTCTGGATCCTCGAGATCACTTCGAGCAAACGGCTCCTGAGTAAACTGAATATCTCTTCTTCAAGCTCCAGAATCCTTTCCTGGGCATTGAGGACTTTGAGCTCGTACTCCTTGAGGTCCTCAGTGATGTATCTTTCTGCGTTGGCCAGGGTTTGTCTTCTTATGTATGTATTCGGGACCTTGTTCTGATGGCTCTTGGTAACTTCGATGTAATAGCCGAACACCCTGTTGTATCCCACTTTGAGATTGGGAATCCCTGTTGTGTCCCTTTCTCTTGTTTCAATAGCGGCAATCCATTCTTTGCCGCGCACACTTATATTTCGTAGTTCATCCAGTTCCGGATTGTATCCGTCACGGATAAATCCCCCGTCTCTGAGCGTCACGGGAGGAGCGTCCACCAGAACGGCGGCGATGGCGTGAGCCACATAGCTGAGATCGTCCATTTGTCTCAGGTCAGATGTCATCGCAGTGTCAACATCTGTAAGGAGCCTTACCAGCGAAGGAATTTGTTCACAGGAGGACCTGAGATGGACCAGGTCCCGAGGCGTTGCGCTCTTCAGGCTGATCTTCCCCGCAATTCTTTCGAGGTCTCCTATGCTTTTCAGGACTTCTCGTAATTCGGATCTCGTTACGGAGGCCTCAACAACACCCGCTACGGCTTCGTTTCTGCGATGAATTTCTTTGATGTCCAGCAGAGGGTACAACACCCACGACCGCAACATTCGTGCGCCCATCGGTGTTGCCGTCTTGTCCAGTAATCGAAGCAGCGTCCCTGTTGCAGCACCATCTTTAAGGTTCCTGAAAATCTCCAGGTTACGAAGGGTAGATTGATCGAGAACCATATAGTTGCCCAGATGGTAAACTCGGGGCGGTTTGATATGAACAGGAGCGTCATATCTCGTCTGTCTCACGTAGCTCACGATCATGCCTGCAGCAACGGTTAGAGGTGAACTCTCCGTTAGGCCGAACCCTTCCAAGTTCTGTACCCCGTATTGGTCCCTGAGCGTGTCCGTGCAGGCCCGTGGGTCCGCCATCCATTCCTCTACTATATGGACGTAGAACCTTGAATTATCCAGTATTGCGTTTGCCTGATTAGAGTATTTCTCGGTAATGAGGATTTCTTTGGGATCGAGCCTTTCAAGTTCCTGCGACGCCAACATTTCCTGGGAAGTCGTAGTTACAAGCAGGTCTCCAGTTGAAAGATCGAATGCTGCTATCGCGGGCTTTTTGCCATCAAAGGCCAAGGCAACTACAAAATGGTTTTCCCCAGCCTTTAGTATTTCCGATTCCTCATTAAGCCCCGGGGTCAAGACGCGAGTAACTTCTCGACGCACAATCCCTTTCGCTTTGCGAGGGTCCTCCATCTGGTCGCAAACTGCGACCCTCTCCCCCGCTGCCAATAGCCGCGAAATGTATGCGGATGCAGCGTGATGCGGGAAGCCGCACATCGGGACGCTTTCGTCCTTGTTTTTGTCTCTGGTGGTGAGAGCGATCTCCAGAACGCTTGACGCCTTTCGCGCGTCATCGAAAAACATTTCGTAGAAATCGCCCATACGAAATAGAAGGATCGCCTCTGGATGGCGAGCCTTATTATCCATATATTGACGCATCATTGGAGTGAGGTTTGCATCAGTCACTTGTCATTTCCGCTATTCGCGCTATTTGAATAAGAATAGCGAGTCACCGAGAATGTGTCTACTCCTATTCGCGGCCAGTCTCAAGCCCAATAAAAAACTTGACAGGTTTAGAAGCCATCCATAAAATGCGCTGTAATCGACCTTGTTTTTCTTCCCCAGCCGATCAGGGCAGCGGGCGTAAAGCAAGCATTAAAGAGTTCAGGACGTACCAGCGCTTGTGCCTCGATCGAGTATCTTTTTTCAGATCACTTACCCCAGGGACCATCGAAATTTTCCCGCCTCTCAGTTACCCTCTTGTTTTTCGGCAAGGGCATTTCACAAAGGAGTAGAAAAAGTGGCTGCTATCAACATCTACGTTGGCAACCTGTCCTTTCAAACCGGTGAGGATCAGCTCAAGGAATTGTTTGAATCCTATGGTCAAGTAGAATCTGCTACCATAATTTCAGACAAGGCAACTGGCCGTCCCAGGGGTTTTGGCTTTGTTAAGATGCTGGAGCGTGATGAAGGACTTAAGGCCATTCAGGAACTTGATTCTAGAGATTTCATGGGACGCAGCCTCAAGGTAAACGAGGCCAGACCCAGAACTGATCGCAACGACAGCAGACCGAGCTACGGCTCGTCGGCTGGCAGAGATAATCAACGCTGGCGCTAGAATAACGCTGCCTTAGAACCAGGTTGATTCTATTAAGGTCTTTGAGAATGGGTGACTTCGCTGCAAGTCGCCCATCAACTATAGTCTTGCCCTTTGTCTTTCGTCCTAAACATTTTATTAATCAGACTTCTGCAAACAGCGCACTTATAAATATTGCCTGCATAATTAGGATAACCTATAATTGTCGTGCTTTGCAGCGGATCGGATCCGGAACTCACAAAAAGGCGAAATATGGTTTGCGTGTAAGCATTCAGTCATTCGAGGGAAACCGACTGCTCGACATTGTCATTGCGAGGAGCGGAGCGAGGAAACAATCTCCCGAGCGACAAGATGAGATTGCTTCGCTTCGCTCGCAATGACAGGTCTCCGGATTGCCTCATCTCCACCCACGAGTGAATGGTAACGCTCGCGTCTGGAGAAGACTTGCGAATCCGTTTACATTTTGTAAGAAATACCACGTGGGAGTCGATTCACGGAGTTCCGTGCGCAAAGCTCTTATAATTGACCTGTTAAGATCTTTGGGATGAAGGCGTTAATACTAAGCCTTGGCGTAAGGATTGCCTAAGACCAAATAAGGATTCCTTTTTGGATCACCATTGAGGCTTTTTCCGCAATTGTCGAAAAGACTCTACGGGGAGACTATGACATGTTAGATCAAGAAGAAGACATCATACGGGCCGCAGGTTCCGGCAATCTCGAATATGTGGAGAATCTCTTGGCTGCAGGCGTTGATGTAAATACACGTACAGATTATGGTTTGACTCCACTGATTGAGGCGTCTCGTCATGGGCATACAAAATTGGTCAAGACACTGATAGAACGCGGCGCTAATGTTAACATGAGCGACAAAAAGGGTAGAAATGCTCTCTTGGTTGTAGCGCCTCTGGGTTATCCTGAAGTCGTCAGATTGCTCGTGAATGCCGAAGCGGACATCGAGTCCAGGAGTATTGAAGGCAGCACACCTCTAGTTCTTGCCTCACGTATGGGGCACTTGGAAGCGGTTGGACTTCTTCTCGAAAAAGGTGCGGCCGTCAATTCACGAGATAACATAGGCCAGACTGCTCTGATGTGCGTGTCCAGGGCAGGACAAGCGGAAGTGGTCAAGAAATTGCTAGAGCATGGCGCAGATCTCGAGGCAAGATGCGACGAGGGCTACACAGCCCTGATTTGGGCTTGCCGAGAAGACCATAAATATACTCTAAAGCTGCTTCTTGAAAGAGGTGCAGATGTAAATGCAAAGAGCAAGGCCGGTTGGACGGGATTATTATGGGCCTCGTCAATGGGCTATGAAGCAGTGGCTGAGATACTTCTGGAACGAGGGGCCGATCCTGAAGCGCGGGACCCTTACGGCGCAACTCCCTTGATGAAGGCCAGCCGAAGAGAGCACCTGGAAGTTGTTCAGCTTCTGATCAATCACGCCGCAGATGTAAATGCGAGAGACGAATTCGGCTGGACTCCTTTAATGAGAGCTTGCCGCAAAGGCTCGAGAAGGATAGTCCAGCTCCTCTTGTCCCGGGGCGCAGATACCGACGCCAGGGATCAATATGGTGCAACCGCCTTGATAATAGCCACCTCCGAGAAAGATCTGAATGCTGTGGAGCTCCTGCTTAAGGGCGGTGCGAACGTCAATGCAAAAGACAAGAACGGCTGGACAGCTCTTATGTGGGCTGCGTCCATGGGACACGCGGAACTCATAGAGATACTCAAAGCGTACGATGCCAAATAAAAGACCAATAAACAGTTCTGAAGAACTTCGAGTGGTCCGGAGAGGATAAATCATGGAAAATAAGCTTCTTGATGCAGCAGCTTCAGGAGACGACGCTGAAGCCAGAAGACTTCTGGATGCGGGAGCGAACCCGAACTCTAAAGACGCTCTTGGTTGGTCGGTGCTCATGTGGGCTGCGTCCATGGGATTCCCCGATATAGTAAAAATGCTTCTGGATGCCGGAGCAGATCCGGACGCGAGAGACCCCTACGCGGCCACAGGGCTAATGAAGGCTTGCCGTCGCGGTTTCGCTCTCGTGGTGCAACACTTTCTGGATGCGGGGGTAGATGTCAACGCGGAAGACGAGTTCGGGTGGACCGCATTGATGAGAGCCTCGAGAAGAGGGTATTTGGACGTGGTAAAACTCCTTCTGGATCACGGCGCAAACACGGAGGCCGGAGATCAATATGGGGCGACTGCACTGATTATGGCCGCGTCCGAAGGTCACGCAAATGTGGTCAAAGAGCTGCTGGCAAGGGGTACGAATATAAATGCGGCAGACCGAAACGGGTGGACCGCGCTCATGTGGGCTACGTCCATGAGGCATGAAGAGGTTGTGAGATTATTGAAAGATAGTATGCAGTAGCAGAAGTTCCTCAAGAGATTTTGTATAGGGGACAACCCTGAGTTTCAAATATTTCACGCTGCGCACAAAACGAGCGTTCACGATCATACATATAGAGATGGAGCCAAAACATGGGTGACAAACTTCTAAGCGCAGCCGGAGCCGGAGATACTGAAAAGGCAAAAGCATTTCTGGCTCGCGGAGCAGATCCTAACGTTACGGACGAATACGGATACTCGCCCTTGATCCTGGCTTCATCCGAAGGTCACACCGATATGGTCCTGGAACTCTTGAAACGAGGCGCCAAGGTCAATCTCAGGACCGAATCCAATTGGACCGCCCTGCTCTGGGCCGCATCTATGGGGTATGAGGATGTTGTGGAATTACTCCTTGAATACGGAGCGGATACAGAAGCCAAAGACCGATACGGAGCCACCGCCCTGATGAAAGCGTGCAGAAGAGGACACTTAAAAGTCGTGCGCAAACTGCTCCAACGCGGGGCAGATATCAATGTCAGAGACGATTTCGGCTGGACCCCGTTAATGCGGGCATGCAGGCGAGGCTATGTGGAAACAGCGCGGGAACTGATTACTCGGCATGCCGACCTGGAGGCTAAAGATCGTACGGGGCCACCGCCCTTATTATAGCAGCGTCCGAATCTCACACGAAAGTCGTCGAGGCACTGCTGGAGTCTGGAGCACAACAGAACGCGGAGGATAGGAACGGGTGGACTGCCTTGATGTGGGCCAGCTCTATGGCTCATACATCAGTGATAAAGCTTCTGCGATCCTATGGAGCAAAATAAGGAGCCACGCGTGAGGGCGCTGGCGCTGAAGCGAGTCAAGGTTTCGACGTTGGGAGAACCATACAGTAACGCCACAGGCGTGACCGTCATCCCGGTGAAGGCCGGGGTCCAGGCTGGATTCCGGCTTTCGCCGGAATGACGGCCAGAAACGTGCGTCGGTCGCAATGTCATCGTTCGTTCACACCCGCGTAACTGAAGGGCTGCTGAGGCACGCGATTTTGACTTGACAGATCTGCAGAGCGATGGTTTAATGGCTTGTTATTGTTTAGGAGGCTTCACATGTACGCCATAGTTCAAACCGGCGGGAAACAATATAAGGTCCAGTCCGGAGATCAGCTTAGGGTTGAAAAGCTCGTAGGAGATCCTGGAGCACAGATTAAATTGGACCAGGTGCTAGCTGTCAGCTCTCCTGAAGGTCTGAAACTGGGGACGCCCCTGCTACCGGAAGCGACTGTCTCAGCCACTATAGTAAGAACCGCCAAGAATAGAAAAATAGTGGTCTTTAAGAAGAAACGGCGACACGGATACCATAAGAAGCAGGGCCACAGACAGTGGTTCACGCTCCTGAGGATCGAGGGGATCGAACTCGGGGCAGCCAAGGAAACTGCAGCTGAATAAAAAATAAGAACAATAGAGTTTCAGCCGAAATCCGCGAACTCCGGCAAACGGAAGAACTCTTATTCATAATGGACGGGAGGAGGAATTACCATGGCCCACAAGAAGGCAGGAGGAAGCTCAAGGAACGGTCGGGACAGCCCCGGTCAGCGCCTTGGAGTGAAACGCTTCGCCGGTCAATTAGTGCGGGCTGGCAACATCCTGGTCCGACAAAAGGGAACAAAGATTCATCCCGGAGAAAACGTCGGAATGGGCCGGGATTACACTCTGTTTGCGAAGATCGACGGAATAGTCAAATTCGAAAGAAAAGATCGCGACCGGAAACAGGTGACCATCTTGCCGTCGGTTGTCGAAGAACCCGCACCTGTAGAATAAACACGCCGCTCAAAGTCGAGGCTCGCTTGGTATGCTTCGAACAATTGCATAAGAATCAGCATGGGGACCGCCAAAAAGCGGTCCCCGGCATTTTCGCCAGAGAATCACCAAATCCCTCCGGCTTGAACGTAGCTTCACTTTGAAATTCGTTGACCAGACACGAATCACAGTAATTGCCGGAACCGGGGGCCGCGGCTGCTTGAGTTTCCGCAGAGAGGCCTATGTTCCCAAAGGCGGACCCGACGGCGGCGACGGCGGCGACGGCGGAAGTGTGTACATTCAGGCCGACCCTTCGATGAACACGCTTCTGGATTGCCAATATCAGCAGCTTTACAGGGCCCGCAGAGGCACCCACGGCAAAGGGAAAGATCAGCATGGGAAATGCGCGCCTGATCTCATTGTCAGCGTGCCTGTAGGCACTCTGGTGAAGGATGATCGAACCGGAGAACTCATCGCAGACCTGGATCATGCGGGGAGCACTATTCTGGCCGCAAAGGGGGGACGCGGGGGCAGGGGCAACGCAAGATTTACGTCATCTCGAAATCGAGCTCCGAGACGATTTGAAGAAGGGCAACCCGGCGAAGAGCGCGTTCTCTTGCTGGAATTAAAGTTGATTGCCGATGTGGGCCTCGTGGGATTGCCCAACAGTGGAAAATCAACTCTGGTCTCGCGTGTGAGCAATGCGCGTCCCAAAATAGCCGACTACCCCTTTACAACCAAGGTTCCTGCCCTGGGAGTGGTACACAGCCCGGACGGAATCGATTTTGTGATGGCGGACATTCCAGGACTGATCAAGGACGCGCACAAAGGAGCAGGCATGGGCGACCGATTCCTACGCCACATAGAGCGGAATCACGTGCTGCTTCATCTCATAGATCCGTCGCCATCGGTCGAGCCTGAACCTCTGGAACGTTTTAATATTGTAATGGATGAGCTTGCTTCCTATCGGGAGGATCTGGTAAGAACGCCCATGATCATAGTGATCACCAAAATGGACCTTCCGGAAAACCACGAACCCGCTGCGGAAGTCAGAGTGGAACTCGAGAAACAAGGATTTGCCGTACATGAGATTTCAGCGGCGACCGGACGTGGAGTGAAGGAGCTTATCCGACACGCTGTAAAGCTGTTGAGACGAATCCGCGAGCAGACATGAGCGTAAACGTAAGAAAACAGACACTCTCGTGCGTCAGGAGAGTGGTGGTAAAACTGGGTTCCAGCGTGGTTACCACCAAGAACGGTCTTGACCGCCGCATAATTCGCGGAATTGTTGACGACGTGTGCGAATTCAAGAAGCTTGGCAAAGAATTCATAATTGTCTCGTCAGGCGCTGTTGCAGCAGGCGTGCGCAGGTTGAATCTAAAAGGAGGGGCAAAGACTATTCCCCAAAAGCAGGCTGCTGCATCGGTGGGGCAGAGCAGGCTTATGGCCGCGTACGAAGAGGCCTTTGATCGTCATAACGTACGAGTCGGACAAATGCTTCTCACCAAAGACGACCTTACTCACAGGCGGCGTTACTTGAATGCCCGCAACACGCTGACCACTCTGATGTCTCTTGGTGTAGTACCAATTATCAATGAAAACGATACAGTAGCTGTTGATGAGATCAAATTCGGGGACAACGATAATCTTTCGGCTCTAGTTGCGACCCTGGCTGACGCGGACCTGCTTTTGACGCTGACTGATATGGAAGGCTTCATGGATTGCGATCCCCGCACGAATCCTGATGCCTGTTTGATTTCCCTGGTGGAAGATCTCACACCGGAAGTAAAACAGCTTGCAAGCGGAACATCTTCCGGCGTGGGGCTCGGCGGAATGGCGTCCAAGCTCGAAGCAGCATCCAAGGTGCGAGTTTCTGGAATTCCGATGATAATCGCTTGCGGCAAAATCCCCAACATTGTCATGAAGGCGATGCAGGCGGAGCTTTGCGGGACTCTGATATTGCCGGCAAAAGAGACCATCTCCGCTCGAAAGCACTGGATACGCTACAATTTGGAACCCGAAGGCGAACTGATTGTGGACCGAGGGGCTGCTGCTGCGATCACTCAGGCGGGCAAGAGTCTTCTCCCCATTGGTGTGACCTCGGTTAACGGCGAGTTCGAGCATGGGGCTTCAGTGATCGTTCGTGACGCGGACGGCAATAAACTGGCTGTGGGCCTGGCGAATTATTCGTCCGACGAGATGAGAAAGATACTTGGCCGTAGGACTGCCGAAATCGACTGGATCCTGGGCTTCAGACGCAATGACGAAGCTATTCACGCGGACAATCTGGTGGTTCTGAATTCCGTATAATTGAACTAGCCTACGAACTCTAAGGGCTTTCGGAATACTCCTCGGGGGACCGGCTCCGCAGCCCTGGATCTTCTGTCCTTGAGTTTCATAAGAAATCCGACTATAATACTGACATTATTTCATTATGAGGTTGCGAAGTATGGTTCAGCAATTGGCAGTATATTTCACTATTATTATTGAGCAACTCGGTTATTGGGGCGCTGGCTTTCTGATGGCCCTGGAGAGCATGGTGGCTCCGGTTCCCAGCGAGCTTGTGATGCCATTCGTCGGATTCCTGGCAGCAGAAGGGAAATTCAGCCTTGAGATGTCCATTCTAGCCACTTCGATTGGATCGATCATAGGATCGCTGCTTTCTTACTATATGGGCTACTTGGGAGGAAGACCTCTCGTTCTTAAGGTGGGAAAATACCTCTTACTCAACAGAGAGCACCTGGAATGGACCGAAAAATGGTTCGCGCAGCACGGCTCCTGGACAATTCTGGTGAGTCGCTTCATTCCAGTGGTGAGACATCTTATATCTATTCCCGCCGGTTTGGGAAAGATGCGGATCCTTCCTTTCTGTATTTACACATTAATCGGGGCCACAGTCTGGAATACTTTCCTGCTGCTCTGTGGATACAAATTGCGCCAGAACTGGACGCTGGTTCAGCAATACTCGCATGAATTAGATATAGTCGTTGCGATCGGGCTTGTAATAGCTACAATATGGTTTGCAATAATTCACATCCGCCGCTCGAAAGTGGCAGTTGCTACCAATCCTGATTGATTGAATAGCGCCGGCATCCTGCCGGTCCATGGCTCCGGGACCGGCAGGATGCCGGCGCTACTTAAACTCGCCGACGACGAGGAAGCCTATTTTGCGCCCATAGCTGAACGTTTACTGCACCACAATTCATATCCTTGATCATCCAGCCAATGCCGGATATAATTATATCGTTGACTTACCTCGGCAATTTCAGGAAATCTCAATACAGATTTGAAAACCTCAATTGGTCACTGAGAAAACCTGAGGGCAAATCATGGCGCGTAATAAAAGCGACAGACCCAAATCGATAAAATCCCGCAAAATCGACCCATCCTCTGATTCCGAAGGAAACCTGCCTGATAAACGCATCAATAACTTGCGACCGCAACAATTCGCTCTCAGAATATTGGATCTACTTAGTCGCCGCCCTGCTGAACCGGAAGCCCTAAGCGAAGTGTTGACCGAAATTAAGCATTTCACAGGGTTCGAAGCAATCGGGATTCGCCTGAAAAGAGGTGAAGATTACCCATATTATGTCACCATAGGTTTTTCAGAAGAGTTTGTCGCCGCGGAGAACTTTCTTTGCTCTAGAGATCATAATGGTGAATTAATACGCGATTTTTCGGGAAGTCCAGTACTAAAGTGTATGTGCGGAGATGTGATTCTCGGCCGCTTCGACTTTCTACAGCCTTTCTTTACGGAAATGGGAAGCTTCTGGACTAATAAGGCCTCGCAATTCAAAACCTTGAAATCAGATACCGAGAGAGAAGACTGTGTCAAGAATTTTTGCATAAGAACTGGATTGGAGTCCGTTTTGCTAGTTCCGTTGAAGGCCAAAACAGGCACTATGGGATTGCTCCAGTTTAATGACTCCAGGGAAAATTGCTTTACACCGGAATTGATAAGCCTTTTTGAATTGATTGGAGCAGGTCTGGGAATGGCGCTATCAAGAGGCGCGACTGAAGAGGCGTTGCGCGAGGCTAAAGAGCAGTTTGCTGCAGAGGTTGCGAAACGCACCAGGGAACTAATCGATTCCAACCGCCAACTGACGCAGGAAATTGAAGAAAGACAAGTGGTGGAAGAACAATTGATTCTGGTGCAAGACAGCTTGGAAAGACGAATAGAACACCGTACTGCCGAACTCATTGCCGCCAACGAAACCCTGCTTCTCGAGATTAACGAGCACAAACTCACTACTGAGGCCCTGCGCGAAAGCGAGGAAAAATTCAGGACAATTTACGAAGAGTCTCCTATCGGGATAGAGCTTTACGATTCCGAAGGCAAATTGATAGATGCAAACAAGGCCTGTTTGGAAATCTTCGGTGTGCCTGATGTTGCCGACGTTAAGGGATTCAATTTATTCAACGATCCTAATCTCCCGGATGTGGAGAAAGAAAAACTGCTCAACGGTCTAGCTGTGCGCTACGAGATTGGTTTTGATTTCGAGGTCGCGATTCGAAAGAACCTTTTCAAGACGAGCAAATCAGAAGGTCTGATTTTCCTTGATGTGCTGATCAGTCCTCTGGGAATCCAGGGCGGTAAGCTGAAAGGCTATCTCGTCCAGGTTCAGGACATAACTGAACAAAAAAGCGCTGAAGAAGCGCTCCGAATAAGCGAGACCAGGTTCCGTGATATTTACGAGAACGCACCGGTTATGATGCACTCGATAAATCCCGAAGGAACGATCCTCAATGTTAACAAGAAATGGCTCGAGGAATTGGGCTACTCCCGCGAAGAAGCAATAGGTCGACGAATGGATTTCATAATGACCCCGGAATCGGCTGAGTATGCATTCCAGGAAGTGTTGCCGAAATACTGGGGTGAAGGAAGAATTTCAGATGTCTCATATCAATACGTAACGAAGCAGGAATCTGTCATGGATGTTCTTCTGGATTCCAGAGTAATTCAAGATCCGGTGTGGGGGAACATAAGTCTATCCGTGATACGAGACGTAACAGATCATAAACGCGCTGAAGAAGAGCTGCTCAGGAGCGAGCAGCGCTTTCGAGCGGTCTTCGAGAGCGCAAGAGACTGCATATATATAAAAGATCAGTCTCTCAGATACAGCCACGCAAATCCTGCGATGGAGAAAGTCCTGGGAATCGAGGCAGACAGACTCTTGGGCATGAGAGACGAAGAGCTTTATGGTGAAGAGGCCGGTAAACATCTGAGAGAAGTTGATCTGCGCGTTTTGGGCGGCCAATCCATTGAAGAAGAACATTCAAGGCCCATTCACGGAGCGCAGTTTATTTTCCATGATATCAAGGTTCCGCTTCGTAACAGCGAAGGCGAAATTATAGGAATGTGCGGAGTTTCCCGAAATATTACTGAACGCAAAAAGACCCAACCGGAAACCCTCACGATTGCCGGCGAGTATCCTTCCGCCTCTATGCAGACGGCTTTCAGCAAAGCCCATTACGCTGCTGCTACGGACAGCATCGTCTTGCTCCTGGGCGAAAGCGGCAGTGGAAAAGACTATTTGGCGCGCGTGATACACGCGAACTCCAGGCGCTCCAACGGACCCTTTTTTGGAATAAACTGCGCTGCCATTCCGCATGAACTAGCCGAATCGGAGCTTTTCGGCCACGAAGCCGGCGCGTTCACTGGGGCACGAGGCCGCAAGCGCGGACTGCTGGAATTGGCAGAAGGTGGCACATTGCTGCTCAATGAAATTGGAGAGCTTCCATTGCACCTGCAGTCAAAACTGCTCACGTTCCTCGATACCAAGACCCTTCTCAGAGTCGGCGGAGAAAAGCAAATCCAGGTAAATGCCAGGCTCATCGCTGCCACCCATAGAAGTCTGGAGGGCGAAGTAGAAGCAGGACGCTTCCTCAAGCCGCTGTTTTACAGATTGAATGTCTTTAGCATCGAGGTGCCGCCATTACGCGAAAGGAGCGAGGACATTCCGATCCTCATGGAAGAAATCATGTGCCAGCTTGCCGCGGAACTACAGCTCACCGAAATTCCACCGGTAGATTCCAGTGCTCTGGTTACGCTTTGCAGCTATCATTGGCCGGGCAATGTCCGCGAATTGCGAAACGTCCTGGAGCGGGCACTGATACTCTCGGATTCGTCCAAGTTGAACTTGGGACTGCCAGCAGGAGACTACAATTCTCAGAACTGGTCCTGCAAAGTGAAATTTCCTGAAGGTCGGACCCTGCAAGAAATTACGGATGAGATCACTGAATACGTTTGCGTGGAGGCTTTGCGTCGTTCTCGGGGGAACAAGAAACTAGCTGCCCAGCTTTTGGGGATATCACGGTTTTCATTGTACAGGCATCTGAAATACAGCGAGGAGTCGCGTGCGAAATTGTGACACTCAACGCGTGGCGTGCGAAATTGTGACAGAGCGTCAAAGCAGTAATGTGCTGATTTTACACGTACTGTCCCGAGAGGGTTATTTTTTGCGCCCAAAGTCTGGTACACGCCTGCAATCTCCGGCATCGCCGAGAATCTCCCGTCATCCTAACTGACTGACATCACATTATGTTTGTCTTGTGTCCTGTGTTCTATGGATTTGGCCCAATTTATGCTGTTCAATTTACGGGGACAAGTGCAACCATTTGCCAAAATCAAGTAATTACGGTTCAGCTTATTTTAGAGGTGTCAAGGGGGAACAACTAAGGAAACGGTGATGCCCATGCTCCCTGGAGATTCTACATTTGACAGTGTCACCGAAAGTGCCGTTGAGAGGAAGATCGACGAGCTTATTGACGCGGGGTGGGATGTTCTTTACAGCGATTTTGATGTACGGGCATTCGATCAGTGGAAAAAGAGTGCCTTCAGTTGTCTCAGTGCGCTTTTGGGTCCGGATCATAAGTACACCCCAGTCGTTTCGCAACTATGTGGCGACCGGGGAGGAAATGAGTCTGTTGGTAGGGGGTGGCATACTCACTGCGGCAAAAGAAGAAATGGCTAGAACCAAATCGCTGTCCCACAAGCAATAGTCTCTCAGGTTTCCCGGAACGGCAGATGATCTTATTTGTATAGCTCATTGGCTCAACCAGCAGCGTTGTATAGCAAGAAGGCGCCGCGCAGCAATCATACGATATAAGTTTCTAACATTGTGTTGGAGATCATTTGCCCATGGCAAAGTTTCCTGACATTGGTAGTGTTCTGGTAAAGAGGCGACCTCTCGTGTGGCCGTAGATCAGGCAACAGTGAATTCCAGCAAAGTTGATTGTGGAGAAATGCCAGCCTGATGAACGAAAGGGGAAAGCCATGTATATTCAAGAAGCTGAACTGTTCAGAGGGGTAGAGGAACAGGCCATGAACGAGATCTCAAAAATCATGGTTATGGAAAGCTGCGACAAGGGATCTGTTCTGTTCACCCCGAAACACCCGGCGAACAATTTCTTCATACTTTTCGACGGCAGAGTACGGCTGGCCATGGGAGATGAAGCAGAAATAGACTATATGGTCAGCAAGCGAGGCGAAGTCTTCGGCTGGTCTGGTCTGGTGGACCGAGAATTTTACTATCGCGCGCGCCGAATGCGTGGAACCTTCCAAGGTGTACAAAATCGATAAGGAACAGTTAAACCGTATATTCGCAAAATATCCGACGAGCGGGATGATTTTCCACAGGCGCTTGGCCGGAGCGGTGGTTCAAAGGCTGCTTTACAGCTACGAAACATTTCTCCGCCAAGGCAGCTTGGGGGAAGTGACTTCATTCGGCACTAGACAGGTCATGGCTGCCGGAGAGGAATAACATCCTCCATTCACCGTTGTGCCCGTTCATTGACTTACCCCGTCTTCCGGCGTTCATACCCGGCCGGAAGCACGGGTTTTTTTGTTGGCCCCCTTGATCCTGAAGAATCCCCATCCCTGAACATGCTATCTCTTCAATTTGGGTATGAGAAACGGGGTCTTTTTTCGATACTCCTCGTATTCTTCGCCAAACCTTAGCAGCAGTTCTTTTTCTTCTACAAGTTTGTGGTACGAGCTTCCGATGATCAGCCCCAGGAAAAACATCGTAAGCCCGATCTTCATTGAACCGAAATAAGTGCCCACAGACAGATAATAAAGCATCGCGCCGAGCTGTATGGGGTTTCTGCATAAAGCGTAAGGGCCTGTGACTATCAGCTCCTTGGGCGGTGCTACTGGGACCGGCGTGCCTCTACCAATGGTCAGTTGCTTGAGCACAGCCCACGCAACAAAGAAAGTCCCTACTGAAAAAGAAATTACGGAAAGAGCGATCTCCAGAGGCCTTGCCCACTCGCAGAAGACTCGTGTTTCCAACAGCCACACGGCAAGAAAGAGAACTGCCGGAACGACAGCAACAAACATAATCGCTCCGATTACAGGTGGCAACCACCTTGAAACGCCAGGAGCGTTCCTTACGGGATTCGTGGAACAGAGTGTCCAAATATTTCTTTAGCATGGGATTTCCTGAAATGAGGTCAGCTCCGCGAGCATGTGGACGAAAACATTATATACCGCAATTGTTCAGTATGAGAAAAAATTGTTCGGAATTGTTCACTTGGCAAAAAAAGCCCCTGTCATTGCGAGGGCGTAAGCCCGTGGCAATCTCCCAACCGGCAGGAATAGATTGCTTCGTCGTTTTACTCCTCGCAATGACACCGGTCTCACACCCCGATTCTTTGGTAACGGCACAATTCCGAAATATTTTTGCGACGAGCATTCTTCAGGCTGTGCCGCCGGTTCCCGGGTCTCGGCCGGGAACTCGGCAGCCAAACAATCGCGAATCTTTTGGTAGGAGGAAAGAGCTCGAAGCAATTCCGCCTCAAGCCAGGTTGCTAATGAATAGCGCCTGCCCCTGAAAGATCATCAAGTCACCTCGTGCAGCAGGGCTCCATCAGGGCCGATGAGCCGTATTTTCAACGGCATCCGGCCGATTGCATGAGTGGAACAGCTCAGACACGGATCAAAAGCGCGTATGAGAGCTTCCACACGGTTCAGCGCACCGTCGGAGATTTTGTCGCCCGTTACGAAACGTTTGGCTACCTGCAGAATCCCCCGATTCATCGCGAGATTGTTGTGGCCGGTCGCAACGATGAGGTTCGCCCAGGTCATCAGTCCTTGCTCATCCACTTTGTAATGATGTATCAGCGTGCCCCGCGGGGCCTCGACTACTCCGACTCCCTCGAAATGATTCGGCTGTGCGAAGGCACGTACATGCTTGCTGAGAATATCGGGATCATTGAGTAGCTTCTCCATGACCTCTATTGAATAGAGAATCTCCACCAGCCGCGCCAGGTGATTGTGGAACGAACTCATTACAGGCCCACGATCCAACCGGATGAACTCAGCCCATTCCTGGTCCGCGCGTGGCGTCCCACAGCCTGTGCACACATTGAGGCGAGCGGCCGGACCCACTTTGTAAATTCCGTCTGGATACCCAAGGCCCTTGTAATAAGGGGATTTGAGATATGACGACGGTTCTACCGCTTCCCCAATATAATCCTGGTACCTTGCAGGATCTATGTCGTCTACTGCGAATTTGCCCTTAGAATCTATGAAACGAAGCTTTCCGTCGACATGCTCAAGGTTGCCTTGATCATTGACAAGGCCCAAAAACATAGACGGAAAGTTGGCAAAAGTACGTATTTCCTCCTGATATTGTTCCAGAATGCCCTTGAACCAGACGAGCGTCCGTTCAACGATTTCCAGGGCTTCCGGCATCATGGCGAGCATAAGGTCTCGGTTTTCCTCAGTCAGTGGCTGATTCACGCCTCCAGGAACCACCCACGAGGGATGAATCCGTTTTCCTGCGAAAAGCTGAATGATCTGCTGCCCGATCTGGCGCAGCCGCACTCCGTCTACCGCAAATTGCCGATTCGCCTCGAGCACCCCAAAAAAATTCCTTTTGGCGGGCTCGGTGTCCATACCTAGCAGAAAATCCGGAGACGAGAGATGAAAGAAGCTCAAGGCGTGAGACTGTATGAATTCCGCACAGTTCAGAAGTCGCCTGAGCTTGGCCCCAGTTTCAGGAATACGGACTCCCAGAATGGCGTCGCACGCTTTGCCCGACGCCAAGGAATGGCTGACCGGACAAATCCCGCAGATTCTCTCCACCAGTGAAGGCATCTCGTAGAATGGCCTACCCTCACAGAATTTCTCGAACCCGCGGAACTGTGTTACGTGGAAGGTAGCATCAGCCACGTTGCCTTTGTCATCCATCATTATAGTAATTTTGCCGTGACCCTCGATTCGGGTTATCGGCTCGATCACGATTCTTTGCTCCATCAGAATGCCTCCCGCTCAGGTTATGCTCCGAACCGGGTCTTTCCTTTGGTGTCTGGAATTCGTCCTTCCAGGAGCTCGCCCAACACGAAATAGATCGCGTCCGACGGAGGCGGGCATCCCGGCAGGAACAGATCCACATCCACAATCTCGTGCACCGGCCGGGCTTTCTTGAGAAGCCGCGGCACTCCGAATCTTGGAATCTCCTGGTTGAATGTCGCGTTTTCCACATATGCCCGCTTAAGGACCTCATCGACCTTGAACTGATTACGCATGGCAGGGACGTTCGCGGTAACTGCACAGTCTCCGAACGAAATCAGTAGCTTGCTTCCCTTGCGGATTTCATGGATTTTCTCTTCATCCTCGTCGCTGCTTACAGCGCCTTCCACGAGAGTCACGTCCACGCCTTCCGGAAATTTCTTGATATCCACGAGGGGGCTGTACACGATCTGAATCAGATCGGCTAATCCGATTATCTTTTCGTCAATGTCCAGAAACGACATATGACAACCTGCACAGCCGTCCAACCAGACCGTAGCTACCTTCACTTTTCCGGAAGCGGCTTCGGCCGGTTCCTCCGGCTCCGGGAAGACCCACCCATTTTCGTGAACAGTCCACCCATTCTGGGAATTCTTCTTTCCTGTTGTGTCGCTCATTTCGGTCCCTCCTTCCGCATAAGTTGCAGATAAGGCAGGAACTGTCGCCGCTTTGTCATTTCAGCCACTGATTTGCCCTTTTCGGAAAGTGCTCCAGTAGGACAAACGTGAACGCATTTCCCGCAGCCGGTGCATGTGTCAGACTCACCCCACGGTTGATTCAAGTCGGTGATCACCCTGGCGGTGATGCCGCGACCCATGACGTCGAATACATGCGCACCTTCGATTTCGTCACAAACGCGGACACATCTTGCGCACAGGACGCACCGATTGTGGTCCAAGGAGAACCGACCGTGAGTCGCGTCAACAGAGTGCCGCGGATAGATGTAGTCGAAATGGACGTGACTCATTCCCAATTCGACGGCAAGGGCCTGAAGTTCACAGTGGCCATTGGAAACACACACTGAACAGACATGATTCCGCTCAGTGAAGATAAGTTCGAGAATTTTCTTGCGATAAGTGGTCACCCGTTCAGAATTGGTAACCACTTCCATATCCTGGCGCACCAATGTGACGCAGGACGGCAGCAAGCGGGGGGCCCCTTTTACCTCGACAATACAAAGCCTGCAGGCGCCGCGTTCAGAAAGGCCGTCCAAATGGCACAGGGTCGGGATGTCAATGCCGTTTTGACGAGCGACAGACAATATGGTTTCGTCTTCGCGTGCACTTATATCTTTACCGTCGATCTTGAGCATCAACAACCTGACGGGGTTCACGTCGGTGCGCAGCGGCTTGCCACGTGGATTCGAACGTTGGTCCGTCATTTTGCCTCCTTGGAGCCGCCACAGTTACAGGCTCCGGCAGGACACGTTTTGTCGTGAATATGAGCTTCATACTCGTCCCGGAAATATCGCAACGTGCTCATCACGGGATTGGGGGACGTCTGGCCGAGTCCGCAAAGGCTTGTATTTTTCACAAGATCACAAAGCTCTTCCAGGTTCGGGATATCGGCCTCTTTACCTGCACCATTGGTTATGGAGCTCAAAATGTTGTGGATCTGTGTTGTCCCCACCCTGCAAGGGACGCATTTACCGCACGATTCACTCATGCAGAACTCCATGAAGAAGTTAGCCACGTCCACCATGCAAGAGGTTTCATCCATGATTATCAGCCCGCCGGACCCCATTATGGAGCCCACCTTGGCAAGAGATTCGTAGTCTACCGGCATGTCCAGGAATTGTTCGGGAATGCAGCCCCCCGATGGGCCTCCAGTCTGGACGGCCTTAAACCGGCGGTTTTCGGGAATGCCGCCTCCGATATCGAAGACTATGTCCCTGAGGGGGGTACCCATAGGCACTTCAATCAAACCCGTGTTGTTGACACGGCCTGCCAGAGCGAACACTTTGGTTCCTTTACTCTTTTCCGTGCCGATCTCCGCGAACCATTCGCCCCCGTTTCGGATTATGGGCGGAATATTCGCGAATGTCTCCACATTATTGATAAGGGTTGGGAAGCCCCAGAGCCCGAACTCCGCGGGGAATGGGGGCCTAGGACGCGGAGTGCCTCGACGGCCCTCGATTGAGGCGATCAGAGCCGTTTCTTCCCCGCACACGAATGCGCCCGCACCCAATCTGATTTTGATTTCAAAATCAAAGGTGGTGTTGAAAATGTTCTTTCCTAGAACGCCAAGCCTTTCCGCTTGAGCGATGGCATGCCGCAAACGCTTCACTGCGAGGGGATACTCCGCACGCACGTAAATAAATGCATTGCTTGCTCCCACCGCTGCGCCTGCGATTGCCATACCTTCAATAACCCTGTGAGGATCGCTTTCAAGCACGCTACGATCCATGAAAGCGCCGGGGTCGCCCTCATCAGCGTTGCAGACGATGAATTTGGTCCTATTGATGGTCTTTGAAACAGCAGTCCATTTCAGGCCGGTGGGGAATCCCGCGCCGCCCCGGCCTCTCAAACCGCTGGTAGACACCTCATCTATGACTTCATTGGGGGTCATGGCTCGTAGAGCCGTATAAAGGGCCTGGTAACCGCCTTCCGCGATGTAGTCCTCGATACTCTCAGGATCTATTTTACCGCAGTTTTCAAGGACAATCTTGTGCTGTCGCTTGAAAAAGGGCAAATGACTCGAACAGTCCAGGCGACTGACTGGGGATCCGCCGAGTGAGTCCAGGATCTCCCCGACGTCCGATACCTGTACACCCTGATAGTAAACGCCTTCAGGTTCCAGATAAAGGAGCGGACCTACAGCGCACAGGCCGAGGCAACCGACGCCCTTGACTCTGGTCCAGTTTTCCAGTCCCCGCCGGTTAACTTCCCTTTCCAGACTTTCCTTTACGACTCCGCTTTGGCACGAGAGGCAACCGGCTGCAACACAGACGTTTATCTGGTACCTTATTCCGTCCTGTTTATCGTTCTCGATTTTTGCTATTTGCTGGAGGTCTTCAAACGTTAGTGTCATTTTCCGTCCACCTCCGTATTTTCTCGAGCACTTCATCCGCGTTCATTCGGCCCTTAACTTCTCCGTCGAAAACCACTGCCGGCGCGAGGCCGCAAGAGCCCAGACATCTGGCCGTCACCAGCGATATCTTGCCGTCCGAAGTGGTTTCTCCCGGGCCGATTCCGAATTCGCCTTCAAAGTTGTTTAGGATGTTGGCAGCTCCGCCGATGTAGCACGCTGTTCCTTTGCAGACTACACAGGTGTGCTCACCGGGAGGTTTCAGAGTGAAATGTTGATAGAAAGTGGCCACTCCATATACTAGGCTTAGCGGGACATGGAGCGCATTGGCCACATACTTGAGAGAGTCGGTGTCCAGGAATCCGAAATGCTCCTGAACTGAGTGCAGAGTCTCAATAAGGGCATGAGGCGCGTTACCATGAAGCCGCATGGTTCTGTTGACAAATCGCCATCTGGTATCCTGCGCTTCTTTAGTTTTTGATCCGACTTTGGCCTCCATAATTGTCTCCTAATCTGGCATGGTGTTCGGGTGGACATTCGAGCGGGATTCCCGAATAAACCGGCACCTGAAAAAAGTCCCACGCATACCCGAGTCGACTTCAGCCCATCGACATCTTCCGAACCATCTCAACGCTTATCGTACACTCACAGAACGATCCCAAGTTATGCCCATAGATCCACTCCTTTCCAGAGCAATTCCTATGCCAAGGGCCGGAGCAGGCCGCACTGCCGCAACATGCTGTAATAACGGTTTTTTCATAAACAGGATGAGAATAATGTCTGCCACAAAAAATTCTGCCCCTGTTATAATTTCTGACATGGTGTAAAGTCGTACGAGCCCTTAGGCAAAAGGGGATAGCCTTCCGTCTTATTACTGAATTGATTCGGCTCAACGCGTAATTGGCGAGACTCAACTAGGATAAAATCGATCAATGTGACGCTCGCACGTAATATGTTATAATAGATATCTAAATCGTTCACTCAAAATGAAGCGGTGCATGCAATCCAGCACGTCGTCTGATCTGATATACGTAGAATCCACTGTCGGAAAGTGCGGGCATCACAATTGCTACGGGAAAAGAATGCCATGATCAACAGAATCAAGGCCTTTTACGGTCGGATTTCTTTCAAGTTTCTTGCCATAACCTCCGCAACGACCACTGTCATTTTCGGGCTTTTGCTATTCTGGTTTTCTTCCCAACAGGAAGAGCACATTATGGAACAGGTGAGGAAACAGGCTGTGATCCTGTGCAAGCAAATTGTGCTCACAAGGCAATGGGTAGCTGATCACGGAGCGATTCTTGTTCCCAAGACCGACGAAGTCCGTTCCAGCCCGTTCCTCGAAAAACCGTATCTGGAAGGTGACGACGGCACTACATACACAAAAGTCAGCCCGTCAATGCTGACGAAAATACTGTCGGACAGGGCAAAGAAGAGCGAGCTCTATTCATTCAGACTAACAAACACCGATCGGATGAATCCTTCAAATGTTCCGGACGAATTCGAGGCTGAAGCGCTAAGAATCTTCAGATCGTCCCATCAGGAGGGAATTTTTACAATCGAGCACGTCGGCCAAAAAACAGTGCTGCGTTACGTGGCTCCAGTTTTCGTAAACGAAAATTGCCTTCAATGCCACATGGCCCAGCGCTACAAACCAGGCGACGTTGGGGGATGTCTCAGCGTTTTTATACCGATGGACGAAGCCCATTCCGCGATATACCGCAACAGGATGATTCTCTTGGGAGGCGGTATCGGTTTGGCATGTTCCTTAGTTGTTCTGCTGTTCGTCTCCGCGAGGTCGCTCTTCTTCAAAAGAATTGGTGACATAGAAACTGCCATGAGCCGTCTCACCTCAGATAAAACTTCGCGAAACGAATCAGCGCATGGCGATGAACTCAAGGAAATAGCTGATTTCTGTTATGTGCTGGATGAAAAGCTGAAGGACCATCACCAAGAACTCGAACGCAAGATAGCAGAGGCTACAGCAGACCTGTCACAGACGAACAAAAATCTGGAGACAGCAAACAAAGAATTGGAAGGCCTCAACACGGCCAAGTCCGAGTTTTTCTCTGATATTTCCCATGAATTGCGGACCCCACTCACAAATATAAAGGGCGCGACCGATATTCTGGCCAGAAAATCATCGGGAGACCCTGAATATCTGGGCATGATCAAGAGGAATGCGGACCATCTGATAAAGATTGTGTCGGACTTTCTGGATTATTCCAGGATTGAATCCGGCCAACTGGAGCTAGATCTCATCGACGCTTCCATCCGGGATGTGGCTGAAGATGCTATAATTTCTCACAAAGCACTGGCGCAAAAGCGATCCATTAATCTCGAACTGGACGCACCTGAAGATCATGTCTTGAAGTTCGATCCCAGGTCGATCTATCAGGTGATCGGTAATCTGCTTTCAAACGCTGTCAAATTTTCCCCCGATGGAGGAACGATAACCGTTCGCATTCGCGCTCGTGGATCATTCTGCAGAAATATCCGTACAAGACCAAGGCCTTGGAATAGACGCAAAATATCACGAGAACATTTTCAAAAAGTTCTACCAAGTTATGGAACAGGGCTCAAAGATGCACACGGGATCCTCCGGGATAGGATTGGCAATTTGCAAAGGAGTAGTCGAGGGCCACGGTGGCAAAATATGGGTTGAGAGCAAACCTGGGTTTGGAAGCAGATTCTTTTTCACAATTCCGAATCATAACTAACGACTTAAGTACGGGCAAGGACGCAAAAAAGACCTCAATTTATGGGAGTCACAATGGAACCAATACTGTTGGTAGACGATGATCCGGATATTCTTAGAATACTCAAAGATAATTTGGAACTGGACGGGTACAACGTGGCTGTCTCTTCTACCGGTAAGGACACGCTCCAGGTCTTTGATAGAGCACGCCCTGGATTGATAATCCTGGATCTCTCGCTCCCGGACATAGACGGAATACAAGTGTGTCGCTGCATTAGGGACAAATCGTCCGTGCCGATAATCATGTTGACAGCCAGGGACCGGGTGCCGGAAAAGGTTCTGGGACTCGAAAGCGGCGCGGATGACTACATGTCCAAACCGTTCGATTATCTTGAACTGGCGGCCAGAATAAGGGCGCTGCTGCGACGGAGCGGAGGTGCCACTCCTGCGGAAGTGATCGAAACCGGATGCTTCAAGATAGACAATGGGCAAAACACTGTGTGGAAAGACGGAAGAAAGATAAT
This sequence comes from uncultured delta proteobacterium, assembly GCA_963700305.1. Lineage (GTDB taxonomy): Bacteria > Desulfobacterota > Desulfomonilia > Desulfomonilales > Desulfomonilaceae > Desulfomonile. Next base: position 88,053 of record CAVOXB010000015.1, read on the forward strand.
GCTTACCCAGAGAGAATTCAACCTTCTGTTTTTTCTTGCCAAGAACGCGGGCAGAGCAATGAGCAGGTCCGCAATCAAGCGGGCAATCTGGGCTGATCGCGACCTCTACAGGGACAGCCGAACAATCGACGTGCACGTACAGCATCTCCGTGCCAAGGTCGAGGAGAACCCTGCAGCGCCCGAATACATCGTAACCGTTCCAGGCGTGGGATACGTATTCTCTGCCATTAAGGAATGAGGCTTGTGCTTGCTCAGTTCGTTCCCAGCTTTTTGCTCAGTCTGGAACAGTCACAATCGACGAAAAAATAGACTCGTCTAAATTCTTTTCTATGAAGCAGCGACTGGCAATGCCCTGTTTTTCAACGCATCAGCGGTTTCGCTTCCACAGCAATGAATTGGCGGATTTATCCATAATAACGATTTGTATGCGAGTGAGAACGAATTATCAGCGGCTGTCCGTGAGAAGATCAGGTATTTGCCAACCTGCACGAACGGGCCCCATAGGAACCTCGGAGAAACGTTTGGCAATCATGGTTCCGGACAAATCTTTCGGAGCAAAGTAGGCGAGAGGGTTGTACATCTTGTTCGTGACGCGAACTTCCAGATGGAGATGAGGGCCGGTGGATCTCCCAGTATTTCCCACCATTGCGATTTTCTGGCCTTTGCGCACATTTTGATTCTTTTTGACCGTTATATCATTGAGATGCGCATAGTACGTGTAAACCCCGCGGCCATGATCGACTAGAACGGTGTTTCCATAGCGTCGGAATTTCTTTCGGCTCCCCGTAAAGATCACGCGGCCGTCGGCGCATGCCAGCACGGACTTACCGATTGGAGCAGCTATGTCAAGTCCCTTGTGCAGTCTGCCCCATCGGTAACCGAAAGGAGAAGTCAGGACCCCTCCTTTCACGGGAAAAGCCAGCTCAGGCACAAGCGGGTCCTTTTTGCCGATGATTGCACTGGCTACAGTTCTTTTTGCGGTCTTTTCGTTCAGTATCTCAGTTTTCTGATTCTTGGTACAGCCTGCGTCCCGGTTTTCGGCCAGTAGAGCTTGAGCAGGAAGGAAAATTGCTTCGCCTTCCTTCAAGGTGTAGGGGGGAAGCAGCTTATTTATCCGTTACTACTCTTTCCAGATCCAACCCATAGACCGCGCAGATATGCTTGATCGTATCTCCAGAACCAACTATGTGGAACGCTCCATCCTGTTCAGGAGGAATGGTCGGAAAATTGTACTGGGCAGTCTGAAGTTTAGGCTCACCATTAGGCTCTAAATCTATAGTTTTTTTTGCAATTCCTACCTGCGAAGAGCATGAAACCATAAAAGGCAATAAAATCAGGGCGAGCCATGTGAATCTGAGGTCCATACCAACTCCATCCAAGAGGAAGCCTTCAGATATTAGCACGTTTATCTTAACAAATTTGAAATAAAAAATCAATTATAAAGGGAGACTATATATATTTTTTGATAATATACATTATGTAATGAGGGTAACCAGAAGCGGAATTCTGTCCCAGAAACACACAGGCCGAGAAAAGAAAGGAAGACTTCTCTCCGTTGCCTCTGTGTCTCTGGGACTTGTGCCCGTCGGCCCGCCTTCGATCGATTACAGAAGATCGCTCGCGGACGGGCTGTCCGCTTCTTCCCTATTTTCCGGCCTCGGGAGCCGGAGCTTGGGCTGCGGGCTGAGGAGTTTCAGCCGCTTTTTGGGCTGCACTTCGTTTCGCTACCAGACTCGAGATCTGCTGTTTCACATTTCCCAAGTCCTGATCATATTGGCTCATTTGCCTGGACAGATTAGCTTGAGCGTTCTTCTTGACCTCTTCCATCTGGGCTTCCATTTTGGCGATATGCGCGTCCAACTGCACCCTCTGGTTCACGAGGCTATCGACTGAACCGGTGATAGCCTTGACCTGCTGGTCGATCTGCGCATCGGCCTGCTGCTTCGCCAGATTGATCTGGGCTTGTATGCGATCGGCCCTCTGCTCTAACGATGTGATTTGACCAGAAAGGTCTTCAGCGTAAGAGTTCGCGCACAAGGCAGCGAGCAAGATCGTGAGAATTAAAATTGAGGTCTTCTTCATGTTCCACTCCTCTTTCCATTGGTTTGGGACCGGCGGGTCTCCTTCGTGCAGAGGAGTCATATCATACCTGCTTTCAAATGCAAGCAGATTTTTTCTTTTATCTCAAGATGTTTGTAGGATTTCTTAATTTGTTACTTTATTATTTGGCAGCCTTGTAATATTTTACCTTGTTATCTAAATATGATATGCTTTTTTGCTAATTACTGACCGAAGGCTCCGTCCAAAATAGCTCACCCGAAAATTCGTTAATGGTGCGCCCACCATCGACATCATACTGACTCCCGTATACAAATTGGCAAAATTATTCCCCAATTTACGGGAATTACGTCCGTCACCCCAGACCCCGGATCGTGGTCCGGGGCAGGCTTTGATTCGGGGTCCAGATTCTGGATTCCTGCCTTCGCAGGAATGACGAGGAAACGGACGCTATTTTTGACAACTGCCATAAGCAAAAACGCCGCAACGAGGGCTGCAAACCCCCTGTAGCCAATATGCAAACACAGCTTCATCTGGATCCCTCGTAGGCCGGGTGACGGATACAGATATTTTTCCCCGATAATCTACCCCTGGATTTTCAAGTTAAGGGTGACGGGCTGGTTACGGTGATTCGCTGGATTGAAAAAGGGGAGGGATTTTGAGCGCTCTTGACCATGTGTTCCTTGTTTGAACACACACTGGCTAAGACTTTCTGGTTAACTTATACCGACATTGGTGGATGCTGCGGGCACAAGCGTACGAAAGACGGCGTGCAGTCGGTCCCTCCCCTACATTTTTGCAATTTGTGTCCTGCGAGGAGGCTCAATACAGAGGGACGTCTAATGAGTTATTTTCAACCGCAAAAGGGTTTACGGCAATTTTTGTTCATAGATCTATGTCCGTGCCGACCAACAATCTAGTATTCCGCTTGTTGTCCGTCGTTTTCCTTGTCCCATGCGGAATAATATGAACCCTCATTCTCTCTGTAATCTTCCTTAATATCGGGCAGAGGTTCGTCGGCAAAATCGGCTCTGAAGAATTTCGAGACCCAATCCTGGCCCCAAGGGTCTTCTTCGAGGAAGAATCGAAGATCCTCCACTCCCTTTAGATTGCGGAATTCCACCCATCCATCTCTGTCGTTCATGAGTGTCAATTCTTCCGGAATTTCATCTGACCAATCGATGAAATAGGGTGAATGGGAACTCATCAGCACCTGCTTTCCGGGATTGGCTTCGGCAAAGCGGTGCATTAAACCATAAAGCACTCTCAACCTATTGGGATTCAGGTAAGTTTCAGGTTCTTCGATGAAGAAGATACGAGGTTGGTCCGGTAAATTGAAAAGAGTGCATATCGCCAGAAAGACCAAAAATCCGTCAGAAAGCTGAGGGCCCACAAAATATCCGGACTTTGTCTCTTCTTCCACTCCTATGCCTACCTGATGCGGATCGCCGAGATGAGGGGTAAAAATTCTTTTTATTCCGGGCACACTCCTTCTGACTTCCTGAACTGTCCTGTAGAAATTTTCGGGATGGTTTCTTTCAAGATAATGTATGACAGCGGCCAGGTTTTCGCCCGTGTGGTCCAGGAGATAGGAGTCCTGCACAGCCGAGGGTTTTTTTATCAAATCAGGAACAAATCTATATCTTTTGATTTTCGAGAGATATTGAGCAACGGACCGAATCCTTTTTTCCGCTTCGTTCCACGCGTGGCCTTTTCTCATCTGCGCCATCTTTGATTCTCGTGCTTTGACATCACCGATCGTGAAAAGGATTTCGCCTTGGACTTCCTGAAGCGTCTCTTCTTTTATTAGGTACTCGTTTCGCCGTATTTCGGTGAAAATCAACATGTAGAAATAATTTATGCCTTCCACTTCCAGGGTGATCTCGAAATGCAGATCCAGGTCCTGAGGACCGGTATCTGTTTTTTCTCTTCTGCTTAAGGTTTGGCGGAACGTGAAAGGACCCGGACCGAAGGCGCTGCTGAAAGGACCTGAAGCCAGAAAGCTCAACATTAAGAGAAAGTTTCCAAGATTCGATTTTCCGGTGCCATTTGGTCCAATAAATATGTTCAAGGATCTGACATCAAATTCCGCTTCCCGAAAATTTTTGAAATTTCTGATGCGAACACTTTTGATCATCTGATGCGATGTCCTTTCTAAATTCTTCGTTCCCGATACAAAACCTTTAAGGGATCCTCCGAGGACCGCGTAATCAAACGACCAAAGCTTTACAGGCGCCGTCATCCTCTTGTAGGACTAAACCAACCACATTGCCCAATTACTGAGGTTGGTTTCCATTTGCCGCAAGGCTGTCCCCGTTCGTCGATCTCATTTTCATCACCGAGAGTCTAATCGCCAAATGCAACATTCGCCCGTCGCCCGGGTTAGCCCCAGTCAATCAGCAACATAACAAAATGAGCTTTCTATCAAAAATAATGAGATATAATCATGGCTCACTTTTCTTCCAACGGCGCTGAAATCCAACTCATCATCGACCGAAGGCGCTTTCCTACCGTCTCTATAGGATGCTCCTCGCCCAGTCTCTCAAGGGCTTTGAAAACAGGTCTACCCGCTGCGTTCTCCAGAATCCATTCTCGAGCGAATTGTCCCGAACGGATCTCGTGGAGTATTTTTCGCATTTCAGCACGGGTTCTGTCATCTACAATTCGGGGACCGCGAGTCATGTCACCGAACTCCGCTGTGTTACTCACAGAATAGCGCATCCGGCCAATGCCGCCTTCGTATATCAAGTCAACAATAAGCTTCAGCTCATGCAGACATTCAAAATATGCTATTTCCGGCTGATATCCCGCTTCAACCAGGGTCTCGAAGCCCGCCTGAATAAGAGCGGTCACTCCGCCGCACAGGACTGCCTGTTCGCCGAACAGATCAGTCTCGGTCTCTTCTCCAAAAGTGGTTTCGATTAAACCCGCACGAGTGGCGCCCAGCGCCCTCGCATAGGCAAGGCCAATCTGGCGGCATTTACCGCTGGCGTCCCTGTACACCGCCAGCAACGCTGGGACGCCGAAGCCGCTCTTGTACACGCGACGGACCAGATGTCCCGGACCTTTGGGGGCTACCATAAATACATCCGTATCTTGAGGCGGCTCAATTTGTCCGAAATGGATATTGAATCCGTGCGCAAAGGCCAAGGCTTTCCCCTTGGTAAGTCCCGGATGTATTTTGGTGCGATAAAGGGTGGCCTGAATCTCGTCGGGAACGAGGATCATGATCACGTCCGCAGCTTGCGTGGCCTGATCGACTTCCATGACCTGAAGGCCGTCCTCGATTACTTTATTCCATCGTTTGCTTTCCTTGTGGAGCCCGACCACAACCTTTACACCGGAATCATTTAGATTCAGTGCATGTGCGTGTCCTTGGCTACCATAACCTATGACTGCGATAGTCTTACTTTCCAGGGCCGCTGGGTCCACATCCCGGTCGTAAAATATTTCTGTCAATTTTTGTTCTCTCCAAAAAAATAACTAAACTCTGGCTCATCATTGCTATTGCGCGGGGATTGTAGCAAAAACGTACCTGGCGTTCAAGTTTTTGAAAATGCCAAAATCATTTTTTTGACCCGTTTCTTACTTTCTTTTCAACGCAAGACTGGCCTGTATTGAACGCATATACCGGTTTTCCTATCTTATCCGTCATAACGTTCCCCCTTGAACACATGTCTCGGTGTCTCAATCAAGACTGTAGTATCCGGAGGGACTGATCTCGTGAGCCAAACGTTTCCTCCAATAATGCAGCGAGCCCCAATCACCGTTTCGCCTCCCAATATGGTAGCCTGAGCGTAAATTGTGACGTCGTCTTCTATTGTGGGGTGTCGTTTCCGGCCTCTCAGAACGTCGCCCCCTTCGGAGCCTCTCGGCACAGACAAGGCTCCCAGCGTAACCCCCTGGTAAATGCGAACACGCTCGCCGATATCCGTGGTCTCTCCAACGACTACCCCAGTGCCGTGGTCTATAAAAAAATCCGAGCCTATATTTGCTCCAGGGTGAATATCAATACCCGTTCGAGAATGAGCATGTTCTGTCATGATTCTGGGCATAAGAGGGATATTCCGCAGAAACAGCTCGTGGGCCACCCGGTAAACAAAAATCGCGTACAATCCGGGATATGAGAACACTATTTCGTCCAGACTCTTTGCAGCCGGGTCGCCGTCATAATGAGCCCTGACATCCCTGGCAAGGGTCCTTCGGAGAGAGGGCAATTTCTCCAGGAATACTAATCCTTCCTCCCTGCCCATGTTCATGCATTGCACGCAAAGACTGTCGGTGCGGCGGCACTCATGGCGGATACTTTTGGATATCTGGCCGGAAAGCAATTCAAAAAGCATGACTACTTCATGGCCCAAATGGTACTCCAGAGTGGAGTGGTCCAGTTCCTGTCGTCCGAAATATCCTGGAAACAGAACATCCTGCAATATTTCGAGAATTTTGATTATTTCGTCTTTCGATGGAATGAGCGCAGCGCCTACATGGTCTATGGTGGCATCTTCTCTGCATGAATGCGCCATCTGCTCCACAACGGATCTGAGTCGTCCTTCCTGTATAGGAACAAGTAAGTCTTCCTTAAATTCGCAAACATTATCGTGCAATGCGCGGTTTGTGTTGTCTGTCATCGTTGTTTCCATTCTCGCGGATTGAAGTTTAGATTTGCTTTGCATAATTTATATATTAGCACTTAGTCTGTGAAGTGAAAACAGAGTCTGTTGTCACTGCCGCGGTGCCCACACATCAGCGTCATAGAAGCGATCATTCAGGAATCCATGGCTCCTAAACTCAGTCTGTTTGAGGGGCACGTTTGATGCCGTACACGGGGGGGCTTATAGCCTCCGAGCGGCATACCGGGCACTTGCCTGGCGCGGTGAACCTTGTGCGTTTCTTGAAGACGAATCCGCAATGCAGGCATTCCGCGGGCCTGGAAATCACGCTCAAGCCACTACCGAACGATCGCTCAACGTGAGGCAAATGTTCGTAGACCTCTTTTTCACGTATCCCAAGGGCTCGGGACAAATCTAGTGCCGTGTACTCCCTTTCACGGAGCATTTGGGCTATTCTGCGACGTATGGTCAGGACATCCTCCCGAAAACAACTATCAAAAACTGTCCCTAATTATAATACATGTGGCTTGCCTGGATTAGAGTATCAGATTGATTTCATATTGGCATGAAGATCCTTTAGCAGCCAGTCATTTCAAAAGGTTTTTGCCTCGCAGCTTCGGTCTTGACAAGCAGCCTCTTTTTCGACGAGGATACGCTGTCCGGCGTCGGCTGCGTCGCATTCAGATCAGGAAGAATCGGGGAACCTTCTTTTCAAGAGAAGGTTACATTAGTCTTTGTGAGTTGACAAATTCGCTTGGAAATAGCTCTAGGAGGCGATTCATGGCCCAGAGATCTTTGAATAAAGTGTTGCTGCTCGGACATCTGGGCAGGGACCCGGAACTCAGATATACCGCAGCGGGCAAGGCAGTCGCGACATTTACGGTGGCCACCTCGCTTCAGTGGAAAGATCAGAGCGGTAATGATCAGGAAAAAACCGAATGGCATAGAGTAGTGGCTTGGGGTCGTCTCGGAGAGATTTGCGGAGAATACCTCAGCAAAGGTAAGCAGGTCTTTATAGAGGGTCGCATCCAAACCCGCGAATGGGAAGACCAGGACGGAAACAAACGAACCACTGTGGAGATTATTGCCAATGACATGATAATGTTGGGGGGCGGGGGCCAGTCACAGACTCGTGGGTCCCAAGAGCCGTCCAGAAGGCAAGCACCGCCTTCCTCACGTCCCGCTGCGTCTACCGCAAAAAAAGTTGACGACTACTATCCTCCGCCGCCTGAGGACGAAATTCCGTTCTGAACACGGCTGAATGATTCTCAATATTTTTCGGAAGTCATTGGAGTTCTGGTTGCCGGCGGAGCTTGGGAACCAGAACTACCGAGCAGTGTGATACTATTTCTGGGCGATTTTGAATTTTGAGACAGCTTCTTTCAGCCAGTCAGTCGCTCAGGAGCCGACAGATTCGAGTATTCGATGTTCTGCCGATTCTGGACTCATAGCCTCAGGAACGTAGCCGTTCTCGAATCCTTCCGAGACGACAGCGCCGTCTCTGATCCGAATGATTCTGTCGCATGCCTGCCCGATGTCTTCTTCGTGAGTTACCAATATGACTGTGAAACCCTGGCCGGCGATTGCCCTGAGCTGATCCACCACCGTCTCAGTGTTTTTTTGGTCGAGCTGTCCGGTGGGTTCGTCACCCAGAATCAGGGAAGGATTGTTGACAAGAGCTCTGGCTATAGCCGCGCGCTGGCGCTCACCACCGGATAGTCTGTTAGACCAATGATCGACTCGATGTGAGAGGCCCACGCGCTCCAGGGCGTCAAGTATCTTTTTTCGCCTCTGACGGCGATCCGATTCTCCATATATCAGAGGAAGCTCCATATTCTCAAAGACGGTCGAGTTCGGAAGGAGATCGCAGCTCTGAAAAACAAATCCCAGTTCCTTGTTTCTAAAGTTTGCCTGATCTTCTCGGGAGTACTTGAGAATATCCTGTCCTTTGAACAGATAAGCGCCGGATGTGGGGGGCTGCAAGAGGCCCAAGACGTACAAAAGGGTAGACTTGCCTGAACCAGAAGGGCCCATGATGGCTACCATTTCGCCCTGGTAGACTTTTATGTTTGCTCTTCTGAGTGCATGAATGACGTTACCTCCGTCCACATAGTCCTTTACCAGATCGACGGTTTCGATAATCACTTTTCCTTGCATAATCTCATTCACTCCAAGCCAAAATCAGTGCAAGCCAAGTATAACCCACAAAAGCGCAGATGCATACTCTTAATCATATTAAAGGATTTTTCCCACTTTTTCTTGGCGGTATGTTATATTTGGCGGATGTTCAGCATAACCAAACAGGCGCTGGGAGACGATGGCGCCTTCGTAAAACTGGTTCAGCTTGATTCTGACAATTTCGCGGTTATCGTCCGTTTTCCCTCGGATGTCAGGCTCCACAATCGTTACATAGGGCCTGACTTGTCCAAAGCGGAGGAGGTTTTCGGCTCTGAGGCCAGCAAATTTACCGTCCGGGGATAGAATTATGCCCCCGGCAAGCCTCATAGCCCATGACCGGCAAGGCGAAGTGGTGTAAATCAAATTTTCACCGAACCCGAAATGAGCTGAATCAAGGTGGAGCAGCGCGGAAAAGTTCGCCGTCGAAGATGATGTGGGGATTCTTGCTGTTTAGTGAAAAGCTCCCGATCTTGATGATTCGAAAGTGACGTTAGCATTATGGAGTGTCTATGGCCAAGACCCGACTGCAAAGCGAATGGAAAATCTGGGTTGCTGTTGCAGCCATTGTTCTTATAGTAATCGGGTACTTTTACACGGTGAGTCGTCCGCCGATGGAAGGCGGCGAATACCTGTGGAGAGTAACAAAAATAGATGATGAGAGAACTCTGACTGTTCGAGGATCCGGCACTATCATGCAGGTGAGGATGATCGGCCTGCGCATCCCGAAAACTCAAGAAGCCTCAGCAAAAGATTACCTCGCAAGAAACTTGGAGAACCAATGGGTTCGAGTGAAAGTCCTGCGAGAGGAACCAAAAGGCCCTAAAGAAGGGATGGTGTTTCTCTCCGTGGACGATATCAACGCAAAGATGATTCGTCAGGGTTTCGCAGAAATAGACAGAGAAGAGAAGTCATTCGACATCAGACCCTACATCGAGCTCGAACAAGAAGCCCAACGAGAAAAAAGAGGCATGTGGAGCCAGACAAACCCAGGAGCAAAGTGAAAATGAAGATTCTGATTGTGGGTTCCGGCGGACGTGAACACACCCTGGCCTGGAAGGCGGCCCAATCCGATCTGGTCAACGAAATTATCGTAGCGCCGGGAAATGTGGGCATCTTAAGCGAGCCGAAATGCAGATTGGCCAAAGTCTCAGCCGACGATGTTTCCGGCCTTAAAGAACTGGCTCAGGCAGAAAAAGTCGATTTAACGGTAGTGGGACCCGAGGCCCCGTTGGTTTCGGGTCTGGTGGACAAATTTCAGGAAGCGGGTCTAAAGGTGTTCGGACCCAAAGCGCAGGCAGCTGCCCTGGAAGGCAGCAAAGTGTTTACAAAGCGCCTGATAGCAAAGTACGGAATACCTACGGGCTTTTTTGAGGTTTTTGACGATTTTAGCCCAGCGGAGGCATACCTTAAAAGCATCTCCGGCCCGGTTGTGGTGAAGGCGGATGGCCTTGCAGCCGGAAAAGGTGTGTTTGTGTGCCGCAATCGAGAAGAAGCTCTTGCTGCTCTGTCCACCACTATGAAAGAGCGTGCCTTCGGATCCGCCGGAGATCGTGTGTTAATAGAGGAATGCCTTGAAGGCGAGGAGGCCTCTTTTATAGCCTTCACTGATGGCCGCCACGTTCTTCCTCTTGCAAGTTCTCAAGACCACAAAGCGATCTTCGACAATGACCTCGGACCAAACACAGGAGGTATGGGAGCCTATTCCCCGGCTCCTGTGGTGACTCCCGACATTCACGACCGGATCATGAACGAGGTGATGATACCCACTGTCCGTGCCATGGAAAACGAAGGGATTCCTTACCTGGGTTTTCTCTACGCAGGCCTCATGATCAAAGATGGGATTCCGCAAGTCTTAGAGTTCAACGCTCGAATGGGAGACCCGGAAGCTCAACCATTGCTGTTCCGCATGAAGAGCGACATTATTGACCTCATGATAGCTGCTCTGGAAGGCAATCTAGGGAACAAAACCATTGAGTGGATACCTGAAGACGCTGTTTGCGTTGTTATGGCTTCAGGCGGATATCCGGGCTCGTATGAGAAGGGTAAGCCCATAACCGGAATCGAGCATGCAGATGCCGTAGAGGGTGTAAAGGTATTCCACGCGGGCACGGGAGCAGGCCCAAATGGCTTCGTGACTGCCGGCGGCAGAGTCCTGGGAGTCACTGCCCGAGCCTTAGGAATTGCAGACGCTATCACCAAAGCCTACGAAGCAGTAGAGAAGATCCACTGGGAAAACGCCCACTACAGGAGAGACATCGGGAAAAAAGCCCTTAACCGTGGCTGACGCCCCACTTCCGGAGGAGAACAAGCAGAGTATCTTTTGAACCTGGACACGAACTCTTGTTAGCACGCATAGCGAAGGGAGGAGCCTCCGATGGTAAAAAAAGAACTGCTGGCCCCATGCGGACTCTATTGTGGAGTATGCGGTTGTTACATGGCTCACCGCGACGACAACGAGAAGTTCAAAGAAAGGTTGGGTACTGTTTATGGATGCTCTCCAGAAGAAATTGCCTGCGAGGGCTGTCTTTCAGATAACACGTTTAAATATTGCAAGGTTTGTCCCGTTAGGGACTGTGTGACCCAAAAGAATTATGAAGGCTGCCATCAATGCGATGATTTTCCTTGCGGTCTCATTGAAAATTTTCCCATGCCGGTTGGTAAGAAAGTGATCATGAGGGCCATTCCCACGTGGCGTGAACTCGGGACTGAAAAATGGGTTGAGCAGGAAGAGCTTCGATATAACTGTCCTAATTGTGGTTACGAGCAATTCCGCGGTGCAAAACGTTGCCGTAGTTGCAAGGAACCTGTGGATGTGGATTAAGCAGGATTGATTCGTCGGGATGAGAGAATTTTATGCTTTCAACCAGTGTATCAATTTAACTACAAACTGAGACCTATCAATTCATTATTCACTTAGTTCCGCTGGAGCCCTGGCAGGGAGACTGAAAATAGCCCGGCGATTTTTCGCCGGGTAAGGGCGTAAAATGGAGTCCCGAGTCCCTAGGGGACGACAGATTCTTCATTCGTGCCTTGTTCGGCCGTCCCTCCGGGACTTCACGACCGCTAAGATCTCTGTCTTCCTGGCGATGAATCGCCAGGCTATTATCTATGGTCCCTACGGGACGACAAGAGTATCTAATTTCAGACCCTTGGCTCCGTTCCTGCGGAGCAAATTCGATAATCCTTTAATTTATAGGTATATTGAACTTCTTCATTTTCTTGTAGAGCAGAGTTCTGTGAATGCCCAGCAAGTCCGCAGCGTGTGCTTTGTTGTTGTTCGTCGCTGCCAGTGCATAAAGGATAGCGTCTTCTTCCGCTTGATGCTGCGCATTCCTCAGAGTAAAGTATTCAGAGCCATTCGAATGCCGCCGATTCTTGTTCAGGTGGAACACCAGGTCTCTAAGCCGAATAACGTTGCCTTCCATAAAAGAGACTATACCCTCGAGCACGTTTAGGAGCTCTCTTGAGTTGCCCGGCCATTCGTAATTTTTTAGCGCCTTTTCCGCTTCCTGATCTATCCTGATTTCGTGCTGGGCCGCATCCAACACGATTTGTCGCAAAAAGTGATCGACCAGCGGAACAATATCATCCCTGCGCTCCCGAAGCGGCGGTATGTGGAGCCGGATCACGTTCAGCCGGTAAAAGAGGTCTTTCCTGAAGCGGCCGTCGGCCAACATCTGCTCAAGTGGCTGATTACTGGCAGCAATTAGACGGAAATTCACCCTGACGAGAGAAGTTCCGCCAACGCGTTCAACTTCCTTTTCCTCCAATACACGCAACAACTTGGGCTGCATTTCCAACGGGAGATCACCAAGCTCATCCAGAAACACTGTCCCGCCGTGGGCGAGTTCGAATTTTCCAGGTTTGCCCTTGGCCATGGCCCCTGTGAATGCGCCCTGCTCATAACCAAAGAGTTCCGATTCCAACAAATCGCGTGGGATAGCTGCGCAGTTTATGCGAACAAAAGGGTACAGCCTTCGAGGGCTGGCATGATGAATGGCCTGAGCGAACAGCTCTTTCCCTGTGCCGGATTCGCCTGTGACAAGAACCGGTAGATTCGTTGCCGCTGCCTTGAGCGCTTCCTTTTTCAAAGACTTGATATCATTACTAATACCCACTATGCTGTCGATGGTGTACCTTGTGGAACGCAAGGATATGAGTTCTTTTTCATACAGTTCCACCTTCGACTCGAGTAGCGACAGCTTGTGGGCTAGTTTCCCAACGTCTCGCACATCTTTGAACATGACTTGGCCAAAGACCGCGATCACCTTGCCGTCTTTTTTTATAGGAATGCGCTGGACCACCATATTCTGGCCCTTGATGCTGTGGCTCTGGTTGATTTCCGCCTCGCCGGTTTTCGCCACAATATGCATCCGAGTGTTCTCTATCACTTCAGTACAATGCTTTCCAATTTGTGCTTCAGGGTCCACTCCGAGATATCGGCCATAAGGTGTATTGAAGTGTGTCACGTACCCCTCTGCGTCGGTCACCATTACGCCGTTGTAGATATTATCCAGAATGAGATTGAGCAATTCCAATTTCCAGCAATGTATAGTTTCTCCTGAGTTTGAGCAGTCTTGATCGATTTTACGGGTTGTACCGGAAGATCCGTCGTGCGACATGTGTCCTCCTGTATCATTTTGAATACATGTAGTCGACTTGATACATTTTATCACGCCTGTCTCCTTCCGTAGCAAAAATTATTTATTTTTTGTGAAAACAAATAATTATAAACAACCCGACAACTTACAATCTCTGCGGCGAGAGCCCCCCTTGCCCGAGAAGCGTTGGCACGCAAGTTGCTCTATCCCTGAGCGTTTGATTCCTGTTTTACGGAGGTAGACGGGAAAATGGATATCTCAGAACCCACAATAAGACGGGAAGACATCCTCGTCCTCGTGGACCATGATTTCAATTCAGGCAACGTATGTATAGTCACCGGCGCGGCAAGCGGCATCGGCAGGGCCACTGCGGTTGCTGCGGCGGCCAACAATCTGCTTACCATTGGGCTGGATCTGGACGAGAAGGAAGGGAAAAAGACACAGGAGATGGCCAAAGACCTGGGAGGCCAGATGGTTTTCATTCCCACGGACCTGACCAGAGACGAGGACATTGAAAATGCCGTTTCCGAAGCGGCCAAGCTTGGCGTCATAAGGTATGTGGCTAATATCGCCGGTATTCAGCACATTGATTCAGTTGATAATTTTCCAATGGAAAAATATGATTTGATGCAAAGGATCATGCTCAGGGCGCCGTTTTACTTATCCAAGTTAACAATACCTCACATGAAAAAAAGTCCGCCCGGAACTGGGGCCATAGGAAACATGTCTTCAGTTCACGGACATATCTGCACCATGAATAAACCCGTATATAACATCACTAAATTCGGGTTGAGGGCCCTTTCCCAGTCCATTGCTGCTGAGGGTGAAGGGAAAATCAGATCCTTTTCGGTAAGTACTGGCTTTGTCAAGACAGCTCTCGCACTGAAACAGATTCCCGCGCAGGCAGAACAAAAGAGGGATCACTCCTGAGCAGGTAGTACGAGATGTTATGATGGGAACATCCAGAGTAAAAGAAATGATGGCCCCCATTGACGTGGGTAATCTCTTCATCTTCGGATTCTCGCGGTATTCCAGAGTACCTGGTGGGAGGAGATTTGCTGTTCGACGGCGGAATGGTCCTGACATATTGATAGACGTCGGTACTCGCCGCCCGAAGTGCTTAGAATGAAACGATTTCCTAAAGAAATCTAGCCAGAGAGGCCCATTTCGAGGTGGCCTGGCTGCCGCTGCCAAGTCTCCGATCAACAAAACGGATGAAAGCTTTAATTTAGGCTGTAAAAGTTTCTTTTCGATTGTCCGCCCTCATTTTGAGGCACAACTTACAAAACTTGGAGGTGAGTATGAAATTCAAGAGTCTTAAATTAGTTGCTATGGTTCTCTCCGTTTTGATGGTTTGCGGATTCGTGCTTGTGAGCAACTCCGTGGCCGCAGACACCATAAAACTGGGATTCGTGGCGGACATTTCGGGAATAGGCGCCACATTTTACAAATCGCAAAAGGCCGCGATGGACCTGTTCATTGAAGAAACCAATGCGGCGGGAGGAGTGCTTGGCAAGAAACTGGAGTTGGTAGTCCGTGACGCCCAGCTCAAGCCGGATGTCGGCGCAACAGTAGCAAGGGAATTAATCCTGAGCGAGAAATGCGACTTCCTCATTGGACCCACAAGCAGCGCCGTCGCGCTGGCAATCACAAAAGTCGCAAATGAATTCAAGAAAATTGTGGTTTTCCATACCTCGAACGCAGAAGCTTTGACCACCACGGATTTCCAGCCTTTCATGTTCCAGGTGGTGCCAAATACCGGGATCGAAGGCCGCGGCATGGCCGTCACTCTTGCTTCAAACCCGAAGACTAATTACGGGTACATAGGGTTTGATTACGCTTACGGCCACGATCAATATAATGCGTTCACCAAAAAAATGGCTGAACTCAAACCGGATGCCAAGGTTCTCGAGACGGTTTGGGTAAAAGTTGCAGAGACGAACTTTTCGTCATACATACCTACATTAATGGCAAAAAATCCGGATATTATTTTCGCAAGCTTGTGGGGTGCGGGCCTGAGTACTTTCATAAAGCAGGCCAAGCCTTATGACTTGTTCAAGAAGGCGTCGTTCAGCTCGTTGTTTGACCTGGACTTCCTGAGGGTGACTGGTAAAGATATGCCGGAAGGCTTGGTGGGTTATGCCCGCAGTCCCTTCTATGCCATTGACACTCCTCAGATGAAGGAATTCACCAAGAAGTATCACGAAAAATTCAAGGACTGGCCGGCTGACTGGGCAATAATGGCTTATGATGGTCTAATCGCACTTACGGAAGCCATGAAGAAGGCCGAAAGCACTGATTCCGAGAAGGTGGTCAAGGTCCTCGGAGGATTGAAGTTTAAGTCATTGCGAGGAGACCGCTTCATCCGAGCAGAAGATCACATGGCCAACGTCGGTATTTATGTAGGCACCACGGCCAAGGATCCGACTTATCCTGATTTCCTCATCATGAAAGACGTCAAGGAAGTTCCGGCAGAAAAAGTGTGGCTGTCAGTTGAAGAAATTCAGAAATTGCGTGAGAAGAAATAGACTCAACTTGCTTGAAGCGGAATGACCTTACGGGACGAGGATTTGAGCAATCTGTGGGGCAGGCTTTCCAGCCTGCCCATGCCGAAATCCAATGATGGCAGGCTGGAAAGCCTGCCCCACAAAGCTTCAGTATTGGCGCAAAAAGATGACCACTCAACTCTTCTTCTTTATGCTCGTGAACGGCCTAAGCCACGGAATGCTGCTCTTTATTATCGCTTCCGGTCTGACGCTGGTTTTTGGGGTCCTCAGGGTGATCAATTTCGCTCACGGTTCGTTATACATGATCGGAGCGTTTCTCGCGTATTCCTTGAGCACGTTGTTAACTGAAGCCACCCTTCAAAGTTTCCTGCTTTGTCTTCTATTTGTACCTCCGGCTGTGGCCTTGGTCGGATTCGTACTTGAAGTGACACTCTTTCGGAAGGTTTACCGAGAAGAGCACTTGCTTCAGCTGTTGCTTACATACGCTCTGGTTCTGATCCTGGATGACGTGGTGCGGGTGATCTGGGGAGGCGATCCGAGAAATGTGGCTCGTCCGGAACTGCTGGCAGGGTCCGTTGACCTGTTTGGAATGGCGCTGCCTACATACAATGTATTTATCTTGCTTGTGGGGCCAATCATAGCTCTCGGAATGTGGCTGCTGCTTTACAGGACCAGATCCGGTAACTTAATCCGAGCTGCAGTGTGGTATCCCGATACCCTTGGAGCGCTGGGGGTAAACGTGTCTTGGGTCATGACCTCAACCTTTATGCTGGGTTGTTGGCTCGCGGGAATCGGAGGAGTGTTGGTCGCTTCTCTTGCCAATATCGACCTAGGCATAGGCATGGAAAAGATAATCGAGTCTTTTGCAGTGGTGGTTATCGGGGGTCTGGGAAGCATTGGCGGAGCGTTGTTGGGTTCCCTGATTATTGGAGTCGGCGTCACCATACTGCAATTGCCCTTTGGTAGGTGGGCCCTGGTGTTCCCTTACGCGGTGATGGCCCTTGTATTGATAATCAGACCGTGGGGTCTTTTCGGAAAACCTGAACGTTAAGTGGTGCAAAATGGGCAATAACCGCAATGAATCTCCGTCGGCAAAACGCAATTGGATCGTGGGAATCATCGTAGCCGTGGGTCTCTTTTTGCTTCCCTTCGTTCTCTCCAATTTTGGGAAGACGGGCGAGTACTGGATCTGGGTTACGACTGAAATGATCATAATGGCGCTATTCGCCATGAGTCTCAATTTGATCCTCGGATTTGGCGGAATGGTGAGCTTCGGTCATGCTGCTTTTTTCGGGGTCGGTGCTTACACTGTTGCATTGCTGATGAAGAAGGCCGGAGTATCGCTGATCTGGGCTTTGGCTGCAGCGCCAGTGGTTGCCGGCCTGGTCGCTGCTGTCGTCGGCTGGTTTTGTGTACGGCTCATAGGGCTTTACTTCGCGATTCTGACTCTTGCATTCAGCCAGCTACTGTACATGATTGTCTTTCAGTGGTACACCTTTACCGGCGGAGATGACGGAATCCACGGTATTCCCAGACCCGAGTTTCTGGGGCCCTTGAACTACTACCTATTGTGTTTGGTACTTTTTCTCATTTGCTTTTTGATAATGAGGATGCTCGTGAACTCGTCATTCGGTCTTACAATCCGGACTATTCGTGAAAATCTGGAGCGAGCAAAATTCATTGGGTTGAACGTGCGGCGATTTCAGTGGTTGAATTTCATCATAGCCGGGTCCTTTGCCGGTTTGGCGGGCGGTTTGCTGACCGAGCTGAATCGCTTCTCGCAGACCGAGTTCCTCCATTGGAGCAAATCAGCGGAACCGATTTTGGCAAGTCTTGTAGGTGGCATGTATTCACTTGTGGGCCCTGCCATTGGATCTGCTGTGCTGATTTTTATGAAAATTTTTCTCCAGCAGTTGCACAAGGGATTGGTTGAGATCTGGGCCATTATTCTCGGCCTTGTATTGCTGGCAGTGGTGTTGTTCGCTCCTGGCGGCTTGGTAGGAATCTACCAAAAGGCATTCAAAAAATCCTGAAACTGACTTAGACAAGCGGTGAAATCAAATGCCGGAAGCAATTCTCAAGATCGAAAATCTCTCCAAATCCTTTGAGGGCAGCCAAGTTTTCAACGATGTAAACTTCGCCATTCCCGAAGGAGAACTGAGTTCGATCATCGGACCGAACGGCGCGGGCAAGACGACGCTTTTCAATCTGATAACCGGGTATCATGTTCCGGACAAAGGAAGAATATTGTTTGGCGGGAAGAACATTGCCGGGATGGAACCGTTCGACATAGTGAGACTCGGTATCGCCAGGGCGTTTCAGCGAACCAACATCTTTCCACGAATGACTGTACTGGAGAACGTGCTGACTACTGTGATCAGTGCGCGAAAAGGCAATCTGAATCTGCTTACTCCGTTCAGAAAGAATGCTGAGGATCACGAGAGAGCCTACCAAATGCTAGAGGATGTGGGACTCACAGACATGGCTCATCGTGAAAGCGGCACCTTAGCTCACGGCAATCAAAAACGACTCGACATAGCTGTAGCTTTAGCATTGGAACCGAGAATGCTGCTCCTGGACGAACCTACGGCGGGAATGAGTCCTGAGGAACGCTGGCATACCGTAGAATTGGTGAAGACCCTGTGGGAGAAATTGAAGATCACCATGCTGTTCATCGAGCACGACATGGACATTGTATTCGGGATCTCGCAGAGGGTAAGAGTGCTTTGCTATAAGACAATACTTGCGGAAGGCACCCCAAAAGAGATTTCTTCCAACCAGCAAGTTATCGAGGCCTATTTGGGCGAAGAGGTTTGACCATGCAGTTGGAAGTGCAAAACATCAACACGTTTTACGGCTTGAGTCACATCCTTTTTGACGTGTCCCTGGAAGTGGATCAGGGTGAAGTAGTGGTATTGCTGGGAAGAAACGGAGCTGGAAAAACGACCACTATGAGGAGCATAATGGGGCTGACTCCTCCCAAGAGCGGCAAAGTAACGTTCAAAGGCAAAGATGTCACCGGTTCGGTGCCGTTCAAAGTGGCGAGACTTGGAATGGGATTCGTGCCCGAAGATCGCAGAATATTTCCGGATCTCACGGTTCATGCCAATCTCGAGGTGGGTCACAAGGGAAGCGGAGGGAAAACCAACAAATGGAACTATGACAGGATCTACGATTTCTTTCCCAGACTCAAAGAGCTTTCCAACCGCAGAGGTGGAACTTTGAGCGGTGGTGAACAGCAGATGCTGACCATTGCAAGAACCTTGATCGGAGATCCGGACCTCATTCTGCTTGATGAGCCCTCGGAAGGACTGGCGCCTATAGTGGTAAAAATGCTTGGCGGCTTCATAGATACCATGAAACGCGAGGGTGTGACCATTCTACTGTCCGAACAAAACGTCAAATTCGCGCTCAAACACTCCGATCGAGCGTACATAGTAGATAACGGACACATCAATTACCAAGGGAGCGTGACGGACCTGGAAAAAGACGAAGACATTAAGAAGCGTTATCTTGCCGTGTAGCATTTGAGCAATTGAATTGTGATCTTAACTTCCTGCCTTCGCAGGAATGACGAGGAAGCGGACATTATATTGGCAATTGCCATACAAACGCGAGCAAGCTGCCAAACAGTCTGCTGAAACACTCCATCGGTGCTATTCTCCGTAACTTGCTCTGTAAACAAGATTATCGGACGAACGACCGACGGAGTCAAAATTTCAAACATCTTTGGCTAGTCTTATTTTCCTGTGAACACCGCAGGCCTTTTCTCAAAAAAGGCCTTCGGACCTTCCTTTGCATCTTCGGATTGATGAATAGGCTCTGCCAAGAATTGCTCCAGCCCCAATCCATCAGAAAGGGGAAGATCCATCCCCCGGTAAACTGCCTCTTTGGCAGCCCGTACTGCAAGGGGCGCATTCCGGCAGATCCGTTCAGCCAGTTTCGTGGCTTCAGGGAGCAATTGATCAGGAGGCACAACCTTGTTGACAAGCCCGATCCGATAAGCTTCCTGAGCATCGATCCTTTCTCCGGTGAGGATCATCTCCAGGCTCTTACCTAGAGGGATAAGCCTGGGGAGCCTCTGTGTCCCGCCAGCCCCCGGTATGATCCCGCGTGTCACTTCGGTGAGTCCAAAGGTAGCGGTCTCGGAGGCGATTCTGATGTCACAGGCCAGGGCGATTTCCAGGCCGCCTGCCAAACAATACCCGTTGATCGCGGCTATGATGGGCTTCCATATTTCAAGATTGCGCGTGATCCCTCCCAGCCCGGGTTCCGTGTCGGCCTTTGCCTTCCTCTTGATCGCATTCATGCTGCTGTAGTAATTGGCCAAGCTCTTGATGTCCGCTCCTGCGCAAAAGGCCTTGCCACCTGCCCCAGTGATAATGGCTACCCAGAGCTCGGGATTGTCGCGAAAATCGATCCAGGCCTCGTTCAGTGCAGCCAGGGTCTTCCCATCAAGGGCGTTCATGGCCAGCGGTCGATTGATGGTAAGAATCGCTATTCTCTCCGTTGTCTCAACCGTGACTAACATGGTAATTGGCCTCCTTTCCCGTTGTTCTTCACACAGAACGGAAATGCATGATGTCAAGAATGTGCCGCCGAATAATCCAGACCGAGATGTGACTAACCTTCCAGTCACAACGGATTCAGATGTCTTCGGCTTGTCATCTGCATGCCGGTCTACGCCGGCATATAAGTGCGAGACGGATCTTCGGGCAAACGTGAGTGGCCTTTGACCCGATCAACGGACTTTTCAAGCAATACTTGTAGGAATGCTTGGTCCGCACGAGAAAGCCTTCGCTCCCTATTGATAATGACATCTATGTCCAGCATGAGTCCGCCTTCAAGTAATGGTACGGCAACAAGCCGTCCCGAGCTTAAATCCGGATCAACGCCCATACGGGCCAGGAGGGTTATTCCTTTGCCTTGTCGTACCAACTCCTTTATGAAATCAACATTTCCTGTTTCTATGTATACCTTACGGGTGCCCCCCGCTTTTTGAAATGCCTCTTCAACGACTTGTCGCGTTCCAGAGCCTTTCTCCCGAAGAATAAGGTTCTCCGCGCTTAATTCCTGTATGGAGACCTTGCCCAGCCCAGCCAGCCTGTGGCCGGGAGCCACCAACAATACGACTTCGTCCTGACTGAACGGGATTACCTTGAGCATGTCCGGATAAGGCAAACGCCCAACGATAGCAAAATCATTTCGTCCCTCCAGGACGCTGGAAATCATACGTTCGGAGCTGCCCTCGTCTATCTGTATCTGGACTCTCGGCTTAGATTCCCTGAACTTGGAGATGTATTCAGTGAGGAGGTAGCGCACCAGTGTTTTGGTGCTCCCGATCCGCAGGACGCCGGCAGGCGCTGCTCGGTCTCGATCCAGAAATGTCGTGGCCTCCTCGACAAGCTCGAATATCCTGTCAGCGATCCCGAAGAGCTTCCGGCCTGCTTCGGTCAATTCCAGGCCTCCCTTTTTTCTGACGAACAGGAGGACACCGTATTGATCCTCGAGGGCTTTGATCTTCATGCTCGCAGCAGGCTGGCTTATGAAGAGCTTTTCTGCCGCGATGGATATACTGCGGTATTTCGAAGCGTAGAAGAAGGCGCGAAGCTGATTCAGATTGAGATCCATTGAGGCCCCATCCATCCAGCCACGAACATCAATTTTTCTTATGTTACCATAAAATTAAGTGATTTGACATGTCAAGGATACCGGAAGGTCCGAATTCGACGATGTAAATGCACAAAAGACGATTGATCAGATAGCACGGTTCTCGAAGCGGGACGCGGACACTTCCTATGACCTGCTTGAAAAATATCGGAAAAGGTGGCGGGCGGCATTCCACGAGTGGCGGTACAATCCGCCCACACCGTGGGGCCTTCAAGATGCGTTCGAGAGATTGATCGGGGATCCCGAGGCCCCCATACCGCCGGATTACCAGTTTTATACATCGCAGCAGGGTGCCTATGACCTGTTTGAAAGTGACTATCTCAGGACTCTGTTCATGAGGTCTTGTATGACCTCCAGCGGCGTATTTCCCAATGACTGCATCGGGATGTACAAGATTCTGCACACACTCGGCTTAATTCTTTCATGGGAGCCCGCGTCCATTGCAGTCGGCGGAACACATGCCATAACTCATGCTCTGCAGCGAGCCTTCAGCTCTATGGGGGGAGAATTCGTCGTAGAAACCGCTGTTGAGAAAGCCATTATCGAAGATGGCAGAGCAGTGGGAGTTAAACTCCGGGACGGCAGAGAGATCGGAGCGCGGCATTGTGTTGTGAGCTATCTGAACACAACTCAGACTGTGCTGAACCTTATAGGCGAAGATCACGTTCCTGCAAAAATTGCTCACAGGGCCAAAAACATTCTTCGCGACAGGGCACAGCTCTTTTGGGGCACGTACCGGTTCTTTAGCGATAAGGACTGGCTCAAGATGAAGAAAGACATCGTAAAGATTATAAGAGAGCAATGGTCCTGGTACGCTCCAAACATGACGGAAGACAAAGTCATTGCAGCTCACATTACCACTCCGATGGACGTTCAAATGCGAAACGTCAACATGCCTCAGGGGGGCTGGACCGGTGAGGATATGATCGCATCGCAGATGGGTCGCATGAGACCTTTCCCGGAATTAGCATTCTATCGTCTACCTGTGAAAAACATGTATTTGGCCTCGGCAGCAGCTCATTCAGGACCCGGAATCGGCAGAGGCACCGCATATAACTGCTTCAAAGTGATAGCTGAGGATTTCGCTCTTCCGAAAATTTGTGAGCAAAAGGCCAGGTCATACTAAACCGGAGGAAGCGATGGGCAGGCTTGAAGGTCGGGTGGCGCTCGTGACGGGCGCCGGCAAGGGACTGGGCAAGGCTTTCTGTGTGAAACTCGCTCAGGAAGGAGCCGATATCGTTGCCGTAACGAGAGCCGACATGGCCGGCCTGAAAGAAACCGAAAAGGAGGTGAGGCTACTCGGCAGAGAAATCTTGCTCGGGCAGGTGGACGTTTCCTGCGAAGAGGACACCCAGAGAATGGCGCGGGATGCCATGGATAGATTTGGTCGCATCGATATCCTTGTGAACAATGCGGCTTATTATCAAGGCGTTACGAGAAAGCAGTTCACCGAAATAGGAAGCGAAGAGTGGGACAGAATGATGGCTGTCAATGTGAAAGGTCCATGGCTTTGTGCCAAAGCGACATTTCCATTCATGAAGAAACGGGGCAAAGGAAAGATCATCAATTTGACCTCGGAAGTGTTCTTCACGGGCTCTCAAGGTTTTGTCCATTATGTAGGCTCCAAGGACGGAGTGATAGGACTTACGCGGGCCCTTGCCATTGAATTGGGTCCCTACGGAATATGTATAAATGCTGTTGCTCCCGGTTATACAGACACAGAGGCCAGCCGCAAGATAGACGATATCAGTAAATACGATACGAGTCGCACCCCACTCAAGAGACTCGAAAAGCCTGAAGACCTCGTTGGCGTCGTAGCCTTCCTAGCATCTGATGAAAGCGACTTCATCACTGGCCAAACGATTCTGGTCGATGGAGGAAGAGCCATGCAGTAACCTCTACATCTCTCGCGTTAGCGTGGGCCGATCTCCTGCCATCTACATTTCGCCTCGGTTCTGATCTGTCGCCTCAATGCTGCGTGCCCACTCCCCCGACGCGGGACCAAAATATACGCTGCGCCTTTCTTTTGACGAATTACATAAACCATCCACATACGTTCGGCAAGGAGGAGAGGCGAATGACAAAGACTTATGACGTTGTGCCTGGCTTGGAATTTGACCATGAGCGGGACCTGATTCAGTCGCCCGTATGGTTCTTGGATGCGACCCATTCTGTCCCTCCCTGGACACCCATGTTCGGCTGGTTCTGGATAAATTTCTGTCGCCACGGGATGCAATATGGCGCGGAAAAGCTGTCGCTACCAACAGTGCATGGGTGGGTTTGGCGTTTCATGAACGGAGGGGGTTATTTGACCCTGCTCTTGGTGAAAAGCGAGGAAGAGAAACAGAGAAGAGAAGTTGAATTTCGTAAGGCAATACTCCCTCTGATTCAGGATTATGACGGGATCTGGGAAGGTTTTGTAAAGGAGATACTTGGTCGCTACGAAAAGCTGAAAACCCTGGATTTGGCAAAAGCCTCGAATATCGAACTGCTCGACAATTTCGAGGAGACACTCGATACCTGCCGCCGTATGTGGGAAATCCACATGTACATGATGTACGGGACCTACACGGCCTACATACTCTTCGAAAATATGTGCCGCGATCTCGCTGGCATAGATGACACCTCTCCCGTGTTCCACAGCATAGTGACAGGATTCGACAACAAGGTTTTTCAGGTGGAAAAGCGCTTATGGGAGTTTTCCCAGCGTGCAGTCCAAGAAGGTCTCGCTAACACCTTCACGCAGAATGATGCCCCTGATATTGGCGCGAAACTCGAAGAGTCCGAAATAGGAAGAAAGTTCCTGAAAGATTTCCAAGAGCGGGCTACATTGCGCACCACTGGTGCACGAGGATCTGGGGACCAGTCCTCGTGGAGGAGTCCGCTTCAGCCTTGGACCGTCCAACTCGGTCGAAGATATTTCGACGACCTTGGCAGCGATTGACTTCATTACCTCCGGTTAGAATAAAAGGGGGCGGAACGTTACGTTCTTCACGGACAGGCCCGTCACCCCTCTGATTGAGTGCGCTGACAGGCGCTCGATGCCAGCGCCATGCGGTACGGCAACTTGCTAATGTTGCTAGGCCATGTATCTTTTACAGTCTGTAAAAGATGTCGACAATTTTTAGCTACAATAATTTCTTTGGTTTTCGTGACATTTTTTGGGGCGCACTATTTCCGGTGATTTTTTGGACCAACAAAATCGCGTGGGATTGGCATATGCTTTGCTTAGGAATGTTTTGGATCTGGTGGATATAACTCTAGGAGAACTCAATATGAGCAATGTAACCAGAGCCTGGGACCATGACTAAAAACAAGCTAACCCTACCCACAACTTTGCTGATTGTGGATGATGCAAAACCTTTCCTGGACGTAATGAAAAGGCGTCTTTCAAAGCGGTTGTTCAGCGTTATGACCGCACAATCAGGACACGAAGCTCTGGAAATACTATCGAAAAACCCTGACATCGAAGTGGTGGTGCTTGACATTAAAATGCCGGGAATGGACGGAATACAGACACTCAAGGAAATCAAAAGTCGCTATCCTCAAGTAGAGGTGGTTTTACTATCAGGACACGCATCATTTGAATCCGCATTAGAAGGCATGCGATTAGGCGCCTTCGACCATCTGACGAAGCCTTGCGATCTGGAAGAGCTTGCGGCCAAAATCGAGCAAGCGAGGACTCGAAAGCTGCGCCTCGCAGAAACATTAACTGAAACCGACAGAAGGGCTTCCTGATGATCTAAGCGCTGGTACTCTTCCAACTTTTGTGGCGATTGTCACTATTTTTGGTCGGCTGAAAACGATCTTAAGGTAGTATTTCAAAACAACGTCGTCCCCCTTCAAGGAGGAGTAACATGCTGGTTAAGGATTGGATGAACAAGAACGTCATCACTCTTGACGTTACAGACACGATGCAGCATGCCATCAACATAGTGATGGAAAACAAAATCAGCCTCATGCCCGTCATGGAAGACGGCAAGCTTGTAGGAATCGTGACCGACCGCGATTTGAAACGGGCCTCGCCTTCGGACGCGGCTCGTCTCGACATGCAACAAATCCTTTATCATGTTGCCCGACTGGAAGTGGGCGCAATCATGAGCCGTTATCCCATAACGGTGCCGCTAGACCACACGATAGAAGAAGCAGCCGAGATCCTGATGGAAAATAAAATTTCGGGATGCCCTGTGGTAGACGAAAACGGAGAAATAAAAGGCATCATTACCAAGAATGATCTGTTCAAGGCTTTGATATCCCTGAGCGGCCTCAGCAAAAAGGGTGTGCTGTTCGGATTCCTGATTGAAGACAGGGCGGGGTCTATAAAGGAAATCACAGATATCATTCGAAAATACGACGCCAGGCTTTGCAGCATTCTAGGTTCGTATGAAAGGGCACCCGAAGGCCACAGATACGTTTACATAAGGGCATTCGACATTGCCCGAGACAAGATGGATCGGCTGGAGGAAGAACTAAAGGCCGTAGCTAAGATGCTCTATATGGTGGATCATCGCGAAGACAGGAGGAAGATCTTCACAAGCTGACCGCAAATCGTATGATCTTGGAAAGGATTGCTTTTGTGGGGCCTACCCGACTGAATTGACACTGGATTGCCCAGCAGTGGGTGCCACTGCTGACTAGTTCAGCAGTGACACTCAGGCGAAACTGTTATTGAAACGGACGATAAGAGGCAGTAATATAGGGACATGAAAACTGTACGATATGTGTACTGGCAGGACGAGGATATTTGGCTTGGCTACATTGAGCAGTTTCCCGACTGCATCACCCAGGGAGAAACCTTGGAGGAACTTCAGGAAAACCTGAAGGATATCCACGAAGACCTCACCGGGGGCAAGATCCCTGGAGTCCGTCATGTGGGCGAACTCCGGATAGCATGAAGCGACTCGATCTCATCCGTCACATTTAGCAGGAAGGATGCATATGCATCCGCCGCGGGGGCAGGCACGATTGGTATCAGAATCCGAGAACAGGCGCCTGTCAGCCGATCCCTCGCCACCGCGAGATCAAAGAACATCTCGCTCGTCACATTCTGAGAAAATTACAGGGCTGACCACATAGCCTGCGAATCGTGGGACCGCTTCATCACGGCCAATGGTAGTAACGGAGGGTTGCCTTTTTTCCAAAGCATCACCTCATATATCGGGAGTTGCACTTCGTCTGTGAATTTAGGGAATCCAGAATCTGGATTCCTGATCGAGTCCAGGGTGACGGGTTGCTATTCGCACAAATTGGACAAGAATTTTCCCAATTTGTCTAACTGCTCTATCACTGAACTTTTGCTATCTTCGTAAGTTCCTCCTCGATAACCGCCTTGAACAATGGAATCTTGTAAGCATTCTTTGCAAGCGGCTCAGCGTTTTCCACCACTGCCTCGGCAGCTCGAGCTATAATCTTGGAATCCAGCTTTTGGCCCATAATGACCTTCTCCACTGCGGGCGATCTCCACGGAATCGGTGCAGCACCACTGAGCACCACCCGACCACTCTCCACTTTATCGTCCTTGAACACCAGAGCCAAGGCCACACCAGCCAAGGCAAAGTCCCAGGAATGCCTAGCCCTGACCTTCCGGTAGGAGCTTCTTGTAGCCTGAGTGGTCGGCGGTAGCATAATTTCGGTCACTATTTCGCCGGGTTCCAGGACAGTCTCTTTCTCCACATCTTCAGCGGGGCGGACGAAAAATTTGTCAACAGGAACCAGCCTGTCACCCTTGGGGCCAGCAGCTCGGACCTTTGCGTCAAAAGCCACGAGGGCAGGAGAAGTATCCGAAGGATGCACAATACAGCATCTTTTGTCTGATCCGAATATACAGTGAAACTGGTTCTCGCCCCCAAAGGCGTAGCAAAGATTCCCTCCTTTTCTGAGGCAGTGGAATTCTCCCCTGTAATACCAACATCGAGGCTTCTGGCAGATATTTCCCCCAATCGTGCCCTGATTACGCAATTGCGGGCTGGCAACTTCGGACGCGGCCATAGCCAGCCCTGCGTAATGTTCCTTTATAAAATCATGATTTTCAACCTGAGTTATAGTGGTCAGAGCGCCGATCCGCAACCCACCATCGGCACTCTGACGGATTCCCCGAAGATCATCCAGTGCGCTTAAGCTCACCAGCTTTTGTGCCCCAAACACATTGTCTCGAAGGCAACCAAGCAGATCTGTCCCGCCTGCGTGAATCCTCGCCCCTTCTGAATACAGTTGATTTACAGCTTCTTCAACGGAGCCCGGCCGGACGTATTTGAAATTAGGCAGCATTGTTCACTCCTTGATCTTGGCCTCGGACAAGAGAAGGCTCAACTGGACCGGATTAATAGGGGTCGCAGTGATTCTGATTCCAGTGGCATTGTATACCGCATTGGCTATGGCAGCTGCGGTGGGTATTGTCACTGGTTCACCAAGACCTTTTGCCCCTGTGGAGTTCGCTTCAGCATCCTCGAGCTCTACAGGAACCGACACAATGTCTGCCGGCACATCCAGTGCAGTGGGCAACTTGTAGTCGTGCCAGTTTTTATTACAGAGTTTTCCGGTCTCGTTCTTGTCCAGCACGCGAAACTCTGTCATGGCAAGGCCAATTCCCATGGCGACTCCGCCGATTACCTGGCTGTCGTATGTTAGGCGGTTCATTACTCTGCCACTGTCCTGGGATGACACGAACCTGACGATATCAACCTCACCAGTTTTCGTGTTTACGAGCACCTCGCAGAACTGAGCCCCGAATGGATTGACTACCTTGTCTTTCGGGTTCGGGCCTCTGTAGCCGACCCCCACTATTACTCCCCGCTTCTTGAGTCCCGTCACGTCGGTGATTCTTATTTTTTTGGACGGGTCCGAAGAGACCACGATCTCGCCCTCTTTGATCATCAGGTTTGCAGCCTGGGTCTTGAGGTCTTCCGCCGCCAGTGCCAATAATTGTCGTTTAACATCGACCGCTGCTGCTCTCACTGCCGGAGCTTCCGTGGGGACGGTTTTGCTGCCGCCGCTGGGAGTGGCATATTGGGTGGTGCCAGTGTCAGCGTTTTCAATCTGGATTTTGTCCATTTCCAAGCCCAATTCCTCAGACAGCACCATTGGCATCACGGTTTTTGTGCCAGTCCCGATGTCGCTGGCTCCCATGTTCAAATTTGCGCTACCGTCTGAGAACAGCTTGACTATCACTGTGGAAGGCGGCCCACCACCACCAGCGACCCAGAGACAGGCCGCCATTCCGACGCCACGTTTCACATGACCGGTTTGACCCGATCCGCGCTGCCGTTGTCGAGCTTCTTTCCAGCCGAAAGTCTTGGCGCCAACTTCAAGGCATTCCTTCAGGCCGGTGGTAGTGTACTTGGGATTTCTATCTCGGGCCTGGCTGTACATGGGAATGTTCTTGAGACGCAGCTCAACAGGGTCCATGTTTATCTTTTCCGCAAGAGCATCCAGCATCTGTTCCAGGGCCCACGAACCCTGTGGATGGCCGGGGGCCCTGAACGGCCGAGCCGGGCCTGTGTGTGTAAAAACGTCGATTGCTTCGGTTTGGACGTTTGGGCAGGTGTACAGGTCACGGATGAGCCAATCTACAAGATCCACGCCTCCCGAGGGATATGCACCGCCAGTACCCGATCACTGAGAACTGGAGCGCTGTCAGTGTACCGTCCTTCTTTATGCCTGCCTTGAGCCTCATGTTGCTTGGCGGGCGGTTCCCGCACGAGAGGAAAGTCTCTTCCCGCGAGAGGAACAGCTTCACCGGCCTTCCCGTGGTTCTTGCAAGCAACGCAGCGACTACGGTGTATTTTCCCGCCTGAAGTTTGGAGCCGAACCCTCCCCCAATATAATGCCCGACCACGCGCACTTTGGACAGCGGAAGTCCCAAAACCTGAGCCACTCTGCTTTGAACGGCATAGACTCCCTGTGTAGATTCCCAGATGGTTAACTGATCTCCGTCCCATTTGGCCACGCAGCCGTGAGGTTCCAGAGGCGTATGTAATTCGCACTCGGTCCTGTACTCCTGTTCCAGCACAACGTCAGCAGCCGCAAATCCCTTTTCTACGTCTCCGCGTTGATATTTCTGAGGTTGACCAACGCGATTTCCCGGCTGATGCACATTTGGAGAACCGGGCTCAATGGCGCTGCGTTCATCAACGGCAAAAGGAAGGACCTGATACTTAACGCTGATGGCCTGGACCGCATCCCACGAATGGTATGGCGTCTCAGCGGCAACAGCGGCCACGATTTCGCCTTCGAATCTGCAGTGGGGATCGAACAACTTACTGCTGGACCCCTGCTGATACGGCCATTTCAGGTCTGCTCCTGGCGAAGAGCCGGTTATTATGGCCCTGACTCCAGGGAGCCTTTCCGCTTGAGACGAATCAATGCTTTTGACCAAGGCATTGGGATACGGGCAACGCAGTATAGCGCCGTAAAGCATGTCTGGAAGCAGAACATCAGAGGGATAGACTGCGGCTCCGCTGACTCTCTGGTATGCATCTGTCCTGGGGAGCGGTTTTCCGATTACCTGGGTCTCTTTCCATGGTTGAGGTTCCTTGCCTGGGGCAGGCGTCTCAGGGACAGGGAGTCCCCTCAGATAATATGGCTTTTCGTTTGGTGCTTTCATTCCGCGCCTCCGTCTCTTTTGAGTTCCGAGGCCCGTTTCGTTGCAGCAAAAATATTTTTGTAAGCCCCGCATCTACAGAGGTTTCCACTCACTCCTCGTCTGATTTGATCCAATGAGGGATTGGTTACGCGTCGCAAAAGGCCTTCAACAGCCACAATCTGTCCCGGAGTGCAATATCCGCATTGGAATGCATCGTTCTCGAGAAATGCCTGCTGGACGTGTCCCAAGTCTTCCCCTTTCATTAACCCTTCGAGCGTGGTGATGGAAACATTTTCAGCTTCCACTGCAAGCGTAAGGCACGAGTAGCGAGGTACATCATCTATCAAAATAGTGCATGCACCACATTCGCCACGTTCGCAGCCCGGCTTCGCTCCGGTCAGCCCGAGTTTTTCTCTGAGCACGAAAAGCAGGGACCATCTGGGCTCGACCAAAATCCGATGCTCACGGCCGTTAACAAGCAAAGTGATGGGAGTCGGCTTGTCAGCCTCAAGAATTGTTGGAGGGGGCTGGGCGGAAAGGCTGGGCGCTGTTGCCAGCACTACCGCTCCCGCTCCCATAGAGGTGAAGAACTTCCTTCGGCTTAATCCCTTTTTGCAATTGCATAATTTCTCGTCAGAATTTTTCCCCATATTGTCCCCCATGCACACGATGACTTCGTATTGTCTTTACCTGCTCTCAAGGCCACTTCGATAGGCAATCCGTTAGCTTCAAATCAAATGTTGGTTATGAAGGATTCACTCGCACTATTTCAAAAGCGATGATTACTCCGCTGTTTCGTCTTTACAGGAATAACGTGATTCGAATACAACTCAACTTTAAAGGCCGTTCATTTTGCAACAATTCTTTCATTCGATAACTAAGGCCTCGCAAAAAAAATTACCACGTGCAGATCGTGACATCAAGGTCGAGCTCGAACGCAATTTCTCCGCCAGGAGGCTAAATCTTCAAATTTACCTACTCAGAGCGCTCCAATTGAAAACCCCTTGACTTGTTGTTGGCGATTCAAGATCCTGCGATCGTACGCGAATGAATTGAAGACAGGGAGTGTCACGAAAATGATTCAGGACTGGAAACAAAGATACTCATCGAAAGTTATAACCACTGAAGAAGCAGCGGCTAAGGTGAAAAACGGCGACAGAATCTACCTCGGGAGCATGTGCTCCGAGCCCTCCGCAATAATCAAGTCTCTTGGGGAATCCTATCTGGAAGACGTTGAAATGATTCAGTTCATAAGCGGCGCTGCTGCTTCGGAACTGACCCAGAAAGGTCACAGGCGATTCCGAATGAAGACTTTTTTCGTAGGCGGCAGAAGCGGTGAGTCGGACCGACTCTCCGAAGCGGATTACGTGCCGCTATTTCACTCTCAGGTGCCGCATTTCTTCAGGAACAGACGAATCCCCATTGACGTAGCCATCGTCCAGGTATCGCTACCAGATCGATTCGGCAGGTTTAGCCTGGGTATTTCAGTGGACATAACTATGGCGGCAGTTGAATCGGCCCGTATGGTGATCGCTCAGGTAAATCCGTACATGCCCCGGGCGCATGGCGATACCTACGTACCCGTCGAAAGAATAAGCTATCTGGTCGACGGTCCGGAACCTCTATGCGAACCGCCTGAAGAAGTGCTCGGAGCTCGTGAGAGAACCATAAGCAAATACATTGCCGAGCTGATTGACGACGGGTGCGTTTCTGCAATTCGGCTTCGCAGGGATTTCTAGAGGCCTGATGGATTTCCTCACTAATCACAAGAACCTGGGGCTTCACACGGAGATTTTCACAGATCCGCTTGTGGATCTCATAGAACGTGGTGTAATCAACAACAGCACAAAGAAGATGTTTAGAGGTAAATCGCTTGCTACGTCCTGCATGGGAACCCGCCGCTTGGACCACTATGTGGACGATAATTCCCTCATTGAGCTTTACCCTTCGGACATACTGCTCAGCCCGTCATTCATAGCTTCCCACAAGAATATGGTGGCAGTAAACTTGGCACTTCAGGTGGACCTCCGCGGCCAAGTCCGTCAAGGAAGTCCAACCTGGACCGCTTTTGAAGGTTCGGGAGGCGACAATGACTTCATGAGGGGCGCGAGTCAGTCCAAAGGAGGAAGATCAGTCATCTGTCTCAGATCCACTTCTTTCAAGAGCGGCAGATCAACAATTGTGCCGTCATTTGGGCCGAAATCCGCTGTGATAATGAATCGCGGGGACGTAAATTACATAGTCACGGAGTACGGCATTGCGTATCTGGGAGGCAAATCCATCAGGGAGCGAGCAATGGCGCTCATTGAGATAGCTCACCCGGATCACAGAGAAGAGCTCTCGAAGGATGCCAGGGAAATGGGCTACACGTACCCGGACCAGTTCTACTACATGACTGCTTCGCCGGAATTGAGGACGCGAGTCCGCATGGATCACGTGTTTAAGGGTGATTTAAAGGCTCACATCAGAGTCATCAAGCCCACGGATGAATCCATGATACGAGACCTGTTTTACACATTATCCCAAAGCTCCGTTTATTTCAGATACTTCAGTCCTCGCAGGAGCATGCCCCATGCAAATGTGCAACAGTACGTCAGCATGACCGAGGACCAAGGTCTCTCACTTGTGGTGACCATCGGTCCAAGAGAAAACCGCCAGATCATTGCCGAAGCCAGATACGCGTTCGAACCCAACTCTGAATGTCCGGATGTTGCCTTTATGGTCGATGAGAACTATCAGGGCCGCGGCATTGCATCTTTCTTGCTGAAATACCTCATAGAAATCGCTAAAGAGCGTGAAGTCAAAGGGTTCAGCGCTGATGTGCTCTTCTCCAACAGGCCCATGCTGAATGTTTTTGAAAAACTGCCCTACGTCCTTCATAAGGCGGTTTCTGATGGCATCGTGAGTATTAAATTTAGATTCAATGAGTTGAAAGAGGAATTAGGGGAAAAATGACTCGTAATGGATAGAACTTCATTTGACAGTGGCTAGTTACCTGACCCCTGTCATGCGAGTATACTGGAGGCCGCAACGACCTGCGGAACCCTAAGCAGGCCTTTGCGGAGCCTCCAGCGGTTGGACTTTAATAACCGAGTTCCTTGAGAGTGGGAGCAAAAGCCTCGCCGGGGAACGCGTCCACCATCTTTCCGAAATCGTACTTGCTGTCGAATGCGCCCGTTTTACGATCTGCGGGTCCCTTTCCTTCAACTATCCAATCAAAGTATTTGTATATACATCGTCCGTCTTTGCGCCATTTCGCCTCGCCCTTTGCACCGGTCCATACCGGGTTGGCCATCAGAGCTTCATACATCTTGAGCGGGTCTGTCGTTTGAGCCAATTCCATGGCTCTCACAATCTCTTTGACCGCGAAATATGCCGGCACGGTAAAAGGATCCGGTGGCTCGCCGTAAGCGTTGGCATATTTGGAAACAAATTCATTGGAAGCCTTGACAACAGCCTCATCCTGGAATCCAGTCATATCGTGATACCAAAACATTTGAAGATATACGTCTTTCATCGCATCAGGGAGAGTGGCCATTGCAAAAGCATCGAGGAACCACAAGTGGAAAAGCTTGGCCTTTTGCCCTAAACCCATTTTGAAGGCCGCATTTAGGACGTTGGAAGCATCTTGCCCGAAAGATGCAATGGCAATCACGTCGGGTTTGAAGTCACGCACCGCCTCCAAATCTCGTTTAAAGTCCGAACTTCCCATAGGATGCCAGAAAATCTTATAATTGATCTCGGGATGCTTCTTGATGACAGACTCGAATCCGGATGCCACAGCGTTGCCGAACGCATATGCAGGTACTAAACAGGCCACTTTCTTAGGTTTCATTTTCTCAGCGAGGTACGAGGCCCCTGTGCGTCCGACATCGGAGGCTCCGCCCAGGATGGAAAGCGTCGTAGGTGCTTTGACCTCCTGCTGATAGAGTGCGTCCGGCACTGCGCATGTTGCCATAAAGAGGGCGGGATCTTTCTTGGCCGCTAAGTTCAGCGCCAAAGGGACGTGGGCCAACGTTCCGCCCAGCACCGCAGTCACTCCCCGCTTCTTTACCATGTCCTCAAATAATGCAGTGGCAGTCTCCGCCTTTGCCTGATCATCGCCGATTACGGCTTCAAGCTGCATTTTCTTTCCACCGAGACGGACCCCGCCGGCTTCATTTACGTCTTTTATAGCCAGCTCCGCCGCGTTTTTCTGCGCCTTGGCGACACTGGCGGCCGGCCCGCTCAACGAATATATGACTCCGATCTTGATGACATCTTGGGCCACGGCCGGAGCCCCAATAAGACTGACCAAAAGCACAAGGACCAAGATTGAGAAAGGCATGTGTTCTGCTTTTTCCTTCATAGATTTCTTCCTTTCTGAAAAAAAGAGACTGATATCATTTTTGATCGAGTGCAACACGCTATATTCTGAAGTCTGCTTCGTTCTGCGTTAGAACCATCTTTTGGTCCATCACTTCCGGGAAGTGAGCTTAGATTCTGTATCGCTCCACCAATTCCTTTAGTCGGCCTCCCAGATCCGCCAACCTTTTGGCAGCACTTTCCAACTGCGAGGTGCTGCTCACGTTTTGTCTCATGGCAAGTTCAATGTTGCCAACACCCCCGGAAACCTGGTCTATGGCTACCGATTGTTGATCGCTGGATAACTGGATCTCATTTGCGGCTCGGGCGGAGTCTTCAACGCTGGCATAGAGTTTTTCGATGGACTCACCGGCCAAAATGGACTGTTTCACGCCTCCTTCTACAGCCTTGATGCCCTCTTCGGCGGCCATCACTACCGCATTGACCCATTTCCGGGTCTCTTCGAGAATGGATCGGACGTGTCCCGTGGCCTCTCGAGATTGATCCGCCAGATTCTTGATTTCGTGTGCCACCACCGCAAAGCCTTTGCCGTGCTCGCCGACTCTCGCTGCTTCGATTGAAGCGTTGACTGCCAGAAGATTTGATTGATCTGCAAGATCTTGCACTGAGACCATGATCTCCTCAATTGCCCGGCTATGTTCGCTGAGTCGAACTACCGTTTGCCCCATGGATGTCATTTGTTCCTTAATGTGTCTCATCCTTTGGGCTGTATCATCCGTAGCCTGTCGGCCGGCAGCCGAGGTTTTCACCGATTCCTGAGCACTGCTCGCCACGCTCTTTGCTCTCTCGCTGGCCCTTTGAGCGGCCTGCCTAAGCTCTTCGACGGTAACGGTAGTCTCGGTCATCGCTGAAGACGTTTGCGCTGAGCTCGTGGCTACTTCAGCCACCGTGGCAGATATTTCTGATGCCGACGAACTCAAGATGACGACTCCCTCAGTTATACGCGCGATCTGTTCACGCAGATTGCGCACCATCCTGTCGATTGCCGTGGCCAGCGCCCCGAGTTCATCATCTCTGCTTTGATAGGGAATCTCCGATGTCAGGTCACCCTCACCGATTTGCGCAACCTTGTTTGCAAGGGCAACCACGGGTTTTGATATCGTTCCGGCAATGACAAAAGCTACCAGAACCGACAGCCCCGCTATAATCAGCGCTATAAGTATCACCCGATCTTTCAACGCCTGAACCGAAGCGAACGCCTCATCTGCATTGATCTCCGCAATCACGGCCCAATCGAAATCCGCGCCCAGCGCTTTGGCATCTTTCAAGCCTACCGGCGAATACGATGTCAGAACCGTGGCGTTCCGAGAGTTCTGAAGAAGACCGGTTCCGGACTTACCTTGAAGCGCATTCTTCACGGCTTCCGTGTCGACCTTCGTACGCAAAACGGATGAGTCCTTTTCAGAGCGAGATTGGGATCGCATGAGGAAATCATGCCCTACCAAATAGGCTTCGGTAGTCCTCCCTACCGCGGCGGAGGAACCAAAGATCGAATTCATCTTCTCAGGGCCCATCCGCATTACAAGAACTCCATCCACAGCGACGCCTTCCCCCATAATCGGAACGCCCATAAACAAAGCGGGCTTTCCCAGCGGGGCGTACATCGCGAAATCTACCATAGACGCCTTCTTGGTCTTCAGCACCGTCTCGTAGAGCTTGGCTAGGCTAGACCCCTTGAGATCGCCGCGTCGTAGATCAGCGCCCAGGTCTTTAGATCTCGTGGCCGTATACATAACGATTCCATGGGCACCGCTTATGAGATAGATATCCTCATAACCGGAAGACTTCATCTCGTGGGTTTCAAGGAAGCTTTCAAAGAAAGGATTGATCGATGCGTACATTTGCTTAAAAAGCTCAGAGCCAGTATCGAATGCCGAGTCTGGCCCTGACTTGTTATACTCATGGTATGATTGGAGGGTTTCTACAGCCGACCGCGTAGCGGGTGTCTGAGCCATAAATCTCAGATTCTGGACCGTGTCGAGGAAGTAGGCCAACAACTCGTTCTTCCTGAGCTCCCTCTCGGAATCTAGTTTGTTGAAAGCAGCTTGCTCGAGCCCGGCTTTCGCACTGTCAAAAGACAGGTACCCCACAATTGGGATTTGGGCCGCCGATACCAACACAAAACATCCGACCAGTTTGCGCATCAGACTTCCGGTGACCAGTTTCCTAATCACAATGTCTCCCCTTTCCACAATGTTATCTTTATTAGTATGCTGGAGATTCCATATGGTCTATTTGGGCATATTTAGTGCCACTGATGAATATCCGCCGTCCCCTTCGTCGTCGAAACTCTTCGACACGTTGTCCGGGATTTTTGGGTCAGTGTTCTGTCACTGGATGGCGCTTCCTGTCCCAAGTGGCCGCCGTTGTCTTCCGTGAGCCGTGGTAGATGCTCTACTGCTATCATCTGGTTAGAAAGAAGCCGTTCGCCCCTGAGAGTACCTCACCACACCGCCCCTCGCTGCCTTAATCACCGGCGTTGGTTCTTGCCAGATTGCGTCCTGTCATGGATGTCTCTGGCATCTTTCAACAGACGGCTTGCGCTGATGACGATAGCCTAATGGTAAACAGAATTGTGAGCGGGGTCCGTCACAACATGACTACACCCGCTATAGCCTCCGACCGTTCTCTCTGCCGACAATCTGGATAACGAGATCCTCGAATGAGTCACTGCCTGTGGCGCATGGCGTTGTGAAAACTCCCTCCGTCAACTGGTCATGCGCTGTCTTGCTCACTGACCGTGCAACGTTGTTGAACTCGCAGTGCCGCAACATCCCGAAAGGATGCCGAACCGACAAGCGTCGTGAAAGACCGCATTCCGACCGTAATGAGTCTCCAAGCGCCAATCTCAGGCCTCTCCATTTCTCTGGGCTATTCTTTAGCAAGTATGAGGCCAAGTGCGAACACAACAAAACCACCAACACAACGTATTATAATATCATGTGGTTTTCGTTAGACCACGAAAGTGTAATTTGGGTTACATATCAATCACCTTCACAAAATGCGTGACATTCACTCGCTACACCTCGCCAGCATGGAATTTCAAGCAGTTGCGTGGGCTTACCTGCGCATTCACCACGCCAACATCAGAAGTAACTGAGCGATTTTCACTTGCTGGCTGGATTCGGCATCTAAAGCCTGATTTTTTGTGCATATTATATTGATGATCGATCAGTTTTACCCTTGTCATGTCCGGATTTCCCACAAGCGAATGGCAATTCCACATTAGCCAAAAGCAACCTTGATAAGATTCCGCGTTACAAATCTTGACGTGATAAACGACATTGCTGTATGCTGTCTCAGATGATAGGCGTGGTTAATACTTATATATTAATGCAAGCGCCGAACGCCTCCTGGGAAGACCATTAATTCCTAATTATGCGGTAAGAATTGCGCAGCTCAGGCTTTCTCTGGAATTTGTATGCAAAGAGTGTGTTATAGTTCGGTTTGCTTTTGGACAGCAGGAGGGGGCGAATATGTCATTACGAAAAATCAAAGCTCGTGAAATGGTTTCAGATATCAGGTCCGGCCTGACTACAAGTCAGCTAATGGCCAAGTATCATATGTCCGAAAAGGGGATCTCCAACGCGATTGAGCAAATCCTGGGAGAACGCGCGAATATCGCGCGAATGATGGTCGCAGATATCCGGTCGGGAATGAATGAGACCGATCTCATGGCAAAATATCAGCTCACATCGAATGGATTGGCAATCGCCATGAGAGTCCTGACGGATGAAGGGTTCATGAACTCTGAAGATACGGAGCGGCTGGAGCAAAGGATTTCTTCAGTGGATTATTCCGAAAGACGAGAAGCGCCGAGGCGAAATGTCCCTCTGACTGTTCCCGTCCTGGACACGTTGAATGTCGGAAATAAAGGAAGAGTCAAAGATGTTACCGAGAAAGGGTTTTCCGTCATCGGAGTTGAAGCGACAGTGGGTCAAGTCAAGCGACTTGCCGTCATGGGAGACGATCTGGGGGCATTGGATCCGTTCGAAGTCAAAGCGGAATGTCGATGGGTCAAGACAGGCCCAGGCAGTGAACCACCAGTAGCTGGTTTTCAGATAACCCAGATCTCCGCACGCGATTTGGAATGCCTTAAAGACTTCGTGAGATCGGTCGAATTGGAAACGTAGAGCGTCAGCCAATGGCGCTGCTAATATTCGTACGGCAGGAATACTTTTCTGTGTTCATCAAGAGCGAACCGGTCCGTCATGCCCGCGATATAATCACAGACTATGCGTTCCGAGTGGCCGATGTCTTCGGAAATACGTTTCTGAACACCAGGCGGCAACTGAGACGGTCTATGCACGTATTCCTGGAAAAGGTCCCTTAGCAGACGATTCGCTTTGTACTGCATCCTGAGAATTTTGTGGTGTGTGTAAAACCGCGAGTGTAAAAATCTGTTCAGTTCTTCCTTCCAAAGCTGCATCTGAGGCGAGAAAACAGCCGCAGGATCCTGCGATGACGTAATTTCTTCGGAGCTCTGAAAACCGGCGGAATTGAGCCCATGTTCTGTGGCTTGCACAAGGTCGCGGATAAACATGTCAATCAAGAGCCTGATACATTGGTACCGAAACGTGTCACGGTCCAGAGCGGGATATCTTTCCCGCAGAATTTGCGTAACATTATTCCAGATGCCCAATTGAGCGAGTTCCGATTCGTCGAAAAAACCCGATCTGAGGCCGTCCTCGATGTCATGGCAGTTGTAAGCTATTTCGTCTGCCAGATTTACTATCTGGGCTTCCAAGGACGGACTGGGATCACTCATGAATTCCGAGAGTACTTCCTCTGGCGCCTGGTCATAAGCAGTTGAATGTCTTATGATTCCGCAGCGCGTTTCATAGGTCAGATTCAATCCCGAAAATTCGGGATATCGCGCCTCAAGAACGTCCACCACTCGCAAAGATTGACTGTTATGCTCAAAGCCGCCGTTTTCCCGCATAAGATCGTGCAGAGTATGTTCACCCGCGTGACCGAAAGGTGTGTGTCCCAAGTCGTGTGCCAGAGCTATTGCATGGGTAAGGTCTTCGTTTGCTCCCAGGTATTGAGCCACGCTTCGTGCTATTTGAGCAACTTCCAGCGTGTGCGTAAGCCTGGTGCGATAGTGATCTCCCTCGTAATATGCAAAGACCTGGGTTTTGTACATCAAGCCTACGAAAGGCTTTAGAGTGAATAATCCGATCTCTGTCTCTTTGAAATGCAGTACCGGTACGGACATTCTTCTTCCGGATGCACTCTACCCTTGGAATTCTCAGAGAGCATGGCATACGGGGCTAGGAAGGATCTTTCCCTTTTCTCCTGGGCAGAACGTTTCACTATCATTTTTCGAAATCCTGAGTGCGGCCGATGTCGGCCATAAGTGCAGACATACTGCGGCGGAGCCTTAAGCCTCACCTATAGTCCATCATCTCGTTTGTGGAGAGGCCGGAGCCTTTTGACCCGAGCTTTCTTCCCACTGTGGCAGGCCTGAATCGGGCTTTTTACCAGAGGGCCCTGGGAGGACAATATTTACGATAAGGGCAAACATGGCAATAATTCCTAGCGAAACCAAGGCGAAAATCCACCCCGGAATTCCCTTGCGCGACGCTGGCGGCGTAACGTCCTTGCGTGATGCTGCGGCTCCCCGTTCCGCCGGAAAACGGAAATCCTGGAAAGCATCCGCAGGAATAGTGAACTCCTCGGGACCTTTTGCGGGCTTGTTTTCAACAGTACGTTCAGCGGTGGCCGCTATTTGAGTATACCGTTGGGCCTTCGAGCCTGATTTCCGGCTGTTCCACTAGTGCCGCTTCTGCACGTTGCTTAGTGTACGGCTGAATTTCACCACATATAGGGCAGCGGATTTTGACCTTTTCTCCGTCAGGGATGCGGCTTTCATCCACTCTCATGTTATCTTGGCATTTCAAGCATTTGACGATCATGTCGTATCAAATCTCTCTATATTGGGGCTCGGACATTTACAATATCGGATCGCGTCGTTCGGCGTTCATACTCTAAGATTAACCTAGAATCAATCTACGTTACAGCATTTTTTTCACGTAAAGCTCAAACACGTTGAAATTCACATCATAATCTCCTGGCATCGAATCAAGACGGCCTGAACCCACAAGGAACTGCAACAGGAAGTAAGGAGGCTTCGGACCGATGGCCTCTCAGGCTTTGCGACCGCCTCTAGACTCCAATTCCAAAAAGAGCAAGGTTCCACCCACTGCGGCCGAAGGTATGAACACGAGATTCAGAAGTGGAATTGACGCGGTCACCAGATTGCCAAGGCCGAATCCCATGACCGACCTGAAATTCGATCGAAAAAACGCGCGCTTCTGGCTCCACAAAAATTTCCTACGATCCATGGGATATCCCAAATATTCATATGCAAACATGTACGCTGAAAGCAACCAACCCGCAACCGAAAACAGGGCCCCTCCCACGCCGGGAATCAACAGCAGGAGCAGACACGAGCAAAGAAGAACCAGGTAAAGCCCCAACAGCTTGAATGAGTGTCCGATTGCTCGACCGGAGTCTCTCATCAATTGTAGCGCTGAAAAAGGAACATCACTATAAGTGCCGGTGATCAATTCCTCGGTCTTCTGAGAAAGCAGATCATTAAACGGCGACGCAAGAGCCGATGCCACTCTCACGAAAAAGAAGAAAAACATTACCACGAGCACTATTGTCAACACGGCGATCACAAAATAATACAAGATCTGCCAGTACCATTCTTGAGAAGTAAATGCTCCAAGAAATCTGCCCAACGTAAAATAAAGCAGCACATACGCGCTGCTCATCACTACAAGACTAATGAGGATCGGCGCAGCCGCGTACTTCCACAGCGCACGATGTCTCCGAAGAAACAAAGCGCCTCGCAACACATATAATGGCGCAGGAGTAAGGCGTTCCAGAAACATTCTAGTCCCATAAATACGCTTCGGTAAAGTATTCAGTCAGGTCAGCGAAAGAGATTTCTCGCATCAGTAGGGCCGGCATCTTGCCGGTCACTCTGCGGGGACCGGCAAGATGCCGGCCCTACTCTCACTTCTGACCAATCACTCTGATTTTCTCACCGCCATTCGACCACGGATGAAAGCCAGTCTCACGATCCGGCTGAGAAAAACCTAAGCAAAGGCTTTCTTTATGAGATCGACGATTTCCCCTTCGTCGGGAAATCGATGCAGCTTCTTCTTTGAAAACAGGAGTTCACCCCCATATTCCACTTCAAAAATGCCACCCCTTGATCTTACGAGTTGAGAATTCAGACCAAGTTTTTGCAGCAGTTCCGTCGCCAGACCGGCGGCCCGAGGTTGGTAATTTCACTCGCCGCAATAAGTAATCTTAACCATTGTGATTTTTTTGCCTCCTCACGAAATTGCTGCGAAATTATATTCACAATGTCTATCTAATTACAAGCTTCGGTCATGCCGTTAGGAACCGTTCAGTTAAGGGCGGTGACAGGGCACTCCGGAAACATGTCATTGCAAACAGTGATAAAATGGATTAGTCGATTCCCCTGAATGACTGAATGCTTACGTCGCTGGCTCGACTTAACAGACTATTTGTATTCCAGCACTTCCATTTTCACTTTGCCGACCATTTTCAAGACTGATGTCGTATCTTCCGAATGATCCGATGATGTAATCTTGATATGGGTTGCATCCGCAGGCATCTGGTTGAACGTAGGATCTACCGCTATCCACCCCTTGACTTACGATTCCGCCCAAGCGTGATAGAGAAACCCCTTTTCCGTATATACGAGTCCCATGACGACTCGAGTAGGCACTTTGAGCGATCTGGCCATTGCGGTGTAGAGATTTGCATGGGATTGACATTCCCCTTCTCCGCTCCTGAGCACTGACAGCGCTGTAAAAGAGTCTTTCATTTCATTTCTTATATTTTTCGCGGTCCATTTGACCAATTTATCAATTTTGGTAATGTCGGGATCGGATGGTGAGGCTATTTTGGCCGCTTTAGAGATAATTTCGCTGTGGTCCGACTGTATGGTAAT
This sequence comes from uncultured delta proteobacterium, assembly GCA_963700305.1. Classification (GTDB taxonomy): domain Bacteria; phylum Desulfobacterota; class Desulfomonilia; order Desulfomonilales; family Desulfomonilaceae; genus Desulfomonile. The sequence continues at coordinate 130,619 of CAVOXB010000015.1, forward strand.
GGTAGGGCCCAAGTATTCATCAGAAGACTTGTCCCACGGTGTCTCTCGTCGATTAAGAGGGTTTTCCACTTGGACAGCAATTTGGAACTCGTCCTGTCCGAAATTGGATGGAATTGTAACACGTTGACGATTATCTTCCGCGATAAATGACGGGTCGATACCCTTCATTTTCACTCTGAGATAGCGCAATTTTTCTGGGTTGGGAAGCGGTTCAGCGACCTTTATCAGACTCACGTCCGTTATCAGGTCTCTCCCTGCCGTTTTTTTTTCCAGGAATTTTCGCGCTGCCTGCTCGTCTTCCAGCACGGTGATCAAAGCTCCGTCCAGAGTCTTTTCCAGCACTGTGAGACCTTTCTTGTCGAGCCAGGATAACACTACCGATTTACTGTAGTGGTTTTTTACTTTCCATATTGCTCCATTAGGCCCTGGATCTCCTTTGACCGTAGCTATTTCTTGCTCGATCGTTTCCAGCCCTTGTCGTTCGGCGTTGAATACTCCAAACGAGTGCTTTTCACCATCCCTAAGACCCCGCATAATTGGCATCAGAGAAATCGCGCTCGAATGAAAGAGCTTTCCTTCCAGCGGATATTCCTGAGTAGACTTCTCTCCTTCCACATTCAGGTTCACAACGAATTTCTTACCTTCCGCCTTGCCGACCATGTGCAGGTCTTTGTCATTCATGCGGACATTGGATTCAAAAGAGATCAGGGTCAAGTCCGGCTGGACAGTAACCTTTTCTTTCATATGGATTTCATTGGTTTTCTTTAGTGCGGTCAACCTCATGACCGAATCGCTGAGTATATTAAAGTTCCGGCCATCTGGTTCAATTTTGAAATGGCTGTAACCTACCTTGTCGTCCTTGAAGTACATTCCATACCACGCTTCCCTGAAGGGAATCTTTTCAAGCGTGCTGCAACCTTTAACAGGACTCGCAGGCTCGCCGTCAGTCTCCGAAAGCGATCGGATCATGCACGCGGACTGCGTCATGGCCAAAAAAATCAACAATATTGTGAAAAGGATTTTACGCATCATCTCCAGCCAACAGAGCTGAATCAGTATACTTGCAGACCAGGAGGCATGCAATGCATCAGAACGCACGCAGGGACACTTCTTCCATTTCTGCCACGATGCGCCATTCCTCACTTGATGGAATCCCTGGACTATGGCATCGTTGCCGCTGCACGAACCGATGGATAGAAATCATGACAAAACAACTGAAGCTGATACCAGATTCTGAGCAGAATGGTGGCATGCCCGGCAAGAAAAAGAGCGACAAGCTCGATTGCAGGCAAGCTGTTCAAAAGCCGCAGGAATATTTCAGTCTAAAAATTGATGCTGAGCACTCGTTGACGCTGTTCCTGGGGGATTGCTTCCAGGGGATGAAAGAGCTGTTGCCCCCCAAGAGCGTCGATGTGGTGGTGACGTCGCCTCCATACAACATTGGAGTGCGATACGGATCATATGACGACAGGATTCCCCGACAGACTTATCTCAGGTGGATACGCGACTGGGGGAGACTGATCCGAAGGATTCTTTCCTCAAACGGCTCCTTGTTCCTCAATATAGGATCGAAGCCCTCAGATCCTTGGGTGCCTTTCGAGGTCGCTGCTCAGTTAAGGGATTCACTGGAACTGCAAAACGTGATCCACTGGATAAAGTCAATTTATATAGAAAACGACAGTTACGGGAATTCGGTTTCCCTCAATGTAGGTCATTTCAAGCCCATAAATAGCAAGCGCTTTTTGAATGATGCTCACGAATATGTTTTCCATTTCACTCGAGGGGGCAATGTCTCGCTGGAGAGACTCAACATAGGGGTTCCGTACAAAGATGATTCTAATGTGACACGCTGGAAATCAGCGGGCAAAGGGGTGCGATGCCGTGGAAACAACTGGTACGTACCCTACCCTACGATACAGCGGCGTTCCACTGACCGGCCGCATCCTGCAAGTTTTCCTCCTGAACTGGCGGAAATGTGCATTAAACTGCACGGGCTGCAAAACGCGAAGCTGATTCTCGATCCTTTTTTGGGAATAGGAAATACGGCGGTGGCCTGCCAGCGCCTTGGCACTTCAATGATTGGATTCGAAATAGACGAGGATTACCTGAAGATCGCGAAAAATAGCCTATTGCAGACACAAGCGACATCGCCGGTCGAGTAATTAAAAGGTTGCATGAATCAGGGGCCCCCAGATATCAAGATTCTGAATTGCTGATACCTGAGATAGCTTTTCCGGTTTCACTCCAGTGCTTACGATGAAGATTGCGCGGGTCTAATATGCATGCGACTTGTCGCGAAGAACAGGCTCCACACTATGCATTTATGCATTTTGCATGATTGACAAGGAATTAGAAATCGTGTAACCAGCCTAAAATGAAGCTAACTGGTCACAGAGGGGAAGGCATGGGTGGCTGCCTGAGGTACATTGCCTTCTTTCTTATACCTTTTCTAGTATCTTGTTCCACTGTCTCGAACGTGGAGAAGAAAGATCCATACAGGCTTGACGGGGACTCGACACGTGCAAAAGCCGGTTCAGGCTCATTGAAAAACCAGTGCGCTGCCCTGGGAGATCTGCCGGCGGAAGTTGAGCTTTGTTCCTTAGCGCCAGAAAAAGAAAACTCGCGGATTGACCGCACGACTAAAAGATCTAGGATGTAATGTCACAAATTTATTGAATGGTAAGAAGCACCCTAGAATCCCCGATCTGATTTTTCCCATTGAAGCAGGCGCACTTTCTTCACCGTTCGGTTATAGGCATGGGGTATTTCATAGTGGGGTGGACATAACTGCATGCAAAGGTGAGCCGATTCGCGCGTGCGCCGATGCCACCGTGGCGTTCGCCGGTACTAGAAAGGGTTATCGGAGCTACGGCCTGGCCGTGCTTCTTGACCACGGCCGAGATGTTTACACTCACTACGCGCATCTCAGCCGAATATCGGTGCAAACTGGTCAGAAAGTGCGGGTTGGAGACGTGATCGGGCTCGTCGGCAGCACTGGGCGATCCACAAGTCCGCATTTACATCTCGAGGTCAGGGTGGGCGATCAGCTATATAATCCCATGGCTCATTTCGCTCCATCTGTACTCAAAGATGTAGAAGTAGCCAAGAGCTTTTCCGCAGCACCTATGGGACCGGTATCTGCCCGGCGTCGGCTTTCAGCCAGGCCTTAGTCCAGAAAAATCAACTCTTCTTTAAGGAAAGTCTCGCCGATTCTCTTTCCCGATTCCCAAAAAAGTTATCTGCATGACTGAAGATTATGATTCTATAGATGTTCTCGAAAGCAATTTCGGTTTGGCTGGGCGAAGCAATTGGATGATTGTCATTGCTGGTAAATGACATGGTTAGACCTTCTGGATTGTGAACAAGAATAACGAGCGAATCCGACATACGCACCATGTACCACAGGGGCACACGAAGGAGATTCATCCAACGCTTTGTAATCTAAGTGAAATTCTGCTTGACTTCCTGACAAATTCGTTGACGGCACAGTAGAGAGTGTGTTAAGAGTTGGCTTAAAGTGCGTTATAAATTTGTTTTCTGTTGTTGCTCGCTGGAGCGAGTGTTCGTTGTAAAGGAGGGGTGTTATGGGTTTGGCAGGCCGTTTATCGGCCACCTTGGTCGTGTTGCTGCTACCGGCAATCGGGTACGCGCAGGGTGTCGATGTCTCGATACCTGGGTCGCCCGGCGGGGTCTCGTCTTTTCTACCCACCGGTTTCTCCACGTCCGGAATTGACATGAGCGGCGTGAGAGTCACTCCGGTCGTCAAGGCGGGGTTCAAGAGAATCGCGCTGAATTATTCTTTGGATATCGTACCAACCGAGTTGCTGAGTCCCTTCTTCCCCCTGTTCAACCAATTCGGGTCCCTCCTGGACACCTATCCGATTGACATCAAGCTGCATAATGCAAACTTGGCGGTGGGCACGGTGGGCTTGAATGTAGGTATCGGCTCTGCCCATGAGGTCTTTGGCAACGTTTCCGCAAATATCCCACGCTCTATCACACTTCAGACCATCACTGGACCGGGCATTGGCGTCTCGACTCATCAAGGGTTGAGTTGGGAGGGGAGCCAGTTTCAGTGGAACCAATACGAACTCGGTGGCGTATACTGGGTTTCCCCGGCGGTCGGTGTGATAGGAGGTGTGCGCTGGGAGCGGACGTCGGTTCGTGCTTCCAATCCCGTGCCGATTCCCAGTTATGGTGTGCTTCAAATCCCATCTTCTATTAATACGGTGCAATTCCCCAATTATGGAGCCGACCTGCGGACCTTGCTCGCAATACCGTACCTGGGTGCCCGGGTTGCAGGGTCCTACTACAGAGGCTCATTCATCGTCGGCGCGGCCAACGCCAGCGTGCTGCTTCCCGTGACGCTGAATAAGGGTGGACCGTATGCTGGGATCTTTCTTATTCCTGATGTCTTGTTCATTGGAAGATCGGACCTCAGTGAAAAGGCTTCTTATGATTTTTCGCGGCCGGGGGTTTTCCTCGAAGGCAACTTCGAAACCGATTACAACGTCACAACCGGCATGAAGTTAACATTCTGGGGCGAAGGTTCCTGGTTAACCATCAGGGGGCCGGGCTCAGTCGATCTCAGCGGCGGAAGCAGCTTTGGTGTTTTCGGGCTTACGTTCCCGATTACGAGGTACTCATCCTCCAGCAGCGGAACATCGACGCTCAGCCGGTACACCTATGGCTTCGGCCTGACGGGGTCACTTAGTTTTTAGTCCTTTGGTCTGCTGCATGACGTAAGGAGGCTCGGGCTGCCCGCTCCATTATGGTGGAGCCGTTCCGAGCCTCCTTTGTTTTTCAGCACCGCTGATACTATTCCGGTGAACGGTACGGCATCGTCCTTCATGCCCTCGGAGCTGGTGACGCAGACCTCCGTGCCTGCGACTATCCCGCCGCCTCGCCTCTGTCATGGCTCCATTGAGATCCTGCACTACCGAGGGTCGACTTGAAGTTTCCGGGAAACGTCAATCAGTATATGAAGCCTCTGAGTGCAGGAAGATGTCGTTGCCTCGTCGCTGGGCTCCTCGGATCTTTTCCGATTCGGGTGCAAGACAACGTGTCACTCGTTGGACTCACATGCTCATGAAAAGGGCCTGATAGAGACCGGCAAGATTCCCGCCCTACCCAACCTTTTCATACTTCGCTATGGCGTTTCGCCCAACGAGTAGGTGTAACGCCTCATAAATCCTAGCAGGAGCTGGATAAACTTTATTCCGCACCGTGTGCCTTAAGGATTTGCACAACATCGGAATTTCCCGCTGACGAAGCCCACATTAGGGCGGTCCAGCCATTGCGATCCTTGGCGTGGATGTCTGCCTTTCCCATGACCAGTTGTATCACTGAGTCCGCATGGCCTTCGGCTGCTGCCACAATAAGAGCTGTGGCACCGTATTGGTCTTTGGCTTCGAGTTCAGCTCCGGAGTTCAACAAGGTCTTGATCAACGGAGCACAGCCCCTGCGTGCGGCTCTCATGAGAGCGGTCCAACCGTACTCATCTTTGGCATTAACGTCTGCGCCTCTTTCCACAAGGAGATTTACTTCATCCTCGAAACCCCGGCGGCACGCTTTCATCAACGCTGTGGCGCCGTATTGGTCTCGGTCTTCAAGATTTGCCCCACCATCGAGGAGCAGTTTCACTATTTCCGTGCTTCCGACGGCCGCGGCCCACATAAGAGGAGTCCAACCGTTCTTGTCCTTTATGCGGGGATCAGCCTTGTTGTCCAAAAGGACTTTTACGACTTCACTTTGACCTTCTCTGCAGGCAGTGATCAGCGCGGTCCAACCTTCTTCGTCTCGCGCGTTGACGTCAGCGCCGTCGTTCACAAATTCATGGACATTTACGACATTGCCCATCATGGCAGCGTAAATAAGCTTATTGTTCATTGGTGCGCCGCAGTGGGGGCAAGAGTCGGCAAGATTTGAAACTCTATCTCCGCATTCATAACACGTACTCAGAGCCATGACACGTCCTCCGATAGATTTTGTTATTATCCGGCCACGTGTCTCTCCAAGAGAGCCATTACTTCTTTGTTCCGAATGGACGCGGCCCACATCATGGCAGTCCAGCCGTTCTTGTCGCTAGCACGCACATCCGGATTTGTTTCGAGAAGAAGTCTCACCGGTTCTTTGTGTCCTTCGCTTGCGGCAAGAATCAAGGCAGTATTTCCATCCTTATCTGCTGCATTCGCATTTGCCTGTTTCATCAGGAGAAGCTTTACCAATCTTGTGTGTCCCCCCCTGCATGACCTCATGAGAGCCGTAGCGCCGTTCTTGTCGGCAATATTTGGGTCCGCTCCCTTTTCGAGCAATAAGGACGCCGCAGCTGGATATCCCCGCCGACAAGCCTTCATGAGAGCTGTTGCGCCGTATTTGTCCTGACAATTTGGATCCGCTCCATATCGCAGAAAAAGGTCCACGATATTCTCGTGGCCTAGAGATGCTGCCCAAAATACTGCTGTCCATCCATTAGCATCCGTGCAATTGACATCAGCACCAGCATCGAGCAGCGATTGAGCAATCCTGAGATGCCCTTCCCTCGCGGCAAGAACGAGAGGGGACCAACCTTCCTGATCGATGGAGAGTGGGTCAGCACCGCGTTCCAGAAGCAACTCGACCACTGCGGGATGATCCATGAGCGCGGCTCGCATTAGAGGGGTGACACCGGCAGGGTTGGCCGAATTCGCGTCCAGTCCGTTGTCCAGTAGGACCTTGACCACTGCTGTGTGGCCTCCCGCAGCAGCCCACCTCAAGGCCTTGGAATCAAGATCGGCCCTATTGCGCAACAGTAGTTCCACAATCTTCGCATGGCCTGACTTCGCCGCTTTGAACAGGGCAGTCTCACCTTTGTTGTCCTGCGCGTCGACAATTGCACCTCTGTTAATGAGAATTTCCGCAAAATCGCCGTGCCCGCGCGAGCAGGCCTCCATAAGAGGCGTTCTGCCATTCTCATTTGCTGCGTTGACGTCCGCCCCGTAATGGATCAATAGGTCGGCAACATCCACATGGCCCTGAGCCGCAGCCCAAATGAGCACGTTGTTACTGTCATTCTGGAATAAGCCTGTGCGCGCTCCAGCATCCAATAGCATTTTGATTACTTCCGTGTTGCCGGTAGAAACAGCCCACATGAGTGTGGAGGTTCCTGATTCGTCGGTTAGCTGGGAATCAGCCCCTTTCTTGAGCAACAGATCCATCATGTCCACGCGTCCGAGTTCCGCTGCCTTCATCAGGGGAGTCCAGCCGGATTGATCCACGGTATTTACGTTTGCTCCCTTAGTTATCAGCTCTTGGAGTGCGCTGAAATCACCTGATTCCACCACGCAGATAAGCTTGTTTTCCACAGGAGCTCCGCAATGCGGACATGCTCTTGCGAGACTGGAAACTCTTCCCTCGCATTCGTAGCAGGTCAAAATAGCCATTGATATCACCTCCCCAGGGAGTCAGAACAGGAACTGTTCAGAGCATGATTGTGTCTGCTTTCACAATGTGACCGCTACTAACGCTCAACTTCTGCGTATTTCTTAGGATGAAGATGTCTGAATTCATGGCCACATTTCTGTCTGTCACGAATCGCCACGCTCTCAACCTCTCCCGGCCTCGTTGCGCCGGTTGTCACTAAGTGTATGAGCAATGACCATGCCAATTCCCATCTGTGCAATTTTGGTCATAACCAATTAAATTGACTAAGCAAACATGCCAAAAGGGATGTTTGGCCTCAAGAAATGCTAGAAGGGCCTGTAATAATTTCTGACAGGATGTAAA